>NZ_CP151996.1:1200000-2400000 GCF_038593855.1 Lysinibacillus sp. FSL M8-0337 | reverse complement strand
CATGTACGATTTCATGAGTATATGACGTAACGAAACAGCCTTCTTTTGCACATGGGTTCTTTTATCAAGTTTAGTTAGGAGGGGGAGGTTGTTGGAACAGGCAGAACGTTCTAATAAGGCAGGGATTAAAAAAATTCAACCACTAGACGTTGATATTTTGGTGGGGTTATATGAGTACCGCGCAATGAGTACGGATCAAATCCAAAAAAGATATGGAATGACTAAAGCATATACGTATCGGAAACTTCGCCTATTAAGAATAAGTGGCTTTATTAGCAGTCACCCAATCATCAGATATAGATCAGGTCAGAGGAGTCAAGGGAAGTATCATCGCATTACGAGGGAAGGACTCGCTTTGCTAAGAACGAAAGGCTTGCAAGCGGAAAAGAAAATACACCAGTTAGAAGTGGCAGAAAACCTAGTCCCATTTTTATTAGCTACTAATGATTTAATGATTGACCTAGAGCCGTATGGATGGGTGCTAAGCGATAGTCGAGAGATAAAATCCCGCTTCCATATGAATCGAAGTGACAACATACAAGGCACGCTGCAAAACATTTATACAGGCAGTAAAGAGTATGGAATCTATACGTACATGCACAGTGTTAGTGAAAAAAATTTAGAGAAGATGATAAGGGAAATAAAAAACTACACGAGTATATATGAGCATAGCACAGCTCTTGTCGATTACATGATTTTCAAAAAAGGAGAACAGGGATTTACCGACATAGTTCAAACATTCACTCGTGAAGATAATAAGGAGCTCATCGCCAGAGTAAGAAGTTTGAAAATATTCCCTTATACTTTTGGCAAATATTATTTAAGGCAGCTAGAAATGGAAGAGGATTTATTGAGATTTGCATGTGCAATTCCTGAAAACGAAATGTCCTTCAAAAGACGTTTTGAAAAAACAGAGATAAATCCAAAGTATCCCGGATTGGATTGTCTTGTTACGCATAAAGGGGAAGAAAAATATTTTGTTAACTTAGTGGATAACGATTTAAAGAAAGTGTTTGAGCTGCAGCAATATAAAAAAGAAGAATATAAAAAAGATGGAAGGAAGGTGTTAGTCTATGTCATTCATACAATGAAGGGACTACATGAAGAAGTATTAAGAAATTATCATCATATCGAATATTTAGTAGTAGGGAAAGAGATCATTCAATTTTTAAAACAGCTTCAATCACTAAGAAGAAGGGCGTTAGATCGAGGTGATATCATTTGATTATTTGTACTCAAGATAAAACAAATCATCAAATAAAAGTAGTCTAATTTCATAGACTACTTTTATTTGAACTAATAGTGTCTGTGCAAAGCTTTAATGAATATTTTCGAATGCTGAGCGGCTGTGATGCTGAAAAGATTTGAAAGGGGAATTGAAAATTAGGAAAAAATAAGAGTTGATTAAATAATTTAATCAGCTCTTGGAGTTTAATATGATTTAATGGTTTCTGGTGTTGCAAAAATAATATTATTTTGATCTCTTTGATTCTACGAAAATCCAACAGCTTCCTTAATGAAATGCATCAAATAAAGCTTCTTTAACACGATATAGACAATTTTCATATTTTTGTTTTGATGCTTTTGAAGTCAAATATTGTTGATCTTCTGCTGCTAAGATAAATAATGATTTTAATAAGTCTATTGCATGTTGGTCTGTAATAAGTTTATTAAAATCTTGTGTCCAAATATAGTTGTATTCTTTAGGAAGCAAAGGACGTTTACTAAAATCAACATCCTCAACTTTTTCGAAGGAAGATGCAGTTAATAAATTATTGGTGCTACTGAATTTTAACCAACCATTGTTTCTTAAAATGTTACTTAGCGCTGTAAAATCACGACCATCTCCATAGACATTACCTGCACTCATTATTACTGTCAAAGAATGTTCTTTAACTTCAAGAATCTTTAAAGTCTTTGATTGTTTCTCGTTATGATCTTTAAAATATGTGTGAATTTCTTTTAAAACTGAAGCAGATTCAAAATCTAAACTTTGACCTGCTTGATTTGGTGTTGCAAATTTTAGAGTTGCTTTATAGATTGCCATAAATAAGCCTCCTAGGATTTAATTGAGTAAAACTAATAATTAATATAGCAAAAAATAGAAAAAGTGTAAATATTGAATTTGCATTTCAGTTTATTTTTAGTCATTGAATTTGTATTTGAGTTTTATATATTGTGTTTTACTCTTTGGGTTTGTCAAATGAATAAGAAGCTTTAGTCGTATAAGTTCAAGCCGGTATGAAATAACATAATATGATTAAGTTCTTTAGTTTCACATTTACGGGTGGAATCCGCTTTGAGAGACAAAGGTGTTTCAATACGTTATCAATCGGAGGTGTATGGGGATGATTAAATGTCACAAATAATAGTAGCATTAATCAGTTTTGGAGCAAGTGCCTATGGAATCGTGCTAATGTGGGAAGGTAATTTTATTCCCACACCCGTATGGTTTATAGTATTAGGGATTGGTACATTGATAGTTCATATAATTATTCGGTATCTAACCCAAGAGAAGAAGCGGAAGATAGATCGATTAGTCACAGTAACTACAACAATATACGGGGTATTAGTGATATCAAGCTTTATTTATTACAATTGGACATTTGATAAATTGATTAGTGCTACGTTTCTAATGAAACTAGCGATGGTAATACTTTTGGTTCTTACACTTTATTTAAACTATGTTGTGATGAGAGCGG
This sequence comes from Lysinibacillus sp. FSL M8-0337, assembly GCF_038593855.1. Lineage (NCBI taxonomy): Bacteria > Bacillati > Bacillota > Bacilli > Caryophanales > Bacillaceae > Lysinibacillus > Lysinibacillus sp. FSL M8-0337. Next base: position 2,397,298 of record NZ_CP151996.1, on the reverse strand, counting down.
AAATATCGTATAAAAAAAAGCGAGGTAACCAACGGATAAAAGAACAACCAAATGAAACCGTTATAGAAAAATGGAAGAGACGAAAAAATCAGAAGAAACTAAATGAAATTTATATAGTTCTAGGTGAAGCGGAGGAAAGTGATGATAATAAATAAAAACAATGTATATAGTAGGTTATGTTTTTACAATAAAAGAGTAAAGAACAGTTTATTATTTATGAAAACTGTTCTTTTTTTGTTCTTTTTTTTTCGTGTTGGGTACATTCATTTATTTTAAATTTTTCAATCAAGCTGATCGTCAAGAAGAAGCGCCAATCACAGAGGTTGAAGAATCTGAAATACAAGCTGAACCTTAGAATTCGCTAGAAAGCCCGCTTCAAAACTATGAGAATACAGAGTTAAGAAACTAACGAAAGGAGAGAGAACTGTGAGAATCGGCCAAACAAAAAAGTTAGGAATGGTTTTATTTGGCCTCTTCTTATTATGGATTAGCACTGGCTATCTTCTTTTTCTTAAACAAGAGAAATGGATGGCATGGATACTATCAATTGAACCAATTATCTGGCTATGGAAATTGTGAGAAGAAATAAGGAAGGGAGGAAATAGAGAATTTATGATGTATATTGGTCCGCTTCTCTTAGTTTTGTCGATTTGGGGATTAAGTATTGTCGAGCTAAAAAAGGATAATCCAAATGGTCATAACATGTTGTTTTATAAAGTAATTGCAGGTTCATTTACAATCATGCAGTTTTTTGTCATGCCAGTTGCACAATCTTCTCTTTTGGATGTGATAATTTCAGTATTGATTAGTCTAGTCAGCGCTGTTATAACTGTTTTCATTTGTTTACCTAAAGGAAAATTACCGATTTGGTATAAAGAGAGACTACAGATTCCTACTAATAAAGCCATAAATGATACAGGTGCAGATGATGAAGAAAAGACGTCTCCAGAAAAATTAAGAAAATAGAATTTATTTCTAAAGGAGTGATTTTTATTTGAGCATACCTGTTAGATGGGGTGGGAGTGACATGTTTACCCATATGTTAGTTGTTGGACCTACTCGATGTGGAAAAACGGCTACCATATTAAAACCCTTAATCTATCAATTATTAGTGCTAAAGGCTAAAGGTGTTCCACTCGGGTTATCTGTTATCGAACCAAAAGGTGATGTAGCAGCAATGGTAAATGAAATGTGTTTTGAAATGGGGATTCCATGTACGCATATTGATCCTATGATGTCAAATACGGCACAGTTTAACCCGATGGAAGGTGAAATCAACGCTGTTGCTGAAGCTACCGTTATTGTACTAAAGGGACTATTCGGTAAGCAGGATGCCTTTTTTGCAACGGTGCAAGAATTATCAGCACGCAACGTTACGAAACTATTAAAAGAGCTACACGGGGATAACATTGATATTGTCGATGTCATGAATACGTTACGCGATGAACGTGTCCTTGCTGCGAAAGTGGCTGAATTAAAGGCTCGGGATGGTATGACGGATTTAGTGCATTTCTTTGAATCAGAGCTACTAGGAAGCATGAAAGATAAATATCGTCAATTTGTCATTGGATTAAGAGCACAACTAGAAAATGTTGTATCGAATGATGCCCTGCGTCAAATCATGACAGGTAAGAGTAGTTTCAATATCGATGAACATTATGCAAAAGGTGGGGTCTTAGCTGTTAATACGGCTCTGGGTATGTTGCGTACCTCTGGAGATGCATTTGGTCAGTTTTTAATTATGCATTTACAAAACGGTGCCTTTAGACGGCCAGGAACGGAATTTACTCGCATTCCTCATTTTTTAATCGTAGATGAATATTCGCGGTATATAAACCCAGATGTTGAGATATTTTTAAACTTAGCTGCTGAATATCGCGTAGCGGGTATATTTGCGACACAGTCTTTAGGTCAATTAGAATTAGAATCCGGGAAAATCAGTGCAAAAGCAATGAAACGAGCAATCCTTGGAGGATGTCGCAATTTAGTAGTGTTTGGAGGCATTAAGAGCGAAGATGCGAAGGATTTTGCAGAGGAATTTGGTAAAGATAAAATCTTGATGAGACAAAGCACTTATAAAAATAGCATACTATTGCCAAATCTTTTCCCAGATTCTTATCGAGATACAGAAATTGAAGAATACCGCTTCGATGCAACGGACTTAATGGATGGTTTACCTCGATTTCATTTTGTTCACAAATTGTTACAGGATGGACATCCACAAAAACCGGCAATTGCAAAAGGACAATTTGTACGTAGAGATTGGAAAGAAGAAAGAGAATGGGAGCAAAGGAACGATAAAACTACTTTGAAAATGGGACCGCTTCTGAGTAGTATACCTATATTAAGTATGCTAATAGACGGAAGGAAAAGAAGAAAAAAGGAAACGAGTTGTGTTGATAAACAAGAAGAAAGCATCCATACGCAAAATTTGAATGTGCAAAGCATTGAAAGCAACAATTTAATGAATCAAAAATCTGGTCAAGATCCTTTGAACGTAAATAATCGTCCATTTAAAACTAATGTATCCACACAGATGAATGGTGGCGATGGGAAATGTATAGCAACTGAAATAAGGAAAGACAATCTCACTAGTGTATTAACAAAAGAACAAAGCAAGCAGTTAGATGGCAAAGAAGGATTTTTACAAACAGAAATCAAGAAGCTGTATGAAAAAAATCAAAATAAATCAATTAATAAAGGGTCACAAGAAAAAATAAAATATCCAGAATCCAATCAAGAAATTAATTTAAACTCAAAAGATAATTTTTGGGACTAAACATAAGGAAAGAAAAGGCTGATTTTTTTTGTCAATAAGTTACTCGTTATGTGTATAAAATTGCTTTTTTAAAAAAGTATTTATTCATTTTGAATGATTCTCATTTCTTTGAAGGGAGTGATTTTTGACGGAAATTATATGTTATTTACATCAAATTAAAAGGTGGGATGGTGAATGCATTAAACACTATTATATGTAATGTTTATAGCTTGCTTAATACTGAGTTAGGAAAAGAAGAAATAATTAAAAAAGGAGAGAAAATATATGGCTATTGAAGAATTAAACAGTGTATTAATTGAAGGCTTTGATCCTTCTAAAATGCAAAAGGAAGAAGGCTATGACAAGGATTGGAAAACAGTTGTCAGTGCCAAACAAAACGATAAAGTATTACAGGCAGATATTACAGGGATTGAACAAGTAGGAGGGAAAGAATGTGCAGTTGTATGCGTAGGGCATATTCGAGGCTATATTCCAATTGAATTTACAGGGGTAGAAAACCTCCGCCAATTACGAGCTATGACAGGTAAACCATCCGTTTTTAAAGTATTGGAGTATGTGGAGGAAGATGATAAACGGATTTTTATGGCTTCACGTATAGATGCATTAAAAGAAATGGCCGCTATCACGCTCCGAAGAATTAACGTAAATGATGAAATACTTGCCGTAGTACGCAATGTTAGCCCAACTTTAGTGCGTGCTGATATTGGAGGGATTGAGGTTCGTATTCCTTTAACAGAAATGAGGTATGGATGGATTGATGATTTAACAGAGTATGTCAAAGTAGGTGATCATTTAAAAGTCAAAGTCATGGAGATTGATGAAGAAAATCTAAAAGTCACTGTCAGCGCTAAAGCATTACAAAAGAATCCATGGGAAACAGCCAAAGATCGATACAAACGAAATGGTGAGTATGTGGGGAAAGTTTCAGGTGTGCGTGATTTTGGTATTTTCGTCAATCTAGAAGACGGTGTGGATTCGTTAGCAAGTCACTTGAAATTCCAACATGTGAACAAAGGGGATAAAGTACTCATTCGAATTAATAGCATCGATGAAGAAAATCAGCAAATCCGATGCAGAATTGTCCGTATTATTAAAAACTGAAGCGGACAAAGGGGGTTACATAAAAATGTACTCCCTTTTTATTTTCTTAAATTAGTTGAAAGGAGTGTATATCTATATGGCTGAAAGTCCATTCTCAGTATCACGGAATTGGTCTTTATACTGGACTAGATTACCTTCGAATTTTAAAAGAATGGAATATTTTAATGGAGAATCGCCAAAAGAGTTACTAGCTTTAAAAGCATTAGCTGCTGTAGGTGTCATCAGTGGGCAGCAACTACAAAAATTGTTTTCCCTTGATAAAAAAAGACTGAAAAGTATGGTAATCGAACAGAAAATTATTAGGCATGAACTAAAGGTAAATCATCAAGTGATTCCAATCTATACTCTTGGCGTAAATGGCGCAGTTATGGCTGGGATAGAAGAAAGCTATCAGTTGAACTATTGGATTTCACTTAGAATAGAAGATGTTTTAAAATGCATTCTGTTTTTCCAGTTATATAAACAATTTCGTAAGTCAGCTACTGTCCTCGTTCAGCCAGCCCCAAAACCGTTTACAGGGGCAGTTACCTTAAACGATAGATTATTTTATGTCTATGTTGTGCGAGATGAGACAAATGATTTGAGTATGTTTTTCAAATGGAATGAACATTTCGATGAGCGTGTAATAATTTTGACTGAATCACTACGTCATTTGGAGCCATTAAAATGGCATTTATCCAAACTGAAAATTCGAATTGCATTAGATGAAGATATATACAATGATGTCGACCAGATTCAAAACTTATTTTATTTTATCGAAGATGGCGAGTTTCTAAGGGAAAAGGCGAATTTAGTAAATGCCAAATGATTAAGAGATAAAGGAAACGGAGTGATAGTAATTGGGGATGCAATTTAAAAAAATGAAAGGAAAACAGACGGAAACTAACTCAACAAAGTTAGTTGAGATGGTGATTTATAAAACCTATTATAATGGAATGCTTTGTGTAAATAACGTCCCTTACACCGTTAAAGTGGATATGGATAGTAACAAAAATGAAAGAGTGAAGGAGGAATTTATTTCATCTGATGTATTTGAGCAGTTGGCTTCCATTTTTAATTATATGGAAAAAAACAAACTTACAAAGTTAGACTATCAAAAATTTATGACCGTTAATAATTATTCAGGAAAAGAATTAAATCGAAGTGCAAATGAAATCAGTTCTATTTCAATGGAGGACCGTGAAGCTGTTATTGACTATGTAATGAAGGTATGGATTGAAAAGTATTATGAGATGCATTTACGTGCGTATACAAATACTTATATGGACTCAAAGGAATCAGAAGAAAAATCGATTAATAAAGCAAAACTTGATTTCTTTCACTCAAGATTACAAGTGTTACCTGCATTACATCAAGAGATTATTCGAAAGAAATATTTACAACTAGAATCAAATGGCCGCTTCCCCATTGATGATTTTATCTATTCAGAACTACACATAGGAAGATCCAATTATTATAAGCAAAAGAAAGAAGCTTTATATTGGTTAGGTCTATCTTTAATGAATCAATAACGGCGAACTATTTGTGTACTTACCAAGTACTTTTTGTATACTTTTTAAGTACTTTTCATGGACTTCGATATGCCCTAGGGTTGATAAAGTAAAAGCATAAGGAAATAACATTTTCCTTGATTACTTAACAATTAAATAGCAATTTATACAGAAGAAAGGAGAGATTTAATGGGAGAGCATAAGGGATCATTAACAATTATTATCGCTGTGCTTTTACTATTTGGTTTGTGGGTAACATTTGGTCGAGATACGATTGGGCCATTACTAACAACGATTGGAACCAACTTCACTTCGTTGGTTAACAATATTTTACCATCGCCCTAATATAGCTACTAAATAGCTAGGGAGAGTTGATGCAGAAGATGTATACCTTTGTATGTTATTTATTATCACATTCTATCCTTTTCAAAAAGCCCTTCGATTTTATGTCGAGGGCTTTTTTCAATAACTTAATTCAATAGAAAGGAGGTAGGAAAGGTGTCTACACCATTTAAATGGTCATTTTGGTTTTTCCTAATTCTCTTCCTAGTGTTCATTATTACCTATACATCGATACTGCAACATGCTGCAGTTCGAACTACTTCAGAAATTGAAGCATTAGCAGAAAATCTAAGTGTAGGTTTAATAAGAAGTGAACTGGAAGAATCCGATGATGGTTATTTATATTTTGATAAAGAAGAAGTCATATCGAACTTAACAACAAATGTTGCAAATGTTCAAAAGAATCATCGTTACAATATCGATTTACAATATGTTTTTTTAGATAGAAGCGGAAATGTAACTGAAAATGAAAGTGATATGAGGGGGCTTCAATTAATCGTCCAATTTAAAAATAATAAGGACGAAATCAAAGCAACAGCCGAAAGACACTTAACAATAAACACATTAAATGAGTAGAAATATTTAATTAAAAAAAGAAAAGGTGGTGTATGTATGGGCGAACATAAAGGTGCTCTAAAGGTTTTAATATTATTTATCGCTTTTATTGCGCCAGGATTATTTATGTTTGGTTTAGATTCTCTACATCAACATGCTTTTATGAAAGTTACAGCCGAAGTTGGTGAACTGGTTAAAGAAGAAGGCGGCGTTACTGAAAAAGTCGCAAATACGGTCAATGAACTGCAAAAAAGAGGTTATACCATTTCGTTTAAAGACAGCAATGGCCGTAGCATTTCTCAAACTGTCGATTTTGGGGAAACCATCGTATCTAATTATACTTACAAATATACGAATGTATTTATAGACAGAACGTTAACGACAAAAAATACGATAGAAATTTTAAAACGTAATAGTCAAGGAAGCGGCAATAATTTAGATGGTGGTGTTATTAAAACAATTACATTGCAATCAGATGAAACAACTAATCAAAATGATTTCTTTCAAACATTTAAAGTTCCAGGATTAAAAGGGATTAGACGTCTAGTAAGTGAAACGGGATCAGCTCAAGTTGTAAATGTAGTTGGAGAAAATGTAACCATTCGTATGAAAAATGGTTCTCCAACAAGACAAACCCAAATTCATGAAGGTGAAGCCGCGGATACAAAGTTTGTGGATGATTATGATGGTCCTTTTTATGACAAGGACGGTTATTCAGGAACACTTGAAAAGTATGTAGTGAGTGGAGAGTATATCGAAGGAGAAACAAAAGAAATCAAAGAACACGATTCACCAGATTATAACGAAGATGGCTATGTCGGAAAACTAGAAAAGTATCTTGCAAGCGGTAATTACTTACAGGAGGATAGCAAGGAAGTTACACAGTCACTAACGTTAGAAAATTATTCTGCAGCTAAATCAAAACGTGTTTCCGAAACGATTACCTCTGATGAAAATATGTTTCCAAATACAATGGAATACAACAAAGGTGGATTCAAAGGCACATTATCCAAATCAGGTCATGTCATGAGACAAGTAGTAAAGGGGGAATATTCACCGGCTCAAAGTAAGAATGTAATCGAATCAATAACATCTAAAGAAAAAAAGTTCCCAGAGACATTAAGTTATTCGAAGGAGAATTTCGACGGCACGTTATATAAGTATGGTTCTCCCACAAGTACTGTTGTTTCTGGTGGATATATACCTGCGGAGCAAAAATATATAAGGAATCATGATTCACCTTATTATCAGCAGGATAACTACACTGGCACACTTGAAAAATATCTCGTAAGTGGAACACCAGCGGATTCGAGAGTTCAACAAATCACTGCAAAAACAGAACATCCAACATGGCACAAGCGAGTAAATATTCAGCCAAGCTATCCTTATAATCAAGAAGGCTATACAGGTACTTTAACTAAGAAAACCGAGGTATGGAAGACTGTTCCTCAATCAGTGGTACTTGATATTCAATATACGTATTATTCAACTGATGCAAATGCAATCGAATTTACACAAGTTGACTATGAAAAAACACGACAAGATATCGCGAACACTTTTGGGCCAAATAATGCAGACGGTAATTATTTTGTGAACCCAACAATTGCGTCATTTGCATGGAAAGGTCCAGTACAAAGTGGTTCGTTCAATGATAAAGGAACAGCGTATAGTTATAAACGTGAAGCGAACGTTGTTATTAGAGTGGATGGACACCTTTACGAAGCGATTTTTGAAGGGGTAGTCACAAGACCGGATACACAACTATTTAAATATCGTGGTTATGTAACAAAGCCAGCAGTTGATACTAGGATATTTGAATTTCGACAAACTTATGCAGGAACAGTAACGAAACCAGAAAAGGATACACGTGTTTATCAGTATAAACAAGAATACACAGGAGAAGTAAGGGAAGAAGGACTTGATACAATTCCCAAAACGCTTGACTATTCGAGTGGTGGTTATGTTGGTACTTTAATGAAAGATGGGGACGTTATAGAGAAATTAAGAAGCGGAAAGTATATTCCAGCAGATGAAAAATATGTAGAAGGTTTAGAAATCCAAAATTATAACAAAGACGGTTACACAGGCACACTAGAAAAATATGTGGAAAGTGGAGAGTATATTCCGGAAGATACGAAGGCCATCAGTTGGAAACGCCCTTATTACGGTTATAATGTTTCTCAACTATCACCACTTAAAACAATTAATTATGACCCACAAATGGGTGCTTCTAATGGGTTAAAAGACTCTGCAATGTACACTGGAAATCTCCAAGCAACAGGCCAGCCCTATGCAACAGCTAAGGCAATTCAAACTCTAAGTACAGCTGATAGTGCTTTTCGACTTAATAGTACTAGTGAATCAGAAATTGCTTATCTCACGGATGAACAATTAACAACTCGATACAGTAAAAACCTAATTAATGATTTAGTAATAGGCTCTTTAGAAAAACAAGGTTATCAAAATGTAGAACTAGTGAGTCTCCAATTCACTTCATCTACTTTTTTTGATAAGAAATCAGGTGAATATGCTAGACACTTTAAGGCAATATTTAACGCTGATTATTATACGTTTATCCAAGAATATGTAGGGGTCGTCACTAAGGATGCGCAAGATACTCGTGTATATAAATATCGTGGAATCGTGAAAAGACCCGAAATAGACACTCGTGTTTATGAATTTGTACAAAATTATAAAGGAACAGTTACACATCCAGAAACGGATACAAGAGTGTACAAGTATAGAGGGATTGTAGAAAAGCCTACTGTTGACACGCGGGTGTATAAATATCGCGGTACTGTGACAAAACCCGCTTCAACCAATACAAGGCAAACGAACTATTATCAATATAATATGACCTTGGAATATGAAGCCTGGCAGTAGTGAAAATTAAAACAGACAGGTGGTGTTTCATTATGGGTGAATTAAAAGGTGCATTAATTGCCATGGTTCTTTTTGTCGCAATATTTGTACCTGGTATTCTAAACTTCTGGATTGACTCTCTTCATGAAAACGCATTTTTGAAAGTCACATCGGAAGTATCGGAATTAGTGAAAGAAGAAGGTGGCGTTACAGGTAAAGTATCTATTTATATCCATAAAGCGTCCTCCAAAGGGTTTTTGATCGATTTTAAAGATAAACATGGAACGCCTGTAACAGGTGCAGTTGGGTACGGAGAGACAATCTATATTTCCTACAGTTATAAATATAAGGGTGTTTTTCAAGAAATAACATTAAACACACAAAATAAAGTGTTTAATATGAAACGAATGTAGAAGGCTAAAGATAAAGGAGGATCACCGTATGATTACAGAGTTAATCAGAGAAGCAAGATTAAAAGATACCTTAAAATACTATAAAAAAGAATCAAGTAACTTTTTAAAGGTACGTTTAATTTTCGCCATAGCATATATGTTACTTGCAAGTATGTTAATTGTGTACATGCAGCGATACGATTTATTCTTTATCCCAATCATTGCTTTAATAGTCGGATATAAAATTCCTTACTACAATTTGCTATCGAAAAGGAAAAAAGATGATGTTCTCAATTCATACCTTTTTCCAGAGTTTCTACAAAGTTTTGATGCATTACTTCCGATTTCAGGTAATGTATATCAAACATTTGTAGGTGTCTTACCTTATACAAGAGAGCCATTGAAAGGAAGATTAGAAGATTTAATTGTAAAAATAGAACAAGCTAATAAACGTGAGGACTACTTAAAATTTGCAGAATATATTGGTACGGGTGAATCGTACATGATTATGGACATGATTTATCAGTTTTCGGAATATGGGGTGAAAAAAGAAGCGTTAAAAGAATTGCGAGAGTATATTTCAGAAATTCAAAAAAACAAAGTGGATGAAATGATTGAAAGGAAAATGTCCAGTATGGAGTACTTAGGGTATATTCCAATCTTTATTTCTTTGTTTACAGTAATAGGATTTGCTGGCGTTTTATTTATGTATTATATGGGTGGCATATCAGGCTCCATTTCTAATATTGGTCAATAAAAAATACTTTTGAAAAAGAGGTGTTCTTATGACTGAATATCAAAACCGTATATCAGAAATTTTAGAAGGAAGTTTTGTAGGGAAATATTTAAAAGATGAGGGCGTTACCGACATAAATTTCGATTCAGAAAAGTTAAGAATTCAACATAATCAAAAAGGAGCAATCATGGTTGATGAAAAACCGGATATAGAAGAAATAAAAAAGTTAACAAAGCAAATTGCCGATTTACAACGGAAAACAATCACCGATACGCAGCCTATTTTAGATACAGAGTTTGGCTTTATTCGTGTAAATGCTGTGCATGAAGCGGTCAGCCCTGATGGTCGATCACTTGCACTGCGGATTTCGAGACCAAGGCTTGCTGTAGCTTCCTTATCCGAAATGACCTATGGAAATAATAAAGATATTGAGGATTTATTAAATGTCTTAATTATGGCAGAAAGCAACATTATTATTGCTGGACGAACTGGTTCGGGAAAAACGGAACTTCAAAAAATGCTTGTGAGACCGATTGATGACACAAAAATCATTGCACTAATTGAAGATACTAGAGATAGTCATATTAAGGCACTGTATCCAGAGAAATTTATATACGGATGGCAAACGTTACTTTCGGAAGATCGAACAAAAAAAATCACCATGTCAGACTTAATAAAGGCGGCATTACGTAACAATCCCGATTGGATCATTATATCTGAAACACGAGGTGCAGAAGCGGCAGATATCTTAGATAGTGTCAAAACAGACCATGCGATTATCACGACAATTCACGCAAAAGGTGCTGCAAATGTTCCTTCACGTTTAGTACCAATGATACGCCAGGCTCCTGCCTATGCAATTATGAGTGATTTAATTGTAGGGAGAGAAATCATTGAGTTTTTACGTTTTGGCATCTACATGCAGTATACAATTGAAAATGGCATGATTGTTCGTCGAATAAAAGAAATTATGGAGTACACAGACTATACAGAGAAAGGTGCGAAGGGGACTTATCTGTATCGTCATATGCAAAAATATGACAAAAAAAGTGGTCAGTATTATGCTAAAGAAATTTTCAATCCGTTATCTGAAAAAAGTTTAGAAGGAATCAAGGATAAACAATTAGTCCATTTATTGCCTGAAATGTTCATATCAAACTTAGCATATTCAAAGAGAAAGGAAGAACTGACAAATGTCTAGATTTCGTATTTTTATAAATAATATAAAAGATATTTATAGTCTAGTGGAGCTTATCTTTCTATTTGCTGCATTATACGCTTTTAGTTTCGGCTACTTTTATCTGATATCCAAAAATAATACGGTGAGTATCATTTTTGGAATTGTTGGGTTACTCTTTTTCTTCTATGTCTATTCCTATCAGTCGAAGAAATTAAATCGATATCAGGAACAGCTTAGTAATTTATTAAAATATGTTACAAACATGAAGTTCTTTTTACAGACAGGTGAAAATGTGATGTATTCATTAAATTCAACGTTACCAACACTAACAGTTTTATCTATTCAAAAAGATGTTGAGAAAGTTGTGAAAGGACTTGAAAGGGAGGCTATATTACAAACAGAACATTTTTCGAAATATAAATTCCCATCATTGGATCAGTTTCATCAAAATCTAATAATTAGTTATGAACATGGTGGAGATCCACAAGAATTATTTGATTCTGTTCAAAAAAATATGATGTTCGAATTGGATAAAAGGGATGAATTATACAAAAAACGAAAGTCCTTTGCGAAGAATGTCTATGTATTATTGGGATTAGTGGCGCTCATTCCAATTCTGTTACGTTTTATGGTCGCAGATTTATGGGATATCTTCTTGAGTTATACCACTGTCAGTTTAGCCGTCCTATTGATTACCCAGGCAGCTATTTTGCTGCTTCTGTACTTTACACAAAAAAAGAAACTGGATATTTCAATAAGAGTATGAAAGGTAGCCTTTGCATCGAAAGGCTACCTTTTTAATGTTCTGTGAAACTATAAAAAAGAAAATAGTATAGGAGGATTCGAGATGTTTAAACGTTTAGCTTCAAGTGCGTTCGGTTTATCAAATATCGGTGTATTTGTTGCGGATGAAGATTTAGAAAATACACTTGCTAATAACTATATATTAGATCATTTGGAAGAGATTTTTTATTTAATTCAGACTAAAACAAATGAATATTGTTTTACGAATCGTGCCTTGATTCATATGGATGGTACACATACTGAAAATAAACGAAATGTGTTAAATCGTTATGATTATAGTTCGTATGTATTCGACCGTATCTCTTTGGAAACAGGCACAATGGATATAGATGCGGAAATGGTGATAACTTTAAAGCCAACTGCTGAATTTACAGCGAAAGAGCATAAAAAACATCCTCCGTTAAAAGAAACTCTAGGAAAGTCTGAAATACTATTTACGATTGTTATTCATAAAGACAATCTGGATGCTTTAAAAGCACTCTATAAGACATTGGTAACTATAGGTCAAATACAGAAAAGAAATATTTCGAATTTAGAAGCGGCTGAAAAGACCCTTAACATGGCATTTAACTCTTTTGCGGCTGGGATAAATAATGATTGTTCAGTGTCATTCGCGTTCAAAGAAGTCACGAATTTTGCAGATCAATGGCTGTTGGAGAAAAAGCAATCATATGCAAATGAGGATTTTTTAGAGATTTTTCAAGAAAATAAGACTCCTAATAATCGATATTAGTAAAAGTAAGGGCTTCCTTTTGGGAGTCCTTTTTACATTTTTCTATAAAACCTAAATTACTTTCAAAATAAGGAGATAAGTTATGTACAAATACAGAATGATAAAGGAAATGTTTATTTTAGTTACTATTTTATTTTTTATTTCTGGTGTATTTCTACTAGCTGAAAGGGGAGCGGCAGAGAGTTCTATTGAATTAAAAGTTAATGATGCCAACGAAGCCGAAGTCCAGACACCAAGTGAACCGATAATAATTCCTGATAATGATATTTCTATAACTGAAACAATGAATGAAGTAAAGGAAATTAAGAAAGAAGAAAAATCAAAGCAAGGTTTATTGAAATTTAGAAGTTTGAAGGATTTGAGAAATGGTGATGAATTTTCGTTTGGTGGAAGGATGTGGGTGTTAATTAATCCTACTACTGGTTTTGCGATGATGAAAGAAAGGATTTCTACTATGAATTTAGAACTAGTGGATTTTGATAAAGAAGACGCAAATGAAATATTAGCATACTTTGATACGATTTACTACAATCAGTTAAGTTCAAAGGATAAAGAACTAATGGAATCAAGGCATTTTGGCTTAACAAAATTGGAAAAAAGTTTATATATAACCATGTATCTCAAATCCTCTACGGATTTAAAAGATGACGGTTCATTGGAAGATTCAAATATAATTCAAAGTCAAGACAAAAAATCTAAAGAAAATAGTATCAATAGCATTTTAAGGGTGTTTTATATTTTACTTATTCTAGTACTAATTTTATTAGTATTAGGTTTTTGTGAGAAAAATAAAAAGTAACTATATTATGCCATGGTAAAAAAGCAGGTAATTTAGGATTGGAATCTGGTTTAGAATCTATTTGTTATTTAGATTTTTGATTAAGTGAGTCAGAAAAAAAGTATCTAGTAACAATCTATTGTACTAAATCTTAATATAATAGAAATCTTCTTTTGCAATGAATATTTGTAAATGCGATCCATTCCTTACACTGGTATTTATATGAAGGAATTTGCTTAAGATTTTTTTAAAAGTACAATATTTAACTAATGAGACAATAACTATTAAAAATCAACTTCAAAAGGGGGGATTTATATTTTTAAATCTTGGGAAAAGTGTGAAGAGATTTATGGTAATAGTTATCATAAACGGGGTGGCAAAAAATTATAATAAGTTAACAAATGATGAAGGAGCGATTTTGTCATCTTACATAGATGCCAAACAAGAAACCAAAAAGTTTTTTTCGTAAAGGGAATTATTAAAATGATAGATGTAAAAGCAATTGTAGCTAATACATCTATCCAAATAACTATTTTAAAGTACCTGTATTATACCAATCAATACCTCTTTGAATAGCAATCTGATCTCTTGGATCGTCAAAATAAGTAGCCCACCATTCCTTTTTAGCTGTACCATCCGTTATTTGTGCTAAGCCTGCCGCAGTTTTTAAAACAGTTGGACCGAACGTAGTGCTACCTACATATCCATAATGGATATTCCCCAAATCTTCACCAGTAATAAGATAAGATTTGGTACCGACAATAGCTCTATAAGTTTTAGTTAAACCAAGCCCTTTTTTTAGATCCCATTCTCCACCGCTTTTAACCTTATTAGTAAAATAAATACCAACTGCAATGAATGCAGAGTTTGGATCCATACCAGATTTAATATATGATCGGTATGTATCCTTCATCATTTGAGCATTGTTTGATGCCACGGCACCAAGACCATAAGTTGGAGGCTGATCAGGATCTGCAAAAGTATTAATAAGAAATCCTTGTTCAATACTATTATCTATCATTTCTAAATGTCTGTTTGACTGTACAGGAATTAGTTCGGAATTAAAGTCAAGTACACCTAGTTCAACACCTCTATTAATATCTTTAAGGTCCTCTAGATATTGTTGCTTGGTATTTTCATTCAATATTAAAGAGCTTATATCAGTAATGTATAGTTTTCCTTCACCATCTAACTTCAGTAAATCATTGAATCTTTCTACTACATACTTTTGTAATTCTGGAAAGTCATATACTTCTGGTTCCGTTAGTACTTCTTTTGCAGAAACATTAGAGTTACCTAATAGTGCTACAAATAAAATACTTACAATTGTTAAAAAAATTTTCTTCAAAAAAACAACCCCTTTATTGTTATTTTTTGGTACAAATTAATAATAAAGGTATTTTGTCGATTTGTAAAACTTTTTATTGATAAAATGTAAATATTTGTTTTTTGATTACTACTAATATTCTCCTCTTTTATTTTCCCAGTCAGGATCTTCTTTCCAGTTATAGGTATCTTTGAAAATGTCTAATTTATGATTATTTATTTCAATTGTATTTTTTCCTAACCATTTTAAATTAACCTTATTTTCATCATAGCACCAATAAATTGTCTTTGTTTTATGTCCATAATCAATTTCCACACGTAATGCTGTTCTTACTGTAGCACCCCCTTGGTCTATTAAGAATGCCCTAGCAATGTAATCTCCACTTGGGGAAGGATGCTCTGATAATAATTCACCTTCGGGTAATTCGTCTAAATCGACATCAAGAAAATCATATATACCATAAGTAGATACTAATAAGATAAATAGAAGAGTTGAAAATAATAGCCATTTTTTTTTGTTCATAATCCTTTTCCCACCTTCTTTAAAATTAAAAGCATGTTCTTTTTTTACTGTAACCTTTAATTATCATTTTTTCTATAATATTGATATTAGATAATAGTACACCATAATAGTGTAAAATTCATTTTTATACTAAAAACATCGCAATGAGTTATACAAAATGTTGAACTCATATACTAGATTTGTTGTGATTTTAGCATATTCAATTTGTTATTCTAGCCACTAATGTGATAGAAGTCGATAGACCTTCAAGATGAAGCAGGAGATTCGGCACATTTTCTTTCCAATGTTTTTTCTGCTAAAAGAAATTTAGGTTATTTAATTTTAAAATATACTATGTAGAAAAGTGCATTATTATTAATAAGAGACGTTAAAAGTTTGTAGCCTATAAAGATTGCTACTACTAGTAAACTAATTATAGTAAATATAAAAAACGATTAATTTTATTTAGAAATTTTTTTATGTAAATTTATAAAATATACGTTTTGAATATTTTTTTATTTACCTACACTTTGTGTGTATATTATTATGGTTTTAAAAAAGTAATATATATTTAAAAGAGATGAATAACTACCTTATGAAGAGAAATCGGTCAAGAATTGAAAATAATCATTCCATGTATCAGTAATTTTTATTGTCTTATTAAGGAGGGATTTTGGTGACAGAAGAATTAAAGACGGGCTGGATATTGCGGTTAAAGAAAGAGTATCAAGAAAACCAAGATAAAGAATTCTATTTCTGTGATGAAACAGACGACTATCTAACTGATGACTTCAAACAAGCGGAATTATTTGTTGATAAAGAACTAATCATTACAGCAATGAAAAAGCATGAACAATTTATTAAATCGAAATTCGGGAAAAATGCTATTTGCAACTTTGGATACACAAACATGATGGAGCGCTTTGAATTCGTAGAAGTAGAGTATTTGGATAGTTTAGATGGTTAACTAATATGTAAGCAAGAAATAGTTTTTATGTAGTAAATATAAAAGTGTTTGGGAGGAGTATTGCGATGCAGCGAGTGCTGGATGCCTGTTGTGGAAGTCGTATGTTTTGGTTCGACAAACAAAATGAAGATACATTATGCCATTATTATGTTTAGTCAAACGAAAGATGAGAATGGGAAGTTGATTTCAGCGGAAGAAATCTTAGAGCAGCTACATAGTAATAAACCTGAATTATTGTTGATTGAAGGAAGCCTAATATAATAATTAAAAGTGTGGCTTTATGGATAGTAATGAAAGAAATGCATTATATTTTGATTATTTATAAGGTATGGTGAAGGGTGGGAGAGGCTGTTAAACCTGAAATTGATGAATATGCTTCTTAATTATTAAAACTTATGGAAGAAAGACTAGTGGAAGAGGAAACGAATTGAATAAAAATAGAAAACTGCAGCATATGACGACGCCACAGTTAAGAATTGGTTACCCTTTAAGGTTTGTCAGGAGTGTATTATATCATGGGTATTGGAAAATGACAGAATTCAGAATTATAAAATTTACTGGTGAAATATTTTGATGGTGATTTGAGATATATAAAAAGAATTAAAAAATTTTTAATTCAAGTTACACAAAGTGTTGAACGTTCATACACATTTTGTTATAATTTTAATATATTCAATTTGTTATTAGTAGTCACTATTTTGGTGGAAGTCGTTAAACCTTCAAAATGAAGAAGGAGAATCGGCACAAATTCTTTTTAATGCTTCTCTGCTGAAAAGGAATTACGGTTACTTAGTTGTAAAAATATGCTTTTAGCATAATACATTATTGTTATAGGTTATTTACGTTAGAAGTTTGTTAGCCGTAAGATTGCGATTGCTGCTACTAATAAATCTACCACGTAAATATTTAAAAAGTCGATTGATTCTATTTAGAATTTAATCGGCTTTTTTGCGTACCCAAAAATTTTATAGAAGGAGAGATGTACAAACAAACAGATACAGTTTATAGACAGTTTATTTCAGGCTTCTTATTAAATCATAAAAATGGGAGAGATAAAAATGACAGCAGAATTTAAAGTAAATAGTCAGTTAAACATTTATCAAAAATTACTCCAAGTAAGAAAAACGGTTCCTTACCTACAAAAAGCAACTCAAGGTCATCAATATGTTTATGTAGGTAGCTCACAAGTTTTAGGGGCTGTTCGTGAACAATTAGATAAAGTTGGATTAATGTTATTCCCAAAAGTTATTGACTCGAACGTAATTGTTACGCCTGTAGAAAATAACGATAAGTTTGGAAATAGAAAAGTATCTTTAAAATTACTAACTGAATTGAAAATGGAGTTTATGTGGGTTGATGTAGATTCAGGTGAGCAGATCGTAGTGCCTTTCTATGCACAAGGCATCGATACAGAAGGAGAAAAAGGCGTCGGAAAAGCGCTAACGTATGCTGAGAAATATTTTCTTCTGAAACAATTTAACATTGCAACGGACACTGACGACCCGGATAGTTTCCAAAATAAAATGGATGCTACGGTTCCAAATTATATTTCACGGGAACAAGTGGATGAATTGATGAACTATGCATCACAAGTTGCATCAATGAGAAATGTGCCAATCGATAGTATTATTCAATCACTTCAATTAGGTATTAAATCTTTTGAACGGCTGTATGCAACTAAATACAAAGCTGTTCGTGGCATGTTACTTGATTGGATAAAAGCAGCAGAGAGTAAACAAGAGAAATCTCCTAAACAAAGTAATGATATTGGTTCTACTAACTTTATCATTCATGATACCTTCACTTTGAAACAGTATGAGACAGGGTTCAACAATCAAAATGCACCTTATGGGAAAATTTGTGCCTTAACTGCTAATCAAGAAGAGGTAGTGATTTTAGTAAAAGATAATGCTCAATTAATAGAAACAATTAAGGATATTCAATGGGGCAGCCTTTTAACAATTGCATTTTATCAAGAAAATGGCTTCTACTTCTTAGAACATATTATTGATGTGCAAAATGCGCAACCACAAAATCAACAACAATTTAGCAATGGCAGTGCAGAGCGATATTTAATCAATCAAATTGAGCGCGGGAACTCACCGTCTGGTATTCCCTATACGAAGCTGTTTGTTACGAAACTAAGTAACAATGAACAAATGATGGTTTTTACGCCAGATGAACAAGCTGTTCAGCAAACAAATCATCTAGTCGATGGTCAAGAAGTTGCAATGGCAATTCGAAAGGAAAATGGGTTCAACTTTTTTGTATCGTTAGGTGGTGCTAAATAATGCTGCCTAAAATATTAGATATTGCTGAAGAACATGGTCTTGTCATCGATCCTCGTACTTATGGAAAGAAAGAGACACTAGCCAAGTGTCCTTTCTGTCATGAGGATGCTAATAAGAATGGAAAGTACTATCTATCTTTAAATACCCA
Source organism: Lysinibacillus sp. FSL M8-0337 (assembly GCF_038593855.1). Lineage (NCBI taxonomy): Bacteria > Bacillati > Bacillota > Bacilli > Caryophanales > Bacillaceae > Lysinibacillus > Lysinibacillus sp. FSL M8-0337. The sequence goes on along the minus strand of NZ_CP151996.1, from coordinate 2,378,312 downwards.
CGACCAGGTCTATAAATGTTGGTTTTGTAAAGATAAAGGGGGTAAGGGTGGTGTTCTTGATTTTGAATCAAAGTTAACAGGAACACCCTATCATGAAATAAAAAATAAGTACTTTGGTAAAATCCAAAAAAATATACATCCTGCGGAAAGGTTAAGCCCTAGTCAACTGGAATGTATCGGGTGGCGACCCTCCCCAAAGAATAAAACAGCTTTTAAAAAGCAAAGGGACTTGGTTTATAAAGAGTGGCAAAGATATGAAAATCATCTGCTGAGTGAACTGTTTGCAGAATTTATAGTCATTATGTTTTTAGAAAATCAAAGTAATAGACGAAAACAGTTATTGTTGTATCTCAAAGAACGATGTGAAAAGACAACGATTTATTCGTGTTATGCCAGGTTGATAGAGGAATATAAAAAAGAGCCGCATTATCGATTGGATTGGGCAATAGATGGTGTTAAAATTGCTCGTATTTCTTGGGAAATATGCAGACAACAACATGATTTTAATTTATCGAAAATTATTTTACAAATCCCTTTTATTCACTTTCTATATATAAAAGATAAGGAAAGTCAGATGAAAATGAATGAAAGAATAGCCAGATAAAGCTTCTAATATAAAATTTAAAAGGAGAGAAGAAGATGAATACTTGGAATGGAATTGGTCGTTTAACAAAAAACGTTGAATTTAAATATACACCACAAGGGAAAGCTGTAGCGAATTTCACGGTTGCTATCAATCGTCCATTTACAAATAATCAGGGAGATCGTGAAGCTGATTTTATTTTAGTTCAAGCTTGGGATAAATTAGCCGAAAACCTTGCTAATTTCACTCGTAAAGGTTCACTAGTTGGCATTGTAGGTAGAATACAAACTCGAAGTTACGAAGGACAAGATGGAAAGAGGGTTTATGTAACTGAAATCGTGGCAGATTCAGTAAAGTTCCTTGATCCAAAACCAAACAGTGAAAATGGTCAAAATCCACAAGTCAACAGCCCACATTATTATGGCGAAGGTCATAATCAGAACGTGGCGAATACGCAGCCAAACTGGGGAGGGCAACAGCAATACGGGGGCCAGCCACAGTGGAATGGACAGCAACAACCCTTGAATAATGGAGAACACGTACAATGGGGAAATCAGCAACAGCAATTTAATCAAAGCGGACAGCAAACGTGGGGAGGTCAACAACAACCATTTAGTAACAGTGGTGTTAATCAAAATGATCTTCCTTTCTAAAATCATGAGGGCGGCAATTACCTTACCGTCCTTTTTCTATTTTATTAAATGACAATTTACGAATAAGGAGTGGTATTAATATGTTAACAGTTCAGCAACTAACAGAAACAGAAAACATCATTAATGATGCAAAGAAAGTAATTATTTTAAATGCTATTGATATTGCACTTAAAGAGTATGATAGAGAATCCTTTTTCTATTTATCAGGGCTACTAAAAAATATACAAAGGTATGAAAGATAATGATTTTTTCATACTCAAGGTTGTATTTGTTTGAGCAGTGTCCTTTCAGATTCTTTAAGAAATATGTGGAGGGGTATGAGGAACCAGTAACCGAGTCTTTAGCATTAGGGAAAGCTGTTCATAAGACGATTGAGGATAAAGTTAATGGAATAGAACATGCAGAAGCGGTTTTAAATGGCTATATAGAATGCGATTTCCATCCAGAAGTGAAAATTGAAACCATTTCTTATTTAGCTAGTAATGCTAACGTGTATCCCAAGATGGGCGAGACGGAGGTCTATTTTGAGTTGGTTCTCGATGAAAATAATGAGGGAACGAAGATTCGGGGTTACATTGATCTTGTAGAAAATGGAGGTAAATATATTACAGATTGGAAAACTAATCATATACTGTACAGTGTACGCGATACTTTTCAACTAGGGTTATATGCTTGGGTGGTTCATAAAATGTTCCATGTTAAAGAAGTAATTGGCACTGTATATTTTTTGCGTCATAAAAAGGCGAGTAGTTATACGTTTGATTTGAATGATATGGAAAATGCAAGGCAATGGGCTTTAGGGCTGGCAAACGCTATTCATTCAAAATTAGAAATGTATTCAATGGTTCCTGAAAGTAAAGATGAAATATTTCCAGCCTGTCCTTCAAGTAATTGTCGACATTGTCCTTTTGCATTAGAGTGTTTTCAAACATTCAAGGTTTGTTGAAAAAAGTTAAGGATTGATTGGCTTTGCATTAGTCAATAAAAAGGAAGCTACGAAAATAAGCTGATAACAAAGTAATGATAAAAGTCGATTGATTCCTACTATTTGGGTATCAATCGATTTTTTTATAAAAAATAAGAAAGGTTGGTGGATATGCTTTCAGCAACATTAAATACAGGGAATTTTGGGGCGATATTTCAGAAAATAAATAACGCTATATCAGCTGAAAAATACTATATTTTATTTATAGATAAAAGCAAACAAAGGTGGTTTGTTATAGAGAATAGTTCATTCTTTCTCCTAGAAAAAACGAACATAACACACCTTACAGACAAAGACGTGGTTAAAATTTTATTTTGTATTTCTAGCAAAAAATATAAAGTAAATGGTCATGGTTATTATAGCAAATCAATTGTTAATTAATTTACTAATAAAACTAAAAGGAGATACTACTATGTCAAACAATATTCTTACTAAAATTGGTACTAAAATTGAAACAATGAATGAAGCAATTAATTTAGCGAATGAAGTAGAAAGAATCGAAGCGGTGTTAAAAGTAATGAAAGACCAAATGAAAGCGTATGTCCAAAAAAATGGACCAATTGAGACTGATTCGGTTATATGGGATTTCAACGAATCCGTATCTTACTCGTTTAATCCAGAGCAGATGAAAAATATTGCGGAAAATATTGTTCTTGAAGGAGAGAATCCTTGGGCGCTGTTGTCTATATCTTCTTCGAATTTAAAAAAGTTAGGATGGTCTGACTCCTTTATTAATCAATTAGGTCAAAAGAAAACAACGAAAAGATTTATCTCAAGAAAAAAATAAAGAATAAAAGGCTTCTTCAAAAGGTGATTTTTATTATCTTTTGAGAGCCTTTTTTATTTTGAATCAAAATCTACTGAATTAGATTTATTCCCATAGAAGTGCACAAATATACATAATTATTAATGACAACATGATGAGAGGATAACAACAACAACAACAACAACTTTGTCTCCCTACAATAAAGATGGCAATTTCAGCAGATTTAATACTAGTGCACAAATGTACCTAAATCTCATACATTGAAGTTAGAAATATAAGGGTTTGGCTTTTCCCTACTTTAAAAAAACTAGTGCATTACTAGTAAATGTACTTAAGGTTTTTACATCTTTTCTGTACGGATTCATCACGCCAATGCAATAATCAATTTATGTGTTGCAATTACATCATGCAATAAAGTGTTTTTGTATTATTATTACTCTTTTCTATGTGTGAAGAGTCGAATAAACAACCATTTTAATGTATAGTTGGAATATAGTTCAAAATCAAGTTCGATATAATTAAAATTAAACAGGTACATATAACTAATGTGGAAACAATTAAAAAGGAATGATTCTTTTGAAGTATCAATTAGATACCGTTAATTTATTAAAATATGCCACAACTGAAAATGCATACAGATATAGACCCATCATTCGGTTTTTATATGAACAATACGAAAAATTCAAATATTTTAGTAAAACTGAAGAAATATTAAAGTTTTTACGGGAAAATAATGTAGTAGAAGATTCGTATAAAGAGAGCGATTTATATGATGACCTAAAAAAACTAGAAGTGTGGGATTGTGTCGTTTCTCGTCAGGATAAGGAGTTAGTCTACTTCACCATCGAAGAATTTAAAAATAAACGATTAAAGTTTCAAATCACTCAACCTGTATATGAAATTGAAAGTACCTTAAAGAAGCTGGACGACTTAGAGGATGAATTAACAGGTGCTCTTGAAAGCAGAGAATTCGAACGAATATTAAAAGACGTAAATCAGCTAGCTGAAGTCAAACTGAAAGAAACAGATAATGTGATTCTATACGAAAAATGGAACACACTTCTGAAGCGTTTGGAAAACTTAAAGCGAAATTCAATCAATTATCTGTCCCATTTAAAAAGTGAAAGGGCGGAACAGCTTTTTAAAACGGAGGAATTCTTGCTTTATAAAGAGAAATTTGTGGATTATCTAACAAAGTTCATTTTAACAATGAACCGAAATAAGCATAAAATCGCAAAATCAATCAGTAACATTGATCAGGAATTCGTAAATCAATACATCGACCGGTTGGTAGATTATTTCGCTTCTATTCCAACTTTAGACGGGAAAGAATTTGATCGAGAAAGAAGTGAAAGGACCCAAACAGAAAGGTGGCTTGAGCTGAAAAATTGGTTTGTGAAAAGCAATGACAACGATTGCGATGTTGAGATTTTATTAAAGGAAACAGAAATTAGTATTCAAACTATTAGTCGTTACGCATTACGACTATCTGAAATAAAAGGAAATAACCAAAACAGAAAAAAAGATTACCAAACACTTGCTTCAATGTTCTATGCGTGCGAGAACTTGATAGAAGCCCACAAACTTTCTGCTGCGTGTTTTGGAGTAGCTAATACAAAGCATATTTATGGGGAGGAAAAGTTAACTGATACTCATAATGAAGAAGTCTGGGAACAGAACCAATCAACCTTTACTACGACACCTAGAAATAAAGAATTTCAAAGAACGAAAAGGATAAAATCCTATGTAAAAGCTTCAGTAGAGGAGAAGCAAAAACAAATAGAAGAATATATAAAGAATCGAGAAAAGCAGCGTGAAATCATTGAATCGTTAATCGTAAATAACAAAATTGTATTGAAGAATTTGGGAGTAGTTGATTCATTCGTGAGAAAATCCATCTTAACGTGGATTGCTCGCGGTGTTCAAACTAAAACTAATACGGGGAAAACGGATTTTGGTGAAACGTTCAGATTCTATGTAGCTAGTAACGAGAAAGTAAAACTTCAATGCAATGATGGTGTAATGGAAATGCCGGATATAGTATTTGAGTTTGCAAAGGAGAGTACCATTGGAAGATAAAGAACAAATTCGCATTGGAATAACTTCGTTGATGGAAAATTTTTGGATACAAAAAAAACATAAACCAAATGAATATATGCTTATCAAAAAACATAAAAATCAGATACAAAAATACTATTTTGATAACTTTGGTTACCAGTTGTTTTCAGGTATTGACTTATTTAAATTAGAAAAAGTTCCTTATCAAGCTGAATCTTGGATGGGGATTCAAGATTTTAAAGAGCCAATCGACTATTCTATTTTTATTGCTATTTTGGCCTATTTGGAAGATAAAGCAAAGGATGATCTATTTTTGGTAAGTGCTCTAGCGGAATATGTGAAGAATTTCTTTGATAAAGATCTTAATGTTAAATGGGAAATCTATAAACATCGGTTATCTTTCTATAGAGCCGTGAAATATGCCCAATCAATGGATTTGATAGAATCCTTAGAAGGGGAAATTGAAAAATACAAAACTAATGAAAACGAAGAAATTCTATATCGCCCCACTATGATTTCGAAGTATTATATGAGATTTTTCTCTAAGCCTATTCAACATTTTCTAAATATTGATGAAATAATTTACGATAGATGGAAAGTTCCTGGCTTAGAAACAACACCTAGAATGAACTTGCAGTCATTGAATCGAAGACTATTCTTTTCTCCTGTTGTTTATAAAAATGAATTAACCGATGAGGAAAAAAAGTACCTGAATCATCAATCGTTCCGTATGGTGGATAATATACCTGAGTTTACATATTTAGAAATGGAAGTTTATCGAAATGAAATATTTTTGATTTCGAAAGAAAGGAACATAACTGGCGAACAACATCCAAACCAAAAAACGATTTCAGATATAGTATTACAATTTTCTGTTTTTATTAAAGAAAAATTAAAAGTACTTTCGGATAATGAGTTCCCTGAGTTCGAATACATTATAGGGCGAAGAGAGTTTGATAAATGGATTGAAGAATTGCAAGAAGAATTTGGACAAGGATGGAGCAAAGAATTCAGGGAGTCATATTCTGAAGATGTTGCTGAAAGGGTCTTAGAGTATTTAGAGGACTGGAAATTTGCTTTTAATGATGTTCAAACACACTCGGTGGTACTGTATCCTCCTTTAGTTCGAGTTGGTGGGAAATTTCCAAGAGAATATATATTTGAACGATATTTTATTAAAAAAATCAAGGATATGAGTTCAGTAGCTAATTGGGATTATTCTTTGCCTACGCCTATTTTTGAAGAAATAATCAAAGAATATAACAACTCTGAAAGTAATTCACCTATAAGATTGAAAAACGCACAAGATGTCATAGATAAATATGTAGTAAATAAAAATGAAGAATTTATAAAACTGAATGATGGGAAAATTATACGTGCAATAAAAGGAGCAAAATGAAAATGGAAAATGTTCTGTCACAACCTAATAAGTGGGTTATGAACTTAGCTGGGGTGTTAAACTATTGGTATTACAAGTATGAAGAGTTTCATTTTGAAAACGGGCATCTCATTATCAGAGGTGCGAATGGCAGTGGGAAATCCGTTACTACACAAAGTTTTTTGCCTTTACTGTTAGACGGAAACAAACAGCCTAGTCGATTAGATCCGTTTGGTTCTCGCTCAAGAAAAATGATTGATTACATTTTTGGAGAGAATCCTGATGTATCCCAAAAAACAAGCTATATTTTCTTAGAATACAAAAGAAAGTATACAGAAGAATACATTACTACAGGTATTGGTTTTGAAGCTAATTTCGACAATGATAAAGTGGATAGCTGGCATTTTTTGATTAAGAACAAACGGGTCGGAAAAGACTTTGACCTTTTTAAATATCAATTGGATGAAAACGGCGAAAAAGTTATGGTGCCACTAAGTCAAAAGGAATTGGAAAGTTACGTAGATAGAGAGAAATGTGGTTATGTCAAAGAAAAACAAAAAGACTATGCAGAACTGGTGAATAATTACATATTTAAGTTTGAATCATTGGAAGATTATCTGGATATGGTAAACCTAGTTGTTAGAATCCGTACCCCGAAATTGTCTAATGATTTAGGTCCGAATGTCATTTATCAAATCTTAGAGCGTTCATTACCGGAACTTTCATTTAATGATTTACGCTCTCTAACAGAAACTATTCAAAATATTGATTTACACAATCAAAGGCTAAGAAAAGCTAAAGAAGACAATAAATTACTGAAAAAATTAGCGAGCAAATACCAGGAATATAATCAAAAGGTGCTATCCTTTAAAGCAACGGATTTTAATAAAACAGTAGTAAAACAAAACTTAGCAGAAAAAGACCACAAAAAAGCACAAAAAGAATTGGCCGATACTACAAAAAAATTGAATATGTTGATAGACGAAATAAAGGAATTACAGTTAGAAGAGAAACAATTGAATGAAAAGTTAAGGGCTTTTGAAGATAATGATATTAGAAAAGCTCAAAGGCGACTAACTGAATTAGAGCCTCAGTTAGAAATGAAAAAAAGTGAATATCAATCACAAATAGCGAAACTGCAAAACAAAATAGATACTCAAAGACGGCTGGAAATTGATTTGAAAGTAAAGGAAGATGAACTTTTCGAATATGAAAAGAAAAATCAATTATTTTTGGAAGACCTTGACGAGAAGGTGAATTATATTGATTTTGAAAGTCATACTTTGAATCGTGATAATTTCGTATCTAAATTTGAAGTACAAGACCCGACAATTGTAGCAGATCAGTGGCGTGCAACTTTAGATAGTCATATGAAAGAAATCAGTGATATTGCGAAATTGTTAAATCGAGAAAATGATTTGAAAATCAAATTGGATGAACGGAATCAAGAAATTATTGAACTTGATGAAAAATTAAAAGATGAAGAGAAGGCTATTACTAAACTTCAGCTTCAATTGGAGGAAAAAATAGAATTCTTTAATCGTGATATTACTGATTGGAATGATACAAATACTGAATTCAATTTACAAAAAGATGAATTAAACCAATTTGTAACAGTCATAAATAGCTTGTTTGAGGAGACACTCTTATCTGATATAGACGAATTAGTTAATAAATTTTATTCGAAATTGCGGGATGTACTAATCCAAAATAAAGCTAACTCTGAAGCAACTCTTAGTATATTGAGAGATAAAATCAAAGTAAAAATAGAAGAGTTGGACAATGTTCGTAAGAAAAAGGATCCTGAACCAGAAAGAAATGAACAAACAATAAAGGTCCGTAAAAAAATGCAAAAAGAAGGAGTTCCTTTTATCTCATTTTATGAAGCTGTAGAATTCAAGGGTGTAACATCTGAAGAGAGAGAAAGGCTTGAATCTTCATTAATGGAAATGGGAGTTTTGGATGGATTGATTGTAAGTAAACGTTTTATCCACTTAGTTGTAGAATCCGACGCAGTGTTACTTCCACAAACATTAAAAGAAAAAGTCAATACACTAGATGAGTACTTAGAAGTACGTTTACCCGAGGAATATCAAATTTTGCAGTCAGAAGTAGATGCTATTTTAAAAAGCATTTCAATCGAAGAAGTTATAGATGGTTCGTATGTGACACCATTTGGTTCTTATCAACACGGAGTCGTAAAAGGTTATGCTCCATATAGAGAAAAAGCCACCTTCATAGGAAAAGAGGCAAGAACGCAATACAGAGAAAAATTGATAACAGATTTAGAAAAGGAACTTTCAGTATTGAACGGTGAACACAATGAATTGTTGATTATTTTAGAAAATATCACAAATTCAACAAAACAATTATTAAATGAAAAAAAGTGTTTCCCATCTAGTCGTGAATTAATCGAACAAAATGACAATATTAAAAATCTCGAAACAACAGTTAAATCTATGAATGAGCTAAAAGAACGTATTGAAAAAGGGATTGAGAATATTCGTATTGATTACACCGAAACTAGAACCGAGCGTATTAAAAGGTCAGAGAATAGGAAATTAAAACCTATGATTGAAGCCTATGAAGGTGCGAGTGAAGAATGTAATAAGTACGCCCGGTTATTAGATGATTTACGTTTCAACGGAAAATCTTATAATAATACGAAGAACATCATTCGTTCTTTGGAAAATCAAATTGAAGATGCCGAAGTGGATATTGATGATATGAGGTATTCTTGTAATCAAACAGAACAAGCGAAAAAAGAATTACAAAATTCTATTGAGGAATTGAAAGAGTATTTAGAAAAAGAGGGTACTTCTGACATTGAAAAAGAAATCAGAGAAGCAGAAGAACGAAAAACCCTAATTCCAGTAATCTTACTAGGAAAGGTAGAGATAAAGGGATCATTAAATGATCGGGTTCCTCAATTAATTAAAAATGTCGGAATCAAGGAATGTTCTATTGTATTTTACAATAAACTCCAAAAAATAAAAGGTGATATCTTTGTTAATGAAATCAATAAGAAATTTATTGAATCATTCGACCGCGAAACCCTGTCAAATGAGGAAAATATTTATTTGTTATCAAAAATTGTAGTAGAAGAATTAGGAGAAACATCGTATCAAGAAGTTTACGACAAACAGGATGATCTAAATACTGAGTTACGAGATATTAGCTTAAAAGGATTGGAAGATTTTCATCCGACTATCAACAAAGACTCTTTAGCTCTTCCTGAAGTGAGCGACGAAGGTTTTGAAATATTTGCTAAAGAACTAGAAGAAATGGAGCATACTAATCAAAGAACCATTATTTCGCTAATGTACGAAGGAAAATCTTTCTCACCAATGGGTGTACAAAAGGAATTAGAATCTCAAATTGAAGTTATGCAATCTGCTTTAAAAGCCGAAGATGAAAAAATGTATAAGGAAATCATTATGGATAAAATCGGTGAACGAATCAGAGAACTAATCAGTAAAGCTAACAGATGGAAAATGGAAATCAATAAACTAATGAGTGAACGTCAAACGTCCAGTGCCTTGCAACTGTTCATTGAATGGAAACCAAATGAAGCAAAAGAACTTGACGAAATAAAAACATCAGAACTAATTAATTTACTACAACGGGATCCTAGTACATTAAAAGATAGTGATTATAACAAATTGACTAAGCACTTTACATCTAAAATACAATATGCCAAAGACATCTATGAGCAAGATGAAGAGAATAAAGAAAAGTCTTTAGATTATGTTATTAAGGATGTACTAGACTATCGTAAATGGTTTGAGTTTAAGATTTATTATAAAAAAGGTGAAGATAATAAAAAAGAACTTACGAAGAATCGTTTCAACGCCCTAAGTGGGGGGGAAAGAGCAATGTCTATGTATATTCCATTATTATCAGCCTTATTTTCAAAATACAGTTCTGCATCAAAAGATGCTCCATATGTCATTTCAATGGATGAAGCCTTTGCAGGAGTAGATGATACAAACATACGAGATATGTTCAAATTAATTGACAATCTGGATTTAAATTATATCCTAAATTCCCAATCTTTATGGGGGGACTATGATACGGTGGATAGTTTGTCTATCGCGGAAATCATAAGACCGAAAAATTCGAAAGATGTAACAGTTATTCACTTTAAATGGGATGGGAAAGAGATTATTCCGGTAAGGGAAGAAAGTTCAAAAAAAGAAGAGGAAGATATTATCGAACCGAATTTAGAGCAAATGCACCTATTTGATTTAGTTAGGAAATAGTAAGGGGGGGCTATAAATGTCACCAAAAGAAGAGGCGATAAAATATTTTAGCGAAAGAGCGGGTTTTTCACGTCTCTTTCTTGAATTTGCAAAAAGGATTGAAAGTTTGGGTTATGTCGGCGGCCACGTTGTACTAACAAAATTAACTCAAGAAGAACAAGTTCTTTTGCGAAACTGGTTTCAAAAAGATTATTCCTCACAGAAAAGCGCGAAAATATCTTTGAAAAAATTTGAAGAAAAATTCGAAGGAACTCGATTCGAGGGGACTTCTTTATTTGAGGTGGTTGAAGAAGTGCTCGTCCGAAAACTAGTGTACAAAAAAGAGGAAAAGGATGAAAATGAACGACTAAAAAATAAATTTTTTAAAGAACTAGAAAAAACTTATATGTCTGAAACCTCCATCTTATTAACTACTGCTATTCTTGAAAAACATCCTTTACACGTCGGATTTAGTACAACTTATAATAGAGGGACTCTAAATGAACTAGAAAAGGTTTACAAGGCTGTATCTGTTTTGCCATTAGAAAAACCCATCAGATTACCGCTCTTTGCAGAAAAAGTAACTGGGAATCCACACGAATTTGACAATGATGGGAAATTCATTAGTGCTTTGCAAATGATAAGAGAAAAACTAAATGGAGTAGCTATCCAAAATAATCCTAATGCAGAATTTATTAATCAACTGTTGTTTGACTTTGGCATATTAAAAGATGATATCACCAATGATGTAACAATATTTGGTCTAATAGGAGAGCGGAGTGGAAACGTTCTGCGTTCTTGGGAAGAATCTTTTCGCGAAAAGTCTGTAAGGAATGAACCTTTAAGAGAAATTGCAAAATTGGATAGGGTGTATCCAATAACAAAGGATGGACCGGTTTTTGTCGTAGAGAATTCCGGTGTATTTTCAAGTATTATAGATGAATTAGAAGATTGCTCTATTTCAATAATCTGTACACACGGGCAATTCAAAATTGCTGCTATTCAAATCATAAAACTGTTAGCCAAAGAAGACTGCACCATTTATTATTCTGGAGACTTCGATCCAGAAGGATTATTAATGGCATATGCTTTAAAACAAAGATATCCAACAAACATCCGCTATTGGAAGTATTCTGTGGAAGATTATATTAAGAACTTATCAAATGTAGAGATATCATCCAATAGACTACAAAAGTTAAATAATATTAAAGATGTAGAACTTGAGAATTTGCTTCAACAAATGAAAGAAATAAAAAAAGTTGCTTATCAAGAAAAACAAATAAAAGAATTGGTTAAAGACATTAAAAGTATTACAAAATGAAATTACATTTTAATTACTTTGAAGTTTTAATCACACAAATAGGAGATTTTATGAAGTTACGTCAAAAATTTGATAATAAAAAAGAGTTTTTAACTTTAAAGAGATGGGATGTGTTTTTTTGATAGAAAAAATCTTAATAAAAAATTTCAAATCAATTAAAGAATTAGTTTTACCAATAGATGATAAAATCAACATTCTGGTAGGAGATAACGAACAAGGAAAATCAACTATATTAGAAGCTGTTAACCTTGCTCTAACTGCTACATTAAATAGGAGAAACATACACAATGAAGTTTCTCCATACATATTTAATAAAGAAGCTGTTATTGAGTATTTATCGGCTTTAAAAGCCAATCAAACAGCATTACCACCAACAATTATTATCGAACTATATTTTAGAGAATCAGACTTAGTATCTGGCTTAAAAGGTACTAATAATTCACTACGAGAAGATGCTCCAGGAATAAGTTTATCAATTGAATTAGATGATGAATTTGCTACAGAATACAATGAATACATATCTAATCCACAAAATATTAATAATATTCCCGTTGAATATTACTGTGTCAAATGGTATTCGTTCTCATTTAATGCGATGAGTATCAGAAGTAATCCTATAAGTTGTATTTTAATTGATGCAACTGAAGGCAAAGCGTGGAATGGGACAGAACGATATATTTCAAATATTATTGGCAATACGCTTGAAGTCAAACAAAGAGTTGCCTTAAATGTAAATTACAGAGACTTAAAAGAACAGTTTTCTAATTTTGATTCTATTAAGGAAATTAATAATCAATTATCATCAAAAACGGGAGAAATATCAGACAAAAATTTTAGTATTTCTTTAGATGTTTCACAGAAAAATGGTTGGGAAAGTAACTTAACTGCATATCTCGATGATATTCCGTTTGACCTTATAGGTAAAGGGGAACAAAATTCTGTTAAATTAAAGTTGTCATTAGAAACTAATGTAGAAGACACCCACATTATACTTATTGAGGAACCCGAAACACATCTCTCTTTTAGTAATATGAGTAAACTAGTCAAACAAATTTCACAAAAATGCGATGGTAAACAACTATTAATTACAACGCACAGTACCTATGTATTAAATAAACTAGGTTTAGACAATGTTATTTTTATGAACAATGGGAGTACCATGACATTGAGGGATTTAGATAATGATACATATAATTACTTCAAAAAATTACCTGGTTACGATACATTACGTCTAATTTTAAGTCAAAAAGCGATTTTAGTAGAAGGACCTTCAGATGAACTAATTGTGCAAAAAGCATACCTTCAAAAGAATGGGAGACTGCCTATTGAAGATGGAATAGACATTATAACGATTAGAGGTCTTTCGTTTAAACGATTTTTAGAAGTTGCTGATAAGCTCTCTAAAGATGTAACTGTAATAACTGATAATGATGGAGATGTTCAAAAAAACATTATCAGTAAATATGGAGACCATTATTTAAATCATAGTCATATTAAAATTTGCTACAGTGATGACATTAACTACAAAACATTAGAACCACAATTAGTAAAAGCTAATGGAATAGAGAATTTAAATACAATTTTAGGAACAAATCACTCTACAGATGAAGAATTAATTCATTATATGACCAGTTCAAACAAGAAAAGTGAATGTGCCTTAAAACTATTTGATACTGATCAAGAATTTAATATTCCGGAGTATATACTTAATGCAATCGAATAATAAAATTATTATTGCAGCTGCTGGGTCTGGAAAAACAAGTGAACTGGTTAATAAAGCTACAGAATTAAATACTAAAAGAATATTAATTACTACTTTTACTGTTGATAATACCGAAGAAATTAGAAGAAAATTTTTTATGAAGCCCGGGTTTATTCCCGAAAATATTAAAATACAGTCATGGTTTTCTTTTTTATTGAATGAAGGAGTCCGACCTTATCAAAATTTTTTATATAGTGAAAAAAGAATTGAAAACATCGAGTTTGTTACATCCCAATCAACGAGAGGCATTCCTAAAACGAATGTAAAAAACTACTATCTAAAAGGTGGAGTCCGAATTTATACAGACAAGATGTCCGATTTTATTTTAAGAGTCAATTCAATTTCAAATGGAAAAATCATTAATCGATTAGAAAAAATGTATGACGTCATAATGTTAGATGAAGTTCAAGATTTAGCAGGTTATGATTTAGATTTCTTGTATTGTCTTTTACAATCTAATATTCAGATAATAGTAGTAGGAGATAATAGACAATCCACTTTTTTTACGAATCATTCTACTAGACATAAAACTAAAAGAGGTATATCTATCCCTACATTTTTCAGGGATTGGGAAAATGAGGGGCTTTGTGAAGTTGAATATAGATCAGAATGTCATAGAAGTAATCAATTAATCTGTGATTTAGCGGATTCTCTTTATCCGGAAATGCCGAAAACCAAATCGTTCAATAATAAAATCACAGGTCATGATGGGATTTTTTATATAAGAAGTTGTGACATTGAAAAGTATATTGAACAATTCAAGCCACAAATACTACGATATGATAAAAGAGCCAAAATTCCCAAACATTATAGATCATTAAATTTCGGGAAATCTAAAGGTTTAACTTTTGATAGGACACTTATTATCAGCAATGGTCCTATAAATAAATTCTTAAAGACAGGAGATTTCAATGCTCTTAATGGTTCAAAAGCAGCCTACTATGTTGCTTTAACTCGTGCCAAATACAGTGTCTGTGTTGTTAGTGATGAAAAAAATGTTTCATATCCATATATTAATTATTATAAACCTTAGTTTTTATATTCAGTCATAAAATATGGTGTTAGGATTTAATAATTAATTTATATACTTTTGAAGCAGCAGTAGCTATTAGAATAATCTATAGCTACTGCTTTTTTAGTAATAAATTTAGATGGGTAAAATTTCTTATTATATTTATTTACCATGGGTAATATTGTATGATTGTATATAACTTTGTTAATAAGGATTTTTTATGGGGGTGATTAAATGAACATAGCATACACAGCGGACTATCAGTTAATTACAACGCAAGATGCGGTGAAGGGACGAAGATATTTTTGTCCTTCATGCAATGAGGCCCTTCATTTTTACCCAGGAAGAAAGAATACACCGCATTTTCGACATGGTAAAGGAGTTTCAGATGAAGTAAAGGCTGTTTGTGAATTATATTCTCAGAGCGTTGGAGAATACAGTATGTATGATCAAGAACTTAAAGCGCGTCAAAGAGTGAGGCTTGTGTTAAAAAGGGAAGACCAAGATTACATGTTTCAATTAAAGTTACCATTGATTAAGCAATTTAATGTAAATATGCAACTTCAAAATTTGTACTATACGTATCATTGTGACCAGATTCCAGAGTTTGAATTTAATACTGTTCGTCTATTACCAGCTCGTGCTGCTTCTGAGCATGAAGTACCTTTGCTTGGTAAGTATAGATTGTATTCTTCAAATGAACGTTACGAGAAAATAGTGGGACTTCAAATTAGCGGAGATTTTGAACCTTTCATTGAAGGACCTCTAATATTTAAAGAAATACAAGGCCAGTACATTAGCATACCGTATCGTAGGATAACACTATCTGGAAAGTTCTTTGTTGTATCATTGATACCATTAATATCTATTCATTCAGATATAGAATTAGTTAGTCAAGTAAAATACGAGGAATTCTATATATATGAGTTAATAATGCCTATAGCTTTTTCTGATGAATTGCAAAATTGGTTTACAAGAATTCTTTACTATACACTTTTGGCTGCAACTTGTTATTTAGATCTTTATTCACCAGTCTCTTTTAAAAAAATTGGCACAATTATCGAGATAAATAGTTATAGGAGTACATGGCAATTAACGAATATCGGAGAAAGACCAATCGAACAGAGAATAATTATCATAGAACCTAATAATAGTAGACAGGTATTTAAAATACAAGGTAATCAGAAAGTAGATATAACCTTAAAAGAACCTGGAGATTATTTACTCTATGTGGATCAAGAGGTATCAGATTTTATAACAGTACGTTATAATCCATCATTAAAATATAACCGTAATTTCATGGGAGAAGCTATATTTGCTAATAAAGATATGCTTTTTAAGATTAGCCAACTACATACAGAGCAAATAGATTTGCAAACAAATTTATCCATAGCTATTCAAACTGAGTCAGATATAAATTATGAAATTAAATATGGCGGGAAAAATACTTTTAATGCGCCAATACGTATCGACTTTCCTACTCTGTGGAGTATTAATGTTAAAGAACCGTCTGCTTTACTTAACAATATAGCATTTGAAGAAATTCTGAAGTTATATAAAAATAACCATTTATATCCAAAGGTGATTTGTTTAATAGATGACGTTCTGTTTTTAAATAATACTGTAATGAATAGCACCTATGTGTATAAAGATAAAATACTATATTATATTCGTCGCCTAGGGATACGTATGCCGAAACCAATAGTAGAGATAATAAAGGAGATGAAACTTATTCAATGATAGCTTTAGTTAAAATTTATAAACGTATAATTCAAAAAGAAGGACATTCCTCTGATGCAACAGGTGCACAACCATATGCTTTATACAGTAACGGGGGAATAGAAGTCTTAGATGAAAATGATTTACTTTCTGTATTCCCTAATACAGGTAGAGTTTTTATTACAGAATCTTTTATACCACCACAAAAAGAAGTTTTTCGTTTTTATGAGCTTATTGAATCTAATACATTTGATACTTCTAGAATAGGCTCAATGAAATACTTCCTAGGAAAAGAAATCTTTAATCTTAATCTCTATGAAGTAATTGACCTTGATGAAACTATTAATAATGATAAACAGGGTATTATAAAGTTATTAAGTAAAGGTATTTCTATTCCATTTGTGGTATCTAATCAAATACTTTTTAGAACTGCAGATGATTATTTAATAGGTCCTCTTCAAATGGAATTTAAAGACGGCATTTATCTTTGCAAAGATAAAGAACTTAATTTCATACCATATTTCCAACAAGATGTTGACATTTCCGCAATATTTGATACTTATCGAAATCAAGAACGTCTTTTTTGTTCGGATCAACTTGAATCAGAAAATATAGTAGGTTGGATCGATGTTGCAAATGAACAACGAGTAATTAGTGATGCTTTAAAACAGTTAAAAGATAATACTGATTTATCTGAGTTGTCACGTAAAATGATTGGCCGATTAAAGGATTGGTATGGTTCTGATAAGGCTCAGGGAACACATTTACGAGAACGTTTGCAAAGGGCCATTCAAATAATGGAGGGTCATACTCTATCAGATGATACAATCTCGTTATTTACAGAGTTACTATTAGATTTAGAGATAACAAAGACAATCATCGAACAACAAATTCAAAAGGATTTTGAAAAAGAATATGATAAGTTTTTAAAAGAAAACGAGAAACTTGCAAAAGAAAATAATAATTGGAAGCAAGAATTAGAGCGGTTAAAAAATACTTACTATATTGAATCACAAGCTTTAGATACAATAAAAGCGCAGTTTTCAGGTATTCAAAAAACCATGCAAAATAAAATCGAGCAATTACAAAATGAATTCTCTACTGTATACGGAGAACAACTAGCTATATCTAACCTACTACTTCCACAATTAGCAACAGCTACTTCTTCTCCAAATAATATGCAGCGTGTTTTTGCTCAGCTTCAATCAATTATAGGGGAGTCATTATTAAGTTTTAATGATTTTAAATATCAACTTAACAATAACCTTATAATTTTTAAAGGAAATGACGAAAATGGTGCATTAGCTGCCACTGTTTTAACCGCAGTTATATTAGGTGAGCCTATCATTATTTATGGGAATAGTAGTTTCGAATTAGCACAATGTATTGCTAAAACAATTGCAAGTGAACAAACTTTAACTGTACTTCCAGAAATAGAAACATTTTCATTAAATGAATTACATCACCAGTACTCACATTTTTCAATGTCTGAAGTGGTTAAAGCACTTATTATTCATAATCCACATACAACTGCAGCATTATATAGTTTACCAACATTCTTTAAGCAAAATAAATGGGTAGAAGACATGCTAACGCCAGATGTGACATTTATCACAATTGATTCTATCGAAGAAGCCACTACGTTCATAGAGAGAATGCCAAATATACCTCTTATTAATTCGGTGGATTACATTTCTCGCTTTATGAATAAACGTAATTTTAAAGCGCTCCAATCAGGACAACTAACACTTGGGCAGCTTGAAATATCTGTTATTGAAGAAAATCCAATTGTAATTCGCAGAGATTTCAGAGAATGGATTGAAGATGTTAAAGATCTTGATGTGGAAATTCCTCATCAATTGGTGGAATGGTTAAATCAGCTGAAAGAATTCGTTTCTGAAGATGAATTATATGAATGGTGTTATATAATATTCCAAAATTCAATTAAGATCAAGCAAAAAGATTTAATAGGAGCGGGGGTATAATGAACAACGAATACAGCATTATACAACAATGTATTAATCATTATAGTTGCTATGTAAAACATTTAATTATTGGACTTTGTGAGGAGTTTCAAACTAATAAAGTGCATTCTCGTTTTTTAACATCTGTGCTTGAAAGAATATTTACAAAAGAAAATAATATATTCCTAACTTTTTTTAAAGATGAAAAACAATCAGTTCCTACACAGTTTATTCATTATCTTGCTCAACAGGGTGAAATTATTCATGTAGGTTACGGTTATTACACATTGCCACCTGAAAGGACTGTTCAACTTCCAGACGGACAATATGTAGCAATAAGTTCTTTAAATGAACCTAACCCAGGCGGACTAGGTATTGGACGAAGCATTTCTCAACCATTATCGGTATCTCTTACACATGATGAATATATTTATCGACCAACTTTTGATACGTTATTAAGTGTTTATACTAGTAAGCTAACAAATCACCACGATATTGAACCCGATGAAATGATATTTTTTTCAGAGAAGGGTTCATTTAAAACTTCTACTATAAAAAATATGCAAGAAGATGAATTGTATATCCTTTATTTTGATCGAGTAATCGGGAGCAATATTAAACCTGAGAAGTATTTGGCACAATGGAAAAATGAAGAATGGTACGTTACTCAAATAGCCAATAGTATGTTTGTCAGGCTTCGATTGGCACTCCGTTTTCGAAAAAATGTAACCTCTAAATATGAATTAATTAGACATAAAAATGGCTATATTGAGATTAAGTTAAATTTTTTAATTCCAAAAGAAGAAAATATACTTTTACGCCTAATTGCTACGCCAAATGAAAGTAAATGGCCTAAAAGCTACCTTACTACAGAAAATCAAATCCACAATGTACATGCAATACTAGCAAATTGCAAATTAACAGAAGAAGGAGTACTAATTGATGGAATACACAATTAATTATGTAACGAAACGCTTGCATCGAAAGTTAGCTGAATATATTGAAACACAGTATCCAATTAGTGAGCCGTCACTTCAAAAAAAGCGTACAGAATTACTCTATAAGCCAGGTGTTATTTCTACAGAACCATATATTGAATCTACACCAGTTTATGAACAAGGGGATTTATATGTCGATATGGACATACCAACAGTAGCTCAAAAGTTTATGACGGAATTAGCAAATTTAAAGCACTCTGTTGGTGTATTTTCTCGCCCGTACTTGCATCAACAACAAGCAATGGAGGCATTTTTACATCATCATAATGATTTAATTGTTTCAACAGGTACTGGTTCGGGGAAAACCGAATCTTTCTTACATCCTGTCTTAAATACACTTTATGAAGAAGCTTGTGAAAGACCTATGCATTTCAAAAAACGGGCTGTCCGTGCATTAGTTCTTTACCCCATGAATGCATTAGTAAGTGACCAAATGACTCGTTTGCGCCGTTTGTTTGGGGATAACCATGTAAAGCAAAAGTTTAATGATGTTGCTAATAGAAATGTTCAGTTTGGAATGTACACATCTAGAACACCTTATGCGGGAGCACATTCAGCCTCTAAGGATCGTTATCAATTAAATGATATTTTAAATTATTACACGAGATTAGAAGAAACGATGCCTGATAGAGTAGAGGAAATGGTGGAACGAGGAAAATGGCCCGCAAAGGATTTACAGTCATTCAGAAACTCTAAAAAGAACAATCGAGATCGTTATCGTGGTCTACCTTCAGATGCAGAACTATTTACACGTCACGAGATGCAGGATACTCCTCCTGATATACTTGTTACAAACTACTCGATGCTAGAATATATGCTAATGCGTCCAATCGAACGTTCAATTTGGGAACATACAAAAGAATGGCTAGCCGAAAGTAAAGACAATCATTTCTTATTAATTCTAGATGAAGCACATATGTATAGAGGTACTGGTGGTGCCGAAGTAGCGTTACTGATTCGTCGTCTTCAGTCTCGTTTAGGTATTGAACGTGATCGGATGAAATGTATTCTAACATCTGCAAGTTTAGGTAAAGAAGATGATTTACAAGCTCCAATTAAATTCGCTGAACAATTGACAGGGAAACCTGCGACACGTCAATTTAAGCTAATTAAAGGTACAAAGGAAGTACGTTCACCTGCTCGAGTAGCAACTTTAGAAGAAATACAAACATTAGCAGCTATGAATAGTGAATCATTTATTAAATATAAAACTGAATATAAAGATAGCATACAGGAAATGAGTTCATTCTTTACTTCACTGAAGTGGATTGAACCGCCAGGTGAACATAGTGATTTTCCAAAGTATTTATATGAACAATTAAACGGTTTTGGACCATTGGAAAAAGTAATTTCAGAAATTAGTGGACAAGCAACTTCCTTAAAAGAAATCGTAAATCTTGTTTGTCCAGGCATTGAGCAAGAAATTGCTGAGAAAGCCATTAGCAATCTTTTATTATTGGCGAACGCAGCGAATAAGGACGGACGTGTATTACTTCCGGCACGTGTACATATCTTTTTCCGAGGTTTATCGGGTATCTATACATGTTTAAATCCTAAATGTACTAGCTGTAATGAATCTAGTTTACTAGGTAAAATATTTGATGATTACCGTGTAACTTGTAATTGTGGAGCTCGTGTCTATGAAGTAGTGACACATCGTTATTGTGGGTCTGCTTTTATTAAAGGTTATATCCAAGAAAACGCAACCTATCCAACATACCTTTGGAATGAAAGCGGACATGGAATTGTTGGGGAGAAATTAAAGGAAATTCATTTGTTGGTCGAGGTGCCGCATCCGGAGGCTATAGAGAAGAATAGAATAGCTCCTTTATGGTTGCATATAGAAACGGGTTATCTTAGAGCAGAGCCACCCACTTCAGAGGAAGAGTATATCCAGGTATACGAGTCTGTTGAAAAAATTTCTAAGCGAAAACATAATAAATACTACTCAAATGCACATTCATTTGAAAAGTGCCCCTGCTGTTTAAAAAGTGCGAAGTTTAATATTCGAGATCTACGAATTAAAGGGGAACAGCCATTTGCCAATTTAATTCGTGAGCAATTTAATATACAGCCACCTGTAGAAGGTAAAGAAAAGAATATAAACGAGGGGCGTAAAGTACTTATCTTTTCAGATGGGCGTCAAAAGGCTGCACGTTTGGCACGAGATATTCCAAATGAGGTAGAAAAGGATGCTATACGTCAATTAATTTTAAAAGCTGCCTTTGAGCTTGAAAAACAAGGTATACGTGCAACAATAGGTCGTGAATTATATCCTACTGTTTTACATTTTATACATGAAAACCGCTTACTTTTATTTTCGCAATTGCAAAGAAAAGACTTAATTAAGGATATAAAAAGCTATGTTAAAGACTTCTATGAAAAAAGATTATCTGATGTAGAATTTGATGAGATTTCCATGTCTATTCGAGAAGAATTTAAACTACGTATGTTAGAAATTATTTCTTCCCCAGGTTATTCAATTTATGATACGACTACGGGTATTGTTGTGCCAGCGAATATGAAAAGGTTATACCGTGATGATCAAGTGAAAGAATGGATTAGTAAAGAAGATTTAGAGAAGATTGCTATACTATTTATTAAGGAATTGCTAGATAATATTTGTATTGATATTAGTTTAGATGTCTATGATAGACGTGAATTACTAGGCGTGTATCGTGATGAATCAGAATGGGGTAAAACAAGCCGTACTATTTCAAAGCAGCTACAGACTATCATTGCTAGTTTTGTAGGGGAAGAACATAAAGAAGAACTTCTTCAGCATTTGTTTGATCAACTTTGTAGAAGCCAGTTAGATAAATACTACTTAGATTTAGATAAACTAAAAATTGCCGACGGCATTAATTTTACATGGTATAAATGTACTTCTTGTAAACAAATTCATGCAGTTGTACCACATAATATTTGTCCTAGCTGTAATGCAAATACTATTAAAGAATTACTACCAAATAGTGATATGTTAAAAGCTGAAAAAGGGTACTGGCGAACACCGATTGCAGAGGTATTAGCAGGTGAAAAGGTTACAAATGTTTCAGTGGAAGAACATACTGCACAGTTATCTCAAAAGGATTCAAGTATTGCATTAGCTACAACAGAACAATATGAGATGGCTTTCCAAGACATCGTACTTGATGAAAGCTTAGGAATTGTAGATATTTTAAGCTGTACAACTACTATGGAAGTAGGTATTGATATTGGCTCTTTAACAGCTGTGGGAATGCGTAATATACCACCACAGCGTGAGAACTATCAACAAAGAGCGGGTCGTGCGGGCCGTCGTGGATCATCATTATCAACTGTTATCACCTATGCACAGGATGGACCACATGATCATTATTACTTTAATAATCCGAAGTTAATAATTAGTGGAGATACGCGAGAAGCACTAATATATATTAACAACAAAAAGATTATTAAGCGTCATTTAAATGCTTTACTAATTCAGACATATTTCCATAACCATGCACAAGATGGGGAACTAGCAACTAGTAATATTTCTGACTCTCTAGGCACTACTCTAGACTTCTTTAAAGGTGACTCAGAGTTTAATTTAGATAGTTTTGCAGATTGGTTAGTTAAGCATGTAAAAACAAATTTTAAAAAGTATCCTGAGATTTTCTCCATTATTCCTGAAGAAGCAATAGAAAATAAAGATGATAAATGGCTTTTAATTAAAGAAGCAGCAGAAAATATAGAACAGGATTTATATGATGCTTTTTGTATCATTGAAGAAGAATTAATTAGATGCGAGGGACTAATTAAGGAAGATGACCAATTCATAGAAAAACACTCAGATGAATTATTACTAAACTTTCTATTCAATCATGGTTTCTTGCCAACATACGCTTTCCCACAAGATTTAACAAGTCTTTATATACAAGGGCGTGATAAGAAAAATAAAGTCATTACGGAACAAAGACCACAATTGGAGTTAAACCGTGCTTTAGGTGAATACGCACCTGGACGACAAATTGTAGTAAATAAAAAGACGTATCGTATAGGTGGGATTTATAATCCATTTTCTAAAAACCCTGAAGCACCTGCACAGGATCTAAATTTAATTGGCGAATATGTAACTTTCTGTGTGAAATGTAACTATACAAAATTATCTAACAATACCGATGGAAAATGTCCGAACTGTAAAGAAGAATTAAAATCAATGCCTTATATTCGTCCTACGGGCTTTTCGCCTGAAAAAGGGAGAGAGGTACGGAAGGGGGATTTAGCGCAGGAATATAGCTTTTCAAGCACGCCACAATTACCTGTTCCAAACGAAATAATGAAGTTTGAATTCGAAAATTATAATGAATTAGGCTTTATTCAATACAAACATAGAGAAAATGAAGAACTTATTGTAATGAATAGAGGTATTGATGGAGAAAGCGGCTTCTATATGTGTGAGGACTGTGGATATATTAAGCCTGTATTAGAGAAGGACGATTTATCAAAAGGTCATGATAAACCATTCCAGCGCCAGGGCATGGTTGAGAAAAAATGCTCCGGTAACTTACAGCAAATTTATCTTGGTAATAAATTCACTTCCGATTTATTTTTAATCCGCTTCAATATGGATACTCAACTTGATTTCAATGCAAATAAACAATGGCTTCATGATGCATTATTAACAATAGGAGAAGGTCTTGTATTAGCAGCTAGCCGAGTGTTAGATATTGATGCGCAGGAATTAACAGTAGGATACAGAATTGTTCATAATGATCAAGGTGATAGCTATGCCGATTTATATTTATTCGATACCTTATCTGGGGGTGCTGGATATTCTTATGTAGCAGGAGAACGAATTAAAGATATTATTCCTGAAACATTTAATGTATTAACTCATTGTATAAATGACTGTGAATCATCTTGCTATAAGTGCTTACGCAATTACCAAAATCAAATGAAGCATGAAAATTTGAATCGTATACTCGGACTGGAACTTTTAACATATTTAGTAAAAGGAGAATCAAAAGAATATACTCGCGAGGAACAAATTCAGTATTTAAAACCTGTTAAAGCAACTTATGATTTACATCATGGCAATGGCTACTCACAAATAGTCGAAGAAAGTGGGAATGTTTTTATTAAGCTAAATAATGGAAACGTATTAGGCCTAAAAAATAATATTGAGAAAATAATAAGTACTAATGGCATCCGTTATTATTCACCATATGAGATTAAATTTGATTTACCGAATGTATACGAACTTTTATAATTATTAAAGGTTTATAACTTAAATAAAATTATCCTAATACATTTTGGTCATGCGTGGAAAATGACATAGCCAAGCAATATGACATATCTAACTTAGAGATAACCATAAATTACCAAAAAGCCCACTCCATGATGAAGTGGGCTTTTTGTTTAGTATAAAAAGAAAAGAAGCAACTTTGGGCGACCAAAAAGCGACCAACAATGTAAAATTAGTTAACAATAGAAGTAATTAAACAATTTAAGATGTAATTCATCAAGCGCAAAATGTTGTTAAATCAAGGCATTTGAAGTACCTTGTTTTTTAAAAAAGTACCCCTGATTCAACGATATGATCGTTGTTGCTTTAGAAGCTGCTATTCAAGAGTAGTTGATATAGCAAGGGTTATAACAAGTCTAAAACTATCAGAATAAGAGCAACCGACCTAAAACCGACCATTTTATAAAATGGAATCGAAGAAGTCGGTTGCTTTTCTTTTTCTTTTTCTTTATCTTCATAGTTAAGTGGCTATAGGTATTAACAGTTTAATATTTACATGTCTAAATTGTTCTTGGATAAATTACTGAAAAACGATTAGGTTAAAGTATAGTTGGAACTAATTCATGAATGGGAATACATTTTGAGGATACTATCTCAAACTTAACCTAATGTTAAAGAAAAAACCGAATAATCGAGATATGATGGTAATGTCAAAATGCTTACAGAAAAGGCGTACAAAACTACAGTCTTGTAACGGAGTGGGTAAAAGTAGAAAACTGGCCAGCTTTATGGGAAGTACCTAATTTTGAAAGGGTATTTTGGTTTTTGACAATTGTTTCTATCTTACTAAATATAGCACCTATACTTTTAGAATTAAAAAATAAAAAATAAGTTCTTATTGTGATTCATATAGCTTTACAACACTAAGTGCATTACTATGGTTTTCTATTTTTTTCATATAATGTATAATTTGTAATTAAAGTGTTTAAATCTGATTATTTCAAAAGAATTATTTTAGGAGGGGGAATTTTGTTATATTCAGCTTTATTTATTGGTGTCGTTTTAATTGTAATTACGAATAAGCTTACTCAAGCTTTTAAATTATCAAGCACATTGGGGTTGCTTGGTCAAATCAGTGCGTCACTTGTAATCATAATGATCGGAAACCTCGAGGTTAGTCATATTAGTCTAGGTAATCACTTTGAATTGGGATATTTGACGGTTCCATTTACTTTATTACTTCTTGTAAGTTTTACGAATGTAATGAATATAGAAAAAGTTCAAAATCCTTCAATATTGCTGCTGCCATTCGTTTCTTTAGTTTTTTTCTCAATAGCAGCTTTATTCATAGGTCATCCATTTGTTTTAATAACGGGGATTTGTTGTAGTTTAACGCTTATGTTTATTCTGCTATACGGCTATTTTACTGGGAAAGTATTTGTGGGGAGAACACTTACTACGTCAATAGGTTTCATAATAGCCGTGCTTTCAATATCCCTCATTGAAACATCTATTGTAACAATTTATATTCCGTTATTTACTTTAGCATTACCATTCACTTTATATTATTTAATTCAAGATAAAATTACGAATGTACAATCAATTACAGTTAGCTTTTTAACAGCTATTTTATTTGGTGTATTAATGTATATAGTTCCTTTTAATACAATATGGTATTTCATTGCTGGGTTAACGAGTATTTTGGTTATCACGCAATTTTCAAGTAAGTATCGCTTTATTTAGAAATTAAATTTCTATTCAAGTAACAGGGCTTTAGTAAAACAAGTAGTTATAAAGTATACAAAATAATTCTAAAAAACGTTCCTAAAAAGTTTAGAGAGAGACCGAATTCGAGAAATGCTGTTAAATCAACATTTCTTGGATTTTCCACAGCTTTTTAGGGAATGTACTTTCAGGTGTTCTAAGGAACGAAATTTATATGGCTTGTTTTACCTACCGATGATTCAAGTCAACATCAATAGGTACGTATGGTGATGTTTGTTTCACTTTTAAATCTGAAACTTTGCCCTTACAATATATTGAAAATTTTGAGTTGAAATCAGACGAAATTATTTACATGGATATTGATTATAGACATGTAGGTAAACTGTGCTTTTCCTCATAGGTATACTCGGAATAATGGAAAAAGAAGTGGTCATTAAAGGGGGAAAGACGGTCTTAGTAAGGTTATATGGCATGACGATAGCCAAGTAACTGAGTTATTTGTTTGTAAGTGTATTCGGATAATTCAAGGGCAGAGGTGACTATTGAATAGTCCGCGAAAATTGGGGGAAATTAAAATCAAAAACCGACAGGAAAAATCTGCCGGATAAACAATTAATTTAAGTTATTTCCAAAACCATAATTTGCTTTAGGTCCAGAAGCTCCTTGGATGTAGTCTGCTTCCGCATTTTGGATTTGTTGTCGTACTTGTTTCACATCTGTCTCAGTTCCGAATTCTACGTTGTTTGTTGAATTCATAAAATTTTGATTTAAAAAACGACCAGAAGCTTGATTTTTGTTAGCTTCAGCTTGCTGGATTTTTTGTCTAATTTGGTCAATTGTTTGGTTCTTGTTTCGATTTTTTGACAAGTATTTTCACCTCCTCAAATTAGTCTGTTCAGAAGAGGTTTACTTATCCCTAGAAACTTTTATGTAAAGAAGGGAGGTCGTGACGGTCAACCAACGCCACAACCTAATAAGTGCGTGCGATACACTCAATAATAATTTGTTCAAATTAAGGTTATTTATACATTAAAAAAGCCGCAGCATTGTCACACGCTACAGCTTCAAAACGAAACTATTTGAACTTTTTAGGTTTAGAAACTTTAATTGAAGCTACTTCTCCGCAATTTTGACATACAGTAAAAATAAGTGAAGATCCAATAGAGAGCATATTGTTAACCGGCCTTAATGCTGCAGGGCCATCAAGCTTACCTTCACCAAATGAACTATAGCCGCAGGACTTGCAGGTTAATTTGTTATTTTCCATAACTAATATCACCTCAATATGTAATTTGTGTAAATTATAACATAGAAAAAGCCGCAGCGTTGTCACACGCTACAGCTCGAAATTGGTTTATGCCCTTTTAAGGCTTGTCAGATAAATCATTATATCATAACTTAGAAGGGCAAACGTAATGGGCAAACAAGGGCAAATTAAAATAACAAAAGAGTATTTACTTCAGCGGATTGAAAATTATTGAGAAGGGAATAGAGAAGTTGGAGTCCTTCATAGATGGCTAGAAGGGGATAGCATGCGTGCAATTGGGAAGCATTGAGATTATCTAGTACGACAATTTTTAGAGTAAGAAATATTTTGAGTCAGATTATGAAGTAGCCAATGTGCTATTTCTTTTCAATCGACCAGATTGTTATAAATAAAACTATTAA
Organism: Lysinibacillus sp. FSL M8-0337; assembly: GCF_038593855.1. Lineage (NCBI taxonomy): Bacteria > Bacillati > Bacillota > Bacilli > Caryophanales > Bacillaceae > Lysinibacillus > Lysinibacillus sp. FSL M8-0337. The sequence goes on along the minus strand of NZ_CP151996.1, from coordinate 2,350,270 downwards.
AGGGTTTTAAAATTTATATTAAAATCTAGATGGTTCAAAAGGCTTTTACTTAAACTCCGGTTCTTAGAATTAAAGTAGAAAAAGTTAAAGGGGGATAAATTTGATAAAAAAAATCGATATAACTAATCTTAAACTTGCTGAAGAAGTTTTAAACATTCAAATACCTTCATATAAAATAGAAGCAGAAATAATAGACTTTTATGATATACCGCCATTGAAGGATACAGTTTACACGTTACAACAATGTGGTGAGACTTTTTTTGGTTATTACTTAGAAGAAGAATTATGTGGGGTCATTTCTATAAAAGCAGAGAATGGTATAATCGATATACATCGGTTAATGGTACATCCTAAACATTTCAAAAAAGGAATTGCCAAGGTATTATTGGATTTTATTGAAAACGACAATGAAGGATTTGAAACAATAATAGTATCCACTGGATCCAAGAATACACCAGCTGTGACTTTCTATTTGAAAAATGGATTTTCAAAAACAGAGGAAATCAGTATAACAGAACGCCTATCCATAACTTCTTTTAAAAAAGATTTAATATAGTTTTATTAAGCAATTAAGTACTCTCCTGGAATAAGGAAAGTGCTTTTTTCATTAAAGAGCCAGGTTGTTTATTGGCAAGAGGATATCAAAAATAGCGAAATGAAGAAAAGTAGCACATGGTATAGTAAAGAAAAGTATTTAAGGAAGGATGTTTTACGAGCAATTTAGCAAGTCATTTTTTCAACAAAAACAAATAGCATAGGTATTTTTAAATTGGCTTGAATGATAGATGGATAAAATAATGTTAAGAAAATACACTCTACTTTTGTTGGATTATTAACATCCATTGGTAAATATTAGATTACTGGTATACAATAATGAGAAATTATGTTTGTTTGAAATAAAACAGTTAGGGGAGAATAATGAAAAAAATATTTATTTTGTTACTAGTAGCAAGTGTGTTTGTGATAGTAAATCCTACAAAATCAGAAGCAAAAGTGATGTATGATGGAGCAGAGGTTGTAAAAGGGCAAACAGGAAAAATGACCTTTAAAAAAGACATCAAGGTTTACAAGAAAAATTCAAATGGTACGTTTGATTCTTTATTGGTTAAGCGAAATAACTTTTTTAAAACGTATGATATTGAAAAATATGATGGCAAAACATTCTATCAAATGGGTCAATATCGGGTACAAGCAACGGATTTGGTAGTTTTCAAAGAAGTACCAATCGATATACGTTCATCATTCTATAACAATCCAGCCTATGTCATGATTAATCATCAGGGTGTGAAAACGAACGGTATGGATAACTTCATTGAATATGGCACACTTTTTATAGTTGGAAAACGAGAAGAGGTTTGTAGACCACAAGTATCATTAGTATCTATTGAGAATGGTAAATTCAATTACCATTATTGTATTGGAGACATTGAAGGTGGAGATGTAAGCAGTACAGGTATTCTCGATAGCACCGATATTGGAATTTTTGAAAAGAAAACAAGAAATAAAGGCTCGTATATATTAACAGAAGATACAGAACAATATAATGGTCCGATGATAACAAGATACTATGGTAAAGAGTTGAAGGGAACAGTCTTTTATTCACCAGGAATTGAGATCAATGGTTATTTGATGGTGGGAGATGTGAATTTTGGTTTTATTCCAGCAAATCTATTGAAGCCAGTTGAAGAATAGATTAGAAAAAAGACCACTCAATGAGAATTGACCCTAAAATAGGTATAGACAAAAAAGCATTTTCAATTGATATCCGGGTGTAACTATCTAGATTTCAATTTGGAGGTGTTTTTTTCTAGGGGAAAAAGAGTGAGTTATTCTTGAGTTAAAATGAAAACCATCGGGGTGCAGTACCTTCTTAAATTGAAATTGTATCTGCTGTAATAAAATGAATATTGTAATATGCTATTATAAATAGGTTAACAATGTTAACAGAGTTCTAGAATATTCAGAAAAAAACTAGTAAGGAGTCCTATAATGAAAAAGAAATTAAACTATTTAATCTTACTTGTTACTTCCATTTTTATTGTTGGTTGTACGAACGTAGAAGATGCATCCGTTACAGTGAAAGAAACAAATTCACAAGAAGTAACAACAACTACGGTAACAGAAAAAACAGCATCAGAAAATACAGCAACTCAAACAAAAGATGAACTATTTAAAGGGTACAAACTGATTGAAGTGGATGGTGGCGATTTGTCAGGACATCGCGAACCTAACGTCGTCGTTGACATTGGCTTTGGGGACCGTCATTACTATGCATTTACGAATGAGGCAGGGCAATTGGTTCGTGTTATTGCTGACGAAATCGTTCTACAAGATGACCGTACAGAACCCGTAACGTCAGCTGGCAGATACTACGCGGATGAAGCAAAAGTTCCTGGTGTAGAAAGAGCAGATTTAGATGAAGGACATATTATTGCAGATTCCCTTGGTGGGGTATCAAACGCTTATAATATTACGCCACAAAATAGCACCCTTAATCGACATGGTGATCAAGCATATATGGAAGATGCTATTCGTAAAGCTGGTGGAGCTACTAATTTCGAAGCTATTATTACATATCCTAATAAGGAAACGCAGATTCCTTCTCATTACAAATACACTTACACTTTAAAAGGAAATAAAATTGTAGATGAGTTTGCTAACGGCAACCCTGATGAAATAAATAAATCTCTAGGATTAACTGAAAGTAAATCAACTAACGCAAATAAGGCACCAAGTTCGAATAAGTCCAATGCTTCGAATGGCACTGAAGATATTTCGAGTGTTGATACAGATGGAAATGGACAAGTGACGATTAAAGAAGCAAAAGCAGCAGGTTATAGTATGCCAATAACGCGTGAACACTGGTTGTACAAATATATGCAAGACCGTGATAACGACGGTATGGTAGGGGAATAAGCTCCTTGAACTTTCTTCTCCTTGGACGATTTATACAATTTGCAAATGAGTATCTGTATAGGAACTAGAAGTAAAAGAATCTATCATAATCGGGCGGCGATTATGGAGCAACACTACTATACAGCGGCTAAAACCGTTGTTAGATTGCAAATTAATCGTATACTCCGCTCCTTTATTAGTGAGTCGACTATGACCACTTGCGTTAGTTAACCTGATTTACTTTGTACGGATGAATCTATTCTGGATTGGTTAACACAACACACTATATATAATGTATATAGGTGCACCTTGTAACTGGGTACTCGTAGAACTTAAATTCAATAATCTGTTATTATTAACCTAATTAAACAATTATATACAAATTAAAAGTGGGGTTAAAATAATATGCAGAGAAAAACAAAGTCGGCAATTGTTCTCATTGCAGTATTAGTTATTTTTGGAGGAATTTTTGGTTACATCAAATTCACTGAACAGTTGGGGAAACCTACTCCCGAAAAAGAAAAAGCAGCCGTTGGACATGTTGAAGTAACGATAAAAGATAATACTGTTTCTGAAGCAAAAGAAAACATACCATATCCTGACGATTTAGAAGAATTTAAAATGAGAAACATTATCCATAACATGTCCCATCAAAAAGTCAAAACTGAAAATGACATAAAAATAGGAAATACGCAAATAACACAAGCTAAAGTAGACCGATTGTTAGAAATAGCAAAACTCAATATGAAACTTTATGACAATGGCGATGTATATATAAAAATATTGGAGAGATGGTCGGGAGGCGACTTTTCTAATGCTGTTGAAGACCATAATTCTATCTGGGAAATGCAAAATGGAGAGGTTGGAAAAGCGATTCGTTTATTAACGCCCGAAGAAGAAAAATCACACATCAAATTTTATTTTACAAAACCATTAAAACCCGAAAATAGTGCTCAATAATGAGCACTATTCAGACTGTAGAACAAATTCATTGAATTTGTCTACAGTCTTTTTTCTTTTTACTAGATGTGCTACTTGTTCGCAGCGCTTGCGGAATATGGATGTAATAACATCACTAGCTTTTTATAAAGTATATCCCTCCATTACAGCATTTAATTCGCGATTTAATTCCGTTAGCTTTTCAGCAGCATTTGCAACATCTGCAATTGCTTTAATATGCTCATCTATGGAAGATGCAATTTCCTGTACTGAAGCAGCCGTTTGTTCTGATACACTGGACGCACTTTCGATTCCTTCACTCATCAACTTATTATAGGATGTCATCATGTCCATTTCTTTATTTACTGCTAAAATCGATTCCACAATTTGTTTAACAGAATCAGACATCTGATTGAACTTACTTTGTGTTAGAACAACATCATCATTTAACTTTTTAGCAGTGTCCATTGTTACTTCTACAGTTTCAACTGTTTTAGTAGTTTCTGAAACAATGGACAAAACGACTCCTTGTACTTGGTGAGTAGCATTTTTAGATTGTTCTGCTAGTTTCCTTATTTCATCGGCAACAACTGAAAATCCTCTACCATACTCACCTGCTCTTGCTGCTTCAATACTCGCATTTAAAGCTAGTAAATTTGTCTGTTCTGCAATTGTTTCAATTGTTTCCATTACCTGCGTGATTTGATTTATTTTACTATTTAAATTTGTAATTTCATAACTGACTTTTTGTGATGCTACTAATGAATCATTGTTTGATTTTTGTAATTGCTGAACTATTTCAATTCCCTCGGATGTTATTTTTTCTGCATGTTTTGTAATGTCGTACATAACTTTACTTTGCTCTTCCGTGGTATCGATAGAACTTGATAATAGCTCAACTGTTTGGTTAATCTTGTCTAAATCATGGGCTTGTTCTTGCGTGCCAGTAGCAATTTCGGTAATTGCTCTGCCAACTTCATCACTACTAGCAGATGTTTCTTCTGAAATTGCTGATAAGTTAGTCGCTGAATCCAATAATTGGTCACTAGTATTTTTAGTATTTTCGACGAGCGTACGTAATTGCTGTGACATTTTATTAAAAGCAACCGCAAGTTGTCCAATTTCATCATTTGATTCAGGTAGATTGGTAACCATTATATGTCCGTCAGCAATTTTTGCTGATGTTTCAGCTACTTCTTTCAGAGTATGTATTTTCCTCCGAATACCTAAATAAAACACAAATGAACTTAAAATAATGAGTACAACTGTTGTACCAAAGATAATATATTGTAAAATGTTTAATCCTGCATAAAATTCATCTTGAAAAACAGCAATTCCAATAGTCCAACCCCAAGGCTCAAAATATTCTGTATAGGCTGTTTTATCTTTAAAAGAACCATCTGGCTGTTTGTCCGAATAAACGACATAGCGATCTTCTTCATTTTTGGCCTTGCCGCCTGCAACTATTTTTTCTCGATTATTTCTGTTAAGTTCATCGGTAGGAGCTCTACCTACTTTAGAAGGGTGGAGTTGTAATACTAAATCCTCGTCAAAAGCTAATATATAACCATTTTCTTTGTAAGTAAAATCGGATTTTTTATAATCGTAATCTCCGTTTTCATTTACTGGTCCATTTAGAATAATTCTCGCTTTTTCTTTCCCTTCCGCTAGTGTTATTTTGCCACTTTCTACTTCTTCATTAATCAATTCTAATGAAGTATAGGCCCCCTTAACAATGCTTTGTAGTTCTCTTTGGCCGGATTCTAAGAGCTGATTTTTGGCAACCAAATAACTTGTTGAGCCGATAATCACAACTGTGACAAGTATAATAGTTGTGATAAGTAGCATTAACTTCCCTGAGATACTTCGTAACTGTAAATTTTTCTTCTTCATTTGCTTCCTCCCACAACTATATATAGGTATATTTCGACAACAATCTACATAATTCAATAGTATCGCATTGTTTTTTTATATTAGGACAAAGGATTTATGAAAAGCCAGAAGAAAATTATCTTTTTAGAATAGTTTCTACTTAAATCAGATCGATTCAGTTTTATTCTAAAACTACACTTGGATAATCTAGGTTGCTTGAAGCATGCTTAAATCACCAAAAAGCATCATTTTATTCATCGCTTCAAAGTTTGCGCCTGTCACTGTACAGGAAAATGGCATGAAAGACGAGCCGTACTTCTTCGTAACGCCAATCGGTGCTTTGCTTTTTTTCATCATGCTTGTCTATTTTTTAATCACTCAAAAGCAAAGTTTGTTTAACTATATAGTTTATTCGCAAAGTCACGAATCGTTAATTTAATAACATTCGTGACTTTTTGATGTGTGCCCAAATTTAGTTTATTGACTGTTTAAATTAAAAAAAACCATCAAAAGTTTATAAGAATTATATTTTTTTACGTTAACCTTGTATCTATAATTGAAAGGGGCAACTAGAAAATGAAAAAAATTATGAAGTGGTTTACAGTAAGTTTCTGTATATTATTGATTGTGCTTAGCGTCTCTGTCTTTAGCTTCCATAAGTTCAAAGAGAATAAAGAAAGTTCGTTATTAGAGAATAATACGGGCAAACTAATCGATTTTAACGGGAAAAAGATGAATGTTTATTCTGAAGGTCAGGACAATGATACATTTGTATTTATGGCTGGCTTAGCAGTAGCAGCACCGATGTATGAATTAAAAAGCTTGTATCATCATTTTTCAAAAGAAGATAAAATAGCCGTTGTGGAAAGAGCAGGATATGGGTATAGTGATGTATTTAACGACGATCGGGATATAGATGTAATACTAGAACAAACGAGGGAGGCACTTATGAAAAGCGGCAATAAGCCCCCTTATATTTTAGTACCACACTCTATTTCAGGAATCGAAGCCATCTATTGGGCGCAGAAATATCCAAAAGAAGTAAAAGCCATTGTGGCGTTAGATATAGGTTTACCATCACAATATATCAAACATCCCGTAGGTTTCGCAGAAAAGATTTTTATGAAAGCAGGGAATGCTTTAAGTGATTTAGGATTCCAAAGAGTATTTCCGACTTTAGCATATAACGAGGCCGTCTTAGAGAAAGATTTTCTGACTCCAAAAGAAAAAGAAATATTTAAAGCGATATCTAATAAACAGGGAATCAACAACGATATGCAACAAGAAATGCTACATGCCGTAAATAATAGTAAAAAGTCTGCGGCATTACCTATTCCGAAAACGACCCCAATTTTATTTATTGATGCTTACCTTGATAAAAATTCTGAAGCTGCTAAAGCATCACTAAAAGACTATCAGGATTTTGCTAAGCAGTTAGATATTTCGAATATAATTCAAATAAAAAGCAAGCACAGTATTTACTTGTACCATTCTACTGAAATCTATGAAGAAACCCAACAGTTCTTGCAGGAGATGGTTGAAAAATAGTGAGGAAGGAACGAGAATATTGTTTACAATTTTACTGGTAGAAGATGATAAAATGATTGGAAGTTTATTAGAGAATATACTGCAAGAAGAAGGGTATAACGTAATCTGGTTAGAAAATGGAGCTTCAATATATACCGTTATAAAGCAAGTCGACATTGTCATTATGGATATTATGCTACCCGGTGAGGACGGCTATCAAATTTCCATGCGCATTAATCAGTTAGGGCATAATATTCCTATCATATTTTTAACTGCAAGAAGTGATATTGAGAGTAAATTAAGAGGGCTTGAAATTGGCGAAGATTACATGGTAAAACCATTTGATCCGAGGGAATTATTAATGCGAATAAAAAATAAATTAGTTGCTTCTTACGGCATTCACAAACAAATACAGCATTTATCAGTGGATGTTACGCATATGCGTGTCCTTAATAAGCAACATCAGAAAGAAGTCGAATTGACAGCCATTGAAAGGAAAATATTCTTTTATCTCTATGAAAACGCAGATTTTATTTTATCTAAAGAACAATTCATGGAATACCTTTGGCCGCTAGAGGATCGTAATTTAAATTTAATTAACGTATATATTAAAAAGCTACGCAGCAAAATTGACGATCGAGATGGTGTAATTATTCAAAATGTATATGGAGAAGGGTATCGTATGAATACCCATATGAAACAATGAAACTAAAAAAGAAATATCAACTATTGCTATTGACGGTTATAGGCAGTGTGCCTCTTTCTGTTGTGGTGATTAGTGTTTTCGTAACCATAATCTACAATCATTTTTCAACTGATACAGAAACCCAGTTTTATGAGTCAAAAGCCTATCCAATTATGCTAGGATTATTTATCGTTAGTTTCTTTGCTTTGGCTATTCTGTTCTCTAAATCCATTAATACATTAATTAAACGGATCAATGTATTAAACCAAACGATTATGGAGTTAGCGAGTGACGACAAGAAGAGGCTTCAAAAGATTCCTTACGCTAGAAATGATGAATTAGGGGATTTAACCAATGCAGTAAACCTCCTTATTGACCGGACGATATCAAAGGAAATTGAAATACAGCAACAGGAGCGAATGAAACAAGAACTTTTAACGCAGTTGCGTCATGATATTAATACACCTTTAACAGCGATGCGCTTACAACTGTACACAATCGAACGTGATTTTTCACAACATCAGGATATTTTCAATTCTTTAAACGAACAAATAAACTATATTTCAAAGTTATCCAATGAATATGATTTTGAGCGTTTATCTCGTGTTGATAATTCATATGTAATCATGGAAAAAGTAGATGTGCCAAAACTTCTAAATACAATTATTTTAAAGTGGAATTTTTTATATAAAGTCAACCAAATCTCTATTGTGTTAAACGATTGCGCAACTAACTGCCAATGGCGCAGTAATGAAATTTGGTTGCACCGCTTATTTGATAATATCTTCCAAAATACATTGCGTCATGCAGCATGCGATACATTGGAAATCACGTTGCAAAAAAACTTGATTATCTTTAAGGATAATGGGATTGGGTTTAATGTGGAGGAAAAGGGCACTGGTTTACGCATCATCGAAGATATTTGTCGAGTGCTTGATCTACAGAGTACAATCCAATCCAATGAAAAAGGTACTCAAGTGACCATAAGCTATGCGCAATATTAATACTTTTGATAAAAACAACACCTCAAAATTAAAAGCTTTCCAAAATCGTATTGACACAGCTTACTAAAAATATATAACTGCAGTCACCCTTATCCAACATTCCGGCGCTATTTTAAAAAAATGGAGCCTTCTTTTGCTAAAGGTCATATTATTTAATAATAATTTATTAAGCTATCTTTTGCAGTGACATTCAATTAGATAAAGGGAGTGTAAAGGTGGACCTATTACTCTGGATAACGATTAGTTTCATCATAATTGGATTTGTTGTTCTCACTTCTATGAAAATAGAAATGGAAAGTAAGGTCGATTATATAAAAGCAAATATGGACGATGAAGAAAATTCATTAAAAGCGAAATCTGTAATTTGGTGGATATGGAGTACCGCTGCTTGGGGGATAGTGAGTATATTTCTTATTGTTTGGTGTTTTCACAATCACTTTGGATAGCTGTTGGCTTCAAATGTGCTAAATCTTCAACAATCGTGCGCGATTCTGTAATAAGGATTAGCGCTCGTTTTTATTAAAGAGCCGTATGGAATAAGAAGTATTAATTAAAACATGATATATTTAGAAATAAAAGGATAAGGTTTGCGAAATGAAGAAAAAAGGAACTATCCTTTTGGATTTGCAACACTATCTATTCAGAATAAAGTAATCAACTATTTAATGAGATTTTGAAGTTAAAGTCTTATAAAGTCTAGTCTATTTTAATAGTTATTCTTTATTCGCTATACAACTAATAAGGAGTGGAATGATGTTTTTCTTAACACGTGAACGACAGGAAGTATTTAACGCAGCACAGGTATATCCATTTGAGGAAGCGTTCGATGCTGAATTTGAAAATCATTTGTATGAGCATTTAAGCCTGTATGTAGGAGTCTTACCGAAAAAGTTTCAGCAGGAAATTATTGAACGAACTTTATTTCGAAATAATACTTTAATGGAAGAATTTGAAGAATGGTGCAATGTGACAATTGAGCAGTTCACAACTAAGAGTCATGCTATTTATGACAAGCGTAAAGCACTTGTTGAATGCTTTAATCCGTCCGCACAAACCGTTTTTTCACAGTCATTTCATGATGGTGAAATTTTGAACGCTGCGCAACAAGGAACTAATTTTACGCTTCTATTGGATATGAGCGGCGGGTTTACAGTCGAATCAATTGTCCAGTTAGTGTTTCAGAATGCACAAACAGAGGGTCATCTTGAAGGTTATTACGTGTATGACGAATTAATAAAAATTGAAGATAGATTTGAATTACGAGTATTATCAAGTTTTGGTAGCCCTTATGCCGAATGGACAATTTCCTTTACAGATGTGACAGCAAAATACTTATATCGTCCTGCAGTTTATATTGAACCTGGAGAAATCGCTACATGGGACGATTATGTAATTGCGCTAAATCAAGATGACAAATACTATATTGTAAAAGATATGCACTTTGTAGAAATTGATTTAGCTAACCTTTCGCAAAAAGATAATGGGATTTATGCTGGAGGGGAATTACTAGGTGATACCTTTGAGGAGGCAAGAGAGCGAATTTATTGTGCTACTCACGAAAATCCGTATGCGCATTTTAGTGAGCCTATTCCGACGGATGAGTTGTCATTGGCTATGTTTGATTTAGACCAAAATATACGAGTTCGCGCCTTCAACACAATTTTTGCACTAGGAGAGGAAGTTGCATATATTGTTAATGATACGCTACGTAAAGTCGAAAGTGCAGATGAAAATATGTATTTTTGCATTATGGCAAGCCATTTCGATCAACTCGGTTGTTTAGAGGATGATGTAAAACTGAAATGGCTTAGGGAATAACAGGAGTAAAGATTATTTGGAGTTTGATGGAACTATGGCGTAATAATCCCTTTACCGAATTTATAGGCTATACATAAACTCACCTTAAAGTTGTTTCAACATATTATTTTGTAATATGTATGATAGGGAAATACATTAGGATTATTTAAGAGATTTGTTAAAAGCGGAATTGTTTTATGAAGTTTATAAAAATATATAATTAACAGTGGCAAAATATATGAAGTCATAATACCAGCGTAGAAACATCTAGTACAGTAAGAGGTTTGTGTCAAAATGATATAGATTGTAAAAGGAGAATTATAAATAAGAAACCGACTAATAGTCGGTAATAGCATTGTTAATATTGGCTTATAAAGAATAAAAACCAAACTGCGTGATTTTGTTCGTCTGAAGCATTTGAACTAAATTGGTTACTAATATAAGGAATATTATATTGTCGAGCCACACGATGATAAAATTCGACCGCTTCTTGTTCGTCTTTAAATGCAGTTAGAATTCCGTTTTTAAAATTTAATGGTAACGGCTCTGTTATTTGTGGAGAAGGATGTTGACCGGTAAGGGCGGTATACATATAAGCAAAACCTTGGTAATGTCGCATTTCATCTTTTCTTATCTCTAAAATACGGTTTTTAACATCCTCATTTGGAGCAAGTTGAGCCAAGTGCTCATAAAATCGAATCGCATTATATTCGCCATTAATGGCTTTAACAAGATTGACAATAAATTGATTATTTGAAGTTGGCTGTACTGCGTATTGCAACTGTTCACACTCCTTTATTAATTATGCTTTGGCAGTAATAATTATTGCATCATTTTTTTCACTTGTTTTAATTCAATGATTATTTGGTCTATCTGTTTTTGCAAATTATCTACGTCTTTCGATTTATCACTATTTTGGTTTTGAGGATCCTGATTATTTGATTTTTCTAAAGCATTTAGAGCTAGACCTGCTGCAACTGCAGAAAGACCGTCGCCCAACGTTGCGATGGATGCTCCGATATATGCTAGTCTTGCTATTTCGATTTCCGTCGTACCTAGATTTTGTTGTGGATTCTTTTTATGTCTATTCATTACAATATCCCCCTTTACTTTTATAGTGGAAAATAATCTTAACCGTATCCTATGTATTAAGGAAAAGAAAGGTGACGACCTAAATTTTTTGCCGGCATGATGAAGTTAAAACGGATAGTAAAACAGTACACAAAGAAGCACGCTGCCATGATGGATAGTTAAGAATTGTGTACTTCCCATGTGGTCCCTTATGGAAATACTTTATTGATGATAACAGTACAATTAAAGTTTCATGATTTTAATATTTTTAGTTAAATCTCATTCATAGTGGATAGACTATTTTATAACAAGTGAAATAAACGCAGAATAAAATTTTCTGGTGTTTGTTTTTATTTATTGTGTAAATTTTTTTAAAAGGAGGCAATTGTGTGCCACTACACCCATCCGTTGTGCATTTTCCAATTGCATTATTATTAACAGCAACAGTAATTGAAGTCATCAATTTGTTTTTAAAGAAAGAATATTTATTTAAGACAAGTACTATTTTGTTTGTAACTGGTTTTGTAACCGGTTTGGTTTCTTTTATGACAGGTGATGGAGCAGAAGAATTTGCTGAACAAAAATGGGGAGAAGTTATAGAATCGACAGTTGAATTACATGAAAATATGGCTTTATTATCTCTAATATTGTTTGGTGCGATTGCAATATTAAAATTATTTGGTCAGAAACTGAAAATTAATACAAAATGGGTCTTAACTTTAGTGGTGATTTTAGGTATCATAGGTTCTTCTACATTAGCTTATACAGGTCATTTGGGAGGAAAGATGGTGTATGAAAGTGAAAAATCAAGTTATACAAACCATTCCGAATTGCCAGATCGGGATTAAAAAATTGGCGTGTATTACCTATCTGTAAATGCTAGTTTTGCCAATTTCTCATAGCAAGTAATGTTATTTTGCAAATATTTGTTAGATCGTTAAAGTTGAGTACCATTTCTCAAATGATCATAATAAAAGCATTGATACTTGAATTTTCTCCTTTTTTCACCTTCACCTACTTAGGGTATTGAAAGTTGTGCAAGTTCATAGCTCCTTGTGCCTTAAATGTTCATTACTACCTCTATATAATATATGCTCTACAATGAAACACTTGAATCCCTCTCTTAGCGGAGAGAGGGATGCCCTTATTTTTTCTATTTTAACGTGTTATTTTCAAGTGAATTCTGACGGTGGCGTGTGTCATTAATCATTTTTATCTTCTCATTACATAGCAATATGTAGAACAAAAGATTAAAAGAAATGGTTTTAAATCATTTCTCAACATACATTAATTGAAAAAACAATCATCCTCTTTTATTTTTTCTACAATAGGATATATTAAAATAGAATAATTGAAAATATTCTAACCAAAGAGTAGGTGTTAACTAGATGGAGAATCACCCTTATAATCATGCAGAAATAGAAATGAAGCAATTAAAATATGCCCAGCAACATTTGGCAAATGAAAGAACATATTTAGCATGGATTTGAACGGCCATTTCTATTTTAGGGGTTGCTTTCTTGGCAACAAGTTTGCACTTTGCCATAGGTACGGTTCGGAATTTTTGGGTAGATTTTTTATCAGCCATAATTGGCTTGTTAGCTTGTTTATTTGGGATTTTAATTATCTTTACAGCTACATTTAATTATTCTGCAAAAAGAAAACAGATAGTGAATGAAGAGTTTGTTCCATCAAATAGACATATCATGTGGATTTCTTATTTTTTAATTATCTTAATATTATTGGTGATTATTTACTTTTTGATGATTATTTTATCATAGATCAAAGTCTATCCTCTTTTTTCACCAAATCTGACCTTATAGGTTTGAAAACACATAAAAAAGCCACAAATGTTATTCAATTAACGTTTTGTGGCTTTTTGGTATGTATTAACCAATTTAGTCATTGTTCGTTTTATAACTATTTGGTAAAATAATGAAAAAATCAGGAGAGATAAATATGATCAAATACCCGCGCTTAGAAAAAGATGCAACAATAGGAGTCACGGCACCTTCATCAGGGGTTCCGGAGGGGCTACATGAGATGTTTAAACAATCCTGTGAGCGTCTGAAATCGAAAGGTTTTCATATTATTTGTGGTGATACGGTTTGGACTCAAGAAAAAGCTAAATCAGCTTCTGCCGAAAAACGGGCGGATGAGTTTAATGAAATGATGAGTGCCGATCATATAAATATCATCATTCCTCCATGGGGTGGGGAACTGTTAATTGAAATACTTGATAAAATTGATTTTGAACAGATAAAAAACAAATGGGTAGTAGGATATTCAGATATCAGTGCATTATTATTAGCAATTACATTAAAAACAGGTATAGCTACTGCTCATGGTACTAATCTTGTAGATTTAAGAGGCGAATATTCAGATGACACTACTGCCATGTGGCAGGCTGTATTATCGACTAATAGTGGGGAATCTGTCCTGCAATATTCATCATCTAAATATCAAAAGGAATGGCAACACAATGCTCCCTCGCCATGTGTTTTTCATTTAACAGAACAAACTTATTGGAAAACTGTGTCCAATCAACAAGTACAGATACAAGGCCGTTTACTTGGCGGATGTATAGACGTGATTAGACATTTGATTGGGACAGCTTATGGTGATGTCCAAACCTTTAGAAAACAACATATCAGTGGGGAGCCTGTGTTATGGTATTTAGAGAATTGTGAATTAAATACACCAGATTTAAAAAGGTCATTAGTTCAAATGAAGCTTGCTGGTTGGTTTGAGCAATGTGCAGGGATTATGTTCGGTCGAAGTGATGCGAATACGCCTGTAAATAATTACACAGTGGAAGATGTTTATAAAGAGCTGTCTGATGAGCTTGGGATACCTATTATTTATGATGTGGATTGTGGTCATGTTCCTCCACAAATAACTTTTATCAATGGTGCTTATGCTAAAGTAGAAGTAGTAGAGGGCAAAGGAATTGTTTTGCAAAACTTTAAGTAAAGACAGAGAATAAGAGGAGAAATGCTATGAAATATACTTGTCCTTGTTGTGGATATAAAACATTAGACGAAGAACCCCCAGGAACTTATGACATATGTACAATTTGTTTTTGGGAAGATGATGGCGTTCAATGGGATGACCCTGATTGGGAAGGAGGAGCTAATCTTCCATCCTTAAGGCAAGCCCAAAAAAACTTTATGGTATTTGGGGCTTGTGAAGAAAGATGCATGGAGTTTGTCAGAAAACCTAATGATAAAGATGAAAAAGATCTTAATTGGAAACAGTTAATTTAGAATTTAGGAGGTAGTTGAACTGAGTTATTGTTCTTTTATCGCAACAAATTATGCAATGCCAGAAGTGGAAACAAAAGCGAAGACGATTACTGTTAGGGAAGCTATGGAATTAGCAATCAAACCACATGAGTTGGTACCTTGGGAGAAGATGGATCCTAGTGCCCAAATAGTAGTAGTTGAAAATAAAGAGGACTTAAATGAGTTGGTCATTAAAAAGGATGCTTACTATGATGTCAGTGGATATACAAGTTATTCATTCATTTATGAAGTTACTTTTATATATTCGGAATTGAGGGCAAAGCAATTACTGGCGTACCTAAAGAAAAATATTAGAGAAGAGCAAATAGTGGAATTATGGAGGGTGTGGATTGGTCATGACGAGAATGATCTACATATACCGTATGTTAACGTTAACTACGAAGAGCTATCTCTTAATCATCTGGTACAAATGTACAATCCGAACCATGAAAAATTTAAAGAACAACATTGTATCGTAATAGAAAGATACAATAATCAATACGACAAAAAAGGTTGAAAATAGCGCGACTGCTTCATGACGTTGCAACAAAATTAACAGCATCATCCATGACTTAGAAAGATTATGTCAGCTAGCAGGGTCTTTTTTATTGCCCCATTTTTTTATAAAAATACATAGGTTTTGAATTAAGCTAGTGCTTCATAATTGTCGAGGACCAAAGGGTGTTCGCTATCCCTGTTATAATAAAAACATCTTGTATGACAAAGTATCCATTGAAACTAAAAGAATTGTCGGTGTGTTTTTTCATTGGTAACACCACAACCGTTCATAATGAAGCTGTCACGTAATAATGCATGCAATCTAATAAACGAAAATAAGGGAACTTTTTTCTCGTCTGGAGTGATAATATGTTTATTACAATAAGTGATGTTTTGAGCATGGAGGGATTTGAAGAGGTAGAAGTCCTTGCAGGAGAAGCTGGATTGAGCCGCAGAGTTGAAAATGTCTATTTTATGGAAGTACCTGATATTTACGCATATATTGATCAGAACGAATTGCTACTCACTCGGTTGCCAATGACGATGTCGAACCTACCGAGCAGGTTAGTATCTTCATCCCTGTTCATGAAGAAATCCATAACGAAAACTTCGCATCATATATGGTGGACGCAGAGTAGCATTTGAATAAATACGAAAAAGAGCAATCCGAAAATAGTAACGGATTGCTCTTTGCGTTTTATTTAGATTTTGTAATCTAGTTATTTCATTATGTTTATAGTTTTATGTGATTTGATTGAGCGTAGTGTATCAGTTAATCTTTATATAAGAAGAAACACTTTGCGTTCTTGTGTATTTTCAGTAGAGGACAACTGAATGAAAACATAAAACATTATCGCTTATTACGAGTAGTGAGTGAAGGAGTGAAAATATGTTTAACAGAAAATTGTTAGCAGCTTTTGTAACAGCGATCATATGTTACTTTATCGTACCTTTTTTCTTTAACGATTTTACGAACTCTTATTTCGCAATCGGGCTTGGTGTAAGTATTATTTCAGTTCCAATACTATTTACTATTGGAATTTTAGCATCCATCGTGATTGAATTACGAACTAAACATATTTTACTTTCTTATATGAAACATTTTGGCTGTGGATTAATTTGTGTTTGTGTGCTTTTACTGTTAACAGAATGGGATATAGAATTATTTTCCATTTACACAGGAGTGGCATTTGTTTATGTTACCGTTTTTTTTATTAGTGATCATATGATTAAAAGTAAGTTTGTCAACTGAACATAGTGTTTGTTGGTATGGTAGATGGTCGTAAACAGAAAGTCTCTGAAGATATTTATAAAGTATTAGAGGAATTAGCGATGCGACAGTCTATTGTTATTGATGGTGGTTATGGAGCGCAATAGTATCCCAAATAAAAATTATATTTTAATAAAGAATCCATTTTGATTAAACTCAAAATGGATTTTTTTGATACTTTTTGGGGTAGTTCTCCTAATTTAAATGGACTTAAACTAATGAGGAAGTTTAGTTAGAGAACGATGTTACGATATCGTCACAATTGTTACAAAAAATATAAATTACCAAAATTACAATACCCTGTAATTGCTATAGAAGCGCATTCAACATTTTTATTTCTGTGTAGTATATTGGTATTAAAAAGATGATTAACGTTCTAAATCAAGTAAAACATGCTATTTAAATGCTATTTAGCAGTTGGTATTCCCTATTAAAAATTCTACAATTTAAATGCAATTTAACGTTGTTGTAACAAGATCTATGTAAGGTATTGGTAAAATATAGGTGGAGCTATTTAAGGAGGTAATCAGGGTGGAGAGAAGAATATTAGATTATGAAAATTTATTAAAAATGTTAAATGATTTAATAAGAGAATGAAAGGAATTTTAGGAAAATTTTTATAAAGATAGAAAAAAGATATTCCGTTTTTTAAGGTTAAAGAACCTGATGAGAACTTGGAAGAATATTTTAGTAAAGGACTTTCTCCTAAAAGGGTTTTAGAATTAGGTTGTGGCTCAGGTAGAAATTCCATTTATATGGCTAGGCAAGGCTGTAGTGTAAGTGCATTAGATATATCTAAAAAAGCGATTATTTGGGCATAAGAAAGGGAGAAGGACTAAATATAAATTTTCATTGTGTTTCTCTTTTTGATTTTGAATTTGAAATAATGTAAATAAATAAGTCGCCATTCCAAACTTTTGGAGTGGCTTTCACTTTTAGCACATAAAGTACGGCTCGATTCTATAGGGTAGGATTTCAACGAACATCATGAGTCAAATATATGATTAATGAAGCGGCGACAATAGAAAATGCAAAATATTATGCCGAACAAGCAGGAATCCAAAAAGGAATACAAGTAGGTATGGAAGCCATTGCGAAGAAGATGATTGCAAAAGGAAATCGTACTAAACACTATATAGGATATAATTTTAGCGGTAAAACATGTTTTTATGCAGAATCATTATTTTTTATGAAAAAATAACTATAATTTTTTTCACTATTACTCTATTATTTGTAATAGTATTTCTCTTTTTAAAAAAACTTGACTAAACAAATAGGAATTAAGATAATAACTAAGTAGTTTTAATTATTATATAAATAAAATTTATCTGATAAAGTGAGGAACATAATGTTTGCAGCGATCAATGGAACGAAAATTTATTTTGACGTAGAAGGTTCAGGGTATATTCCACTAGGACCAAAGATGGTAAAAAAACCGGTGCTTATTGCAGTACATGGTGGTCCAGGGAGTGATCACTCAGATTTTAAGCCGTGGTTAACACCACTAGCTGAATACTACCAGATTGTTTATTTAGATCAAAGATGCAACGGTCAATCAGAGCGTATAGATGTAACGACAGCAACGTTTGAACAGCTAGCGGATGATATTGAAGCGTTACGTAATTATTTAGGCTTAGATAAAATTGCTGTACTAGGTCATTCTTTTGGTGGAATGATTGCTCAGGTATATGCTACACGCTACCCACAATCGGTGAGTAAGTTATTACTAGTTAACACTGCACCAAGCTATGATTTCTATAAAGAAGCTAAAGCGTTTGCACAACGTATCGGAACGCAACAACAAGTTCAAACTATTCCAGAGTTATTTGAAGGAAACATTCGTGATGACAATCATTTAATTGAATGGTGGGATATTTGCTGGGATTTATACTGGTACGATTATCAAGAAGAACTAGGTGGTGATACAGGAAGCCGTCCAATCGGATCTTTAGAAATTACAAATTATACATTTAAGTATTTAATGCCACAATACGATGTGCGTGCACAAATTGCTAATCTTGAAATGCCTACATTGATTGTAGCAGGTCGCCACGATTGGATTACGCCATTAACACAGTCAGAAATAATGCATTCATTAATTAAAAATTCACAGTTAGCTGTATTTGAAAAGAGTGGTCATATGCCATTTATCGAAGAGCATAAAGACTTCTTAAACGTTGTACGTGAATTTTTATTAAAGGACTGATGCAACCATGAATACTGAACAATTACAAGCTTGGCATAAGCAACGCCATTTGGATGTAACGGGTGCACAAGGCGATTTAACTTTAATCGCAATGCACGAGTTAACAAGTGAAACAACAGTAAAACAAATTGCTGGAAGCTGGAAGCCGACAAGTCCAACTGAACTAGGGCTAACATTAACGGCAACTGTTGAAGACCAATTATTCATTAACGGCGTGCTAGTGGATGGTGTGGTGCATATAATTGCGGATGAAACAGTCGTTCAAACGACAGATGGCATCTCTGCAATGGCAACTAGTCAGCCTGGCTCTATGCATTTATTAGCCATTTGGGATGAAAACAGCCCTGTATTACAAACATTTAGCCATATTGATGCATACGAAATGAACAAACAAGCAATTTATAACGGAAAGCTTATTAAAGATGATGCGATGATTGAATTTTCTCATACGGGAGATGCCCATCTTGCAGCGCGTAGTCATGCATCAATAGGGGTCATTGAAGTGGAAATTGGCGGAGTACATTATAGGCTTCGACCATTTCAATCTGGGCGATATTCAATTATTATTTTCCGAGATGCAACAAGTGGTAACGAAACATACAGTATGGGTCGTATGGTAGTCATCGAGCATTTAGACGATGAAACGGTACTTCTTGATTTTAATAAAGCCTTTTTACCGCCATGCGCATTTTCATCTTCTTTTAACTGTCCAATGCCTCCTTTGAGTAATCGTATACAAAGTAAGATAGAAGCGGGCGAAAAGCAAATCATTTCATTACATTCATAATGAAGCACCTAATTTAGAGAAATAGGAGAAATAACAATGTTCAAAAACTCGAAAAATTTTATGTTAGCGTTATTAACAATGGCAGTACTAGTGGTTTTAGCAGCATGTGGTAACGATGAACCTTCTTCTAAGGGAAAGAGCAGTGATAAAAATGTTGTCAATATCGGTGTTACGTACCCAGCTAGCAACATTAATCCATTACAACCAAGTGGATTAGTTTCTACGTATGTTTCAAATCTATTATTTTTACCATTAGTTGATTTAGATTCAAAATTAAACTATCAGCCAATGTTAGCTGATTCCATTACAACGCAAGACAATCAAACATTTACAATTAACTTAAACAAAGAAGCAAAATGGACAGATGGTACAGATATTACAACAGATGACGTCATTTACACATTGCAATTAATGGCAAACCCTGTCGTAGCGTCAAATTATGCGTATATGTTTGCGATTGTGGAAGGTTTAGATGATAGCGGTTATTTACCACAAGGTTCTACATCTATTTCAGGCGTGACAAAAGTAGATGGAGATACAATTCAAATTAAAACAAAAAAACCAACGACGTTATCGATTTTCCAAGATACAGTAGGGCGTTATTTATTAACATTACCGAAGGCACAACTAGAAAAAATTGCAGTGGAAGAGCTAAATGCAAGTGATTTTATGCAAAATCCAACCGTAACATCTGGTCCATTCATTATTTCAAAAATGGATCGTTCACATTATGTAGAAATGGTACCCAATAAAAATTACTTCAAAGGTGCTTCTTCTTTAGATCAATTAAACTTTAAGGTCTTACAAGGAAATCAAATTGCTGCTCAATTAAAAAGTGGTGAAATTGATATGAATATACCGTCTGCAGGTGTTATTCCGGTATCCGATTATGCAAATGTGCAAGGTTTAAATACATTAACATCGACTTATGGTGAGCCATTAGCTACACAATATATGTATATTAATGAAAACGTTGTAGCGGATGCGAAGCAACGTCAAGCAATTTCGTATGCGATGAACCGTCAATTAATTATTGATAACCTATTAAAAGGTGCGGGTGAAGTAACAGATGGCTTCTTCCCAAGCAACAGCCCATACTTAAATGAAGAAGTTAAACCGGTTAAATATGATTTAGAAAAAGCCAAACAATTATTAGCTGAGTCTGGATGGGATTCAAGCAAAAAGTTGAAATTAGCTGTGTTATCAGGTGATGCCACATTAGAGCAGGCTGCAAACATCATCGTAGAAAACTTACGTGAAGCAGGTATTACAGCTGAAATCCAAATGATGGATTTCGGAACAATTATTGATGAAATTGTAAGCCAGAAATATGATTTAGCGATTTTAACAGTATCCATTACACCAATTAATCCACTTCCGGATATTTCTTACTTCTTAGGGGAAGGCAATCCAAACGCTTATCACAATGCACGTGTGAATGAAATTTTAGCTGCACTAGCGACTGAAGTAGATGAAGTGAAAATAAAAGCGTTATATGGTGAATTACAAGAAATTACACAACAAGATGTACCGATGCCATCAATTTATGCAACAACAGCATTGGGAGCAGTAAATAAACGTGTTCAAGGCGCTAAACCAAGTGACTTCGGTATGTTTATTAACGTACATGAGTGGACTGTTAAATAGAGAGAGATAGGACGTGTTTATATGGAGAGTTTGCTGAGCGTAAAACAGCTGAAAACGGCTTTCGAAACTGAATATGGAAAAGTAGTCAGTGTCGACGATGTAAGCTTTGATGTGAAAAAAAGCGAAACATTGGCGATTGTAGGAGAGTCGGGAAGCGGGAAGAGCGTAACGGCACTTTCTATTATGCGTCTATTAGGGAAGCGCGGTTCAATTGTGCATGGTGAAATTAATTTAGAAGGTAAAAACTTAACAGCACTTTCTGACAAAGAATTTCAACCGTTACGTGGAAATGAAATTTCAATGATTTTCCAAGAGCCAATGACCGCGTTAAATCCTGTTTTTACAATTGGTCATCAGCTAGTAGAGACCATCTTACTCCATACAGATGTCGATAAAAAGGAAGCAAAAGCAATTGCGCAAAATATGTTAGATAAAGTGGGTATTCCTAATGCTACACGTGTGATGAAGCAATTCCCATTTTCATTATCAGGTGGAATGCGTCAACGTGTCATGATTGCCATCGCCTTAGTATGTAAACCAAAACTATTAATTGCGGATGAACCGACAACAGCACTTGATGTCACGGTACAAGCGCAAATTATGCGCGTAATGAATGATTTATGTACTGAGTTACAAACATCTGTCTTACTTATTACACATGATTTAGGTGTTGTGGCAGAAATGGCAGATCGTGTCATCGTTATGTATGCAGGGCAAGTTGTCGAAGAAGCTGATGTTTTTACATTGTTTGAGCGACCATTACACCCGTATACAATGGGCCTAATGGATTCTATTCCATCCATGGATTTTGACGATAAACAATTAAAGGCAATACCAGGGACGATACCAGGAAGGTACCAAAATATTGTAGGCTGTCGTTTTGCAAATCGCTGCACTTTTGCAACAGCGCAATGTAAAAAACAACAACCACCATTAATTGAAGTCGAAAATGGCCATAAAACGAGATGCTTTGAATGGCAAAAGATAGTGCACAAGGAGGAGAGTAGTCATGACAATCAAAACTGAACGAAACAACTCTCCGTTACTTGTCTTAGAAGAGGTTAAAACATACTATCCGTATAAAACAGGGTTTATGAATTTAAAAACCGACTATGTAAAAGCAGTAGATGGTGTTTCATTCGAAATCTATGAAGGTGAAACAGTCGGGCTTGTAGGAGAATCAGGCTGTGGGAAATCAACATTAGGGCGAACAATTATCGGTCTAGAACCGAAAACAGGTGGTCGTATTTTATTTGATGGTCAACAAATGGATTATCGCACAGATCGCGTAAGTTTAAGTCAACAAATTCAAATTGTTTTCCAAGATCCCTATTCTTCACTAAATCCAAGACAAACAATCGGATCATTACTTGCAGAACCGCTGCGCGTACATAAAATTGTCCCCACGAATGAGATAGAACAGGAAGTAGAGCGATTACTTGGGTTAGTGGGGCTTCCAGCGACGGCCAAGGGACGGTACCCACATGAGTTTTCTGGTGGTCAACGCCAACGTGTCGGCATTGCTCGTGCATTAGCTGTAAGACCTAGATTATTAATTTGTGATGAACCTGTATCCGCATTAGATGTATCGATTCAAGCGCAAATTTTAAACTTGTTTAAGCAGCTTCAAAATGAATTGGGCTTAACGTATTTATTTATTGCACACGGTTTAGGTGCAATGAAATATATTAGTGATCGGATAGCCGTAATGTATGCAGGCAAAATTGTGGAGATGGGTACGACAGAGCAAGTTTTCTTAAACCCTCAACATGACTATACAAAAAAATTACTACGTGCTTATCCGAAGCCGGATCCGACGAAGCGAAGTATTATTCAGCGTGAAAAGGGGATAGATGCATGATAGGCTATATTTTAAGACGATTATTAATCGCCATCCCCGTGCTATTTGGTGTATCGGTTATTAACTTCATTATTATGCGAATGGCACCAGGTAATCCTGTTGATATGCTTGTAAGCCCTAAGCTACCAGATGCGGCAAGAGAGGCTAAAATGATAGAATTAGGGCTTAATGACCCAGCCTACATTCAGTATTGGCATTGGTTAAAAAACTTAGTGTTAAATGGCGATTTAGGTTATTCGATGATTACGTATGAGCCGGTAACAGAGTTAATTGCCAGCCGCATGGGTCCAACTGTTATTTTAATGGGCACAGCTTTAGTGTTAGGGTTAATGATTGCCATTCCAATTGGCATTTATAGTGCGACGAAGCAATATTCAAAGCTTGATTATACCTTTGTAACGGGTTCATTTTTAGGGATTTCCATACCAAATTTCTTTTTCGCTTTATTATTAGTTTATATTTTCTCCATACAATTAAACTGGTTGCCTTCAGGCGGTATGAAAGAATTAGGTTCTGAAGGAAGCCTTGGATCACTTTTATGGCATATGATTTTACCAGTGACCGTGCTTGTCGCAAACGTTGCTGGGCGGAACATTCGTTATGTGCGCTCGGCTATGCTTGAAATTATGGGACAAGACTTTTTGCGTACGGCTCGTGCAAAAGGTGTGAAGGAATTTTTTGTCGTGAATAAGCATGCGTTGCGTAATGCTTTAATTCCAATTGTCACAATTGTCGGTTTAGAGGTTTCGATTTTATTTGGTGGGGCAGTTGTCATCGAACAAATTTTCTCTTGGCCAGGAATCGGTCAGCTGACACTTTCATCCATTATGAGTCGAGATTACTCAACAATTATGGGATTAAACCTAGTTGCAGCTTTCGTCGTTATAGCTGCCAATATTTTAACGGATATTGTATACGCATTTGTCGACCCACGTATTCGTAAAAGCTATGTTGGGGGTGGCAAACGATGAGTATATTTAAGCGATATTTTAATAAAAAACAATATGATACAGAGCAAACGGTCACTTGGAGTGAAGAATCTGCTGTATCGAATACGAAGGGCATGTTTTGGAAACGATTCAAAAGGCATAAATTAGCTGTAATTGGACTTTGGTTTTTAGCGATTATAACGATGGCAGCCATTCTTGCGCCGGTTTTTGCTCCATTTGACCCTGCTGAAATTACTGGTGAATTTAGTGCACCACCTTCTTTGCAGCACTTACTAGGAACTGACCAAGTGGGACGAGACGTGTTGAGTCGAGTTATTTATGCGGCACGTGTTTCGTTAGCCGTAGGTATTGGAGCTGTGGCAATTTCTGCGATTATCGGTACGGTGTTAGGTTTAATTTCCGGGTATTTTGGTGGCATGATAGATGGGATTGTAATGCGTATTACAGATATGTTTATGTCATTTCCATATATTTTGTTTATTTTAGTTGTGGCAAGTATTGTAGGGCCAGGGTTAACGAATATCATTTTAATTTTAGGGGTATTAGGTTGGCCAGGTATTGCTCGACTTGTGCGCGGAAATGTCTTAGCGATTAAGCAATCAGACTATGTGAAAGCAAGTATTGCATTAGGATATAGCACGCCACGTATTTTGTTTAAGCATATTTTACCGAATACGGTTGCACCAATTTTGATTTATGCAACATCTGGTGTGGCAGGGGCAATATTAGATGAAGCAGCATTAAGCTTTCTAGGCTTAGGTGTACAACCACCAGATGCAAGTTGGGGGAATATGCTATCTAATGCCCAGTCGATTTCGATATTAACAGATCAACCATGGCTTTGGATTCCACCAGGTATTTTAATATTATTGACAGTGTTAGCCATTAACTATATTGGGGATGCATTGCGAGATGCACTGGACCCACATAATTCAAAGTAGTAAAAGGACAAATCCGTAAAAGTCATTAGTTTTCGGATTTGTCCTTTTTGGCATTTACCATTTTCCGCTTAAATTTTTTTCCTGCAAACGACACAAAAACGGATTTGAAAAATATTTATTTTTCAAATCCGTTGCGTTTATTATTCGACTTTACCGTAATAATCAACAATTTTTAGGAATATTGTCGCGATATTTAACAATGCTCGCTCATCAAAATCAAATTTCGGATGGTGGTGAGGGAATTGTGTAGTTGTCTGTTCATTAGCAGAACCGACGTGAATAAAGTTTCCAGGTACATGTTGTAAGTAATAGGCGAAATCTTCAGCTCCTAATACGGGCGTTTTCATGTCAAACGCTTCTGCTGTAAAGTGCTCTTTTATTAATTGTTCAACGACTACAGATTCTTCTTCTGTATTAATTAACACTGGATAGCCTTTTAAATAATCGATTTCATAGTCTACATAATTTGAAACTTTTAAGCCTTCTAAAATAGCGAAAATCTCTTTTTCAATCTGGTCACGTACATTTTGATTTAATGTACGAACAGTACCTTCTAAGGTTGCAGTATCTGCAATAACATTAAATGCATTTCCCGCGTGTAAACTACCAACAGTGACAACCGCAGCTTCAGTTGGATTTACTCGGCGGCTAACGATTTGCTGGAAGTTTTGAATAAGCTGAGTCGCTGCGATGATTGAGTCCTTCGTTGTATGTGGATAGGCTCCATGTCCACCTTTCCCGAATAATTTAATCGTAAATGCGTCAACAGAGGCCATAATTGGACCAGCGGCAGTTGATAGTTTTCCTAAAGGTAAGTCTGACGCTAAATGAGCGCCAAATACATAATCCACACCATCAAGTGCGCCATCCTCTATCATAAATTTTGCGCCACCTGGTGGTTTTTCTTCCGCAGGTTGGAAAATTAAACGAATAGAGCCCTTTAATTGCTCTTTATTTTGCTGCACGATTTTGGCGAATGCAAGTAGTGCAGCGGTATGTCCATCATGTCCACATGCGTGCATAACACCAGGTACAGTGGATTTATAGGGCACGTCCTTTTCATCATTGATTGGAAGGGCATCGAAATCGGCACGGAACGCGATGGTTTTTCCTGGTAACGCGCCATCAATGCTAGCGACGATTCCTTTTTTACCAACTCGTTCACGGAATGGGATACCATATGCTTTTAATGTATCGGCAATAAAAATGGCTGTATTGTCTTCTTCAAATGATAATTCAGGATGCATATGCATATAACGACGATTTGCTACAATTTCATCGAAAAGTGTATGTAATTGTGCTACTTGATTTTGAAAATTCACAAGATCACCTCTAACTAATGTATGAAGTTGATAATACGTTTATTAAACCAAGTTGTCAAGTATGGTATAAAGACATTGAGCAGGCCATTAGGTTTAAGATAGTGAGTGACAGGCACGCGAAATAACAGGCACGCAAAATATTCTGAAAATTAAATATATTTGTCTGGTGTGTGTAAATGACCATTAGTGCTATCCTTTTGGTCTATTTATTGCTTCCCCATTTTTGCGAAGTTTTTGAGATATAAAAAACCAACAATCATAATGAAAAAGCCAAAACCTTTATAAGTCATTGTTTGCATTGTTTCATTATAGACGGTTATATTCATGAAAATAGATCCAATAAAGATAATTAATATTCCAATAATGGCGTTCAATATTTTCAAAATCATTTATATGCCTCCAATGTCCTCTACATTAGATAGTGCAGTATTGTAATCTGTCCTAGTTTTGTCGTTGAATCAGTATAGATATAACATATATAAAGTCAATCACTACTCTTACTAAAGACAATACTGTAGGAAATATTCAGTTTATGCCAAACCCAAGATTCAAAAATTTTATCTATTTCTTTTTTTATTTTTTCGTCGTTCATTTCTACGCTAAGACCTAATTGTTCAAAAGTAAATGTTTCTTGTATTCTGTCTTTATACTTCGTGTCAACAGAAAAAGTCACAGTTTGGCTCAATTGACTTATCCCCCATACTTATTTAAGTGAATTGAATGGTATATATCTTTTATTAATACGTATCACTATTCTATTGTTTTGATGCTTAAACAAAGGGACTTAGCCAATTACGCTTAATGTAAACGGCGTAAGTCCTAATCGTAGAATCTTAATTATAGTGTTTCGCTCTTTAACGTTTCATCCTGACTAATTTGCTTCTTCTTAATACATACAATAACAAAGGCTTGTACTGTCATTGCTATGATGATGAATAATAAATGGGTATTTTGATAAAACCATTGTGACATAAAATAAAATATAGGTGCCGATGCTAAATAGGAAATATATTGGTTTTTCGTGGTGAAGAAAATAATTGTGGAAATGCAAGTAGTAACTAAAATAAGTTCTAATAACAAACCAATAGAACTACTATCTAAAAAATATTGTAAATCGTTGATATAAGCCATACCAATTTTACCTCACTTTACTAGCAATTATTTGCAAATAATTGTAACATAACAAAGGAATTATTGGTAGTTAATGGTTAAAAGATAGCGCGAGGGGGGAGGTTGAAAATCCTTCATATATATAATGAAAATACTTTTTATAAAAACGGTTAATTAAGTAAAGCTTTGAATGGCTACAAAAAAAGAAAAAAGACATATGATGATTAATAACCAACCTGTAAATTTCTTTTGGTGTTGAAATTCTTGTATCCCCATTATTAACATCGTTAAGCCTAAAAATAATATCATCTATGCTTGAAACTTAAAGTCTTTTGTAATGAAGCCATACAATGCCAAAGATATGCCCACTAGTGAAAATAATATACGTAATATTTTAACAATGTGATTCCCTCCAAATCATTTCTTTTTCACTTTTTCAAACTTTAACTAAATCTATTAGTGTGATTTTATGTGATAGTGTCCATATGATTGTATTGGACTTACTTTTCCCCATGCCAGATAGACCAAGTCTCCACTTTGTCCTCCTCCAATACATTTTGTTGTATATACGTTATGTAAATAGTTTCACTGTTTCACGCGTCTCCACTTAATATGTATATAATTTTTTTGAATTGGATTGCCAATGTAGATGATGTTCTTTGCTTTTTTGGCAACCGAAAATAAAATCCACTATTCGAAGCTTTCTCCAAATTCTACTAATGTTCTTATTGAAGCACTTAATCACTACAATTAGCATAACGAAAGTCTTGTAGTTTTGTAAAAGAGAGTGTATATAAAAACACAAACAAAATGAGTGCGAACACATACTATAAAAAGAAAGCATGATAGTCTATCCATTCTATTTAAGGAAAGTAACACTACCATAAATAAGTCATTCTAGAGAACTAAAACGAATCTACTTTTGGAAGGGGGGAACCGCGTGGTATCAATACGTCAAAAATTAGTAACTGCGACCCAAGCTGCAAAAATTACAAATGGCAAAAATAATGCGAAAAAATATATTGTTGTACATGAAACAGACAATACAAGCGTTGGAGCCGACGCAGATGCCCATGCTCGACTCCAAATCAACGGTAATAGTAGAAATGCTAGTTGGCATTGGCAAGTGGATGATCAAGAGGCCATACAATCTTTTGAACATTATTGGGAATGCTGGGGAGCTGGAACGTATATAGGCAATACACAAGGCATTCAAGTTGAAATATGCGTTAATAGCGATGGAGATTATAATAAGGCAGTAAAAAATGCGGCGAGTTTAATAGCAAAAATAATGAAAGATGAAAATATAGCGATCGACAATGTCGTTCAACACCACTATTTTAGTGGTAAAAACTGCCCTAGAAATATGCGTACAGGGAAAATCTCGTGGACTAATTTTTTGCAAATGGTAACAAGCATTGATACGCCAAAGCCCGATAAACCACCTAACGAGTTATCGAAGTATCGTATAATCACAGGAACATATAGCACTCGAAGCGCTGCTATGAGCGTGTTAGATATAATGAGAAAACGTTTTGGCTGGGTTGCGTATGTTGAACAGGAAGAGTCCAAGTATCGAGTGAAAACAGGGACATTTACAGGTATTACTGCTGCTAAAAGTGCAGAAAATAAAATAAAAGCGGCTAAATTAGCGCAACTGACATACATTATTGATGCATAATGGCGCATCAGCTAATTATATGAGTATTTTAGTTGACTGCTTTTAGGAAATGAGTAAAATAGAAAGGCAGTACTATTATATACTTGAAACTTAACAGCTAAGGGCAGTGCCTCAGAAGGTATCTGAGGCACATTTTAATGAAAAATTGTAAAATAGGGGACTTTTTAGACCATTGATCTATTAGTAGTGAGTGTATGGATGCTGAAAAAGTAGCTTATTAATGTGCAATTTTATGAAGTTAGTAGGGGGGACAAGAGCTGTCATGAAATTTTGACACTCTTTTTCTTTTCGTCTCCTCTATAACCTGTTAAGATGGTAATAGTGTGACAACAAGTTAGTGTATATGAGAGTGGTGACAATCAAGATGGATGAACAGAAAAAAGATGGTTTAGAACAACAGCAAGAGCAAATACAACAAGTAGAGGTAAAACCTGCAGGCCAATTTATTCAGATGAAGCCGTTTAAGTTTATTATGCTGATGTTCTTTACAATCTTAATTACCGCAGGCTTAACCATTTTTGCGTTAACTTTCGGTGAAAAGAAAGTAGTAGAAGTAAAAGTCCCAATTGAACGTGCGGAATTTACAAAACTATACGAAGCATTTGATATGCTTAAAGGTAAGTATTACAAAGATATCGATGATGAAAAAGTAGTGGATGGCGCCATTAACGGCATGTTTGATGCATTAGAAGATCCTTATTCTGATTTTATGGTGAAGGATGAAGCAGAAAAATTTAACTCTGGATTATCTTCAAGTTTCCAAGGTATTGGTGCTGAAATTCAAGAACGTAATGGTTTTATTACTGTTGTGTCACCTATTAAAAATTCACCTGCTGAAAAAGCAGGGTTATTACCAAAAGATATTATTTTAACGGTAGATGGTAAAAGCATTCAAGGTTTTAGCGCTTCAGAAGCAGTAGCACTTATTCGTGGCGAAAAGGGTACACCTGTAAAGCTAACAGTGAAACGTGGCGAAAATGCTGAACCTATTCAAATGACGATTATTCGCGATGATATTCCTGTTGAAACGGTTTATGGTGAAATGCTAGATGGAGATATTGCACATATCCAAATTACATCATTCAATGAAGAAACAGCAGAAGAGCTAGAAAAAATCCTTGTTGAGTACGAAGGAAAAGGCATGAAAGGGATTGTCCTTGATTTACGCCAAAATCCAGGTGGGTACTTAGATGCTGCGGTTGAAATTTCAAATTTATTTGTACCAGAAGGTAAAGCGATTGTACAAGTGCAGCAAAAAGACGAGGAGCCAGTTATTACAAATGCGGTAGCAGGGAAAAAATATAACGTACCTGTAACCGTTCTAGTGGATAATGGCAGTGCATCGGCATCGGAAATTTTAGCAGGTGCTTTAAAAGAATCGGTAGGTGCTAAAATTGTTGGTGAAACATCGTTTGGTAAAGGAACCGTACAAAATGTTACACCTTTAAAGGATGGTTCTAATTTAAAATTCACAACCGGTAAATGGTTAACACCAAACGGTAACTGGATTAATGAAAAAGGCATTGAACCGGATGTAAAAGTAGCGTATCCAGCTTATGCTTCTTTACCAATTTTAGACCCGACGATTGAAATGAAAGAGGGCTTGCAGTCAGACTCTGTCAAAGTGGCTGAAGAAATGTTAGAAGTGCTAGGATATGAACCTGGAAAAGCTGACGGGATCTTTGATCAATTTACAGAACGAGCTGTAAAAAAATTGCAAGCTGACAATAAGCTTGAAGAAACAGGTATTCTAACGAACGAAACAACTTACGCATTAATGGATGCGTTACGTGAAAAAATGAAATCAGAGGATCCTCAACTGTTAAAAGCAAAAGAGCTAGTTTCTGATGCAAAAAAACAAACAGAGGGAACAACAAACTAACACTGTAGCTGTCGCAGAAGTCGTCTCGTACGGCAATGCGACAGCTTTTTCTTTAGGAGGAATGAATTGTGAAGGATGTATATTTATTTAGCGGATTTCTTGGAAGTGGTAAGACATCTATGCTGACAGATGTTATACGACAACTAAAAGAAAAGGGTTTAAAGCCCGCTGTTATTATGAATGAACTTGGCAAGCTGCCATTTGATTCTCAAGCTGTAGAAGAGGACGTGCCGCTAAAAGAGATGCTAGAGGGCTGTATTTGTTGTTCAGGAGCTGAAAAAACAGAGGCTCAAATCCAGTCTCTTCTATTAGATAGTGAATTTGACGTTCTAATTATTGAAACAACTGGAGCGGCTCACCCTGTAGAAGCATTGGATGCTGTCTATTCTCCAATCTTTGCCGAGCAGTTACATGTCAAGGGGATTGTTACAGTTGCGGACTCGAAGCTTTGGTTACATCGGGACACATTAACACCGCAAGTGCGTACATTGTTTATGGAGCAAATTCGTCACGCGCATTTATTATTAGCCAATAAAACCGATTTACTATCAGAGGCGGAGCAAGCGCAAGTCGTCTATGAGCTACAAGGTTTTAATCCCCATGCATTTATTTTGCAAACAACAAATGGGCGTGTACCGTACCATTTACTAGAAAATTTATCTGCCACTGTTAAAATTGATAAGCAATATATTGAAAAAACACCGATAGCCTCCATGCATTTAGGCTCCCGTTTAGTTGAATTTGAAGATGTTCACTTTACACAAGAGCAAATAGAAGAGTGGGTACGTGGATTACCAGATACGGTGTACCGAATGAAAGGCTACGTTCCGATAGAAGGCGTTAAAAATCCAATGCTGTTTCAGTATGCCTATGGGATGGTACAATGGTTGCCAGAATTCATTAAAATGCCCGCAAAGCTTGTTTTAATAGGTGAAAATATTGGCAGTGTTCATGTAATTGGTATTGATTAAATAAAAAGTGTCCCATGCTTTACTTGATATAATCAAATTCATCTGCTCGTGTTCTTTCTGAATCCTTAGAAATCATTCAGTGGAACCGAGCAGATTTTTTATAGCCATAGCAATTTTTAAATCACTTTTATTTTATCCAGGCAATTTTAGTTATTGGCAAGTGTGCTAATCTATCAAAATCATAGCCAAAATACGAACAGAAATTGAATACTGTCAACCCTCTTTAAAACGTAAGTATTTCATAGATTGGTCAAACTTGCTAAAAAATATAACAAAAAAACCCCTGTTTAACGGAAACTACTTTTCTATTGGGCATGCTAGCAGATGTTGGGAAGATTTTTTATAGAATCATACTTTACGATAGGTTGCAGATAGGAGGAATTGCAAAATGAAAAAAACACTTACTGCAATTTGTGCAACATTTCTTTTAGCAGCTCCAATTCAATTGGCTTCTGCTGCTTCTAATACTACAGAAGGGAACACAGCAAATCAGACAACGAACTGTAAAGTTTACTATTATAATAATTGGTCAAATCACAAGTGGGTTGTAACTAAACCGAATACAACTGCACCGTCAAAAGATACGCAAACAAATCAACAAACAAATAAACCAACAAATCAACAAAATAATACAACGACAACACCACCAACTACATCTAATCCGACTACAACAACATCGGATGTAAATGCTTTTGAACAAGAGGTAGTTAAATTAACGAATGCTGAGCGTACAAAAGCAGGGTTAAAAGCTTTACAAACGGATGATAAATTAATGGCTGCAGCACGAGAAAAATCTCAAGACATGCAATCGAAAAAATATTTTTCACATACAAGCCCAACATTTGGGTCACCATTTGATCGTATGAAAGCTTTAGGCATCACTTATAAGAGTGCTGGTGAAAATATCGCCCAAGGTCAACGTTCTCCACAAGAAGTCGTGCAAGCTTGGATGGATTCACCGGGTCAC
The DNA here is from genome assembly GCF_038593855.1 of Lysinibacillus sp. FSL M8-0337. NCBI lineage: Bacteria > Bacillati > Bacillota > Bacilli > Caryophanales > Bacillaceae > Lysinibacillus > Lysinibacillus sp. FSL M8-0337. Next base: position 2,317,103 of record NZ_CP151996.1, on the reverse strand, counting down.
CGTGCCAATATTTTAAATGCAAATTATACACATATTGGTGTAGGTTATGTGAAGTCAGGTAACTACTGGACGCAACAGTTTATTCAAAAGTAATAATGTGAAAATTTAATAGAAACAACGTATTCAAGTAGGATGTCCAATAAGTCTTCGTGGCTTATTTGGATGTCTTTTTATTTTTTTAAGGTAAAAAAATGATAAACAGTGAAGAAAACTGCATAATCGAAAGACATGCCGTTTGAGATGAGCCATTTTTGCCTATACTTCCAAGTATAGGAGGCGTTTTATGAATAAAGTGGAAATAATGATGAAAAGCTTACAAAAAGCATTTAATCAATCATCCAATTTTACAGTAAGACAAGTAGACTGGCGAGAAGGAACGTCTGCTATTTTATGTTTTTATTCCTCGCTTGTGGATGCAAAAGAAGCGCAAAAATTACTCGATACAATTTATGCCCGTTTAGATACAAACAAGCCGTTCTGGAGTGAAACGATAATGACGACTCTTAAGCCGTTTTCGCTACCACAAGCTATCGAACATATTTGTAATGGCGAAACGCTAATCATTATTCCTGATACAGGTGAAATGCTTTCACTCACGATTGTAAATCAAGTACATCGCAATCCTGATGAGCCGAATAATGAGCATGTTCTGCGCGGATCACATGAAGGGCTAGTGGAAAGCGTTGAAACCAATTTAGCCTTATTACGCAAACGTATTCATAATCCTTCCCTTGTCGTAAAATCTTTTTCAATTGGCAAAGAGACAAATACAAAAGCTTATTATCTTTACATTGACGGAGTCATTAAAGCAGAAACGTTAGCTGAAATTGAAAAGCGCATTGACGCCATTAACATAGATTATTTTTATAGTGTTGGTCAACTAAGTGATGAGTTAGAAGATTCCGTATGGTCGCCTTTTCCTCAATTGCTCAATACGGAGCGTCCTGACCGGGTTGTCGCTAATTTAGTTGAAGGTAAAGTGGTGTTGATAACGAATATCTCTCCAACAGCATTGATTGCACCTGTTACGTTTTTTTCCTTTTATCAATCACCTGACGATTATAATGGTCGAGTGTTGGTAGGTTCTTTTTATCGAATAGTTCGGTTAATGTCATTTATTGCAGCTGTATTCTTACCAGCCTTTTATATTGCTATTATTAGTTTTCACTTTGAAGTACTACCATTAGAATTAAGTAATCAAGTAAAAAATGATGTAAATGAAATTCCGTATCGACCTTTAATAGAGGCGCTTATATTGGAAATCATTATGGAGCTTATACGGGAATCCAGTATACGATTGCCACAATCAGTGGGGCAGACGATAGGCATTGTCGGGGGATTAGTTATAGGAGATGCTATTGTGAGTGCTGGTTTAGTATCGAACTTAATGGTGATAGTTGTTGCTTTAACAGCAATCTCTAGCTATGTAGTGCCTTCAGTAGAATTAAATACTTCGATTCGTATGCTACGCTTTCCATTTATGGTGTTAGCCTCACTATTTGGTTTTTTTGGCATTGTTATTGGTGTAGTTGTTTTATTGATTCATTTAATTAATTTAAGCTCTTTAAAACAGCCATACTTTTCTCCAATTGTGCCATTTCAACCAAAGGAAATCTATAAAGTGTTCGTGCGAGGACCGTTCTTTAAACCTACCGTCCAAGTGACATCTTTTAGTTCACCGAAAGATGACAGTGTAAAGAATGGTGATACACCTTGAATTTTTCGTTATCTAAAGGGCAATTTTTTTTACTATTGTTTTTCATTGAAACAGGTATTATTTATATTTCCTTTCAAACGCCTTTAATTAGCGAAAGTAAAAATAAGGCATGGGTGCTATTTATCGTAGCAACCATATTACATTATTTAGTATTACTATTTTTTGAACGGTATTATCGGTATTTTTACTTGAATACATTTTTCCAATGGGTGTATAAGGTGTATTGGTTTTTAATGATTGCGACATTTTTAGCCTATATGGTATATGTTTTAGCATCATGGGTTTTGCCTCAAACGCCCGAGTGGATAATCATCTTATTTATTGTTGCACTTTCGTTATATGGTAATATAAGTCGACCGGAAACCGTTATTAATATTGGGGTTATGTTTATTCCGCTTATATTTATTTTTATCATTTTTTTAATGCTTGCGGTTCCAGACCTTACATGGACAAACTTATTACCGCTTGAATTTAATAATAGTAAGGAAATCATTCAAGGTCTTATCCATAGTGTTTTTGCATTTATGGGCGCAGAAATGTATCTGATTTATCGTCCTTTTTTACAAAAGGAATTGACTTTAAATTACAAGTCAATATTGATTTATCAGCTTGTAATTTTTGTCTTTTATTTGATTTCTGTCATGTTTTCCCAAATGTTTTTCACTATTGAAGAGATTAAGTTAGTTCCAGAGCCAATTATTTATATTTTAAAATCTCAAGAAGTTACATTTGTAAAGCGACTTGATATTTTCTTTGTATATATTTGGTTGTCATGGTCCATCATCACAGTATTGATTTTTAATTTAACGATAAGGGTTGTGCATTTTGGAATAGGTAAGAAAGGTTCTAAGAAGGCAATCGTTTTTTATCATATATTGCTTGCGATTATTCCACTTTTTTTTGTTAAGTTTAAGGTGATTGAAACGATGAAATATTCCTTCCATTATATAATATTACTTTTCACTTTTCTTTTACCGATTCTCATCATTTTATGGAATAAATGGAGGGGGAAAACGTGTATCGAAAAGCAATAATCGTTCTTTTGGTTGTACTACTTGCGGGTTGTTGGGATGAGCGTTTATATAAAAATTCGTCAGTTGTATCTCTTGCTGGCATAGAAGGGACAATGGGCGAGTATAAAGGATATTATGCTTACCCGAAAACGCTTGATAAGCAAAGCCAAATTATGTTAATTGAAGCAAAAGGTATTTCTCCACGTGATGTACGGAATAATGCCGATTTAAAGGTTGAACAAACACTTGATTTGTCTGAACTCGCTACATTACTTATTTCAATTGACACGGTGAAAGAACCTTTATATGACCTACTAGATATTTATTTTCGTGATCCTCAAAATCCAATTTCTATTAAAGTGGCAGTGACTGAGGGGAGCGTAAAACCTTTTGTTGAGTTAACAAAAGAAGTAACTGACAATGCAGGAGGTTACTATGAACGCTTTATTGAAAGTACAGAAAAAAATACAATTTATCCTAAATTGAATTTACAAATGATCGGATCGACATTGTTTGATAATGCTAAAGATATTGCCATTCCTTATATCAAAATGGACGAAGAAGAACATAGTGCGGAAGCAGCAGGAGTAGCGTTATTTTCTGGTCAAGTGTTTACAGGGAAAATTTTAAATCCTAAGCAATCCTTTTATATGCTTTTATTAATGAACAAAGCAAGTCAGCATGCACGTATTGAATATATGCTCAAGCTCAATGATGAGGATATACCTGTCACTTCAGAGGTTATTCATTTAAAAAGAAAATGGATAATCAATGAAGAAATGAAAAAAATAACAATGGATTTTAAAATTGACGTAGAAATAGAAGAGTTTTCAAAAGATCATTTGTATAAAGAAGAGACATTTAAAACGATAGAAGCAATGTTCCAACAAAGAATACAAGCAGATTTTGAGGAAGTTTTAAAAATATTACAAGAACAGAAGTCCGATACTTTAGGAATAGGACGTTATATTCGCGCTCATCATCCCAAATTCTTTCAGGAAGACTGGCGTGAGCAATTTGCTTCACTTACTATTGAACCAAAAGTGAAAGTAACGATTATTCGTACAGGCATACTCCGTTAAAAGGAGCTTTTATCTATTGTTTAAATAACAAAGCGCAAAAATGTTGATGTCTGTATCACCATTTTTGCGCTTTATTCATTATAGGGCAAATTTTCTTTGTACGAGTAATAAGCGGATTAATAAGGTAATAGCACCTGCAGATAGACCAGCTACAAGCCCTAACCAATAACCAACTGGACCAAAATCAGTATAGTTAGCTAGTACATAACCTGTTGGCAATCCGATAATCCAATACGAGATGATAGCCATGATAAATGTGATGGTCACGTCCTTGTATCCACGTAATGCGCCTTGTACAGGTGCTTGAATAGAATCAGATAGTTGGAAAATGGCAGCATACACTAAAAAGACTTGCGCATTTTTTAAAACCAGCTCATCACTTGAATACATTGTAGCGATTTGTTCACGAAGTAAGTAGAGAACGCAAGCTGAAAAAAAACTAAATACAATCGCTGTACCTACGCATAAATAACTATAGATTTTTGCGTCACGTAAACGTCCCGCACCAATTTCAAAACCTACTAAAATCGTAACACCCATTGAAATACTGAGAGGAACCATATATAACAAAGACGTAAAGTTAATAGCGATTTGATGGGCAGCGATGATTTCGGTGCTAAAGTTACTCATCATCATTGTGACGGCAGAAAAAATACTTGTTTCTGCAAATAAGGAAATGCCGATTGGTACACCAATAACTAAGATTTCTTTCCAGCTAAGCCATTGTAACTTCGGCCATTCGCGGAAAATAGTAAAGTGTTCAAAAGGCACGCGTTTGGCAATAATCCACACAGTAATAAAGAAAATTAGCCAATACGTAATGGCTGTCGCAACACCTGCACCAACACCGCCAAGCTCTGGCGCACCGAACTTTCCGAAAATGAAAATATAATTTAAAAAGATATTAATAGGTGTTCCTAGCAGTGTAATAATCATGGTTACTCGTGTTTGACCTAACGCATCGATAAAACAACGTAGAACAAAAAATAAAAAAAGTGGTACAAGACCAGCGCACATTGCATGAATATAAGATTTTGCAATGTTATGTACAGAGGCGTCTAATTGCATATTTCCAAGTATCCAATCGAGCCCGATAAATAATATGATAAAAATACATGCAGAAAGTACAAGTGCGACATATAAGCCTTGCTGCACTGCTTGTTTAGCTAACTGTTCTTTCTTTGCGCCAACAAGCTGGGAGACAATCGGTGTTATTGCTAATAAAATACCTGAAAGCCCAGTATAGATAGGCATCCAAATGGACGACCCAATAGAGACTCCTGCTAAATCAGAAGTACCGTAGCGACTAGACATTAAAATGTCGAAAAAAGAAATGAGGTAAATGGCTACTTGGGTAATTAGAATAGGTACGATGATTTTTACAATTATAGAGTACTTTTGCTTTAATGTTGTCGTTTTATACATAGTGAGTAACTTCCTTTTATAAGCATAATGAATTAGTATAGCATATAGTAAACATAATATGATGAAAAATTAAAGCTTCATCTATATCTTTTCTTTCGCATATAGTAAAATAAAAGACTGTAAACAAAAGTGGCGTTTGCTACAATGGCTTTTAAGGAATAGGAGAATTTACGTGAAACAACAAACAATCATTTTAACCGGTGGTGGGACAGCAGGCCATGTATCACTTAATCAAGCGATATTACCTTCTTTACTTGAACTAGGTTACGATGTCCACTATATTGGTTCAGAGCAAGGTATTGAAAAAGAATTAATTGGCGAGGCATTTCCGGAAGTCCCGTTCTATGGGATTGCTAGCGGAAAATTGCGTCGTTATTTCTCTATGAAAAACTTTACGGATCCTTTTAAAGTACTTGCTGGCATTATGCAAGCATTTCGCATTATAAAGAAAGTAAAGCCAGAGGTTATTTTTTCAAAAGGTGGTTTTGTCTCTGTACCTGTCGTGATGGCAGCTAAAGTGGCAGGCGTACCAGTTGTCATACATGAATCTGATGTAACTCCCGGTTTAGCTAATAAAATTGCACTTCCATTTGCTTCGCATATCTTCACTATTTTTGAAGAGACACTTCAGCACTTGCCAAAAGAAAAGGCAACTTGTACAGGTTCCATTATTCGTCAAGAATTATTTAATGGTAATAAAGCGAAAGGTCTTGCTTTCTGTGGCTTTACGGCGTCAAAACCTGTTCTTTTAGTGATGGGGGGAAGTCTTGGTTCAGTTGTGTTAAATGATGCATTACGCCATAATTTACCTGAATTACTTCAAACATTTCAAGTTATACATCTATGTGGTAAAGGGAATAAAGACGAAAGCTTAGAGGCAATGAAAGGCTATAAACAGTTTGACTATGTCACGACGGAATTACCGGATTTACTACATGCAGCAGATTTTGTTGTATCTCGTGCAGGATCTAACTCTATATTTGAATTTTTAGCCCTTCATAAGCCGATGTTATTAATTCCACTATCTGCACAAAAAAGTCGCGGCGATCAAATTTTGAATGCAAAGTTATTTAAAAAGCAAGGATACGCTGAAGTTTTACAAGAGGAAGAACTAACAAAAGAAACATTTATGAAATCAGTTTATACGTTAACAGCGCGTAAATCAGAAATCATACCAGCAATGGAAAAGACGCAAAGACCTAAAACGCCAAACGAGATGGCGAAGTTAATATTGCAATATAAAAAATAAAAAGCTATATGTACTGTTATAATAAACAGTGCACATAGCTTTTTTAATTGGTCATTACATAGCTTGTTCTTCGCCTTCTTGCGTCTGATTGGCAGTTGTGAGATAGAACAAGTCACGTGGTATTTTATATAGATTAAATTGTGCTTCTCCGCTGTTAACTTGTGCTAATAATGTTGGGTGACTGTCATTTGCACTTACAACATAAGGCAACTTTAAAGCGGCACGCTGTGATTTACTATTTTCTACTCGTATACGGAGGAAAACCGTATGGAAATTATAATCAAAAAATAATTCATTTAAGAAGAGCATTTTTGCTTTTTGGTTGTAACCTTGCCCTTGATAGGGGAGCCCTATCCACGTTCCGAGGAAGCCAGCACCGTCTTCCACATCATGAATGCTAATGGTGCCAATCGGTTGACCCCAATCATCAGTTATTGTCCTGGAGATAGCGAGCCCTCTCGCTTCTTCTTCGATTAGTTGCTTGGTCATAAACCAGTATTCGTCCGCAGATTGTGCCTTTTGGCGAACGAAGGGAAAAACAGATGGATGCGATAATAGCTCATAAAGCTCTGTACATTCATGTAGGTCTCGATGTTTAAGCATACGAAACGCCTCCTTTGCAAGGGTAGTTAAAACAATTCCGTTAAAGCATAAAGAATAAAACTAAAATTCGTACTGGAATTAAAAACCCAAAGAACTAGACGTTATAACTATGAAATCCATAATCTCCCGCTGTCTTACTGATTTTGCGACCATACCGAAAAATGGCTAGTTTTATTAATATAATATAACAAGTCTACTGCTTGGTGCAATCATTTTGCTCTTTCAAACGAAAATTAAGTTTAATTGTCAGTTAATTCGGAAAAAATAGCGAAAAATATCATTTCCCTACTTTTGTTATATATGATTATAAAGACTATTACAGTTATATGTTTCATAAAAATGACGGAAAAAGTATTTCCTTAGTATCGTTTTGCCTTTTAAAAAGTGAAATATTATCAAATTTTACTCGAAAAAGGATAGAATCTTTCGTAATTCTACAAAGTTAAATGATTGTAAATATGTTATAATACTAGTGTAATTTTTATTTTATAAATAAATACATTTATAACGAATTTATATATATGTGACTTTATAATGGGGAGTGACATTATGGAATATCTTTTAAGCGAAAAACTATTCAATCAACTATTTATTGGAGAAGATTTCGTCTATTTAATGAAGAGAGTTGGAGACGATTATCAATATATTCGCTTAAATCAAGCTGCCCAAGTACTGTTATCCAATAACACCGTTGGAAAAATGCTATCTGCTGTTACTTCTAGTCGGAATTTTGTCATTATTCAAGAAAATTATCATCGAGCAATTGCTCAACATCAGCAGGTCGATTATGTCGATTATGCCTATGTTCAATCGGAAGTGCGAAAATATGAGACATCTGTCCGCCCGATTAAAGACGGAAATGAATACTATATTTTAGCTATTACAAAAGAAATCTTATATGACAGAAGTGTTGAAGATAAATTTTTATTTATGCGGTCTATTTTTGACCACGCTTTTTTTTCAACCGTTATTTTATCTGCTGAAGGTACTATATTTGAAGTAAATACAAGCTTCATGGAAGATTTTGATTTGGATAACGATATGGTGAAACATCAGCCATTTATCGATTTGCCCATCATTCCAAAAGAGGAAATAGAAAAAATACAAGACTATTTACAAAGAGCAGCAATGGGCGAAAATATTGCAGAGAAGCTTATTAAATTACATACGTTGGATCAACAGGAGCGCATGTATTTAGTATCAATGTCACCAGTAATGCAAGGAGACAATTCCTTTGCTATTTTCTTAATCATGCAAGATTTTACGCAATTTACAGAACAACAGGCCGCATTGCGATCAACATCTCATGGCCTTGAAGTGTACAAGGCAGCTTTAAATTCTGCCACTTCCATCGCTATTTTAGATATCGAAGGAAAAATCGTGGAAGTAAATGATTTATTTTTAAATGCTTCGGGATTTACAGCCAGTGAATTACTAGGCCATCCTTATGACCTTATTGAACCCCGTAATAATAAAAAAAGCGTTTTTCAAGCAATCAATGAAACCCTGGCATTAGGAGAGGTGTGGCGAGGTGAGCTGTGCTACCGCACAAAGTATCATGCAGACTATTGGGTAGAGGCTGCTATTGTGCCCTTGAAAAATGAATTTGGCCAAGTGGAGCAATATTTATCCATTAACTATGATATTACGGACAAGAAAAGAATGTTAACGGAATTAAAAAATATTGAACGGACATTCCGATTAATTACTGAAAATACAAATGATTTAATTGTCATCTTAAATGAAGATGGCATCATTATTTATGCCTCACCATCTTACAGAATGTATTTAGGTTATGCCATTGTTGAATTACAAGGACAGTTTTACAGTGATATTATTGATGAGCAAAGTAAACCAGCGTGGCAAGCGTTTCTAAATGATTTTACAGAGAAGACGGATACACAATTTGAGTTATTGCTCCAAGCGAAAGATGGCACACCTGTTTGGACAGAAGGCAATGTAACGGTCGTTCATGATTCGGAACGCGAAACAATCTCACAAATTATTATGGTTTCACGTGAAATTACCCATCGTAAAGAACGGGAAAATGATTTACTTTATCTAGCTTATCATGATAGTTTAACGCAGCTACCGAATCGAAGGTATTTAACAAAGGAATTTCCAAAAATACTGATGGACGCACATGCAAAAGACGCATGTATTGCCATGTTATATATTGATGGAGATGATTTTAAAGATGTAAATGATCAATTCGGACATGATATGGGGGATGATTTTATCCGCAAATTTGGCAAGGTGTTAATAACATCTGTCCGTAGTCACGATCTTGTTATTCGAATGGGTGGGGACGAATTTATCATTATTTTAACAGGTTTAACGCGTAAACCTGAAGCAAGGCAAGGTCAAATGATGCATATCATTAACCGTATTCGCAATAAATTAAAAAAAGGTTGGACAATCGAAAATCATTTCTTTGCACCTACTGCATCTATTGGAATTGCCTATTATCCAGACCATGCAACTACGTTAGAGGAGCTAATGGATTTAGCAGACCAAGCATTATATAAGGCGAAGGAAAGTGGGAAAAACAATTTATTTATTGGCCCTCTTTAAAATAAGTCTGTACAAACGAGTATTTACTTGTGGTACAGGCTTTTTAAATGATGTTATGCTAGTGCTATGATAGAAAAGAAGTTATTAGATTGAATTAGAAGGTGATTAGATGCCTAAAAAAATACTATTAGTAGAAGACGAAAAACATATTGCTCGTTTTGTTGAACTGGAGTTACAGCATGAAAGCTATGATGTGACCGTAGCCTTTGATGGGCGGGAAGGGCTTGCACTTGCTACTACAGAAAACTATGATGTTCTATTATTAGATGTCATGCTACCTGGTATTAATGGGATTGAGATTTGTCGTCGTATTCGCACGCAGTCTCAAGTACCCATTATTTTACTTACTGCCAGAGATGCTGTGATGGATCGAGTTGCGGGTTTAGACGCAGGAGCCGATGATTACATCGTGAAGCCGTTTGCCATTGAAGAATTACTGGCACGTATACGTACCATTTTACGTCGAGTGGAGCCTAATGAAAAAATGGTGGGTCACACATTACATTTTCGAGATATTGAAATCGATATTGATGCATATGAGGTATTAGTGCAAGGTCAAAAACTGGATCTTACAAAAACCGAATATGATTTGTTGAAGTTATTAATAGAACATAAAAATCGTGTATGTACAAGAGAGCTTATATTAACTTCCATTTGGGGATATGATGCAGATATTGAGACAAATGTTGTGGATGTATACATCCGTCATCTAAGGACAAAACTACCTGGTGATTTAAATGCCTATATCGAAACCGTACGTGGGGTAGGATACGTGATGCGTGAATGAACAAAATAAATGCATATTTCAGCAATCTTTCTTTGCAAAGAAAGTGGATGTTGACATCGAGTGCGGTCATTTTTATTAGCTACGCTATAATTTGTATCGTTGTCTATGTTTCATTGCATACTTGGCTATTAAATGATGAAGTTAGTAAAGTGAAACGAACAAGAGATGACGTCGCTTCATTTTTAGAATCACAAGGGCCAAATATATCAATCCAACAAATCCAGCAAAATACAGGATTATTAAAATCGATTGTGGATCGCGAGCAAACGGTTAGACTATATAATAATGATGGTATTGAAATTTTGCGAATTAATAATGCCTCAAAAGCTGCACCTCTTTCTCCGATGCAAGAAATTGTGCAAATGACCATTGATAAAAAAGATGCATATGTCGTAAACGAGCCAATAAAGCTCGGATTTTTTCAAGTATATATTCAAGTGATTCATCCGTTAACACGTTTTGAATCCTTAATGCGTTATTTGTTGACCGCTATGCTTATTGCAGGAGTCGGTGCATTGTTCCTTTCAGGTTCCATTGGGTATTATTTAGCGAATTATTTAACGAAACCACTTCATGCATTGCGTGCATCAATGAAAACGGTTATGGACCAAGGTTTTAATGAACCTATCCAGCTATCTTACGCATCACAAGATGAAATTGGTGACTTATTGAAAATGTACAATGCAATGATGAATGAACTACAAATATCGTTTGCTCAACAGCAGCAATTTGTTGCGGATGCTTCTCATGAACTGCGGACACCTATTCAAGCAATTGAAGGCCATCTCTCACTACTGAAGCGGTGGGGGAAGGATGATCCAGCTATTCTAGAGGAATCGATAGATACATCATTAACGGAAATTACTAGGATGCGAAAAATGATTGAAGAGTTGCTTGAACTTGCACGACGTGAAGAGAAAGATGAAACGAGTGAGGCAAATCCGGTAGCAGTCATTGAAGGTGTTATAAGTGAAATGGCGAAATTGTATCCAGATGCAACTATTACGCTGTCGAAAAATGGTGAAATTGGGGCTGTTTTTATAACACCCAATGCTCTTGGTCAAGTAATTCGCAATATAGTAGAAAATGCCATTCGTTATTGTGAAAAAGTTCCGAAAGTAAATATTTCCCTTTTGGTGAAGGGTGATAAAGTGGAGTTTCAAATAACAGATAATGGGATTGGGATAGCTGAAAAAAACATTCCCTATATTTTTGATCGTTTTTACCGTGTTGATGAAGCAAGAAATCGTCAAATTGGCGGTACGGGCTTAGGGTTAAGTATTTCTAAAATGTTACTTGAAAAATATAATGCTTCAATAGAAGTCAAGAGTGAAGTAAATGTTGGAACCGTTTTCTTGCTGAAGATACCGCTAAAATATTAAGAAAAATACACGCTTTATTTAAGAATTTTAGCCTTTGAGAAAAAAATTGCTTAATTTGCTAAAAAGAGTTGTATTTTCTGTGAAGAGTAGTAAGATTGAGATGGAAAAAACGTTCTTTAAATTATGGATAAGTTGTGTCAAACATCCTTTTAATGAGCGGGAAAATATTATATAATTAATTGTAATTTAATTAATGGAACTGCCGATAGGCAAAATTTGGAGGTCATTTTTCATGTCGAACAACGTTACAACTGTAAGTTCTCCATGGTCAGCTTTCTCTGGTCCTAACTTAGGATATGTGATGGAGCAATACGACTTATTCTTACAGTCTCCTGAAGAAGTAGAACCGGAGTTAGTATCATTATTCCAACAATTTGGTGCACCAGTCGTAGTAGAAGGTGATGTAGCTGTAGTAAGTGGTTCAGCAGCTCCTGCTGGCGATTATAAAAAGGTATTGGCAGCTGTTAAATTAGCTGATGCAATTCGTTCACAAGGACATTTAGCAGCAGATATTTATCCTTTGAAAAATCGTGCACTTCAAACAGCGCAAATTGAAGAAAGTGCGTTCAACTTAAGTCCTGCGGATTTAGCAGAAATTCCTGCTGCTATCTTCTTCAAAGATGTGCCAGCGGGCGTGAAAAATGGTAAGGATGCAATTGATTATTTAAAATCTGTATATACAGATAAAATAGCTTTTGAATATGGGCATGTTGTTGTAAATGAAGAACGTGATTGGATTCAATCTCAAATTGAATCTGGTTCTTTAAAACAAGCATTATCTTCAGATGAGAAAAAAGCGTTATTAGACCGTTTAACACGTGTTGAGAACTTCGAGAAATTTATTCATAAAACATTTGTTGGTCAAAAACGTTTCTCTGGTGAAGGTTTAGATACTCAAATCGTCCTTTTTGATGAAATTTTAAAAACAGTAGAAGCAAACAAAGTAGAAAATGTACGTATTGGTATGGCACACCGTGGTCGTCTAAATGTGCTAACACATATTTTAAATAAGCCATATGACATGATGTTCTCTGACTTTGCACATGTTTCAAACGACTTATTTATGCCAGAGCATGGTCGACTTGAAATTACAAAAGGTTGGACTGGTGATGTGAAATACCACATGGGTGCTTCCTATACACGTGAATCAGGTATGAATGTCAAACTAGCGTATAACCCTTCACACTTAGAAGTTGGGAATCCGGTAGTATTAGGTTCTACTCGTGCAACACAAGATGATACATCTAAGCCAGGGCAAGCTGTGCATAATCCTGCAAAAGGACTAGGTATCCTTGTGCATGGTGACGCTGCATTCCCAGGTCAAGGGATTGTAACAGAAGTGTTAAACTATTCTAAAACAGAAGGTTTCTCAACTGGTGGTACAATTCATATCATTGCGAACAATATGATTGGATTCACTACGGAACTACAAGACTCACGTTCTTCTGTTTATTCTTCTGACCCAGCAAAAGGTTACGAAGTACCAGTTGTACATGTTAATGCAGATAGCCCAGAAGCTGTAGCACAAGTAGGTCGTTTTGCGGCTCACTATCGCCAAAAATTTGGTAAAGATATTATTGTTGACTTAATTGGTTACCGTCGACATGGTCATAATGAAACAGATGACCCAACTGTAACAAACCCAGAAACATATAAACTTGTTGCAAAACATGATACAATTCGTACATTGTATGGTGCGCAATTAGTGTCAGAAGGCCTAGTTACTGCCGATGAAGTAGCAGCACTTGATTCTGCAATTTATGCTGAAATGCAAGTGGCTTACGATCACGTAAAAGAAATGGCAGCTAAAGATGAACATACACAGTTAGAGATGCCAGAAGAATTAAAAATTGAATTCCCACAAATTGATACAGCAGTAGGTGCTGAACGTTTACAAACAATTAACGAAGAACTTTTAGTGTTTGAACAAAACTTCGAGCCACAAAAGAAACTAGGTAAAATTTTAGAAAAACGTCGCGATGCATTTACTTCTGCTAAAATTGACTGGGGTCATGCTGAAACATTAGCATATGCCACAATTATTCAAGACGGTACACCTGTTCGTTTTACTGGTCAAGATGCGCAACGTGGAACATTCTCACAACGCCATTTAGTGTTACATGACAAAAATAACGGCAATGTATTTACACCACTTCACCATATTTCAGGTGCAAATGCTTCATTTACAGTTCACAACTCTCCATTAACTGAAGCTGGAGTTGTAGGCTTTGAATACGGTTACAATCTAGAAAAAGGCAATGTTTTATCTGTTTGGGAAGCACAATTTGGTGACTTTGCAAATATGGCACAGGTAATGTTTGATAACTTCATTTCAGGTGCGCGTTCTAAATGGGGTCAAAAATCAGGCTTTGTCATCCTTTTACCACATGGTTATGAAGGTCAAGGTCCTGAACACTCATCAAGTCGTATGGAACGTTATTTACAAATGTCAGCAGAAAATAACTGGTTTGTTGCGAACTGCTCAAATGCAGGTAACTACTACCACTTATTACGCCGTCAAGCAGCAATGTTAGAAACAGAGGGTGTACGCCCACTTGTTGTTGTATCACCAAAATCTTTACTTCGTCATCCATTAGCAGCAGCAAGTGCTGAGCAATTAGCAGATGGTTCATTCCAAGAAGTAATTGAGCAACCAGGATTAGGTACAAAAACGGATTCTGTTGAGCGTATTGTATTAGGTACTGGTAAAGTAATGATTGATTTAGCAGACCGCGTAAAAGATGGAGAAGGCTTCGATCACTTACACATTGTGCGTGTAGAACAACTTTACCCATTCCCAACAGCGCAAGTAGCTGATATTATTGCTAAGTATCCAAATGTAAAAGAAATTGCATGGGTGCAAGAAGAACCTAAAAACCAAGGTGCTTGGAATTACGCATTAGAAACATTATATGAGCTATCTGAAGGTAAAAAGCTTCGTTATGTAGGTCGTCCTGCAATGAGCTCAACTTCAGAAGGCGATGCAGATTCTCATAAAGCAGCTCAGTCTGCTGTTATTGAAGAAGCAGTGGCTGAAACGGTTAAAGTTAAATAAACATATCAACATTACTGGAAGCTGGGCTACTTGCCTAAGGCGGTAGCCCTTTTATGTGCATTATGCACGTTAATCAAAGGAGGAAATGAAAGTGGCTGAAATTAAAGTCCCTGAATTAGCAGAATCGATTACAGAAGGTAGTATTGCACAGTGGGTTAAAAAAGTGGGCGACCGCGTTGAAAAAGGTGAATTTATCGTTGAACTTGAAACAGATAAAGTAAACGCTGAAATCATCTCTGAAGAAGCTGGCGTATTAACACAAATTTTAGCTGAAGAAGGCGATACTGTTCTTGTAGGTCAAGTAATCGCAGTTGTTGAAGCTGGCGAAGGTGCAGCACCAGCACCAGCTGCAGCACCAGTTGCAGTAGCTCCAACACCAGCAGCGCCACAAGCAGCAGCTCCAACACCAGCACCAGTTGTAGAAGAAACTTCAGGTGAGCGTGTTATTGCGTCTCCTGCAGCACGTAAACTGGCTCGTGAAAAAGGTATTGACCTTGCAGCTGTATCTCCAGTAGATCCACAAGGCCGTGTACGTGTACAAGATGTTGCAGCTCATGGTACAGCACCAGTGGCAGCACCACAAGCAGCGCCAGCAGCACCAAAAGCAGTAGTAGCTGTTGACGAATCTCGTGTAACAATTGAAAAAATGAGCCGTCGTCGTCAAACAATTGCTAAACGTCTATTAGAAGTGAAGCAATCAACAGCAATGCTTACAACATTCAATGAAGTAGATATGACAAACGTAATGGCATTACGTTCACGTAAAAAAGAACAATTCTTTGAGTCAACTGGCTCTAAGCTTGGTTTCATGTCATTCTTCACTAAAGCAGTAGTGGCTGCTCTTAAAAAATACCCATATGTGAATGCTCAAATCGTTGGCGATGAAATTCACTTAAATAACTTCTTTGATATTGGTGTAGCTGTATCAACTGAAGAAGGTTTAGTAGTACCAGTTGTTCGCGATGCTGATCGTAAAAACTTTGCTGAAATTGAAGATTCAATTGCAGATTTAGCTAAAAAAGCTCGCGATAAAAAATTAGGTATCGCTGATCTTCAAGGTGGTTCATTCACGATTACAAATGGTGGTGTATTCGGTTCATTAATGTCAACACCTATTATGAACGGTACGCAAGCTGCTATTTTAGGAATGCACTCAATTAAAAAACGTCCAGTAGAAGTGAACGGTGAAGTAGAAATTCGTCCTATGATGTACTTAGCACTATCTTATGACCACCGTATTATCGATGGTAAAGATTCTGTAGGCTTCCTTAAAACAGTTAAAGAATTACTTGAAAATCCAGAAGATTTATTACTAAATTCTTAATACGAAAAAAATGTATTAAAGCCCTGCAAACTTAACGGTTTGCAGGGCTTTTTGTTGTCCATGTAAAGGCAGGAATCGTAGGAATTAGGTAAGGTTATAAAGAAATAGTCTGAATTTTGTATTATTAAGTTAGTCTAAAGGCCTTTAAATGTAGAAAGATACTGAATCTTTTGTATGGTCAGCGGTGTTGAACATAATAATTATTTATGAAAAAATATAAAATAATAATTACAATATTTCTACTTTCTTAGATGTAATTTATGGATTTTAGAAGGATAATAACCTAATTTTGTCATTAGTCAGAAAAATGATAAAACTATCTTGACGAATAGACTAGGTTTATAGTAATATCTAAATATCAATTAAATAAACAAACCTCACTGTTAATTATGTGAGGTAGAGGCGCGGTATTTATTAGTCCATTGCTGAGTTAAAGCAAGCGAAGACGTAATGGAGAAGGAAATATCGCCGAAGTATAAAAGGAGCTCGTACTTTTATGCTGGGTCTGCAGTGAATAAGTGCAGGACTGTCCTAGTAAATCTAATTCCAGTTTACTAGGTTGTGCTATCTCAGAATTATGGAAATTATAGTGAGGATTTGGGCAACTGTCAATAAAAGGTAAGACCTAAGTTCAAAACTTAGGTCTTTTTTTGTACAGTTGCTTTATTTTTTTTACAGAAAAGGGGAGTTTTAGATGAAAAGAAAATGGTTGCTATTTATGTTAACGGCAATGACAGCGATTTTGTTAGCAGCTTGTGGTGCTGGAGACAAATCAGAAGACAAAGCATCAGGCGATGCGGCGAAAGAAGAAGCAGGTGGAGAATTCCGTATAGGTATGGAAGCAGGTTATCCTCCATTTAACTGGACACAGCAAGATGATGCAAATGGTGCAGTAAAAATTGCTGATAATGCAGAATATGCAGGCGGCTATGATGTACAAATGGCGAAAAAGATTGCTGAAGGTTTAGGAAAAGAATTAGTTATTGTCAAAATGGAATGGGATGGTTTAGTTCCAGCTCTACAATCCAAAAAAATTGATGCGATTGTAGCCGGAATGTCTCCAACTGAAGAACGTAAACAAACAATTGATTTTACAGAAAACTACTATACTTCTGATTTCGTCATGGTAATTAAAAAAGGTAGTAAATATGAAGATGCAAAATCTATTCAAGATTTTTCAGGTGCAAAAGTGACTTCACAGTTAAATACGTCTAACTACAATGTAATCGATCAAATTAAGGGCGTAGAAAAACAAACAGCAATGGAGAACTTCTCTGCAATGCGTGTCGCTTTAGAAGCAGGCAAAATTGATGGTTATGTAGCAGAGCGTCCAGAAGGTATTTCTGCTGCAGCAGCGAATGACAAATTTACATTTGTATCATTCGAAGAAGGCTTTGATACAGATATTTCAAATACTTCCATTGCAGTTGGTTTACGTAAAGGTGATGCAAGTCTAGATAAAATCAATGAAATCCTAAAAGGTATTTCAGAAGATGATCGCCAAAAAATTATGGAAGAAGCAATTCTTCAACAACCAGCAGCACAGTAATTTAGTTGGGGTTGCGCCAAAATGGAAAATAGTATACTGGAAGTACTTCTAGTATACTATTTTTTGATTTAGAAGTTTGAATCTTACGTAATGCGACAAAGGTCAGCTATCATCAAAGGCAATAGTATGCTTGGAGCATATATGGGGTAGCCTCAATTATTTTCGTTTATATAGAAGGGTGGCACCTTCTGATAAATGTTCATGTCTATGGTGTATTTCACATAATTTGAATAAAGCAACATCATTCAAATGAAGAGATGATTTCGCTAAGGCATATTTGATATCAAGCAACAACGCGTTGTTAGGAGGAACATCATGAGTTTAGATTGGATCATTTCTATTATAGAAAACAACTGGCAAATGTTTTTACGAGGTGCGTATTATACATTACTTATTTCAATTATCAGTACAGTCATTGGTGCATTTATCGGATTTTTTATTGGGATTATGCATACCATTCCAGTACGTAAAAAAGGTATAAAATATTATGTATTAAAATGTTTTAATTTTATACTGACATGCTATGTAGAATTTTTCCGTGGTACACCAATGATTGTACAAGCAATGGTAGTATTTTACGGACTAGATATTGCTTTTGGTATTGATATGCACTTTATTACGGCAGGTATTTTAGTCGTTTCGCTTAATACAGGTGCTTATATGGCAGAAATTGTTCGCGGAGGGATTGTTTCCATTGATAAAGGACAGTACGAAGCTGCTTCTGCCATTGGGATGGGTCATGTGCAAATAATGATGTATGTCGTATTACCACAAGTTGCGCGTAATATTTTACCTGCAACAGGCAACCAATTAATTATGAATATTAAAGATACGGCCGTTTTAAGTGTGATTGGCGTAACAGAACTATTTTTCCAAACGAAATCAATATCAGGTAATAACTTCCGCTATTTCGAATCATTCTTTGTGGCATGTGTGCTGTACTTTATCATGACATTTACGGCATCAAGAATTTTATTATACGTTGAAAAACGCCTTGATGGACCGGATGCTTATCAAAAAGAATTAAAGGAAATTGACTAAGGGGGACGAACAAATGGCAATCATTCAAATAGAGCATTTAAGTAAATCATTTGGACGTAACCAAGTGTTGAAAGATGTGAATTTTAAAGTAGAAAAAGGAGAGGTTGTATGTTTAATCGGTTCATCAGGTTCCGGTAAATCAACACTCTTACGTTGCATTAATTTACTTGAAACGCCAAACGGTGGCGAAATTATTTATAAAGGGGAAAATATTTTAGACGAAAAGCATAATATTAAAGCTTATCGTACCCATTTAGGAATGGTTTTCCAACAGTTTAATTTATTTAACAATCATAATGTGTTAAAAAATTGTACAGTAGGGCAAGTAAAGGTGTTAAAACGTTCAAAAGAAGAAGCAGAGAAAACAGCCTTGAAGTATCTTAAAATCGTTGGCATGGATCAATACGTCAATGCTAAGCCGCGTCAACTTTCTGGTGGTCAAAAGCAGCGTGTAGCGATTGCGCGGGCATTATCGATGAATCCAGATGTGATGCTATTTGATGAACCGACATCTGCGCTAGATCCAGAAATGGTCGGGGAAGTCTTAAAAGTTATGCGAGAGTTAGCGGATTCTGGAAATACGATGTTAATCGTAACACATGAAATGGAGTTTGCGAAGGAAGTTGCAGATCGTGTTGTATTTATGGATAAAGGGGTAATTGTGGAAGAGGGACCACCATCGAAGGTGCTAGTAAACCCAGAACATGAACGTACAAAAGAGTTTTTAAAACGAACGCTGAAGTAAGTTTAGCGTTCGTTTATCTTCAGCATCAATGGATTAGCGCGTGCTAGCACTTGATAGAATGCTTCAGTCACGTCTGTAATAGGGGAGCTCTCTGTATCAGAAATCTACAAGTAAGCAAGCCCTACAATGAAAAGTCGTGGTAGGGCTTGCGAGTGTTAGAAAAGTATCTTGAAAGAAAAAACAAGTTTCTACAGTTTGAAAAGTCCATAACAAATGGACTCATTTATTTTCTAGAATTCCATTCTGCATATAAAATAAAGCAGATGGCAAATGCAACAGCGATGATAAAAAACCATTGCGGAACACCACCAAAACTCATAACAACACCTCTAGTATCATTTTATTAGGGTAAATGTGTAAATAAAACGTCATTAAGTACAAAATATAGACTTCTATAGTTTTTTCTCCACAAAAGAGCTAAAATCGTATAAAATAAACAATAGACGTTAGCTAAGTGCTAGTAAAGAGAGGTAGAGAAATTATGTTACATTTAAAATGGAAAGATGCGCCAACACTTCGTACGGTTACGTGCAAACATACGAATGCATCAAAATATTTAGTATCCAACGTATTAACAGTAGGAAAAGAGTATGAAGTGAAAAATGAAACAGAAGAGTTCATTTTCATTATTGACAACACTGGTAATATCGGTGGTTACTACAAAGAGTATTTCGCATAAAATGAGTAGGGGTGTCACAGAGAACTTCTGAGACACCCCTTTTTATATTTAGCGACCCAGTAGATTATTCCTTCGTTGTTTTTTTCATCCCCGCAACATCGAGTTGTAAATGTTGTCTATCCTGTTCTGTAGCGGTATGCAAAGCAAAAACATCTTGAATGGCCGTTTTAAGCTCCTGCTGTGTTTCTTTAAATTTCATTACTTGCTGTTCAAAAGTAGGGCTGGTAAAACGCTCATTCGTTCGTGCCAGTCTTTCTTCTAATTGGTTATAATGATGATCCATATTCATGGATAACATCATAGCTAATTGATTTTTCCAAAGCGGAATGAGTGTCACAATTGAAAACTCTATTTTCTCAGCAAGCGTTTGATTAGCTTGTTGAATCATCCGTATTTGAGGGGCAGTTTGTAATGCAACCTGCTGGGACACTTGTAAATCATAAATACGTTGGTCAAGTCTTTCGAGTTGTGCAGTAAAATCATTGAGCTGCTGAACGGCTAGCGGTTGTTTAGTTGTTTGTACAATATCAATTTTTGTAGGTAGTTCTACTTCAATGGCTTGCTGTTTTTTCAACAGCCCAGCTGCAATAGCAGTGGCAAGCTCTTCAAAAAATCCTCTATTGTGTGCATATAGCTGTTCTAACAGTTCTACGTCTTTTAACAGTTGTAGTTGTGCACGTTCGAGTTGAACACCAATTCGTTCGACTTGAATACTAATGCGTTCAAATTCTGTTAACGTTTGTTTGATGCTAGGACTCGTTTTACCGAACATTTTTTTGAAGAAAGAAGGTTTTTTTGGCTCTAATGCCGCAGGGTCTACTCGATCTAATGTTTGCATTAAGGAATCTAGCATTTGACCAATTTTTGTGACATCTTTATCTTTCACTTGGGCGAGCATACGATCTGCAAATTGAGAGACTGCACGTTGAGAGTCTTGACCTAATGATAATACGGATTCAAAACTAGTTAGGTCGATTTGACTTGCATATAAAAGTGCACGACTTTGGGCAAGAGGTGACAATGTCTCATAGGTCTCCATCGCTTCTTGATTTGACGATGCTAAATAGCTTTGTACAAGAGGTGAGATTCCTTGCAATGAATCTAAATGGACGAAAGCATCTCTGTTAGCTGTCATTTTTCCTCGCCTCGCCATTCCAATTGTTCTTTCCGTTTTAAATTGGAACGGTTTGCGAATTCAATTTCCATTTGAAGATGATCGATATCATTAGACAGTGCATCCTTTAAGTCAATTTGAAACGTGGAATTTAAATCCGCTAATGTTTCGCGCGTCTTTGATAATGTAATTTGGATTTCTTTATCTTTGACAGGCTGTTTTGACAGCATTGTATACTTTTCAGTCAATTCAACAGCAGAAGGAAGGTGCGCATAGAAAAATGGCTCCACATTGTAAAACTTTCTTGGATCAGTTTTGACAATTTTGACGATGTTTTTTGAAATACGTGTCATTTCGAGTAATTGCTTAAAGGCTGACACCGAACGTACACGTAAATAGTTTTGGCTTAATGTTTGAATATGTTTGTTAGCTGTCGATAGCTGTAAATCAATATGTTTATACTCATCCTTTGTAATTCCTGCTATGTGCATAACTTTTCTTTTTTGATTGAGTTTTAGCAATGTTGTGCTCGTTGCATATGTTCCAGCGAACAAACAACCACCAAGGAAGAATCCTGGATTTGCCGCAAACGCTGTAATAGAAACAGTTGATAGAGAAATTAAAAGGCTAGCGGTATGTCTTGAGAAAAACTGTCCGATACTGAGCATCGTTTCTTCCTCCTTGCTTTTCAATATGTCTATCTTTTAATACGTTAAAATCGACATAAAGTTTCAATAATTATCTTAAGACTTACATAAATTTTACTGCTAATTGCTAAGTTTCTCAATAAATACACTTGTCTAATGGATAGAATTCGCATTTTAATAGGCGTATATTCTTTATAGTATGTTCGTTTTATAAAAGAACATTAGCAAAAGTCCGTTAATGAGTAGAAAAAAGAAGTCAGACTTAAACAATGTCCGACTCCATACGTACATAACCTTTTAAATCGTCGAAAAGTTCTAAAGTAAAAGAATTTGAATCTGCTTGAAGGCTAACACCCTTTTGAACAAATAGTAGAAATTCATCAATTGCTTTTTTTGAACCTTCTACCTCTACTTCTATTTGCTCTTGAGCATTCAACTTGCAGTAACCTTTCAAGCCTAGTTCTATCGCTTTTTGTTTAATAAAAAAGCGATATCCTGTTCCATAAACATCTCCGAAAAATTTAATCAGCGCTCTCTTGTTCACGCTAAAACCTCCCAAAAAGTAGAGGAGGGTAGTCCCTCCACCTTACTGCATAACACGTTCTTTTTCCAAGTATGCAATTAAATTATTAATATAGAATAGAACACGCTTCGAGGCTTCGTCTACCTCTTTTAAATGGCCATCAGCTTTTTGAATATTACCTTCTTGATATGCTTCCGCAGCCAATTTAGCCGATTTATGCACTTGTAAATGATATGCGTCTAATTCACCATAATCTTGTAAATGACCAAAACGTTCCACTGTCCGAGGAGCACTATACCATTTACCAAGTCGGCATTCAGTATGTGAAGACACGTCGCTTGGTTGAACTTCTTCTAATCCGAGGAACATATTATAAATACGCCATTTCCATAAAATATGGTCTGCTTTTGAAAGTTGTAACAAAGCAATGGAAGATAACTGGACATTATTATTCGCGATAATATCATTACGGAAGCGATTAATTTCTTGACCGAGTAAGTGAATATCGCTTGATGTATTATAACTATAATCACGAATATCATCTTGATGGCCGGAAATTTCAATCATTCGTGCGGATACTTCGTCAATAGCAGCAGCTTGCTCTTGTGAAATGGCAGCCGTATTTGTTACATCGAGATTAATTCCTTCAATTGCAGCGACAATAGCATTTAGCAATGGTAATGATTGTTTTGCTTCAATTGTTGCTTCTTTAATAATCGTTGTTGTTTCTGTTATGGAATGCGAAACATCATTGGAGTAACTTTTCAGATGGTGAACATTTGTCGATACTTCGCTAAGTGCGGAAACCGTTCCTTCTGCTAATTTGCGGACTTCTTGCGCTACAACAGCAAATCCTTTGCCATGTTCACCAGCACGAGCAGCTTCAATTGAGGCATTCAGTGCAAGTAAGTTTGTTTGATCGGCAATTTGGTTTATTAATGTCACAACGTGTTCAATATCATTGACGCGTTTTTGTAACTCAGTAAACGATTCAACGATGGTAGTAAACGTTTCTTCCGTTTTAAAAATTTCCGATAAAGCATGCTCAATGGCATTCTTACCTTTGACAGCATGGTCAACTGATTCCGTTGTTTTCTCAGAAATATGCGAGGACATACGAGCAACTTCATTGATCGATGCGGCAATTTCCTCTGTTGCGGCAGTAGATGATTGTATTTCTTCATTTTGTTTATCTAAACTAAATACTAAATCTTTCATGTACATAATTTTTGCATTTACATCCATGAGTGAAGAAATTTCAGCGACAACGTTCTCGATAATACGCTCTGTTAATACTTCCACAAGTAGTTCCTGGTCAACATTGACAGCTGATTGGAAAGATTTCATATACTCAAAAGCTTTGTATGGTTTTAAACCAAAGTTATGTAAAATGTAAGTCGTAATATAAAAGGCAAATTGGTTAAATACTACAATTAACTTACCAGGCTCATATTGGTTTTTTCGAAACAGATTAAAAAACTTTACCGTTTCATCCACATATTCATCATCACGAGTGGCCAAGAAAAATTGCGTTAAATAGCGACTAATATTTTCTTCACTGATCGTTTGTTGAGAGGAGGGAGAGATTTCATTTAAATAATTTTTAAATATTGCATTCATAGAAGGCGTAATATCCTTCAGTTTATAAAAGAGAGTCTTTAAATTTTCTTCATCTTGTTGATTAAAATGATTAAATGCCAATGTCTTGTTGAAACGGCCTGTTGCACTTAAGTTGGTCCCTCGCTTTAGCAATTCTTCTAGCTCGGCCTTAGGTCGAATACTTGAAAACATAAAAAAAATACCTCCCAAATTAAATAATGAATAATAAGGTAATAATAGCATATTGCAGGGTGTTTTAATAGACATTTCAGAAGTGTTTGCTAAAATTAGAATATCTTATAACAGCAAGGAATGTGGCAAATATGTATACAATACTTTACATGAAAGCTGACTATGAGCCTTGGTGGAAATTTGAAGGCTGGGAAGCTTTTATTCAAACGAAAGAAACGTTTGATACAAAAGAGCAATTTGAGCAGGCATTACAACGGAAATTACAGCATTTTCGATCAGTATATGAACATGAAGCGACTAAAGAGGGAGGTTTTTGGGCTTTTTGGTCTGAAGATGAAAGTTTTTACTGTGAAGCCTGTGATGATGATGCCCAAGTATACCATGGCATCATGGCGTTTGAAGGGCATTGTTAAATAAATTTTCAAATTAATTAAAAAAACAATTTTCTTTATTTGACAAAATTATGAATGATGGTATACTTAACTTAACAATTTAATTGCTTCACCGGAAACATGGATTCACATATTACAAAAAGTGATCGCGTTAGTTCGGTACTCTTTGTAATATGTGAATTTTTTTAATTCGTTGAAGAAATTACATATTGTTCACTTTTATTTTTTTGGAGGTTTTTTTAAATGAAACAAGGTACAGTAAAATGGTTTAACTCAGAAAAAGGTTTTGGATTCATCGAAGTTGAAGGCGAAAACGACGTATTCGTACACTTCTCAGCTATCCAAGGCGAAGGTTTCAAAACACTTGACGAAGGTCAAAAAGTGGAATTCGAAGTTGTAGATGGCAACCGCGGACCACAAGCTGCTAACGTAACTAAACTTTAATTCTCAGTAATTAAAATTACTTTCGTTAAAAAAAGGCGCCCTATTTATATAGGGTGCTTTTTTTGTATACTTTTGTGCTAGTTCGACAATAGTAAGGACAGGTATTTTGCTATGGACTCGTTTTCAATAGTTCATTTTTAATTATTAATAGTATTATTTTTTGTTTTAGGGTATTAGGGAATTAAAGAGTAGAAGGAGGTAGCTCAAAATGGATAACAACTTAAACAAACAGAATAAGCAGGAACATCATGATTTTTATCAAAAATTACGGGAGAAATTTGTACAATTTTTCACTTCAAAAACAGGGAAGAACCATCGCTATGCGGATTATTTATTATTTGTACCTGATATATTTCATTTACTAATTAAAATCGTGACAGATCCTGCAATTGACTCTAAAAGTAAAACATTAATTGGAGCAACCATTACGTATTTTATTTTCCCAATGGATGTTTTACCAGAAGGTATATTTGGTTTTGGCGGTTTTCTGGATGACTTGATGTTAGCCACGTATGTTCTTAATATGACGATTAATAAATTGGGCCCTGAAGTGATTGAAAAACATTGGACTGGTGATGAAAAATTACTTGGACTTTTACAAAAACTAACAGAAACAAGCGAGGAACTTTTAAGTAAGGTTCCTGCAAAATCAATTGTTACAAACTATCTGAACAAAAACAATAAATAATAATATTATGTTAACTTATATTATTCCGAATTAAAATCCCCCCATTCTTTTAGAAAGGGGGGATTGTTCACTTTGTTCACTGTTACTTCTCCATGTACTGTAAACTATAATTTAACCTTCACTTCAGTACCATCATTTGCTTTGACATCCACTAGTACAATTCCTTTATAATTTTTTAGCTCCCGAACAATAGGTTTGAGCATTTCTCTATCTATTGGAGGAAACGTAAAGTCTATTTTGTTTCTTTCAAAGTGGTCTTTTGTCCATTTGTTTGCCATTTGCTGCAATAACTTTGAAGTTAAAACGGAAATAGCGATATTG
The DNA here is from genome assembly GCF_038593855.1 of Lysinibacillus sp. FSL M8-0337. Classification (NCBI taxonomy): domain Bacteria; kingdom Bacillati; phylum Bacillota; class Bacilli; order Caryophanales; family Bacillaceae; genus Lysinibacillus; species Lysinibacillus sp. FSL M8-0337. Next base: position 2,290,958 of record NZ_CP151996.1, on the reverse strand, counting down.
ACAAGTGCATATGGAATAGGAAAGGTGAAGCGCACACCTTTTGCTTTCACTTTTACATACATCATAAGCGTTTCACTATTCAATAATAACTGAAACGGTATCCCCGTCCGCAGATTTAATATCAACAATTTGGCCATCCAATTCGTTTTCAATTGCCTCTAAGATAAGGTTGATATCTATATCTTTAACGTATTTTTCTGATTGAGGTATGCTTGCAGCAATGCTGTGACCTGCCATTAATATTACTTTTACAAGTTTTATAGGCAAATTAACTGTAACATTATCATTTTCGGCAGAAATCACACGAATTTTTAATGTTTTATCTAAATAGGTAGTTGGTTTTTCTAACGATATATTTCCCGTTTCTTCTTTATCCTTTAATGTTTGAATTAGTTCAGATCCTTTGTCTGCATCAATTTTTCCTTCTTGAATCATGGTTAACACTCTTGAAATTTCCTCTTTCATCATTGATTCCTCCTTATTCTTCTTTTAAAAGTTTAATGGCTTCTTCAGCTGTGATTTCGCCATTTTCCAACATAGTGACAACTTTTTTCTCGTCGATTTCATTTTTCTTTTTTGGCTCATATCCAAGGGATGAAATAATGTCTGTTAACTTGCTTCTGACGGTAGGATATGAAATACCCAATTCTTTTTCTACTTCTTTAATATTCCCTCTGCATGTCAAAAATACTTCCACAAAATGCTGCTGATCCTTTGATAAGGAAGCCAATTTTGATAATTCAAATTCATTTTCAATCGTAGTGTGGCAATGAGAGCACTTCAGCCTGGTTATTTTTAATGTTTTACTACAGACCGGACAATTCGTAATTACTTTATAAGCCATTAGCGTGACATTCCTTTCTATTTGTTGATTAGATTATATAATAAAAAATAAATAAAATAAACATTTAAATTAAATAAATTAATTTTATTTATAAAAAACATTAAATAATTAATAAATAATTTTGATATTAGTGTTGTTATGTGGAGCGGAAGGGCGATAGGAGAAGTGACTTAACCTTACGAAGGAGAGTACAAGTATGTCTAACTGAAAACATATCGTGAGTGATGAGTAAAAAATCATGCGAAATGCCAGGAAAGATGTAAAATGAGAAGCCCCGCCGCTATCCATAGAAGATAGATGGCGGGGCTTTCATTCATCATAGAAGTTATATTGCTCGATTTGTTCTTGTAAAACATGTATAGGTATAAACAACCCTACTCGTCCATAAGGCTCCTTTTTCATGGTGGCGAACACAATACCGATCACATCACCGTCTGTATTGAAAACAGGGCTCCCACTATTGCCTTTGTATACAGGTGCTTGCATCATCATAACGGGCACCTGCCAATCATCAAGATAAATTTCATTCAGTAATGTTCCTTTATTTGCAATACCTGTGAAAGCTAGTGGATTTCCAATGAAATAAACTGCTTCATCCTCTTGATAACTAGGGCGATTGGCAAGCGTTAACGACGGTAGATTGGTACCAGTAACTTGCAAAAGAGCTAAATCGACTTCAGGAAAACTTTGTACTAATTGTGCTTCCATAAGCCCTTGTTCTGGAAAGACAACAGACAATGTAAGCGCATTTTCCACCACATGGGCATTTGTTACAACTAAGCCATCTGGAGAAATGACAAAGCCTGTCCCTTTACTAGAGCCAGTAGAAACTTCAACAATCGCTTTTTTATATGTCTGAATATCTTCTTGTTTGGATAATTGACTGGAGACCTTGAGAAATTCAATAGCTGGTATCGAGTAAATTTGGAAAATCAGTGCAAACGTATTCATAAATAAGACGAATGCCATGCACCATATCATCCATTTAATAATGGGCTTTTGCTTCCTTACCTTGCTTCCTTGCAGGCGTCTTTCCTGTTCTTCAGCTAAAGCCTTTTGTTGCTCCGCCAATACAAGTTCAATCAATTCCTCTTCTGTTAACTCTTCTTCAGTAGTGTGCTTATGTATGTCGCTCATGGAAGCTACCTCCTTAGTTAAAGAAAAAGGCGCCAAGAGAGACGCCAGTGCAGACAATTTATTCGATTTTTTCAAGCGTTGACGTGACCTTGAATATTTCTTCACTATTTGTTTTCATTTCGTCTTTAGTGTAGATAAGCCCAACACCTTTGGCAAAATATTTAGTTATCGTTATGTTGTCCTTTGTTTTACTAAGCTCAATTACATTGCGGAAGGTGGTGAAACTCGTTTTGATAGAGGTGGTAGTCGATACAATTACCCAACCATCAAAGCGGCGCCCAACTTGCAGCGGTTGTTGTAAAATTGTTTCAATAACCGGAAAGGTTGCTACTTCTTGTGCTGTTGGCAAAGTAGGTGCTTCATCGACCGCTTCCATATAGACAAGTTCTATAGCAGTATTCGTAATGCGATAGACTTTTAATAAAATGACACCGCCATTATTTTCAATTTGGGCAATTGCCGTTTTATCGATATAGCTTGTCTGAAGTGTGTAACTAGCAAATTCGTTCCCTTCACCTTGAAAGTAAGCTGTTGATCCATCTGGTGGGAAATAGTCAGTAAACATTTCTGCATCTAGCTGTTTTGTGTTTTGCTCCTCTGATTGGGTCTTGTCATGATTCGTTGCAAGGCTAGTTTGTTCCTGACGCGCAGTCCTTTGATTGTTTGTACAGCCAACAAGAATAAGTGCTAGACATAAGAATAGGATTTGTCTCATATCCAACTCCTTTTGCCATTTTTCTTTAAGTATACGTGAAGTGACGACTAGATACGAATATTAAGAGAACCAGCTCTCTAAAAATGTAATGCGTTTTTGTGTTGCATCCACTTTGACACGTAAACCAAGTGGCATGGCGTGCAATGGGTGTGTATGACAACAATCCACCTCCGCCAAGATTGGTATATTTAACCCGTCCAGCTGTTCTAACAGAACATCATATGGTTTTCGTCCTGTTCCTTCATCATCGTATTGCTCATGTTTACCTAAAATAATTGCTGAAATTTTGTCGAAGAAGCCATGTAATTTTAGCATGGCGAAGTTTTTCTCGACTACAGCAATTGTTTTGGATGTATCTTCTAACAGTAAAATATCGCCTTCTTTTATTTGTGGGAAGAAGGGGGTTCCTATAAAACCATACATTGTATTGATATTACCACCGATTAAACGACCTTCCGCACTTCCTTGTTGTACAGTAAACCATGAATTATCATGTTGTGTTTTTTCTACAGTTTTTTCAAGCCAATTAATGCGGTCGTCCGTCCATATAGGGGGAGTGGGCATCTCATAAGGAATTGGCAAGGCTTGCATAAACAAAGTTTTAAAATATTGTTCTGTATAATTTACGAATGGTGGGAATTCACCGAATGTGGATGCAACTGAAGGACCGTAAAACACCGGGATACCCGTCTTAGCATAGATAGCAAGTAGGATTGCTGTTACATCTGACAAGCCCACAAGTATTTTAGGCGTTTGTTGTAAAGCAGCATAATCTATATAAGGCAACATACTATTTGCATTTGTGCCTCCCATCGTAGGCAATATCATTTTCACCGTAGGATCCCGTAGTAAATCATTGAGCTCTTGTGCTCGTTCCTTCGGCGTTCCAGAACGATATGTATCACTCTTGCCAGTTAATAGACCTTCCTTAATGGTAAAGCCGAGTGCTTGTAATCTTGCCTTACCTCGTTCATAACGAGCTTTAGCAAGAACTGAGGCTGGTTTGGAAGGCGAATAAATACCAATTGTATCGCCTTGTTTTAATGGGGAAAACATAAAATACCTCTTTCCAATTATTTAAGTTGTAGCCCATTATACATGATTTTACAACTATTTGGGTGAACTCTGCTACTTTATGAAATAGATGCTACTATCAACAGAAATTTAGACCATTTGTAGCAAAGTTGATATCGTTATATATGTTAACCATATTCTAGAAACTTGCGATACCGTTTAGAATTGACTATGATAATGTCAGAGTCAAAAAATGGGGGGCGTTTCTATGTATCGACAAGTAGAAGATTTTCTAAATGACTGGTCAATGGCAGCGGAAGGAACGGTTCAAGTACTAAAAGCAATGACGGATGATACGTTAGACCAATGTATTGTGGAAGGGCATAATTCATTAGCTTGGTTAGGCTGGCATTTAGTTGGTGCAGCAGGCTATTTTAGTTATTTAGCAGGTTTAACTGTGCCAATGATTCGTCAAGAAGATCCAGTTCCAACTACAGCAGCAGAAATAGTAGCGACATATGAAAAGATAGCCAACAGTATTAAAGAGGAAGCGGCAAAGCTTTCAAATGAGGGCTTACTAGAAGAAGTGAACAGTTTTAAAGGACCGATTTCTAAAGGAGCATTATTACGCGCAATGATTGATCATCAAACACATCATCGTGGACAAATGACTGTACTATTACGACAAGCTGGTTTACCTGTACCAGGTGTATTAGGACCAACGAAAGAAATGCAATAATCTAATTAGACGGCAAATACAAGCAGTATTTGTCGTTTTTTAATTTCCAAAATAAAAACTCCCCCAAGTAGTGGGGGAGTAACATACTAGTTATTTAGAGAAAGGTTTAGTTTAAACCTTGGCTGTCTTTCCACTCTAAAAACTCATCATAAGTTAACTGTTTGTCTAAAATCGTACCATCTTCTCGGATTTCAATGACACGGTTAGCAATTGTTTGGATGAACTGATGGTCATGAGATGTGAAAATCATGGCACCTTTGAAGCGGATTAACCCTTCATTTAGCGCTTGAATTGATTCAAGGTCAAGGTGGTTCGTTGGTTCATCAAGTAAAATTACATTAGCAGTTGCTAACATCATTTTTGACAACATACAACGCACTTTTTCTCCTCCTGATAAGACAGAAGGGGATTTTTTCACTTCTTCACCAGAGAATAGCATACGACCTAAGAAACCGCGTAGGAAGCTTTCTGTTTCATCATCAGGTGAATATTGACGAAGCCATTCTACTAATGATTTTTCTGAGCCTTCGAAGTATTTATCATGATCGTTTTCGAAATAGCTTTGAGATGTTGTAACACCCCATTTAAATGTACCAGCATCAGCTTCTTTTTCTTCCATTAGAATATCAAGAAGCGCTGTTTTGGCCATTGGGCTACCTAGTAATACGATTTTATCGTCTTTATTCATTGAGAAACGAATATCTTTAAATAACGTTTGACCGTCTTGACTCGCTGTTAAACCATCAACTGTTAAAACATCATTACCGATTTCACGGCCGATTTGGAAGTTGATGAAAGGATATTTACGGCTAGAAGGTTTAATATCATCTAGCTCGATTTTATCCAGCATTTTTTTACGTGATGTTGCTTGTTTAGACTTAGACGCATTCGCAGAGAAACGAGCAATAAACGCTTGTAATTCTTTAATTTTCTCTTCTTTTTTCGAATTTTGGTCTTGTGCCATTTTTTGCGCTAATTGAGAAGATTCATACCAGAAATCGTAGTTCCCCACATATAATTGGATCTTAGAGAAATCCAAATCCGCGATATGCGTACATACTTTGTTTAAGAAGTGACGGTCATGGGATACGACGATTACTGTATTTTCAAAGTTAATTAGGAATTCTTCTAACCATTGAATCGCTTTTAAGTCAAGGTGGTTGGTAGGCTCATCCAGTAATAGAACATCTGGTTGGCCGAATAAAGCTTGTGCTAATAACACTTTCACTTTGTCAGAACCTTCAAGGTCACCCATTAACATATAGTGAAGGTCATCTGAGATGCCTAAACCGTTTAATAATGTTGCTGCTTCTGATTCAGCTTCCCAACCGTTTAGCTCTGCAAATTCACCTTCTAATTCAGCAGCACGCATGCCATCTTCATCAGAGAATTCTTCTTTTGCATAAATTGCATCTTTTTCATTTTTTACATCATATAGGCGTTTGTTACCCATAATGACAGTATCCAGTACTGTATGCTCATCGTATTCGAAGTGGTTTTGTTTAAGGACAGATAAGCGTTCGTCCTTACCCATTGAAACATTTCCTTCTTGTGCTTCAATTTCACCAGAAAGAATTTTTAGGAATGTTGATTTTCCTGCACCATTTGCTCCGATTAAACCGTAGCAATTCCCCGGTGTGAATTTTATATTTACGTCTTCAAATAGTTTACGATCGCCATAGCGAAGACCTACATTACTTACTTGAATCATGCAAGTTCCTCCTTTTTTCACAATGGCTCTAGTATATCATGAAATATGTTCCATAGTCTATAAACATTATGACAGCAACGTTTATCGTTCATTGATTTATTGATTAGCACAGTTCTTGTCCAGTTATCTCTAAACTGTTACTAAATAAATATACAGATTCTATTTCCATTTCTTTTAAAACATGTCCATACACTTTATAGATCATATCTGGCGTATTCCACAATCTTTCTAAAATTACTTTCACATTCATTCCTCGATTTAATAAGATTGTGCAATGAGTATGACGTAAACAATGCAAAGTAATTTGGGGAAGAGAAGTTTAATCAGAAAAGGAGCTTTTTCCTATTTTTAATTAGTATTTGGGAGGTGATAAGAATGGCGCATTTTGAAGAAATGGAAACATAAAGTGGGTGATAAGGTACGTGTCGTTAATACACAGGAAAGTGATTATGAAGCATCTAAATAGTGGATTGTATTTTCTATGTGAATCCTTACCATGAGGAAGATAGAAGGAAGGAAACTGAGGAATTGGATCAACAAACGTTATCTCTGTTTTAAATGAATTGTAATGGAGGGTATCACAGATTGTAACTTGATACACTTTATTAAACCAAAATTGGTGAGAATTATTGATAAAGTTAGTTAATTAGCAATTTGCGCTATAAGTAAATATAAAAAGGCCCAGTGCCTTTCTTCTTAAACTAACGAGGGCTTTAGTTTAATTATGATATGGTTCACCTTAATGTAGTTAGTTTTCATTTTCTATATATATCCTTACAAGCGATTCATCGCTATTTTCACCAAGACAATGTATAATAAGAAAAGCAGATGAAGAATTAAATTTTTCCTCTAGTGAAAAAAAGAGGTGCACTTACTTGAAACAATTTGAAACAGCATTACCTGAGCAGTATGAAACATTAAAAAAACAGGCCAATTATACGTCTAGCTGGCGAGAGCGTTTAGCCGCAGTCGAAATATTATCGGCTTATCAACATGACAAAATCATAGATATATTAAAAAATCGTATGGAGCATGATACTGTCAACAAGGTCCAATTAGCAGCCTATGAATCACTTGTAGCGCTTGGCGAGGACGTAGAGAAGCCATCACCTGCACGTTTTGATATTATCAAAGGAACAGACAAAATTTTCCTGCGGGTTAAAAAGAGCTTGCCAAAGGACCATACAGTGGCAGACTTTGCGGATAAACTAAAACGTATGCGTTTAGATGTCTTTGATGCGTATGAAGGCGACAAAGGTGCAGAATTTATGAACTGGTTAGAGGAACGTTGGGCAAAATTGTAATCAGTAGTTTTTCGATTTATGAAGGAAAGTCATTCTCTCCGCTTGTGGAGGGAATGGCTTTTTCTTATCTTACGCTGCGGTTCATCGAAACTAATATTAAATTGTATTACTTCTTTTCTTTGATCATCTATCTTTATTGTTTAATGATAAAACAAACAACTTATTAAACTAACCTACTCTTTTAGTTTAAGTGAAAATCTGCACAATTTCTTTACTCCATGCGGAACAAGAACAATCCTAAATATCAACCTCTGATGGATCATTTATAATAAAGTTTGATTAAAAATCCTGTGTTGATATGCAGGGTTTTTTTGTTCAACAAACGGACCATTTACGGAATAAATAGGTAACTTAATTAACCTTTATCCGTCTAAAATTCTAAGGAGGGATAACGTGAAAGTGTCAAGATTACTTTGGGGCTTGGTTATTTTCATTTTATTAACTGCTGTTGGATGTTCTAATTCATCGAATAAAGGTAAAGTAGAAGTTTATACAACTGAAAATCCTAGTGCGGAAGAGATTTTAAAATTAGATCCTGAAGCCGATATATTTCAATTCAATGGAGTGATTTATCAGACTGGAATTGATTGGGTTGAAGAACTAAACTTAACAAAAGACGAGCAGGTAGGAGAAATAAAAACAAAAAACGGTACAGATACTAACTTTGAAGACGAAATGTCGAACAAATTACCTGTTGGTGCAAAAGTTTTTTCGGTTAAAGAAAAAGAAGAAATTGGAGGACCAATTTTACTCGTAGAATCAGAAGGTAAACTTTATAAATACTATGGGCTTGTTGAGGGTTAATCAATTTTCATATATCCCAAAATGGCGATTGTTGATCAACATAGCTGGGAAATGTTCGAATTTTATAAAAATCTCATACTTATCTAAAAATGGAGTTTTTGAAGTTGCTATTAGATAACGATTGAGGAATAGTTTTTAAACGTTTCTAAGGGAAAGAACAGGTAAGTAAATGAAATAGATTTATTCCTAATATTTTTTAAAGTTTCATTGAAAGGAAGACGATAAATGTCAAGAAAAGTAAAAGAATTGAGAATGAATGATGTTTTTTTTACAACCTAAGCACTCAGAAATGCAAAGGATGCAAGGTTTATAGAGAACTAAGGAGCATTAGGAAAGAGCTTGAGCAGATTAGTCGTATGCGAAGGTTGCTAGGTGAAGATTTGAAAGAAAATGTTCAGCAAGGTAAAGAGGAATCTTGCTGAACATTACTTTGAATATTGATAATAATTTTAATAAAGGTTGGATTTATTTTTATTAATTAATGAAATCTTGAGGAACACATTCACGAACACCAGCATTTCTCAATGAGTTAAATAAAGCTGCACTGATTCTTAATAGTACATTGTTATCAGTGCCATTTTCCAAATCATAGATAACAAAGTATGAATTATCGACTGTAAAAATACATTTTCGTTCTAATTCAAATCCAGGTGGTACTGGTGGAAGGTTAAAACGTGGTACAACTACACGTGTATCTCCTTCATCTCTGATAAAATTGAAAGTTTGTTGGTCAATCTCATAGATATTAACTGGATCAATCTCCACACCTTTATTCGGAATTGTAATTTCATCTTCAACTAATAGGAAAAAGCGTTCGTTTCGAAAGTTGAAAAGACTTCTCGCTCCAATTTCAAATGATGCCATCTTATATTCACCTCCTATTCTATAAATAGTTTATTCATATCGAATACAATTGTCTGGACATTAAGGAAGGGAGAGTGAAGAATAGTTTCTGGTCTGAAGTCATTAGAACCTAATAGTAAGGGTGAGATTGATTTACTTATATCGGATATTCATGGAGATTAACTGAACAATTGGAGGAAAGAAACTAAAAAAGGTCACTGAGCTAGTAGTGACCCTAAATAATTTGGAGGCCGTGACGGTCAACCAGCGCCACAGCAAGTGCGTGCGATACACTCAATAATTATTTTGTGCAAATAAAGGTTACCTATACATTAAACAATCTGCATCATTTGTTAGACGCTACAGCTCGAGTTGGTTCATGCCTTTCTAAAACAATCTAGTAAAAGAATTATATCACCACTTAGGAGGGCAAACTAATGGGCAAACAAAGGCAAACGGAGTTAAATCGTTACCAGCTATTAATTTATTAGAAGATTAGATAAGATATAAATACTAGAAAAGCATAGTAGAATCTCTCCAAATTATGTATATTTATGTATAGGAGGGATTTTATGAAGAAAATATTAATGTTATTAGGTATGATTTTATTCTTATCAGCTTGCGGTAATTCAGGAGAAAAAAATGCTTCTGATACTAATAAGAATAGTGATAAAATAGAAGTTACAGGTGATACAGAAGTAGATGAAAAAGAATCAAAAACAGAACAAAAAAATTCAAAAGCAGTACCCATATTAAAAATAGGTGAAGTGGCAGTTGTTAATGATTTTGCAGAAATCACTGTAAATAGTAATAACTTTGGTCAAGTAATTAATCCGCCTAATCCAGGTGATTTCTACACATATTACGAAAATAAAGAACCGGATCAAGTGTTTTTAAATACAGTTATTACGGTGAAGAGTTTACAAACTTCAGGAAAGTCTGCAAGTGATTTTGTAAATGTAAAAATTATTTACGATAATAAGTATGAATACACAACATTTTCAACTTTAGAAGAAGATGGAGGTGCCAACTTCACTTACACGAATATTACTAATATAGAACCTTTACAATCAGGCGTACTACATTTTTTAGCGTCCGTTCCTTCAAACATAGAAAACGATGGAAAGCCTCTAAAAGCTGTAATTTCAGTTAAAGGCAACACTTACGAACACATAATAAGATAATTATAATTTACAGAAAAGACATGCCAAGTTAGGTAATGTCTTTTTTTAACCCTAAAATGAGGTGAGAGTTATGTCAGTACGTACTACCATGACCTTAACTGATAGAATGACGGGTACTCTTCAAATGATAATGAAAGCGATGCATAGCACAAATAAGTGCAACTATTTTTTGTTTGTTCTGGAGATAATATTCTAGCAAGTTATTTGAACGAGAGCAGATATAAACATGGTAAACTTATATATATATTACCCGATAAAATATTTTTATAGTGGTAGTGAGGAGGAGCGAAATTACATAACTTCGCTCTGAAGGAAGGTGAGTATTTGTATAAAATTATGATTGTTGAAGATGATAAGGCATTGTCCAATGGTATTGCTCTTGCATTACAAAGTAGCGAAATGGACGTTCTTACATTTCACAGTATTCAATCAGCAAAAAAGCAGTTATCAAATACTAACTTTGATTTGTTGATACTAGACATTAATTTGCCTGATGGAAACGGACTAGACTTGCTATGCGAAGTGAAAAGAAATAGTACTATACCCGTAATTATGCTCACGGCAAATGATATGGAAACAGACATTGTAGCAGGACTTGAAATGGGAGCAGATGATTACATTACTAAACCATTTAGCCTTGCCGTGCTGCGTGCAAGAGTAAATACGCAGCTCAGAAAACAAGTGGTCACAAAAGGAAATCCATTTAAACAAGATCACTTTGTTTTTGACTTTGACCGCATGGAATATTTTAAAAACGGAAAGACAGTTGAGCTGAGTAAAACCGAGCAAAAACTGCTAAAAATTTTAACAGCGAACAAAGGCGTAACTTTAGAACGTAGCGTATTGGTTGAACGTATTTGGAGCGATGGCGGCGCACATTATGTTGACGAGAATGCCTTATCTGTTACGCTAAAAAGATTACGGGACAAGCTTGAGGATAACCCTACAAAACCCGTATATATAAAAACAGTATATGGAATAGGTTATTTATGGGCGGTGAAATAAATGGGGTTTTTTAAAGCAAATAAGGTCATTGAGCGATTAAACAAAATGATTGACAATGCAATAGAGGGAAGACCGATTGAAAACGGATTTGATGAAAGCAAGCTATCTGCACTGGAAACAAAATTATCCCACTACCTTACAGCAAACAGTGCCACAAAAATACAGTTAGCGGACGAAAAATCTAAAATAAATCAACTGATTTCCGACATATCTCATCAAACGAAAACGCCTCTTGCCAACATTCTGCTCTATACCCAACTTTTAGCCGAAAGTGAGCTGTCTGACTATAATCAAAACTGTGTGGCAGCTTTAACGCAGCAGGCAGAAAAATTAAACTTTCTTATTTCTTCTCTTGTAAAAGCATCTCGGCTTGAAACGGGAATTATAACGGTTACCCCTACAAACAACAACGTAGCGAACATGCTTGAAACAGTTATAGAGCAGGCTACACCGAAAGCTATGGGAAAAAATATTGCTTTAACAGTAGATAGTAGGGATGTAGAGGCAGTCTTTGATCCAAAATGGACAGTGGAGGCACTTTACAACATTGTAGATAATGCCATTAAATATACACCAAGTGGCCAAAGTGTCCAGTTATCTGTCACTCCGTATCAGCTTTTTTGCAGAATTGATGTCGCCGATACAGGACTCGGCATTTCAGAGGATGAAACAGCAAAGATTTTTTCTCGTTTTTATCGTTCACAGGAGGTAACCGACAAAGAAGGCGTCGGTCTTGGTCTTTACCTTGCGAGAGAAATCATTACAGCCCAAGGCGGATATATAAAGGTCAAGTCTAGGATGGGAACTGGCTCTGTTTTCTCGGTGTTTCTTCCAATAAAAAATTGAAATCTTTCAATACTGTTAGATTTGATTTTGCTTCAGAAAGATTCTCGAAAGATTCGAGGTTTATAATATGAATTGCAGAGATGGAAGACATATTTTTTTGGAGGAAATTTAAATGATCGTACTTGAAACAAAAGATTTAATGAAAATTTACGGTAAAGGGGATACGGCCGTTCATGCATTGGATGGCGTCAGTATGAAAGTGGAGAACGGTGAGTTTGTTTCGATTGTAGGTACTTCCGGTAGCGGCAAATCCACGTTGCTTCATATGCTTGGCGGTCTTGACCGCCCGACAAGTGGAATGGTGATTGTAGATGGTCAAGAACTTTTTAAGTTAAAGGATGAAGAACTTACGATTTTTCGCCGCCGAAAAATAGGCTTTGTTTTTCAAAATTATAATCTTGTCCCTACTTTAAATGTCTATGAAAACATTGTTCTTCCCATCGGGTTAGACGGTAATACGCCGGATAAAGCATATGTCAATGCCATTATTCACACGCTTGGTCTTGAGCGTAAACTTCAAAATATGCCCAATAATTTATCCGGAGGGCAGCAGCAGCGCGTTGCTATTGCGAGAGCTTTGGCATCAAAGCCTGCTATTATTTTAGCCGATGAGCCAACAGGAAACTTGGATACTAAAACCAGTCAAGATGTTCTATCTTTATTTAAAGTAACAAGTAGACAATTCAAGCAAACGATTGTCATGATTACCCATGATGAGGAAATTGCACAGCTTGCAGACAGAATTGTCCGTATAGAAGACGGACAGATTGTAGATGGTGGTAGCAATGCTTAAAGTAAATAGTAAAAGAACCATTCATTTACTTGCGAAAAGTTCATTCAAAGCAAGTAGAATGAGAAACTTATTTGCTATCATTGCAATTATTTTGACTTCGGTCATGTTTACGGGGCTTTTTACAGTAGCTACAAGCCTTGTTGCATCGATTGAGGAAAGTACTATGCGACAAGTGGGTGGCAGTGCACATGGTAGCTTTAAATATCTGTCAAAAGCACAATATGACACGCTGAAAACGCATCCTGATATCAAAGATATTTCTTTTTCTGTCGTTTTGGGCGTGGGAGAAAACAAAGAACTAGCCAAACATCCTACTGAAATTCGATACACGAGCGGTGAAAACAATGCTAAGGGTATGTTTTCTATGCCGACAACAGGGAAACTTCCACAAAATGATGATGAAATTGCCACAGACACACTCGTTTTAAAGCAACTTGGCGTTTCTGCTAAGCTAGGTCAGAAAGTCACCTTGGACTATTCTTTAGCTGGGAAAAAAATAAGCAAAACCTTTACACTGGTAGGTTATTGGACAGGTGATAAGGTTATGCAGGCAAGTCAAGCATGGGTGAGCAAAAGCTATGTGGAAAAACAACTTGCTGATTACAAACCAAGTAAGAAGGGCTATGATGTAGGTTATATCAGCGCTGATGTCAATTTCAATAACAGCTTTCATATTGAAAGCAAGTTGCAAAAAGTGATTGTAGACAGTGGATTCAGTCTGGACGATATTGATTATGGTGTCAATTGGGCTTATACCGGAAACGGCGAATCTCTGGACATAGGCACAATCGTTGCGACTGTTGGTGCCATTTTAATGATTGCTTTTAGCGGTTATTTAATGATTGCGAATGTATTTACAATTAGTGTGGCAAATGATGTACGGTATTATGGACTGATTAAAACGATTGGTACAACACCAAAGCAAATTCGCAAATTGATACGTAAACAGGCAATGTGGCTTTGTTTCATCGGTTTGCCAATTGGGCTACTTGCTGGTTATCTTGTAGGAATGTTGCTGGTACCGATTGTGTTGTCTATCATCAACACTGATGTCATAAAAATATCGGCTCATCCTCTTATTTTTATTCTGTCTGGTATTTTTTCAGCAGTCACTGTTTTTGTCAGCGTTTCTAAGCCGTCAAAAATTGCTGCAAAAGTCAGTCCGATTGAAGCGCTTCGTGTCACAGATAACAACACAGGGGGTAAACGTAAGTTAAAGAAAGGTACTAAAGTAAATTTGTGGACAATGGCCTATTCAAATCTTACTCGTAACAAAAAGAAGGTCGTACTTGTCTCCATCTCACTTTCTTTAGGGCTTGTGATTTTAAATGCTACCTATTCGATTGCAAACAGCTTTGATATGGATGAATATTTAAGCCGTTCCATCATTAACGATTTTGCAGTGGGAGACGTGTCTAACTTTAATGTCAATCTCAACTATAGCAACCAAGACACGTTAAGCGAAGGCTTTTTCTCTGAGCTGTCCTTGCAAGAAGGCATAGAAAGCATTAATAACATCTATTTTACAGAATATGAAGTACCAACAGGGCCGCGCTTTGTCGATATTCCTAAACAATTGGCGAAGGAATATGGCGCAGATAGTAAGAAAGTTGAAGCACTTGAACGTTATGCTCAAGAACCAAAACAACTATTGCACCTGTATGGTCTTGATGAGGGTGCTTTGAAAAAGTTAATCTTACTGCATGGCAAAATAGAGGAGCAAAAGCTTTATTCGGGAAAATATGTGATAGCTGCACCATTTGATGCACAAGGCAATATTTTATACTATGCAATTGGTGATAAAATTCAGCTTCCCAATCCAACCGGACAAATGCGGGAATATGAAGTGCTTGCTGTTGCGGATATTCCAGAAAGCATAAGCGCAAGACACTCGCATCCGTTAACGCCAACATTTTATTTGCCAAGCCAAGTCTTTTTAGCGCAAATTGAACAAAAAGCCCCAATGCTAAGCACGATTGATGTGCAAGATAGCGCAATGGACAAAATGGAGCGTTTTTTAGCAAACTATAGCACTAACACCGACCAAAACATGGAATTTGAATCCAAGGCGTCTTTAGCAGCAGAATTTGAAAACTTGCAAAAAACGTTGAAAATTGTTGGGATTACCATCAGCATTCTAGTGGCTTTCATCGGCATAATGAATTTCATCAATTCTGTCATTACTTCCATCAATGAACGTCGACGAGAGCTTGCGATGTTACAAAGCATCGGTATGCTTAATAGCCAAGTAATTAGAATGCTTATACTGGAAAGTACCATGTATATTCTGTTAACTACAGCTACAACGCTTACTATTGGAAGTGCAATTTGCTATCTGGGTCTAAATGCATTTACAGCAGGGGCAGCCTATATGAAGTTATATTTTACAGTTGTTCCATCACTGCTATGCCTTCCAGTACTACTTGTTATAGCCATAATAGTTCCTGTCATGTGCCAAAAGGTCATTTCAAAAAGCAGTATTGTAGAGCGATTACGTAAAATAGAGTAGCATGCTGTTATCAAATCCATTAGCAAGCCAAGTATAGCTCTGTTAATGCTAAACAGCTTACACGCAAAAAAGGCAACTTCTTTTGGGGTTGCCTTTTGTTTATCTGCCAAGGGGATAGCGGTGAATGCTTGACTGTTCTTTTTGGCGCGTCTTTGGTTTTATTACAAGATTAATATTACTTGCAACTTCAATTGGCTAAAGGTAATTTAGATATTATTTTACCTAATGAGGTCTATATGATGGCCGTTGCTCTGAAATTGAAATGAATATAATAAATGTAGTTTTCACGTTGACATATACATTTTGTACATTGCTGTTTCTTCATCAATTGATCTAGCAATTTCAAAAGCTTCCTCTTGACTTTTATGATTATTTATAATTTCATACATAAACGTTATAAGGAACATTAAATTAGCATTACCATCTATGTAATCATCAGGACCTATATAAGAGTGACAACCACATGCAAGAAAAGCGTTCGCTAGCTGTTCTTTGCCTAATGTACAACCAGAGCCTATAACATTCACATCTTTTATAATCGTATATTGTTTAATCTCTTGCTCTCCAAAAAATTGACCTCTAGGCTCATTGCCTTCATAAACATCCTCACCAAGTTCAGGCATACATAATCTACCTTCATCTCCATGAAAATTTAAAATTAAATAATCTACTTTATTATCCAGTTCTTTACCAGATAGAACATCGATCAGATCATTGGGTCTACCTATCCAATGTATATTTACTCTTACGCCAAAATACTCAAGTGCTGATCTAATAGCATACGATTCCATATCACAATTCGGTCCCACGACTAAACTGACATACATTTCAGGTCTACTCAACTTACATCCTCCTTTTTACGTCAATTCACATGCTACAACTCTACAATTAAAGGGATATTGCAGCAAGTCGAACTGAACGAAACCGCCTGTATCCCTTTGACATGTCTTTTCAATTTCCATTTGGTGAAATCTATTTAATTTAGCTATCCGGAATAAATAGATTAGAGATTAAGCCGTATTTTTGAGCTATTTGTAGTGCTTCAATTCTAGAATTTGCTTTTAATTTTGAAAAAATTTTAGTTAAACTATATTCGATTGTACGTTGGCTGACATATAATTCTTCCGCAATCATTTTATTGGTGTATCCTTTCGAAATAAGCTCAAGAATATTTTGTTCTTTATTCGAAAGCGTGATAATACTGTTTTCTTCAAAATTATTATTAGCAGAAATCGAATTTCTTCGGAGTTGGCGCAATAAAGATAGTGGAATAATTACTTCTTCATTCAATGCACAATAAATAGCATTTACGAGTTGTTCAGAGCTGGACATTTTGCTTACAAAACCAGAGATACCTGCATTAATTAATAAATCAAAATGTGTATTAATATCAAAACCTGTGTAAATGACAATTTTTGCCTCGGGATTTACTTGTAAAATTCTTTTAGACAGCTCCAATCCATTAATGTCAGGCATATACAAATCTACAAGAAAAATATCGAATGATGGGTTAGAGGCAGCTTGGATAATTTCATCGATATTTTTTATTATCGTTACTTCCATACCTGCCGTTTCTAAAATAGTTTTTGTACCCGTTCGTACCGCAGGATGATCGTCCACAATTAAAACTCTAATCAAAAATTTCACCTCTATTTTAAATAATGATGCAAATGTGAAGTCCTTTGTTCAATGAAGAATTAATTTCTATCGATCCATTTAAAATCCGAACACGTTCTTTAATGCTAAACATACCGATTTTATTCGTATCTATTTCAGATGGCTCGAGTAATCCAACACCATCATCATCGTATAGTAGAATGATGTGGCTTTCATCGTAAAATATCGAAAGCTCTACTTCATTTGCATTCGCATGCTTACGAGCATTGTTGAGTAGTTCTTGAACAATTCGATAAATATTAATTTCAAATTCATATGAAAGCCCTTCAAGCCTCCCATCATAATCAAAATAAATAGAAAAATCACACTGTTGTCGTGTTGATTCAATCAAATGCCCTAAGGCTTGTTCTAGTCCTTCTTCTTTCAAAAAGGGAGGACGAAGTTCAATGCATGTTTCTCGTACTAGATGAGCTATGTCAATCGTATCTTCTTTTAAACAGTCTAACTCTTTACTTAACGATGTTTTTTCAGCATTTTTAATAAGTCCTTCTATAGTTCTTATTAATTGTAATAAGCCTTGTAAAACACTGTCATGTAAATCCATGGATAAATTAATACGCTCTTTTTCGGTCACATGCATAAGTAGTTTTGAATAGGAAGTGGGCATGATTACTTCATCAATATTATTTTTATAAGAATCGAGTTGGCATTTCAACTCTTCGATTAAGTAATTATTTTCTAATACAATACTTGAAAAATAACATATCGACTCTAGCCATGCCTTTTCTTGTGGATTCAGTTTTGCATTATTTTTCTTTTGTTCAAAATAGATAATTTCTTTGCTAATGCCGTTGCTACCAATAACCGTTGCGAAGCCTTTATGTACTTTAAGCAAGGAACCATTTGAATACTGCGCCCAATTAATTTTTTGAATGGCATGATACGCAAGGCTTTTGTGAGCAGATTTAACAGTCCAATTGTCTACTGCGGGTCTTTTTTCAATTTGGATATAGTTTAAGTTATCAACCGAAAGTACATCTTTAATTTGTTTTTGAAGTGCATCAATCAATGTAAAAGGATTGGTTTCAAATTTCACCTTTTGGAAAAAGCCATATAAACTAATGTCTAATCGATTATTTTTAGAAAATAAATGGGGATTTAATTTATAGTCTAAATAATCTTTGATATAGAGCAAGATGCAAGAAAGATAAAATATAAAGATACCCAGTATGAGAATTTCAATCGATAATAGATGTACTTCAGTCATAAAACTTATTATTAATGTCGTTAGTATAGAAAATGGTAAAGATAATAACGTAAAGTATTTAATCTTATTTAAAAAGAAGTCAATATCAATTAATTCATAGGTCAATTGCAGATAAACTAGAATAATAGGAATGATAAAGATGAAAATTCCTGTTATTTCAGCAGAAATGATATAACTACCATGGAAAATAATAGGTAGTGCATAAAATAATATAAATGGTGAGAAGGCAATAAAATAACCTGAAAACATGATTTTTAGTTTTATTCGTACATTAGGTTCATGGTTAATATAATAGTACCTTATAAGTAAAAATAGTAAGAAAAATATTAAAGATGAAAAAAATTTTAATTGAATAGTTGTGCTAGAAATTTCTAGGTCTTTATTGACAAACGAGACAAATGATATGGCCATAATAAGAAAGTATAGAAGGTATAATGCTTTAAGATAACAGCTTTTAATGAATGGAAGTTTAGAATAAGAGAAATGTAAATATAAGAAATGTATAAATAAAATAACGAATATTGGAAGCGTTATAGTATTGATGCTACGTCCGATTACATCACCTCTTGCAGAAATCGGGGCGCTACTATAACAAAGCGCAATCGTTAATAAAAAATAAGTGAGAACCTGTGATGAACTTTTTTCAGAATGTCGAGTATTCAAGATGATTGCTAGCGCAATCGCAATGATGACAGATAAAATTTTAACGAAGAGTTGTATCTCAAGCATTAAACTTTTATTTCCGTTTTCAACGATAAATGAAACCGTTTCATTGGCAGCATTAAGGATAGTTAGAGAATCCGCTAACTCTATACGTTGGAAATAAACGATAGAGTGATGAAGTGAAGGATGAGCGTTGTTGACTTTTAAGATTTGGTCACCTGGTTGGATATTTTGGTTTATTCCCCATGAGTTTTCATAAATGGTATCTACAAAGTAATGTTTATCTTTATTTACTACCTCTATTCCAATTAAAGGATATTTCATTGTCAGGTAAAAAAAATAAATGATTAATAGTGTAGTAATAAAAATGGGGATCCCCATCCAAATAAATTTTTGCTTTTTCATTATTTCCTCCTTAGAAGTAAGTGACAATCCATAGGAGTGACATATTAAGGTAGAGGGCATTAGCGATTATGAAAATGGACGTAGAAAATAAGATTTAGCATATTCCGTTTTGTTGCCATTACAAATAAATGAAGAGTCTAACCCTTAATTTATTTATGAGGTGTCTTTCCTTTCAAAAGCCATTGGCAGGGATGGTGTGTGTATAGTTGTGATGTATTCAACTTACTTTTTTCGTTTGCTCATACATTTTTTCGAGAAAAATGCGAGAAGACTAGCTACAGGTAGAATCGTGTTCCTTTTCTGCTTATCGAGGTGATAGTCCCATTGTTTTATAATATTAATTTGAATTTATTTCCAATAATATGCTTGCAACTGCGGTTTTTTATTTAAGACAACGTCTATAAGAGCCTTATTCTCTTCTGGAGAAATACCTATAATACAAATTTTATTGTGTTTTAAGAGATGTAATACTTCAGTGTCTTTCATTAGATAGTGAATGATGTTTTTCATATGAAGATCTCCTTTTAAATGTATTTAAGTAGTGCTTCTTTATATTTTTTATTAATTGATAATGACATAATGCTGGATTCAGCCTTGTTCCGATACAGTTGTTGGGTGACTTTTGAATAAAGAAAAGCACCTGTTTCTTCTAAAAGTGAATCGATCACTTTAAATAGCTTCAATATTTCGTGTTTTTCTATTTTACCGTTGTAATAGTTTTGGATTTTTTCTATCACTGGATGATTTTGTTCCACGGCTAATAAATATAAAATGGGTAAAGTCCATTTTTTATTTAGCAAATCATTTTTTCCATCCCAACGTTTCATACCTTCCATATCATTTTGAATTTGACCGATTACCCCGATGTGACTACCGTAAAATTGAACTTCAGTTGCTTTATCCGGATTCGCAAGAACAGTTCCTATTAAACAAGCTAACTCCGTTAAGGACCCAGACTTTAAAACAACCATGTCCATATAGCGATCTTCACAAGATATCTTGTTTAGTAAATCGATATGTTGTCCTTCAATAGCACGCAAAGCTTTTGTGACCACAAGTTCTAATGCGATATATTTATGTTTAAAATCGGATTCTTTAATGATTAACTGACATAAAAAAAGTAAGTAACTTGAAATATTTAACGATAAATTTTGGTGTTGAACCCAAGGCGATGAAAAATTATCTTGGTCTTCAATATCATCTAAAATATCAAATGATAAAATAAGAAGTTCAATTGCCGCTGCTACTTTAAAAATTTGATTCTCTAGTTTATTGTTATAAATCACATAATGGAGTATGACTAACTCTCCAAATAAATAGCCTTCATCTTTTTTAAAGTCGATAAATTCATATAACTGCGTTTTCATATCCTTATTCGTTACATACTTCTCTAAAATATCTACCATAGTTGAATACAATCGATTATTAACATTTAAACTCATCTATAACACCACCATCCCGTAAATAATACCACATATTAACATTATATTAAAATATGTCCTAAACATTGTAAAATTAGGAACTATAAATATCGTTTGAATAAAGGTTTTAATACGCTTTTTCGTCCGCATTATCGCTGCCAAACTGAATGGATTTATCGGCTTTTTCAAATTATTTTCGGTATACCGAAATGGGGTTTTCGGTGAATTGCAACAGAAAATATGTGAAGATTTAAATGTCAGAATGATTTTAATACCGGTAAATTAAGTGATTTCTAGACTTTAAGAAATCTTAGTAAGTAGTTTCATGATTTGCTGTGCATCAAAAAAATTGAATTTCATTGGAGGCTTATATAATGAGCAATATTAATTTCGATACGATTATTGTAGGGAATGGAGCAATAGGATCTTCTATCGCATATGAACTTTCCTCTAGAGGTCAAAAGGTTGCACTTGTAGGGAAGGAAGCACGTGAATCAGCAGCATCTATAGCTGCTGGCGCGATGAATGGCTGTTATGGAGAAGTGACTGAAAGTCTAATGAAAAGTGAATTCGGTCGAAAAAAATTATTAATGGATATTAAAGCTAAAAATATGTGGGAAGGTTGGTTATCCAAACTGACGAAAGATTCAGGTGATGAAAGAGAAGTAATCATTGCCAACGGAACGGAAGTAATCCTTAACACGGCAGGAACAAGCGATGTAGATTCTGTAAACTTTATGCAAATCGAACAAGCGCTGAAAGAAAATTCGGAACGCTATGAAATAATTGATCCAGATAACCACGTATGGCTAAAGGCTGATGAACAAGTAAGGCCTCTTAAAGCATTACTAATACCAGAAGAAAATGCAGTTGATCCTAACATTTTATTAGCTAAACTTTCCAAAGCCATTCACAATCTTGGAGGGACCCTTTTCAATGAACATGCACTATCAGTAATTACAGAAGGCAATCAAGTTTGTGGGATTGAACTGAGCGAACAGAAAATTTTTGCGAAAAATATTATTATCGCTGCAGGGGTTCAGTCGTTAGATTTATTAGATTTCGATTTAGAATTGAAAAATAAAATACCGCCAATGTTTTCAGGATACGGTGTATCAATACTTTTAGAATTGGATGACATAGAAAATTATAACAGGGTCATTCGAACGCCAAATAGAGCATTTGCCTGCGGTTTACATTGCGTTCCTCGAAATGGGAAAGAGCTTTACATCGGTGCAACCAATATACTATCGGATATTCCAAGGAAAAATGCCTATGTATCGGATGTACAATTTTTATTAGATTGTGCAGTAGAACAATTACACTTAGATCTTTTTAATGCCGACATTAAAAAAATTCAAGTTGGAAATAGACCGATACCAGCTGATGGATTCCCGTTAATCGGTCAAATTAAATATGATGGTCTTTGGTTAGCTACAGGAACATATAGAGACGGGTTACACCAATCTCCTTTAATCGCTGAACACTTAGCTAACGAAATAAGTGGGATTGAAAACGATATTGACCTTTCTGATTTTCATCCAATTCGAAAGCCTCTCTATAATACACCAAGACATGAATTGATTGCTAAAACAACATCCGAAATGTTCGCCACTGGTTACGAATATCGTTGGGACGTGCAACCTTATTGGCATCCTATTTTAGAAAAAGGAATGCTTCATAGTTTTGAAGAAATTTTAGACGAGCTACATAAGGAATTTGCTCCACCACCTGAAATCCTTTCTCTTTACCTGACACATCCTAAATCTTCTAAAGAACAACTAAGAACATACTACAATGCGTGGAGTGAATGATGAAGACAAAAGAGGATTATATTAACCTTTTAAAAAGCGCAGGAGTATGGGACCCTGTGGGAGATTACGAAAAAATATACAATCAATATAATTTTACAGAAGCGGGACAAGATGACCCAAAAGCAGTAAAGGAATTTGAGGCAGACATTCATGAAAGATGTAATAGAATTCCGTTGGAGCATATAGTAGGCTACGCAGAACTGAACTCTAATAGATATGTTGTTGGAACAGGTGTCTTTATACCGAGAATTCAAAGTTTGGGGATCGTTGATTGGATTAAAGAAAATCAAGCAATTGATCCGAGTTCTTTAGTATATGACTTATGTTCTGGTTCGGGTGCAATCGGGATAGAAATTTGGCAAATGACGAATGCAAACATTGTCTGCATAGAAAAATCAGATTTAGCTACAAAGTATCTCAAGCGAAACATCTTGCGTCATCATGCCGAGAAGGTTGCCGTATATCAAGGAGACATCAAAGAATATTTTGATAAAATGCTGCAAAAACCAGTCGAAGCAGAAATTGTTATATCCAATCCCCCATATGTACCGAAAGAAATGGCGCAACCTCCTGAATGGGGGGTACATCATCCTGAAGAATCGGTCTATGCAGAACAGGATGGCCTAGATATTATCAATGCTTCAGCTCTATTTGCGAATAGAGCATTAAAAAAAGATGGCGTTGTATTAATCGAACATGATGAAAATCAGGGAGAAAGCGTCAGTGCGATATTAGCAAGCAATAATTTTTATAACATCCAAACAATTATAAATAAGAAATATTCTGACGAGACAGGTCTCTCCATCTTTACTATAGGTTATAAGTTATAAATAAATATCTTAGAAAAATGGTAACAATTTTTTATCTTTCATAAACCGTTCTTAATTTCCAATATTTATTTACTATTTGTTCTAATGCTATACCAAAGGCATTTTATTTAGATGCTCATCTTTAGCTAGAAATTTGTAAGAACGAAATTATTTCACTAGAGAAGGAGGATTAAATAATGAAAGAAGAATTACTTGAAGAGTGGAGAGCAGAAATCGATACGATCAACACTAAAATTGTTGCACTGTTATCGGAAAGAATGGAAGTATGTACAGAAATAGCAAAATATAAATACAAATACAATGTGAATATGATGCAGCCTAAAAGGATTGAAGATGTATTAAAGAAAACAAGCATCGTAGCAAAAGAAAAGAATTTAAACCCAAAATATATTGAAGATGTATTTAAAGTTATTATTAATGAAACGTGTGAGGTAGAAGATAAGTTAATCAAAGGAATGAAAGCGAACCAATGAAAACACTAATAATAGACAATTATGATTCTTTTACTAATAATATTGCGCAATATGTTTATAGAGTAACGAATGTTTCTCCCGTCGTCGTAACAAATGATTATCCTTTTCATAAAATTAATCTATCGGAATTTAATAATATCATTCTATCTCCTGGACCTGGAACTCCAGAAAAAGATGAAGATTTCGGTATATGTAAAAGGATGATTAAAGAAGTGAATATTCCTATTTTAGGCATTTGTTTAGGTCATCAAGGGATTAATCATTGTTTTGGCGGAGAGGTTGGCAAAGCTCCTAAACCCGTACATGGTTACAAAGAGCTGATTGTCAATAGTGGTGATAATATCTTTAAAGGCTTGCCAAATAGTTTTTTCGCAGTTAGATACCATTCTTTAATCTGTACTAAACTTGCGCCTTCCCTTGAAGCAACCGCTTATACTCAAGATGGTTTGATTATGGCGATTGCCCATAAAGAGTTACCTATTTATGGCGTCCAATTTCATCCTGAGTCCATTGATTCGGAGTTTGGCGTTGAATTAATTAAAAATTTTATTGATATTTCTGCGGAAAAATCCTACGGGAGGCCATTACATGTACGAGATTTCGCTTAAAGAAAAGCTAGAGGGTGTAGGGTGTCCAATGTTTGTAGCGCCCAAGAATATTGAAATAGGGTTGGTGTCCTCTCCTATTAATATCTATGAAAAATTATTTTATGGTTTAAAAGATAGTTTTTGGTTAGATGGAGAGTTATCAAGTGAGTTTGGCAGCCGTTTTTCAGTTATGGGAAATTGTGATGTAGATGCGGCAATTTCCTTCATGTATTATGTGAAAGATTCAAGGTTGGATATAACTGGTCCTAAAGGACAAGAGTCAGTTTATGGAGATTTTTACGAAGTCATGGACTGTATATTTTCTTTAATAACCAATGAAATGCCTAAAGAGGTGTTACATCCATTTAATGGGGGCGTCATTGGCTATTTAGGATACGAGTTAAAAGCACTTCGAGGGATACCGAATAAACATAGTTCAGATTTGCCAGATGCTGTTCTTTATTTACCTAAAAATATCTTAGTGTTTGATCATCGAAATCAAAAGCGTTATGTATGCAACTTTTGGGGTGAAATTTTAACGATATCAGATGATCTACTGCAGAAAAGTGAACAGTCCATACAAAGAAAAACGGTCGAATTTTTAATACCTCCAACAGAACATGAGATTGACTTAGAAATATCGAGTGATGACTACAAAGAAAAGATAAAACAGTGTCAAACATACATTACTGAAGGTGAATCTTACGAAATCTGTTTAACAAACCGCGCTTCCATGCCATATAGCTTTGATCCATTGCTGCTATACAAAGAAATGAGACTTTTGAGCCCCGTAAGATATAGCGCTTTTTTCAATACCGAACGTTTTTCAATTGTAAGTTCTTCTCCAGAAATGTTTATAAGCATTGACGAAAACGGAAAAATGGCGTCGAAACCTATTAAGGGAACTAGAGCAAGAGGTACGACTGAAGAGCAAGATCGTTTGGAGAAAGAAAGTTTAATGACTTCCTCAAAGGATAGAGCAGAGAATTTAATGATTGTCGACTTAGTAAGGCATGATTTTAATGAAGTTTGCCATCCCGATACGGTGAGTGTACCAGAAGCTTTTGTTGTTGAAACCTATTCATCTGTACATCAGTTAGTTTCCACAGTCGTTGGCGAATTAAATTGGGATAATGGCATTTTTAAATCTATAGGAAAATGCTTCCCTGGGGGCTCAATGACTGGAGCACCGAAACTGAGAACGATGAGAATAATTGATGAGTTGGAAGAGTCTCCTCGAGGCATCTATTCTGGATCAATTGGTTGGGTTGGCTTTAACGGTTATACAGATTTAAGTATTGTTATTAGAACGGTCGTCATTAAAGATCACGTTGCAACTTTTGGGGTAGGAGGAGCTATTATAGAGGCATCAGATGCAGAAGAAGAGTTCCGTGAAACATTAATTAAGGCATGTGTTCCGTTTCAAAGTATAAGGAGGGTTCAAAAGAACAATGAAACATGAGACAATACTAGTGTTGGGGGGAAATGGTTTAATTGGTAACTTTTTATCATCATTATTAATGAAGTCTGGGCATCATCTAGTCATTATAGATAAAGAGCCGTGTGAAGGTGATTCCTTAAGGGCTGCGTGTGGAAATCTTTACTCGAACCTAGAAATTATCGTATCTGATGTACTATCTGATGATATAAATGATATTTACTCTTCGGGGGATGCAATTATTTTTGCATTACCCGAATCCGCCTGTTTAGATGTATTAGCATCAAAAGCGCATTTAATGAAGGATGAAGTAAAAATCATTAATACATGTTCGATACAAAGTTCTTTTTTTAAGCATGCGAAAACCTTTTTACCGAATAACCCTTTGGTAGGGATTAATTTTATGTTTTCACCTACTTTACCTTATCAAGGAAGAGCGGTAGCACTTGTAAAAGAGGAAGAGTCAGAAGCATATACAATGATGAAAAATCTAATTGAATACAATGAAATGGTAGTATTTGAGTTTGACCCCCACCGCCATGATGAGAAAGTTTCACTTGTGCAAGCACTTCCTCATATTTTAATGCTTTCATTGATTAGTGTATTAGGGGAGAAACATGATTTTTCCATAAAAGAAATGATGAAGCTTTCCCCACCGCCTATGCAGATGATGTTATGTTTATCAGCCAGGCTCACACAAAATTCACCTGATGTATATTGGGATATTCAAAAGTTTAACCCTTATTCAGAGAAAATTAGAAATGATGTAATCCATTCTATAACGAATCTCAATCAGATTATTGAAGAGGATTGCTTCCAAGACTTTTCTTTTTTGTTGAAAAATCATAAAGAAGTTTTAGGTGAATCGTTAAATGAGCTAAAAGTAAAGTGCAACCGCTATTTTAATAGTCAATAATCTTATGCTTACAGGAAAAGGAGGCATATTATGGAGGAGAAATCTGTAAGTCCTTTCGTCACCATTATTAAAAGTAAACCAAAACTATTGGCACTTTTAATCATTTTATTGCCTGTTTTGAGTGTAACAATTGATAATACGATTCTGTCATTTGCCTTACCACAGCTTACATATGCATTATCACCGAGTGCTGCTCAACAGCTTTGGATAATAGATGCTTACGCTTTAGTGCTGGCAAGTTTACTTGTTACGATGGGTGGTATTGGTGATCGTAAAGGACACAAAAAAGTACTTTTTATCGGTAGTCTTGGATTTTCGATTATATCGTTTATTATCATTTTTTCGCAAAATGCAGGTCAAATTATTGCTGGTAGAGCGGCGCTAGGTTTTTTTGGCGCAATGATTCTACCTGCTACATTAGCCTTAATCCGTTCTACTTTTCTGGACCGAGAGGAGAGAAGATTAGTAGTAGCAGCATGGGCTACTTGCTTAACAATTGGTTCTGTACTTGGACCAATTATTGGCGGTGTATTACTTACTTTCTTTTCGTGGCATGCAATCTTTTTAATTTCAATTCCATTTTTTATTCCTGTCATATTCTTTATTCACAATTTTATTACCGAATCACAAGAAAAGTTAACTGGCAGAGTAGATTTCTTCAGTATTGGCATGAGTTTCATTGCCATGTTTGGTATTATGTTTGGGTTAAAACAAGTTGCTACTGGTGGAGAATGGGAACTAAGCTTACTAAGCATAGGGATAGGCGCTATTTTTGCTATGTTGTTTGTAAAAAGACAGCTTGTTTTACCTAATCCTTTGTTAGATATGAGTCTTTTTAGAAATAAAAGCTTTTCTTCGCTTGTCTTTATCAATATGGTCAGCTTGGGTTCATTAATAGGATTTATATTCTTTGCAACACAATTACTTCAAATATCGCATAGAATATCGCCATTAATTAGTAGTTTTATCCTTGTGCCAGGTGAAATAGTAGCGATTATTTCTGGAATAGGCATTGTTGTCATCGCGCAAAAGGTGAAACCTAATTTTATCATTAGTGGGTCCTTTATTCTTATTGCGATTTCTTTTTTAGCCGTCTATAGTTTAACACTTACACCTCTAATTATTGGTTTATCTTTTCTGTTCATTAGTAGTGGTGTGGGCATCATTACTACAGTATCCAATGACCTTATTATTTCATCAGTTATTCCTGAAAAAGCGGGTGGGGCCTCGTCGGTAAGTGAAACGGCCTATGAAGTTGGCGTTGTCCTTGGTACGACGTTAATTGGGGGAGCGATTACATGGTGGTATAGACAATCGTTTTTATTACCAGATTATCTTCAGGCTAAGATTTCAGAAGGTTCGACAGATACGCTTGCAGGTACTTTAGCGGTAAGTGAGTCGTTACCAAAAGATTCCTCGACTGAATTGCTCAATATTGCAAACTCTGCCTTCCTAAAGGGCGTTGAATATACGAGCTTAGCAGCATTTTGTTTCATATTACTTACGGCTATTTTAACTTTCTTTTTTATTAAAGAAGAGCATCCCTCTAATCATTGAAATTAGGGGGATTTTTTAGTGGAGAACGGATGATTGGTAGGGTGACCAACAATAATTGCTAAAAACATGGCACGTTGCACAACTTAAAATGAAGGAATGATGATGTATGAATAACAATATCGATAGCATAATTGAACTAGAAGAGATGATGGTAAACTTTATAAGAAAATTTTTATCAGAGCAGCAAAATTTGCATAGCCAAAAGGTCATTGAATTCTCAAACGCCAATATATTTCAACTATTGGATGATTTAGCAATACCAAGTGAAGGTAGACCGATGTGCGACGTTCTATCTGATGCAGTAGAATATATTTATAAATATAGAGCTAAGCTTAATCATCCTCGCTATTTTGGTTTTGTACCAGGCCCTGCATCACTCATATCATGGGTAGCTGATGTCGTAACCAATGCTTACAATATGCATGCAGGAAGTTGGATGTCAACACCTACGGCAAGTTATATTGAAAAGGAACTCATCGCTTGGTTAAATAATAAAATTGGTTACACCGAACAATCTGGCGGAATTTTTGTATCAGGTGGTTCGATTGCAAATATTACTGCGTTAACCGTAGCGCGTGATAATAAATTGGATGGTGATCTTGCCAAAGGAATAGCCTATATTTCCGATCAAACACATTCATCCGTAATGAAAGGTCTAAAAATAATTGGTTTAAGCGACCGTAATATTAGAATTATTCCAACTGATAATTTTAAATTAAATACAATGTTGCTGCATGAACAAATAAAAGCAGACTTATCATTAGGCTTAAAGCCATTTATAGTGATTGCCAGTGCTGGTTCCACTAATACAGGAAGTATTGATCGTATGGAAGATATTCATCGCATTTGCCAAAAGTTTAACCTTTGGATGCATGTTGATGGGGCTTATGGAGCGACTGTCCTTCTGTCAAAAAAGCATAAAAGTAAGTTAAAAGGGATTGAAAATGCCGATAGCGTCAGTTGGGATGCCCATAAATGGTTATTTCAGACGTATGGTTGTGGCATGATTTTGGTTAAAAATAAAAACCTATTATTTCATAGCTTTCATACTAATCCTGAATATTTAAGGGATGCACAAATAAATAATGAAGAAATTAATTTTTGGGACTTTGGTATGGAACTGACACGGCCAGCTAGAGCGCTAAAGCTGTGGTTCACGTTGCAAGTTCTAGGGTCGGATAAGATGGAGGAATTGATTAATCATGGTATACGTCTAGCAGAATATGCAGAAAGTGAAGTTTTAAAGTACAAGGATTGGAGCATTATAACGAAAGCGAACTTGGCAATCGTCAATTTTCGATTTTCACCATCGAATTTTGACGATGAGATCATAAATAGAGTGAATACAGAAATTTCGAGAAAAATGGTAAGTAGTGCTTATGCTGGGGTCTTTACGACGATATTAAACGGCCAAGTAGTTTTAAGAATGTGTACGATTAACCCTGAAACAACTTATATGGAAATAAAGAAGACGATTGCACTTTTGGATGAGTACGCAAGAGCTATTTCTGTCAAAGTGCTGTCCGATGTCAATAAGAGCAAGGTGCTACAGACTGCCAAAAATTGAAGTTACGCTGTCGATTCACTTTCTTTCATATTTATTGAAATGTAATTATTTAATATCAAGAACATGTTTTGATTATAGGTTTTCAAAATATGTTCTTTTCTTATTGCAAAACGTATAAAAACACCATATTAGCTGTAGGTATTGTAGTTGCAAATGTAGGTGTATTATTTTAATAATCAAACAAATAATGTTAACATAGAAAGATGTATATAATTGGGAATGTTTACTTTGGTATAATCTAGGTGTAAAACTGTTACAAGCAAAAAAATATTTTCATTATAGGAGGATGAACAATGGAGACAAAAGAACAAATATTACACTTGTTATTGCAAAAGGGCTTTAAGTTTAGATTTTATGAAGATCAAAATTTACTTTTCTATACAAAAGAGATAACGGAACCTGTATTCGTTAAATGGTTTGCTGAAGAACACTGTCATTTACCGGACTGTGATTTGACGCATGTTTCGATCTCCCTTGAAATCACGAATAATCTCGAACGTGCGCAATATACTTTCTTTAATGGCATTGATAAACAATATATATTTAAAGACTTACTAGAGTTTAAAGTAGTATTGGAGAAGCTACCTAATTTAATTGAATTACGTTAATAGATATTCGCATTTTTTTAAATGAAGAAGTGAGCTTGAATGTAAGTGGAGAAATTTGACATTATCCATCGTTCGCTACTTAAACCAAAACAACGTTGACTTGAAGAATATAATCATGTAAAATATTCCAAAATTAACAATTGTACATTCTGTGAAAAAGACAGTAATTCATTTTGAGCTGCCAAGCGAGTTAGGGATGGTGTGAGCCTAATGCAGGTCGTTTGAATGAAACGCACTTTGGAGAAGTTTCCCGAAATATTAGTAGGGAATACCGGGGCGTCACCCCGTTATCAATTGAAAGTGGTCATAATAATGGCAACTAGAGTGGTACCACGGGAATGCATTGCTCTCGTCTCTTATTTGAGACGGGAGCTTTTTTATTTTGTAGAGGAGGGAATGGATTGATAACACACATTGCGAAAAGTTTAGCGATAGCATTACATCAGCAAGTAGCAGCCGAGGAGATTGAAACATTACTTGAAAAACCTAAAAATAGAGCATTGGGTGATTTTGCCCTGCCGTGTTTTAAACTGTCTAAACAGCTAGGTAAATCTCCACAAACCATTACAACTGAAATTCAAAAAAATGTAACGTGTGAGCTGATACAATCTATCGAGCTAGTTGGCGGATATGTCAATTTATTTTTAAATCAACACCTCATCACACAACAAGTATTAAGCAAAGTGATGAAAGAGCAAAAATTATATGGAACAAGTCCAATAAGTAAAGGCAGTGCCGTATTCGACTTTTCTTCACCAAATATTGCCAAGCCTTTCTCAATGGGGCATTTACGTTCAACAGTTATAGGCAATGCCCTTGCCAATCTAGCAGAGAAAAATGGCTATAAGGCTATTTGTATTAATCATTTAGGCGATTGGGGTACTCAGTTTGGAAAGTTAATTGTCGCTTATCATCTATGGGGAAACCAACAAGCAATTGAAGCTGCACCAATTAAAGAATTATTGAAAATTTATGTAAAATTTCATGAAGAAGCACAACAAGATGCAACGTTAATTGTACAAGCGCGAGCGGCATTTAAAGCGTTAGAAGAGCAAGATGAACAGGCACTTGCTCTATGGCAATGGTTTAGAGAAGTATCATTAGAAGAATTTAAGGGACTATATCAGTTGTTAGGTATTCAATTTGATCGTTACGAAGGAGAAGCGTTCTATAATGATAAAATGCCAGCGGTTGTAAGTGAATTACAAACAAAAGAACTGCTGACACTATCTGAAGGTGCATATGTGGTTGAATTAGAGGATATGCCTCCTTGTATCATAATGAAAACAGATGGCGCTACACTGTATGCTACGCGTGATTTAGCCGCTGCCTTTTATCGAAAGCAACAGTATAATCCTGAAAAAATTTACTATGTCGTGGGCAATGAACAAACATTGCATTTCCAACAGTTATTTCACGTTATTGAAAAAATGGGTTATGATTGGGCACAAGATTTACGCCATGTGGCTTTTGGAATGATACTTCAAGATGGAAAAAAGATGTCAACGCGAAAAGGGAAAATTGTTCTTCTTCATGATGTATTGACAGAAGCGATTGAGACTGCAAAACAAAGTATTCAACTGAAAAATCCACATTTACAAAATAAAGAAGAAGTAGCAAGGCAGGTTGGTGTAGGTGCCGTTATTTTCAATGACTTAAAAAATAATCGCATCCATGATATTGAATTTTCTATAAACGACATGATGCAGTTTGAAGGGGAAACGGGCCCATATATCCAATATACGCATGCACGCATTCACTCCATTTTGGACAAAGCAGATGGTCCACTTGAGGAAGTGTCTTTCCAACCGTTAGGACAACAGGCATGGCAGGTCTTGTTGTTACTTGAACAATTTCCTCGTGTAATAACGAACGCTTATGAACAAGTAGATCCTTCCATCGTAGCTAAATATGCTTTACAATTAGCTCGTGCGTTTAATAAATATTATGCAACGAATAAAATATTAACAAAAGATCGCTTACAAAGTTGCCGTTTAACATTATGTCAAGGTGTAGCTATAATTCTAAACGAAGCATTAGCTTTGTTAGGAATCGAAGCACCGAAAAATATGTGATGATGCTTCTCTAAGTTTATTGTGCCAAAAGCACAAATAAAGCAGGATGCATATAAAAATAATGAAATATTGACCGTAAGCAGAGAAAATGCTAAAAGAAGACTAGAAGAAATCGGATGTCTGACAACATTATTTATCAAGGACAATGACATAGTAGTGAACTTGGCATTAGAAAGGTATTCAACGTTATGAATAATAAACAATGGACAGCTTCGACAATCGTCGTTGTTGTCAGTATTTTTTTCGTCGCCCTCAATATGCGACCAGCTGTAACTAGCATAGGGCCACTATTTAATGTGTTAATGGAGTCTCTTCAAGTATCCAATACGCAAATGAGTTTATTAACATCCATTCCTGTCTTTTGTATGGGGCTTTTTGCACCAGTGGCTGTTCCGTTACAGCGACGGCTTGGTACAAAGTTTTCAATTGCACTACTTTTAACTATTATTGGGTTAGCCAATGGACTTCGATGGTTACAGGAAAGCTTCGTTTTGCTTGTGGTTACAAGTTTTGCTGCTGGTCTTGCCATCGCTATTATCGGGCCGATGGTAAATGCATTTATTAAAGAACAATTTCCAAATCGTTTTGCAACGGTAGTTGGCGTGTATTCTTTTGGCATTGGGACAGGTGCAACATTAAGTGCGGCATTAACGGTATCATTTTATAATGGGTTTCATAAAGATTGGACCATTGCCCTTGGTAGCTGGGCAATGCTGGCTGTGCTTGCTCTTATAATTTGGTTGCTTGTTATCCCAAATCAGGTAGAGCAGTCGTCTGTACAAAAGGATGAGCGAACAAAGGAAGCTGTACGTAATCCGTGGAAAAACAGCCGTGCGTGGACGATTTTACTTTATTTTGGTTTTCAAACATCGTTATTTTTCTCGATGATGTCTTGGTTAACGCCTATTTTACAAGATAAAGGCTTAACACTCGTTGCTGCCAGTTCGATGTTAACTTTTCTGTCAATCATACAGATGATAGGAAATATAGTTGTCCCGATCCTAATGGAAAAATGGTCAAATCGTATTCGATGGCTATTGTCATTAGGAATTATCGGTGTTATCGGTTTTGCACTATTATGGTTAGGAACGGGATGGCTAGTATGGATTGGCGTTCTTATTATTGGGATTGTGCTAAGTGGATTGTTTCCTATTGGTTTATTATTACCATTGGATGAAGCACGCTCGCATGAAGAGGCCAATAGCTGGTCCTCAATGGTCATGTCTGGTGGATTTATGATGAGCGCAATTATTCCTACACTAATCGGTTATTGCTATGATTTAACAGGTAACCATTCGTTTACCTTCGTTATCTTTTTGCTATTAACGTTTGGGATTATTACTACAGCACTTGTATTAAGGAAGAAATAAATAGCATGTCTTTTGCAGGTTTCAAAAAAATTTTAATTGCAAGGGCAGTAACGGCAACTTAACATGTCGTTACTGCCTTTTGCTCGTTTAAAGAGTGCTTCTTGAACAGAAAGAACACTTCGAAAAGTATGACAAAATGCTATTTTTCTTTAATGTAAGTAGATAAATTTTTAAAAATGGCCTTATTTTAACGGATATATTTCAATAATGATATTATGTAAACTTGAAACAAATGACATCGTTGTTTATGATAGTAAAGAAAGAAGTTCGATAGAAAGTATTGGTGAACAAATGCGAAAAAAGATGCTTATCGTTGGAGCGGCAACCCTCCTGTTAACAGGTTGTGGTGATCAATCTGTTGCCGACATGTTTAACAAGGAAAAAACAGCAATTAAATCTGACAAACCCGTCGAGAAACAAGAGGAAAAGCTTATTCCAGAGGTGACGGTTGTAGGGGAGAGCGCTATTGGCGCGGGTATTATTGTGAAGAAAGACCCTTCGATGCTCTATATTGTAACAAACGGAGCGTTGGTCGCATCAAAACCTACTGCCCTTGTGCAATTTAGTAACGATAAACTTGTAGAAGCTGATGTACGCTATATATCTACTGCTTATAATATTGCTATTTTACAAGTGAAATATAATGCGTCGGTCAATGTTCCAACTGTATTCAATGGCAAGTTGGATCACTTGGCCGTGTATGTCGATGGCTTACCCCACACAATCAAAAGATATAGTGACAAGGTCGCTGCTTATTATATAGATGTAGACCAAGCTTTACCACCCGGTAGCCCTGTGATGGAGGCAGAAAATGGTCAAATTGTGGGCGTTTATTTTAATCGACAGCAACAGGGCGTTTCTCAACCATACATATTGCCACTTCAAGATATAGTACAGTTACTTGATGAATGGATTACTGACGGCATGAAGGCAAAGGATCGTTTGTCTCAATCTAAAAATTTGTATGCTTATAATGAAGTCGGTGACAAAGAAGCGGTGCAAAAAATACTTGATAAATACGGGAAGAATATTTTTGCCTATAATGAGGACGAGGTAAAAATATTTATTGATACATTTCATGAGCATTTAAAGGCGGCAGTTGCGATTAATGATGCCAGTGTGATGCAGTCTGTTACTGGTGCAGAGGATTTACAGCATACGCTGAAAGATATGGTTGCTTATTATGCGTCCAAGCAAGCGAAAATCCATTTTTCTAATACAACTATTAAACAGATAGAGAAAGTAGGGCAAAATATTATTGTGCGTGCAAAAACGGAATACGTGCTGACCAATTCAGCGGGACAGGAAGCACTTGCACATTCCATCATGACCTATGAGATTTTCAAAAATGATCAAGGCGATTACAAACTAATTCGCCTTATAGCAGAGGAGTGAGAAAGAGAATGGAGCAAGCAAGACAAATGCTACAGCATCACTTTGGTTATGATTCGTTTCGCACCGGACAAGCGCAAATTATTGAGCAAACATTAAGTGGGCAGTCGAGCCTTTGCGTGATGCCGACAGGTGGAGGAAAATCGATTTGCTATCAAATTCCGGCATTAATGCTTGATGGTTTAACGATTGTGATTTCACCGTTAATTTCCCTAATGCAAGATCAAGTTGAGTCATTGCGAGCAGCGAATATACCGGCGGCTTATATCAATAGTACGTTATCAGCACAAGAAGTGGATGAAACGATGCAGCTAGCGAGTGGAGGTTATTTGAAGCTGCTCTATATTGCACCGGAAAGATTAGAAAGTGCTGCCTTTTTACAAGCATTATCACAATTATATGTACCATTGCTAGCTGTAGATGAAGCGCATTGTATTTCGCAGTGGGGCCATGATTTTCGCCCCAGCTATCGCGCCATTCAAAAATTATTTACATTATGGGCACAACAACCCACTGTGCTTGCCTTAACTGCTACAGCAACTCCTGCTGTCTGTGAGGATATCCGTCAATTATTATCGATTGACGAAAAGGCAACACTCATTACAGGCTTTGAACGTGAAAACTTAGCTTTTACGGTGTTAATCGGTGAAAATAAAGAGCGCTATATTAAAAATTATATTGAAAAAAATAAATCGGAAGTCGGCATTATTTATGCGGCGACACGTAAATCAGTTGATGCATTGTATGACTCACTGACACGTGCGGGTGTGTCGGTTGCAAAATATCATGCAGGACTGTCAGAGAACTTGCGTATGACTGAACAAGAACGATTTTTAAAAGATGAGGCTCGCATTATGATCGCAACCAATGCGTTTGGTATGGGAATCGATAAAAGTAATGTTCGCTTTGTGATTCACTATCAAATGCCACGTAATATGGAGAGTTATTATCAAGAAGCGGGCCGCGCAGGGCGTGATGGTTTGCCGAGTGCTTGTATTTTGCTCTACGCTTCAGGGGATGTACAAACACAACGTTTTTTAATTGAGCAGACACGTGATGAAGCGCGTATCGCACAGGAATTAGAAAAATTACAAACGATGGTCGATTACTGTCATACCGAAGGCTGCCTACAAAATGCGATTTTAACGTATTTCGGTGAACAGGCAGCCGCACCTTGTAAACGTTGCAGTAATTGTCAAGATAACCGGGACGTAAAAGATGTCACGGAAGATGCACAAAAGGTATTAGCATGTGTTGTAAGAATGGGACAAAAATTTGGCAAAACAATGGTAGCACAAGTATTAATAGGCTCTAAAAATCAAAAAGTTCTTGAATTTGGATTTTCAAGACTTTCAACATATGGCATTTTAAAAGGGCAATCTTCGAAGGAGGTTTCTAATTTTATCGAATTTTTAATTGCGGAAGGATTATTAGCAGTTAAACATGGCACATTTCCAACAATTTATGTATCGGAGGAAGGAAAATCTGTTTTGTTAGGCAAGCGAACAGTTATGCGAAAACAAGCTGTTACGGTTCGACAACTTGCAGATAATGATCCATTATTTGAACACTTACGCATATTACGCAAAGAGATTGCCGATGAAGAAAAGGTACCACCATTTGTCGTGTTCTCTGATAAAACATTGCGTGAATTATGCGATAAAAAGCCTTCAGAGCTGGAAGGACTTAGACAAGTGAGTGGTATTGGTGAAGTGAAATTCGAGAAGTATGGCAAGCGTTTCTTTGATGCAATGCAGTCGTTTACCTTAACTTAATGAAAAAAGAATCCATCTTGTGTTTTTCACACGATGGATTCTTTTTGTATGATTTAGAGAAACTGTCTTTGATTTCTATTATTTTTTCCAATGTTCCGCAATAAATTCATCACGTCCTGATACCGCTCGATCTTGTTTATAATGGTTCGGTTCTTTTTTGTAATAGTCTTGATGGTAATCTTCTGCTGGATAAAAGTGTTGAGCATCACGAATTGTGGTTACAATAGGTTTATCGAAGCGACCACTATT
Organism: Lysinibacillus sp. FSL M8-0337; assembly: GCF_038593855.1. Lineage (NCBI taxonomy): Bacteria > Bacillati > Bacillota > Bacilli > Caryophanales > Bacillaceae > Lysinibacillus > Lysinibacillus sp. FSL M8-0337. The sequence continues at coordinate 2,253,486 of NZ_CP151996.1, read as the reverse complement.
GGCAAGCTTTTCTTTCGATGCCTGCGCAATTCTTTTTTGTTCTTCAGAATACGTAAAAATGGCCGTTGCATAGGATTCGCCCCTGTCGTGAAACTGACCGTAGGCATCTGTAGGGTCAATTTGCATCCAATAAATATCAAGTAACTGTTCATAACTAAAAATAGTGGGATCAAATTCAATTTCGACTACTTCTAAATGACCTGAGTTGCCTTTTTTAACGTCTTCATATGTTGGATTTTCTAAATGGCCACCCATATAGCCTGATGTAACCTTATGTATGCCGTCCCATTCTACAAATGGCTTTACCATACACCAAAAACAGCCACCTGCAAACGTCGCTTTTTCTATCATATTCATCATCCTTTCTTTTGTGAAAATATTATAGCATTATTTTGTTCATTACTGGCAAATAGGGTGTAAAATAACGAATAGATAGATGCTGATGAGGATAGTAGGAGAAAAATGAAACTTTCCTTACTTTCAATCGTTACATTAACTATAAAAAAATAGAGGAGTTAGTTCGTTATGGAAGAGCAAGACTATACAAGACGCTCACAACGTCCTAAGAAACGTCGATTGCGTAAAGGAAGAGCACTGTTTACGTTCTTATTACTCTGTGTCATTGTCATTGCTGGATACAGTATTATGCAATATCGAAGTGGTTTGCAATTAGCTACAGACACGTTGGTACCCCAAGAAGACTTTAGTGGAGACGAAGTAAAGGACGATATTGAGAACTATTTATTATTAGGAATCGATACACGCGGTGAGGAGAAATCGCGAACAGATACAATGATGGTATTATCTTGGAATAAGAAAACAAACGATGTGAAACTAGTATCATTTATGCGGGATATTTATGCAGACATTCCCGGCTATCAATCCTATAAACTAAACACGGCGTATTATTTAGGCGGTGTTCAACTGTTAAAAGACACATTAAGTAATATGTTTGGTTTACCGATTCACCATTACGCACTTGTCGATTTTAAAAATTTTGAATCACTTGTAGACATTTTAGCACCTAATGGTGTGGAAATGGATGTAGAAAAGGATATGTCGGAAAAAATTGGTGTTACCCTTACAAAAGGTACCCATAATCTAAATGGGCAGGAATTACTTGGCTATGCAAGGTTCCGTCATGATGCGGAAGGGGATTTTGGCCGTGTTGCTCGTCAGCAAAAAGTGATTGAAGCATTAAAAAATGAAATATTAGCACCACAAAATCTATTGAATTTACCTAAATTCATCGGTGCCGCACAAGGTTATGTAACGACTGATTATTCATCTGCAGGTGAAATCCAACAAGTTTTAAAAATGGTGTCTAAAGGGAAAGTATCAATCGAGAAAGCGACAATACCTATTGAAGGTAGCTATGATTTCCAAAACTTTAGCCATGCAGGATCTGCTATTGTGATTGATGAAAAGGCAAACAAAGCGTTTTTAAGTAAATTTTTAGGAATTTCCTTAGAGTGAAACTTCGCAAAAGCCAACATTATCCTGTAAAATATAGGTGAGCATTCGGATTGGGGTGAGTAGATGAGTGAAAAAAGACCGAGGGAGCATTCAAACTTCTTTTCGACGAAGTTTATTCGCTTTTTAGGTGGTAAAAATTTATTATTTACGTTAATTATTTTATTATTACTCGCATGTGTCATTTACATGTTTGGAAAAGTTTCCTTTATATTTACCCCGCTACAAGTATTATTTGAGGTTGTTATTTTACCAGGGGTACTAGCCGTAATCGGGTATTATTTATTACGACCATTATTAGGAATACTTGAAAAGTGGCGTATCCCAAGAATTTGGGGCATTTTAATTTTATATATTGGTGTAGTTGGCGTCATTACTTTACTTGTCGTGTTGGTCTATCCATTTTTACGAGATCAATTTACGAATTTAGCACAGGAATTCCCTGTCTATTTTATGGCACTAACACAAAATATAGTGGAATACTTAAATAACTCACGTGTTAATGAGTATTTAGCCAATATGGATTTTAATTATGAAAAAGTTGTTATGAATTTTACGACAGATATTATTGAAACAGTAAAAGATACAGCGGCTAATTTAGCACAAGGTGTTGCAACAGGGATAACCGGTTTTCTTTCAACTTTAACAGGCATTATTTTATCGCTTGTAACGGTACCATTTATATTATTTTACTTATTAAAAGATGGCGAGAAATTACCGAAATTTGTTATGAAAATATGCCCGCCTCGCATGCGTCCAGGTTTACATGATGTTTTACACGATATGGACAAGCAAATTAGTTCTTACATACAAGGGCAAATTTTAGTGTCAATGTGTATTGGGGCAATGGTCACAATTGGCTTCTTAATTATCGGCATGAAATATGCATTGCTACTTGGTTTTTTAGCTATGATAACAAGTGTAGTTCCTTATTTAGGACCAGTCATTGCAATTACACCAGCTGCTATTATTGCGCTTGTTAACTCGCCATTAATGCTTGTTAAACTAGCCATCGTCTGGACGATAGTGCAGTTAATAGAAGGGAAGTTTATTTCTCCGCAAATTATGGGGAAATCCTTGAGCATCCATCCTATTTCGATCATTTTCGTCTTGCTAACAGCAGGTTCATTATTTGGTGTACCGGGAGTAATTTTAGGGATTCCAGGCTATGCAATTTTAAAAGTACTCGTCACACATTTATTTAAGCTATTTAAGCAACGATATAATCGCTACGAAGATGAAGTAGTACAAAAATATGATGTGTAACAAAAAACAGTTACTGTGAGATACAGTAGCTGTTTTATTTTAGCAATACCAAACGGAAAAGATAAAAAGCATGTGCAAGGGAATCATCCTTATCACATGCTTTATTAAATATTAGGAAATGGAAACGTTTTTTAGACGATCTACTGCTTCTTGTAAGACCTCTTTTGGCTGAACAAGAGCAAGTCGTAGGTAGCCTTGCCCTGCTGTACCAAACACTGTTCCCGGTACTGTTACAACACCAATTTGTTCAATTAGCTTAAATGCTAAATCCGTGCAGTCGATATCGTACGGATATTTTGCCCAAACGAACATGCCACCATCAGAAGGAGCTGCATCCCAACCAAGTTCACGTAAGCCATTCATTAACGTTTTATGACGCACTGAGAATGTTGCACGTAAGTTCTCTGTAATTTCTTCCGCGTGGTCTAAAGCAACTACCGCCGCATCTTGAATTGGTTCAAAAATACCGAAGTCTAAATTCGATTTGAGTTGTTTTAAGACAGCAATCATGTCAGCATTCCCAGCAATATAAGCAATTCGTGTGCCAGCTAGGCTAAAGCTTTTTGATAAGGAATTGATCTCCATCCCTACTTCTTTTGCACCTGGCGCCGCTAAAAAGCTTATCGGGCCGTCACCAGTAAAGTAAAACTCTGAATACGCCGCATCATGTAGCACAATCACATTATATTTTTTAGCAAAAGCAATGACCTTTTCGAAATACGTAAGAGAAGGCATAGCTGGTACAGGATTACCTGGTAGATTTAAGATAAGTAACTTGGCCTTTTGTGCAACTTCTTCTGGCACAGCGTCTAAATCAGGTAAATAATCGTTATCTGCTGTTTGGGGCATATAGTAGGGTGTGGCACCCGCTAGATGAATGCCTGCATCGTAAGCGACGTAAGCTGGATTTGTTGACAGAACGATGTCTCCTGGATCACAAAAGGCGATTGGTAGATGGACTAAGCCTTCTTGAGAGCCGATTGTTTGAATAATTTCAGTTGTAGGGTCTAAATCGACATTGCTACGACGTTTATAATAACGGCTAACTGCATCATAAAAACGTTGTGTGCCAGTTAATGTGTAGCCATATGATTCTGCCAAGCCTGCTCTGTAAGATAAATGCTCACGGATTTTTGCATGTGGTGGAAGGTCAGGGCTACCTAAACTTAAATCGATTAAAGACATACCTTTTGCTTGTTGTTGTTTAGCAAAGTTCTTTAAATCTCCGAAAATTGCTGGTGTAAATAGAGACATTTTTTTTGATGGTACGATTTTCAAACTAGGACACTCCTTATAGTTGTATAACAGAATAGTAGTACACATTTTATCATACTAAAGCACAGAAAGGGGAAGTTATTCTGAAAAAAGAATATATTCTTGTAATGGAGAAGATGCTTGCATAGGCTAGCGGAAAAAATTAAGCTTAAATGACAATATTTTTGTACAAAATAATAACGGGTAACGATGCTAAATGATAGTAGCGATATATTTCTGCTATTATTAAGCAAGGAAGGTGGTTTTTTAGATGAAGGTATGTTCTTTAAGTGGACCAAGTGGAACAGGAAAAAGTACAAGCGCGCTCGTTTTTGCACATAAAATAGGAGTACAAGCCATTATTGATGACGGTTTACTCATTGTCAATGGCGTGAAAGTAGCAGGGATTTCTGCGAAGTTTGAAAAAAATACGATAACTGCTGTACGACGTGCGATTTTTTCAGAAGAAGCGCATCGTGAAGAAGTCGTTAAAGCTCTCGATACATATCATGTTCAATCTATATTACTTATTGGTACGTCTGATAAAATGACGAATAATATTGCCAAGCGCTTGGAACTAGGGCCGATTGAAACGTATTATTATGTTGAGGATATTCGCTCTCAAAAGGAAATCCAAAAGGCGCGATTTATTCGCCAAACGCAAGGAAAACATGTTATGCCCATACCGTACCGTCAAGTCGAGCAAAATTTCTTTAAACGACTGGTGCAAAAGGGGAAGGAAATTTTCACACCTAAACGCGAAAAAATCGGTGAAACAACCATTGTGCGTCCTGACTTCCAACAGGAATATATTGAAATAGAGAAGCAAGTCTATGTGCAATTACTAACCTATACTTGTAAACAGCAAGATATTGTGCAAAAAGTAGAACAAATACAGTTTAGCCTTGGAGAGCAGGCAAAGGTCATAATATCTTTGCAATTAAAGATGCCGATAGATTATTCATTGCCCCGTCGCTTATATCAGTTACAAGAAGACGTACAACAGTCTTTTTACCAGCATTTTGGCTACGAACTAGATGGTATCAATGTTCAAGTGCACTCTGTTGTACAAAAACGAAAATAAAAAACAGGTACTCTAGTCGCAATAGGGCGAGTGAGTACCTGTTTTCTATTTTGATGCGCGTGAAAATTGAGGTTGACGCTTTTCAACAAAGGCACGGCAGCCTTCTGTAAAATCACTGCCTACAAATGGTGTAGAACCTTGCCATAATGTTGGTACACTATCGACACATTCTTGAACAGATTGCTTTACAGCAAGTAAAGATTCTGGAGACATTCCGGCTACCAGCTTGCCTATTCGAATCATAAATTTATTTAAATCTTTCTCAGTTACTAAATAGTTCAGCATACCCAGTTTAAAGGCTTCATCGGCTTTAAACATACGACCTGTAAATACCAAATCCTTCGTTGTAGATGGGCCAACAAGTTGAACAAGACGCTGGGCAAATTTATTGTTTAATGTGATGCCCAATTTGCCTACAGGAATGCCTAATTTTGCTTTTTCAGAGCCGATGCGAATATCACATGCTAAAGCAAGTTCTAACCCTGCGCCCATTGCAGGACCGTTAATAACACCAATTGTTGGAATCGGTAAACGTTCAATCGTTGATATTGTTTTTTCCATATGTAGAAAAGCTTCTTCTGCCTTTTCCAAAGAAATAGCGTTGAATTCTTTAATATCAGAGCCTGCTGTAAAATTCTCACCAGAGCCTCGTAAAATAAGCACTTTATTTTTAGGATTATCTAACACTTTTAGTGCAATTTTAGCTAATTCATCCCACATATTTGCGGTAAGCGCATTTTTCGCCTGTGGTCGATGGATCGTAATAATCGCGAGTCCAGCCGTTTCTTGATAAATAATTTTCGCATCCTCAGCCTCAAGACGAGTTGTTCTTACTTGCATAATTGAAAAGCCCCCTACAATTTAAGTTGATACTTATATTATATAACACAAAGGACAATAAACACTAAATAATACGAATTTTCATGTTTTTTCAACCTGTTACACAAGATTAATGGCATTTTATAGAGATTGTACTACAACAGATAATTGCTATTGTAATAAAGCATAAGATATGAGAAACTACTATAGGAACATTTGTTTCTTTATTTCGTAAGGAGCATCGTGTACAGAAAGATAAGTTTAATCGATAATTACAGATTATCCGACACTACTCTATTTAAAGTTAAATAATACCTCACGCACCATAAATATTATAAAATAAAACTATCACACGTACAGTAAACAAGGAGGGCGCATGATGGTACCATTAAAAGAAGCATGGCAAAGTTATTTATTACTATTAAATTCTTTAAAGAAAAGTACTGCTACAAAAAAACAATACAACCTTGATGTACAGCAATTTTTAGCTTTTGCAAGTGAACATAATATTCAAATGTTGGATAAACAATTTAAAGAATTATTATTTATATATAGTAATTATCTAAAAGAAAACTATGAAAATGTTAATACTTTTAATCGGAAAATAGCGTCACTCCGTAGTTTTGTAGACTTTGTATTTTTGCGAGAATGGGTTGAACCGTTTGATTATGAAAGCATTTTACAGCCAAAAAAGAGGGGCAAGGATTCTTTAAAAGTGCTGACAAAAGAGCAATTGTTAAACATTTTAGAAGTATGGCCGACCTATTTTCGATATGCAAAAACACCTGAGCATGCTTGGCTTGCAAGACGGAATGGTTGTATTGTACAAATGTTTATCGAAACGGGTTGCAAGCCTGCTGAACTTGTCCGTATGAAGTGGGGGCATCTTGAAATTCCATCATCACATATTTCGATTTCAAACCAGAATGGCAGAAGAGAGATGAGACTTTCACCTATTTTGATGGAAATGTTACAGCATTATAAAAATGCGACGGAAGATATACATCAAGGGAATGTAGGGGAGTGGCTTTGGGTCAGTGAAACAAGTCTTACTAAATCGATCACGACAAAAACAATTGAACGGATTTTTCAAACACTATCAAAAGATATTGGCACAAATGTACGAGCGACGGATGTTCGTTACACGGTGCTACAGAGGGCGTTACAAAGTGAGGAAACGGTTGAAAACATACAACAAAAAATGGGATATGTTCGAAAATGGGTATTAACAGAACGAGGAGAACGTTTTAAGTAAGTGTGCAGCAATTGTCTCTCAAGCACAAATTGCTGCACTTCTTTTTAAAAATGGGTTAACGCTTTTACTTGAACTTTTACCGTTAAATCATGTTTACCGCCTGTATAGACGCCTTCGACAGGGCTAATATCGGTATAGTCACGTCCGATACATAAAATAATGTGATTTTCTAGTACTTCCACATTATTAGTTGGGTCTAACCCAATCCAACCAATACCAGGAATCATCACTTCAACCCAAGCATGTGTTGCTATATCTCCGATTAAACCTGAATTTCCATCGACATATAAATAACCGCTTACATAGCGAGCAGGTATGCCTTTAGCACGCAGTATAGCGAGCATAACGTGCGTGAAATCTTGACAAACTCCTCGTTTTAAGGCAAAGGCTTGGCTTGCAGTTGTCGTAACATTCGTTGCTGTTGGATCATACTCAAATGTTGAATATAAATATTGCATTAAATTAAGCGAAAACAGCACTGGATTTTCTGCGTGCCCAATCGCATGAAACACTTCCTCTATCTGAGCATCTGTCATATACGTAAAGCTTGTTGATTTTAAATAGGGCAAATAATGTTCGTAAAAGAGCTGGGAGTGAAAAATCGTCTGCATTTCGGGTGAATATTGAATGCGATGAATAAATGGTGCACGCTGTATACTAACGATGGATGTTGTTTCTATTTCTAGCACTTGATGTTGCTCAGGGATATAAAATGTACCGACTGTATTTCCCCAAATATCTGCATGCTCACGCGTTAGAGAAGATGGTGAAATCGCGATACGGTAGGACAGCAAGCGTTGACGCTCATCACCCCGCGGCTTTAAGCGGATAGTATTCAAGCTTTGATCGACTTCAGATTCATATTGAAAAATATTTGTATGTTGAATTTCAAATTTCATCGTGTCCGCTTCCTTTTGATTACTGACTTGCGTGTTGAAAGGGAGCTGTAAGTGGTTCCTTTCAAGCTTGTAGGCTGGGTTCATATAAATGATAAATTGCTGAAAATGTATGACCAAAATCAATACATTGACACAATCTTTCCTCCATTGAAAATATAGCTTCCTCTAAGGAAACTGTTGATAAATCGAGCTCGCTAATGGCCGTTAACAAAGCTCGTAACGGTGTATTAAGTGCTACAAAACGAGCAGTTAGATGGTCTTTTTCAATATGCATAAATGCATCCTCTAATTTTTTAAAACAGACCTTCACGGAGCGTGGAAAATGCGCGTCCTGCAATAAATATTGCATAACAGATAGTAAATTTGTTTGATGATACTTACGTTTATAAGACGCTGTCGCTTTTGATAAATCAAGCAAAAATATCCCATCGGCTTCTTCTATATTGCTAGTCATTGGTTGTTGCTCCAGCATGATTAATATCATACGGATCATCTTTTCTGCTCGTTCAATCCATTTGCCGACTTGCATAAAATAAAAAGGTAAATCTCGTTCCATTGAGTCTTCAACTAGTCCTGTAACCGTTAATGATGTCTTACGTACATTGTGTAAAAAATAATTTAGTGATATTAACGGAAATGGCCGTTTCTGCACCGTTACTTCTTGCTGCATATATAAATAAAAGGCATTGTGTAATTCCCAAAGCTCAATAGGGATACTATCCCGTGTTATTCGTGCATTTTCTCGAACGGCGCGCAAAGTTGCATGCAAAGCGTTGCTATTGTTCTCTGAGAACAACAAGTACTCAATAAGAGGATTCACTCGAATGACTTCATAGCATGCTAGAAATTCTTCTTTCGAAGCACAAATATCTAAAATAGCTTCCCAGTGGTCGAGATAATCATGTTCCTTACCAGATTGCTCCAGCATATTCAACAGCTGTACTTGTAATATATGTGCATTTGTTTCTGTGCGTTCACTATATCTTGCCATCCAATATAGTGCGTCTGCTACTCGACTTAGCATGCGGCAATTCCTCCTTTAATATCCACGTATCTTTTGCTCCGCCACCTTGTGAAGAATTTACGACTAACGACCCTTCTGTTAGCGCAACACGTGATAAGCCACCTGGAAGGACAAATATCTCTTCACCTGTAATGACATATACACGCAAATCGACATGACAAGGATAGAATTTGCCATTTTGATAGGCAGGTGCGCGTGATAACTGAATGGTCGGTTGTGCTATATATTGATTTGGTTGGCTTACTATTTTTTGTCGAAAGCTAGAGATTTCTTCAGCACTTGCATGTGGACCAATCAGCATATCGTAGCCACCTGAAGCACTTACATTTTTTATAACAAGCTCGTGTAAATGTTTTAGTACCCATGCCCGCTGATTTTCATCATCAAGATGGTAGGTCGTAACATTTTCTAATATAGGCTCTTCATTTAAATAAAAACGAATCATATCAGGGACATAGGCATACATCGCTTTATCATCTGCGACACCGTTGCCTACTGCATTTAGTATTGCAATATTTCCTGCCTTATAGGCCTCCATTAAATACGGCACGCCAAGTAAAGAATCTTCCCGAAAGACAGTAGGATCTAAAAAGTCATCATCAATGCGGCGATAGATAATATCGATTTGCTCTAATCCGTAAATTGTTTTTTTATAAACTTTTAAATTTTGCACAATTAAATCGCGTCCTTCTACAAGCTGAATATTTAGTTGTTGCGCTAAAAAGACATGGTCGTAGTAGGCTGAATTATACATACCAGCAGTTAAAAGGACTGCTTTCGGTTCAACATGAGCCTTTAAATTTCGTGGTCGATGTGAAAGTAGTGCTTTTTTCATGTTGGCCATTTGTTTTTCGAGCGATTGAATCGTATGTTTGGAAAAAAATTCAGGATACACTTCCTTCATAACATAACGATTTTGAAAAACGTATGAAATGCCGGAAGGATTACGTAAATTATCTTCCAATACGCGGTAAACACCGTTTTGATCACGAATTACATCAATGCCAGCTAAAAAAATATGATTATTTATTGGCACTTGAACACCCAACATTTCTCGACAATAATAGGAATTTTGTTCGATAAGATTTTTGGGAATAATGCCAGCAGTTACAATTAACTGTTCATTATAAATATCATGTAAAAAACAATTTAACGCTTTGACACGTTGTTTCATACCTGTCTCAATCATATGCCATTGTAAATGCGGGATAATAATCGGTACAAAATCAAAAGGCATTGTCCGTTCTGTCCCCCCTTGGGCACCATATACAGTAAATGTAATACCTTGTCTAAGGAAGCTCGATTGGGCTTGCTGGTATTTTTCTTCTAGCTGTTCTTGTGAAAAAGCATTTAGTTTACGATGGAAGGAGCGATAATGCGGTTTCGGCTGGTCACCATCTAACATTTCATCAAAAAAAGAACCCGAATCATATAATTTCATCATGTGAACCGCCTCCGAATTTAAGGAATAGTCAAAACATGTTACACTAAAAAGAATACATAAAAGGAGCTAGTAAAAAATGATCAACATTAACTTAATGCAAGCTTATGAGTTAGACAAGCTATCGAAACTAGGTATATCTGATGAGGAAATCTTACAGACATTGCGAACTGGGGAAGTATCGTCATGGTGTACAAAGGAACCAAATTATGAATTTCAAGAAACGCTGGCTCTTTTTCAAGAAGGGGAGCACCAATTATTGGACGCGCTGCATGGTAATTATCGAATAAAATATGTAACATTACCTGGCATTAAGCGTTTACTACATCTTCGCTTTCAATTAGAAGAAACGAAGGACTTTCAATTGGAAGAAACAGGTATTCAGGATTTAGCGTGTGACGAAGCCATAATTTCGAAGCTTCATACCATGTTGTCGACCAACTGGAAAATAACACAACAAACGAATGGTACATATAGTATTTTCGCTAATTAACTACAAATAACCAAATAATTCCACGCGCATTGTGAGACGAATCGACTCGTATCATTACCCACTGGATCATTTTTCGATTCGTCTCAGCGTATAGTAGTATACTAGAGTTTAATATTCATTTTGCGAGGCGTTTATGCATAAATAAATAGACCTTGCAAAAAAATTTCAAAAAAAGATGATTTTTTAACAATTAGAAAATCGTCTTTTTTAATCACCAAAATAAGAACATATGTACGACGTAGGGAAAAAGGGCATTTTTCATCAATAATGTTCCCAAATTTATATTTGGGAACGTTTTTTATGGTAAAATAGAGAAAATAGAGGTGATTTTATGCAAAAGAATCCACAACCTAAAATAATGAAAGACTTCTTAGTGTACTTAACAACAATCAAAGGAAAGTCCCAACGCACTCGAAAAGAATATGAATACGATCTCACTTTATTCTTTCGTTTTCATTTAGCCATGCAAAATGATATAGATATCGCGCAAATAAACGAAATTAATATAGCTACTATTACAATAGAAGAAATCCGTGACATCACTTTGGAAGATCTCTATTTATTTATGGAATATTGTGAAGTACAACGTAATAATTCCGCTTCCGCAAGAGCGCGGAAAGTCGCTACCTTAAAATCGTTTTTCAAATACATTAAAGGAAAGCGACGCCTTATTGAAGAAAATCCAGCAGAAGAGTTGGAAACACCAAAGATTGGTCGTAGAAAACCGATATATATGAATATGGACGAGGCGACACAGTTTATTGAGGGTATTCAACTACATGGCGCATCGCCACGGAATTATTGTATGATGATGTTTTTCTTAAATCTCGGTATTCGCGTATCTGAACTTTGCCAGCTCAATACATCATCTATACAAGGTCGTTATTTGACCGTAATCGGAAAAGGAAATAAAGAGCGCACAGTTTACTTAAATGATAGTTGCATGCAAGCGCTAAATAATTATGAACAGAGTGGGAAAACGCCATTCAAGGGGGAAGGAGAAGAACCTCTTTTTGTTTCGCAAAAAGGAACACGTTTTACACGACAAACCGTAGCCAAAATCGTTAAGCAAATCAATAAACAATCGGGTCTGCAAAAGGATAGGCTTACACCACATAAATTGCGTCATACATCAGCGACAATGATGTATAAAGCTGGGGCAGATATTCGTAGCTTACAACATATACTAGGTCACTCCAGTGTCGCTACAACCCAAATCTATACCCATATTGAGGACGAGCAATTGCAACATGTTTTGGAGAATAACCCTTTTAATATTGTTGATTAATAGCTAGCGTAAGAGCATACGAACAAGTACGATGCATATATACAGAGTAGGGTCTAAAACTGAAGGGGGAAAATATATGATTTCATCATATCTTGAACAATTAAGTGTTACGAGAGAACAACTATTAAAGGAAATAGAAGTATTAAACGATGCTCAATTTAATCGAAAACCCGATGCAAACAGTTGGAGCATTGCTCAAATATGTCATCATTTAGTGCTAGTAGAAACTTCAACAATGAAGGCCATTTCATGGGGGTTAGCCTCTCAAGAAAATACCAATCCTGAACGGATCAATGTTGAACTAATGAAAGATCGAACAAAGAAGCTCACAGCACCCAAAATTGTGGAACCGACGGAGGAACCATTCGCTGTCCAGCAAATGGTGACACTATTATATGAAACAAGAGCGAAACTAACGACATTTTTGCTTCAACTAGAAGAGCCGTCCTTACTTGCTAAAAAAGCTGTGAATCACCCAGCCTTCGGACCATTACCACTCAATCAATGGATTGAGCAAGTGTATTTGCATGAACAACGACACATTGAGCAAATACATGAAATGAAAGGAATTGTCATTTAAACTGTACTAGGAGTTACGATGAAGAAAAGAAAGCTAAAACCAATTATGAAAAACAGTTTGAAAGAACTAAGAAATTGTGTGTTAACAGAAATTATTTGGAATATCATTCTATGGATTCCGAGACAAATTTTCCGTTTACTAAAAAATATACTGTAAAATTGTATCAAAACCCGAGTTCTGTCGTTTCTTACACAGAAGTCGGGATTTTTTAATTTACAATTCGTTATGAATATTTACTTGACGAACAGCATAATCTGTTATATATTAATTAAAAATAAAAACAACTGTTATAAAACAGATTGTACAGGAGGAATAGTCTATGTCAAAGTATCGAGATGGTTATGAGTTTTATTGTGAAATGTGTGAACGTTATGGGCTAGAGCCAATTTCATTCCGTTATTACATTATCCAATTATCCCAGCAACAACTTTCAGCTTATAATATGCAAGCGAAACAACTAGGAATTTAAAATAATCGCAACAAAGGATGTGGTTGTAACGGACGCCAAAGTGAATAGTTTATGAAAAGCCCAGCCATACTAAATACATGGACTGGGCTTTGATTAATATGAAAGAAATTTCAGAAATATTATTGACTCGAGTTGATATCTGTTATATATTATTTATACAAACAAACAACTGTTATAGTACAAAGAGAAGAGGAAAATGGATGGCACACTATAGAGAAGGTTATGAGTTATATTGTAAAAAATGCGAGCAATTTAATTTAGAGCCTATCAATTTTTATTATTATATGAACAAGTTATCTCAGGAGCAATTAGAGTTCTACAATGAAGCTGCACACGAAAGGAAGTTATTGGCATGACGGACTATCGACAAGGCTATGAATTTTACAGACAAATATGTGATCAACATGGATTAGAACCCATAAACTTTCACTACTATATATTAAACTTATCACAAGAACAACTGGATGCTTACAATGAACAAGCAAAAATTGTGGGAGGTCAAATTGAATATGAAGTCTCTTAACATGTAAAAATGCCTTGCTGCCAGCTGCGACAGTAGGGCATTTTTAATTTTTTTAAAGTACCGATTTTATTGTTTTAAAGGTAAATAGTATAATGATAGTTTTAATAGTAGTACAAATGTAATTATTGAGATTGGAAAATTGTCGAATGAAGTGCGTTTAAAGTCATTCTTTTTTGTCTAATTTATTGAAATCTATAAAATTAGATAATTGTAGATTATATATTTGGGTTGAATTAACTGCTTTTCTAAGACTATAATATAATTACATAAAAAAGGGCCAGCTACCACAACTTTATACCTCACTATTATGTAAAGAAAAAGTACTAAACCCTCTTATTTTAATGAACGGAGAATGAAAAATGATGAATATCACGCCTGGTATTATTAATCAAGTTAACTACAGCCTGAAAGAATTACAAGATATTTTTTCAGCAATGAATAGTTCGATCATTGTTGCTATTACAGATCGGACCGGAAAAATAACATTTGTTAATGATCATTTTTGTAAAATTTCGAAATATAAGCGTGAAGAATTAATTGGACAAGATCACCGTTTACTAAACTCCGGTTTCCATCCTAAATCTTTTTTTAGGGAAATGTGGAAAACAATTGGTAAAGGAGATATGTGGAATGGTGAGGTGTGCAATCGCGCTAAAGATGGTAGCTTATACTGGGTGAAAACAACAATCATTCCTTTCCTCGATGATAATAACAAACCTTATCAATATATTGCCATTCGAGTAGATATTACCGCACAAAAGGATATTAAGAAAATTACCCATATCGCTTATCATGATGAATTAACAGGGTTACCAAACCGTCGTAAGTTAGAACAACGTTTAGAAAATGAATTCCATCAATCTCGACGTACAGGTGAGAAGTTTGCGTTATTTTTCATTGATGTGAATCGTTTTAAAAACATAAATGATGGACTTGGCCACATCATCGGTGATATGTTCCTTGTGGAAATGGCAAATCGTATTCGTAATGTAGACTACACATCCAACTCTTTCTATCGCCACAATAGTGATGAATTCGTTATGATATTAAATGATGTTTCACGAATTGAAGAAATGGCAAAAGAAATAATTGGGGTTTTCGATGATAGCTTTATTGTAGACGCATACGAATTTTATGCAAGTATAAGCATTGGTATTAGTGTTTTTCCGGATCATGCCAATACAATAGAAGATTTATTAAAAAATGCTGATATAGCGATGTATGCTGCAAAATCAACTCGAGGCAATCAATATCGACTCTATAGGCATAATATGGATGAGGCCAATGACAAGTGGTTACTACTTGAAACCAAACTACACCAAGCATTAAAAAAAGATATACTAGAACTACATTACCAGCCAAAAATCGATATAAAAACAGATCGAGTTGTTGGGATGGAAGCTTTACTGCGTTGGTACGATCCTGAATTAGGACAAATGCCACCAGATCGTTTTATTCCGTTTGCTGAAGAATGTGGACTTATCAATGATATTGGTGTTTGGGTATTACATAAAGCTTGTGCACAAGTATGTGCATGGAACAAAACATTTCATTCAAATTTAAGCGTTGCTGTCAATATATCTCCCATTCATATTAGCACACCTGGTTTTGTTGAAATGGTCCGTGATGTCATTGCGGGAACAAAAATCAATCCGCATTTATTAGAAATTGAAATTACAGAGATGAGTATGCTTGACTATACGGAAGATTTAATTGATACCATTGAACAGTTAAGAGCATTAGGGATTACTATTGCGTTAGATGATTTCGGAACAGGCTATTCATCCTTAAATTATTTAAAAAAATTCCCAGTAGATGTGTTAAAAATCGATCGCGCGTTTGTTCGTGATATTTTACCAGAGAAAACAGGGATTGCAATGATTTCTGCAATGATTTCGTTAGCACATGCTTTAAATCTCCAAGTAGTCGCAGAAGGTGTTGAAGAAGAGGCTGAATTAAATGTACTGCGTGAACATGGCTGTGATTTCGTACAAGGCTATTACTTCAGCAAACCACTATCAGTGCAAGACTTTACAACAACGATTTTAAATCAATCGCTAACAAATAAATCTAGCTCCTAAATGGGGCTAGATTTATTTTTATAATTATAGTTTACATAATAATATTATTTTATATTGTTGCTACAAGAACATCATGGTATAATTTGGTTTTAACAAGTTGCATTCAAGAAAATTGATTCAATGAATAATAAATCGACATTGCTCTTGTTAAAAGAACGGTAGGCGTGCAAACAACAAGAATTACCAGCTAAATTGATTGCATTAAATCAAAACGATAATGAAATGGGAGTAGCTGCCAATAACATATACCTATTTTTAAATTTTTGTTTAAGTAAGACGTCAAAAATGATAATAGGAGAATCCTGATGATTGAATTGAAAACAGAAAGATTAAGAATACTACCATTAAGTGCAGATAATCTAAGATTCCTTATTGAGAATCCCAAAAAGTTAGAGCTACAATTATCTCTAAATGAATCAGGTCGTTTTCTAACTATGGAACTTCAACAAGCTATGGAAATTCGACTTTCTAAGTTACTACGTGATAAGGAAAATTATATTTGGTATACCAATTGGGTCATCGTCTCGCATAGTCTAAATTGTAGTGTTGGAGGAATTATGTTAAAAGGACTTCCAAACAACCATGGTGAAGTCATAATTGGGTATTACACTTTACCTGAATATCAAGGAAACGGCTATATGACAGAAGCAATTGGAACAATGAAAAATTGGTTGTTAAATCAGCCTAATGTGAAGTTCGTTATAGCTGATACGGAAAAAGATAATATCGTATCCCATAGAGTATTAGAAAAGTCTGGTGCAAAACTGTATAAAGAAACAGATGCATTATATTATTGGAGATTTACGAAAAAATAATGACTTTTAAAAAAGAGCCTTCATATCAAAAAATGAAGACTCTTTTTGCTATAGCGAAATATAAAATGAATTATGAAAATAATAATGAGGTGAGAAAATGGGCAAATTTTTTGTACCGTCAAAAGGCGTACTGTCGTGGAAAGAATTCCTTGCAGACCCTAGAAGCAATGGAAAAAAGGATACTCTGCTTTTGAGTTAGCTGTTAGTTGGGAGAATGCGCATAATTTACCATACACCGTTGACAATGTATTTAAAAATAGCAACATTACTTTATTTCAAAATATTGAAGTATTATATGGGTTTCCTGAATACAAGGTGCCTTTACCTGGAGGAAATGCAAGTTCACAAAATGACCTTTATATACTCGCAAAAGCGCATAATAAACTTATCCCCATTATGATAGAAGGGAAAGTAGCAGAACCTTTTGGAAAAACCGTTGATAGCTGGTTAGGAGACAACCCAAGTGAAGGAAAAAGGAAAAGATTAGCTTATCTACTCCAATTATTTGCTTTAGAAGAAGAGTCGGTGAAAAAAATAAGGTATCAGTTATTACATCGAGCAGCATCCGCTTTAATAGAAGCGAACCGAGTAAATGCTAGTAATGCACTAATGCTAATCCACTCTTTTAGCAAGACCGCCGAATGGTTTGAAGATTTCGTAGCATTTGTTGAGCTATTTCATATTTCCCCGAAGCAAAATACGATTGTTGGTCCAGTGCAGTTTCAAAATGTAAATTTGTATTTTTGTTGGATAACAGATGTAAATAGTATTATTTAAGTGGGTGCTTTTACGAGCATAATGTAAAATTAACTGAATAATAGGCATCGGATTTTACGAGCTCGTTTGCCTACACGCTAAGACTTCATTACTTTTTAATGAGGTCTTTTCCTATTCAATAGATGCACATACTTTACCACTATCCAAAATATAAATATAGAATATTCTGTTAACTGGTGTTAAAATGACCTTTATACACATATAGTACAAGTTATAAGTCATCTGTGTTCGCTTTTTTCAAGGAGGTATTCATGATAAATAAAAATGATTACGACAATGTTGCCTTTAACCAATTGGAAATGCTTCGAAATGAGATTAATCGGACTACAATGAATCGAAAGTTGGTCAATAAAATTGATAACTATTATGTACTTTGTATCTACGAACAACAGAAAATAGCGAGTAATGATCAAGCGACAAAAGCGATTACATGGACTAAAAATGTGATATCGAACTCGTTTGTTATTTGGGATCGTACCTATAAAGAGAGTGAACAGTTATTTATGAACTTACGAATTTCTTCTAGAAATCGTGTTATCACTGAAATAGCTAAAAACATCGTTTCCTTTTTACTGCAAAATTATGAGGACCAGCTAAATGAAACACAGAAGCGGACTTCGATGCATCATAACGGACTTCATTACGAGAGATATATTCATCGAATGGAGCAAATGATTAAAGCAAATACATTTCTAGGAGAAGATAATGCGTGGGAAGAGTTTTGCTCGTGGTTTCAAGTCTACTTAACAGAGTGGGTACTGGAAGAACTAGAAAGTACATTAGGCTCTGAAAAGGTACATCAAATGAGCAGTCAGGAATTAAATCACGTATTTTTTCAGCAAATAACGAAAAATCTATCAACTAATGAGGCATTTATTTCAAAATATACAAATATCGTCAATCATTATATGGCGCAATGGTTTCATACTATTATTGCATTAATGAAGCTCACGAATCTAAACGCACAAGAAATTGCTTCCATGCTTCAAATCGCAAACTCAAATCACGAGGATACCTTACCACATAGTAAAAATCTAATCTTGTCATTAGGGGTAGAACAGCATCTCCATGTTATGAATAATGCACCGTATCAGTATGTCCGAGAAGCATTATATAAAAATAGTTTTCAATCTATTGACAATACGCCTTGGCCGACTACAGCATTAGTCAAAGGGAATGTAGAAGGCATCATCCAATTACGTCCTTATCTATACACTGATGGCTCTATCGACACGCATACAATGATAGAACAAGCCCAAAATCTAGCACAAAGTTTAACAGATTTAGACGTTGATATGTTTGATGCTTTATGTAGTATCTTTCTATCTAAAGCAAGGTATACAGAAGATATTATTGAAATCCACTTTAATGATTTATTGAGGATTCGTGGTTTAAAGCCGAAATTAGGAGGCGAAGGGCGACGAGGTGGGTATGAGCAACAACAAAAAGACAAAGTTTTGCAATCGCTTACAAAAATTCAGAGCTTATGGCTTGAATTAAATAAAGCTACTATTTATGAAAAAGGTAAGCCTGTTCAAACACAACTACAAGGACGAACATTTCTTTTTGTCGATGAATACCGAAATGAATATAATATTGCCCATATAGATAATCAAAAAACATTTACAGTTACAGTCGATAAAGTTTTTACAAAGTATCTTTATGGCTCTGGAAGACAAATTGCTTTGTTACCGATTCAAACGTTACATTACAACCCCTATAGTCAAAAGTGGGAAAAAAGATTGGCACGCTATTTGAGTTGGCGTTGGCGAACGCAAGCAAGAAAGAGCGATTTCTTACAGCCAAATAAAATCCGAACATTGCTAGAAGCTATTGGGGAAAATATTAATGAACGTACACCCTCCCGCACGAGAGATCGCTTTGAAAAAGCGCTGGATCAATTACTCGAAGATGGCGTTCTTTCTGCATGGCATTATCATAAATGGGATGAATCCATTGCCAATCATAAGGGATGGGTGCGCTTATGGTTAGATGCTACGATTCTTGTTGAACCACCAGAACTTATCAAAGAACAATACCGCTCCATTGAAAAGACAAAAAATACAACACATTCTGCAATTGGTTTCCAATATAGCGTACAACATACAGAAAAAGGGGCTACTATTGGCCATCAATTGCGAGCCATACGCAAACAATTTAATCTATCGCTTTTACAAGTTTCTGAAGAACTTGAAATTTCACCTTCATATATAAGTAATATCGAGCGAGGTATCAAAACCCCTTCTGTCAAAATTCAAAACAACATTAAGCGATGGCTTCAAAAATTTCATTAAAGAATATTGTATTTGCATAAAGCTGCCTATCTATCGTTTGAATACGGTATATAGGTAGCTTTTTTTATACCCACCTATATCCGCTTTTTTTGTTGTGTGATAATCTTCATTTTGCAATTTTTACTGTTATCCTCCCCTTAAGTCGAGGTCATCGTGTGTAGATGTCGTGGTTAATGTGTGCATTAAAGAAAATAAAAATATTTTAATCCTTGCCTTGCCTATGCTTTTCACCTATTTTTCTTTTTTTCACTCCCTAATAATTAAATTATTTTACAGTTTCTTTTTTTCATTGTCTTGAAAGCACGTTCGATACAATGGACAACATAATCAAGTGATTTTCTATTATTCGAAACCGAGGTGAAATAATGAAGAAAGAATTGAAAGCTTATGAATCGCTAGAACCTTTGTTTAATCCAAAGTCTGTGGCAGTACTGGGCGCCTCTACCAATCCATATAAAATTGGCTATATTCAATTGAAAGCGCTAATAGATGGTGGATTTAAGGGAGACATTTATCCAATTAATCCGAAAGCTAGTGAAATAGAAGGTCTGCCATGCTACCCTTCGATCACAGCTGTGCCCGATGAAGTAGATTTAGCCATATTTTGTGTAGGGGCAGAGCACATTCAGGATAATCTCCAAGTATGTGCCAAAAAGAAAGTGAAAGCTGCCATTATTTTCGCATCTGGTTTCGCTGAAATTGGTGAAGAAGGGGTCATGTTACAACAAGATTTAGCGACCATTGCGAAAGAACATGGCATTCGTATTATTGGCCCGAACTGTGTAGGGCTAGTGAACACAACGAATGGTATGATTGGCACATTTTCACCAGCGATTTTGGCAGTGCCATTGCATGAAGATAAAGCAGTGGGCTACGTTTCGCAAAGTGGGGCATTTGGCGTTTTAACGTATATGGCCGCTGCACAAAAAGGGTTAAGCTTTAATTATTTTGCAAGTGTCGGCAACGAAATGGAAACAGAATTTTCGGATGTAGTGGAATATATGATTCATGATCCCAAAACAAAAGTGATTACAGGCTATTTAGAAGGGGCCAAAGATATTAAGAAGCTTCGACGTTTAGCAAAAGAAGCGCTGAATCGCAAAAAGCCAATCGCGTTAATGAAAACGGGCAGAAGTACAGCTGGCAGTAGAGCAGCCGCTTCACATACAGGCTCCTTAGCTGGTTCAGATTTAATTTATGATGCATTTTTTAGACAAAGTGGCATTGTCAGAGTCGATGATTATGAAGATATTATTACTTTTTCAAAATTATTTTTATCCAATCGACTACCACAAGGAAAAAATACGGTGTTAATTACTAGTTCTGGTGGACGGGGCATTAACGAAGCAGATCGCTGCGAAGGTTTAGGCTTAAACATTATACCACTAAGTGAAAAGACGAAGACAGAGATTAAAAAGCACATTCCTTCTTTCGGAAGTGCCAGCAATCCAATCGACTTAACGGCAGCCGCTTCAGTAACCAATCCCGAGCTGTATATCGCGCCATTACGCGCACTCATTGCTGATCCAGAAGTGCATAATATTATTTTAACGGAATTTCCATTGTACTGGGAGGCGGATAATCCATACCTTCAGGAGTTTATTGAGCTATGTAAAAACTCCGATAAATTCGTTTTTATTACAACATTCCCATTGGACGGTATGTCTGTTCCTAAAGGGAAAGAGACGCTTGAGAAAAATGGCATTCCCGTTATACCAGGTGATTTAAATCCAATTAAAGGTTTAGCGAAGCTTGTGGAATATAGCGAAAGTTATCGAAAGCATCAGCAAAAAATGCGCCAACAGGAGGACACGACAATCAAGCGGATAGACATTGCACATATCCGTGGAACAACACTAAGCGAAGCACAAGCGACTGACATACTAGATGTCTATGGCATTCCAACAACGAAACGTACGGTGGCTACTACGGCAGAGGAAGCGGTCCAATTTGCCAATGCCATTGGATATCCCGTTGTCTTAAAAGTCGATTCAGCAGATATCCCTCATAAAACAGAAGCCGATGCTATTCGTCTTAATGTACAATCAGCGAACGAAGTAATGAAAGCGTTTACTGAGATTTATCACAATGCGAAAACCTATAAAGCAGATGCGCAGATCAATGGCATTGCCGTACAAGAAATGCTACCAGAAGGAACAGAGGTGATTATTGGCGCGACAAAAGACCCGAATTTCGGTCCTGTCGTTATGTTTGGATTAGGCGGTATTTTTGTTGAAGTCTTTAAAGATATTTCATTTAGGGTAGCACCACTATCGAGAGCCGATGCCGTTGAAATGATTGAAGAAGTAAAAGGGAAAGCGCTTTTAAAAGGGGCTCGTGGCAAAGCGCATAGTGATATCGAAGCCATTATTGATGTCTTACTCAAGGTATCACAGCTTGTTACCGAAAATGAAGCGGTGATAGAAGAATTAGACATAAATCCATTAATTGTTTACGAAGACGGTGTAAAGGCGGCTGATGCGATGATTGTCATCAATAAAGATTTAATAGAAAAGTCAGTAGTCGGGAGGTAAATAGATGGAACTAGATCAACGTTTAATTGGTTTAACAGGACCACACTATGTTTTTGAAGTAGAAAAAAGGCATATTCGACAGTTTGCAGAAGCTATCGGCGATCCAAATCCATTATACGTAGATGAAGCCTTTGCTAAATCAAGCATTTACGGGGGTATTATTGCGCCCCCGAGCTTTCCAGTTGCGATTGGTGCTGACAGTGGACAGGGCATTAACTTGCCATTGGATTATAGTCGCATGCTACATGGTGAGCAAGAGTTTATTTATCAGCGTCCAATTCGCTCTGGGGATCGTTTGCATTGTCAAATGAAGGTAACAAACGTCTACGAGAAAGAAGGAAAAAATGGACCGATGCAGTTTTTAGTAATGGATACAGAAATGAAAGATGAAAACGGGGAGCTTGTCGTAATTAGTCGCACCAATATCATTTATCGCGCATTAGCCAGTGCTAAAGCATAACAACACTGTTGAACGAAGATTTACGCTCTTCGTTCAACTTTCACTCGATAACTAAGGGGGAAATATCATGCTTCAATTCAAAGAATTACAACAAGGACAAAAGCTGGAACCACTTGTAAAGCCTGCTGTTACAAAAGTTCAGCTTGTCAAGTATGCGGGTGCATCAGGGGATTTTAATCCTTTACATACGGATGATGCATTTGCTCAAAGTATTGGAATGCCTGGCGTGATTGCACATGGAATGCTTGTCATGGGCTTTCTTGGTCAATACGTTATGGAACTTGCTGGTACATCTGCTACGCTCACGAATTTTAACATGCGTTTTGGTGCGATGACGAGACCTGGTGATGAAATTACCTGCTTGGCTAGCGTTAAAAAAATTTACCAAGAACAAGCAAAACAATTCGTTGATTTGGATTTGTATGCAGAGAAAGCACCAGGGAAAATTGTAGGGTTTGGTGAAGCGACATTACAACTGATTGAACTATAGGAAACAAGGAGGTTGGCAATATGGCTACTATTAAAGATCGCTATGCCATTGTGGGGGTAGGCGAAAGTGAACGTTCAAAAAATTCTGGTACAACACCTTTACATTTAGCATTAGACGCTGCACGAGCTGCATTAAAAGATGCAGGTTTAGAAGCGCGAGAAATTGATGGTTTTATGAGCTACTCGGAAAATGATTCTTGTACGTCCCATCAATTAGCAACCTATTTAGGAGTACGACCAAAATATGTAAAAGATATTATGGGCGGCGGCAGCAGTACAGAGATGTTAATTGCGGATGCCATTGGCTTAATTGAAACAGGTCAGGTCAATACCGTTTTAATCTATCGTGCGATGAATGGTCGTTCTGGCGTTCGTATGGGCGGCGGTGGCTGGGATGTCAATATGCTACAAGGTGCGATGGATGGCGGAAGCTTTTTTATTCCGTATGGAGCTGGTGGACCAGGGCAATGGTTCGGTTTATTTGCCACACGTCATATGCAACAAACTGGCATTACACAAGAACATTTAGGGCATGTCTGTGTAAGCTTTTATGAACATGCTCAACGCAATCCGAAAGCGTTCTTCTATGGGAAACCTTTATCAATGGAAGAGTATTTAAAAACACCTCATTTAAGCTATCCATTCACGAAACATGATTTTTGCCTAGAATCAGATGAAGCCAATGCGATTATCGTCACATCCGCTGAAAAAGCAAAGGATTGCAAGTCAAAACCTGTCTATATTATGGGCATTGAAGCGAGACGCACGGTATCACATGCGCATTATTGGACGAATTTAGATGAAGTGGCATCTGACTTTGTAGCGCCTTCTCTTTATAAAAAAGCTGGGGTGACACCACAAGATATTCAGGTCGCTTCAATTTATGATTGCTTTAGTTGGGTTGTATTACGGCAGTTAGAAGCATATGGCTTTGTAGCACGTGGCGAAGTAGGTGATTTCGTTGCCAGTGGCAACCTAAAAATGGGAGGGAAGCTACCAACGAATACAGCAGGCGGCATGCTTTCAGAAGGCTATACACATGGTATGAACAATGTGCTGGAAATTGTTCGTCAAATTCGTCATGACTATCAAGGAACAGATAGACAGGTGAAAAATTGTGAAATCGGTATTTGTACTGGTTGGTCTGGTCCTGATATTGCAGGGGCAATGATTTTAAGAAACTAGGAGGGAAAGTCATGTATCAAAAACCAATTCCACTGAAAACACAAGATAATCAACCATATTGGGATGCGGCGGATCGTCATGCGTTAATGCTACAAAAATGTGCAACATGCAATGCCTATAACCACCCGCCAGGTCCAGCTTGTGCAAAATGCGGGTCCACTGCACTGAACTGGGAAAGCCAAGGTTGTCATATTACAGGAACAATTTATTCCTATGTAGTGTCCTATAGACCTTTCCTGCCGGGCTTTCAAGACGATTTGCCGACGATTATTGCGGTCGTACAGTTAGACCATTTACAAGCGGTTAAGATAATCGGCAATGTGCTAGATTGTCCACCAGAGGTAATAAAAATCGGCATGCCTGTGAAAATGATATGGCAAGATATTACGGAAGATCGTGCGCTTCCTCAATGGATACAAGCTTAAGTAAATCTTAGATATTCATAGAAAGGGATGATTCGATGGATTTTTCATTTACGGAAAAGGAAGAACAATTTCGTCAAGAGTTAAGAACGTGGTTGGCAGCGAACTTACCTGATGGATGGTTGCAAGGAAATGTACAGCTAGATAAAGAATCGAAAGCATACGAGTTATTTTTACGAGATTGGCAAAAGAAACTGTATGAAGGTGGTTGGGCTGCTATTGCCTGGCCTAAAGAATACGGTGGCCGCAATGCGACATTGATGGAAGAAATTGTTTATCAACAAGAAATGGTACGGGTGAAAGCGCCACCGTTAATTAATTATGTGGGGCTCCATATGGTTGCGCCGACTTTAATGCAAATCGGTTCACAACAACAAAAAGACAAATACATTGAAAAGATTATTACGGGGGAAGAAGTTTGGTGCCAAGGCTATTCAGAGCCAAATGCAGGTTCAGATGTAGCCGCTATTCAAACAACTGCTGTAAAAGATGGGGATCGTTGGATTATTAATGGGCAAAAGGTTTGGACGAGTTTCGGTCACGTGGCGGATCGTTGCTTTTTAATTACAAGAACGAGCCGATTGGAGAAAAAACATAAAGGCATTACGGTGTTTTTGTTAGATATGCATCAACCAGGGGTAGAAACGCGACCAATTGTTTCAATGGATGGTCAAAAAGATTTTAATGAAGTGTATTTAAATGATGCAGTCGCTTACGATGCCGAAATTATCGGTCAAGTAGATGAAGGCTGGAACGTTATCATTGCACTCTTGATGCATGAAAGAACGGGAATTGGTGGTCAAGTATTTACGTTAGAACAACAATTTCATGATTTAGTGGCATTAGCGAAGGACTTAAATGATGATGATGAGCCACTGATCAAAAATCCATTTATTCGAAAAACAATGGTGGACTTGTATACTCGTTCTCGTGGTTCCCTGTTAAATTATTATCGTAATTTAACGAAGCAATTAAAAAATGGTCATCCTGGTGCAGAAAGCTCGATGGATAAGCTGCTTGTAAGTGAATTGACGAAAGAACTGTTTGCTCAAGCCATTTCGATGCAAGGTCATCACGGCATCTTATGGAAAGAAAATGCATTGATTGATCGCTCCTATTGGCAGGACAATTATTTATACTCTTTCGGTCAGACGATTGGTGGGGGCACAAGTGAAATACAAAAGAATACCATTGCTGAAAGAATACTAGGTTTACCAAAGGATATGGGTCGATAATATTGCGGGGGTGGCTAATATGGATTTTTCGTTAAATCAAGAACAAGAAATGTTTCGAAGTTATGTACGCAAATATTTAGATGATGTCGGTCAAACAAAAGTGGCACGTGAGTTTACCGAAGGCAACACTAGTTCATTTCAGAAGCTGTATGCTGGCTTAGCTGAGCTAGGCTGTACGAGTGTCAATGTGTCTGAAGCGTATGGCGGTATGGGGCTAGGTCAGTTAGATTTAGTGCCTATTCTAGAAGAGACGGGTCGCGCATTGCTACCAGGGTTATTTTTAGAAACAAACGCTTTAGTTGTACCATTATTGGAGCAATTCGGTACAGCGCAGCAAAAAGCGAAATACTTATCAGCAATTGCGAGTGGCGACCATACGTTTACAGTGGCATGGTTGGAGCCTGGCGGTAACTACAAGCCTTCTAATGTGCAAGTACATGGCTCATTAGAAGGAGACGTTCTTACGTTAAATGGGGAGAAAACGTTAGTGCCTGATGCAGAGCTAGCAAATAGCTTGCTTGTTCTAGTGCGAACGGCAGAAGGGCAAGACAAGCAAGGAATATCGCTTGTAATCGTTGATTGTGATGAGGCGTCTATGCAAATACAATGCCAAAAAAATATGGATGAAACACGGTTGCTTGCAGAAGTGACGTTTCATAATGTGCAAGTATCCAGTCAGCAAATTGTGGGCACTGTTCATCAAGGATGGGACGCATTGCAAGAAAGTCTATTATCATTTAATGCAGCGCTTTGTTCTACTATTGTTGGCAGTGTAGAAAAAATTGTAGAAACGGCAGTTGAATATGCCACGATTCGGGAGCAGTTTAACCAACCAATCGGCAGATTTCAAGCGATTAAACATCGCTTAGTCGATATGAAAATGGATTTAGAAACAGCTCGTTCATTAGCTTATTATGCAAACTGGGCAATAGAAAGTAATGCGGAAGATAAAGTTGAAGCGGTTTCAAGTGCGCGCTTATTTGCAACGGAAGCATTTATAAAAGTTGCATCTCAAAGCATTCAAATTCATGGTGGCATCGGCTTTACAGAAGAAATTGATTGTCATCTTTATGTGAAAAGAGCGCGTTTCTATGAAAATTACCTTGGCAGTACACAGCAATATTATGAGCAGACAGCAGTGGCATTAGGTTGGTAGCATCAAACCGATTTTCTTGCGTTTTAACCGTTAGCAACGGCATCGTTTTCCTAATGGAAAGGAAGTCATCTTGTATTTGAAAGGGTGGGAAAAACATTGAAAACAATGAATACTTTGAAAGACTATCAAAATGTCATTAATGGGAAAGTCATTCCATCATCTTCAGGTAATAAAATGGATAGCTATAATCCAGCAACAGGTAAGGTTTGGGCGACCATTCCTTGTAGCACGGTTGAAGATGTAGACGCGACAGTGCATGCCGCTCGAACAGCCCTGCCAGATTGGTCAGCTCTTCCTGCTAGTGAAAGAGCCGATTATTTACGACGTATTGGTGATGCCATTGCCCAATATGGAGATGAATTGGCTGAACTGGAAACAAAAGATAATGGCTGGGTAATACGAGAAACGAAGTACGGACTTATGCCGGTACTCGCAAATATGTGGTATGATGCGGCCGCTGCTGCTATTCATGTAGGGAGTAAAGGGGAAACCGTGCAACTTGGGCCGAATACAATAGGGTTTACAATACGGGAACCTTTTGGCGTTGTCGTCGGCATTATTCCTTGGAATTCAGCTTTATGGACATTTACGGTGAAAGCCGCGGCTGCCCTTGCAGGTGGAAACACGGTTATTATTAAACCATCGGAGTTGGCAGCAGCAGCCCCGCTTCGCTACGGTGAAATTCTTCAAAGTATCTTACCTCCAGGCGTCTTAAATGTTATTTCGGGTACAGGTGCGGAAGTAGGCGATGCGCTTGTACGACATCCAAACGTGAACAAAGTGAGTTTAACAGGATCGGGAAGAACGGCGCAGGCAATCGCGCAGTCCACTGCACAAAACCCTAAGTCGATGGTTTTAGAATTAGGTGGGAAGTCACCTAATATTGTTTTCGAGGATGCAGATTTAGCGAAAGCAGCCAATGGTGTCACGGTCAATGGGATTTTCACCGGTAATGCAGGGCAACTTTGCGTTGGCGGTTCTCGGATTTTAATTCAACGTTCTATTTTAAATCAAATGATTGCTTTGATGAAAGAGGAAATCGCTACGCATATTCAGTTGGGCGATACCTTAAACATGCAAACACCTATGGGACCCGTTGCCAATGAGATGCAATATAAAAAAGTTTGTTCGTATATTGAGCTTGGGCAACAAGAAGGCGGAGAAATCCTTATTGGTGGACGCTTCGGAGGTGCTAACTTATTACCAGGTCAAGATACATTGGCGGAAGGCTATTGGATTGAACCGACCTTAATCAAAGTAGAGGGTAATAACTTACATGTATGCCAAGAAGAAATTTTCGGACCCGTTGCCGTGGTAATCCCATTTGATACGGAAGAAGAAGCACTGGCGATTGCAAATGATACAGAATACGGATTAGGAGCTGGTATTTGGACATCCGATTTAAATCGTGCACATCGCATGATTCGCGCAATCGAATCAGGCAATGTTTGGGTCAATACGTACCGAATCGTTGGCACAGAATTACCATTTGGCGGTCAAAAAGCGAGCGGTTTTGGGACAGACTCTGTACGCGAATTTACACGAGAAAAAACGTGTTATATCCAAATTGGCTAGTATGGGGCAAACCAAAAATAGGTAAGGAAATATAATCCGTAGAACAAGAAAAATGGAAATGGGGACGAGTATGCCACAAAGGAATAACGGTCTATTTTATGGCTGGTATATTGTTTTAACGAGCTTCTTGATTATGTTTTCGGCATTTTCGATTGTCAATTCTCTACACAGTTTATTTCTTGTACCGGTAACAACAGAATTAGGCTTAACGAGGACAACGTTTTCAATTGTTCTATCAGTAGGTGGTCTAGGTGTCGCCATCGCTTCTCCCTTTATGGGCAAGCTACTTGCAAAAGGCAATATGAAGTTAATCATGTCTGTCTGTGTCATTCTAGCAGGGTGCGGCTTTATGTTATATTCTCTCGCACAATCGGCTGTCTATTTTGGCGTCATTGCCTTTTGTATCGGAATATGTGTTGCTGGATTTTCGAATATTCCTATTTCCATCATGCTAACGAATTGGTTTTATGAGAAAAAAGGGCTAGCTATGGGATTAGCATTTGCAGGTTCAGGCATTGGAACAGCTGCACTTAGCCCAATTTTAACCATGTTCATTTCAAATTATGGCTGGAGAACAACTTATATTATTGCTGGGGTGCTAATTATAGTGATTTCACTGCCATTGATCTTATTTTTCACAAAGAAAAGTCCTGCTGAAAAAGGGACGATTGCGCTTGGGACCAATCGTGTAGAAATCACACAAGCAAATACTGAACAATCCGGTGTAACGTTAGCACAGGCAAAGAGATCGGGCATGTTTTGGTTATTTATTTTCGGTGTTATCTGCTTTGCACTTGTTGCAGGTGGCGTACAAATGCATATCCCCGCATATTTAATGGATATTGGTCATCCAGCGCTATTTGCAGGTACAATTTTCGGACTTTTATCTTTATCCAATACGGTTGGCAAGCTTATTCTTGGTGCTATTTTTGATAAGTTTAGAACAACCGGAGGCATTCTTTTTGTAGGTAGTTGTATGACGATAGCGATGGTATCACTGTTGCTGGCTAACGCTAAGAGTTTTGCGTTCGTCTTTGCTATCGCTTACGGCTTCAGTATTGTTATTGCGACAATCGGCCCTCCATTTATGACAGATGATTTATTCGGCAAAAAAGATTTTGGAGCTATTTTCGGTGTTGTCCAAATATTCTTCGTAGCAACGAGTTCACTTGGTGTTATCGTTTCTGGTCTTATCTATGATCTTACACAAAGTTACAAAGTGGCGTGGTTCATATTTTTAGGCTTATTTATACTAAGCATGCTTTGTATTTTAATAGCAAATAGCATGAAAAAGAAAAAGCACTCAACTGTTGAAGAGATTGCTATGGAAGAAAGTATGGAAGGTATTTGATAACGGTCAATTCTAATGAAGAGAGATGCCTCCATTTGTTCCAAGGAGAAGCTCTCTTTTTATTGTGCATGTCTTTCTTACAGAGGAGCAACTTTGAGCTTTCTAAAAAAAGAAATATCGAACTATATTTATATAAACATTCATTAAAGTTCGTCTTTCAAACTAAGAAATGCGTTTTGTTCAGCGACTGGACAATTGGGTGATGCACTAAAACACGAACATTTAAAAGAATTGACTCATTTAGGTATGTAGGAAAGACAGATAATTCTACTCGTTATAGACTTCGGTAGAAAAAATTGCTGGAATTAATGCAAGAAGCGGTGGTAGCCGAGTAATAACAATTCGTTTATTCATTCAAAAAAAGAGTTCGGGAATAGAAAAACCGGCAAAAAAGATTGCCGGTTAGAGATGATGATTATTTTGAATTGTTTTCGTTTGCAAAACGACCAGAAGCAAATTTTTTGTTTGCTTCTGCTTGTTGGATTTGTTGTTTAATTTGATTTATGTCCATTTCATTTCCAAATTCTACATCCATTGCATTCGCTGAACCAGAAGCTTGTAAT
Organism: Lysinibacillus sp. FSL M8-0337; assembly: GCF_038593855.1. Taxonomy (NCBI): domain Bacteria; kingdom Bacillati; phylum Bacillota; class Bacilli; order Caryophanales; family Bacillaceae; genus Lysinibacillus; species Lysinibacillus sp. FSL M8-0337. Next base: position 2,222,681 of record NZ_CP151996.1, on the reverse strand, counting down.
TTGTTCGCTTCTGCTTGTTGAATTTGCTGTTTTACTTGATTAACATCAGTTTTATTTTGATTGTTCATTAAAAATCACCTCCTGACATTAGTTTGTACAGAAGGTGATAATCTATCCTTTATTTTTTAGATACTTACATTTTGGTGATTATTCTTCAATATTTTTTTGGCTCTTATAATTAAAAACGAAGGTCGCCGAAATTCTTTGTTTAAATTTGGTAAATTACTTACTGCATCTTTAGTTGGTATTGGCTCCACCATTTTTTCGATTTGTAAGCCATGTTCAATCAGCGTATTTATAATAGTTGATAGTGTACGGTGATACTTCACAACATTGTCAACTAACCAATGTTGCGTACGTAAGCCTTCCAACTGATAATTATCTATTGCAAAATATAGTAAGTTTCCTTCTGCAGTGGTTATCCAATTGTCTTTTCCCATATTAGCACTTACAATTGGATGCTCTATTGAAAATAACAAAATTCCACCTTCACATAATGCGGTACTGATTTTCTTTATAAGTAACTGAAAGTCTGCAATATAGTGAAAAGCTAAAGAACTACTTATAAAATCAATGGTTCCCTCGGGCACTTTCATCTCTTCAAATGCAACCTGTTCAAACAATAGATTGTCATAAACATGATGTGTTTTTGCATGTGCAATCATATTGGAAGAAATATCAATTCCTGTAACGTATTTTGCACCGAGCTCAAGACAATAAACGGCAAAATCTCCTACACCACATCCGATATCTAATACGATTTTATTTTTAAGTGTCGGTAGTAATGTCAAAAAATTGGGTTGTTCCAGTAAAATATTATAATTATGTTCTCGTGCTCGTATTTCTTGATATTTTCTAAAGAACGTATTGTTATCATATATATTCTGTTTCATTTTACCCTTCTATTCATCACAACGTTATGAAGTATTTGCGCAACCTCATTATCACACGCACTATCTAAAATAAATAGACTTATATTTCATTTTTTGTTAGGATGTAGATAGAGGCATGTCTTCTTTACTAAATCTATAAAAACATATGGAAAGTCAGAAATCCCCATTGATTTCTGACTTTTTTTATTACCTTATCCAATGGATAGTTGTTGCAATGACCTTCTACATTCTTAAAATTGGATTGTTTAATCACTATAATTTTGGACGTTTTTATTCCATCCAAACGTTGATAAGATTACACAATACTACAAATAGGAGGGATATCAATGGTTGAGGTACGTTACAAAGTAAGAGAAGTATTAGATCAAAACAAAATTAATGTATTTTTGAAGCAAGCTCGAATTGGGTATTTAGGAATGGCTGACGGTCATTTGCCTTATGTTGTTCCACTTAACTTTGTTTGGACAAATGGGATGCTCTATTTCCACGGAGCTACTGGCGGAAGACGCAATCAAGTTATGGATGAAAATCAGGAAGTCTGCTTTACAGTATGCGAAGAATATGGAACGATTACTAATCCAGTGCCCGCAAAGACGGACACTGCGTATATGAGCGTCATCGTTTTTGGGAAGGCTCAACCCATCGACGATTTGGATGAAGCTACACATATGTTGCAAGAGATGCTGAATAAATATGTGCCTGGTTATTATAATCGTCCTTTATCCGAGCAACATGTGGACAAATATCGTTCAGCTGTTTTCGGTGGCCCAGTTCAAGTTTATCGGATTAATCCACAACAAATGACCGCGAAAGAAAATCCAATTGAAATAGGGCAAATGTTTAAAATATAAAAATATGTTTCATACACTATGGTAAATTTATTTAAACACCACTTCCTATATCACATAGGTAAGTGGTGTTTTTGATTTAACTAAAACGAGTAGTGCAATTCATAGAATTTAATAATCCAAGGTAGTGAATTATCAACATTTATGGACTGGTGAAAATTGTGTTTTTGGATGTTTTTTTACAGTCCGTTATTCGTTATGCTAAGAGCATTCATTTTAATAAAACAAATAAAAAGGGGGGCATAGCAATGCAGTATCTAACTGAACAATGATCTCTATTTGAAACATTACATAATAAAAGGTCAAATGATGACATTGGTAAGTCTGATACACAAATAATAGCAAATCCCCGATGTATGGAATGGACATTCTGACAGGTAAGAATCACTGGAGTTTTCAAATTTGGTTTTAAAGAATGAATGCTATTTTTATGAGTAGAGAGAAAGTGTTTGACCACTATTGGAATGAAAGGTAGGGAAAGTGTATGAATACAACATCCGTTTCACTGCGTTTGCGTGATTTGCTATCACCCACCATAGCTGCTTTTATATCTGTGTTAGTAAACTATGGAGGTACTTTTATCTTGGTGTTTCAGGCTGCCAAGGTTGCTGGCCTGAGTCCTGAAATGACTGCTTCATGGATATGGTCGATTTCCATCGGTGTGGGAGTAACTGGTATTTGGTTAAGTTATCGATACCGCGAACCGATTATTACAGCTTGGTCAACACCAGGTGTGGCATTTCTTGTTTCCGCTTTGGCGGTCACTTCTTATCCTGAAGCAATTGGCGCATATATCATTTCTGCTGTAGCATTTGTTTTTTTAGGATTATCTGGAATGTTCGAACGTTTTGTCCAGCTTATTCCACCAGGCATCGCTTCAGGACTTTTGGCAGGTATTTTATTGCAGTTTGGTATTTCGGCCTTTGGTGGTGCGAAAGTTGATCCTTTACTTGTAATTGTCCTATTTACTGCGTATATCCTATTAAGACGATTTACATCTCGCTATGCAATTGTCGGTATCTTAGTAATTGGATTGATTTATTTGATAAGTATGGGCAAGGTAGATTTCAGCAATGTCGAATTGGTCATTGCTTCTCCAGTATTTGTTGTTCCAGAGTTTTCTCTTCATGCCTTATTAGGCGTTGCTTTGCCGCTTTTTATTATTACCTTGACGGGACAATATATGCCAGGAATGTTAGTGTTGCGAAATGATGGATTTAAAACGAGTGCGAATCCGATTTTAATTGTAACTGGATTGGGTTCGCTCCTAACAGCACCATTTGGATCACATGCGTTTAACATTGCCGCAATTACAGCCGCAATTTGTACTGGAAAAGACGCTCATGAGGATTCAACGAAACGCTATATTGCAGGTATTGTCTGTGGTATTTTTTATATAATTGTTGGAATTTTTGGGGTAACGTTGGCTGCATTGTTTTTAATTCTTCCTGCAACGTTTATTGCCACATTAGCTGGATTAGCATTGCTCGGTACAATTGGTAGTAGCCTTGCTAATGCTTTAACAAATCCGAACGGACGCGAAATTGCACTCATTACTTTTTTGGCAACTGCCGCAAATGTTACATTACTTGGCGTAGGAGGGGCATTTTGGGGGCTTGTAGCTGGTTTAGGAGCACATTTATTAATTAATGTTCAATTTCTTAAAAAACCACAAAATATGAATGGGGCACCACAAAAATAGTTTCAAGTGAAAACTATGTACATGTAACGTGACATGTTTTAAAAAGCAAAATAATGGAGTCTTGTTTGTAGAAAAAAGGGGACAGTTGTTACAGAGATGTTTAAATAGAAACGAATCAATTGATCCTCTAGATGAGCATATAGCTAATAGTTTTCTAATATGAAAGGTGGTTTTTAAAATCAATACACAGCAATCAACAGAAGCCTTCGAAATAGCAAAACAACTAATGCCTGGTGGTGTAAACAGTCCAGTAAGAGCATTTCAATCCGTTGGTATTGATCCGATTTTTATTAGTCATGGAATCGGATCAAAAATATATGATATTGATGGGAATAGGTATATAGATTATATCCTTTCCTGGGGCCCATTAATTCATGGACATGCAGATAAGGATGTTGCTAGTGCATTACTGGAAGCAATAAAAAAGGGGACCAGTTTTGGATTGCCCACTTTGCAAGAAAATAAGCTAGCACAATTAATCACTACTCGAATTCCGTCCATAGAGAAGATTAGAATGGTTAACTCTGGTACAGAGGCAACAATGAGTGCTATTCGGCTAGCTAGAGGTTTTACAGGCAAAAATATAATTGTTAAATTTGAAGGAAACTATCATGGACACAGTGATCATCTATTAGTAAAAGCTGGTTCAGGAATAGCAACATTAGGTCTTCCTGATTGTCCAGGTGTACCGTTAGAAATTACAAAAAACACGATATCCGTTCCGTATAACAATATTGAAGCACTTAGTAGTGTATTTCATACATATGGTTCAGAAATTGCAGCGGTAATAGTAGAACCATTTGCAGGTAATATGGCAGGCATACCTGCTGACCCCGAATTTCTACAGACAATACGTTTGTTCACTTCAAAATATGGAGCGCTATTTATTCTTGATGAGGTAATGACTGGTTTTCGCATTGCTTATCACTCTGCTCAAGGGCTTTATAACATTCAGCCTGACTTAACGTGCTTAGGGAAGATAATCGGTGGAGGCATGCCCGTTGGCGCATATGGCGGCAGAAAAGAAATTATGAACCTGATTGCACCGGAAGGCAATATTTATCAAGCTGGTACTTTATCGGGTAATCCAATCGCGATGGTAGCAGGATATACTACAATAAATAAATTAACCTATGATAGTTACAACTATATTGAAGAGCTATCAGATCGACTTATTCAAGGATTATCAACAGTTGCCAGTAAATCCAATATATCGCTGATGACAACTAAAGCTGGAACAATGATTGGCTTGTCCTTTACAGATAAACCTTTACAAAATTTTGATGATGCGCGCAAAATAGATTCAGAGATGTTTCGTCATTTCTATGTTGAAATGCTGAAACAAGGGATACTTTTACCCCCTTCACAATATGAAAGCATCTTTTTATCGACTGCCCATTCCATACATGATATTGATCAAACGATTAATGCTGCAGATATAGCTTTCCAACGAATGTCAGCGTTTCTTTAGAAAGTGGAATATGGGGGCGTTATCACATGTATAATCATGATGAACTGTATGAATGTTCGCATCATTTAACTGGAAGTGAATGAAAATGTTAAAAGTAAACCGAGAAGATAAAATTCCGATTTGGCAACAGTTGCTGGATCAGGCTATCCATCATATAACAACTGGAAAATGGCCACCAGGTGAATTACTTCCTCCATCCCGAGAGCTTGCCTTATTAGTCGGCGTTTCACGCTCAACAATACAAATTGTTTATGAGGAATTATTTAGTCGGGGCTATACCGTTACTAATTGGCGTGGTGGAACAAGGGTAAGTGAATGGGGATTGAAAGCTAATTCGGCAGAAGAAACTACCTCTCATGGACCATCTACGCCAGCATTACCTTTATTAAACACGGCAGTTGATGAATTAAACAGTTGGTTTAGAGGCACAGAAAATCCAAATGTAGAAATTGATTTTTGTCCTCATGAGCCTTATTTAGACGAGCACTTCCAAAAAAATTGGAGACAATCTTTTTTACAGGCTTCATCCGAAGCAGATTTGACCACTTGGGGTTATGGCAACCCTTATGGTTTTACTCCGCTCCGTGAACAGATTCAACGTTATCTAACATTTGAAAGAGGTGTTCATGTAGATATTGACCAAATCATTTTAACTTCCGGTGCACAGCATAGCATTGATCTAATTGCGCAAGCACTGTTAACGGAAGGAGAAACCGTTTCTGTTGAAGATCCTGGATTCCCTGCTGCCTGGATGACCATGAAATATCGGCGAATGAATGTCGTTTCCGTACCTGTTGATGAGTATGGAATACAAGTAAATCGTATTCATCCGCAAAGTAAGCTTATTTTTGTTACACCTTCTCACCAATGTGCAGTTGGAGTTATTATGTCTGAACCACGGAGACAACAATTGCTTCAAAAGTCTGCGCAAGAGCAATTTTGGATTGTAGAAGATGATTATGATGGCGAATTTAGGTATCGTGGTGGGCCGCTTCCTACTTTGTTCAGCCAACAACCACAGAACACATTGTATATGATGAGTTTTTCCAAAATGGTGGCACCAGGCATACGCATTTCGGCAGTGATTGGGCCAAAGGATGCCATTCGTCAGCTTGCTCAAGTACAAGCCCTAACCTATCGACATCTGCCGATAATGGAACAACTAACGCTTAGTCATTTTATTGAGCACGGTCATTTTATGCGGCATATGAGGAGAGCAAGAAATGTATATCGACGCAGACATGAAGCAATGGCCAAGGCCATCATGGCAACTGGACTAGCTGAACGTTTTAAACTAAGTGGCATTGAAACAGGCTTGCATATGCTTCTTGAAGCTGAAGAATCGTTTGATGAAGAAGCGATGACAAACCTAGCGCTCGACAAGGGAATTCGCGTTTATCCACTTAGTAAGTATTGTTTAGAAACGAATCGAAAAGGATGGGTACTGGGATTTGCTAAAGTTGATGAAGGCGCAATTGAAGAAGGCATTAACCGCCTTGCCAAGATACTTTTATAATCGAAAAATATCTCTTTGGCTTTACAAACAATCAAATTTTATGAATGAGCGCATGTTGCTTGAACTGCCACAGTCAACCCCATATGTTGATATGAAAGCAATACATAAATATAATTGACAACCAATAAGGCAAAATGGTATTTTTGTTTAAGAAATTTTTAATTGAATAAGGCGACATGACTTTGGATGTCATGTTAGCGAATTGACAAAGAAAATGTTTTAATGCAGCGCCTCCTAAACTGGGGGCGCTGCTTTTTGTATTTTTTTAGAGGAGTGAAATGATGGATAAAAGAATTTACCTATTATCGACGATTGCTTTTATAGTTGGTCTAGTTGAATTAGTAATTGGAGGGTTGCTTCCACTGATTGCGGAAGATTTAAATATTTCGTATGGCAAAGTAGGAATGTTAATCTCCATGTTTTCATTAAGTTTTGCCATATCAGGTCCCATTTTATTATCTTTAACTTCAATGATGGAGCGCAAAAGATTATTTCTCATCGTTTTGTTTATTTTCTTTGTGTCTAATATGATGATTGTGTTGAGTGATATGTATGTTGTTCTTATGAGCGCTAGAATTTTATCAGCTATGTGTGCGTCGCTACTTGTTTCGTTATGTATCACCATCGCTTCTCAAATAAGTGATGAGGCTTATACAGCAAGAGCAATCGGCCTTGTATTAATGGGGGTTAGTGCTTCCCTCGTGTTTGGTGTTCCGTTTAGTTTATGGTTAGGCAGCGAATTAGGTTGGCGGGCACCATTTCTTTTTATTGCTATTTTGACATTAATGCTGATGTTAATAGTATTTTTTGTATTAGGAACAATTGAGCCCAAGAAGAAATTGCCTATTAAAGCCCAAGTAAAGGCGATAAAGGAGCGAAAGATTTTACTTATTCATTCAATCTCTATCGTGTTTTTTACAGGTCATATGACTTTATATGCATATTTAACACCATTTCTTCAGTCCACGCTACATTTGTCAGAGAAGTCTCTTAGCCTGATGTATTTAATCATCGGTATATCCTCCATATGCGGGAGTTTACTAGGTGGATATTTTACTGATCGTATTAGTGCAAAACGAACGATTATTTCCGTATTGTCCTTCTTTACATTAACGATTGTTGCAATTCCGTTCTTAAAATTTTCCGTTGTTCTGTTCGTTGGGGCCATATTATTATGGAGTCTACTAAGTTGGTCACTACAACCTGCGATTCAAAGCTATATTGTTTCTACTGCATCGACTACATCAGATATCCATCAAAGTTTAAATAATTCTGGTGCTCATATTGGCATGGCATTAGGTTCTACAATAGGGGGCATAACCATTGATGCATATAGTGCTGAAATAAATGCCATTATCGGTGGCACAATGACTTGCATCGCATTAATAGTAGCTCTTCTGACCTTTAAATGGCAAAAAACTACGTAGAAATATGGTCAATTTTTGTCCAATCAAGCTTAAAAAGTGAATACAATAAATAGAAAATATATCATATATTTGTAAAATACATTAAAATAAAACTAGCCTCGTAAGATTGCAGGCTAGTTTTATTTTGATTGTAGCACTATAGATCAAGCAGGCATTTTCACATTTTCATTTGAATATATTTTTAATGAGATTACTATTATTAAATATAATGGTGGGGGAGATTGGATGGACACTTTAACAAATAAGAATCAACAAGACGTAATCATTTCTATTATTATACCCGCTCATAATGAAGAAAAGTACATTGGAAAATGCTTAGACTCTATTTCAAAAGCGTCAAAATTACTCCAAAATGAAGTTGAAATCATTGTTGTGCTAAATCGCTGTACAGACAGAACGGAAGAAATTGCGAAATCATATAACTGTATCACAATAGATAATGACGATAAAAATCTTTCTAAAATTAGGAACACAGGCGTTGAAAAAGCTAGGGGCGAAATTATTGTAACAATAGATGCAGATACACAGATGAATGAGCATATGCTTACAAAGGTAGTACAAAACTTGAGCTCGGGAAAGTATATTGGCGGAGGAGTTACAGGGAAATTTGAAAGAATGTCTTTAGGGATATTCGTTTCAACTATGTTATTAATAGGACCCTTACTTATTAAATATGGCGCCATATCCGTGGGCATTTTTTGGTGCTACAAAGAGGATTTTAAGTCCATTAACGGATTTAATGAAGAGTTGCTTATGGCGGAAGATGCTGATTTTGCTAAACGCTTAAAAGTGTGGGGAAAAAAGAAAGGACAAAAATACGGAACAATTCAAAATGGTATGATTACCTCCAGCAGAAAGTTTGATAAACACGGAGACTGGGTGTTACTTAGACGGCCGAAATTAATTTTAGCCTATCTGAAAGGAACAGATAAACACTATGCAGATGAAGCCTATTATGAAAATCATGATCGCTAATCTATCAAGTTGAGAGAAAGAAATAAAGGGAACTGTTTTACCAAACATCTATTAAAATTTACAGAGACGTTAATCAAAGCAGGATTAACGCTTTTTTTATTGAAATTATTCTTTTATAGCTAAAAGAGAGGGGAACAGATATGAGTAAACAATTAATCATCGGCGACGTAACACAAGAACTAACTTCTACACGTCGCATATTGGAACGCTTACCGGAGGAGCATATGTCATGGCGACCACATGATAAATCCATGACTCTCGGTGGACTAGCCACACATCTAATAAATCTGCTAAACTGGCAAATCGCGATTATTCAGCGCACGGAGTTGGATCTTTCAACAGTGCCACTTCGACGAGAGGCATTAGAAAAACAATCTGACATTCTAGAAGAATTTGACGCAAACGTCACAAAGCTTAGCAAGCTGCTCATCGAATGTGATGACAAAGCGCTCGGCGATGAATGGACGCTTCGCCATGGCCATCATATTATACGCCAACAGCCGCGAGCACTTGCGTTACGTACTTTTGGTATTAGTCATATGGTTCACCACCGTGCACAACTGGGCGTATACTTACGCCTTCTTAATATAGCAGTGCCAGGCTTTTATGGTCCATCAGCTGATGAAGAAATCTAATTAAGTATCTGGTGCATGGGTGATAAAGATTAAAGAGTTGCATATTGCAGCTCTTTTTTTATTTTCTGTAGGCTTATTACTATAAAAAGAATTTTGAGCGAGGTTTTTGTTTAAATCATCCGACAGCTTTTGATTTATTAAATTTTAAAAATATTCTAATTATTTAAAATAATAGTATTTTTCTATGAGGGTAGACTCATTTTTTATGAATTGTCCTAAAAATAATTGAATTCAATTAAAATCCTTTATAAAATGAAAGCGAATTCATACTTTAGTGCATGCACGCTTGTTAATTAAAATGATTTCTTACATTTAAGGAGGCATATTAATTATGATAGCAGCAGTCGTAACGAAAGACAAAAAAGTAAGGGTAGAAGAGAAACAACTAAGACCATTGAAACATGGTGAAGCATTAGTACAAACAGAATTTTGTGGTGTTTGTCATACGGACCTGCATGTCAAAAATGCAGATTTCGGTGATGTTACAGGGATTGTATTAGGTCATGAAGGTATTGGTAAAGTGATAGAAGTTGCAGAAGGGGTTACATCTCTAAAAGTTGGTGACCGAGTATCTATTGCTTGGATGTATGAGAGCTGCGGACATTGTGAATATTGTACGACAGGGCGTGAAACACTATGTCGCGATGTTAAAAATGCAGGGTATACAGTAGATGGTGCTATGGCCGAGCAGGTGATTGTATCAGCTGATTATGCAGTGAAAGTTCCAGCTAATTTAGATCCAGCAGCCGCTTCTTCTGTCACTTGTGCAGGTGTGACAACTTACAAGGCGGTGAAAGTGTCAAATATCCGTCCAGGACAATGGATCGGGATATTTGGTATTGGTGGTCTCGGCAACTTAGCTGTGCAATATGCCAAACATGTCTATGGTGCAAACGTAGTGGCGTTCGATATCAATGATGAGAAGCTAGCATTTGCTAAAGAAGTAGGGGCAGACGCTATTGTTAATTTATTAAATGAAGACCCAATTGCGAAAGCAAAAGAACTGACAAATGGGAAAGGCTTAGATGCAACCGTGGTCACAGCTGTAGCTAAAACGCCGTTCAATCAAGCGATTGATGTGGTAAAAGCAGGCGCACGTGTAGTAGCAGTTGGTTTACCTGTAGATAAAATGGATTTAGATATCCCTCGTTTAGTACTGGATGGTATCCAAGTGATTGGTACATTAGTAGGTACACGCCAAGACTTACAAGAAGCATTCCAGTTTGCGGCAGAAGGTAAGGTAGTACCGAAAGTAACATTACGAAAAATCGAGGAAATTAACGAGATTATGGAAGAGATGGAACAAGGTAAAATAACAGGACGTATGGTAATTGACTTTACGAAATAATAGCTTGTTATCAATTAATTTATAAACTAAACGAGGCACTTCCGCTACAAAGGAGGTGCCTTTCTTGCTTACAAACAAGGAAGCAATTAGCTTTCACTAGATTCATATTTCACATTGAAAGACCTTGTTAAGTTAAAGGAATTAGAGAATTTCTTATGTCATCTTTACTTAACTTTCATGACTTCAATATATCTATACATTCCTTTTAACATAACTGGGTCATCCTTTATAATTTTAAGCCTTTGTTTTTGTTGGCTAAACATATCCTCAAAACTTCTTCCAATATCAGTGCCTAATAGGCTTATAATGGGCCTTAACAGCTTTTTTGTTACCGTTATTCGTTGATGTTTAGCAGCAAATTTATCGAAAATTAGTATTTTTCCATCCTGCTTTAAAACGCGAATCATTTCTTCAAAGCATTTATGTTCATCAGGCACGACGGAAAGAATTAAACTCGCCACAATATAATCGAATGATTCATCTTCAAAAGTCATTTTTTGCGCATCCATTTCTAAAAATTGGATAGCAGAGCGCTCGAATTTACTTTTAGCGATTGCTAACATATCAGGAGAATAATCAATGGCTGTAATATCATAATTCATATAGTCAATGTATTCTAAATCAGCTCCAGTACCGATCCCAACAAATAAGATTTTCTGCTTGCTTTGAAAAGGGACTTCTTGAAAAATCTTTTTTCTCGTCTTCAAAAAAACACCAGTATTAAAAAATCTATCATAGAAAGAAGAGCCCACTTTGTAGATAATCTTATTCCACTTATTATTCAATCGGTCATCCCATCTTTCATCCGTAAAATTAAAGGAAAGTCATTTAAAATTGCTTAAGGAAGGTAACTCCGTACAAAGCAAGCATTGTCACTACATGTTCTTTATAATATTATACTAAACTATAGCTTCGAACATATCCTCCTTAGACATCTAGAGCTAGCGACATAGGTGTCTAATATAGTGGGATGAACACACTGATTCCAGCGATTTATTACGGAAAAAAATTGAAGACAATCTACCTTGACTTCAGTCTGAAACCAGTAATAACAACGATGCCTCCTACTTACATATGACAAAGACATTTAACTATAATTAGAACGTTATCAGTATAAAACACGCCATAAATAAAAGGTAGCGTATGATTCCCAGTTTTTCCATGGCGCTGATAGTTCTAAAATTTCATCTTTTGTAGGCTTTTGCGTCATATTACGTAATACTTTTATCGAATTAATCAGACCGACATCATCAATTGGGAAAGCTGTTTGGAATCTTAGGCAGCGCATCAGTACGTAATTAGCTGTCCATGGACCGATTCCTCGTATTTGAATTAAGCTTTTTTCGGCATCTTTAAAGTTCATTGTTTGTAATTTTTCCTTCGATAAAGTACCATTTGCCATTAATTTAGCAATACCAATGATATATTCACTTTTTTTTGCCGTCATTTTGATATCTGCTAGGTCGGATGGTGTTAACTGTGCAATGTGTTCGTACGTTGGGAACACCCAATATTTTTTCCCTTTCCATTCGATAAAATCGCCAAAGCTTTCTACAAATTGCTTCTTTAAGGAATAGGCAAACGCTAAATTAATTTGTTGCCCTAAAACGCCCCAGCATAATGCTTCAAATAAATGAGGAATGCCCACTACACGCAATCCATAAAATTTTCGGGCAGGCATTTCAAGTAATGGGTCTGTAGTTGCCATATCATAAAAAGGCGTTAAATCGTTCTCAAGGTCAAACCATTCATAAATATATTTTACAATTTGTTGTCGTATCCGCTTATCATTCGGTCTAGAATCATTTAGGAATTGAACAATCATTTGGTTATGTTGGCTTACGCTAATCTGTACTAAGGAGCGCATTTCTCCTATCGCAATAACCTTTGTAATAACATCATTCTCAACCTCATACATACATTCATTTTTTTCTCGTAATAGATAGTTTAGGTTTGCATTCATATCGAAATGGTTAGGTAATGGAATGACCATCTCATCATTATTTTCATGCCATATCACTTTTGCATTCTCCTCTATAAACTGATTATTAGGTAACATATACGATTAAAATTTACTTTACCATATCATAATCGAGACGAATTTTGTTATCTTGCTATTACATTCTAAACACCTTATGTTTTCCTGCTGATGCGGTTATAGTGTTAGTTATTAAGAATGCGAATAGGAGGGCGTAACAATGGTTCAAGAGATAAAAACACGAGTAGAAAACTTAGATTGGGACACCATTCAAAATGAATTAGATGCACAAGGGTTTGCAAAGCTTCCCGTGATTTTAACAAAGGCGGAATGTGAATTTCTAAAAGCGTTGTATCTTGAGAAGGAGCCGTACAGAACAACAATCAATATGCAACGCTATCGCTTTGGCAATGGGGAATACAAATACTTTTCCTATCCACTACCTGCTATTGTCCAAAGTTTAAGAGAGGTCTTCTATGTAGAATTGTCTAAAACAGCTAATCGTTGGTTGGGGTATTTACGAAAAACAGCACAGTTTCCCAACAACCTTCAAGATTTTTTGACCATCTGTGAAGAAAATGAGCAAACAAGACCAACACCTTTACTATTAAAGTATGAAACAGGGGGCTTTAATTGTTTGCATCAAGATTTATACGGCGATATATTTTTCCCATTTCAAGTAGTCTTTGTCTTAAATCAACGTGAAAAAGATTTTTGCGGTGGAGAATCGCTATTAGTGGAACAAATTCCTCGTGCTCAAAGTAGAGGACATGTTATTACTTTAGATCAAGGCAGTGCGCTTATTTTCCCTACGAACTATAGAGTTGTTCTTGGTCAAAAAGGGTATTACAAAAATAAGGTGCGTCACGGAGTAAGTACGGTTACTTTCGGGGAACGTTTTGGTCTTGGAATCATTTTTCATGATGCGACATAAAAACTACTTCAATATCTTGCTATTCTATTTCAAGAATTGTACATTGGGAATTTCTAAGGAGTATAGTGTAAAGAGAGGTGAGCGTAATGCTAGATAGGTTCAATCACGAGTGTCATGATAAAACTTCAAATGATATGGAACAGATAACAGATGAAAAGTGGCAAGCTATAATTAATAATGATCCAACGTATAATCATCAATTTTTCTATGCTGTAAAATCAACAGGGATATTCTGTAAACCATCTTGTAAATCGCGCGTCCCGAAAAAAGAAAATGTCTGCATTTTTCAAAACGCAGAACAAGCTCTACGTGCAAATTTTCGGCCTTGTAAACGTTGCAAGCCAACGAATGAAAAATTGCCTGATAGCGAATGGGTTGAGCTAATTACTGCCTACATTGATAAAAATTACACAGAAAAATTAACCTTAGAATCGTTAGCCACAATTTGCCATGGGAGTCCCTATCATATGCATCGCACATTTAAAAAAATTAAGGGTATAACACCTGTTGAATATATACAACAAGTTCGCGTACATGAGGCTAAACAATTATTAATGCAGACAAATAAAGCCATTGGAGATATTGCCATTTGTGTAGGAATGATGAATACGCCTTATTTTATTACGTTATTTAAAAAGAAAACAGGATTGACACCTTCTCAATTTCGACAAATGCATATAACTGGAGGAAAAGATAGTGGTAACAAACAATAAAACAACGCTTTATTGGTCTTTACTAACGTTTGAAGATTGGCATTTTTATATTGCTTCCACTTCAAAAGGGTTAGTGTATGTAAGTTCACAGAACAGCTCATTCGATGAGTTAATCGAGTGGTCTAAGAAGCGCTTTCCAGAAAGTCCACTAATTGAAGATAATAAAAAGCTAGAACCCTATATTGTTGAATTGATTCAATACCTAGAAGGAAAGCGAAAAACATTTACTATGCCATTTGATTATGTAGGGACACCATTTCAGATAGCAGTGTGGAATGCACTTTGTGATATTCCTTATGGACAGACGAAATCCTATTCCGAAATTGCCAATGCTATTAATAAGCCAGCAGCTGTTCGTGCAGTTGGCACGGCGATTGGAGCCAATCCAGTATTAATTACTGTACCGTGCCATCGTGTAATTGGCAAGAATGGCTCATTAACAGGCTATCGGGGAGGATTAGCAATGAAGATACAGCTCCTAGATTTAGAAAAGCGAACTTCAACTAGCTACGAGTGATTATGAATGGAGGGGACCGGGATGAAAAGTGAATTATTCTATAAAAATCCAAAAACGATTCTGAATAAAGGAACTGGCTTTCTTGCTGGATATACGCATTCACTAAATCCTTATACTGGCTGTTCATTTGGGTGCTCCTATTGTTATGTCCGAGCATTGCCTGTTGCACTTTTTCGAGATGGTGAATGGGGCAATTGGGTCGATATAAAAAACGGAGCTGCAAATTTATTAAAAAAGGAGCTTCAGCGCGCCAAAGCTAAAGGAAATGTAACCATTTTTATGTCATCAAGTACAGATCCTTATCAACCAATCGAGCATAAGGAAAAAGTGACAAGGTCCTTACTAGAAGTGATGGTCGCAGATCCCCCAAACTTCCTTTTAGTACAGACTAGAAGCCCACTTGTAAGCCGTGATATTGATTTGCTACAACAATTTAAAGAGAAAGTTCGAGTAAGTATAACGATTGAGACAGATTCCGAAACAATACGTAAACATTTTACGCCAGATGCACCACCAATTCAGGCGCGTTTTAAGACATTAGAAACATTAGCAGCCAACGGAATCCCGACCCAAGTGGCTATAGCCCCCATTTTACCAAGTGGGGAATATTTTCCAGAGAAATTGAAACCATTCGTCGATCGAATATGTTTGGATGACTACTTTTTAGGAGATGGCAGTGGTGGAAATCGCACAAGAAAACTTGGCATGGAGGAGAAATATGCCCAACTTGGTTTAAAAGATTGGTACGGATCACATGTAATTAATAATGTCTATAATCGATTTATTAAAACCTTTCCAGAAAGTGATGTTTATCTAAGTCAAGCAGGATTTGAGCCGTAAAAATAATTGCGCATTGGCTATAGCAAATGGATGCTTTGCAAATAACGGAACAACCATTGCAAGCATCCTTGCTGAATTTTACAGAAACGATGCTTGTGCGCTGTGAGAGCTATCGAGATGGGCAACTGTATGTGTGGTTGAATCTCGATACGTTTTACAGTGTAATTTTTATGGGAAAATCCGTAAAAGCAATGTGTAGTAATCTACCCTAATATAATTACTTTTGTCACAACTTTCTAGTTATCGAAAGTATGGAAATGGGTCCAAGCGGATTGTGGAGCATCATATAGTGCATTAAAAAGTCGAACATACAAATTTGTATGTTCGACTTTTTTTACAATATATTAACATACCAAAATGTAAAGCATGACTTATTTAAACTATTTATAAATTTAATCCAAATCGCTTTAATTCAATGAAAACACCTTCCAACAGTTTTCCTTTGTCTGTTAACGTATATTCCACACGAGGGGGAACTTCTGGGAAAACCTTTTTAATCAAAATCCCATGATCTTCTAGTGTTTTAAGACGGAGGGAAAGTGTTTTCGGACTAATTCCATCCATAGATTTTAATAGGTCACTGAACCGCATTGTTCCTTCTATAAGTAAATCGCGAATAATTAAAAAAGTCCATTTAGTCCCAATTACATCAAGTGTTTTCGCAATGGGGCAAGCCTCACCTGGTACTCCTTTGGTCAACACTACTGGCTCAATCACACTCATTTAAAACATCCTCCCTAAAAATTTTTGAGCAATTTACCTCATCATAGCACAATAGTATACTTTCAGAAACTTAATGAATAAAATATCACTACTTCCCAAAAGGAAGTTACTATATTTATAATATCATTGTATTTGTTAATCTCATCCTTAATTGAGGAGGTGCTCAAAATTATTGTCAGAAATCAACGAAATAAGCTACCGTTGCTATTACTATTTGTACAACACTAAGGGATTTTTCCCGCTGTAGCAAACGGTTAGTAGAACATTGGCAAGACACTAGGTTTGTTTTAAGAGATAACAGAATTGAAGGAGCCAGATAAAGATGAAAAATATACTTATTATTAACGGTCATCAGAAATATAGTTCAGCTGAGGGGAATTTGAACCAAACATTGATGAACAAAATGGTTAGTTTTTTAGAAGAAAAGAACAATGTAAAAACAACAATTATTCAAAACGGATATAAAATCGAAGAAGAACAACAAAAATTTATATGGGCTGATATTGTCATTTATCAAACACCTATCTATTGGTTCAGTGTCCCCGGCTTATTGAAGACGTATATGGATGAAGTATATGCCTATGGTTTATTTTTTAGGGGTGCTGATGAGTATGGGAAAGGTGGATTGTTGACTGAAAAGAAATATATGTTTTCGCTTACCTGGAATGCCCCTGAAAAAGCATTTAACAATCCAAGTGAATTTTTTGAAGGGAATACCCTAGAAGATGCAATAATGCATTTACATCTTATACAGAAATTTCTCGGAATGAAACCATTAAAGAGTTTCTCTTGTTATGATGTAGTCAAAAATCCAAAGATTGAAAAGTTTTTATCCGAACTTGATTTACACCTGCAAGAGATATTGAATTTTTAAATTTATGTAAACGAATAAGGGGAGAAAAACATGTTAAAAGATAAAAAAGTTGTAATTATCGGCGGAAGTTCTGGGATTGGTTTAGCATCAGCTAAACAGTTAGTAGCGCAAGGGGCAGAAGTAATCATTGCCAGCCGCTCCGAAGAGAAATTGCAGAAGGCAAAAGAACAACTAGGAGTTAGGGCAACAACTTATATTCTAGATACAACGCAAGAACAGCAAGTACAATCTTTCTTTGAAAAGATTGGCCAGTTCGATCATCTAGTTGTAAGCGCGGCAGAAACATCGGGCGGGGCATTCCTCCAAACGGATACAGCACAAGCCCAAAAATTGTTTGAAAACAAATTTTGGGGACAATATTATGCAGCAAAGTACGGTGCTTCTAACATTTCATCAAACGGTTCAATTATTTTATTTTCTGGAGTTGTAGCCTACAAGGCTATGGTTGGCTCGGCAATACTAGGCGCAGTCAATGCGGCTATATCGAATTTAGGCCAGACTCTGGCATTAGAACTTGCTCCTATCCGAGTAAATATCGTCTCACCAGGTATAATTGATACACCTTCCCGTAGCAAAATGCCAGAAGAAGCACGTAAGCACTTCTATAATACAGTTGAAAATAAACTCCCTGTGAAACGAATAGGGCGAGCTGATGATGTTGCACAAAGCGTACTATACTTGCTACAAAATAGTTTCGTGACTGGAACAGTTCTTCATGTAGAAGGCGGTCACATGTTAACTTAAGACAGCAGCAGAATATATCTCCTAAACAAACTTTTGTAGAACTATAACTGACCTAACAAATAAAACACCTTTCGCGTTGACTGACGGGTATTGTACATATCAAATCAACGTGGAGGTGTTTAATTAGTGTTCTTTTTTACAACAGTTTGTGGACGATTATAAGCACCAACTTCACAACAGAATAATTGCGTACGATACACTCAGTCTCAAATTGACAAGGTAGAGGTGACTTTTACATAAAAAAAGTAGCGTGTGACACGCTACAGCAAACTATTGACCATTCTTCTTATGAAGAATATTCAATAGATATTGTTCAAGAAGGCTAATAAATAACAAAGATTTAGAATGGAATGTCTCTATTACTTAATATGTGAGCTAACAATGATAAGTGTAATTCCAGTAAATAGGCAAATGATTCTCGCCACAGGAATTTTATCAGCTAGTCCAAATAATGCAATCGCTGTCGTTACGATTAAAACTGTTGGACCAACCAATGCAAGCATTGTATTAATATAGAATGCTTTTTCTAAATTATTCAACTTTAGCATCAACAATCCAGCACTTACTTCAATACTTCCAGACAATACACGTAAAATAACCATAGCAAGAACCGATTTTTCAATAATGGTCATCATCCTATCTTTATAGATAATATTAACATATCTTATAAATCCACTTTAGTCTAATTGTAGAATTCTGTTTCAAAGAACTAACATCAATGTATGTATGATCAGAATCAAGTATTCTTGTTTTAATATGCTTTATAGTATGAATTAGTAGAGGTACATATAATAGAATCCATCGAAAAGATAGTAATTTTAAAGGATGCAGGCATATAGTACATTTTCTTATCATATATTATACATTGAAGTGTAATCATGATATTTTATAAAAAGACAGACTTTTCTCATAATTTAAATTAAGTAAGGAGAGTGTTGAATATGATATCTTTCTCTAAACCAGATGTAGAACAGTTTTTACGTACATTTTCGATTGGTGATTTTGCGGTTAGTCCAGATGAAAAACAGCTAGTTTTCAGTACAAATTTAAGTGGCAAGTATAATTTATGGGCGATGAATTTACCAAATACGTTCCCGTCGCAACTTACTTTCATTGACCAAAGTTGTCAAGGTCTTCTCTATGATAAGCAAGGACGGTTCATCATTGCCGGTTTTGACAAGAATGGAAACGAAAATACGCAATTTTATGGAATGCCACTTCAAGGTGGAACAATGAAAAAAATTATTTATGAAGAAGGAACTCGCAATTCTGTGCCCATTTTATCTGAAGATGGCAACAAGCTTTATTATACATCTTCGAAAGGAAATCCAACGTATTTAAATTCATATGTCTATGACTTGGTGACAGGTGAGAAAAAAACAGTTCTTGTGGGAAAAGATGCGCCCACTTTTTTACTCGATTTTAGCCCGAATGAAGAGTTAGCCCTCTACTATAAACATTTTTCTAATACGTATAAACTACTATACGCTAAACGAGGAGAGGAACATATTCTCCTAACACCGCCAACAGATCAGCAACATACGGTCAGTGGCGCAGTGTTTGTATCCGATAAACTCATCTATTTATTAACAAATTACAATGCAGATTTTACGTATTTGGCTTCCTATAATTTAGAGACAAATGAGTTTGTAAAATTAAAAGATTTAGAGAATGAGAGCTTTACTACGTTGAAATATAACAAAGAAAAGCATTGTCTGTATGTCATCAGTGAAAAAGGTGTAGAAGATCATTTGTACAAGCATGATTTGCTATCGAATAATTGGGAAGAACTACATTCACCATGCAGTATTATTGAAAAACTTATCGTCACAAAATCCGGTACGTTGTATTTATTAGGAAGAAGTGCGACGAAGCCTCACAATATTTATCAATTGAAGGAAAATGAATGGACATCTTTAACCGAATACACAGTTCCAGGTGTAGATCAAAGCGAATTAGTGGAACCAGATGTGATTACGTATTCTTCCTTTGATGGACTTGAAATAGAAGCCTTATTTTTCAAAGCTAAAAAGGAAAATGATAATGGTGAAATCATTTTTTGGCCGCATGGTGGTCCGCAAGCTGCAGAGCGCAAATTTTTTAGAGCTTCCTTCCAATTCTTTTTAAATAATGGGTATAGCATTTTTGCTCCGAATTTCCGTGGGTCAACAGGCTATGGATTGGCTTTTACAAAAATGGTAGAGGGAGATTGGGGACACAGTCCAAGACTTGATAATGTAGCTGGTCTCGACTGGCTCATTGAAAATGATTACGCAGTAAAAGGCAATATTTTATTGATGGGCGGAAGTTATGGAGGATACATGGCATTATTGCTCCACGGTAGACACGCTGATTATTTCAAAGCCGTGGTGGATATATTTGGTCCATCTGATTTGTTCTCATTTATCAACTCAGTTCCTGAAGACTGGAAGCCAATTATGGATCAATGGGTAGGAAACCCTGAAAGAGACAAGCAAAAACTCATTGAATACTCACCAATTACTTATCTAGAAAACATGGTGAAACCAATGCTGGTTATCCAAGGAGCCAATGACCCACGTGTTGTAAAAGAGGAATCTGATCAAATCGTACAGGCTTTAAAAGATAAAGGGCGCGAGGTTGAGTATATGCTTCTTGAAGACGAAGGACATGGGTTCTCTAAAAAAGAAAATGAAATTGCTGTATATCAAAAAATCCTGTCATTTTTGAATCAGTTCGTTGAATCTAAAGTGAACGCATAATGATACGTATTATGGAAAAGAAGCCCACCTGTGAAGAAAACAAAGAGCGTATTAAAAATTCCTTCTTCAAATAATGGGTGTGTAAGTTGATGGAAATATTAGTTGAAGTTTAAAAAGACTAGAACCTACAATCTGTAGAGAACCTAGTCTTTTTTCATTTATCGTCCGTTTAAAAGGGCAAAAGAGAACATTGTATGTGCTAGTGCAACTGTTTTGGGGTTCAGTTCAACTTTGTTCATAATGACATTAATTTTTAGCAGTAAAATCAATTAAAGTATAGCTTTTTTAATCAAATTTTTTATTAAACTTACAAAAATACTTGCAACATCCACTCTAGTACTATATAGTACTAATTATGACAAAAGGAAAATTAATGAATCAAAAACGTGTGATTGAAGTAGCTGCAACATTATTTTTAGAAAAAGGGTTTGCTTATACAAGCATGGATGAATTAGTTCGTGTAAGCAAAGTTTCAAAGTCTAATGTGTATTATCACTTTTCTAATAAGGAAGAATTGTTGGATGGGGTCGTCAGTTATTGGATTGAAATGTATCAATCTGCAATTGATGGCTTACTATCTCAAAACCAATTATTAGTTGAAGATCGTATCCAACTGTTTTTAAAGCAATTATCACAAGGAGTACAGACGAGAGAATATAAGGGGGGCTGTCCATTTATTACGCTTTATATTCAAAGCCCTACAAATGCCTCAAAAGTAAAAGAAAAAATAGGTCTTTTTTTTGTAGGATTACAAACGAAAGTTTCTCTATTACTTAAACAAGGGGTAGAGAACGGTGAATTTAAAAAGACAATTAATATTGACGAGGTTGCATCTCTTTTTATTACAAATCTTGAAGGAGCGCTATTTATTTCAGAAACACTGAAGGATGCAACTGTAATCATGAAAACAGCAGATCATTTGTTTAACTTGCTTCGATAAAAGAAGCATTTTTTTTACATCAAATTAGTACTACATAGTACTAAAAGGAGGATTTATATGAGAACAGTATTTTTAACTGGCGGAACAGGTTTTATTGGAAAGGAATTAGTGAAGGAATTAGCCAAAGAGCAAGTAACAATTCTTCTATTAGTGAGATCGAAAAGTAAAGCAACACGTATTTATCAAGAAAGAGGCATCTTAAATGAGGCAGTTATGCACTTTATTGAAGGTGATTTGACGAAAATAGACTTAGGTCTAAGTGCTGAAGATAAGGAATGGGTATTGAAAACGGATGTGATTATTCACGCAGGAGGCCCCATGGATATTCAAGCGACAAGCAAAGAGGCAGCTTCCGTATTTTTGAATGGTGCCAAACATATTAGTGAATTTGCTAAAAATATTCATCAATCGAAGGGATTGCAACAATTTATTCATGTTGTAGGCTATATGAGTCCCTTTGATGATAAAAATAGCAAGATTGCGATAGATGTGTTTAAAGAAGGAAACAATTTTTTGAAAATAAAAAATCCGTATGAGAGAACAAAGTTTTTAGCAGATCTTTATATCCGTCAGCAGGCATCAACAGTAGGTTATCCGCTTTCAGTAATTAATCCACCAACTGTAGTTGGCAGTAGTAAAACAGGGAATACGGAGCAAACAGAAGGATTAGGCTTGCTTGTGATGAGTATGCGAAAAGGGCTCCTGCCAGTGATTCCTGGTGGTAAGAAATATAGATTACCTCTTATTGCAAACGATGAACTAGCAAAGTTTATTGTGCAGGTTTTCAAATTGGAGCAACCAACTATACAAACATATACACTTGTTGACGATAAACAACATGATCAGAATGTTTCAGAATTATTAGATGCTATGTCAGAAAGTATGAATATGACTGCACCTAAAATCTCTGCCCCATTGCCATTTATGAAAGCACTTATGAATAGTGGCGTAAGCAAAATAACCCAAATTCCTGCTGATGGGTTAAACTTTATTACAAATCGAACATTTTCAAATGGTTCAGCGAAAAAGATGATGGGAGAAGATTGGTTTAAGGAAACAAATGTAATGAAATTTTTACCAGCCGTAATAGCTGATCTGGATTATCGCATGATGTATCAAAATGGCCAAAACAGTCATTTATTTAAACGAACATTATGTAATAATACTACCATTTACCAATCACAAGGAGAGGGTAAACCGTTTATTTTATTACATGGTTTATTAAGTGATGGAGAGGATTTATTTCCTTTAGGGAAAGAGCTTCATGAAAAAACAGGTCGACCTGTATGGATCATGGACCTTCCAGGTTTGGGACGTTCTCCTTTTAAACGAGAGAAAAACCTTTTAAATATCTATTTGAATGTATTGAAACAGTTATTGGAGAAAGCTACTAATGGTGCCCATCTAATTGGCCATTCATTTGGTGCGTATATTCTTTTAGAAGCATTAGTACAAAAGTACATAGATAAGAAGTATACAATTACTTTACTTCAGCCACCTGTTGCTAAAAAAAATGCTAAATCGATAAATGTTCCTCAATTTATGAACAAATGGACATTGAAATTGGCAACTACTAATTTGATAGAGCGTTATTTATTAAGTAATGGTTTATTTGAAAGTAAGGAGAACATCCCTGAACATTATATTGAAAAAATAAGTAACAGTTTTACCTCTCCTAGAATTTTAAATACTACGGTTCAGCTTAACAGTTTACTATTGAAAAACGATCAAGGTGATTTCAATGAAGTAACAAAGTATAATCTTCACATTATTTGGGGGGATTATGACAGAGGCTATTCTGCTCCTTCGCATCTTGGTAGGGTTGATTTTGTTCCATATGGACATCATTTTCCTCTTAACCATCCGAGTGAAACGGCTAATTTGGTAATAAAAAATAGTAGTACTAACAGATAAGAGTGTATATCAGTATCCTGAGGTAGTAAAATGCGAATTGAACAAAGTATTGCTCTTTACGCATGGCAGGTAATTACCCTTATCTTGACAAAGAATAAAGACTTTTATTATGCGCTGGGAGAGTAATCGAGATGGGCAACGGTACGCGTTTCTGAATCTCGATACGTCTCATAGCTCTAATATTATTTTGAAAATTAGTAAATTACATCAGTTGAAGCATTTAGAAAAGATATAGAGCACCATTTACCAGATGCTTTTTAAACGGATTCATTGGAGTACTGTTATTCAACTAACGGCAGTTTAGGTGAATAGTGTTATCTAACAAATGTTCAACAATCGGGCCAGATTGTGGAGGAACATTTTCAACGGAATTTGATATTGTTGTTAAAATTCAGAATGAGATTGTGAAGTTTCTCACTTAAACTAACGGGTCAGGTTTGTTGAATAATCTTCGGTTCATACAGTTATAGCTGTATGAGCCGAAGAATAGTTAGTAGGGGATAAAGATGGAGGCTGTTTAATTTAAGTCGTTTGAAAATGAATGAAAATATACGGAAAAGTAGACTTGAATACAAAAGAGGCTTGTTATGTTGATTAGCCTCTTTAAATAATGAATTTCTATCAAAGAAATCTATTGATTATTACTACTGTCTGTATGAACAATGATTTTCTGCTTCATTTTTTTTACTTCCGATTGACTATAAAAATAAAATAACAGCCAAACTAGTGCAAAAATTAATACATTAAATAGTAACAATAGAATCGTTAGTTTTATCGAAAATGTTGGAAGCCATTTTAAAGAAAAGGCGACAGCTATAAAGGTCCCTATAGCGATAAAAAAATGACAAGCACTTTGTTGTAAAAATGTTAAACGTTCTGTTCTATAGAGGTATGAAGGTAGTATACAGGCAATGCCAACAGTAACTGATCCGATAACTTGTTGTGGAAAATTAGATATAACAGCTTCTAAAAACAAAGCCCCTTTCAACCAATATCCAATAAGATTTACAAAAACAAAAACTGTACAGCCCATACTTATTCCGAACCATAAATTCTTGAAAAAGTTCATGTACTTATACCCCCAAGCGCTCTTTAAATGATTTTTTATAATTGCGTGAAATGACTTCTTTTATTCCTAAAGTAAGCTCGATTTCCATTGTGCCATTAAAGGAAGCTTCAATATTTCTGATTTTTCTAGGATTAATGATGGCAGATTTAGAAATCCGAATAAATCCTTCTCCTAGTTGCTGCTCTAACTCATACAAAGGTTTATTCATAAGTACACGATTACCATCGTCGCTATATAGTACTAAATCTTTGCCTTCCGTCCTAATAGCTATTACAGAATTAGGCTCGATAATATGTACTTTATTGTTAGCGGTCCCTGTTAAAATTTGTTGTTCTTCTTGTTGTAAGAGTGAGATTGCAGCCTGTATAGTTGGCGTTAATTCAGAAACGCAGATTGTTATGTAGGGTTCATCAATTTGTGGATCAATTTTTATGTCTATCTTCATATCCATCACCTCTCTATAAAAATATACCATAAATTACAAATTGAAAAATGCAGGTTGTCATTCATAAAAAGCATTTCACCTTTCAATAAAGACATGTTACATGTAACGTATTGTTGCTAAACTTTGATGTCGTTATATTAAGCCTTAGAAACATAAATTTAATATAAGGGGACAGTTAATATGAACGAGATCACAACGCTAAAAGAGCGAAGAAAGGCAGGATGGATATTAGCAAGCATATCAAGTATGCTTTCATTAAGTGTTATATACTGGTATGTAACTAATCCCAAAAAATTTGTTGAGAATGGGTTGGGCTCTTCACTGGAACTGCACCTGAACTTACCTATGTGGTTTTTCACTGCATTCATCGTAATCGGGTATATTTCCTATACAATGTCTGCAATACCTTTAGTAAAAAGCAATTTGTTTACATTTTCTTGGGTAAAATTGATCGGTATATGGGCTGCTATTGTAAGTGGAATAGTAGAAGAAGTCGTATTTAGACATTTGCTCATGGAGTATGTATTATCTATTGGATTTTCAAATCTTTCACAAGTAATAATCTCAGGAATTGCGTTTGGAATTGCTCATGGCGCATGGGTGTTATTGCGAGGAGAGATGAAAATTGCGCTTCCAGCAATTCTTTCAACGACAATCTTAGGTTGTCTACTTGCGATGCTCTATATTTATACTGGAAGGAGCACCTTTGCACCAATTGTAGCTCATATTCTAATCAATATGGTAATAGAGCCATGGTTGATGCTAGCTGCCATTTCAGGGAAATGGCAGCTAAGTAAAAATTAATAGTAATAATTGAGAGGAATGGTGTAATTTCGCCTCTCGATATTAAATAATTTTATGGGAAAAGGCTATTTAATTTACCACTGTTAGCAAATTTGAAATTTTTTCAGGACCTATGAGGTTCAGTTGTTTAATCTAAGCTCTTCAATTCCCATAAAAAAAACGGAGTAATCTTTCATTTTCTGTGATGAAGCGTCGATTTTACCCGACGTGGATGGCTAACGGAGTGATTTAGTTCAACAAGCTATAAGCGATTTTAGGAATAAGCCCATATTTTAGTTATTCCATTAAAGGGCGCGATTGTTGGACATCAACAGTAGGAAATAATCAAACTTTTTTATATAAATTATACAGTGTTTTACAAAGAATTAACCATCGCAATAGAACGAGCTGAATATGAAAGGGGCTGGCCCTCTTTCTTACAGTCTGTCGTTCGTTTGTGATTTAGAGGGAAGCGAGAAACGACAATGACACAACGCTTTAGCGTTGATATGCTTATCAGTTGAGCTGAAAGCCTGCCCAACAAAAAAAGCCCTTAAAAAAGGACCTCTTTGTTTTCTATGCCGTTATACTAAAAACCATACTCGCTGTTATGATTAGAACATAGAAACCGGAACAAGCAAAAACTAATGCTACTGCGGTCCTCATTGTAAATGGATGATAGTCCCAACGATTTTGTGGCCGTCTATTAGCATTAGTAATCTTACTATTTACTATTACGCCTGATACTATCAACAATCCAAGTCCGAAAAGCACAAATATTGGTGCTAACACTGAAATAATAATGTTCATATTCTCCTATTCCTCCTTTCAAATTTATTTCACACTACCTTATATACAGTTGGCGTGTGAGTTATGCCATCTTTTCAGATTTATTTTTAATATTTTTACCTGAAGAAATCCCCTGCCGCAGAACGAATAGCTTCTCCGTATTTTCAATACTAACGGAAATTTCGAAAAAACAAATCGAAAATATGCTCTATATTGTTCTAGTGTGGCTTCGAAATAAAGTTTGATGATTTATAATAAAGTCTGATCTTTTGTGAAAAATTTTGGTCAAATTTCTGTGTAGATAGGTAAGATATTTTCTTGTTCCACAAACGGGCGCGATTCTGTAACAAGAATCAGCGCTCGTTTCCATTAAAGGGCCATTTAATTGAACGTGGAGATTGTCGAGAAAAGTACTTAAACTAACGGCGCAGTTTAGAAGAAGAAGGATATTAATTTACTATGATATGTAATCCAAGTAAAATCTAAGAAGGAGGGGTTACATACTAACGAAAAAATGTTTTGTAGAATGAATATAAGGGAGGAAAGTTGACTTGGAATTCACAACAGAAAGATTAACAATTAGACCTTTTAAGAGTACGGATTTACAGGATGTATTTGCTATTTATAATGATGAGGATACATGTAAATTCCTATTACATAATAAATGGACTCAAGAAGATATGCGGGAAAGATTTAATAAGAAGCTAGCAAACAGTGCACTCACTAAAGAATCAAAGTTAAGTTTGGCAGTTGTATACGAGACTAAAGTAGTTGGTGATCTATCCGTATGGTATACAGATATAAAAGACACTGTAGAGATTGGTTATGGTTTTTCTAATGAAGTAGCTGGAAAAGGTTTGGCAACAGAAGCAGTTAGTAGTTTGGTTAATAAATTATTTAGTGAATTTAATGTACATCGTATACAAGCCAATCTTGATGCACGGAATACAGCTTCACAAAAATTGTGTGAACGAATAGGTATGAGAAAGGAAGCCCATTTCATCCAAAATTATTGGAATAAAAATGAATGGACTGATAGCTTTGTATATGGAATGTTATCCTCCGATTTGTAGTAATAGAATTACATCATCTCACCTTTATATAACTCAGCTTTTAAAAAAGCTTCATAAGCTTTACAGTTATTCCATTAACGGGCGCTTTCCTTGAATAAAGGAAAGGGTCTTTTTCTATTATAAGGCCAAATTGTAGAACTATCTGTTTAATTGTATAGTGATTATTGTGAAATTTAAGTCAAAAACTTTTAAAGTGTCACAACTGGTTTAACCTGTTCGTTATATAAAGTGAGAGGAGGATAATATGAAAATTAATCAAGATTATAAAAAAATGGAAGAATTATACGAGATATATGAACAAAAAATTTATTCTGTTGCTTATTTAATTTTAAATAATGTTCAGCAGGCTGAAGATGTTGTTCAAGAGACATTTATCACATTGTATAACAATCTAGAAAAACTTAATAGTTTGGATATTCAGGAGATTAAACTTTACATTTTAAGAATTGCAAAAAACAAATCTATTGATAGTTATCGAAAAAATAAGCGTCAAGGAGAGCTTTTAGAAGAATATCAAAGAGAATCATTAGAAATTGTAGATGAAAATGTTGAAGTGTGGGAACAGCGGGTAATGTCAGAAAATCAAATTGATACGTTATTAATTGTATTAAGTGACTCTTATAGACAGGTTTTCAAGTATAAAGTTTTCTATAATCTGTCGTATAAGGAAATATCCAAGCTAATGGGAATAAAAGAAGCCAATGTTCGTAAGCAATTTGAACGCGCTAGGAAGCGTGTACATGATATGATAGGAGGTCTAAAAATTGACGAATTCACAGGACTCTAAAACAATGTATGATTTAGCTGAAAAAATTGCTTTAGATGATTTTGAACGATTAGAAGGACATCATGAATTTTCAGATACCTATAAACATAAAAGGAAATTATTTTTGGAGGAAATTAAAACAAAATCAGAACAACCAAAGGACAAGCCTAAAAAGCGTCGTCTATTAATTGCAGTTGCAAGTATACTAATTGCAATTCCGACTACTGCTTTGGGTGCAGTAAAAGCCTATGAAATGATCGTCCAAAAACAAAATTATGAAGTTGATATTTCCGTTACAAATACAGGGAAAAATAATAAAGATGAATATGCTAGTGAAAATAATGAGAATAAATGGTATAAGTTGCAAGTTAATTATCTACCAATAAATATGGAAGAAATTCCTAATACAGGTGGTTTGAAATTTTCATTTAAAGATAACTTTGCACAGGGTGGCTTTTCATTTAGTCTTATGGAAATAGAGAGGGACTCAGAATTCGAGGCACTTTACGCAACTGATTACGAAGAAAAAGAGATAAATGGTAGGAAAGCAGTAATTATTAATAAAGATACAGGAAATGAAAATAAAGTATTTTATAGAGAAGTATATCTTTTATTTGAGAATGAGGGAATTATGGTAGATTGTTATGTTGGTTCTGATGTAGATGAGGATGTTATGATGGATGTATTGGAAAATATTTCACTTGTACCGACAACTGAGGAAAATGCATCGCCAATTGCTTATATTAACAAAGAAGATAATCAATCAGAAGAAACTAAATTAATCCCATTAAATAAAGATAGCGATAGAATATTCAATGTAGGTGAAATAGTACCAGTAACAATTGAATCATTAGTTAAAGGAAGTAATGGTACTACCGATAAAGTGGACTCTTTAGAATATACGGTTGATAAGGTTGAAGTGTACGATTCGATTAAAGATTTCGATCAGGATAACTTTAATGAAACTGGATTAAATTCCCTAAACCATTATGGTGCAATGGATCAAGAAAACAACCTTGTGCCATATAAACGTAATGTATATAAACTAGGTAACGGGAAAGAGACTATCGACGAATTAGTAGATTCTCAATCAATGAATGTAAAGTTTGTTTATTTAACTACAACAGTAACAAATACTGGTAAACACGAAACTAAGGAAATTTACATGCATCCATCACTACAAGTGCTTAAATCTGAGGGGAATTCATGGACCTATAATAGTAATGTTGAAATCTCAGAAGGCACTATTATGTCTGGTGAAGTTGATTATCTAGAACCTCATGGAAGTGGTAAATCTTATTATAATATCGGTACAATGAAACCGGGTGAAACGAAGAAAATTAGCTTAGGTTATTTTGTCGATGAAGATAAACTGGACTCTATATTCTTAGATGCTTTCCATTTCTCTGGCTATGGCCCTGGTAAAACAGAAGATCTAAATGCAGAAGATCGTTGGTGGATTGATCTACGACAATAGTTGAAAACAGGTAGAATGGTCATTTCACATAAACCTAAAAGAATCTAGCTGAATATTGCTGGGTTCTTTGTTATTGTACGAATAGTTGTTACAGAATTTCTGAGATAAATAATATTAAAAAATGACTCTAACATACTTCAGTAATAGAGCACTTTCTTTTTTACTTGTTAATTCTTTTTGAATTTACGTGTTATTAATAAAAATGTCGTTATTCAACAATCGGGCGCTTTCCTGGAAACAGGGAAAGTGCCTTTTAGATTAAATTAGAGTTCGAAACTATCAAAAATTTTAGTTTTTTGAATATCCTTGTCTGAAAAAATCTTTCATTGAACATAATAGAATTTAGAATTAATAGATTTATAGGTGGGAGAGTGAAAGACACATGTTATTATCCGAAGCGTGGAGAAAGTATCAACAGGATAAAAAAATCGAGGGATATTCATCACTTACATTAAAAACATATTGTTTTCAATACAATCTATTATTGCGATTTTTTGGTGATATTGATATGAACGAATTTAATACAGATAGATTAAAAGAATATTTAATACGATCAGGAGACCACTTAAAGCCATCTAGTTTAGGACATAGGGTTCGTTTTATTAAATCACTATTTAGATAGTCACATGAAGAAGGTTATATTCTAAAAAATCCTGCAGCAAAATTAAAAGAGCCGAAATTAGGTAAAAGGATTCCTAAGTTTCTCTCAGAATTAGAGATAGAACATCTAAGGGAAGCTTGTCAAACAACGATGGAGAAAGCATTATTTGAGTTTATGTATTCAACCGGCTGCCGTATTGGTGAAGTTGTAAAATTAAATCGAGAAGATATCGATTTTCAAACGAATTCAGTAATTGTACAAGTGAAAGGTGATAAAGAAAGGGAAGTGTACTTTAATACGCGCTGTTCTATTTGGTTAAAAAGGTATTTAGATGAACGAGAGGATAAGGAACCTTGTTTGTTTATTACGGACAGAAGGCCAAAAAGGCGAATGAGCATCGATAATTTAAGATATATTATCAAGCGCATATCAAATCGAGCTAGTATAAAGAAGAGTATACATCCGCATCAATTACGACACAGCTATGCAACGCATATGATTAATAACGGTGCTCCAATTGATGTCATTCAAAGTTTACTAGGTCATGAAAAGAGTGAGATCACAAAGATATACGCTCAACTAAGCGGAAAGTTTAGACAGGATTTATACAGTAAATACTTTTAAAAAACTTACATTCAATTAAGATACTCATGTAGAAATGGGTGTTTTTTTGTTATAGGGCCACTTTATGGAACAAATAGGTAACTTAATTAACCTTTATCCGTCTAACAATCCGAGGAGGGATAACATGAAAGTATCAAGATTATTTTTGGGTTTGGTTATGTTCGTTTTATTAACTGCTGTCGGATGTTCTAATTCATCGGATAAAGGTAAAGTAGAAGTTCATGAAACTGAAAATCCTAATGCAGAAGAGGTTTTAAAATTAGACCCCGAAGCCGATATATTTCAGTTCAATGGAGTGATTTATCAGACTGGAATTGATTGGGTTGAAAAACTAACCTTAATAAAAGGCGAGCAGGTAGGAGCAATAAAAACAAAAAACGATACAGATACAAACTTTAAAGACGAAATGTCGAACAAATTGCCTGTTGGTGCAAAAGTCTTTTCGGTTAAAGAAAAAGAAGAAATTGGAGAACCAATTTTACTCGTAGAATCAGAAGGTAAACTTTATAAATATTATGGGCTTGTTGAGGGTTAAACATTTTTCATATATCCGCAAATGGGCGCGATTCTGTAATAAGGATCAGTGCTCGTTTTTATTAAAGGGCAGATACTTGAATGAGCGTCTCTCAGTTTTTAGAAATATATTTTCTTTAAGATTGAATCAAACTTAACTAAATAAAAGTTTATTTTCTAGGAAAGATATCTCCAACACTATGTGTTTTTACGCTACAAGAATTTTTAGTATAAAAGTCAATTTCACATTAAGAAGTTGACTTTTTTAATTGTCTTTGTTCAATGAATATCTTCCATATTTGATAAATTAACAAAAAGTCTCAAAGGACCTCACTTAAATTAAAGAATTTTATTGTAAATGTGAGAAAAAAACTTTTTCAATACGTTGTATAGAGTGTAAAGGCTTTTACAAAAAATAAGGAGAATTGCTAAATGACGTCAAATGATACAAATTTAATACAGCGATTAAAGCGACAAGAAGAAGATGCTTTGGAATTTATAGTTGATAAATATTTGCCATTAATCAAGGGGATTACATATAAAATTCTCACTCCCCTTGAAAATAAAGGTGTCATAGAAGAATGTATCAATGATATTTTTCTTTCTATCTGGAAGAATTCGGGGAAATTTCATGGAGATTTAGATGATTTCAAGAAATGGATTTGCGCAATTGCTAAGTTTAAATCTATTGATTATTACAGAAAGGTGACTAAGAAAGTAGAAATCACCTCCAATGATATAGATTTGAATGTAGAAAAATCGGCAGAAGATAAACTTATTATGCAAGAAGACAGAACTGAATTAATCAAGTTAATCAATCATTTAGAGCCTATTGAACGAGATATTTTCATCATGAAGTTCTTCTTGGGATTATCTACTGAGGAAATTTCATTAAAACTTGGTTTGACCAAATCCTCAGTAGATAATCGGATTTATAGAGGGAAAAAGAGACTGAATCAAAAAGCTACCAACCTTAAGTTAAAGGAGAATGGAATATGAAAGACATTTATGAATTACTAAACGATATCAACATAGACGAAAATGAATTTGAAGAAATGGAAGTTAGTGAACTTGAAAAAGCTAAAGTAAAGAATACACTGAAAAAGTCTATTAATAAAAAGAGAAAAATGCAGAGTTGGAAAAAGAATGTTGCGGTAGCATCCATTTTAGTCGGCTTATCAGCTACAACCTTTGGATTAACATTTCCAGCTTACGCTAAAAACATCCCTGTGATTGAAGATATTTTTCGATTTTTCGATAATGGAAGAACTGAAAGCTCAATAGACAGTAATGATGTTAAAGATGAAGAAAAAGGATTGTATTATAACTATAAGCAATTCTCGAACGAAATCAATCTTACGAAGGAAAGTAACGGTATCAAAATAACCGTAAATGATGCTGTCTTTGATGGGAAAACAGTAACATTAACCTATTCAATAGAAAGTGAACAAGATTTAGGTAAACACGCAGGAACTTCTTTACCAAAAATAGAAGGGATGAATGCACTGGGAGGAACAGATAGAACTACAAAAATAGATACAAATAAATATGTAGGCATACTAACGGTTAGTAATCTGGAGGATAAAACATTAGATATTGCTAACATCAAATGGAATATTGACAGTATTCAGAACCCCGATAATCACACAGAGATAAAAGGAGATTGGAATTTTGATTTTAGTCTAAATGCTGTTGATAGCACAATGCAATTAAGTGACAGTAGTTCAGAACGAAATGGTGTAAAAGTAAATATAGAAAAAATATCCGTCAACCCAATGTCCTTTATTGTTTATTATGACCAAATAGTTTCAGAAAATATAAGCAACAAGTGGGATGGGGTAGATGTTGAATTAGAGATTAAAGATGATTTAGGAAATGTCTACTCAGGTGAAGGTAATGGAGGAAAAGGTACAGATTCTTATAATATGAGTTTTAGTAAAACTTTTGAAAAATTAGACGAGAATGCAACGAAACTCATAGTATCTCCTCATATCACCTTAAGAGATTACAATTCCGATAATTATAGTTCTGTAGAAGTATCGAAAGATGGAGTTGAAAGGGAAATCACACTACCAGAGAAGTCAGGTAAGGGAAAAGAAGAATTTGTATTAGAAGATATCGTTATTGAATTAAAGAAATAACGTAAAATACTGAAAGGATTGTCTTTTTTAAATAGGACAGTTCTTTTAGTTTTATTCAGCAATCGGGTGCGTTAGTTGAAGATTCGCTTTCCAAAATAATCAATCTTTTTATGGTCCACTTATCAAAAAACTTAACAATTGACCACATGATTGTAATGGAAATTACCAGTGAAGAGAGAATAATTGGGTATTTGTGGTATTATATAGTAAGCGAAGAAACAGAATAAAATTTTCCAACGAGCTTCGCAAACAATTGAAATTACAATAGGGGGTCCTGCCGACAAAATTTAGAAGGATAAATCAGTTCCTACTTTTATAGAATAGGCTGAAATGGTATTTACTTAGGTTATAGTAACAGCTAGGTTTGAATAGCTGTGAATTAAAAGGAGAGATTTCATTATTTATGTTTAAAAATTTTTTTAAAAAGTGCTTAGTAACTTTTTTGATTTTACTTTTACTTATCCCTGTTTTTGCAAATCAAAAGGCTACAGCTAATTCACTACCTCAAAATGAAATGCGTGCAGCCTGGATTGCAACAGTATCTAATATTGATATGAAGGCAGGTATGAATAAAACCCAATATACGCAATGGGTTCAAAGTACCTTAGACAAATTAAAAGCTGATAACTTTAATACAGTTATCTTTCAAGTTAAGCCATTAAATGATGCACTGTACCCGTCTAAGCTTGCTCCATGGTCATCGTATATAACAGGCAAGACACAAGGGACCAATCCGGGTTTTGATCCATTGCAAATAATGCTGGACGAAGCACATAAGCGAGGATTAGAACTTCATGCTTGGGTAAACCCATATAGGGTCACGATGCCTTCGCAATCTTTGACTAATCTTGCTGCCGATAATGTAGCCCGTAAAAATTCTAATTGGGTAGTGAAATACGGTAAACAATACTATTTAGATCCTGGTTTGCCGGAAGTTCAAAATTACTTATTATCAACCATAGAAGAATTAGTAAGCAACTATGATATAGACGCTGTACATATGGATGATTACTTCTATCCTTATAAAATAAAAGGAGAGACTTTTCAAGATCAACAAACTTTTAAAAAGTATGGTGGCTCATTCAAAAATATTGAAGACTGGCGCAGAAATAATGTTAATCAATTAGTAAAAAAGGTTTATGCAAGCATTAAGGCAATTAAACCACATGTTCAATACGGAATATCTCCGTTTGGAATTTGGCGAAACAAAGGGCAAGATTCTACTGGTAGTAACACGAATGGAATGAGTAACTACGATGATCTTTATGCTGATACAAGACAGTGGATTAAAGATGGAAGTATCGATTATATTGCGCCTCAAATCTATTGGTCCAGAAATCATAAAGCAGCAAATTACTCTGTTTTATTAGATTGGTGGGGAAGAGAAGTTCAAACGTACGCAAAAGTCCATCCTGTTAATCTATATATTGGCATGGCCAATCATAAAGTTGGAAATGATTCTGATACTACATGGAAAAATAAGACGGAGCTTATCAGCCAAGTCATCGCCAACAGAGAAAATAATAATGTTCAAGGACAAATGCATTTTTCTCTTAGAAGTATTAACAATAACGCTCTTGGACATGCCTCTTATCTAAATCAGCAACTATACAATTATAAAGCTTTAACACCTTCAATTTATTGGAAAGACTCTGCAATACCTTTATGTCCAACTGATGTTAAATTGAGTAAAGAGTCTTTCGGCATGAAGCTTACAATTACAGATGAAAATAGTACTCAACCAAGGAAATATGTAATATATCGATTTGATGGAACAAAAGAAGGTTCATATGAAGACGTTAAAAATATTGTTGACGTGGTTTATAACACACAAGGTAATACTATTTATGTAGATACTAATGCAAATAAGAGTAAAGTATACACATATGGTATAAAGTCTATATCTGCTACAGGTGTGGAAAGTAAAACTGCTTTTGTTCTAAAAGACGGAATTCCTTACCAGTAGTAGTAGAGCCAACACCTGATCCTAAACACAAAAGAACGATATCAAACTGAAAAGTTTAATAATAACAACCTCGTAACTAAGCTTACGAGGTTGTTTCCATTAGCTAATAGCTAACCGCAAAGGAACATTTAGTTGTCCTTATTGTAAAGCAGCTCTATATACGGCCTGGAGATATAAATGGTACTTATTTTCTTTTCAGCAAAATTTCCAAATTGGGCAAATATCTGTTGCAATTTAAAACAATAAATCATAATATAAGAATATAGTTATATAATGATTAAGTCACCTTTCTTATGAGGTGATTTTATTTAAAATAATATATAAGTAAATGATTATATAAGGAGTGTAGATAAATGGAAAATACACTAATTGAAAAACAATTAAAAGCAGCAGC
Source organism: Lysinibacillus sp. FSL M8-0337 (assembly GCF_038593855.1). Classification (NCBI taxonomy): domain Bacteria; kingdom Bacillati; phylum Bacillota; class Bacilli; order Caryophanales; family Bacillaceae; genus Lysinibacillus; species Lysinibacillus sp. FSL M8-0337. The sequence continues at coordinate 2,186,307 of NZ_CP151996.1, read as the reverse complement.
TGATTTGAATCGCATTAAATTACTTGCATGTATGAAAAATGGGGAGGTTTGTGTATGTGATTTTGTGGATGTACTAGGCATATCACAACCAGCAGTTAGTCAGCATCTACGAAAATTAAAGGAGGCAGGTATTATTACTGAACGAAAAGTAGGGACTTGGAAGCATTATCGTTTAGTAGAGGATCAAACGCCACTGATGAAGGGCATTTTAGAACAAATTCAGCCTTTAAACGGGTGCAACTGTGGTACAGATTGTTGCCATGTAGGGGGAAATGATAATGAGTAATGACTCTTTAACCAAACAGCTTTCTTTTCTAGATCGTTACCTTACCATTTGGATATTTGTTGCGATGGGAATAGGCGTTTTATTAAGTATCACTATGCCTAATATTGGTGAAGCATTAGAGTCCATGTCTATTGGCACAACATCAATACCTATTGCTATAGGGTTAATTGTGATGATGTACCCGCCATTAGCGAAAGTAAAGTATGAAGAAATGTGGAGAGTATTTAAGGATTGGAAGGTACTTTTACTATCACTTTTCCAAAACTGGTTACTTGGACCGTTCTTAATGTTCTTTTTAGCCATCATCTTTTTGCGTGATTATCCAGAGTACATGGCTGGACTCATTATGATTGGCTTGGCTCGCTGTATAGCCATGGTCATTGTGTGGAATGATCTAGCACGTGGGGACCGTGAATATGTAGCTGGCTTAGTTGCCTTTAACTCTATCTTTCAAATCGTGACATATTCAATCTTTGCTTACTTTTTCTTAAATGTATTACCTGGTTGGTTTGGTTTAGAGAATTTCAATGTTTCCATCTCTATGTGGGAAATTACAAAGAGTGTTCTTATTTATTTAGGAATACCTTTTGCTGCAGGATTTCTGACTCGATGGATTGGTATTAAAACAAAAGGAAAACAGTGGTATGAAGAAAAGTTCTTGCCGAAGATTTCACCACTGACTCTAATTGCACTGCTGTTCACAATTGTGATGATGTTTGCTTTAAAAGGTGAGCAACTAGTGGAACTCCCACTCGATGTCGTACGAATTGCAATTCCATTATTTATTTACTTTGTTGTGATGTTTGCTGTTTCATTCTTCTCTTCACGTAAAGCTGGCGCGTCTTATCCTGTCACAGCAGCTCTTTCTTTTACAGCTGCAAGTAACAACTTTGAGTTAGCGATTGCGGTAGCAGTTGGCGTATTTGGCCTTCATAGTGGCGTGGCATTCGCCGCTGTTATTGGTCCACTTGTAGAAGTACCCGTACTCATAGGACTTGTATGGGTTGCCTTACGTTGGCAGAAAAAATACTTTAAAACCATTAAATTATAAGGAGCAATACTTATGACAAATACACTTTATTTCTTGTGTACAGGGAACTCATGCCGTAGTCAAATGGCTGAAGGATGGGCTAGAAAATTATTGCCTACTAATTGGATTGTAAAAAGTGCTGGGATTGAGGCACATGGAGTAAATCCAAATGCTATTAAAGCGATGGCGGAGGTAGAGGTTGATATTTCAAATCATACATCAGATTTAATTGATTTAGAGACATTAAACAATGCAACATTTGTCGTTACATTATGCGGAGATGCCGCTGATAAATGTCCGATGACGCCACCTCATGTTCGTCGTGAACATTGGGGATTTGAAGATCCAGCGAAAGCGTCCGGTTCAGAAGAAGAAAAGTGGGCAGTTTTCCAAAACGTTCGTGATGCTATAGGAAAACGTATTGAAAAATTTGTAGCCGAGGAGCTGAAGTAAATTGAAAAAAATTCATATCTATGAGCCAGCAATGTGCTGTTCTACAGGCTTATGTGGACCTTCTATAGACCCAGAATTATTGCGTATGTCCTTTATAATGAATAATTTAAAGAAAACCAACTTTGAAGCTGAACGATTTAATCTGACTAATGAACCAAATGCTTTTGTAGAAAACGAAACAATCAATCAACTTTTAATGGCCGAAGGAATGGATGCCTTACCTGCAACGTTTGTGGATGGAGAATTGCTTTGTAAAGGGAAATATCCAACAAATGAGCAATTTTCACAGTGGTCAGGGCTTTCAGAAAAAGAACTATTACAAAAGCCGAAAGTACGTTTGTCACTAAAAGGAGATGCCTAAAATGGAACGCTTTACAAGAAGTCATTTCCCTAACACACCGTTCTTGTTTTTTACGGGGAAGGGAGGCGTAGGAAAAACATCTGTTGCTTGTAGCCTATCAATAGCCATTGCAAGTGAGGGGAAAAAGGTACTTTTAATTAGTACAGATCCCGCATCCAACTTACAAGATATTTTTGGTCAAACGCTTTCTAATAGTCCAACAAAGATTGAAGGCATAGACAATTTATTTGCGATAAATTTAGACCCTGAACAAGCAGCACAACATTACAAAGAGCAAATGGTTGGTCCGTACCGTGGAAAACTACCTGATGTGGTCATTCAAAATATGGAGGAACAACTTTCTGGGGCTTGTACAGTAGAAATTGCTGCCTTTAATGAATTCGCAACACTATTGACTGATACTTCTGTGATTGGCAATTTTGACACTATCGTGTTTGATACAGCACCAACAGGACATACGTTACGCTTATTACAACTACCTTCAGCATGGTCTACATTTCTAGATGAAAACACGACTGGCACTTCATGTTTAGGTCCTTTAAAAGGGCTAGAACCACAACGAGAAGTCTATAAAGAGGCTGTTAATCGTTTAAAAGATGCTAACCAAACAACGTTAATGTTAGTGACACGCCCTGAAGAAAACCCTTTAAAAGAAGCAGCACGTGCTTCTCACGAGTTATTTGAAATTGGTATTCAAAATCAGACTTTATTAATTAATGGATATATGCGTAATGTCAATTCTACTGATCATATCGAAGAGGCTTTCATTGCACGTCAATCGGATGCATTAGCCAGAATTCCAGAAGAACTAAATCGATTTGAACATTTCTACTTACCGTTTGTACCGTACTCATTATCAAGTATTGAGCGTATGCAAGCATGGATGACCAATCAAGAAATTACACATACAAATGAATCAAGCGAAGAAACTAAGATTCCTGAAGTGGAAGAAATGATTGCTGATTATTTAGAACGTAAACCGAAACTGATTTTTACGATGGGTAAAGGCGGGGTTGGTAAAACAACGGTTGCTTCTTATATTGCCTTACGCTTAGCGGAAAAGGGTACTCCTGTACATTTAACTACAACAGATCCTGCTGCACATTTAAATTGGACATTCGGTGACGAACAAGTCAAAAATTTAACGATAAGTCGAATAGATCCGAAAGTAGAAGTTGCAAACTATGAAGCTGAAGTGCTTGCACAGGCAAGTGAAACGATGAACGAAGAAGGTTTAGCATTTGTGAAAGAGGATTTGGCTTCTCCTTGTACAGAGGAAATAGCTGTATTCCGAGCATTTGCAAATGTGGTAGAAAATCATCAAGATGAGATCATTATTATTGATACAGCACCAACAGGGCATACGTTGCTGTTATTAGATGCAACGGAAGCTTATCATCGCGAAATAAGCCGTTCACAAGGGGATATTCCTCCAGCTGTTTCTAACCTGTTACCAAGGTTGCGTGATGCTTCCTATACGAGTGTTGCCATCATAACTCTTCCTGAAGCAACACCTGTTTATGAAGCGACACGCTTACAGGAAGATTTGCAGCGTGCTGGATTATCTGTTGATTGGTGGGTTATTAACCAGACGTTTTCATCTATCTACACGACAAGTCCAATATTAATTCAAAAACAACAAGCCGAAAGAAAATGGCTGAAAGAAGTACAATCCATCAGCAACAATCATTTCGTGGCCATCCCATGGGTAAAAACACCACCGGTTGGAACAAAAGGCTTACATGAACTAAAAGGAGAGAAAATCAAATGAAAATGAGTCCAGAAGGTAAACATTATTTAGACCAGGTAATAGCTGATTCGGAGGTTAAAACACTTCGTTTCTTTGGTATTGCAGGCTGCTGTGGAGTTAATTTAGGTGTAGGTTTAGAAGCACCAGCAGCAGAAGATGCTATTCAAACAATTGAAGGTATCGAAGTCGCAATCCACCCTGATATTGCACCACAATTAAAAGATGTTACGATCCATGCAGAAGAAGAGAATGGTGAACTCGGGTTAGTACTGGTAGGATACTCTCCGACATCTTGTTAAACAGAGACCTTAAATATACTAACAGCCTTAGCAATTATTCCATCCTTTGTATGGAGGATTAGAAATGACAGTAACTCATGCTAGCATTTTAACTAAAGATTATTTTATCGCATATTTAAAGTTAATAATGAATAGTAGAGGCTAAAGAGTTTGCTTTTGATTTCTTCTTTAAAGGGGATATGGAGCGCTACGACATTTCTACATGGTTACAATTCGAAAAAGCCATAAAAGAACTTGATAAAACGATTTGTAAAAATGAAGTGTAGTAAATTCACTCACAAAGTTTAAATAAACGTCTAGCTAACTGCTAGACGTAAAAAATACTTTTTATATAAGGAAATGCTTATATAAAGAATGAAAGAGAAGAAGTTAATTATGAAAACACTAAAAGTAATCAATCAAAATGGATCTTGTTGTACTCCTGCAAAGGATATTGAGGTACAAGAGACTGTAAATAATTCTAATAAGAATTTACCGATTGTAATAATTGGCGCAGGTCCAATTGGATTAGCTGCAGCAGCTCATTTAGTAGAACAAAAGCAAGCATTTATTTTACTAGAGGCAGGGCGTGAAATAGCACATAATATTCGTAGTTGGGGGCATGTTACGTTATTTTCCCCATGGCGATATAACATCAATAAAGCAGCCAAAGCTTTATTAGATACCTCCGATTGGGTAGAACCTAATTTAGATACATTACCAACGGGAAATGAATTAATTGATCTCTATTTAAGACCTTTGAGTGAGTTAGTACAAATAAAACCTAACATTCAATTGAACGCAAAAGTAGTTGCGATTTCACGACAATTTAATGATAAGATGAAGACGAAAAATCGAGTAGAACAGTTCTTTAATATTTATGTTGAACAAGAGAATGATATCAATACCATTGAGGCGAGAGCTGTTATTGATGCGACGGGTACCTGGGGAAATCCAAATCCAGCAAATACTACAGGTGTTTGGCTAGAAAATGAAAAAGCATTAGCAAATTACATTGAGTATGGTATTCCAAATATAAATTCAAATGCTAAGAGATATGCAAATAAGAAGATTGCTGTTATTGGTGGAGGCCATTCAGCTATTAATACCTTATTGGCACTTGCGGAATTACAAAAAGAGAATCCTGCAACAAAGTTAGTATGGATTATGCGTAAAAAATCTGTTGAAGAAGCATATGGTGGCGAAGAAAACGATGCATTAGCAGCTCGTGGCGCACTTGGTGTACGTATTCACGAATTAGTAGATACAGGTAAGGTTGAGGTAATAACACCTTTCTATATCTCACAGTTGAAGAAAGATGAGAGTATCCAAATTGTTGGTACTATTAACGGGGAAACAAAGGTATTAACAGGATTTGAAGAGCTAATTGTCAACGCAGGTAATCGACCAGATCTTACGATTAACAGTGAACTACGGCTTTCCATTGATACAGCAACAGAAAGTGTAAAAGCATTGGCGCCTCTAATTGACCCTAATGAGCATAGTTGTGGAACAGTAAGAGCGCATGGGGAAGAAATACTGAGACAACCAGAAAAGGATTTCTATATTGTCGGTGCAAAAAGTTATGGACGCGCACCAACATTTTTAATGGCAACTGGATACGAACAAGTCCGTTCAATAACAGCTTACTTAACAGGTGATAAAGAAGCTTCGAAACGAGTGGAATTGGAGTTACCTGAAACAGGGGTATGCGGTATAAATCTTGCCAATCAATCAAATTCATGTTGTTAAAAAATATGACTGTTAGCGAAAGCTAGCAGTCATTTTATAAAAAGGGGATAATGAGATGGACACACTGATTATTCGTAAAATGGAACAGAAGGATTTGAAAGCCGTATTAGAGATTTACAAAGAGGGAATTGAAACTGGGATGGCAACCTTTCAAACAGAAGTACCAAGTGAACAAGAGTGGGATGAAGGGCACCATGCAACATTACGTTTTGTAACAGAAGATCAAAATAAAGTGGTTGGTTGGATTGGCATTTCACCCGTTTCTGCACGTGCTGTTTATTCTGGAGTTGGAGAAGTTAGTGTATATATATCGAGTGATAGTAAAGGGAAAGGTATTGCCTCGAAGCTATTTAAAGTACTAATTGAAGAGAGTGAAATAGCAGGGTTTTGGACACTTCAATCATCTATCTTTGCCATCAATGCAGCAAGTATTCGACTACATACAAAAATGGGCTTTAGAATTGTTGGTACGAGGGAAAAAATAGCTATGTTACACGGAAAATGGAACGATACCATTATAATGGAAAAAAGAAGTGATATAATATAAAGTCTATAAATATTAATAGAGGTGAAAAGATGAATATTTTTTTGGATTCGAATATATTATTTCCTGATCCATTTTTTAAGGAGAATTTCGCTAGAAATTTCTTAAAAACGATTAAAGAAATTAATGGAAAGATTTTTATTTCTAATGTTGTTTATCAGGAAGTTATAAATAATTATAAACGTGAATTAAAAAAAAGAAGAAAGGCTTTTGGAGAAGCTCACTTTGAGCTGAATAAAATAGTTGTGACAAGCGTAGAACACACCTTCAAAGACGATGAATTTTATCTATCAGAACTAACAGATTTTTATGAAAATATGATAAAAGACGGTCATTTAATTATTATTCACCATACAGAGTTTGATATGTTTAATGAAATAGTTCAACGTGCCCTTAATAATAAAAAGCCTTTTGATTATCAAAAAGAGGAGTTTAAAGATACTGTTATTTGGTTAACTTATTCAAAATATGTAGAAAAGCACGGGATATCTGGTTATTTCCTATCAAATAACACGAAGGAATTCTATGCATCTGATAAAGAATCTATTCATCCTGATTTACTTGCTGATACAGAACGATTAGTGCCGTATAAATCAATCGAGAAATTTCTAACATCTAATTCTGACAATATCAAAGATTTGATTACAGAGAAAGAAGAAGAAAGAAGTTTTACTAAGTTACTTAATTGGGCAAATAGCAATCTAAACGAATCTTACGTTGAAAAAGTAATAAAGGAAGAATTTATGGAAGAACTGCAATCAGAGCTAGGTTTTTATATTGATGAGCTTTCTGAAGTAGAAATAAACAATATAATCAATGATTATCGCTATAATTTATGTAAATTAGAGTCAATCACATTATTAAATACATCTTTAAATACCTTTGAAAGAGAAATTTACGGTTCAGAAATAATTATTTACGGGTCTTTAGATGTTAAACATTTTGTCTCATTATATCTTTGGAATGCATTTCGTGATAAAGGCGAAAGCCCATATTTCCCTATAGGGAATGAAACTATTACCCATACTATAGAATTTACTTTTAGTATAAACGGTGAACTCAATGCTGCGAACTTTGAAGTAAAAGATATAGAAACACTTACAAAAACGAATAATTCCATGATAAATCCAGAAGAAATATTGATAGACCCAGAAGACATAGTGATAAATCCAGAAGAAATATTTTAAATAACTTAAAAAATATAAAGTTTTATTAACCCTATTCTCTAATTAGAACGGGGTTATTTTATTGAAGACATATGTGCAATGCTGATAATCCATAAGATACAGCAGTATGTTCTTGTCCATATACAACAAACTATGCGTATAGATGGGTAGTTGACGTATACAAGCCCTCCTCACGCCAAATAATTTTAGTTTACATAATATAAATTATAGGAAGTTATGTTTCATAATTAAGTATACTTATGATAGTGAGACAGGAATAAAAAAATAAACTCAGCTAATCGTTTAATCAACTGAGTTTATTTTGCGTGGTATTTAGTTTTTAGACAATGCTTTCATATCTGCTACGATTGTTTCAACCGGTACATCTGTCGTGCCATCATAATCTTTTACGACAACACCGTCAGCATTAACTAAATAAAAGCTCGACATATGTACTACTTGATCAGAATTTGGATCATTTTTTACTAATGAATTAAATGATTTTCGTGCAAATTGCTCTATATATACTTGCTTATACCCAGTCAGCAGCTGCCATTTGCTATCATCAACAACCGTGTACGTTTTTAAATAATTTTTTAATACATCCGGTGTGTCAACTTCTGGATCTACGCTAAATGCTACGATTTTATAGTCCTTTACGCCTTCATCTTCTAATGACTTTTGCACATCTGTCATATTATATGTCATTGGCGGACAAATCGAATTGCAATTTGTAAATATGAACATGGCTAGCCAAGGCTCTCCTTTAAAGCTCTCAAGGTTCACTTGCTCATTGTTTTGATTGGTAAAAGAAAAATCTTGTACGTCAATACTCATTTCAGGTTCAAATTTATAACTACCGCAAGCAGTTAATAAACTACTTATTACTAGTAATCCAACTAGTATGATCCATTTCCTTCTTAACAAAGTGTACACTTCCCTCCAACTTATCATCGTTTTTTATTGTATAAATTATAGATTACAAATACAAGATAATGGTCTTGAATCATTTCCTTCTTTATGTCAAACTCCTTTATTTGTATGTTTTTGGTAACTTTTAAACCATTTTATACCATCTTGGTAAAAGTTTTTTTAAAAATTTTTTCAGCATTTTTTTACTAAATTTCTTATTTCCCAAGACATCATATAATTGTTATATAACAAGGTTTTTTTGCTATTCATTTACATACCCTATTTTATAGAAAAAAAAGGAAAACGCTAAAATTCTCTTTCAAGTTCATTTTTTCTTTTACATTCGAAATTATTATCAATAAGCTATTTCAACAATACTATTTCAATAGTAAAACGTGTTCTCTTTCATACATATAATTTCTATTAAATCCTTATTATTTCTACTTTATTTCGACTATCTAAATTTGACTAAAAATTTGAAAAACTAAAATTTTAGTATTGCATTATAGGATTCTTCCTCATAAAATAAGTGAATATAACGACGAGACAAAAAGAAATATGTCGTTTTAAACAGCAATATATAACTTTAGGGGGAATAATAATGGCTAACATTACTGAGAACAAAAACGTACAATCAGTTGACTATAATGCAATTGAAGCTATGGAATCGTTCAACAACTTCGTAAAAAAGAAAAATACTTTCCTTTTTTCGATCACAGCAGGGTTTTTAATTCTTTATATTTTACTACCAATCCTTGCTTTCCAGCCTGTACTACAACAAAAAGTTGTTGGTAGTATTACGGGCGTTTGGATTTACTCAGCAGGACTTTTCATCATGACAATTGTTCTTTGTACAGTATATGTAAAAAAAGCTTCTTCATTCGATAAAGCTGCAGCTGCAGTTCTTGCAGAGTATCAAGCGAAAGGTGGAAAATAAATGAATTTAGTATCAGTAGGATTCTTCTTAGGAATCGTAGGTTTAACATTAATCGTTACGTATATCGCTGCGAAGCGTACTTCTTCTGCCAGTGATTTCTATACTGCCGGTGGTGGATTAAAAGGATGGCAAAACGGCTTTGCGATTGCTGGTGACTACTTATCAGCGGCTGCATTTCTAGGGGTTTCAGGTGCTATCGCATTAACTGGTTTTGATGGTTTCTTCTTCTCAGTAGGTTATGTTGTTGCGAACTTAGTTTTACTATATGTCATTGCGGAACCAATGCGTAATTTAGGACGCTATACATTAGCCGATATGTTAACAGCTCGCTTTAATGAAAAACGTATTCGTGGAGTAGCTGCTACAGGCACAATTATTATCGTTATTCTTTATATGATTGCTCAATTAGTAGGTGCTGGTGCTCTTATTAAATTATTATTTGGTATTGAGTATTGGGTTGCGGTGTTAATTGTAGGCGTTATGATGACTACTTATGTATTATTTGGTGGTATGACGGCTACTTCATGGGTTCAAATTATTAAAGCTGGACTTTTACTATTTGGGACAGGTTTATTAGCAACACTGGTATTAATGAAATTCGATTTCTCTTTAGTGAAAATGTTTGATACGATTTCATCTGATCACGGCGATAAGTTTTTAGTGCCAGGTATGAAATACTCAAGTTCAATTGACTCTGTTTCAATGATGATGGCACTAGTATTAGGTACGTCAGGTTTACCACATATCCTAATGCGCTTCTTTACTGTTAAAGATGCTAAAACAGCTCGTGCTTCTATTTCTTGGACAACTTGGATTACAGCTATTTTCTTCTCATTAACAATTTTCTTAGGTTTTGGTGCTATGCACTTTGTAGGGCTTGATAAAATCATCGCTGAAAGTAAAGCTGGAAATACGGCAGCTCCACTATTAGCTGAATTCCTTGGTGGCGATGTGCTGATGTCATTTATTTGTGCGGTTGCATTTGCAACAATCTTAGCGGTAGTTTCAGGACTAGTATTAACAGGTGCATCTGCAATTTCTCATGATATTTATGGTGAGATTATTAAAAATGGTAAATTAACTGAAAAGCAACAAGTTTTAGCTGCTCGTACAGGCTCAATTTCAATTGCCATTGTATCGATTATCCTTGCATTATTTGCACAAAGTTTAAACGTTTCATTCTTAGTATCATTTGCATTCTGTATCGGGGCTTCTGCCAACCTACCTGTTATTTTATATACAATTTACTGGAAAAAGTTCAATTCAACTGGTGCGGTAACTGCCATGGTAACAGGCTTAGTTTCATGTTTAGTTCTAGGTGCTATGGGTCCAAACGTTTGGAGTCCAGTTGAAGGTGCAGCAATTTTTGTTGGAAATCCACTAGTGCCACTTGCAGTTCCAGCAATTATCACGATTCCTCTTGGCTTTATTGCCGGGTACTTAGGTTCTGTTCTTTCTACTAACAAAGTATCTCAAGCAGAGGCGGATCGTATTTACAAAGAGATCCGTGTAAAAGCAAATACAGGGGTATCCGTTTCAGATATTTCTCATTAATCGCTTGAGATGTTAATGACCTTTTTCATAGCAAAAAAAGACTCGACTTCGGTCGGGTTTTTTCTTTTTTTATTATAAAAAATTAAACATTTTACTTATCGAACAATACTATTCTTTTTCCAAAAATAAGAAAATAACCAATTTTCACTAGAGAAATAGTGTTTATTTTTTCTGGAAAAAACGTATTTTTTCTCGGTTATTACAACTGTTTTTTTGTCAAGAAGCTAGTAATATCATCGTCTTATAAATTTATCTGAATATTCGAAAACCCTTTAATTTCTAGGCTTTGTCATGTATTTTCTGTTTAAAGTCTATTTTTCAGAAAATTTTTTTTACATAATTTTTCTGAAATGTATTGCAATTTCGTGAACTGTCTCATAAAATTAAGATGTGAATTCACTAAAGTAGCAAAAAATAGTATTTAAGCAGTAAAAATAAACACAAAATGGGGAATGTTTATGGCGAACAATCAAGCAAGCAAAAGCATTGTTATTGATTATGATGCAATTGCAAAACAAGAATCGTTTAAAGCACTTGTAAGAAAAAAGAATGCCTTTCTATGGTCAATCACTGTATTCTTTTTAGCAGCTTACATGTTGCTACCTATTCTTACATCTTACACAACAATCCTACACCAAAAGGCTATTGGGGAAGTCACTTGGGTATGGATTTACGCAGCAGGATTATTCATCATGACTTGGAGTTTATGTCATCTATATGTTGCGAAAGCAAATAGCTATGACAAAGAAGCAAAAGCAATTATAGCTGAATATGAAAACGGGGGTGGCCGCCTATGAGCTTTATCGCAATATTTTTCTTCGTAGCAATTGTTGGTCTTACATTAATTATTACATGGTGGGCATCTAAACGTACTTCTTCTGCAAGTGATTTCTACACTGCAGGCGGTGGTTTAACAGGCTGGCAAAATGGACTAGCTATCGCTGGTGACTACTTATCAGCAGCTTCTTTCCTAGGGATCGCTGGTGCCGTTGCATTATTCGGATTTGATGGATTCTTCTTCTCTATCGGTTATTTAGTAGCTTACTTAGTGGTGCTATATATCGTAGCTGAGCCATTACGTAACCTTGGTAAATTTACATTAGCTGACATGATTACAGCACGTTTTAATAATTCTAAAGTTCGTGGTACAGCAGCTCTAAGTACCATTACAATTGTATTGTTCTACATGATTGCACAACTAGTTGGTGCAGGCGCACTTATTCAATTACTTTTAGGAATTGACTATTGGGTTGCAGTATTAATCGTTGGTGTTATGATGACTACTTATGTTTTATTCGGTGGTATGACTGCAACTTCTTGGGTACAAATTATTAAAGCTTGTCTATTAATGTTAGGTACTGTCATTATTTCTTTCTTAGTATTAAAAGAGTTTGGCTTCAGTATTTCAACAATGTTTACAGAAATGTCTACTGCTACTGACAGCGGTGCGGCATACTTAAATCCTGGACTTAAGTATACAAACGGTATTGATACAATTTCAGTTTTAATTGCCCTTGTATTAGGTACTGCAGGTCTTCCACATATCTTAATGCGTTTCTTCACAGTAAAAGATGCAAAAACAGCTCGTTCTTCAGTTATTTGGGCTACTTGGATTGTAGGTCTATTCTATGTATTAACAATCTTCTTAGGCTTCGGTGCTGCTGCATTCGTTGGTAAAGAAGACATTATCGCTGCAAACGCGGCTGGTAACATGGCTGCTCCACTTCTTGCAGAAGCACTTGGTGGCGACATTCTGTTCTCATTCGTTTGTGCAGTAGCATTCGCAACAATCTTAGCGGTAGTAGCAGGTCTTGTACTTTCAGGTGCATCTGCCCTATCACATGATATTTATGGTCAAATTATTAAAAAAGGTAAGGTTACAGAAAAAGAGCAAGTACTTGCTGCTCGTATCGGTTCTATTACAATCTCTATAGTATCAATCCTTCTTGCACTTGGTGCACAAACATTAAACGTTGCATTCTTAGTATCACTAGCATTCTGTATTGCTGGTTCGGCAAACTTACCAGTAATTATTTACACAATTTATTGGAAACGCTTTAATACGGCTGGTGCAGTAACAGCGATGTTAACAGGTTTAATTTCTGCTTTAATACTTGTAGCTGTATCTCCAAACGTTTGGAATCCAGTTGAAGGTAAAGCAATCTTCGTAGGTAATCCGTTAATTATGTTAACGAATCCTGCAATAATTTCTGTACCACTTGGTTTCTTAGGTGGTTTCATCGGAACGTTACTTTCTAAAGAAACTGATGAAGCGAAATATCGTGAAGTTGATGTAAAAGCAAATACTGGTATTTCAGTTCAAGACGTATCTCATTAATACTATCACTAAAACCCCGTAAACTTTATGCTTACGGGGTTTTACTTTTCTCCCTCTTTTCGGTAATATATTGGTAATGTGAAATGGAGGGATTAGCATGGCACTATCTAAAGCTAAAAAGAAACGTATGCATTTAAAACGGACGCAAGGTAAGGATGTTGAGAAAAAACGTCAAACGGCCCCTTTTAGTACGCATGAACGCGTGACAAAAACGAAGCATGCTACATTAGAACACAATAGAACAAAACATAGGAAACAGCCACACGGAGACGATTACTCGCTCTAAATGTGGCTGTTTTTGTCGTTTCTTTATAAATCGTAAAATAATTTTGTGTTTCGTGTCACGGTATTGGCCGCTTCTTGCGTTGTTATACCTTTAAGCGTTGCAATGACTTCGATACTTTTAGCCATCATAGACGGCGAAGTTCGAGCCTTATCAAAAGGTCCTTCAAATGGCCAAGGTCCATCCGTTTCCACCATCATCAGTTCCAATGGATACTTTGTAATCAAATCTTGTATTTCCGCTTCATAAACACAATCAGGCGTAATGGAAATATAATAACCATTATGTATCATGCGCACAATTGCCTCTTCACTTCCCTTGAACCAATGAAAATGAGCTTTCTTTATACCATGTTTCTCAAGTAAATCACAAGCGATTAGTGCATCCTCATAAACAGCATGTAACACTATCGGTTTATGAAGTTCTTGCGCTAACAGAATAAATTGTTCTAATAACGCAATATAAGGGCGCTCATCCAATATATGCGTTTGTTTTCGATAATAAGGTAAACCAACCTCTCCAACAGCAATCATCTCACTAGCATGCTGTCGTATCCAATCAAATAAAGCTTCTTTCTCCCTATCATTAGGCAACGACTGTTCAGGATGAAAACCATACGCTGCCTTGACCTTCGCATAGGCTCTCGATAACTTCAGCGTTTTCTCACAAGATTGTAAGTCCATACTGACCGCTATAACCATTTGCGCCTCATCAAGTAGCAAATGTACTTCTTCTTCTTGATACTGATCTAAATGAATATGTGCATCAATCAACATATGCATCGTCCTTTTCTTCCTTTAAATACTGAAAAAGTTGTTGTTTTAACTGTGTAAATTGAGTGGAATGGCGAATTTCCTCGGAACGTGGTCGTGCAAACGGCACAATGATTTCTTCCTTAACCGTCGCTGGACGTTTCGTTAATACAATAATGCGATCCGCTAAAAATAGCGCTTCTTCAATACTATGTGTCACGAATAGAATAGATTTTTTATGTTCCTCCCAAATAGATAACAGCCATGCCTGCATTTCTAATCTTGTAAACTCATCGAGCGCTGAAAAAGGTTCATCTAAGCATAGTATCGGTTTCCCACTGACGATAGCGCGCAAAAATGATACACGTTGCTGCATACCTCCTGATAATGCATGCGGATAAGCATTTTCAAACGAAGCAAGACCAACCTTTTCTAGCCACGCTTTGGCAAGCTCTTTATTCGGACGACGCTGCAATTCTTCAACAATCATGACATTTTCTAATATCGTCCGCCACGGTAATAAGCAAGGTTGTTGGGGCATATAGCCAATGATGCCCGTTTTTCGTTGAATATTGTCTCCATCTAACAAAATAGCGCCGTGATCGACAGGCGTTATTCCTCCTATCAATTGAAAGAGTGTGCTTTTGCCGCTACCTGAAGGGCCAATAATTGCCACAAATTCACCTTCCTGTACTGTAAAGGATAAATTATACACCACTTCAAGCGAGCCAAAAGACTTAGATATGTCTTGAATGTTCAGCATGTGCGCCCCTCCCCTTTACAACAAGCTTTTCTACAAAACGAATCACACTAAATAACAATAAACTTAATAAGACAATCGCAAATATCGCTACAAAGACGCGATCCGTTCGAAACGATGATTGTGCGAGCGTCATATAAACACCAATTCCCTTTTTTGCACCAAGCCATTCTGCTATGACCGCTCCCATCACACTGTAGGTCGCCGCAATCTTAATACCGGAAAAGATGGATGGATAAGCATAAGGCCATTCTAATTTCCAAAATGTTTGCCCTTTCGTAGCACCAATCATTGCAAAATAATGTTTGAGCTCAGCAGAGGTTTGCCTAAACCCATCCATCGCCGCGATAACGATTGGAAAGAAGCAAACGAGACAAATAATAATCAGCTTGGGTAATAGGCCGAAGCCAAACCAAATAATTAATAATGGCGCTAAAACGAGCACTGGCACATTTTGAGACACAATGAGAATAGGATAAACAAACGCTCTTATTGTTGATGAGCGATGTAAAAATACCGCAACGCTTAAGCCACAAATCACACCAATCGCAAGTCCTAGTAATGCTAGTTGAATCGTGGCCCAAACATGGGGACTAAACGTTGAAAACGATTCAATACCTTCAATCATAATGGCACTTGGCGCTGGCAATAGCCAATGAGGGATATCAGCTATTCGTATAATAAGTTCCCATATGAATAAGAGGAAGGCGATAAAAATAATCGACCTTCCTTTCATAATTACCTGTTTCACCCTCGATATTTCTCCGTCAATGTCCCCATCGTAATGCCGGCTGGCTGATATAAAATTTTCACTTGTGTAATAACATTGATAGCGCCTAAGTCAATCATCTTTTTATTCATCTGTTCTATAATTTGTAACAAAGTGGATAATTCACCCTCCATTGTTGTTTCCAGTGGATGCACCTCATAGTGCACACCAGAAGCATCAATCACAGCAATCGCCGCATCCACAAATGGGATCACATCCTCATATTTTTCTGTTTTAGGTATGATTTGTACACTAATTAATGAATTCGCCATTTATTTCGCTCCTTTCTTTGGTAAGAAATCGTTAGTAAATGCTTGTTGTGCATTAAAGTCGCCTTCTAAAACGTTATTCTTTGTCATCCAGTCCGCATAGTTTTCCCAAACTGCTAACTTTTGTTCTCCCCATTGCGCCGCATCGTCTTGATATTTACCCGCTAACCATTCCTGACTTTTATGCACAAGCTCTTTATCCAAATCAGGTACTGCTTCAAGTAAAATATCAGCCGCTTCACTTGGATGCGCTATCGCATATTCATAGCCTTTTGTAGTTGCCGCAACAAATGCCTTTACGACATCAGGATTATCCTTTATCATCTTTTCATTCGTTGCCAATACAGGTGTATAATAATCGAGCTGCTCACTATAGTCGGTTAAATACTGCATATTTAACTTTTCCCCACGAAGCTCTGCCTCAATACCTGTCCAAGCATAATAAATCCACGCAAAGTCAATATCCTTTTGCATCATTGTGAAAAAGTCGATATCTCCCGCATTGACGATATCTAATTTATTGATATCAGCATTGTCTGCTTTCATCAATGACTGTAAAACCGCTTGTTCCACTGGAGCACCCCAGCCACCATAGGTTTTTCCTTCATAATCTTTTGGTGATGTAATGCCTTTTGAAGCAAGTGATGCAAAGCCTGAAGTATTATGCTGAATAATTGCCGCAATCGAAACAAGCGGCACACCTTGTACACGAGCTTGCGTAATGCCTTCTTGGATGCTTACACCAAACTCTGCTTTCCCAGACGCCACAAGCTGATCAGCACCTGCATCACCTGGTAAAATAATCTCTACGTCTAAGCCTTGCTCTTTAAAATAGCCAAGCTTTTGCGCCACATAAAGCCCCGTATGATTCGTATTAGGTGTCCAGTCCAGTACAACGGATACTTTCTTCTCTGAACTGGCTTCCTCTTTTTTGTCCCCTTTTTCGCTACACCCAACTAATGTCAATAGTGCAGCAACCATAATGAATAACCATTTTTTCATGCTATATCCTCCTAGCAAGTAATTTGAAAGTGTTCATGATTGAATGTTTCACCAGAAGAAAAGCGTATGCTGTTTTAATCCATTTGCAGGCCATTCTAATTGTTTTCTATATGCTTATAGGTAAATGGATCATCCTTAAACAAAAAACGCCTAGGAATTATCCCAGGCGTTTGCAAACGGTATCAAAAAATAGTGTACGAATATTTTTGAATAGATGTTCCCTACGCTGGTACGAGCCAAATCAGGTTCAAAGGGTCAGCATCTGAACGGACGCAATCTCAGCTGGCAACTTCCAGCCCCCCTACATTCTTAACTTATGAACTTTTCGTTGATTATTATACCCCTATGTATCTTCAAATGACAAGCTCGTATTTTTTAATCCCCCTTACTTTGATAATTTATTTTCCCATGGAGCCGCTGGATGAAAAAAAGCCCAGTTCTATAAAAGAACATGGGCTAATGAATTATTCCTCTTCTTTTTTCATTTTCATTACATGAGAAATGGAACCATCTGTAGCAATATCTATTTTAAAGGAACCATTCGAATGACGATCTGCGCGCGTTAAACCTTTGACATCAATGATTTCTTGCACACCTTTTTCTGTTTCAACAATGACTTGTTCCTCATCGCTTGCCTTTACTACCGCAACTACACGATGTGGATTGGCTTTTAATTCAGTTAACACTTTTAAACCACGTTTTGCTCTACTTGCCATATCGACTTCAGCGACATTCATCTTCTTCACAGCGCCTCGTTGGGTAACAATCACAACATACTCTGTATCAGACGGCTTTAATATTGTTACACCAGCAAGTACTTCCCCATCTTTTAACGTAATGCCTTTCACGCCACCCGTTTTAACACCTGTGACAGGAAGCTCTTCAATTGGGAAGCGGATAGCGTAGGCTGTATCGGTAATCAATAACAACTCTGCCTCGTCTGATACAATATCCGCCATTATCATTTCATCACCTGATTTAACATTCATCGTCTTAATCGGCTTCGAATAACGTGTCACTGCATAATCTGGCAGTGGCGAGCGTTTAATTTGACCTTCCTTTGTAGCGGTTAAAATATAGGTGTTTGGCTGTTCAAAGGAATCAAAACCATAGACTGCAAGAATCGTTTCATCTTCCCCTGTTGGCACAATACTTGAGATATGCTGTCCAAGATCTTTCCAACGAATATCTGGCAATTCATGTACAGGCTGATAAATATAATTCCCACGATTGGTGAACAACAATAGATGATGCTGGGTATTTAACGTTGCCTCATACAGTAAATAATCGGAGTCTTTCATGGCAAAATCTTGTCCATTAGATGCGGCATGCGAACGTGTAGATGTGCGCTTAATATAACCATCCTTCGTCACTGTGACCACCACATCTTCACTCGGAACAAGCACGTCTAACGTAATTTTAATTTCTTCAATCTCTTGTTCGATTTTCGAACGGCGCGGTTCAGAAAAACGTTTCTTTATATCAAGTAATTCTTGTTTAATGACACGAACAAGTTTCGCTCCACTATGCAAAATACCTTCTAGCTTCGCAATCAATGCATTTAACTCATCTTGTTCACGACGTAGCTCTGTAATATCCGTATTCGTTAAACGGTATAATTGTAAGCTCACAATCGCCTCAGATTGTACTTCAGTAAAGTCAAATTTCACCTGTAAATTTGTTTTTGCGTCGCGCTTATCATTCGATGAACGAATTGTTGCAATTACTTCATCTAAAATCGACAGCGCTTTAATCAAGCCATCAACAATATGAGAACGGTCTTTAGCCTTTTGTAAATCATAAATGGAGCGGTTTGTCACCACTTCTTTTTGATGGGCTATGTACGCATCAAGTAGCAGCGGCAATGTCATCATCGTTGGACGACGATTATGGATCGCAATCATATTAAAGTTATAGGCTACTTGCAAATCAGTAGTTTTAAATAAGTAATTTAAAATGCCCTGTGCTGGCACGTCTTTTTTCAACTCAATCACGACACGTAAACCCGTACGATCGGATTCATCTCGAATTTCCGCAATGCCTTCCAGTCGTTTATCGACGCGTTGTTCATCAATTTTCTTTACAAGATTCGCCTTATTTACATCATACGGTAATTCCGTTATAACGATTTGTTCTTTCCCGCCTTTTAATGGTTCTATGGCTGCTTGAGCACGAACAATAATTTTACCGCGTCCTGTTTCATAAGCCTTTTTAATACCATCGACACCTTGAATAATCCCTCCTGTTGGGAAGTCAGGGCCTTTAATCACCGTCATAAGCTCATCGACAGTAGCATTCGGTTGATCTAAACGCATTAAAACGGCATCTAACACCTCATCAAGTGCATGTGGAGGAATATCTGTGGCATAACCGGCGGATATCCCTGTCGACCCGTTGACAAGTAAATTCGGGAAGCGAGCAGGCAATACCGTTGGCTCCATATCTTGATCATCAAAATTCGGTACAAATTCCACTGTCTTTTTACCGATATCACGTAGCATTTCAGCTGCAATTGCTGACAATCTTGCTTCTGTATAACGCATCGCAGCAGGTGGATCTCCATCAACAGAACCATTATTTCCGTGCATTTCTATCAGCATATGGCGCGCTTTCCAATCTTGACTCATTCGCACCATCGCTTCATATACCGAACTATCACCATGTGGATGGTAGTTACCGATTACATTTCCGACAGTTTTGGCAGACTTACGGAACGGTTTATCATTCGTATTGCCTTCCGTATACATTGCAAATAAAATACGTCGCTGTACAGGTTTAAGACCGTCGCGCGCATCTGGCAACGCTCGGTCTTGAATAATATATTTACTATAACGACCAAACCGGTCGCCCATTACTTCTTCTAATGGTAAATCTTGAAACTTTTCCGTACTACTCATGCTTGGTCCTCCTCTTGTTGGATGAATTCATTGTCTAAAATATTCGAATCATCCTCCATGCCGAAGTTAACATTTGCTTCGATCCATTTACGGCGCGGTTCTACCTTATCGCCCATTAACGTTGTCACGCGACGCTCAGCACGTGCTCCATCCTCAATCGTGACACGAATTAACGTACGTGTCTCTGGGTTCATCGTTGTATCCCATAGTTGGTCAGCATTCATCTCACCAAGTCCTTTATAACGTTGTAGGATATAGCCTTTCCCCACTTTTTTAATGGCTTTTTGTAAATCATTTTCGGTCCAAGCATATTCAATGACCTCTTTTTTCCCTACACCCTTAGATACTTTATAAAGTGGTGGCAACGCAATAAATACTTTGCCAGCCTCAATTAATGGGCGCATATAACGATAGAAGAATGTTAATAGTAGCACCTGAATATGTGCGCCATCCGTATCAGCATCGGTCATAATGACCACTTTATCGTAGGCTGAATCTTCTACTGAGAACTCCGCTCCGACTCCAGCACCAATAGCATGAATAATCGTGGAAATTTCCTCATTTTTCATAATATCTTGGAGCTTCGCTTTTTCGGTATTAATGACTTTACCGCGCAATGGTAAAATCGCCTGAAACGTACGATCTCGCCCTTGTTTCGCTGAACCGCCAGCAGAATCACCTTCGACTAAATATAATTCGTTTTTCGCAGCATTACGAGATTGTGCAGGTGTTAGCTTTCCTGAAAGAATCGTACTTCCTTTTTTACTTTTCTTCCCGTTACGAGCATCTTCGCGTGCTTTTCGCGCCGCTTCACGTACTTGTTGAGCACGAATCGCTTTTCGAACAAGCGATGCAGACAATTCCGCATTTTCTTCTAGCACATATAAAATTTGCTCAGAGACAACGCTATCGACTGCCGAACGCGCTTCACTTGTACCGAGCTTTCCTTTCGTTTGCCCTTCAAATTGTAATAAATGTTCAGGAATACGGACAGAAACGATTGCCGCTAAACCTTCGCGAATATCTGTCCCTTCTAGATTTTTATCTTTATCTTTTAGTAAGCCTATTTTCCGTGCATATTCATTGAAAACTCGTGTCAAGGCAGCTTTTGCACCGGTTTCATGTGTACCACCATCACGTGTACGGACGTTATTTACAAACGATAAGATCGTTTCTGAATAACCATCGTTGAATTGGAAGGCAAATTCAACTTCGATATCGTCTTGCTCGCCCTCTACATATTTGACAGGATGAAGGACATCTTTTTCCTCATTCAAATACGCAACGAAAGCTTCAATGCCGTTTTCGTAAAAGAAAACATCACCTTTGCCTTCCTCGCGTTGATCAATTAACTCAATTTTTAATCCTTTTAATAAAAATGCAGACTCACGTAAACGTTCTGCAAGTGTATCATAATTGAATTTAGTGACGGAGAAGATTGTGTCATCTGGTAGGAAATGGACAAGTGTTCCTGTTTGCTTTGTCTGACCAATTTCTTCTAGAGTCGTCACAGGATGTCCGCCGTTTTCAAAACGCTGTTTATATTTTTTCCCATCGCGATGAATCGTCACTTCTAAAAATGTCGATAAGGCATTAACAACGGACGAGCCAACACCGTGTAAGCCGCCACTCGTTTTATAGCCGCCTTGTCCAAATTTACCACCTGCATGTAAAACTGTGAAAATAATTTCAGGGGTAGGTTTGCCCATTTTATGCATACCCGTTGGCATTCCACGTCCAAAATCTCGAACGCTTAAACTTTGATCTTTATGAATTGTGACAATGATATGAGAACCAAAGCCAGCAAGTGCTTCATCCACCGCATTATCTACGATTTCATATACAAGGTGATGAAGTCCTCTGCCATCTGTGGAACCGATATACATGCCGGGTCGCTTTCGCACCGCTTCTAATCCTTCTAATACTTGAATTGCGTCATCATTATAGACGCTAGGTGACTGTTTATTCGCCAAAAGATTCCCCTCCAAAAAACAAACGCATGTTCTGATTACGTTCTCATCCTAATAATAATAGCATTTCCTGTCAATAGCTAGTGACAGATATATATAATTTTTAATTTCGCTACAACGTAATTGCTTCTATGAACTATGTTTAGAGGCCAATCAAGGGTAGGCTACTGTCATGAATGTCAGCAAATATTATAAGCTTACTGCCTTGACTACCAAACAAAATCCACAACAACTGTAGGAGGCGCTATCTTCACTAAAGTGAGCATTGAACGCCTTCTAATTACTGAACACTCCAGCATACCAAAAACATCAGTGGTAGGCTTTTTTGTTGAGTGATGATTTTTAATAGCTTCACAAGAGAAATTACAGATAGACTTCTATTCTACCAAAGGAATGTGTGATTGACAAAATTGCCATTTTACCTATATTTTAAGAAAGCGCTTAGGTATTAATACAATACTAGTTCCGAATAACCGTACATAAGCTATTATAAGCCTGTGACTTTTGAAATCATAAAGTACTATTTCCTTTTGTATTGAATTCAAGGCTCATGATGAAATCTCCTTCATATCATTGTAGATTAAAGAGAAAAAGTGTAAAATACTTGTTACAAACTATTAGTACCAAGTGTTATTATTTGGATGAAAGGAGTCCACCTATGTTAAACGGACTTATTATTTTATGTGCCTATCTTATCGGCTCTATACCTTCCGGGTTATGGATTGGCAAAATATTTTACAAAACAGATATTCGCGAGCATGGTAGCGGCAATTTAGGGGCTACCAATACTTTCCGTATATTAGGGAAAAAAGCGGGTTTAGTGGTGACGGTTATGGATGTTTTAAAAGGCACAGCAGCCGTGTTACTAGTGACACTACCAGTATTTGCTGATGTCACAATTCACTCACTTATTCTAGGGCTTGTTGCGGTCATTGGACATATGTTCCCTATCTTTGCAAGTTTCCGTGGCGGTAAAGCGGTTGCCACTTCAGCGGGCGTCCTTCTAGGCTATTCTTGGCCTTTATTCATTTTACTATTCATCACTTTTATCGTAACATTAAAGCTCACGAAAATTGTCAGCCTCACATCAATGATTGCGGCACTTGTAGCATTAATCTATTCGATAATCTATTTTTTTGTGACAGGCGATTTTGCATTAGGGATTTTAGTAGCCTTTTTATTTACCTTTATCATTTATCGACACCGAGCAAATATTTCGCGCATTAAAAATGGCACGGAGCCAAAAGTTAAATGGCTTTAAAAACGAAAGGAGTTCTCGCATGAATATCGCATTGACAGCGCAAGCTTTACAATGGTTTAAAAATGAAATGGAAGTCGAAAAAGGTGATTCAATTCGCTTTTACGCTAGATATGGCGGCTCAAGTCCCTTTCATGAAGGTTTTTCCCTAGGGATGACACGTGAAGAACCAATTGAGATAGGCGTTCAAACAGTAGTAGACGATGTAACATACTATATTGACGAAAAAGATCTATGGTTTTTTAACGATTATAACTTACACGTTGATGTAGACGAACAACTTCACGAATTAAAGTATGACTATATAAAATAACACAGTATTTCCTTTCTCTATTGAAAGGAAATACTGTTTTTTTATTTCAAGACTAAACCATCTTAAGTTTTCTCGGTTTGGTTTAGCTATTCGCAAAATTGACCATCCTCATACTAGTCAATCTATACTCTGAGGAGGAATATAAATGCCCGTTTCAGAAAACAACAATACCTCCCAACAGCAAAATCCAGCAACGAATTTACTGCACACTTCTCTTTCAGAAAATATTTTTACCATCAAAGAAGCACTTGGTCATAGTAATGATGTGATTATTCGTGAAATGATTATCGACAAACTTGATTGTTTGGCCATCGCTATTATTAACATTGATGGCATATCCGACAAAACGGTAATTACGGATTTTATACTAGAAAATCTACTGTTTGAAATTGACAACGAACCGGAAAATACAATTGACAACATAAACGACTATATGAAAAAACAATGTTTAGCGGTAGGTGATGTGAAAGATCTTTATGATTTTACCGCGTTATTTACGTCCATTTTAAATGGTGAGACCGTCATTGTCATAGAAGGGCAATCCGTGGCAATTGCGACAGATACTAAAAGCGCAAAAGATCGAGCCGTCACCGAGCCACAAACAGAATCTGTGATTAGAGGGCCCAGAGAGTCTTTTACGGAAACATTACGGACCAACACAGCACTCATTCGTCGTAAAATAAAAAGTCCTAATCTTTGGATAAAATCTCGGGTCATAGGAGAGGTAACCCAAACAGATGTAGCTGTTATGTATATCAATGGCATAGCAAATGACAAAATTGTACAAGAGGTGCTTGACCGCCTAGATAAAATTAAAATTGATGGCGTATTAGAAACTGGATATTTAGAGGATTTTATTCAGGACTCGAAATTTTCCATATTTCCAATGGTTTATAATACAGAACGCCCAGATGTTATTGCCGGTGAATTATTAGAAGGTCGAATTGCAATATTAGTGGATGGCACACCTCTAGTGTTAACCGTCCCTGTCGTATTTACATCCTTTTTACAAGCTGCAGAAGATTATTACCAAAATTGGATTATTAGTTCTCTAATCCGCCTTTTACGTTTTTTTGGTATTTTGCTTGCATTAATTATG
Source organism: Lysinibacillus sp. FSL M8-0337 (assembly GCF_038593855.1). Taxonomy (NCBI): domain Bacteria; kingdom Bacillati; phylum Bacillota; class Bacilli; order Caryophanales; family Bacillaceae; genus Lysinibacillus; species Lysinibacillus sp. FSL M8-0337. The sequence continues at coordinate 2,161,574 of NZ_CP151996.1, read as the reverse complement.
CCTTCTTTATACGTGGCTATTACGACCTTTCATCAAGAAATGCTACCGACGCCGATGCTTATTAGTATCGCTTCACAGCGAGAAGGCGTGCCCTTCCCCGCCGTCGTTGAAGCGCTAATTATGGAAGTTGCCTTTGAAATATTGCGTGAGGCAGGTCTACGAATGCCAAGAACGATTGGTCCAGCCGTATCCATTGTTGGTACGTTAGTAATCGGACAAGCTGCCGTAGAAGCGGGCGTAGTATCCGCAGTGATGGTCATTATCGTATCATTAACAGCCATTTGTAGCTTCCTGTTTCCTTCTTACGGCTTATCAAACACGATTCGTGTCCTGCGCTTCCCTCTTATGATATTAGCTGCGATTTTTGGTTTATTTGGGGTGATGTTCGGCATTATGATGATTATTCTTCATTTATGTAGTTTAAGATCTTTTGGTGTTCCCTATATGAGTCCATTCGGGCCATTAATTGTGAAAGATCAAAAAGATGCGATGGTCTTATTCCCACGTAGAAAGTTATTTACAAGACCACGACTCGTTAGTCAACAAAATAATGTCCGAGAACAACAATATTACGAAAAAAGAACTAAACATTAAAGTGCAAATGAGGAATCCATCATGTCAAACAGAAAGATGATTTTGTTATTCTTAATCCTCACTTTAATATTGAGTGGTTGCTGGAGTAAGCGGGAGTTAAACGAATTAGCAATTGTCGTTGCACTAGGCATCGATAAAGTAGACGAGGATTTTGAAGTTTCCATTCAAGTAGTAGACCCGAGTCAAATTTCCTCAAAGCAACCATCTAGTGGCCGCGCACCCGTTGTTACCTACCATGCAAAGGGAAAAAGTGTGTTTGAAGCCATTAGAAGAATGACAACAATAACACCACGGAAACCTTATTTTGCTCATTTGCAAATTGTCGTAATTGGTGAAGAATTAGCAGAAGAGGGCTTAAACGAACCACTAGATTTTATTGCGAGAGATCATGAATTTAGAAACGACTTTGATCTTGTAGTATCTCATAAAACAGCTGCAAAAGAAGTGCTGAATGTATTAACACCTATTGAAAAAATGCCAGCCAATAAATTATTAAATTCGATTAAGGTGTCAGAAAAATCATGGGGTTCAACCTTATCTGTTAGCACAGCTGAATTGCTCAACACCCTTAGTAACAAAGAAAAAAGTGCCGCATTATCAGCAGTTGAGATACACGGAGATTTGCAATTAGGAATTGACCAAACCAATGTAGAAAGAATTAAAACACCTGTTGTTTTAAAATATGCGGGCATCGCTATCTTTAAAGAGGATAAATTAGTGGGGTTATTATCAGAAGATGACAGTATTTACTTTAATTACTTGAATAATAAAATTAAAAGTACAATAGAAGTTCTCGCATGCCCTAAAGGTGGAGAGTTATCAACAGAAATTACAAGTTCATCCTCCAAAATTAAAGGGACTTTCAAAAATGGGACACCGCAAATCACGATTAAAATTGAAGTTACGCAAAATATTGGTGAAGTGAATTGTGCCATTAATTTAACCCAAAACAACACCATTCAACAGATTGATAAAAAGACAGCAAAAAAAATAAAAGAACATACAGAAATAACATTAGCTATCATACAAAAAGATTATAAGCTCGATTTATTAGGCTTTAGCGAAGCACTCCATCGCAGCGATCCGCAAAAGTGGGAAAAGATTCATAAGGAATGGTCAACAATTTATCCTACTGTCCCAGTTACGATAGATGTGCAGGTCACAACCCAAGGATTAGGAACAATTCAAAACTCATTATTGTACAATTCAAAGGAGTAACCCACGATGTTTATTAGCATTACCGTCATACTTATTTCGTTGATTATTGCCTATATTATGATTCCTCCATTATTGAAAAAAGGCGAAAAAAAAACAATATTCGCCTTTTCTATTTTATTGTTTATAGGCGCAACATTAAATATCGCCATTGGTTTAAAAATAAATATCCCTAGCCCATTCAATTTCATTACGTTTATCTTTACACCTATTAGAAAAATATTATTATCATTTTTTCAATAAGAATGACAGAAAGGGTAGTGCATCATGGAAAAACAATTACTTAGTGCAAGACAATTCACAATCATTACCTTTCTCCATTCTATTGGGACGGCCATATTAATTGTGCCAGCGAGCATTACGAAGCAGCTTCATCAAGATGCATGGATTGGCGCAACTATTGGCGTCTTATTAAGCTTTTTAATCGTAAAATTGTATACAAGCCTTGGAAATCAAACACCGCATCTCACGTTTGTTGAAGCAAATGGAAAAATTTTAGGTAAATTTCTTGGAACTTTGACCTCTCTAGGGTTTATCACTCTCGCATTTTTTTCGGCTAGTGAATTATTATACTTTATTGGCATCTTTATGCAAACAGAAGTAATGCCCGAGACACCTACTTTGTCCTTTGCTGTATTATTTACCATTATTCTTGTTTTTGCATCGTTTCTAGGCATTGAAGTGTTTGCACGGTCTGCAGAAATACTATTTCCCATATTTTTATTTATATTTCTTGTATTTCTTGTTTGTATTTCGCCACAAATTAATATCGAAAATATTCAACCCGTTTTTGAAACAAAGACACCATCATTAATTACGGGTATCCTTAAATTTATGAGTATTTTTTCATTCCCGCTCGTTATGTTACTTATGATTTTCCCCTCTGCTGTCAATATCTCGAAAGCCGCACAAAAGGGATTTTATTTCGGCACGATTTGCGGAGGAATTGTCTTAATAATCATTATAGCCCTATCAACACTCGTTATTGGCCCAACGAATACTTCCATTGAGACATTTCCTAGCTATGCACTGGCTCAACGGATTTCTATAGGCAATTTTTTTCAACGTGTTGAAGTTGTTATGGCTGTCATGTGGATTATCTCCATCTATATTCGAACTTTTCTCTATTTTTATGCATCTGCAATAGGTATAGCACAAATACTAAATATTAAAGATCCCCGACCATTGATTTTGCCATTAGGAATGTGCATGATTGCGCTGTCTCAAATTGTTCATCCGAATATTGTGCATTCTAATAATTACAATCAAAAAATTTGGCCGCTGTATTCAGGCTTATTCACTGTCTTGTTAGCCCTATTATTACTAGTCATTGCAAAAATGCGAAAGATTAAAGGCAAAACAGCAACTGACCAAAATACATTAAACTCAAGTGAAACACCGTAAAAAAAATCCAATTTCTCTCTATTGAGAAATTGGATTTTTTAGATCTTCACAAAAGCAAATGGTAAACAACCAATTAGATATGGTATTCAATTTCATCAACAAAATCCCATTCATACGGCGTTTCTTGATAAACATAGTAGTTTAGCCAGTTGGAGAATAATAAATGGGTATGTGCTCGCCATGTATTAATAGGTTCTTTAGATGGGTCATCATGCGGGAAATAGTTAACAGGCACTGCAATATCAATTCCTTTTGCCACATCGCGACTGTATTCATCGGCTAATGTTGTCGCATCGTATTCTAAATGTCCAGTAATCATAATATTTTTATTATCTTTTGATTGCACGATAAAAACGCCTGCATCTTCTGAATAAGATAGTAACCGTAATTCCGGGTGATTGCGTACTTCATCGATTGAAACAGAAGTGTACCTAGAATGTGGTGCTGTAAATAAATCACTAAATCCTCTTACTAAATCGACCGTTAAATCCGTAATCACATGTGAATATACACCCGAACACTTTTCTGGTAATTCAAATTTTCCGATTCCATAATGATGATATAAGGCAGCCTGTGCACCCCAACAGATATGCAAGACAGACGTGACATTCTTAGCAGACCAATCCATTATCTCCGAGATTTCTTCCCAATAATTCACTTCTTCAAATGCCATTTTTTCCACTGGTGCACCCGTAATGATCATCCCGTCAAAGCGACGATGACGTATCTCATTAAATGTTGAATAAAAGAGTTGTAAATGCGATTTACTAACATTTTTAGACTCGTGTGTTGCTGTATTTAAAAATGTTATATTGACTTGTAACGGCGTATTACCAAGTAATCGAAGTAATTGTAATTCTGTTTTCTCTTTTTCCGGCATTAAATTAAATATTAAAATATTTAACGGACGAATTTGTTGTGTTTTGGCACGGTCTTCTTCCATGACGAATATTTTTTCCTCACGTAAATGTTCTCCAGCTGGTAAGTTTTTCGGAATATTAATTGGCATATTGTAGTCCCCTTTTCTTTTATTTTTTTCTCTCTATGTAAAATTAAAAAATCCCCCTCATTCCATAAGAGCAAGAATGAGAAGGATAATTATCACGTTCACTCTTATCTCTCAAAGGAAAAATCCTTTGGTGGAATTAGCACCTTTCTAACAATGTTAGAGGTTGCTGAAGCGTCATAGGGCCAAATCCCTCAGCTTCTCTTGATAAGATTATTCAATTAAAAAGAATTGTATCATGAACAATTAAGAATTTCAATAATACATAGAATATTTTGTATTTAAACGAATGGAAGCTTATGAATTGTTAAACACTACTATCAAGTTATATTTTTGTCAGCCAGTGCCAATTCCAAAAGGCATATACGAAAATTAATGGAACCAATAAATCGTAATGGCAATCATAGAGGTATTATGTTAACATATACCTTTAGTAACAGAGAGGAACGTGAATATTTTGATTAAAATTGAACTCCCAAAACCAGACTTAGTAATCCGTCAACGTGAGCAAGTATTAAAACCAGGGGATGTAGAAATTACGCCTTTTCACGGTTTTATTGATTTCCATAAAATCACTCGCGAAAAAGGTGGCATTTTCTTATTTTATAACGAAAAAAATGAACTATTATTTGTAGGGAAAGCACGTAAAATTCGCCAACGTATTAAAAAGCATTTTGAAGATAATGTATCACCAATGAAAAAATACCGTGATGAAATTTTCAAAATCGAAGTGTATGAAATTGATGATCCAATGGAACGTGAAATTTACGAAACATATGCGATTAACACATTCCGTGCAAAATATAATCTAGATAAAGTATTTTATTAAGATTCAAACCGTTAGCACATGCTAACGGTTTTTCTATACTATAGCGGCAAAATGAAAAACCCCAAGCGTTGTCACTCGAGGTTTTCATCATTAGATAAATAGTTTTTCATCTTTAAATTTATGAGCTGTTAGCCAACTGACGATAACAAAGATAATCAATGAAGCTACGATAGGGATAGTCACCGTATGCATACCAAATATCGTCGGATAAAAGCGATCAATCATAATATATAACGTCATGCCCGTAATCATGGACGCAATCGCCCCGTATTTATTGGCCTTTTGCCAATACAACCCTAGGACAACTGACCAAATAAAGACCGCTTCTAAGCCGCCAAATGCAAATAAATTGAGCCAAACTAGTAAATCTGGCGGATTTAACGCAAATACAACGACTGCTAAACCAATCACTGTTGTTACCACGAAGCTAGCACGCTTGATTTCTCTATCATTGGCAGTGGGCTTGATATAATTCAAATAAATATCCTTTACCACTGTTGAACTAACTAGCATCAGCAACGCATTCACGGTAGACATCGTCGCTGCCATCGGTGCTGCTAACACAATGCCCGCTAAAAACGGCGGCAACACTTTTAACGTAAGCAACGGCATTACCTTATCGCCAATTTCAATGCCAGGGATTACTGGACGGGCTAATACACCAATCAAGTGCATCCCGAACATAATTGTCCCAATAGCAATTGTGCCAATAATTATCGCTAAATGCATGCTTTTGGAATCTTTATAGCTCATGGCGCGGACGGCTATTTGAGGGAGCCCTACCACACCAATGCCGATTAAAATCCAAAATGTTGAGACGTACAATGGTGTCAGTTCCCCTTCAGCACCAAATGGTGACACTAGGTTTGGATTTTCTGCAACAAGGGACGTCATAATTTGGTCGATGCCACCACCGGCAACGATTGTCCCAATCAGTAAAATTACAGTACCAATCACCATAATGGAACCTTGAACCGTATCCGTTAACGCTACAGCACGGAATCCTCCGATAATCACATAAATTAATACTGAAACAGCAAAAATAAAGAGTGCTGCTGTATAGTCAAGACCGGTTAATGATTCAATTAAGCGCGCGCCCCCGACCCATTGTGCCATCATCGCAGAAAATAAAAAGACAATAATACTTATCGCTGACAATATAACAATGACATGGCTTTTGTAGCGTTCACGTAAAAAATCAATTAATGTAATCGCTTGATAGCGGCGAGCAATAATAGCAAATTTCTTGCCTAGTATCATCAGTACAAAATAGCCTGCGGGCAGTTGAGCCATCGCTAACAAGACCCATCCAAGTCCTTTATTATAAGCAACACCAGGTCCACCGATAAAACTACTTGCACTACCATAAGTGGCAATCATCGTCATTGCTAGGATAAAGCCACCCATTTCACGACCGCCAAGAAAATATTCCTGTAAAAATGAATTCGATGAACGAACATGCTTATTCGCCCATATGCCAATCCCAAAAATAATAATTAAAAAAACAAGAAGCGGAAAAATAACTTGCCAATGCATTATTCATCCACCTCCCCGTCATCAAATGGTACCTCTTTAAAAAAGAGCTTTAAGACGAGCCAGATTAATACAATCATAAAACCTGTTCCAGCGATGCAACTATAGAAAAACCAAGCTGGGAAACCCAATACATACGAATACGTTGTTGGATCCCCCGAACCTAGACCATAGGCAAAGCCGTACCAAATCGCAAAGTTGACAAATACAAGCCCAATGCCAATAAGCGCCTCACGATGCGCAATTTTAAAGCGTTGATCTTTCAAAATAGAATCCCCCTAACCTACTCTATTTTACTGTGATGTAGGACTAATGGGAAGCATTGTGAGAAAAGTAGATAAAAAAAGCGAAAGTTAGCGAACAATACCTATCAAATGGGTATCTTACAAGGCTCCAATCCGAATACGCTTTCTGCCTTTTCGGGCGATTTTTGTGATTTTTGTGGCGATTTCCCCCTTCTTATTGGCGGTTTCGGAGTCTTTCGTGGCGATTTCACACACCTTACCAATCTTCAAGAGCTTTTTAATTGCAATTGAAGCGCTTTTTTATCAATTTTCCCAACAATCGTTTTTGGTAATTCATCAATCATAATAATTTTTTTCGGGATTTTATAGTGTCCTAAATGGCTTCGACATAGGTTTTCTACTTCGTCTACTACAGTATCTGACTGATTATGGCAAACAATAAATGCCGTGACAATTTCCCCCCAGTAGTTATCTGGTGCTCCGATGACTGCCGCTTCTTTTACGAGCTGATGACGAAGTATGCATTGCTCCACTTCTTGCGGATAGACGTTCTCCCCGCCACTAATAATCATGTCTTTCCTACGACCGACGATATAAAAATACCCTTCTTCATCCATTGTCGCTAAATCACCAGTCCTTAACCAGCCATCTCGTATCGTATTGTCCGTTTCCTGCTGATTATTCCAATAAAATTGAAACATATGCTTGCCTCTAACGAACAGTTCGCCTACTTCATGGGCAGCGCAGCTTTCACCCGCTTGATTAATAATTTTCGCCTCATTAAATTGCATACTTTTACCCACTGCCCCCTTTTTGACATAGGCTTCTTCACGTGAGATATAAAAATTGTTCGGTCCAGCCTCTGTTAAGCCATAACCTTCTTTAAAAAAAAGTCCCTTTTTAAAAAACGCATCATATATCGGAAGAGGGCACGGTGCGCCGCCAGATAAAAACACCTTGACAGTGGGAAAACTACTTTTGTGAAAATAGTTTGTCGTTATCATGGCTTGATACATCGTTGGGACAAAAAGCGAAATCGTTGTCTTATAGAAATTAATTGCTTTGAGTGCTGTTTCCGCTTCAAACTTATCACCGATAACAACGGTCCCCCCCGCCATTAACAATGGAATGGATAGTGCGTTAAGCCCACCCGTATGAAACATGGGCATATAGTTTAACGTACAATCATCTTCACATAACCCCCAACTAATAATTGTATTAATTGCATTCCAATTTACAGAATTGAAAGACAACACTACCCCCTTTGCTTTGCCAGTTGTGCCACCTGTGTAAATCATTAGCCAAGGTTCATTTAAATCCAGTTCTATCGAGCTAGCAATAGTCGCTGACGGCAGAACTTGTTGAATAGGGTGCATCGTTGCTAGTTGTAAAGGGCAGGGTATTCCTTGATCATATAAAAGTAAAGAAGGGGTAGCATCCGCAACAATGTCATTTAACTCCTCTGTACTTAAGCGCCAGTTTAAAGGAACATAAATCAGCCCTCGTAATCCACAAGCAAATAATATAGCAAATAAGTGACTATTATTTCGAGAAAAAACCGCTACTCGGCTACCTGCCTGTAATCCTTGATTTTCAAAAAAATGGCTCCATTTGGCGATTTCAAGTGTTAATTGCCGATAAGTCCATTGTTCGTTTGTTTCTAAGTTCACTAATGCTAGCCGATTCGGTGTTAAAGATGCACGATTTAAAATCCAAGCTTGCTCTGCAAACATCTTGAACTCCTCCTTTATCACATCATAATCGCGCCATCCACATGGAGTGTATGACCATGGACATAGGAAGCCTCTTCAGATGCTAAAAATAAATAAGCATTAGCAATATCCCTAGGTGTACCTAATCGTTGAAGCGGCACGATTGCACGCATTTTTTCTAGTACCGTTTCGGGCATCTTTTTGACCATTTCAGTTTCTGTAAATCCAGGTGCCACCGCATTCACATTGATGCCTTTACGCCCTAACTCTTTTGCCCATGTTTTCGTCATACCTACAATCGCAGCTTTTGAAGCAGCATAATTTGTTTGTCCTACATTTCCATAAACACCACTGACCGAGGAGGTATTAATTATTTTTCCGTATCCAGCAGCTATCATATGAACGCTAACCTCTTGCGTACAGTGGAAAACCCCTGACAAGTTGACATCAAGTACTTGCTGAAATTGGTCCTCTGTCATTTTTGACAACATGGCATCGCGTGTTATTCCTGCATTATTTACTAAAATATCAATGCGACCAGCTTGCTCGATCACAGTTGTCACAAGCTTTTTCACACTCTCTCTATCTGCTACATTAACCTGCACGAATATAGCTTTTTCACCTAGTTGATTGGCTGCCATTTTCCCTGCGTTGTCATCAAAATCCGCAAGATATACAACGGCTCCTTCTTCTATGAATCGTTCTGCTGCAGCAAATCCTATCCCGTTTGCCGCACCTGTAATAATGGCTACTTTATTGCTTAAGCGCATTGATTTTCCCTCCAAATTGTAAAAATGTTTCAATTTCAAATAGCAGTTGTTGTAAATCATCGATTAGAGGAGAATGCCCACAATTTTTTAAACTAACAAATTGTGCATGCTTTGCTAAATCGCACATTGTTTCCTCATTCATTTGCTCGGTAATCACTAAGTCACGGTCTCCTCTTAACACTAAAATCGGAATGTTTAGTTGTTGTACTTCATTCGTCCCTTTCGCAACTTCGTTATCTACTGCACTTAAATTAAAAGTATTTAACGCGTGGTAAACTTCGGCTAAATTTCTTTGTGTGAGCATATCGGCTACATAGGCATCATAGTGTTCAGGGTCGGGCTGACGATGGGTATAAATGATTGTATCCCAAATCGACTTTAAGCCTTGGCTATTTTTTGTATCGTAGAAACCTTGTACAGTCTTTGTTTTCGACGTATCCATCAGTACTTCTTGATACGTGGCAGCTCTTTTGAATGCGGCTGGATTGCCCGTACCGAAGTCACTATAAAATGGATACCCCCTTGTCGAAGCGGACGCCAATAAAATCAGCCGTTGACAATAACCTGGATAATTTGCAACAAACTGCATGCATACTGCTCCGCCTGTGGACCAGCCAATCATGTCAAAATGTTTTAATTCAATGGCATCGACAAATAGTTTGACATCATCACTAAAATCTTGAATAGCGCGAATAGGTTGATGATAAGATGAACCTCCAAAACCTCTTAAATCAATAGCATAAATCGTGTAGTTTGGATCTAAAGCTTCCAACAGCACATCCCAATGTTTGGAAGAGGTCATATTACCATGAATACATAATAACGTTTGGTTTCCTCCATCCCGCATACGATAAGCCATCGTTTCCCCATTTTTTAGTTGAACCGTTTGTAACATTGTGCTTCCTCCCTATCCCCAGCGAATTGTTATAGCTCCCCATACATAGCCGATACCCGCACTGACAAGCGTGATAATGTCCCCATCCACAATACGCTTTTGCTCTAACGCAAGCTGTAATGATAATATTTGATCAATTTGTCCAATATGACCATAGTCTTGAAGATAAATGGATTGTTTCTCTTTCAAACCAAGTTCTGATAGGATATATGCATGCGCAGACCGCTTCATATGAAGCATGGCGAGATAACTAATATGTTCTTCTCTTAATCCACTTTTCGCTAAAGATGTACGAATGACCTTTAAAAAATTATTTAAAGATTTTTGCTCAAGCCGTTCTTTCATACCGACTGGATCTAAAACATCTAATTGGTACAAATTATTCGCTAAATCTTCTGGTGTCAAAGGCTTTTTAGTGCCTCCAACGGGGATAACGACATCCTCCGAAAAAGAACCATCTGTCATAATATCCGCCTCTAATAAATGGTTGCGGTTGTAATTTTTTTGTAAAACAATAGCACCCCCACCTGCGCCCAAATTATACATAAAGCGTGTTCTCGGATTGCGATAATCGATAAAATCAACATTTCGATATCCTCCTGCAAGTAACACGGTGTGAATGCTGTCATCAGATTCCATTAAGCTTTTCGCTAACTTTAGTGCCATGATCGTCGTCCCACAGCGTAATTGCACATCGAATGCCCACGCATTGACGGCACCAAGCTCTTCTTGCATTTTGATGGAAGCCGTCCAAAGTGGATATTCCTTATGTTCTTCCCCTATATACATCACGACATCAATTGTTTTAGGTTCAATCCCTGCTTTTTGTATAGCTTCTTGTGCAGCCCAAATGCCCATTTGCACCGTATGATCCTGTTCATCAGGTATTGGTTTTTCGTGTATACCCAATTTGTGTCGAATAATGTGCTCAGGAATCATCGAACGCGCTGCAATTTCGGTTGCGGTCATTTTCCTTTGTGGCATATAGATTCCTGTACTGACAATACCTACAGTCATTCAAACCTCTCCTTTTCATGTGACAGGGCAGATGATGTTTTCCTTTTTGCTTTAAGCCTCCTTCTCCAATTCCAAATCATAAAACGGATAGAGCCTATAATCCCTTTTGGGAAAAAGATGACGGCTAAAATATAGAGAATACCAAAGAAAATAATCCAACGTTCAAATATGGGATAATCTCTCGCCATGCCTGACAGTGTATGTTGTGCATACTCAATCACGGCAGCACCAAGCAATGGTCCTGCTAATGTACCGACGCCTCCAATAATCGTCATTAATAATGCATCTAGCGTGATGTCCATCGTCATAACACTTGTATTAACAAATCGTAATGACAGCGCATAAAGTGAACCCGCTAAGCTTGCTACCGTTCCAGCTACAATTGATGCGATTACTTTATAATGTAGGGTCTGAAATCCTAATGATTTTGTTCTTTGCTCATTTTCGCGCACCGCAATTAAAATACGTCCGGTTGGTGACTGAACAAAGCGATAAAGCGCAATAAAAACTACTACTAAACACGCGAGTACAAAGAAATAGAATGTAATACGATCTTTAAACATCTCGGGTGCTCTAAATGTAAATCCGTCATTGCCATATGTAATGGAACGCCATTTTTCAGCAACAACTAAAAACAATCCAGAAAAAGCGAGTGTAAGCATCGCAAAAAAGTGACTTTTTAAACGCAAAGTCAGTAATCCAACAATAAAACTAACAATACCTGCTAAAAACATCCCTACAACTATGGATAATAAAAAGATAGAAAGTGTCGTATCAACTTGCTTCAGCATAACCGCTGTTGTATAAGCACCTATTCCAAAGAACATGGCGTGCCCAAACGATACTATCCCTGTATAACCAAGCAAAATATCATAGCTCATTGCTAAAATACCAAAGATAAAAATTTGCGTTAATAAGATAATCAATGTCCTTGAATCATTGACGAATGGCAGAAGTACGAGAATCGCTAACATAAGAACAAAACTAAGATGCTTCCACGTCAGCTTTTTCATCATGTCGATCGCTCCTTTCCGATTGTAAATAAGCCTTGTGGTCGGAAAATTAACACGATGGCCATAAGGATCATATTGACAGCAAGTGATAACACCGGCACATAATAGGCCATAAAGCTACCAGCAAGCCCTACTAAAATTGCAGCAAGCAGCGAGCCTGAAAAACTTCCCATGCCACCTATCACAACAACAATAAAACCTAATATTGCATATTCCATCCCCATCTCGGCATAAATAACACCCGAATATGGTGCCATTAACATACCGCTCAAGGCGGCTAAAGCAGCACCTACCATAAAGACATATAAGAATACTTGTTTAATATGAATACCGAGTGCTTGCGCCATTTCTTTATCCTGTACACCCGCTCGTACGATTAGCCCAATCTTTGTTCGCTTCAGCATGTATTGGAAAATCCCGAAAATTACAAAACCTACTACAATAATAAATAAACGATATTTAATTATAATGACATCTCCAAATTCCCAACTTCCTGCTAAATAGCTGGGTGTTTTCACGGACACACCATTTGGGCCGAACACGACCTTAATCATTTCTTGTAATACAAGCATTAACCCTAAAGTGATTAATATTTGTTGAATATGATTACCATATACTGGTGTAATAATAAACTTTTCTGTTAATAAACCTAAAACGGCACCTGCAACAATCGCTCCAATAATGCCAATTAAGAAACTTTCTGTGTACATATACGTAAATATCCCTGCATAGGCACCCCAGACAAATAATCCGCCATGTGCAAAATTCAAAACATCCATTAGCCCAAAAATTAGTGTCAGCCCTGCTGCAAGCAAAAAGATTAACATACCTGTAGCCAGCCCGTTAATAACCAAATTTACGATTAGTTCCAACGAAACACACCTCCTTTATCCGATACCAAGATATTTACGTTTCAACTCTTCATTTTGGATAAGCTCTTTCATGTTCCCTGAATGTACTGTTTTACCATCATCAATTAATGTATACGTATCGCCAATTCGACTGGCCATCATAAAGTTTTGCTCCACAAGGACAATGGACGTTTGCTTCTTCATTTCAACAATGGCTTCCATCACTTTCTCCACAACAATTGGCGCAAGCCCTTTAGAAGGCTCGTCAATCAAAATCAATTGACTATCATTGATAAATGCTCTTGCCATTGATAGCATTTGCTTTTGACCACCAGAAAGATGACCACCAGCCTTTTTCCAAAATTTCTTTAAATCTGGAAAAAGCTCTAGTACATACTGCTGTCGCTCCATAGCTGCCGTATTCTCTTCGCGCATCGCCACTTTCATATTTTCTTCTACCGTTAAATCGGAAAAAATTCCTTGGTTTTCGGGTACATAGCCAATACCTAATTTCGCCACTTTGTGGGTTGGGCTTTTTTTTATCGATTGCATTTGAAATTGAACATCGCCTTGTGAAGCGGGTGTCAAACCCATAATCGTTTTTAATGTGGTTGTTTTCCCCGCGCCATTTCTCCCTAGTAGAACACTGACCTGCCCTTCCATCGCCTCAAAATTCACACCTTGCAAAATATGGTATTGTCCAATATGCGTATGAACATCATGTAATTTCAGTAAGGTGTTCATCATACAGACCTCCTAAATATGCATTTTGTACAGTTTCATTTTGCATAATGGCATCTGGCGTTCCATCGGCAAGAAGCTGACCATTAAATAACACCATAATGGAATCAGACAAATCCAAAATCATATCCATCTTGTGTTCAATTAACAAAATGGTTTTATCCCCTTTATTTTTAATTGTTCGAATTACTTCTAAAATAGCGGGTACTTCTTCTAATGACATACCGGCAGTAGGCTCATCTAGCAGTAAAATTTCCGTATCCAGTGCAAGCAACATCGCAATTTCTAATTTACGTTTTTCCCCATGCGACAGCATCGTTGTCAACGCATCTCTTTTGTTATGGAGTAAAACAAGCGTCAATAGCTCTTCCGCTTTTTCTGTAATTGCTTGATAACTTTTAAAATGACGAAACATTTGATAACGTATTTTTTCTTTAGATTGCACAGCTAGTCGTACATTTTCTAACACTGTTAAATTTGGAAAAACATTTGTAATTTGAAATGAACGGCCTAGCCCCATACGTGTTCTTTCAACCGAAGATGCTTGCGCAAGCGACTGTCCTTTAAAATACACATCACCAGCAGTGGGTTTTAACTCTCCACTAATTAGATTAAAGAATGTCGTTTTGCCTGCCCCATTCGGACCTATAATGGATTTCAAATGTTTTTCTGGCATTGTAAAGTTCACATGATCGACCGCAATATGACCACCAAATCGAATCGTTAAATTTTCTGTTCGCAAAATAGGCTCCATATTAATCTCCTTTCCAATGTTTCTATTGCTCTTCACCTGCTCTTCCAAAGAAGAGATGAAGAGAGACAGAATGACATTGTTTTTCTGTCTCTCCAAGTAAAGTGAGGATCGTCTAATTCGAAATAGGTGGTGCCGTTTCCTCAGGACTAAGCTCACGAATTAGCACGGGCACTGGATAGTCAACACCCTCTTGTTGTTCTAAACGAATCGAATACATCGACTGTAACGCTTGATGATCTTCTTTTCGGAAAGTCATTGTGCCTTTTGGCGTTTCAAATGACATTCCTTCCATAATGCCAATTAGTTTCTTTCCGTCCGCGTCCCCTTGCGATTTTTTCAACGCTTCTACAATCGAAATCGCGGCAGACATCCCACCAGGTGTAAATAAATCTGGCACTTCATCAAAGCGTTTTTGGTGCTCTTCAACTAACCATTGATTCACATCATTTTGTGGCAACGTATGATAGTAAACCGAGAACCCTTCCATTCCTATTAGCGGATTCATAAACTTTAGGGCAATAATATCTGGTGCGCCTGTAGAAATTTTAATGCCTTTCTCTTGGATTTTAAGATCGGCAATTTGATTCCAAGGCGAGTTAGCCCCAGCCCACACAACAAATAAATAATCCGGCTTGGCATCAATCACTTTTTGCAAATTAGACGTAAAATCCGTTGCTGCTGGATCGGCATATTCTTCTAAAACAATTTTTGCGCCTAGTTTTTCCGCCGCTGTTTTAAATGCTTTTACCCCATCCCAGCCGAATGAGTAATCAGGAGCAAACGTCGCAATTTTAACGCCCTTGTTAGCGATTGCAGCCGCTGCAGCATATGCATCTTGTGAGGAGTTTCGCCCTGTACGGAATATATAGTCATTAAATTCTGCACCAGTAATACTATCAGCTACTGCTGGTTCAACGACCATAATTTTTTCGTATTCCTCTGCTAATGGCAGGACAGCGAGCGTATCACCAGAGCTAGATGAACCAACTAAAAAATCGACTTTATCATCTTCTAGCAGTTTGGTAGCCTTTTGTACAGCTACTTCCGGTTTCGTTTCTGTATCTTCATAGACAATTTCTATTTTTTTACCGTTTACCTCCATGCTACCGTTTGTTGCATATTCGATACCTAAGTCAAACCCACGCTGTGTTTGCTTTCCGT
Organism: Lysinibacillus sp. FSL M8-0337; assembly: GCF_038593855.1. NCBI lineage: Bacteria > Bacillati > Bacillota > Bacilli > Caryophanales > Bacillaceae > Lysinibacillus > Lysinibacillus sp. FSL M8-0337. The sequence goes on along the minus strand of NZ_CP151996.1, from coordinate 2,145,834 downwards.
ACGATTCTAAAGCACCTGTCAATGACGCCAGTACTCCGATTTTAATCGTGCCGCCTTCTTCTGTACCTTCCGCTTCCTTTGAAGCAGTACTGTCAGTGGAACTTTCTTGTGCTCCTTCCCCATTACAAGCTACTATCAACAAAGTCAAAACGGCCAACAGTAACAATAACCAATACTTTTTCATCCAAAAACCCCTTTCATTTTTAGAAAGCGCTTTCTTCGCCATGCATTTACTATATAAAAGTCCAGTTACAAATCAGTTACAAATTTGGGATATTAATTTAAAGAAAATAAAAAATGAGTTTGGCTCATGACCAAACTCATTCAAGTAATGTCTATACATTCCCCTCTTTTATACTAGTACTTGCGCTACAAGAAAAAAGAGCTATTCGTTTCTTCTACTCGATCTAACCATTCGCTAATAAGCACATGAAAAAGATGAGATTGTTCTATTTGGAGATTATGCCCTGCTCTATCTAAGATGGAAAATGTTGCTCTTGGGAAAAATTTAAGCAAGTGAAGGGCATCTTGATAGCCGACGACCGAATCTTGCTTGCCTATTAAAAACAGACTCGGTTGTTGGAAAAGAATGTCCTTTAAAGCAAAGGAAAACCCATAGTTTTGCAGAATTTTTTCAAGAAAGTTTTCATCCGCCAGTTGACAGCCAACTAATACTTCATTCGTATATCGATGCCAGTTATATGCATCTAAGACCACTTGATGGGTGCTGAAATCCTCTACTTCTTGTTTCGTCAATGTGGCTAAAAAAGGTTGATCAGTTGCAACAATCGTATGTGCTGGCACAATGCGATCTTGTTTTTCGGGAACAATCATAGGGCAAACAAAGGCAACACCTAAAATACGATTTTCAAGTTTCTGCAGAATCCCTCTTGTTAAATACCCTCCGTAAGATTCACCCGCTATAACAAAAGATTGACTCGGCAAAACTGTCTGGATAAATTCTACTACTGCTTCTAACATATCATCTGTATTATGGATGTGTTCATAATCTTTTGTTTTACCCATACCTGGTAAATCAAGATAAATACGTTTCCAGCCCTCTCGTTGCGTAAAAATCGGCTCCATACATCCCTTCATCAGTCTATGATCGGGAGTAAATCCGTGTAGCATAATAATAGGTTGTCCTACACCTATCTCTTCATAATAAATAGTTGCATTCGTTACTTGACAAAATGGCATTTGGGCTCCTCCAATAATTCAACGTATAATACGAAATGGTTTAATAAACATTAACAGTTTTAGCTCTACGTGCTAGCCCATTATTAAATCATACACAGCCATTGTTGATTCCATCGGTGTGGTTTTGAGCTCTGTTTGTAATTGTTGTACACATCTTTCATACCATTTTAATGCCTGTGAGCGGTTATTCAATTGATAATAACTATACATTAAAAGACGATACCCTTCTTCCCAAAGTATATCTTCTTGAATCATTTTCTCCGCATAAAAAATGGCTTGTTTAAAATGATGTTGGCGCGTAGCATTTTGGGCTAATCGTTCAAGTACTTCAATATATAAAGTCTGTAACTTATCACGGTCTTGCGTCAACCAATCAATTTGCTTTTTTTCTGCATATAGAACATCTGTATAACTATCCGCAGCTAGTTGTAGCCACTCATCCGAAAAATGAGGGTCAAACTCCTCCATCCCTAACGTATAATAATAATAAAATCGTTCGACATCAATATGCAAAAACTGAATATGCTGTAGCTGATACATATTGTTTTTCCGATGAATAAAAAAGCTATCCTGACGGGCATTCCGCCTTGGTTCTAGCACTTTTAACAAAGTATTTAAAACAACTTTAAAATCACGATCTACTGTCTCCACAGAACGTTCTGGCCATAACGCATGCGCAATTTCCTCTTTAGGCGTATACCGTTGGCGATGACAATACAAATAAACAAAGAGCTCCTTCGATTTTTCACGTTGCCATTCTTTATCTCCCAGTTTCCGATGATTTCTGATTAAATTTAAACTACCAAATAAATTCACTTGTATGTCATCTGGAGGATACACGATATTGCCTTCCATTTGAAAATCATTTCGCAATGTTTGAATTGCGGCATTGTCTAGCCCACAGTGTTCACTATACTGCAAAAGCTCATAAAAAATCATTAAATTCGCTGGGCCAAGAATCGACTTTCTTTGAAAAAAATAATGATAGCCATTAGCATTACAAGTACTAGCAAAGTGCTGAAAACATTGACAAAATAGATTGGCGTTTTTCTCTTGCAAGGCAATAACAGATTGATAGAAAAAAACATGCATCTCCCCATATTGATCCCCACAATCAAGAAATAGCTTATGTGCCTTCACTAATATTTGTTTGGCTTCTTGCCACTCCTGACATGAAATCATTACCTTCACTTCAGCAAGTAAAATAAGGGCTGTCATCCAAGCATCTTGTACTTGCTCCGTTTCCTGCAAACCTAAAGCTAAATATTTTCTGGCAGCAACGTTATCCCCTAGTGCATGTTTGGCAATGGCAAGTCCCATATAAGGTTCCGCCTTTACACGCGAAATATTAATGGTATTCATTAACGTAATCGCCTTCTCATAGGCTTCACAAGCTCCAGCATAATTCGGAAAATCCAATAATAGCAAGGCATGCGCTTTTCGATTGTAGCCTACTGCCTCAATAAAAATAGACTTTTCACGGACGCCTCTTCGAATGCCATGCTGAGCGGTATACCACGCTTCTTTACCTTGACCTAATAGAGAAAAAACAAAGGATGCCAAAAGTTCACTTTCCCTATGTGTAACTACTAATTGCGGAGGCATTTCCAATCTTTCAATTAAAAGATTCTTTGCTTCAACTAGTTGACCCGTTCGTAATAAAATCCGCACATCTACATTTGCCCTATGCAACACAGCTTCATTTAACTTGACTTCATCTATAAATTGTTGAGCCTTTTTTGCCTTTCCTAAATTCACTAGATTCTCTGCATACTGACGTTGCAATTCTAAAAGCGCTTCCTCACTTAACGCAGCTTCCGGAGCCAATTGTAAGGCACGCTTTAAATAGGGTTCTGCTAATGCAGGTTGGATTGTATCAAGATAAATGTGCGCTAATCCAGCCTGTGCCTTTGTCATATAGAGCACATCATGATTGCTTTTAGCGATTCTTTCAGCTAGTTCATACGCATATTTAGCCTTTTCATAATAGGCTCGATACCGATGGCACTCTCCTTCAAAAAAATAGAGACGATAAAATTTCACTTTTTCCTCCGTTGAAAAACGATGAATTTTCTCTAATAGCCATTCAAACTGACCAGCTTTTACTAGATTTTCCGCATAATCTTGCAATAGTGTGCCACTAAAGTTCAAATCATTTGTTTTAAATGCATGATGTAAAATAGCATGCACATCGTTTTCTTGAACGTAAAACAAGGCAGCTTTTTTATGCAATTGAACAAATTGTTGCGGATTTTGCTGCCATTTTATTTCTAAAAACCGACGAAATAAAGCATGAAAACGGTAAAAGCCATTCTCAGCCATTGGTTGAATAAATAAGTGTTTTTGCAACAACTGTTTGAATGTCTCAGCGGTTTCACTCTGATAAAACTGCGCAATTAACGCTTCGGAAAAAGTAGGAAATATCGCTAATTGAAGTAACGTCTTTTGTTCAAATTTAGGCATCTTGAAGAAAACTTCCTCCGATAAGTAAGTAAACAAATCGTTTGAATGGATTGTTAACCAATAGTCTAGCGCTTCATTGTTCCATTGCTCGGCTAGTAATGTGATGGAGATTGCCCAACCTTCTGTAATTTCCAATACTTTTAGTATTTCATCTTGTGACAGGTGTATGGCTCCATAATCTTCAAAAAACACAGCAATTTCTTCAGCAGAAAATGCTAAATCCGTTTCTGTTATAAAATGAGCTTTCATCTGCATTTTTAATTTTCGAATGATATCCCATTTCGGTAATGTTCTAGAGGCAATCATAAAATGAATATGAGGCGGTGAAAATTCAATAATTTTTTCCATTACATAGTTTATATGAAATTCGTGGTCTACTAAATGGTAGTCGTCAATAACAAGTAAAAAGGAGTCTTCGATCTCACATAAACTATTCACAAATAACTTATACCAGCGATTTAATTCTTCAATTTTAGGAAAGCGTGATACTTGATGCCAATTGTCAAATTGTACACCGAAGTGCGGTATTACTCGTTGAATACTATAAAGTAAATGTTTTAGAAAGGGTAATATATTATCATCCTCGTCGGAAACACTATACCAAGAAAACGGGCTCGATTCCGCATGTAAAAACTGTGCAAGAATTGTGGTCTTTCCGTAACCAGCACCACTATGAATAAAAGTACAGGTGTGTTCAAGACCTTTTTTTAGCTTTTTCATCAATGCAGCTCGACGAATACAGTGATTAGATGGAATTGGCGGAATACATTTCGATTGAATAATAATATCTGCTGTCATTTTTACACTAACCTCCCCATAAGAACGGTAAGACGGGTTGTGGAACAGACTACGCTCCATTCTTTTTGAATAGTTAAATTATTGACAGTTTACCATATACTATATGTAGTTTTGCATATTTCCAATGAATATTACAACAAGCTATTATTTTATGTAGAGAACGAAAGTTAGTGAAATAAAATAATCCCGATTATCATGGCTAGATAATCGGGATTGGAGCTTTATTTTTATAATAGTTCCTTACGTAATTGTGCAGCTGATTTTGGAGATAACAGACCGAATGGAATATCGAATACTGTTTTTGCGCCTTTTTCGCCCGCTTGACTTAAGCGGTGTGCTGCACGTGCATAAGCCACAAGGACACTTGACGTGAAGTTTGGATTACTTTCAAGTTTTAACGAGAATTCTAAAATTTGTTTATCGTTAGCGCCACTTTCACCACTGCGAATAACGAAGCCACCATGTGGCATGCCTGTATGGTTGGCATTAAACTCATCTTCAGAGATAAAGTTTACAGTTGTGTTATACTCATCGAAATAGTTCGGCATTGTTACAATTTCTTGCTCCACTTTTGCTGCATCTGCGCCTTCTTCAAGCACTACCCAGCATTCACGTGCATGCTTTTCACGTGTAGTAAGCTCTGGATTCTCACCATTACGAACACGTTCTACAGCATCTTTGATAGGTAATGTATACTGTACAGCATTTTTAACGCCTTCAATACGACGAACTGCATCCGAGTGACCTTGGCTTAAGCCGTCACCCCAGAATGTATACGTTGTACCTACAGGTAATACTGCCTCGCCTAAAACACGATTTAAAGAAAATAGACCTGGATCCCAACCTACAGAGATAACAGATACTTTGCCAGATTTTTGAGCCGCAGCGTCAACCGCTTCGAAAAACTCTGGAATTTTCGCATGAGTATCAAAACTATCAATTGTATTAAACCATTGCGCAAAGTGTGGACCTTGCTCAGGTAAATCCGTTGCAGAGCCACCACATAAAATCATTACATCAATGTCATCTTGAAATTTTTCAGCATCATCTACTAAATATACGCTCGCGTTACTTGCAACGCTCACTGTTGAAGGATCACGACGTGTGAATACTGCTACTAATTCCATATCTGGATTTTGTGAAATAGCGAATTCAACACCGCGCCCTAAATTTCCATAACCGACAATACCTACTCGAATTGCACTCATTAAAATTCCTCCTCACGTTAACGTGACAATGTGAAACCTTTCACGTTAATTCTACTTACAATAATACTTTGAGTTAGAAAAATTCACAATAGTTTGAGTACGTGTTTTTCTCTAGAAATTATACAAGTTTTCTATGATTTCTATACATATATGGCATGAATACGGTTACAATTTACTAAAAAAAAGTCGAACTTTTAAGTTTTCGTAAAAGCCATGTAAATCAAGACTTTTTACTCGCTAGGTCTTGTACAATATAAATAACGACGAAGGGGGCATGATGAATGAAAGGTTATGGTTTCTCACCTAGTACAACGAAGGTTTTTCTAAAAAACGAGCAACAAGCCAAACAGCAATCGAACTCGGTATTCGTTAGACAATTGAGAATTCCCATTGCAACAAACATAAAATGTACGGCAAAAAACCTCATGAATCACCAAACGGCACTAAAAGTAGCTTATTTTATGAATATGCCTTTAGCACCGTTAAATGACCTTCCTAACAGTGTAATAAAGAATGGTTACAAATTTCGTACCTGCTGCCATAGTGAAAAACAAATAGCTCGCTGGCTCGTTAAAAAAAGTGAGTACAACAGAGCAAGACTCAAACGCCATCATTATTATTGAATTTCTTGCGCTAATTGCATCAGACGTGCCTCATCCATAATATGATAGCCGTTCTTTTTCTTTTCTAAAATGTTAGCTTCACAAAATTGAGCAAGAACATATAATAAATGCCGGTAAGAGACCCCCAAGTATTCACAAATCTCTGTATGTTTTTCTTTATAAATGCCTTTGTCAGATGATAGCTGGATAAAGGCAGCTAACCGATTTTCCAGTGGATAAGCCTGATTTTGCGTATACTTAGACGTCATTTTGGAAGCTTTTTCCCCTAAAAAGACACATAATCGACGTAAAAACGGCGCATCTGCTAATAACATGTCTTTACATCCCTGCGTCGCAATGGATAAACAGATTGTCTCTGTCACCGTTTGAATCCCCTTTGTATACCTCGCCTCATTCAGCAATTCAATTTCTCCCATAAAACATGGCGCTTCTATATATTCAATCAGCGATACCTTTCCATTTTTATGTGTCATATACAACTTTGCTTTGCCTTCCATCATATAGTACATCGTATCTGGAAAAGACCCTTCTTTAAAAATCCATTCCCCTTTGTCAAATTTACATATTTCTATATAAGGATGTATATCAAACGAAAAAAAATCTTCAATTTGAAAGTTTTCTATATAGTAGGAACGTTCTTCACCTGTAAGTTTTTGCATTTTTTATGGACTCCTGTTCAAAAGTATGAGATATCTCACATTATTGTAGCGAGGAACGTGCTATTATTCAACATAGTTAAATGGAGGTACCAAATTTTATGAACAATCAACGATGGCTTTCTCAAAATTTCTTTGCTTTTTTTATTACATGGGGTATTTTCTTACCTTATTGGACAGGTTGGTTAGTCGATGCAAAGCACCTTACTGTATCTCAAGCAAGTGTTGTAATGGGCTGCGGTCTTTTAGCACGGGCAACATCGAATCTATTTTTCTTTCCAATCCTTGCAAAATATGTGCACAATAAACGACTGATTACGATATTAGCAATTGGTGCATTGCTGACAGCTTTACTTTATATTCCAAGCACAAGTTTTATCGCTCTTCTTTTCGTTACCATTTTATTTAGTATTTTTTACCCTGCTCTATTGCCTGCTGTGGAAAGTAGTGCGGCAACGCTTGTACAATATGGCAATGTCCATTACGGTAAAAGTCGCTCATACGGCTCTTTTGGCTTTGTTATCGCTGTACTTATTATTAGTATGTTAACAGGTGTTTTTGGGAAGGATATTATTTTTTGGAGCATGATTTTAGGGATTATCGGGATGTTATTCATGCAACAAATGGCAACACCAAAAGAATTGCTTATTGTACCTACGAAAGAACAACGTGCAAAATCACTATCAATGAAAACATTATGGAGTATTAAAGGGTTTCCGATTGTATTATTGATCGTTATTTTATTACAAGGTGCCCATGCATCCTACTATAGTTATGGCTATATCTATTTAGAAGATTTACACGTCGATCCATTCTATATGGGGATGATTATTAACATTGCAGTTGTTTGTGAAATTTTATATTTCATGAAAGCTGATACACTGTTTACGAAATGGCGCTCCTCTTCACTATTACTCTTAGCAGCTAGTGGATCATCGTTACGTTGGTTACTCATCTTCCTTTTTCCAAACGTTTGGGTATTTATCGGCTCACAAGTATTACATGCCTTATCATTTGCATTAGCACACTTTGCCTTTATCGGCTATTTAACAAAGAACTTACCGAAGGAACAAATTCCTAATGCACAAGGCTTATATTCAGCACTGGCAATGGGTTTAAGCACTGCCATTCTCACATTTTTAGGCGGCTATTTATACGAAATATCCCCTAGTCTCGCCTTTGCTGCAATGCTGATTTGTACAGTACCAGCTATTGGTATATTGCTAGCTACTCGTAATAAATTCCAGTACTAAAATTAGAATAACCCCAATGGTTTGATTACCATTGGGGTTTATTATGTAAACTATTTTTTATTGATTGAATGGGAAGTAAACCCTCTAACCAATAAAAGAATGCCTAAGATAAAGAAAACGATACTGAAAAGAAATAATACATAGCCAGAATCAAAAAAAGAATTATAGAAAGTATCCTGACCTACATACGTTAAATTTGAGACACTGATAGCCGTAACAATATACTGAGTTGAAATTAAAATAGCTGCAATAATTAAAAACAGGCAACCTACAATTTTGTCTTCCATAGTATCCTCCCTTTCAATGTTTAGAAAAGTGTATATTATTTTTACTTTTTTAAAAACAATATACACGAAATATTCAAAAAAAAAAGTTGAAATTACTCTGATTTTTCTTAAAATTATTTATATATTAATCAATTTAAGGGAGGAAAATATATGAAATCTACTATTTTGACCTTATTACTAGCTTTTGCAGTATTTTCTACTACAGCACTTACTGTCTCAGCTTCAGGAAACGATAGTCCATTACAAAATATGCGTCAAACTACAAACCCAAATATTTTATATGATATGGAAACCCTTAAATACTTTGATATAAGAGAAAATGGTTATATCGACGAGATATACAGGGTTGAAGGCGGAAAAGTAGTTGAATCTATTTCTGTTGAAGAGTTTATTATAATGGAAGAAAATGATAAAAATGAATTCTCGAATACGCAAGAAGAACCTATTCCGAAAATTTCTCCTTTCGCTGTTGCTTGGAGCCATATTTACAATAAATTTAGTAACTACGAAACAAGGATATTTGGAAAACGCGCTAGTATAATTCAAGAAAATCCAGGACCTGGTTCTGATACTTTTACTCTCTCTTACGAATATACAGAAACTTTTTCTACTAGTACGAGCCTTACTCATTTGCAACTTCGATCAATAGAGAACGGAGTTTCATATACTTTTTCAAACTCTAGAAGTATTAAATCTTCACACACAATGACAATAGAACCCGGCTATTCAGGTTATTGGCGGTTTGATCCAAAAGTAAGAAAATCAATAGGTAAAATACGTAACTTGCTTCACGGACAGTTTATGTCAGAAACTTCTGTTACAACAATGTATCCTACACATGTTAACGGTAAATTAGATGGGTGGTTAGTTGCTGTGAAAACTAAATTGTAAATAAAAAAAGCCTATATAGGGCTTTTTTTCTGTACATACGTATCTTATCACTAGCTATCGAATGGTAAAGTAACTCCTGCAAACAACATAGACGTAATTACTGTATATCCTATACCTTTTTTTATTAATATCATTATTAACACTCCTTGGCATTATTGAGGATTTTTCTTTTTGTAAAAAAACCCTTCGAAGGTCATATATAACGCGACTGCAATACAAAAAATAAGTAACCATGTGTTATTTTCTTTTAGGTCTGTAAAAATTAACACTGCACCCAACAACGTTATAAGTATTTTAATGATTAGTTTCATCAAAATAACCACTCCTCTCTATCCGATAGAAAATAAAGATATGCCCGAGCAAGTACAAATTAACATTTCCAAACGTCAAAATCAATACCATTTATACACCAACAATCGACGGTGTTAACTCTCAAAAAACGGCAATAATTATTCTATCATTTGTATATCATGACAAATAACGTCAATTATATCAAGGATAGAGGTATTTTTTGTAAAAATGTAATTTTATTAAAAATTTACAAGTTGCATTATAATTATTTCTGACGCTTGATTACTTATAATGTTTTACAGCAGCACTTACATTATCCATTAGTTTTTTGTCCCTGCCTCAAACACGAAAAAATTAATAAAAAATTGATTTCAAGCCAAATTTTTATAAAATTAATTATATATTATTCAATTTTAAGGAGGATTTAATATGAAATCTATTTTTAAACCCTTCAACAGCTTACGATTTAGGTCCGCTTGGATAACAGATAATCTACTAGAGTAGCAGATGTCAATCCAAAGTGGATGATTATAATTGAAAGCGTTTTGTATCTTTTTTTATAAATGCAAAACGCTTTTTATTGTTTCAACTATCAATTTTAGTAAATTACTCCCCGTTTTTTGAATGCGACTTAGCTACTTGAACCAACATCTCTATTCCATATTGCAATTCTTCTGGTGTTGCATACGCATAAGAAAGTCGAATATGCTGTGCATCTTGCGCGTCATAGATATAGCCTGGGTTTATCAGAACATTGTACTGCAATAACTTTATAAAAAATGCTTTATCTACGATCGGTGCGTGAAATTTTAGCCAAATATAAAATCCGCCTTTTGATTGTTCCCAACTCGCAATGTCTTTTATTTTTTCATGTAATAACTGTTCAACAAAGTTTGCGCGCTGCTGAAGCGCTTGTCGTAAACCAACTATATGACATTCGTACTTTCCTGTACGTAGCCAATGCAAGACGATTTCTTGGGAGATTGCACTTGAACCATAGTCTGTTTGCATTTTAATATCCGCTAAGCGTTCAATTACTGTTGTTGGTCCAATTAACCAACCAATGCGCAGTCCAGGACTTAGTGTTTTGGAAACACTGCCGATATATAAAACTTGTCCGCTATCATCCAGTGATTTTATAGATGGGGATCCTTCATTGAAAAGCAATTCATGATAGACATCATCTTCAATAATGGGAATGCGGCATTGTTTACAAGCCTTGTAGAGTTGCTTTTTTTCTAACGATGTCCATACGCCACCAGTTGGATTATTTAACGTAGGAACAACATAAAAAACAGCCTGCCTTTTTCTTTTCTTGTGCACTAATGTTTGGGCAAGCCCTTCATCTCGGTCAATCGCCACCATTTGCATCCCAACAGATTGGAATGGATGAACAGAATTTAAATAAGATGTTTGTTCCTGAAATACGATGGAACCTTGCTCTAGCAAACCAACTGCAATAAGCTGTAATGCTTGTAGTCCACCCGAAACAATGCAGACATTTTCAGGTTGTGCCTGTATGCCTCTTTTTTGTACATATTGGCAAATTGCTTCCCGCAGTTGCTTGTTACCTTGCGGAGATGAATAACCTAACACTTTCGGTAGTAAGGAGATTTCCTTTAAGGATGCCTCGATTTCACTAGTAGGTAATAAGCTTGGTGCTAACTCCCCTGTTCCTAAGCGAATAATATTGTCCCGTTGCTCATATTCGTTGATTAATTGAATCGTATGATAATTTGGTTTGTGGAGACTTGTTTCTATGTACGTCTGCCAATTCGGTTGCCTTTGTTTAATTAATGAATGCCAAGAAGTATTAGCAACATAAATTCCTGAGCCTATCGTCGTTTCTAGTATGCCCGCTGCCTTTAATTCCTCTAGTGCTTGCTGCACTGTACTGCGGTTAACCCCTAATTGCATTGCGAGTTGCCTTTGCGTTGGTAACTTTGTTCCTGCAACCCAATCCCCTCGTTCAATGCGCTCTGTAATCCATGTTACAATTTGTTGTTGTAATGTACGATTTCCTTGTCGAGTTGGTTGCCAGTTCATATGTTCACCTCGTAAATTGGGTGGGTAAAATACCATCCAATTGGTCGTTTTCTTTTAGTTATAGCACAGGTAGAATGTGAATGGAATGGAAAGGAGGGATTGTCATTGGAGGCATTTCTGCATGGTATGATTTTAGCATTTGGACTTATTTTACCTTTAGGTGTACAAAACGTCTTCGTTTTTTCACAGGGTGCTACGCAACAACGTTTAATATTAGCCCTACCAGCTGCTATTACAGCGGCACTATGCGATACTTTATTAATTTTGCTTGCTGTTTTTGGGTTATCCGTTATTGTTTTGCAATTTGAATGGCTACGGCTTGTCTTAATGGGCGTCGGAATTGTATTCCTTTTATATATGGGCTATAGCATTTGGCGCTCGAATTCGACAACTACTCAAAAGAGCGAAACATTGCCCGTTAAAAAACAAGTTTTATTCGCGCTGTCCGTATCCTTATTAAATCCACATGCTATTTTAGATACAATTGGTGTAATTGGCACCAGCGCATTAAAATATAATGGCACAGCACAAGTACTCTTTACTATTGCATGTGTGCTCATTTCGTGGTTGTGGTTTTTCGGTCTAATATTGGCCGGTGCTTCTTTCAAAAAGCTTGATGGCTCCGGCAAGCTGATGAATTTCTTCAATAAATGTTCAGCAATCTTTATTTGGGCAACTGCTATTTATTTACTGAGAGGTTTACTTTAATCTAGTACATAATTTAGATTTCATTGATTGATCAACGTTTTGCGTTTTATGAATTACGTTATAATGAGCTTATCTTTTAATAAAGATATTCATATTTATAATGTTGATCGCTCCAAGTCGCCTATGATACTTCTTTAATTTTCATTAAGACCACCCGTTATGGAGTGAACCCAAAAAGTTAGACACTTTATTTAGTTAAGAAGCTTGTAAGGATTGAGTTCGGTATTGTACGGGACTTAATCCTTTTAATTTTGCCTTAATTCGTTTGTGATTGTAGTATTCAATGTATTGTTCAAGTTCTTCCTTAAAGTGTTCCATACTTTCAAACTCTTGAAGTAAAGTAATTCTGATTTCAAGAGACCAAAGAAATTCTCATAACTGCGTTATCCTTACAATTACCTTTACGTAACATACTTTGGATAATACCATGTTTTATTAATGTGTGAGCGTATTGTTTCATTTGATAATGCCATAGAAATTATGAAGCCACATTGGTTATTTTGAATTATAAATAATTTAAATAGTAGTGCATTTTATTAGCTAACGTAAAGGCTGTTGCTAACAAAAACACTACTGCTTATAAATCTAACGGAAACTATATATTGAATTGAAACGTTTATTTTAACAATCATGGAAATCTACATATGTGGTGTAAGCTTTGTGAAAATCATCTCTATTTTATTTAAAATTATCTGGGCGTATATATACTAGTGAATTCTAATATATGAAAAAATATTTCTTTTACTTAACTTAGTTTTATTAAATTTAAGTATCTTCAACAGCTTTAATTAGAGCTTAGTATTTATTACTTTTCTACATTTAGAGGATGCTATCCCCACTTTTCATGTAATTATCTAGTTTTAAAATATTATAATTTTTATAATAATCTGACTTATTGTTTTACACTTAAATTATTATAAGAGGGAGGGATATAGAAATGAGCAACTTACAACCTATTTCTTCAGAAGAATTAGTAAAGTTTGAAGAAGTTCGTAACGGTGACAAGATTACTGTTATTCGATGCTAGTTTTAAGACACAAAGAACGAATATTATTCGCTCTTTGTGTTTTACTTTACGTTTGAGTTTTTATTAGGAAAAGTAAATTACAAATGATTTTCTTTGAAGGTTGAGGAAAATGATATTATTTTATCTATTTTTATTCTTTATAGTTTTTAATTTATATACGTATTTAAGTCTATATGTTCATGAATTTGGACATTTTATTGCTGCAAAACTTCTTGGAGCAACACAAACAAGAATTATACTAAATATTAAAAATGTTAACCCTTGTACTACTTTCAGTTTTGGAAGGAAAATAAGCAATTTTGAAAATTGCATCATAACGCTCTCTGGGGTCATATTGCAACTAACGCTTTCCATATTGATTTTGTTACAAAACTATAACTTATTCATAAAAATAGTTGCTGTTATTCATATACCGGCAATTTTAATTAATATTTTGCCTTTAAAACCGTTAGACGGATATTATTTATTGCCACTATTTAAAAATATAAAAGGTTCTATTATTTTCTTTTATTTGCTATTTATTTTATCTATCCTTATATCAATCTACCTCACATGGCAATATTTATTTGTACTATTCGATAGTTCATTCAATAATACATTAATTATTATGATTTTACCCGCGCTATTACTATATAAAATTTTCAGAAAAATAAGTAAATATAGGAGCGTTGAATATGGAAACAACTCATAAAAAATATAAAGTAAGATATGGTAATTCCAAAATTCTTTTAACAAACGAGAACAATTCCTTATTTTGGGAATCTGAAATTTATCATACAGAAAATACAGATAAAGAAGAAATGAATTTCTTTACCTCCGTGGATAAAGCCTTCTTTTCCTACCCATTAAAAAAATTAGGGAATGTTCATTTATTCGGAATCCCCTTTAGTAAAGGGTCTAATAAAAGTAATTCAAAAGTGAAAAATTTTGCTGCTGCTTTAAGGGAATCGAGCCTACGACTTCCAATATATTTAGATGAATATAATGAACAAACTTCAGGTATTTATGATTATTTAAGAGATAAATATTTGATGAAAAATTGTTTGTTAGTCGATCATGGTGATTTATCAATAGTTAATGATAGTTTTGAAGAAACTAATCACCAAATATTCCAAGTATTGAACTACATAGAACCACAAAAAACAAAATTTTGTGTAGTAGGTGGAGATCATTCAATCACATATACTCTTGTAAGAAATCTAACAAAGATATTATCGAAAAGAATACTTATTATTCAATTTGATGCTCATCACGACTGCGGATCGGATATTTTAAAAATGGATAAAGAGATTTGTCATAGCAATTTTGTTCGTTTTTTATTACAAGAGGAATTGGTTGCTGGAATCATTCAAATAGGTGTTAGAGGACTGAGATCATTAGGGCAATATTATAATCACCCTAAACTTTTTCAACTCAATTTTTCTGATTTAGATAAGCTTCATTCAATTGTATCTGAATTATTAAATACTGGAGATGAAATAATTGGGTATGTTTCATTCGATGTTGATGTATTAGAACCTAGAGATTTCCCTTTAGTAGATTTTCCAAAAATTGAAGGACCAAAATTACAAGAAGTTATCAATATGATACAGGAAATATTTAAAATTGTACCATCCATAAAAGCAGTATATATAGTCGAAGGACAATCAGGAGGTGAGCCTGAACAATATGATTCGGTTCTTCATATTTTATTATATCTACTGGAAGGGTTAACTAAAAGGGAGATGAAAAGTAGTCATGATAAAAAGTGAAAATCAAATTCAACATTATTGTATGCTGAAATTAAGTGAGGAATCGATATATGGATCAGATTTTGATAATTTTATAGCATTAGTAAATTTATCAAAAGAACTACAACCTTTATTACAATATGATAAATTAAAAATATTACAAGTATGGGAAAAGTATCGCTTTAATAATGAAGTACAAAACTACTTAAGACAGGAGCCATTTGCTTTTTCGGGATTCAAGGAAAAAATAGGTATGGAGAATATTATTTCTTGCTTCGAAAAAGGCGGGATTTTTGCTACTTTTCATTTTGGCCATTACCGTCACGTGCCTCTTGAGTTAACAAAATCTTTGAATAAAGGTAACAATTTTTCATTGGATATTGTAGTAGACAGAGAATCTTATAATAGTGAATTAGAATTAACAAAGTGGAATGAAATTAAGCAAGAGAATAATATAAGTTACATAATAGCAGAGGAAAATATAAGTGGGTTAAAGTTGCTTCGCTTACTTAAACAAGGAGGCTCATTTCTATTATATTTAGATGGAAATACAGGAGCTGGTGAAGATTCAAAACCAATTGAAGTTCAACACATTACATCATTAATAAGGTTAAGAAGCGGTATTTTCCGATTGCTGCAGTTAACTAAAAAGCCACTGTGTCTTGTAATGGCAGATTTAAATTCGGATGGAGAACCTCGTTTGAAAGCTGAGAATCTAAGATACTTTAGGAAAGAGAACTTTGAGCAATCTGTAAATGAAATTTACACCATTTTTAGAAACACACTAATCAATCATCCTGAATTATGGAGATTTTGGTATAGGCATCATCTTTATGTGAATAGTTGGATAGAAATAAAAAATTCAATGACAAATAGTCCATCGATTGATTGGCGAAGTAATAATGGCTTAGGATTAGATTTAACTACAGGAAATGTATACAAATTAGATTATTAAACAGCAGATTATTTTAACTTAATTCAGCTAGTCAAATCTGTTCAGCATGTGGATACAAAGACAGCAAGAAACCGTTCGAAATTCAAGAATGGACTTGTCCTATTTGTCATGCTTATCATGACTGCGATATAAAAGGCAAGTATCAATATTCTGACTGAGGTCTAAGAATAAAAGCATTCGCTTAGCTAGAAATAGTAACTACGGGAATAGCTTAGGAAATAAGAGACACCACTGCAAGTAAAGACACACACTTGCAAGTATACTCTATCCCCAAGAAGCGTTCACTTCAAGCGTTAAGAATTGTTATGTTTAACTGAGTGGTGAGTAGTTTACAAAGTAAAGATGACAAACCAGTAATCATTTGCCTAGGGGGACTACTATGTTTAAAAATCATAATTTTGTTTTACTGTTTTTCTCTCGTTTTTTTAGTATATTTGCAGATGCTATGTTATTTATAATTCTATTATCTATGTTGGGCAATTTTGGTATTCGCGCTATCGGACTTTCAATTTTCTTTATATTTTCTACACTTCCAGCAATTATATTTTCTTTGCCAGCGGGGGCAATTATTGAAAGAAAATACCTTCAAAAGGTCATGAGTTTTACTGACATAATACGATTTGTTTTAGTTGGATGTCTAGCATTAATTAACACAATTCATTTAACACCTACTACCATTTATATATTTGTCTTTGCCATTGTTTTGTGTAATATATTTTACATCCCGGCCAATTCGTCTCTATTGCCCAAAATTGTTAAGAAGGAATATTTAGCAAATGCAAATAGCTATATCCAAATCACAATGCTCTTTGCAAAAATAGGTTCTTATAGCGTGGGGGCGTGGTCGATTAAAAGTGGATTGAGTTATTCTAGTTTGCTACTTATCGTTGGCTCATTTTACATTATTTCGATGATTATGATTTTAGCAGTAAAGCCATATCACAAAAATTTATCAACCAACGAACCGAAAACTATCATACAGGACGTAAAAGCTGGATTAGCTTATATTAAATTAAATAAATTATATAGTAAGCTGTTTCAAATATTTGGTGCTGCATGGTTAGTTGGTTCGTCAGTGGATCTTTATTTAATATCGTATTTAGTGGAAATATTGGAACGACCACATGAAGATTTATATATAATTACCACATATAGTTTGATTGGAATTGGTTTAGGATCTTTCATATCGCCTTACTTATACAAACGAATTAATCCTAAAATAGGGATTTATGCTTCAAGTCTATTCTTTGGTATGATTATCGCTTTATTCTCATTGAAATTACCACTGGCGGTATTGTTAATAGGATTACTTATCGGTGGATTTGCACAAGGTTTATTTTTAATTTTTATAAATACGTATTTACAAAGCAATGTAGAAGAGAAATATCTTTCACGAGTATACAGCTTATACCATTTCGTTTACACTGGAGTAAGCTTGCCAGGATATCTACTTTTCGGATACTTTATTGATCGTCTCGGCATAATTAATACAGGTTTTATTATTGCATCCTATTTAATATTAATTGCTTTAGTAACGATTTTCTACTTACCATCTTTACGAGATAAAAAGCAAATCTTAGAAGAAAGGCATTCTTAAAAAAATCCAGCTATCTGTTTTTTTATTGATAGCTGGCTATTATATTTTTATTCGTTTTTAAGCTTTTTTATATATGATTGTAAGTATTCTTCATAATTTAGAGCATGATTCAAGGATTCAACCTTATGTAATATATATATTGATTCTTGAGCAAGTTCAAGACCTTGTTTATATTTTGTATGCATTTTGAATATACCGAAGTAAAAATTTAGAATTGTTTTTTCTAAAATAAAGGTTTCAGGTATATTTTGATTTTTTAATTCATATAAGTATGCTTCGGTTTCTTTCAACTTATTATGCTCAAGACAAGTTCTTATAGTATTAAAATAGATATCAAATAAATTACGCTTGTAACTTAACATGTTTTTGAAATAAATACTCTTTTTAATGACTTCTGATGATAGCATAATTACAACATCTATATCCAATAAATGTAACGTATTTCCATAAAGAATTATTTCATATTCTCCCCAGACCTCTACTTGCCATAAATAATCAACGAGTATTTTTAAATTTTCTTGTTTAACTTTGTTGTCAGTAAGCTCCGAAATAATTGCTTCGATCATGATACTGTTTAATTTATATGACAATACATTAGTTAGTTCAAATTTAAAAATTTCATCATTTCTTAACTTATTTAAAAACTTTAAATCTCCACGTAAATAAGATTCCTTCATGTTTATAATTAATTCTTCAAAATGCTCTACTTTAAATTCATTATTAATATAGATAAATTCTTCAAAACTTACATTAATTCGATTAAGTAACAATAATAACTTAGAAACAGTTATGCCAGTTTCATCTCTTTCAAATTTAGATAAATGAGAAACAGACATTATGTCTTTTGCTGTATTACTAAGACTATAACCTTTGTGTAACCGTAACTTGCGAAAAGTATTACCTAAGTTATCCATAAAAATCACCTTTATCATATATTAAAATAGAAATTATTGATCAAATTGTCTAAAAAAATAATAATAAAGAAATCGGGATAAATATTCTTTTGAACCCTATTATTAAAGAATTAGCGTTCTTAATCAAAAAAGCAGGCCGTTCAATCAAAGCACCTATACTAGGGACTACTTTCTGAATAGCTATACAATAATTGCCCTTTAGTAGCAGCTATTTGTCCCGCCATTATTTAGTCAATTTACCAGCCTTATTTTTACTAATAACCGCACAAATTTCGCCGGCATTTATTTTAAAGCTGATGTCATCTAGAATAACATTCTCTTTATATTTCTTACTTATAATTTCTACTTTTATTAATTTTAAAGACATTCTACCCACCCTCTTTGAAAATAAATATTATTTTTACAGCCAGTATAAAATGCCTTTTACAAGATGAAAAGTGTCTATTTTTTGAATATTTTGTGAACGGAAATTATAAAAATAGTCTTAGGTTTTTCTCAAGGTTTAATCTTCTTTCTAATAGGGGCACTTTCTACTGTTTTGGGCATTAAAGAAAACAATAAGCTTTCTTAAAATAAAGAAAATATCTTAGTACTAATATCCCTAATTTTTTTCGACCCCTAATTCTACTGGTAACCCATGAGTATCCCATCCTGCTTTGCGTTTAACGTAGTAGCCTTGCATTGTTTTGTAACGCGCCACAACATCTTTTATCGTTCTACCAAATGCGTGACCGACGTGTGGTAAGCCATTTGCTGTAGGTGGTCCTTCGTAAAATACAAAGGGCTTATTAGCAGAACGATTACTGATGGATGCTTGAAACGTTCGTTCTTCCTCCCATATTTTACGAATTCTTGTTTCCCTTTCTACAGTTGTCTCTTTGTTGTTGTCAACTTGCATGTAAATTCCTCCTATACAGTCGTGTATAAAAGGCATACAAAAACCCCGTCCCAAGTAAGGGACGGGGTTAACCGCGAATACCACCCTAATTCTATTGAAACCCGCTCAATAGCACTTAGCAACGTACAATCATACGTGTTCTTTTTAACGGTAGACACCCGAATTAGCTTACTTTATTCAGCTAATTTTCTCAGAGAGGATCTTCATGAAACATTTGCACACCGACTTCCACCAACATGTCGGCTCTCTGTAGAACAAAATGTAACACTACTCTTTCTCATCAACGAATTTGTATGCTTTTATTGTGACTCATCTTAACAAACTGGCAATTACTTGTCAACTTTCAGACAATCCGCGATGCTTTGATGAAGGGCCACATATTGAGGACTGCTTGCAGTTTGAATATAAAAACTTTTTAAAAATGATTTCCAGTTAAAGCGTAATATTCGATAGTGCCAGACATCAAGCTGTGCCTTTTGAGCAGACAGCATTTCCGTAGTTTCGCTTATTAATGTAATAATTTCTTGCTCCTGCAAACCTTGTTCTAACATGGTGAATATAGGTACTAACAACCTTTCATCTTCATCATGAATAAAAGCATAATTTGTTTGTAACATCATTTGCCATAAAGGACGCAAAATATCTAGAAAAGAAGCTTTATTGAATTTAGGGCTTTTCACTAATTCATCTACTGCGTCCGAGACATGTGCTACACTATGCGCCCAGCCTTTATCCGGCACATATCCCCTTACATCTTTTTCAGCTAATAAATACGCGATTAACTTATTTGTTAATTCTTCTATCTTGTTCGCTTCAATAAAATCCGACTCATTATCTTTTGCTAATATTAGTGCAACATTGTAAAGGTTCTTGTAAAAACTGAATCGGATTGGCTCTCTCCAATGCCTTTATCTAGTAAGTCCGTTACACAGTATTGTAGAGTGTCGTTTAATAATGCAGGATGTAGTAAATCTTGTTCTACAATCATTGTATAAAAGCAACCATAGATTAGTCCGTCTCGTAGCTCACTATCAACTGAGCCAATATGCACTAGCATAGACTGCATAAGTTTATTTTGATCTACTTGTTGCCAAGCATTACTGTCATTTAGGAATGCTTGAAGTTCACATTTTAAATCCGCTTCACTAAATAATGTTTCATGTAATATCATATGTAGTAAGTTCTCCTTATGTTTAGAATACATACAATTAATAACATTAATTGTACCTTAATCCATAAGAAAAAACAGCTTATCATGATAAGCTGTTTCTAAATGGTGCTAGTCTGAGATTTCAATCTTCTCCAAATTAGCAACAAAATCATATTGATTTAATGGTACTTGCCAATTGTACGTGACATTTACACTTTGTCCAATTGCAATTTTATCCTGTACTTCCTGAAGTGGAAACCAGACTCCATTCGTGTGTTTATTAATGATTTCTTCATTCGATAATTGCCCGATTTCCTCTTGCAATGCCCCTGTCACAACTAAAAATCGGTCTTCCTCCATAGCAACAACTGTCCCATATTTGTATTGTGTAGACATGTTAGGTTTAGACACGTTGTATTTGTTTTCTAAATAGGCAATTTGTTGGCCATATTTAGCAGTGAAATAATCCATTGCTTCTTTTTTCACTGCAAAGTAAGCATGCATTTGGTAACTATTTTCGTATTTTCGGTAATATTCCTTCATTAGTTCTGCTTGGGCAAACCATTTAAGTGCATTTGCTTCCATATATTTATCGAAAAATTCATCTAATGTTAGATTGAGTTTTGTTAAACCATCTTTAAATACTGTACTCTCTTTATATGACTTTTCATATTTTTCTCTTTCCGCTTGCATCTGCTTCGCAATTGCCTTTTCGCTAAATTTGATGTTTTTACTTTCTGCATAGACATAATAAGCATCCAATTCGAATAATGATTGAAAAGTCATATTAATAGATTCTTGGCTTTCATTTGCCTCAATTGCATCTTGGAAAATCATATCATAGTATGTTTCATCTAATATCGGTACAGCATTTGCTGATAACTCGTCCCCATTGTTGACTTGGGCGTATATAAATAACCCTATAAATATTGTCAGGATTACAGTAAACATACTATACTGCCAGCGTCTCGATTTCTTCGGGATGGCACGTTGTTCAATTTGCTTTACTACATTTGTCATCACACGTTTTTTACTTTCTGTTAAATCTCTTATTACTCGTACATCCACTTTACTCATGTAGCAACACCTCCCATTCAATATGCTGTAGCTTAGGCTTTAATAATTCACGTCCCCTGCGCAGCCTTGTTTTCACTGTACTGTCAGGGATGCTTAAAAGCTTCGCAATTTCACCAATAGGCATATCTTCAAAGTAAAAATAACTTAGTACCTCTCTTTGCTTTAATGGTAGTGAGAATATAGCATTTTCGATGAGCGTTTGTTCATCATGCTGAACGAGCATATCCCTTCTTGAGATTGTCTGCTTGGCAAAAATTTTCTGTTGCACTTGAATTTTGCGATAAGTCCAACTACGTAAATAATCTTTACTTTTGTTCATGACAAGCCTCGATAAATAGGCTTTTAATTCTCCACGTTCTTCATATTTTTGCTGATTGTCATAGAACTTAATAAACACATCCTGAACAATATCCTCTGCTTCTTGTAGGTCCTTTACATAATAAAAAGCAAGACGAATAAGTCGTTCCGTGTGCTGTTCCATTATTTCTTCTAGTTCCTTTACTTGCAACGTCTCGCGCCCCTTTCTCTACCCTATAAACGGTGCTCAGAAGCGAAAGGTTTGTTTTTTAGGGAATTATTATTATTTTTCATCAAAAAAAGGAAGAACCATCGTTTTTTCTGTTGAAGATAACACAATATTTGTAGAGGGTGTACCATAAGGCATTGCAGCATCAATAAACTGCTCTAATGTTTCGACAGAGTAAGTTGCGAGTTTAACAATATAACTAATTTCACCAGCTACTCGGTAACATTCCAAAACATCTGGATGGGCATTACAAAAGTCTGACAGGCTTTTACAGTCAATGGACTTAAACAAAACAATCGCCTGAATGGAGCGATCCATTTTCTTAAGATTTACTTTCGTTGTATAGCCTTCAATACTGCCTTGTTCTTCTAGTTTTTTAACACGTTCGATGACAGCTGGTGAAGATAAATGAACGATTGACGCTAGCTCCTTCATTGAGATTTTCGCGTTTAATTGTAATTGACGTAAAATTTCTGTATCGATATTGTCCATTAGAATCCACCTTTTTTTATTAATTGTTTTTTAATTAATTCCTTTCCTTATAAGGAAAATAGACTTGATTACATTATATAACTTCTGTTATTCAGTTACTCCATTTATTACAATTAAAGCAATAAAGGAGGCATCAACCATATGAAAAAAATCTTACTACTTTTAGCAAATGGCTTTGAAGCGGTAGAAGCAAGTGTCTTTACAGATGTGCTAGGCTGGAACAAATGGGAGGGAGATGGCACAACAGAGGTTGTTACAGTAGGATTACATAACAAATTACAATGTACATGGAATTTTCAAGTTACGCCCGAAAAATTATTGCATGAAATTGCACTAGAGGACTTTGATGCACTCGCGATTCCTGGAGGTTTTGAAGAAGCGGGTTTTTATGATGATGCATTTAGTGAAGCATTTCAACAAGTTATCCGCCATTTTAACGAACATAAAAAGCCCATTGCGACAATTTGTGTAGCATCGCTCGCTTTAGGACATAGTGGCATTTTACAAAATAAGATGGCAACTACTTACAATCACCCAACAAGTAAACGATTAGGTCAGTTACAATCTTATGGAGCAGAAGTTATCAACGAACGGATTGTTTGCACAGAACACATTATTACCTCTTCAAATCCAGGCACTGCGTTCGATGTCGCCTTTCACTTACTCGAAATGCTTACATCTATTCCAAATACATTAAAAGTAAAAGAACTAATGGGATTTAAATAATAATTTTCATGAAATAGGGTCAGCTTATATTGCTTTCGTCCATTCACTGTGCGAAGCCATATAAGAAGGTCCTATTTATTTTATATGACGAGTTATATTAAAAGCTATGTAAACATAACTTACTGTAAAGCGTAACGATTATCATTTATTGAATGATAGTTACAACCCGATTAAGTCAAAGAATTAGGAGGCAAATGTGAATCGTCCACTTCCCAAACAATTATTAAATGCTCGATTTTTTCTGCTGCTCATGATTATTTTGTTTCTAACCCCAACTTTCTTTCCTAGTAGTGCATGGCTCTTTTCTTTCGGAACGCCACTATTAAATCTCAATACTATATTTTTGAGTATTTTAATAGAAGCTTTACCATTTGTTTTAATTGGGGTTCTAATTGCTGGGTTTATTCAAATTTTTATTACGGAGCAACATATTCAAAAGTGTATTCCAAAAAATAAATTTCTGGCAATTATCATGAGCTGTGTGATTGGTGCACTATTCCCCGCCTGTGAGTGCGGAATAGTACCCATTGTAAGAAGACTTGTATCAAAGGGGGTACCTATCCATGCCGCAATGGGTTTTATGTTAACGGGACCTCTTATAAATCCTATTGTCATTATTTCTACATATATGGCTTTCGGTAATGATCTAAAAATTGCAGGGTTGCGCATGATATTAGGCTTTATCATAGCCATTATCGTCGCACTGCTTATTAGTATGCTGTTTACTGGAACACAATTTAAAAAGGGTATTCGAACTAATCATGCCCAGCATGTTACAGCAAAACTATCATTCTTTAAAAAATGTTCAAACATGGTCAATCATTCGATTGATGAGTTTTTTGATATGGGCAAATATTTAATCATCGGGGCTTTTTTAGCAGCTTTTGTGCAAACCTTTGTATCCACTAAAACACTTGTAGATATAGGCGATCATTTTACATCTTCTATGTCAGTCATGATGCTGTTAGCCTATATCCTTTCATTATGTTCCGAAGCAGACGCCTTTATAGGTGCATCTTTTAGCTCTATTTTTCCAACGCCATCAATACTTGCGTTCTTAATTTTTGGGCCTATGATTGATTTTAAAAACACCATCATGATGTTGGGCGTATTTCGATTGAAATTTGTCCTATCAGTACTAACGATCGTGTTTCTCGTTATCTTTTTTATAATATGGCTAATCGCACCTTTTCTTTAAGGAGGCAACTAATGAAATTTCACTTGCAACAAGCTGTAAAGGCCGTTATTTTATGTGCTTTCTCTGTTATGATTTTCAATTTACATGCAACTGGTGAAATAACAAAATTAATTAACCCAAAATATGAGATGTTAAGTAAAACCGTAGCAATTATTTTTTTGGTGTTGTTTGTAGCCCAATTAAAAAGGATTTTCTCTTTTTCTAATCATCGCAATCATAACGATTTATGCGGGTGTTGCGCTCATAGCTTAGTTAACCCACCGTTTAATTGGAAAAGAATATTATCTTATCTCATTCTAGTTGTTCCATTGTTAACTGGATTTACATTGCCTACAAAATTTTTAGATGCATCCATCGCGCAAAAAAAAGGCGCGACGATAATGATGACCAATCAATCCCAAGCCACAAAAAAGGATGAAGTGGCAAGTCGTAACGAAGTCAATAACGATGGTTTGGTGGAAGATCATCCTATTGATCCAAAACTATTAGAAGAACAACAGGAAATGTCAAAAAAAGAATACGACCTTTTAAAGCAACAACTGGCACAAAATTCAATTGTTGAGATGACAAATTATATATTCTCTGTATATTACGAGGATATTAATAATAATTTATCACAATATCAAGGTAAAAAAATACGACTAAGTGGTTTTGTGTTAAAAGAAACTGATTTACTAGAAAATCAATTCGTCATTTCCCGATTTTTAATTACGCATTGTGTTGCTGATGCAAGCATTATTGGGTTTCTAACGGAAATGCCCGAAGCTGCGAGCTTACAAGAAGATAGCTGGATTGAGGCTGAAGGGACAATTGATATTGGTTACTATAATGGCGTTGAACTACCTATCATTAAAATTGAACAATGGAAAAACATACAGGAGCCAGCTGAACCGTATATCTATCCAATTGACATTTTAATTAGTATGTAAATAAAAAAACCGACCTCCTAAGAGATCGGTTTTACTAAAATAATTATTCAGCAGCTTTCGCGCGAAGAACCATTTGTAGGATACCACCGTGACGGTAGTAGTCTACTTCTACTTCTGAGTCGAAACGAGCTAAAGCTTGGAAAGTTTTAACTGTACCGTCTTCAGATTTAGCAGTAACTGTTAAGATATCACGTGGTTTCACATCGTCAGTAATGTTTACAGAGATTTCTTCTTTACCAGTTAAACCTAGAGAATCAGCAGATTCACCGTTTAAGTATTGTAAAGGAAGAACACCCATCATTACTAAGTTTGAACGGTGGATACGCTCGTAAGATTGTGCGATAACAGTTTTCACGCCAAGTAGGAATGTACCTTTCGCAGCCCAGTCACGAGAAGAACCCATACCATAGTCGTTACCAGCAAGTACTACTAAGCCAGTACCTTGCTCTTGGTATTTCATGCATGCGTCATAGATGTACTCTACTTCGCCTGTTGGCCAGTAAGTAGTGAAACCACCTTCTGTACCAGGAGCTACTTGGTTACGGATACGGATGTTTGCAAATGTACCACGCATCATAACTTCGTGGTTACCACGACGAGAACCGTATGAGTTGAAGTCACGGATTGCAACACCGTTTTCGATTAAATATTTACCTGCAGGTGTATCTTTACCGATTGCACCAGCTGGAGAAATATGGTCAGTTGTAATTGAGTCACCGAACTTCGCCATAATGCGTAAGCCGTCTAAGCCTTTGATAGCTTCTGGCTCTTTTGCAAGACCTTGGAAGAATGGTGGGTTTTGGATGTAAGTTGATTTGTCATCAAATGTGTATAGAGACTCAGTTGATGTTTCAATTGCATTCCATTTTTCGTTCGCTGTGAATACAGTTTCGTATTCTTTTTGGAATAATTCACGGTTAACTACAGTACCTAATACAGCGTTAACTTCTTCAGTTGAAGGCCAGATATCAGCGAAGAATACTTCGTTACCATCTTTGTCTTTACCGAATGAATCTTTTTGTAGGTCGATATCCACAGTACCAGCAAGTGCGTAAGCTACAACAAGTGGTGGTGAAGCTAAGTAGTTAGCTTTTACAAGTGGGTGTACACGGCCTTCGAAGTTACGGTTACCAGAAAGAACAGACGTTACGAATAAGTCGTTCGCTTTGATAGCTTCTTCGATTTCAGGAAGTAATGGACCTGAGTTACCGATACATGTTGTACAACCGTAACCTACAGTGTTGAAACCGATTTGGTCAAGGTATGTTTGTAAACCTGAATCTTCAAGGTAACCAGTTACAACTTTAGAACCTGGTGCTAAAGAAGTTTTTACCCATTTCGGTACAGTTAAACCTTTTTCTACAGCTTTTTTCGCAACTAAACCAGCAGCGATTAAAACGTATGGGTTAGATGTATTTGTACAAGAAGTGATAGCAGCGATTGCTACAGCACCTGTTGGAATTTCTACATCACCTTCAGCAAATTTAGCTACAGAAGTTTTTTCGAATTCAGCTTCAGTTAAACCGAAACCTTGAGTTCCTTGTGGAGCCACTACTGCTTCTTTGTAACGAGAACGCATTTGAGATAGTGGAATTAAGTCTTGTGGACGTTTAGGACCAGAAAGGTTTGGTTCGATTTCAGCTAAGTTTACTTCTAATACGTCAGTGTAAACTGGCTCTAATGCTGGATCAAAGAACATGTGGTTCGCTTTTAAGTAAGCTTCTACAACCGCGATGTGCTCTTCGTCACGACCAGTTAAACGCATGTAGTTTAATGATTCTTCGTCAATAGCGAAGTAACCACAAGTAGCACCATATTCAGGAGCCATGTTAGAGATTGTTGCACGGTCAGCTAGTGGTAATTTAGATACGCCAGGTCCGAAGAACTCAACGAATTTACCAACTACGCCACGTTGACGTAAAACTTGTGTTACTTTTAATGCTAAGTCAGTAGCAGTCGTTCCGTTTGGAAGATCGCCAACTAATTTAACACCGATAACTTCTGGAATTGGGAAGTATGAAGGTTGACCAAGCATACCTGCTTCAGCTTCGATACCACCAACACCCCATCCAAGAACGCCGATACCGTTGATCATTGTTGTATGTGAGTCAGTACCTACTACTGAGTCTGGGAATGTTTCAAATGTACCGTCAGCGTTTTCGTTTACGTGTACAACTGGAGCTAAATACTCTAAGTTTACTTGGTGAACGATACCTGTTGCTGGAGGTACAGCACGGAAGTTATTGTAAGCAGTTTGAGCCCATTTTAAGAAGTTATAACGCTCAGCGTTACGTTCGAATTCAAGGTCCATGTTAGCTTGTAATGCAGATGCATTACCGTATTTGTCAACTTGTACTGAGTGGTCAATTACAAGGTCAACTGGAATAGCAGGGTTGATTTTGTTTGGATCTCCGCCCATTTCTTTCATTGCTGAACGAAGAGATGCAAGGTCAACTACTACTGGTACACCAGTAAAGTCTTGTAATACTACGCGAGAAGGTTTGAATGGTACTTCAGCTTCTGGATCAGCACCGTTACCCCATTTTG
Source organism: Lysinibacillus sp. FSL M8-0337 (assembly GCF_038593855.1). Classification (NCBI taxonomy): domain Bacteria; kingdom Bacillati; phylum Bacillota; class Bacilli; order Caryophanales; family Bacillaceae; genus Lysinibacillus; species Lysinibacillus sp. FSL M8-0337. The sequence goes on along the minus strand of NZ_CP151996.1, from coordinate 2,117,644 downwards.
CTAATTCGTTTACGTGCTCTTCTTTGATTACGTATGCATCATATTGACGTAAAACTGATTCTAATAATACTTTGATTGAGTAAGGAAGGTTTGAAACTTTTGCAACGCCAGCTTTTTCAATCGCAGCTAAGTCATAGTAATTGTAAGTTTTACCATTAACTTCGAATGATGCGCGGCTGTTGTGTAAATTACCTTGTGCCATTTGCGGATCCCCCTAAATATCTTTTTGAAAAGGCCTATGTAAAGCATCTTTTCTCCACCACCCATAATAACGTATTTATATTCATAAGTAAATTACATTAATATTATCTTTTTCAATAAGTATTTCTTATGACAAGTGATGTCTTTTATTTATTTTACATGAATGAGCGAATTTGTGACGAAAATGACATATTTCGGCCTGTTTTATTTTAGACATTTTTTTAAAAACTATGCACATTAAGTTTGCAACAATAATAAAATTAGTTGTTTACTATAAAAATACAGGGATTGAACCCTCAAAGCACCAAATAATAAAGGAAAATCAATCCATTTAGTTCGATACAGTTTCCTTTGTGACCAAAGACTTTAACGCCATACTAAGCTCTTGTATTTGATCGGTTGTACTAGTCATCATTTCAAGCATGTGATGTTCGTCCTCAACCGAAAGTAAAATATCACTAGTAGAAGCAGCATTTTCCTCCGTCATCTCATTCAACTTTTCAATTTGTTCTTGAATTTTTTCAAACTGCAAAATGGCACTACTTAATTCATTCATACCACTTGTTAAATCCGTATTGGTTATAGCAAAGGTATCTTTTAAAACGTTAAAGAAATGGCTGACATCCTGCAACAGCAATTCACCATATTGTAGTGCTTGTTCTCCATCATTCGAACGTTGTTGAGCTTCCGTTGATTTTTCGAATATTGTTTTAGTTACATTTGTAATACTAACCGTAATGGCCGCACTTTCTTCTGCCAATTTCCGTACCTCTTCAGCGACAACAGCAAATCCCTTTCCTTGCTCGCCTGCTCTAGCAGCTTCAATCGTGGCATTTAATGCAAGTAAGTTCGTCTGTTCTGCTATATGTTGGATGCCTTTCAACAAGTTATCAACTGTGTGCAAACTTTGTTGCAATGCTTGGACGGTCTCGGCAGTTGAACCGATTGCATTGTTCATAACACTCATTTGAGCCATCGCCTCTTGCATTTTGCCCCACCCTGCTAATACTTCATGTTGGAGATTACTAGATTTCGCTACCGTATCCTGTGATATGGAAAAGGTTTTATTGACAAATTGTACGGATTCCTTCATTGTACCATGAATCATTTGTAAACTTGAGGCTTCCTGTTGAATACTCGCTGCGATATCTTCAGTTGCTTGCAATATTTGCTTACTTGACCCCGAAATACTGTACATAGTTTGTTGAAAACGAGTAATATGCTCATCTAATCTATAGCTACTTTGTTCAATTTGATTGAAGGTCATCTGTAGTTGAGCGAGCGAAGCTTTTACTTCATTTTGCTGCGCCGCTGCATGTGTAAGTAGCTCATTTCCCCATTTAGCCAGTAGAAAGAAAACAATAATAACGCCATTGGTAATGGCTAATAATGTAACGAATACAATAATATCGTTAAAAGGACCCAATAGTGAGTCCGATTTCACTACATATAAAATCACGAAGCTTACGTTTAGTATGATCCCAAAAAAGATAATTAGTTCCTTTTTAAAGTACAACGCAATAATGGCAATTGTACATAGTAAAATATAATGCTTGTTCAATGAAAAACTATCTAGTAAAAACAATGTAAAAACGATACTAGATGGAATCATGCCAAATATAAACCCTTTAATATATGTTTTGATTGGTAAAAAATAATTACATAAAGCGCAAGCAATTACCGCTAAACCAATAAATAAGAACATCATTCCTTTTGTAAGTATCATTGGCCCACAAATAAGAATAGCTAAAATTGAAATGATGGCTACATTAACACGGTGCACTTTACGTGTATCATAGCGAATATTGACCTCCATTATAGTTCCCTCCTAAAAAATGAATGGACATTCAGTTTGTTTTTCTATTATTATAAAGTATAAACATTACTTTTTATAGACAAAAAAGGTATTTTAGAGAAAATTTAGCTTTTTTCTATTCAGAAGGGAGATTTTTTAATGGAGAGAGCACAAAAAATAGCACCAAACTTTTTTTGCATTGATACGCACGATTTGAATCGGAAGGAACGCACAAGCGCTTATTTACTTATCGATGAGAAAATTGCGTTGATTGAAACATCTGCAAGTCCTTCCGTGCCCTATATAATAGAAGGTTTAAATGAATTGCAAATTACACTAGATGATATTGACTATGTCATCGTTACACATATTCATTTAGATCATGCAGGCGGCGCTGGTCTTTTTCTTCAAAGTTGCCCGAAAGCAAAATTAGTCGTACACCCCCGTGGTGCTGGGCATATGATTGACCCAACACGCCTAATTGCAAGTGCAAAGGCTGTATATGGTCAAGAATTCCATCGCCTCTTTGACCCAATCGTACCGGTTGCGCCTGAACGGATTATGGAAGCTGGGCATGGCGATATTTTATCGTTAGGCAATCATCAACTAACTTTTTACCATACGGAAGGTCATGCTAAACATCACGTATCCATGCATTACTCTGCGACGAATGGAATGTTTGTAGGTGATACAACAGGTGTCTGTTATCCAGAGTTGGCTGATGAAGCAATTGATTTAATTATCCCTTCAACTTCTCCGAATCAGTATGATCCAGATACGATGGAGCAATCGATTCAATTATATGAAAAACTTAATGTTCAGGAATTGTATTTCGGTCATTACGGTGCCTATCAAAACCCAATAGAAGCCTATCGTCAAGTTCGCTACTGGACGCCGTTGTTTTTAGTTGAAGGAGAAAAGGCACTAGCTTCACCTGGTACTTTAGCACAGCAAGCTAAATTATTAGATACGAGATTGCAAGCACTTTTACATCAATATCTACAGCGAAATGGTATTGCAGAAAACCATCCCGTCTATCAAACGATTCCTTTTGATACAGCAGTATCAGCAATGGGCATTCTTGATTATTTGCAAAAAAACAAACCATCTAATAGCAAATAGATAAAGAATCTGCTCATTTCTCACGGTAACTTTGAGAAATGTTGCAGATTCTTTTATTGGTTATCTAAATGCTGAAGCACTGCTTGAAAGTCCTGTTCTTCCCCTATCGCTTGAAAATGGATCAATGGATTACCCACCCGTTTGATTCGCTCTATAACAGCAGGTATCGTAAATTGTTCCGGTGATAATTTGTCGTTTACTTCATTCCAATGTAGAGGTGTTGCAACTAAGCCCATTTCATTACCTCTGGTGGAAAACGGCGATATAATGGTTTTCCCTTCCGCATGTTGCACATAATCTAAATACAATCTATCTTTGCGATTTTTCTTTAAACGTTCAATCGTATATAATTCGGGTTTTTGCTCACATAAAAAACGACAGACAAACTCTGTAAAAAGACGAACTTGTTCATAAGAAAATGTATTGTGTGGTAATGGAATATAGACTTGCAAACCTTTGCCACCGGAAGTTTTAACAAAAGACTGTAGTTTAAAATAATCAAATATTTCTTTTAAGTGTAGTGCACCACTTACAGCAAGTGAAAATGCATCGACGGAAGGAGGATCCAGGTCAAAAACAATCTCTGTAGGCTTTTCAGTGTCAATCGTTTGAAAAGGGATGTGAAATTCTAATGCAAGTTGGTTCCCTAACCACAGCAGTGTTTCAAGGTTATTGCATAGGATACTATGATGTTCGCTAACTTTTTCTGTTACGACAAATGCAGGTAGATGTTCCGGACTGCTTTTTTGATAGAAACTCTCTCCTGGTACCCCATGAGGAAAACGAATTAACGTAATAGGTCGATTTCGTAAAAATGGCAGTATAAAGGGTGATACAAGCTGTAAATAGTACAAATAGTCCTCTTTAGTAATTGCAATAGCAGGCCACACCGGCTTGTTGGGATGTGTGACTGGCACACTATCCGGTATTGGCATAAGCTGGCGTTGCATAAGTTGCCAATTACAGTACTGGTGTTCCATTTCTAATCGAAAGGCATGAAAACGAGGTTCTCTTAACTTACTACCATCAAAGTCGATACAGGCAATATCAATACAGATGGATGGTTCTAATTGCCATGTTTCATTGTTTTGTTGCCCATTTGCTTGAAAGAATGTAATTAGGGTATTTAACTCGTCCTTTTTCATCCCATGCCTAAAAACAACCACTTCCGTTAGCACACCCTGACGATGAACACAACCGTGAAAATATCCATTTCCTTTATCAAATTTGTTCACAATCACTGTGACAATTTTCCAATTTTTAATTTTTAGCCAATGTGTTGACCGTACAGCCTCCTGCCATTTACTCGTCTTTTTCTTGGCAATAATACCTTCACCATTATAAATTTTGATGAAATGCCACAAAGTTTGGCTATCTTCAAAAACATCAATTGCTTGTACACGATGGTTTTCTTCATATTTAATAGCAGTCGGTAGCTTTAACGATGTAAAAAGAGTGTTTAGTTGCTGTTTTCGCGTTTTTAAATAGCGATTCATTTGACTTTCACCTTGATAGGAAAGTAAATCAAAAACAATATAATGACAAGGAAAGGATGTGGCATGTGCAGCAATCACTTCTTTTTTTTGCATTCTTCCCCGTTGTTGCACGACTGCAAATTCACTTTTATAGTTGTTGATTAAATACACTATTTCTCCGTCAAATACTAACGGTAAAAATACTTTGATCTGATTATAAAGACTTCTGCAATAATCAATAATTTCCGGAAACAAATGATTTAACACATTGCCATTTCTACTTTTCAAAATAGGCTCTTTATCAGTCCACTGTAATAGACAGCGGAATCCGTCATATTTCCCTTCGTAAAGCCAGTCATCTCCTTTTGGCGGTTCATTTACTTCTACTAGTAACATCGGTTTGATCTTGTACACCTACTTTCTTATTTTGTACTGTTGACACTATTTTTATTTAGCATACATAAAACACATCAAATTATTACATAGTAAGAAAAACGAGGTGACAACATGCATACAGTTTGGAAAGGCAGTATTTCATTTGGTCTTGTCAACATACCAGTTAAACTACATGCTGCTACAGAAAATAAAGACATTAAATTACGACAACTTCATAAAGAATGCCATACACCTATTAGCTATAAGAAAGTATGTGAGGGTTGTAATCAAGAAGTAACAGAAGAAAATATTGTAAAGGCATATGAGTATGCAAAAAATAAGTTTGTCGTTCTAGATGAAGAAGAGCTAGAGAACTTGCGTAAAGAAAACGAAGATAAGGCTGTTGAAATTATCGATTTTGTTAAATTAGGCGAAATTGACCCTATCTATTTTGAACGAACTTATTTTTTATCTCCTGATACTACAGGCAGTAAGGCATATGCCCTATTGCGACAAACGTTAGAGGAGTCAGGTAAAATTGGCGTTGCTAAAATTATTATTCGTTCGAAGGAACAGCTTGCGATTGTTCGTGTTTATCAAAATGCTCTCGTAATGGAAACAATCCATTTTCCTGACGAAGTTCGTAGTGTGCAAGATGTTCCAAACATCCCAAGTGAGCCAACCATTGTTCAAAAGGAATTGGACGCTGCACTGATGCTAGTCGACCAGTTAACAACTGTATTTAATCCAGAAAAATATACAGATGACTATCGCAATGCTTTAATGGAACTTATCGAAGAAAAGAAAGCGACAAATTCAGTATCTGCCAGTGATAAGCGTCCTCTACCTGACAACGTTACTGATTTGATGTCAGCACTCCAAGCTTCTTTAGATAAAACAAAAAAACCTACAACAAGAAAAAGAGCAACCAAAACGAAGAAAAATGCGTGAAGGCTCGCTCACCAACCATAGAGCGAAAGGCATCGAGAACTTATATACTCGATGCCTTTTTCTTGTGGTATAGCTAAACCCCCTTAAAAGGAAACGTATGTTTGTTCATCATGTTATAATTAGTATAAAAATTGATGGATGGTGTCTAATGACCAAAGTAAATATTGAGGAACGTATGAATCACTATCGTGTTCAAGGGTTAAGTCTATTGGTAATTGAAAAGGGACAAATTAGTCAAATAGAACATTATGGATATCTTATGGCAGGAACTAGGCAAAAAGTAAATGACCAATCTATTTTCAATGCCTGTTCTATAAGCAAATTTTTAACAAGCATGGTAGTCATGGTATTAGTGGAACAAGGCTATTTAGATTTAGATGAGGATGTCAATAACAAACTGAAATCGTGGAAGGTACCGGAAAATCAATATACGAAGCTAAAAAAAGTAACATTACGAAACTTACTTTGTCATCAATCTGGCATTATAGATCCAGCGAATAGTTTTTCAACTTTAAACGATTCTCATGCGAAACCGTCAATGGTAAATTTGTTAAATGGCACAACACCTTACTGTCAAAGCCCTATAGAAGTAAGTGGTGAACCTTGGCATGCATTTCATTATTCGGATGCTGGTTTTTGTATTATACAGTTATTAATAGAAGATGTAATGGCACAATCATTTGACTCGATTATAGAGGAACATATATTTAAACCGTTAACTATGACACATAGCACACTTTCTACAACATTTGCATCATCAAAAGAACAATCTTTCGCTAGTGGTCACCACAAATATGGAAAATCGGTGACAGATAACTACCCAATTTATCCTTACCCTGCTGCTTGTGGCTTATGGACATCCCCCGCTGATCTAGCTAAATTATTACTAGAGTTAATAAATGCTTTAAAGGGCTCTAGTAAAATCGGTATCTCTGCAAACCTAGTCGAAGAGCTAATTCAACCACAAGGTGCTAAAGAATGGGCTGGTTTAGGGGTATTTCTTGAGGGCTCAGGACAAGAAGTAGAAATCTCCTCCCTTGGTTGGGGTATTGGGTTTCAATGTATGCTTGTATTCTTTCCTTATTTAGAAAAAGGAATGATTGTTATGACAAATACTGATTTAGGCGTTCATCAAATGCAAGGAATCATAGGTGAACTATACAAATCACTTATCTCCTGTTCATAAACGACGTTTTCCCCTACCAAAATCCAAACAAAACTAAACAACCAGTCGTTGGTTTAATACCGACAACTGGTTGGACGATGCTTTATTGACCGCCTTTTAGATATATCTCTTTATAGCTAAAACTTTCTTAAAAACAAATGCGACAACGATAAAATCAATTTTCTTGTTTTACTTGATAATGCATTTGCACCATCTGTCCATAACATGTTGTTTTTATTAATTCCAGATTAATTTGCGGATTATATTTTTTAAAAAGGGCTATGCCAGAACCTAATATATGAGGGGTAATGGTAATAATGTATTCGTCAATTAAATTTTCTTTCATAAAAGCATCAAGAATCTCTGCTCCACCAACCATCCAAATATGTGCTCCCGATTGTTTCTTTAACTGTTGGGTAAACGATACAACATTTTCATTTACAAATTCCACATCATCATTTTTGTTCTTTGCTGATTTCGAGAAAACATAACATTTTTTATCAGAATATGGAAAAGCATCAGAGTGTTCCATCACATAATCATAGGTGCGCTTCCCCATTATGATAGTATCAATTGTTTGATACATATCCATGTACCCATTATCCCCTTCCCCTTCTGATTCTAATAACCATTGTAAGTCATCATCCTCTTTCGCAATAAATCCATCTACACTAGTCGCAATAAATAAAACAATTTTTCTATTCATGGGGTTGTCTCCTTTTCTCATGAGCGTTTTGCTTTTGATTAAATCATTAGCACAAACTATACTAAACAGTAAACATGACAAGTAATGGCATGATTAAAAGAAAAGGTGAGAATATGTCTAAAGCAAAACGTTTATTAGATATTCTACTATTTGTAAATGCGAAAAGAAAATTTACAGCGCAAGAACTAGCCGATGAATTTAAGATATCCGTCCGAACCGTGCATCGTGATTTATTGGATTTAAGCGATATGGGTTTACCCATATATGCAGAACAAGGGAGGAATGGAGGTTATACCGTTATTACAACCCGTCTACTTCCACCTATGTTATTTACAGAAGAAGAGGTTGTATCCATTTTCTTTGCATTTCAAGCGCTCAATTATTATCGTGATTTACCTTTTGATGCTGAAATCCGCTCCGTCTCGCATAAACTATATCGTTCACTTCCAAAAGATGCCCAAGCAAAAGTAGATAAACTTCGTTCTTATATTACCTTTTGGAATCCTAAGAGAACAATCGATACCCCTTTATTAAAAAAGGTTTTAGATGCGTCAATTGAAGGAAGTCAGCTTCACATTCAATACCACTCAAAAAAAGCGATAACAACAAAGCATATTCGTCCTATCGGTGTATATGCTCATAATGGGCTATGGTATATGCCTGCATACGACTTTCATAAAGATAAAGTTTTATTGTTTCGAGTGGATCGTATCCATGCCATTGTGTCAAGCATAAAAGACGACAGCAATTTTACAAATTTAGCAGAATGGTTTGATTCATATGAAGTAAAAACCCCTATTAGATTGCTTGTCGAACTGTCCAGAGAAGGCGTACGTCAATGTCTAAGTGAGCCAAATTTCCAAGGTTTCGTGACCATCAACGAAAATGGTACTGGTACTATTGATGCGACGATTGATGAAGGTGAGCTTCACTTTATCGCTCCTCTATTTTATAGACTAGGATTACATGCAAAGATTATTGAGCCAGAAGAATTAATCCAACATATGCGGAAACAGGCTAAAGAAATTTTAACGATGTATCATGAAGGAAATTTATAAATGGCTCGTTCCAATTAGAATCTGCGCAGGAAAATTTTTGTTGGTCTGAAAATAACTATTATATAAGTGATTAAAAATAAGGAAAAGTAACCAGTAAAATAGAGTTTGCTCCTTGATGTAACGGCACTTAAACTAGAGGTTCACCTTATATGTATACTATGTAACGTTGGTTGTGAAATCCTTATCCTCGTTAATAGTAACTAAACAGCCTCTCTCATTATGTATAGAGATGTTTCTTGGATAACAAGCCCTTCTATGTTAACATTTACAAAAACCCCTATTAAGGAGTGAAATTATGGCGACCATTGAAGACTTTATTGCATTGGATATTCGAATCGGTACAGTTATGGAAGCGGAAGAATTACCAAAAGCACGAGTTCCCGCTATCAAAATGAGCATTGATTTTGGTGAAACATTAGGAATTAAGCAATCTTCTGCACAAATTACAAAACGATATACACCAAATGAAATCATCGGCAAACAAGTAGTTGCAGTTGTCAATTTCCCACCACGGCGAGTAGCAGGTTTTAAATCAGAGGTTCTCGTAATCGGTGGCGTGCCGATAGAGGGAGATGTCATTCTATTAACACCCGATCAATCAGTACCCAATGGCACAAAAATTAGTTAAAGCACCCTATTCCCATTCTCACTGTCACTCTGCCATCCGTATAAATTTTTTTATTTTATTGCACTGACAAATGGCTAAAGCTTGATAACTTCCTCTGCATATTAATAATAGTGTAAAGCTTAAAAAGCCTTTACAAAAACTCTCCTGTTTTGGGGTCACTTTCTTTAGGGAAGTGACTCTTTTCTATTTTTAGAATGTTCAAAATCGCCCACAATAACGTACGCTTTTTTGTTCATTTCAATTATTGATGAAGTTGTGATAGACTTGAAGTTTAGTGCCTAGAGACATCTACAATTATTTGACCAATATCAAGTGATCAATAATAGAAAAGGATGATAACCCATTGATTAACGAACAACATACCAATAAATATATATACACATATGTCCATCATGTAGATGAATACGATTTATGTAGAATGGAGATGCGCTCTTTTTTCGGTGTAGATTCCTCATCAAACTATATGATAAGCAATATAGAAGTTGACCCTAGTCGTAGTCCTTTTATACAAGATCGACTTGAGGTGCTGTTTGAAGACCATAGCGTAGAAAATATAAAAAAATTAGTGAAGAATTTAATAGTTGGTGAAAAAACTTATAAGGTAGTTTGTTTAAATAATTTTGTTATAGGTCAAACAAAGAAAATTTCTCAGCCAGAGCGCCGACGAATAGAACGCGAGCTAGGATTGTGTATCGAGGGAGACCCTGATCTCAATTATCCTGAAGTTATTTTTGGTCTTATTTTAATAGATGGAAAATGGTATTTCGGTAAACATATGAAAAGTGAGTCCATTTGGCGTAAACATTTACATAAACCAAATAGTTATTCAACAGCACTTAGTACAAGAGTTGCTCGCGCCGTTGCTAATATTGCCGTTCCACAGCCACAAAATATTCGTGCTATTGACCCTTGCTGTGGTATAGGAACGGTAATAGTAGAAGCTCTTTCTATGGGTATTGATATTGAAGGAAGAGATATCAATCATTTTGTTTGTAGCGGTTCTCGCGAAAATATAGCCTATTTTGGTTTACAAGGAAAGATTACTTTAGGTCCCATTTCAGAAATAACAGAACACTATGATATAGCTATTATTGATTTACCATATAATTTGTTTACCCATTCATCGCGTGAAGATCAATACAATATTCTTAAACATGCTCGCCGAATTGCGGATAGAGTAGTTGTCGTTACTATTGAAACAATTGATGATTTAATACATGATGCTGGTTTCATTATCGCCGATCGCTGCATTGCGAAAAAACAGTCTTTCTTACGTCAGATTTTATTATGCCAATAAGGCCTTCTCTATCATAATAAATGATTAATAACCCATTCAGGCTGATTAGAATTTCTTTCATCAGCCTGAATGGGATTTCAAAATAAACATTGCAATAACCTATCAATTAAAAAGCACCTATTAGTCCTCACTAATAGGTGCTTGCTTGTTTACAATTTATTAAAAATAAGTATTATTTCTCGCCGCTTAATTCTACTAAAATTTTCGCTTGTGATTTATCGTTTGTTAAAGCTTCAAAGCCTTTTTCAACGATATCATCTAATTGAATACGGCCAGTAATAATTCCTTGAGGTTTTAATTGACCACTGCCCATTAAATCAACTGTTTGTTGGAATGATGTTGGTGTGTAAGCAATACTTGAAGTAATTTTCACACCTGTATTTGTTAAATGAATTGGATTCCATTCAATTGGACGAGCAAAGATTGATACAATAACCATAGTACCGCGAGCTCTTGTTGCATCGATTGCTTGTTTAAATGTTGGCGCAACACCTGCAACTTCAAATGATACATCCACACCATCTGGAACGATTGCGCGAATTGCTTCTACACCATCTACTTCTCCAGAGTTAATTACGTGCGTTGCACCAAGTTCTTTTGCTTTTTCAAGACGTGTTTCAGATAAATCTAATACGATAATTTTACTTGCACCAGCTGCTTTAGCTGCAATAGCAGTTAATAAGCCGATTGGGCCGGCACCGAAAATCGCCACAGTATCACCGAAACGTAAATTACCCTCTTTTACAGCTTGTACTGCTACAGCTGTCGGTTCAACAAGTGCACCATCTTCAAGTGTCATTGTTTCAGGTAGTAAATAAACATTACTTTCAGGAGCATTTGCATAAGTAGTGAAGCCACCATCGCCATGTAAACCGATGAAGCTAAAGCCATCATAAGCGTCCATATCTTCAGGTTTATTACCGTGCGTTAATGTTGGGTTAATTGCAACGCGATCGCCTACTTTAAACTTAGTAACGTTTGCACCAACTTTTTCAATAGTTCCTGCAAATTCATGCCCCATAATAAGTGGAGCGATTTCACCAGTTAATTCATCTTTTTCTTTTGTTGGAATAAAGACAGGACCTTCTTGATATTCATGTAAATCACTACCACAAATACCAGCCCAAGCTACACGAACTGTAACTTCATTATCTTTAAGAGCTTTTAATTCTCTGTCCTCAATACGAATGTCTTTTTCTCCGTACCAAACTGCTGCTTTCATAATGTCGAAACCTCCGATGGAATTTATGTCTTTTTGTCACAACTTCATTCTATCACTAAAATAAAATGATACAAATATAATGACTCAAAAAAATTATAGTAATCCGATTAATTTAGTATATAACTAAACTAAAACAATATATTGATATTTTATAGCGAATAACACTATATATTGTATATTATAAACGATGGTATTTCCTTTAAAGTAAAATACATATTTTATTAGTATATTAATAAACGTTTCAAATATTAAAATGTTTTCTGGTTAATTAGAGCGCATTTTTGAGGTGGAAATAAGATTAAAAGTATGAATTGTTGTTAAGATAATGCTAATTGACTTAAGAAAATTAGCAAATAATGTTACGATAATCGAGGATTTAAGAAATATCGTTCCCATCATTGTCGGAATCGTTGGAAAGAATGAACACTCTCTTTCGAAATCTCGTATAAGAACGACATGAAATAATATAGTTTACAGAAGAATGATAATGCAAAAATTGTTTTCCTAATTGTCTTATAATCAAGGTAATGATAAAACTAACAATAATAGCAATCCAATTATCTATAACAGAAAAATAAAAAAATCCTACTAATATGAAGTAATTATAAATAAACCATAATCTGTACTAAACGAACCCAAATCTCTACTTAAGACTTCCCTTTCTTTAGTATCATTGCCTTATGGTATATAAGAATAATTTTTCTATATTACATCTCATATGGGGCATTGTTATTCTCACAGCTAATTCTACAATTGGCTGTGAAAAGGTACTTGGAATCATCGGACTTGGTAAATCGCTATTATAATTTGCAAATCCAAAAGATGCTTATTCTACTTGAATCCAATCTAAATCATCTGTGCCTTGTATAGCACCTATAAAATGATAATCTGCACTATATGTATCAAAACCGTCTTCATTAGGAATAGCTCTCCAGACCTCTGCCTCTTTTGTAGGATCAACTCCAAGTTGTTTAAAGAAATCCAAAACTTGTGGACTCGCATGTTGAATTTGTTTAGTGAAAAGTTGACAATCCTCACAACCACAATGAGCTTTTTCGGATACTTTTGGCAAATTTTTAAACAATTCAATAGTTTTTTCCTTGTCTATTTTTACAATACAATCATTTAATATAATTTCTTCCATAGTAACACCTCAATTATAATTCCATAAACGTTTTCATTCTAGTGACCGACCATATGTATTTAACCATAGAAAAAGAGCCCCTGATTGTTCGTATATTTAACAATCAGGGGCATTTTTTTAGTACCTTGTACTATATAATAGGCAATTTTTAGCTCATTACATTTACTTGATTTAATTGCTTAATATCTTGTTTACGATCCCACTCAAATGTAATTAAATCTTGACTATTTAAATTTTCAGCCATTAATGAAACGGCTGAAATTCGACTATTGTCATACAGTTTAAAGTAATAGTTTTTACTTTGTGCACACATAGCTGAGGTATAGATGGTATAATCCGTTTTCCCCTCATTTGTCAAAACAACACCTTTTGGGATATTTACAGAAGATAGAATATGGAACAAGTTTGTTACGCCTTCTGTTTCATTTTTGGCTTTTTCAGTATATTTTTTCCAGTATGCTACCCGAAGAAAACGTGCTGACGGCGTAAAATCACCTGGTAATCCTAAGCCCCCTGCCCCTTGCCCAAACGGTGTCAAATCCAAGTCTCCCATCATAATATCTTGTGGCGGATTTGGTGTGACACCAATGTAAGCTCTTAAATTTGTCTGATGCCATTCATAGCCAGGGCTATTCGTCATGACGCCAATCGTTTTTCGATGAATGGTAATGCCCGTTTTATCCGGTTCAATAACAATTGATTCACCAGAAGCATCTGTAAATGTATAGTGAAGTGGGGGTGCAAAGCCAAGTATTATATTGGCCTCATTCAATAATGTATAAGAAGTTAATTTTTCAATAACATCATCGACAGTTACACAATTTCCTAAAACTTGAGAAATTACATACACGGGATTGATGCCTCTTGTGCCTTTTTTAGGTTCGTCAGCATAAGTCGCAAATGTAGCATAGTAAAGCATTGCGCCCATTAATCCCTTTTCGTTTACCCCATCATAGAGAACTGGTGATGTAATGTCAGTGCTTCCCATTCCAACAAAAGCATATGAATTGTTAATGACTACATTTTCTTTCTCTAACAATCGAATGCCGTAATTACGTGGGACAATAATCACTTTACTATCTGGTTCCATTGTAAAATCCATTGTGCGAGCGAATAAACTTTTATCATCTGTTGTACGAATTGATAAGCTACTGCAACCTAACATAAAAAACACTCCCTTGAAAAAGTATTTTAAAAAAATGTAACGGAATTATTTTTAAATCAACTAACGTATCTTCATAATAAAGAATTTACTTCACTTATCACGAGTACCATAATTAACTAAAAATAGATTTATTCCGCTTCCAAAACCATACTATCACTTCCATTAATGGAAATTCAAGGATAAATTAACGCCGTTTTTTGGCGGTCATCCCACCTTTTTTTCATACTAAAATGTCTAATTTCATGCAATAACGCCACATCGCGCCACATACACCGTCATTATTTGGCGTTACCATTATTTTCTATTACTATAAAAGTAGTATTTTTAAAAAATCCACTGTCTAACAATTGACTTTCTAATAAAATTCATATTTATATATACATGCATTTTTTCACTAAACTGTCAAATTTGAAATACGTTTACACATATAAGAGCTCCTTACTTTATAAGCTTTGATGATTTTTTATTATAATGTAGCAACAATATTAGCAACTGATGCAAGTTTCATATGATTGTTCCCTTAACTTGATGTAAAAGCATGTGCTCTTACATTAGTAATTTTTTTATAAACTACTAGTTATTTACATGATATTACTGACAACACTTACCGATATTGGTACAATCTTAACAATGATGGTAATTAAAGATTTAACAATAAATTTTAGATAAAACATTACATATCTTCAATGTAATTTTTATAAATATTAAAATAATAGGAGGATTAATTAGTGGGATTATTTGATATCTTTAAAGGGGACAAGGTTCATAACAAACAAGGTATGAATCACCATTTTGCATTCGTAACATCTTTGCTTTATATGATGGGGGCAGATGGTGAATATGATAATGAGGAAATAGGTCAGTTGTTATCAGTTATTGGAGGTAAGAAAAAAGGCAGTACAGTTTATGTAGGTGGTAACAATAATGATTTAATGGACCAAGTTATTAAATACGTAAATAGAAATTCCGTAGACCAATTTTTACTTGAAGCGGCTCCAGCATTAACTGATGCTCAAAAGATGTGCATTTTAGTTAATATTATCGATTCATCTTTATCTGATGGTGAAGCTGAAATCCAAGAACAACAACTATTTGCTAAATTCCTAAAAGCTTTCGGGATTTCTGAAGAAAGATTCAAACCTTTCTTTGAAGTCATTGTTTTAAAAAATGATCGTTCAGTATTCTTAAATCCTAACCATGCTAAAAATCAAACTGGATATAAAGTAAATCTTTCAAAATAAAATCCCAGTCACTCATTTTAAATGAGTGACGTTTTTGTGTTTATAATAAAATCAAAGTTAAATTCATCTCGTTCTTTTGCTTGTGTAGATTGGCTCTTTGTGGCTAATCTAGTTTCTCCTTTTGTTAGTTTTGGAACTGCTGTATATGACAAGATTATCTTTCCTTACACAAAAGTATTTGTTGCAATAATTCCAGAACAACGTCACGAATATTATATAACTCAACATGCCGAAAGCGGACGGAGGACATTTTGCTCTTAACGCTGTATATCAAAACGAACAACAATTAGTAATTATTTTTTATTTTTTCGTTCTAATAGGATAGGTGCTATATTTAGTAAAATTGAAACAATGGTTAGAAACCATAACGTTTTTTCCATAGTCGGTACAACATCCAATAAAGCTGCCCAATCTTCAACTTTTACCCAATTAGATACTAGGCTATGTTCTGCACAGAGTGTCAATGCTGTAAACGATAACCCCATTGCCATCGCGAGTTTATAATCTTTACCTGTTATATACCTAAATAGATTGATAAAAGTTGCTATCATAGTAATTAGACCTAATATTAACCACATAATGATACCTCCTTTTTTCCAATATAGACATAAATTGTAATTAAATGGTTCCCTCCCCACCCCCGCCGGACGCATTATTACGCTCCCCCTTATTACAGTGGATGAAAGACTTCAATCAACTATTATATTTTTAAATTGAATAGTCGCCCCTGTCGAAAACTGAAAAAGAGCACCTCAAAGGCACTCTTATAAGATTTGTTATTTTTCTTATTAGTTGGTGTTAAAAATAGTTATGGCTAATATTGTGTAGATGTTTCACGCTTTCAAAACAAGCATCATTTTGTACGAATCTCCGCGCATTTACTATGGCATACTTATGTAAGTATTCTAATTGCCCAAGGTATTCCCGTTACCACGGTAGCTAAAATTATTGGAAATACTCCAGAAATGCTAATGAAGGCATATGCTCATTCGTTGGCAGATGAGGAATTAAAGGCGACAGAAGTTCTTTCTCCGTTAATTAAATTTGAATAAATCATATTTTTTCACTTATTTGGGGCACTTATTAGGGTACAAACGATATTTGTACCCCTCCACCCTTGCTATATAAGCCTTTATCGGTCTATCTAAATATATTATGTTCATATAAAAAATCATAGGAAAGATCGACAAATAAATATTCGTGTTCATTAATGGCAATGGAAAATGTTCGCGTAATTTCTCCTGTCTCGATATCTCGATACAGTTCTGAAATTTCGCCATTTTGATCATTTCGCATTTTAATAATCGTTTGTAGGAAATACGGTCGCCAACTCCAATTTTTATTAATTGCATTTGGCTGTAATTCCCATATCCCTTCTACACGCATCACGTTAGGCGTTAATTGGAAACCATCCTCATTACAAATATATAATCGGAAAGAGTAATGATCTAAAAGCTCTGCTAAATGTTCCAATTGTGAGATATTATCACTAGAAGGCTTTACTCGATGAACAATTGCTTCTAGTTCCTCTCTTAATTTCTTCAACTCGAAATATTGTGCCTGAAGCATCTTCTTTTCAGATGTTATAAATTGCTGACATTCCTCTTTAAAACGTTCCTTTAATATATCTTTCTCCACAAATGTCTTTGCAGCATTTGCTAAATAAGAACCTTGATAGAATCGTCCCCCGTTTTTCCAAGCAAATTGCAATTGGTAAACAGTCCCTATACCTTCAAATAAAAGGTTAGCCCCGATTTTATAAGCTAAGCTGCCAATTGCTGAAATCATGTCAGATTGTGCAGACCATGAGTCATAATTTAAATCACGTATATTAACCTTTAAAATTTGAGGTGATAATAATGCGATATGTTCTAAATGACTTTCAGCACCGACTTCTTGCACAGCTATTTTCATACCAAACGTTGTAAAATAACGAAGAGCGTGGTGCAATTTATTAATATCGCCTAAAAACCGATGCTCAGAAACAACTAAGACAATACGATGTAAATCTTCTTCCCCTATATATTGTTGAATAATATTAAAATGACTTTCACCGAAATCTTGCATTAACAAGTTCGGATTACTTGGAATATAAATATCAATATCGGGTGCTACTGTGTCTATCTGTGTTAATGCAGCGTGTAAAATTTTATGCTCCATATCAATCCGATATTCTTCTGGAATATCTTCATTATTCACAAAATCTTTTAAATTGATTTGTTGACCTTCTATTTGTAACTGTCCGGAAATTTCGTAGGCAATCACCGTATGCGCATCAGCGCTAAATATAGGTTGAAAATACCCATGTATTTGATCTAAATTAGTTAACACTTCAATTGCGTCCATTGTCGAAACCTCCATACTTGAATAATCTATCATTATTCAAAAATAACATTACAACTACAGTTCATTTAATGAAAAAGCTCTCTGACTGTATAATAGTTTGTTTATAGGAATTTCGCAACTTCACATGCCGTATTTTTGTTATTCGTTTGTTAGTTTAGACCGTCACTAATTCTTTTTCTTGTTGTTTTTGTGCGATTGTCTCCGGTCTGCGTACCCAACTCAGTCCAAGTGTGCCTTCTCCTGCATGCACACCGACACAAGCACTCAATGGCAGAACGTGAAAAATAATAAAAGGATACGCTTTTTCTAGGGCTAATTTCCAATTCATCGCACCTTCTTCATTATTACAATGAATAACAGCTACCTCTGGAATATGATGTGAGTCTAAATCATTTATTAGAAGGTTTTCTACATATGCTTTTGCTTTTGCTAGTGCACGTACTTTTTCCTTCATGACAACTTTACCATTATCAAAAGAAATAACGACTTTTATATTTAATAGTTGGCTCAAAAACGCTTGCGTCCCTGACACACGGCCACTTTTATGCAATTGTGATAAGCTCGCTGGGATAAAGGACAGCTCGCTATGATCTGCAAGTTCATTAATTTTTTCAACGATTTGTTGTGGTGCGACGCCTTCTCGTTCTAATTGCTGCCCAAGTTCAATCATTTTCATCATTGGAAATGAACCGATTTTAGAATCAACTGGATATACTTCAAATTGTGCTTGTTGTGCTGCTGTGAAAGCGCTTAAATAAGTGCCCGACAAATGTTGCGAAGTATGAATAGCAATAGCACAGTCATAGCCTTGCTGTTTTAACGATTTATATAACGCTACCACTTCACCAATGGCAGGTTGCGATGTCTTTGGATGTGTTTTAGTAGTACGAAGTTTGTCATAAAATTCATCATGTGTCATATCAACAGTTTCTCGTAATACGCCCTCTTCAAAAACAATATTGAGTGGTAATACGTGAATTTGATTGTCCTGTATGAATTTTTCATCTAACAATGCTGCTGTATCTGTAACCCATGCTATTTTCTTGTTCATTAAATGCTGTGCTCCCTGTCTATTGTAAAGTATTAATCCTTATAACTTATGCAACTATACATAGACAGAACCGTGATGAATAGTGACATTTATCATAATTGCCTAATTTTTTTACAACGTTCGACATTTTTTCGACAAAATTCACAATAAAAAACAATATCCCAAAAGTAAAAAATGTACACACTTTTAGGATATTGTTATTATTCCTTATTCATTCATAAAGAAATACCAGACAACTGCCGCAATCATTAACGTTACAAGGACTGCAATTGTTACACGTAATGGCGAAATCGGAGCGTCTCCTCCAACACGACCTGTCTGACCATTCACCATAAATCGATAAATTTTCTCTTTATATCTAAAAGAAGAAAGCCATATTGGTAACATTAAATACTTATATGTAATGTCATCATGTGTTGTAGAAAACCGCAAATTGGAGACAACATCTGCAAATTTTTCTATACGGATCTTTGCCGTAATTTCTGCTTCTAAATAATCGTGAATTTCTCTCTTTGCTTGGTTCCAACCATCTTGTAAACCAATGCTATAGCGTTCTGAGAGAAATCCTGCTACATACTCCGGTTTATAGGATTTGTTATTTAATAAGTTAAATGGCTCTATTTTACGCATCATCTGACGATCATAGCGAGTCGTTGCACTAATTAAATGATCATCTATAAATTCCTGATAGAAACCACTCGTAGTATACCAATCTGTAACCGTACGCTGATTACCATCCTTATCAGTGACTGTTCGATGCTTACCATAGCTAGCCGAATAACGAGAGCTTGTTTTTGTATCAAACGTCCAATAAGGTAGATAAACACCTTTAAAAGCATCTGGCTTTGCACTAATTTTAGCAGCTTTTGGCGTAAACCATTTACTTTTAATCCACTTTTGAAAATTTTCGCCTGCTTGTTTATCTGTTATTTCAAATGCACATACGCCATTTGGTGCAAGTGTATTTGAAGCACTCGCTTCCATTACTTGATTTGAGCCACAATATGGACAGCTATCTGCTACTTGTAATGCATCATAAATCGTTTCAGCAGCACAAGCTTTACAAATAACCGTTTTTTTCTCTACGCCCCAGTTAAAGTTTCCTCGCTCCTCAGCCTTTGCAAAATCCATTTCTTGGGCCACTTTTTCTTGTTCCTTTTCAGGTTTGGCAATCTCGGTTTCAAAGCCACAATATGGACAAGTTAGCTTGCCTGTTGCGGGGTTAAACTCAATTGATGCACTGCATGATGGACATTCAGCATCGAATTCTAGCTTTGCCTCTTTGACGTTTTCCATTTCTTGCGTCGTCATCACCAGTCATCTCCTTACTTTAGATCATTGTCATCGAAAACATCGCCGCACTCAGGGCAAAATTTCGGAGGGTTTGCAGGGGTTTCTGGCTGCCAACCGCATTTATCACAAGCATATTGCAATGCGCCAGACGGTTTTTTCGCCCCACATTCACTACAGAATTTACCTTTATTGATTGTGCCACATGAACATGTCCAGCCCTCTTCTACTGGCTTTGCTGCACCACAGTTTGAGCAAAATTTACCCGTATTCTCTTGTCCACATGAACATGTCCAAGTATTGGATGGGCTCGATTGTTGTGGCGTCGTTGCTTGCATCTGTTTATTTTGCTCGCTCATTTGGAATAGTTGGCTTGCATTGACGCCACCCGCTTGTGTTGCCATATTCATCCCCATGAACCCAGCCATTGCACCGCCTTCATTGTGCGCAGCTGCAATCATCGCCTCTGCTTGTGCCCCAGTTAAATGCGCAGCTGCCATCCCTGGGTCACGCATCACTGCATTGCGCTGTAATTGTTTTATCATCGCTTCATCTTCTTCAGATGCTTTTAATGAACTAATTCCGAATGATACAACTGCCAAACCACGTGTTGCCAACCATTTTTCTGATAACACTTTGTTAAGAGCATCTGCTAGCGCCACTGTATGCGCAGGTATTTCACTATAGCGCACGCCACTTGCCGAAATTTGAGCAAATGCTGGTTGTAATGCCGTCATTAGCTCTGTTTTCAATTGACTATCAATAGCATCACGTGTATACTCACGCTCTACATTTCCACAGACATTTGTATAAAATAATAATGGGTCTACTATTTTATAAGAATATTCACCATGACAACGAATGGTAATATCAATATCTAAGCCAATATTGCGGTCAATGACACGGAAAGGAATTGGGGCAGGTGTTCCATACTTATTGCCAACGATTTCTTTTTTATTGAAATAATACACACGTTGATCTTTGGCAGGCTCTCCACCAAATGTGAAACGCTTTCCAATTAGCTTAAACGTTTCCGTAATGTTTGCTGACAGATCATCCCCATACATAATAGATGGTTCTGTAGATGTGTCATAAACATATTCACCAGATTCGGAAGAAAACTCCACTACCTTGCCTTGCTCGACAATCATCATACACTGCCCTTCATTAATGGCAATAATTGAACCATTGCTAATAATATTGTCGTTTCCTTTATTTGAGCCTCGTTTAGAAGTGCGTTTAACACCTTTAGCAACAAGGACATCTGCTGATAAGGACTCACAGTAGAAATACTCACGCCATTGATCTTCTAATACACCTGCTAATGCCCCAATACCTGCTTTTAATAAACCCATTCTATTTCCCACCTTTAAATAAATACTTAATGTTATTTTATCATTAAAAATATTGCCCTTCCTATTGTACTACGCAAGAAAGGACAATTTGTTTCAAAATTTTTACTTGGGCATTAGGATGCTTATTACTTCCCTACTGAAAAACCGTCAAATAATTTTCCACCATATGGTACAAGGCGAAGCTAAGCGAATTTAATAATTTTCGCTAAAGGTCTTGCATAACTAATTTTTTATAAGAGTTTGGGATATTCTTTATAATCATCATGTTACGATTAACTTTGCTCAACTACACATTTATTGCACATATAGTTTTAATTAATAGCAATAGAAAATGACCAAATTCAATATTAATAGAGAACTTGGTCATTTTTAAATGTTAAGTAAGTTAATCATTATATTTATTTGTTAAATATAACTTCCCCTGTATCTGCTAATTTAATAATTACAGGTCTTTTATCACCTATTCCTATTTCGATATATTTGTTATTCGTCACCTCTTTCACCAATGCAACATGATATTCTTCATATCCTTCGTCATGAAGTTCTAATCCGTTGTCTGTGTCATAAAATGTATCAATTTCGCATAAACTGGTCTGATTATTATCCCAAGTTATTTCTATATTAGGCTTTGAAGTACTATACTCAAGTAATTTTAAAACTACATTATCAATAATCATTTTATCTAGCTCCTCATTAGGCTGTCTTTTGATTTTTATCAAAAACGACAATATCTAAATCCGAGGTCTCTGTCGCCTCTCCTCGAATGACACTTCCAGCCAATAAAGCCCCATCGCAATGAGGGAAATGTTTTGTAATAAACTGAAGTGCTGCTTCGACTGCGTGATCCCTTTTTAAATAATCCAAATTGCCACCTCTTCCTGAAAATTACTGAATTATATAGAATATACTTTCTACACTTGCAGAAAATCTCCTGTTAAAGCGAATCAAATTTTTACAAAGGAATTTGTAATTAATAACAAATTGCTAAAATCATGTATAATATATATAGCACTATGAAAAATGGTGCTAATACCGTTGTATGGTTAATTTTCTAAACAGAAAGGAGCTATAACATGGACCACCAAGAGATTTTAACGATTATGAACTTAACGAAGAGCTATGGCAGCAAAGAAATTTTAAAAGGAATTGACTTACATGTGTCAAGAGGCGAAATTATTGGCTACATCGGTCCGAATGGCGCTGGTAAAAGTACAACTGTCAAAATTATATTAGGGATTGAAGGCGAATATGGTGGTGAAATTAAGCTATTTGGGGAGGATATTAAACAAAATAGCATTGATTATAAACGGAAAATTGGCTATGTGCCTGAAATAGCCGATGTTTATGATAATTTAACTGGCTATGAGTATTTGACTTTCATCGGCCAGCTTTACGGATTGCATTTAGATGTAGCGACTTCCAAATCTAAATCATTAATGGAATTGTTCGGTGTTGGAGAAGCATATCATGCAAGAATATCTTCTTATTCAAAAGGCATGAGGCAAAAGCTATTAATTATCGCTAGCCTTATACATAATCCAGATTTACTGTTCTTGGATGAACCTATTAACGGCTTGGATGCGAATAGTGTTATGATTTTCAAAGAGATTTTAACGCAATTAGCAGCCCAAGGGAAAACGATATTTTATTCCTCCCATATCATGGATGTGGTCGAAAAAATCAGCAGTCGTATTATATTACTGAATGATGGAAAAATTGCTGCTGATGGAACATTTGCTCAACTACAAGCCGCTAATACGGCAGGAACGTTAGAGGGGATTTTCAACCAACTAACAGGTTTTCATAATCATAAAGAAATTGGTGAACAATTCGTAGCGGTTGTCCAGGAGGTGTAGTAATGAAAGATTTCAAAGTCCTGCAACTACTTGATAAAGTGCAATTTATTTTTCGGAAAATGGGCATTGATTATTCGATTATGAGACAAATCCTCCATATTAAACTAACGATGGATGAACGAAAAGTACCAACCATCTTTAACCAAAATAAAAAAGATCAGAAGAATAGCTACTTCAAATCTTTATGGATTTACGCCCTTTATGGTCTTATACTCATTCCTTTTATGGGGTTTGGTGATAACTATCATTTTCAAATGAGCATTGCATACGGCATAGTTATCTTTATCGTGATGACTACTTTGATTTCCGATTTTTCTTCTGTACTACTTGATGTCCGTGACAGAAGCATCTTGGCAACAAAGCCGATCAATGCTAAAACGATAAATGCCGCTAAAGTATTGCATATCTTTATTTATCTAACTTATTTAACAATTGCCTTAACCGCGATTCCCCTTTTAGTTAGCTTGTTTACACAAGGAATAGTATTCTTTCTATTAACCGTATTCGCACTTACCTTTATCAATATTTTCATTGTCGTGCTTACAACCATTTTGTATATTGTAATTTTAAGATTTTTTGATGGAGAAAAGCTAAAGGACATTATTAATTATGTGCAAATTGGTTTATCCTTAGTGCTGATGATTGGTTATCAAGTGCTCATTCGATCCTTTGAGTTTGTTAACCTTGAAATGGTCGTAAAATTCACATGGTGGAGTATTTTCATCATTCCGATGTGGTTTGCCGCTCCTTATGAGCTTATCTTAAATGGTAATAACTCTTACTTCACGTTAGTAGGCACTATCTTCTCCGTCTTTATACCACTTATTTCAATAGGGCTCTATATAAAGTTAATTCCAACCTTTGAGCGCAATTTACAAAAGTTATTAAGCACGAGTAAGTCAAAGAAGGAAAAGAGAAGTCGTTTAAAAGATTATTTCTTATCTTTTATATGCCGAACAAGTGAGGAAAGGGCATTTTACCGTTTTGCCTCTCTTATGATGAAACAAGAACGGGATTTTAAATTAAAAGTGTATCCATCGTTAGGCTTTTCTTTCGTGATACCATTTATTTTTATGTTTAATATGATGCGGTCAGATAATGTTGACTACTCGACTAGTATAAGCTATTTAAATATTTATTTTAGTATGCTGATTATTCCATCTGCTGTGATGATGTTAGGTCATTCCGCAAAATATAAAGCCGCTTGGATCTACAAAGTCTTTCCGATTAAGGACTATACAGACTTACAAAAGGGTAGTTTAAAAGCCTTTTTAATAAAGCTATATATTCCGCTGTATATTGTGCTAAGCATCGTATTTTGCTTTATTTATGGCCCGAGAATCATTCCAGATTTATTGATTGTTTTAGTAGCAAGCTGTTTGTACACAATCATTTGCTACATCGGCTTTGAAAGCAAAATTCCTTTCACAAAGCCCTTCGATGAAATCGGTGATGGACAGAGTTGGAAGTCCTTAATATTATTTATTCCATTAGGTATACTTGCATTTCTACACTATCTACTGACAACAAGCGGTTCTTATGGTATTTTTATTTATTTCATTGTACTTGTCATTGTCAATTTCTTTACTTGGAAATACTTGTTTAAACGAGCTAAGTAATACTTCAACGAAATAGGCATTGCTTATATAGCTAGTAAAAATCCACTTTGCTTATAATGGCTCAGTGGATTTTTTGCAATTCTTTTTACAAATCGTAGCTCATAACGATTAATTCCCCTTTTATTCCCATCACTCTCACACCTTTATCGGTATAACCGCATTTCTTATATAGTCTCTGTGCCGCCTCATTCCTTACATTAACAGCCAATACAATTTCATTGACGTCACAGTAATGCTGTTTGACAAAGTCAGGTAATAACATTAAAGCTTTTTTTGCATAGCCCTTCCCTTGATGTCGATAATCTGTAGAAAAAGCTCTTAATAAAATAGCATGATCATTTTCACAATATGGCTTTACACCTTCTTTTCGATGTAACACAAAGAATACTACAAGCACTCCATCCTCAATTGCTAAAATGGCATGTCGATTGACATCCTCTTTAGCAAACGCAATACCCTCTTGCGGTGTTCCTGTATATTCAAGTTGTTCAGCTGTTAATTGATACTGGTCAATTAACGCTTTAAAGCGATTATCGTATATGTATAGTTGCATAATTCTCCCCACCCCTCGTATAGAACATTTGTTCCAATCATAACAATATGACAAATATTATGCAAGATAAAAAGACTTGATGGATTTAATATGATTAAAAGAAAAAAGACAGCACCAGTTATTATTCTGGTCCTGCCTTTTGCTTACTTCAATTCAATTAACGTAGACATCAAGCTGCTGATATTATTTTGTTGCAACTGCAATTTCTTTATATTTAGCATCCCAAGCAGGGTCAATTTTACTTAAAGAAACAGGTCGTAATGTTTCTTTATGCGCTAGAATATGTACGGACTGTGCTATTGCAGCAATCGTGCCATCTTCATGTAAAATTTCATAACCATATGTTGTGCGTAGACGGTCGTGTTTCTCTACCCAAGTACGCACTGTTGCCACCTGTCCATAGTGCATAGCAGCCTTATAGGAAATAGATAAATCCATTACTGGCGATACATACCCTTCCTTCTCTAATGCTGCGTACTCAAACCCCGCATCGCTCACTAACTGCGTACGTCCAATCTCCATCCAAATGATATAGTTGGCATGGTAGACAACGCCCATTTGGTCTGTCTCCGCATAGCGAATCTCAATCTGTTTTTCACTCACAAACATTTTCTTCACCTCGTCCTACATTATAGCGCAAAAATGCTGATTTGGCGGGGTTTAGGCTTTGGAGATGAAAAATAAATAAATATTTAATTTTACAAAATCGTAAACAGATTTCAAAATGGTGTTTTGCACTTTCCTAATGCCAAGTGCAGACACTTGATATTCCATGATGTCTATCAGAATACGCATTGGAATGTGAAACGACTTGCCAGAACCACGACCACCCTTTAGTACATATCGAAGATGTTCCTTTGCTCTGGAGGCGCGCCAGAATGGTTTGAATTGCTCTGTAATGATACTAGCTAGACTTATACGCTGTTCTGTCATGACACATCATCAACAATAACCACTTTAGTTTTACCATCCGTCTCCACTTTATCAATCCACATACGATAACGCTTGCCTAATAATTCAGCGGCTTTAATTCGTTCGGCAGTAGTTGGAGGCATATCTTCATCAATTGTTTGTGCACCTTCGCCAATACCTCTAAGAGTTGCCGAGGTTGTCTCGCCCCTTGCGATTGCAGTTAGGAGCTCTAGTATTTCTTGCTGATCAGGTAAACCAGTCCGTTGTTATTTGTATGGCTGTTTGATGCAGTTTTCAAAGCAAAATAAAAGCCACACCTATTTAGATGTGGCTAAATCTATAGGATTAAGGAAGTACATACATAACTGTAACAGCTGCTCCAAATGGCAGTGCCCCATCACCTGTTACAATCCTCACAGATAATAAATCACATTTATTCACAGGATAATTAGCTGTTGCTGACCCACAACAGTTTGGATTTGCAGCAGTATTTGGTCCTGTTACAGAAGCAATCACCCCTGTTGAAATAGGGTCAGTAAAACCACAACTTCTACTAATTACTACTTCAGCAGTAACGGTATCAGCAGCTGTTAGTGTATTATCGCGTACGTTTAAAACTATTCCAGTTATAATTGCATTTTCTGGTATAACAACTGTATTCCGCGGGAATAAAGCCGACGCCGTACCTAATCCTAAATATTGACCATTAGCTATTGCTTCATCTGTCGCTAAATAAATTTCACACACCCTAGAGCTATTAATTGGTGGTGGCGGAATAACTCCATTCATTTCTGGTATACACGGTGCCTTAAATCTAAAGAAACACTGATTTTTTTCACAACCACACATATTGTTAGCATGGTGATGAATTGTAGCCTTATTACAATCTCTACATCCCATTTTTAAAATCCCTCCTTGTTTTTACTACACTATTCAAATAAGGACAAAGGAAATAGACGTATATACTATGTATGTTTAATTAAATTAGTTATTTTTATCAAAACAAAAGACCACCCTTAGAGTGGCCTTTGTTCAAAGGGATATAAAAATGTTTTCAAATGATCCTAGTGGTTGCTCATTCCACTTCTAACATCCTATTCTCTACAGGATATTTAACATAGATGAATGCCTATTATTTTCTTTAACCTTTAACCCTTAACAAGTATGGATCGGTCATGTATGTCTTGCCCGAACAAGTTTACTGGGCGCGGGTCGGTAGTCGGTCTGTCTTTCCCTAATATTTAGGATTTGATAAATAACAAGGGAGGAAACCTTTACCACACCGAACCTACCTCCGAGTTTACGCAGCTATCCTCCTATTCAATTGAATGAGGGGGATTATCAAAATTTCATTTGGGGACTTTTCAATATGTATTATTGATAACGTTTCGTTAATTTATCTTTATGACTATCCATAATTTCTGTCAAATCAATTTCGTACTTGTCAGCTAAAATAAATAAATTATCCAATACATCACCAAGTTCTTCTTTCAAGTTTTCGACTTGTTGTTCTTTAGATTGTGTAACTTCATCAGGACGGTCACGACCAATCTCAATTGTACGAATTGCTTTTGATACTTCACCTACTTCTTCTGTTAAAAAATTTACACGTATAAACGGATTTAGGTCGTACCAACCTCGTTTTTTATAAAATTCTGTAATCCATTTTTGATATTCTAAAATATTCAATGCAATCCACTCCTTATTTTTCTATAATGATAATAGCATAAAGGAGGAATTATATTTGAATATTTCAGTTTATTGTGGCGCAAGTTTAGGAAACAATGAAGTTTATATTGAAGCAGCAAAAGCATTAGGTAAATGGATCGCCGAAAATGGTCATACGCTAGTGTATGGTGGAGGGAAGGCAGGATTGATGGGCATCATTGCTGATGAAGTTTTATACCATAATGGTGAAGTCATTGGAATTATTCCAACGTTTTTAGTAGACCGCGAATTAAGTCATCCGAACTTAACGCGTTTAGAAATTGTAAATTCGATGTCTGAAAGAAAAAATAAAATGATTGAATTAGGAGACTGTTATATTGCATTACCAGGTGGTCCGGGGACATTGGAAGAGATTTCAGAAGTTATTTCATGGGCAAGAATTGGGCAACACAATAATCCAAGCATCCTATTTAACGTAGCAGGTTATTACGATAAATTAAAGGATTTTTACAATGATATGGTAACAAACGGATTTTTAACAATGGCTGATCAAAAGGCGATGTTATTTACAGATTCAATTACAAAAATGGAACAGTATATAATAGAATTTACACCAGTCTCAGTAAGAACATATTAATTATACATAATTAGCCCATCTTTTTATAAGACGGGCTATATCGTTCCCATAACTTCTTAGGTAATAACATTTCTTAAAAGATTGTTCTTCCACAATATGGCCCGATTGTTGAACAAATGTTATTAAAAAGAAGCAGCCTTTCGGCTACTTCGTCATTTGATTCAAAATAGTATTCCTTACTCTAAAAATTGTCGTGCTAGATAATCTCATATGCTTACCAATAGCTCGCATGCTATCACCATCTAGCAATCTATGAAGGACTTCTACTTCTCTATCGCCTTCTACTGAAGGAATACGTTTTTGTATCTCCGCAATCTTTTGTTCATATTCCTTAATGCGATAATTAAGTGCATAAACCCTGCGTTGTACTTCTGTAAACACTGGATTACTTGTACCACCACTAGCTTTTGGCAAAGTTCCCTCAATTCCATACATAGCTGTTTTAGCTCCAATATAACTGCCGTTATCAACATTTGCTACCGGTTGTCTTGCTTCCTCGATAGTTTCAACCATCTATCGATAATTTTCAATCCATTGAAGTAAATTCTCTTTTGTTACATTAATTTGCCCATTAGGTTTGCCCTCCTAAGTTATGATATAATTAAGGCACTGCCTAGACTTAAAGGGCATAAACTAATTCGAGCTGTAGCATTTGCAAACGCTACGGCTTTTTTTGTTACAATTAAATTAACAAAAATTAGGAGGTGCACTTATACTTGGTATCACGTTCTAACCTTCTCTTTGGCTATATCAACGACAGTCATTGCCTTCCTTAATGACATGAAAATCAAAAAATTAGAAAAACGTATTGAAGAACTTGAAAGAAATAAGTGATTACTACATAACTGGATTCTGGAGCGATATTATAATCGCTCTATTTTCGTTTATTCCTCATATTGTACAATAGCATTTAAAAAACAAACGATAAACTCCTCCTAAAAACCACTTCCTAACAAACATACATTCGTATATAATTCTTAATATACTAATGAGTGGAGGGAAAATTATGAACACAATTGATTTAATTCTTTTAAATTTCAACGAAGTGCGAAGACGTAGTATAAAGCTTTGGACATCTATCCCCCAAGATTTATTAAATTGGAGACCAGATGATAAAGCTATGTCTTGCATTGAGATGATTAGACATGTTCTAGAAAGTGAATATTATTACCATCAGGCGCTTAAAAATAAAGGCAGTGTGCCTGAATTTGAATCTCCTTTTGAAAAACAACCATTCTCCACTATAGATGCTGAATTAATTTTTGCGGAACCGTTTAGAAATCAATTTATAGAAACTATTAAATCATTTTCAAATGAAGATTTAAAAAACATTAAAATTAATCGCTCAGATGTGGGTTACATTAGAGATTTGGGAGATATGTTGTTGAGAATTGCCTATCATGAATCCGTTCATACTGGTCAATTACTCGATTATTTACGAACTGCAAAAGTTAAAATCCCTGATATTTGGGATTAATTTATTTTTAAGGTGTCTTCATCTAGGTGAAACACCTTTTCTTTTTTTACAAAACACCCTATTTCTATCAACCTATCTCTGCTACTGAATATTTTCATTCGATTAAAGATTAGACATATCATCTTCTAACCACTCTTCATTTTCCCCATCATCGTAACCAAAGTCTGTTACAGTACCTTGCGTTCCTTTTGGACACCATTTATCGCATGTGCCATCTACATTAACCGTATTGTTGTACTCACCTGTTACAAAGCAACCAAAAGCAAAGTGTCCGCAAGTCCAGCAAACTTTTTCACACATAATAGATACGCCCCTCCTACACAGTTTCAAAAAGAAATTCTTGTATATATCCACGCTCAATTATTTGAAGATTGAGCCACAAACTTTTCGAATTTTTCTTTTGCAGCTTCGGTTGTGGCCATCTTCGAAATCCTTGTCCAACCTTGTAAATTATCGTTATACATATCGTTGTTGTAGCCACTAATCATGGCAAAACCCTGATGTTTATTTAAAGCTCGCAATAACGTTTCATGTTGTTCATTCGTCATTTCATAAGCATAATGTCGTTTTGTACGTGTGCTTAATAAATACGGTGGATCACTGTAAATCAAACAGTCCTCTTTGTTATAACGGCGTATCAAAGTTACTGCATCTAAATATTCAATTTGTACATGTTGTAATCGCTCCGTTGCCTCTAAAACGAAAGATGGTAGCTTTCACCAATCAGGTAGGGCACTAAATGTTGCCGAGTCTACATTGTGGATTCCTCCGCGTGCCATCCAACAACGGACTAGGAACACTCTTGCTCTTTCTACCGCATTTAATTCATCATTCAATGCTGTAAATGATTCATTGTATTCTTGCCTTGAATAGGGCTTAAGTTGAATTTGTTGGGCTAGTTGTTCAGATTGGTCTCCAATCACTTTAAATAGATTGACGTTGTTGCCATCTAAATCATTTATTGTTTCAATGCGGGCAGCTGGTTTATTGAATAAGACTGCACCACTTCCGAAGAATGGCTCAAGATACACCTTATGCTCAGGCATATCCAGCTAGCAAAATTCCATTTAGAACCGACATAATTTAAAACCCTCTTCAAATAATCACCTCTCGTTACTGATTATTATTTGATAGTTTAATCCTCATTTTGTTCAGTAAGTTTATTTCGATTTTAAGTTAAATTAAGATACATAAAATTTTTGTATTTACAAATAACAAGAAAAAATACCGAAAGGAATTTATTATATGAAAAAAATAATAATCATCTCGTTACTTTTAATGTGTTTTCTTACCATCAATTCTGCTTTCGCTAATTCAGATATTGAATATTTCCCTCAAAATCAACCCCCGAGTATAATAGAGTTAGCATTTTTACGTGATTATGTCTACCAATTCTTGAAACCATGTCCTCTTACGATGATAATCAATTATTCGCATATGGAAGAATTGAAAAAAACGAAAGAAATAAACAAAATGACTATTATGATGTTAGTTTAAGGGTTATTTCATTTGAAGGTGCACACAATCCACCATTTAAACTAATTAACATCATTTTTCGTATACCGCCTGGTGAATCTTCTGAAAAGTATAAAGTGATTTCAAATAAGGCTGTCATTTCATATAAGGCAAAAAACATTTCCCCTGAAGAAGTTGATAAGTTATCTAAATTCACTAATTAACTCACAAACTATTACTGAACAATTTTCAGGAAGTTACTTGAAATTCTCCTCCTACTTTGTGTTTTAAACTTACTAGCCTAGAAGCGCATGAACAAATTCGAGCTGTAGCGTGTGACGACGCTGCGGCTTTTTCATTTTCAAAGGTATATCCTATTCAAAACTTTTTCCATTTTCACTCGTAAATTAAATCCAACATTTTTTCCTTTATCATTATAATGAGGTTTCGAATGATTACTTTTGCTTTTGGAGCTTTTGCATTAGCTGCGGCTGCATCAGCTGATGCTAGGATTAAAAAGTTAGAGAAACGTATCGAAGAGCTTGAAAAAAAACAAGTAATTTCTTTAATACATAATAGATTTATAGAGCGATGTTTTAGTCGCTCTATTTTCGTTTAATACTCATATTGTGCAGCAAATGTATCATTCCATACCTTCTGCTGCATGTAATGATTAGCTGAATTTCTTACAACAAGAATATAAGAGCATTTTTACTCGATTATCTTTAAAGTAGTTGTCATACCTTACGTTCCTTACTTCTCAATTGTTTTGATTTATTTTCCATCCAATGTGTTATTTCCAATGAATTGTGCTATAATTAAAATGTCGAAACACTTTAGGTGTCTAATGGGAGTGGCTTACCATTACTGATGATGACAGGCATATTGATTCCTACATTTGTACTTACTTGCATTTTAACTGAACTTAAAGGAGTGGATATTATGTCAAAAATCCCATTTCTCTTGAATTTATTAGGTTCTATCATCACTATCTTTGTCTTTCTCAACCAAGCCATTCCTTCTTATAGGTTTAACCTACTGATGAGCTTGTGAAATTCAAGCGAAAAGAAGGAATTATGTAATTACATTTCTTTTATGAAAACATCCTGTGAAAAGGGATTTTTTCTTTTATCGCTTATTGTATGGATTCTTGTGAGAACATTTGCCTTCCTATACCATTTCAAAAAGAAATTATTGTATAAACCCACGCTCAATTATTTGAGGATTGAGCCACAGACTTTCACACTTTCCTTGTGCCGCTTCGGTTGTTAACATCTTCTAAATCCTTGTCCATCTTCGTATCATGTCTTTATACATATCGCTGTTGTATCCACTAATCATGATAAATCCTCGATGCTGGTTTAATTATCATTTCATGAGCACAGTGTCGTTTTGTACGTGTCCTTACTAAATAAGGTAGATCACTATAATTAAAACAATCTTCTTCGTTATTGTTCATGTTGTAATCGCTCCGTTCTTCGCCTCTTCAATGCTGTAAATGATTCGATATATTCTTGCCTTGAATAGGATGTAAGGTGTAAGTTAATTTGTTGGCTAGTTGGTCAGGTTGGTCACGAATCACTTGAAATAGATTGACGATGTTTCCATCTATATCATTAAACTTCTCATTTTCCGCTGTCGTTTGTTAGATAACACTGCCCCACTACCAAAATGTGTGTCCAGATAATCGTTATTGTCAGGCACTTGGCTTACGATCCACTTGGCCAATTGCCATGAAATGAAATTAAATCAATTGAATTGATGAATAAGTTCGCAAATGGAATATAATTTAAAACAGATGTAATTTAAGGTACAAATTAGTGTATACTGGCACTAAACAGGTGCAAAGGTTTAATATGAAAGTCACTCATACTTTTGGAACTGACACCAGTGGCATAAACAAATAAAAACATGTTCAATTAAAATTGGGTATAGGTATCTACATTTTAATTTGGAGGTGTTTTTTCTATGGGAAGAAGCCCTGAAGCTATTGAGATGCGAGTAGCAAGTGCACATAAAAAAGCCATTTCCAATTCGGAAACGACTTAAAAAATTAATCGCACGAAGAGCCTCCAGAATCACTGTTACTTGAAGTGGTATCTGAACAATCATTTGTATCTTGTAACGAAAAGACAGAACCTGATGAAATAAAATCAGTTGTATTATTTCCTGAATAGTTAGAACGGCTTTGATTTGTTGAACTATAGTTAGTACTTCTTATCTTTTTTAAGGTAATTAAAATCCCTACTATCAAGACTAAAAATACTATTGCAATAAAGAACTCCCCCACGCATTACCCCTCCTTTGTACAACAGTTTAATTTTACCATTTAAAAACAAATTAATCATTAGCTTACTCTCAAAAGCAAGTACCTGTAATTCAGCAGGGAGAGCTATGGCTATTTTTGCTATAATTTAATTAAAAATATTTGGAGGTATAACAATGGATTCTTCTGCTATATTTACTATTTCAATAGCAATTGCAGCTTTCTTCATTACTGGTATTAATGAAAAGAAAATTAAAAAATTGGAAAAAAGAGTTAAGGAACTTGAAAGAAACAAGGAATTTTAATTACATAATAGTATTCTAGAGCGATAGTAATCGCTCTATTTTTGTTTACTTCCCCATTTGTTGAAAATCTTTGTCCTCACTGAAAGCACTATGAACTTATTTTAAGAAGTCATTGCCTCCAAACTTATCAAGATTATTTTTCTCAATTTGAACAAATTGACAATATTTCTGACAAAATCGTCCACTGTCTTGAATTATGGTGGACTGCACCACTACAAAAAACTTCAGACGAACAGAATCATCAGTTTGAACGCCATCACTAACTATTAATAATTTTTTATTCCCTCTCACTAGGTGTTTCTATCAGGTATTATGCCTTGCTAGACAGTCTCACCTTTGTTTATATTTTCACTTAGTAATTTTTCTATTTAATTTTTATTAAAAAAGACTTGGTTAATATGACTAGAGAATGTAACAGAGCATTGCATACTATAGAAATGTAATCTGCAGATTATAACTTTCTGTTTGAAGGAGGTGAATATATATGCCTTTAACTACTGGTCCAATTGAAAATACAGGTAATCTACCAGCTAATGCCTCTAGCGTGCGTGTCAAAGTTCTTAATCTCACTGGAGGTTCTCTATCTGGAGTAGTTCGAGTTTATCGACTTAATGGCACAAGACAATTACTATCTACAACTCCTTTTTTAGCCGCTGCAAATGCTTCTACTTTTGTAACACCAAGTGTGGCTGGTTCGTTCCAATATGAAGTTGAAATTGCTCCGAATCAAACTGGTGGATTATATAGCGTTTACGGGCGAACAGCATCAGGTGTTATCATTGATGCTCAAAGATTTGTGAACTCAGAATTAACACAAATTCTTTAATTTTATAAATCTATGGGTTAAAAACGTGTAAGTCTTATTTTTCACAGGCTTATATTGTTGACCAAAAGGCATAAAGAAGTGCACTCTTTATGCCTTTTGTTATTTGTAGCTCTATTTGAACATTCCAAATGTCTTATTGGAAATATGGTTGTAAGGTCAGGAAATAAAAAAATTTCCCGGGTAAGCGCAAGAAACGACATGTTTTAGCTAAACTAGCAGAAGCATTGCTCACGGATTCTTAAAAACCCCCATCCCTGTTGATAAAGGCATGCAATTCTCTAAGATTCTAATGTCGATTTAGCTCACTTCTAGCATCCCGTTCGATATTTCTAGTGAATCAAAAAAGAACTTACGTTTGTTTATTACCATTCATCCGTAGTGAGCTTTAATTATTAATTTAAAGCAAAATTGTTAGATTGATCCACTACTAATGCCATCGCTAAAGCGTAGAATGCTCGGCGTGCTCCAGCACAGTTTGGAGATTCTTTATCAGTCGTAGTAAGGTCTGTAGCTAAATCAACAGTTCCATTTGTATTGCAAGCATCGGCTAATATATCTAGGCGAGCTAAATCCCAAAGACCTGAACGACCATGGGAAGGAAACTTACTTTGACCATGTAATGATTGCCCAATATCAAGTTGAAGTTTTATAGCCTTTGATACTTTATTATCAATGCTTGTAAAACCTTGCCCCGTAACGCCAGGATAAACATTAAATAATCCAATCATTGCTTGATTGATACCCTCACCTTTATTAGGCATTTGCCATGGATTCTTCATTAACTCTGATGGACCTAACATGGCATTCTCAGGAATGTACATTCCCCAATATTTAGCATGGCTAAACAAATGACTTATTAGGTTATTTTTAATAATTGCATAGTTATCAAAAATAGCCTCGTAAGTATTAATTAACTGCGTAACCATAACTGCCGAATCCGAATCGTTATTAGGAACAAGGCTGTTCCATGATGAAGCTGTCGGATTTTCTATTAAGCTTGCATATATTTGCAAGAATGTTATAGCAAATGCATTATATGCTGGAGAGTCGAATCGTGCACGTAACATGTTATTTGTCAGGTTCACTTCAGAAAACCCATGCACTGGAAGAACCCTTTTTGCAGATAATGAATTGTTATAGGGCTCTTGCTGGAAACAACCTTTAGAGGCATTAGCCACTGAAGTATTGATTCCCCATTGAGTATAACTAAGTACATCACGAATTGCGTTTTTCAAATTATGTGCAGGTTCTAAGGAAGCTCCAGTCTTATGAACCTTTACATCATATATATGTGCTGCCATCCAACACGCAATCGCATTCAGTGAAGAATTAAGAATAAATCTTTGGTTTTTCGTATTAAAATCTGCATGATGGTTCAAATAATTTTTACTACTAGTTCCTGGTTGAATACCAGCAAACACAACCTTTCCTGCATCATCAAGAACGGTTAGTTTATCTAAGTAAGTTTTCTGTGGATCTGTTAATGGTTCTGCCGTTGTTATCCAGTAGCCAATTTGACCGGCATATGGCCCCGTAGCAAAACGATACGATTTTTCTCCATCATCATATGTCCAAGCAGATGGCGTACGATAGTACATAATAATATGGTATTCTTTAGAATTTAATACTTCATTCGTAAAATGCTCTCGGTATTGCGCTAACAACGCATCTAAATTAGAAAAAGAAACATCGCTCTGCGTTTCATCGAACTTTTTAAGCATTGCTGCACCTAAATAAATTAAGCCTGCTAATTGATCAATTGGATTTGTTGGGAAATTTAATGCTTTATCGATTAGTTTTGGAATAATTATGTTAACCATTTCCTTGTAAACTTCATCACGTTCTCCAGTTTGAGCCTTTTGTTGGGCGAACTGAGCACAAAACATCATTAATTGCCCAACACCTTGTTGTATTGGAGAGGAATTGAATGTTTCACTAGAACCATTTAATAAATAGTTTTGGATAAATTTTCGTACTCGTGGATATCGACCTTTATCCTTTTTATAAGGATGTTTTAAAGATGACGGCTCAGTCGTTAGTAGAAATGCCTCTGCGAAGGCGTGAGCTTCTTGCAATGCTGTAAATTTTGTCAAATCAAATCACTCCTATTTTTTTGACCGATAATAAATATACATTTTGCCAAGATTTAAATTGTAGCGTACCGGTCAGTTATCATTCTATTATGAACCTTAATACACAAATAGAAATATTTACCTTAATACCTCTTTATTATACATGTTAAACTTATAAATCCATAATATGTAATATCATTAACCTAATCTCTCGAAGTTTTAAGCTTGACCAAGCAATACAAAAAACAGAATTAATCTATGTAGAATTAACTCTGTTTTTAAATCCAATATTTAATTCTAGCACTAGATTATAAAAGAGAAAGCGCACGTTTTGCCCAACAACGAACCCCCTTTTAATATTTCTAAATCACTAGGGATGTTATTAATTTCTATTGCGTTCCAGTTGTTTTTCCATACCAGCACGATCAATTTGAATCCAATATTCGGCTATTTTTTCATTTTCAATGCGGTATACTGCACTTGCTATTTCAATTACTGGAAGCCCTGTTGGTTGATATCCATCAACTTCACCAATATGCTTACCAACCTGTTTCCAACGCACATAAACTTTAAGATCTTGAACCATCAACTCTTGGATTTCTAATGAGAAGTCACCATAAGCTTCTATCATTTCTTTTACATGATCAGCGTATTCTTTAGGCGTTCTTAGTACTGTTAATTCCTCTTCAGAGATAACTTGGTGGGCCAATACTTGCTCTGCCATTAATTCCACTGCGTAATCTGGATTACGCCCCGAACGTACTTCTTTAAAAAATTTCTTAACAATTTGCTCTGGTGTCATTTGAACCCTCCACTGTACTTTAATATATTTTGGTAAAGATAATACTATCTTTGCATGATTAATCATAATTCGAACGCTTATAAATTGGAACATTTATCTTTTGCTTTGCGCTCAAAATCATACTTTATCCATTAGCAAAAGTGTTTAATATAAGAGCTAAACCGTTTTATGCTGAACTTTTGATTTAAACTCCCGAATTAAAAAATAGATAAGGAATAAGATGTAATAAGGATTTTCGGTTAGGGAGGTGAAAAGATGAGTAAAAACAAGGATAATTTTACTGATCTTTTAGCGGGTATGGAAAATGATGCTGCTAAGCTAGCAGTCCTGCGGGAGTTATTACTACATTAGGAGATGTCTTAGCTACTATCGCAGCAATAATGACATTGGAGGAAGCACAAAAATCAAATAACAACAATAATAATAATTCAAACAAAATTGATGAATTAGAAAAACAAGTTCAATATTTGACAAAGGAACTACATAAACTTAAACACTCAAGGAAAGTTTAGTGTCAGGCACTCAAACAATTCAGAATTGTTTGAGTGCCTGACACCCTAATGCGTTGTCCCACGAATCGTTGCGTAACTTAATTTATTTGCTAAAATAGCGCGCTCGGCAATGATTTTTGCTTCTTCTATTGCGTTATACCAACCACTTATAAAACGCCAACCATTTTCATTTGAACTACCTTTTACTGGTTCTGCATACGCTAAATAATATTGTTTTAATGCGTCGTTCATCGCCGCTATCATTGCCTCTTGACTATTGTATTTCCCACTTTGAATACGGAATTTCTTTGGCTCTTTGTCAATCTCAATATATTCTATTTTTTTACTTACATCTATTACAGCAACAGGCTTTAAAAAAAGGGCAATTTCGTCTAGACGACGATTCACAAGCCCTTGTAGCTTTTTTCCATTAGCATTACAGTATAATAGCATTTCTTTGCCTACTTGTTCCCATTGCTTATTATTTAAATATACTAATAGTGCACTATTTCTTAAAATATATCGTCCTAAATTATATTGAAAACTTGCCAGTGCATCGTACTGATTTTGGTTAAGTGGCACTTTAACATAGTATTCAATTGTATTGGCATGCTCCTGTGCTTGCTTTCGTAATAGTTCCCACGCATCCTCTTTTGTAATGGTTTGCCCCTTTTCAACTGCTTTGCCATTTGGCCATTTTGTTGTTCCGTAGCCGATGGTCCAAACATTGTCAGGACCTATATAGGCATCGGAGCGAAACCCTTCCCACTTCGCTATGAGATTTAGTGCATTATTTGAAATTTCCATCTATCTATTATCCCCCCTTCTCTTTCTGCACCTTCTCTAGTCTATTCAATTCCTGATATTTGAACATTTACATAGATACAGAACAAGGAAATATAATCGTCATTCATACAATTAACTGGAATAATAATATTCAAAATAAAAGCCCACCATATAGGAAGGGCTTTTGAAGATGGTAAAAGTGCATATCTCACTGTTTACATTATTATTGTAAATTCAAAACTTTTTTTATATCCGACTCAATGCTTTTTGGCTTATCAGTTGGACCAAATCGAGCTACTACTTCTCCTTCTCGATTAACTAAGAATTTTGTAAAATTCCATTTAATATTATTACCCAAAAATCCTTTCGAATGCGTTTTTAAATAATCATAAAGAGGGTGTGCTTCTTTACCATTTACCTTGATAATTTCATGCATAGGAAATGTAACGCCATACGTTAAACGGCAAGCTTCAGCGGCATCCAGTGCTGAAGACATTTCTTGCTTAAATTGATTAGAAGGAAAACCTAGCACTTCTAACCCCATATCCCGATAAGAAGTATACAATTGCTCTAATTCTTGAAATTGTGGAGCTAAACCACATTTTGTTGCAGTATTGACAATTAATAAAGCCTTGCCTTTGTATTTTTCTAAACTATATTCTGAACCATCTTCTAATGTTACATTGATATCATAAATACTCATCTTTCACCCTCCATGTTATTTAATCGAGTTAATAATTCATTTAAATTTTGTAACTGTGCTCTTAAATCACCGTCTATTACTGTCAAAGCATCACAATGCGCCATTTTCTCCACTAACTTTTCTGTAATTAACGATTCGGTTACTCTTGCCTTCTCAGTTAAAGAAATAATCACAGCACGTTTATCCATAGACGATGTTTCTTTCGTCACCCATCCTTTATCAACAAGCTTATTTAATATTGGATTTAAGGTGCCTATGCCCAAACTCAATTTTTCGCTAATTTGTTTAACTACTAGACTATCTTGTTCCCATAAAGCAAGTAGCACCAAATACTGCGGGTATGTCAAACCAAATGGCTCCAGCACTTGCCGATATAACTTTGTAAATTGGTTAGCTGCCTTGTATACAGCAAAACACAGTTGATCTTCAAGTAAAAATGCTTTAATTTCTTATCCACCTCTCAATACATCGTATACGATCTATTTTTATTTTATATCGTATACGATGTATATGTCAATTTATTGAACTGTTTAACAATTGGACATTCCGATAATGGTGGAAATGCAAACTAAAAAAGACCGTTAGAACGGTCTTCAATACTGTAGGGAATGCATTAAATTAAAGTATGGCTTATAATTTTCTTAAGTTTATGCGTGCTTGGTTTCAAGTTCCTCATCACCTCCTTCTTGCTGGCTCTTTTAGCTCATCCTTTGAAAGAGATGTAGGGTTTCTTATCACCATGGATGTTTCTTCTAATAAGCGGTTTTTCAATCGGCTCGGCTATATAGCCCACTTCATACTTGAGCTATGATAGTCTCACTGGACTTGAATAACGTACTAACTCCCCTCCATCCATTTTATAAACCTCATCGCAAAGTAAGGCAATATCTTCAGGGTTATGGCTTGCTAAAAGGATGGTTATGTCCTGCTTTCTAAAGTTCAGAATCATGTCTCGCATTTCCGCTACACCCGATTGATCCAATCCATTCATCGGCTCATCCAATAATAGTAATTTGGGATTTTCCATAATTGCCTGTGCAATCCCTAACCTTTGTCGCATGCCTAATGAATACTTCCGTACCGGTCCTTTATCATTATAATCCAACCCAACTAACGTCAAAACGTTTTTGATATCTTGATCACTGATTTTATTCTGAATTGAGGCGAGTATCTTTAAGTTTTGAAAACCTGAATATTGGGTTAGAAATCCAGGCGTATCTAATAATGCACCAAAAGATTTCGGAAAATT
Source organism: Lysinibacillus sp. FSL M8-0337 (assembly GCF_038593855.1). NCBI lineage: Bacteria > Bacillati > Bacillota > Bacilli > Caryophanales > Bacillaceae > Lysinibacillus > Lysinibacillus sp. FSL M8-0337. The sequence continues at coordinate 2,076,380 of NZ_CP151996.1, read as the reverse complement.
ACCTTTGCCGATAATGTCATTAAACACTTTTACAGTGCCGCTACTCGGAACAAAAAGTCCAGCAATTGTCTTAAATAATAAACTTTTACCTGAACCATTTCTGCCGACAATCCCATAAATTCCGGGTTTATCAATGACTAATGTTATATTTTTCAGCAACTGACGACCCTTTATCTTTTTATGTAAATTGTGTATTTCGAGTATGGTCATAAATACAACCTCCTTTTACCCAACTATTTTTTCTCTCAATTTAATAAAAAGGCCATAAAGCACACTATAGGACAACACGATACATAGCGCGATTATAGTATTAAACCACGCAAAGGATATTCCCTGTAATTCCCTCAAGCCGAGCAAAAAATAAGTTAGCGGTAAAAACTTTAGAATAGGCGGAAATAAATAGCCAACAGCAACCGAAGAAATCATACTAATAATAACGAGAAACATTGCGAAGACTACATTATTGATAATAAATAGAAAAATAGTGTGGATAATGAGTAATAACAATCCTGTTAAAATAAATAGGATAAAATGGCTCAATAGCACTTGCCATCCATCCGAATTGTGGAACAACGATAATGGTATTTCATTGTGACCCTCTATATTATTATTAATGAAGTAAACGAATATTGCTGTTACCATATACCCTATTCCAACATATCCAATCAAACTGATGCCTATCGCAATAAATATGCTATGAAAACAATCACGATAGCTTTTCATTCTTTGAATAAGATACGTTGGATGGTTAGTCAGCTCCTGAACTATACATGAACTCAGTAATAAGAGAACAGGAATAAAAATTAATAACCAACGTAATATATCGAATTGGATATTTAATGGCATATAAAACATAAAGACAATTTGATTGGTATAGCCATTCGGTATGAGATCAGCGTATGAAGTACAAACAAGCATGCTATTCAGTACAAAAATGGCAACGATACCTAGGACATACTTTATTTTAAAGAAAGAACATGTATAATAAGTAACCAGTTTTTTCAACATTATTTTCTCTCTCCAATGTACATATCTTTTTTATCGATCATGTAATATCCAATGAAATAAAGTAGCAACATTAACACAATCCAATACAAGAGAATGGTATAGGGAACTGCACTTATTGCAGATTTAGAGCTAGTATATTGAAAAATATTAATATGATCATAAAATAAATAGGAAGATATCGGCGTTATTTTTGACAAAAATACACCTATATTCAACATGTTGACGAACAAAACAACTAAACAAGCTGATAATATCCGCCCTGTAAATACATAGCTTATGTAAAAAAGCATCCCGAAAAACAATAAAAACAACCATAAAAGTATAACTGACAATGTTGTTAAGAAGATAGGTGTGCTATTTCTTAATAGCTCTGTATGATGTTTATAGTAATGAACACTATAATTACTCCATTGATTTTTAAAATCTAAGACAAATACAGCTTCCAGTATCATGATGGCGACAATCATTAGGCAGTAATATGAAGCTAACTTTGCCACTCGTAAAAGGTTTGCATGATACCATTGCCGTTTTGTCGAAAATCTAAATAACAAATAGTTTTGCATATTCCCTAATGAAAAGTATGAAATAAGCATCATTGTAAATGCAGGCATGATAACATAAAAAAGAGGATGAAACTCCGTAAGATGAAGTAATAAATCAAAGATATTGCCTTCGACTATTTTTGTTGATAGCAATAAATTGTAGAAATATAGCATCAACACAATATAAACGAAAATAATACCTTTCTTCGGTGTATATAGCTTTAGTTGTGTTTTACTCTTTAAAGCGTTCTTCAACCTTTGCTGTCCCTCCTATAAAAAATAGTGTTATCCCCACTACAACAAGCACTATGCCATATAGAAAAGTTTGTCCAATGTTAGATTTGTCAATGATATCCACATCAAATAATGCCATCGCATTTAATGCAGGGTGAATCTTCGCCAATACTGTCACTGATACAATTAAATACATAAATGGTATAAATAACGCAATATATTGATTTTGAATTACCGCAGATATTCCTAAACCTAGCGTTGCAAATATCATCCCACTACAAAACATAATTCCAATCATTATTATCATCATAAGGATTGGAGAGTTTACACCGATACCTTGAAAAAAGTATACAGGATCTAATCTTCGCTCAGGTCTTAACATTGGTACATTTAATAGAAGCTTTAAAACCATTAAAAAAGTAAAAGCAATGGCAGGGCCAATTGCAACAGCTACCCCTCCGGCAAGTGCATTGACCGCTAAACGAATTGTCATATAGCGGCTTTTTTTCATACGGTATTGTATATAATGGTGGAATCCTGTTTGAATATCTGTTCGATAAGAATTCGCAAATGGCATACATGCAATAATTGGAAATACAATGACAATATATGATGCAGTACCAGCATTATAGCCTTGTAAAAAGGTGTACACAATTGAAATCACCCCGCTATTAATCCATATTAATGCTTCCAGCATACCGATAAACACTAGTAAAATAGAGATTGCTATTGTGATAAGTCCCATTTTGGATAACAATGCTCTTTTAAACTCTTGCCTAATATACATAATCATGTTTTACACCTCAACCTTCACCATTTCCAACCAATGGATTGAATGACCAAAAATTGAGTATCTTATATCTTATTAGATTAATTAGGTGTCCATGTTCCTGCAGTATCAACTGATTCAAATGTTCCAATAGAAGTAGAAATATTTAAGTGAACTTTTTCCCCTATTAATGAACTGGCATTTCCTAAGTAATCCATTGGAACAGTTGTACGCTCTGCATACATTTCTTTTGTCGTAACATTCCTAGTCCCCTTTTCAACCCATGATACCAATTTGCCCCTCTGAATATACGTTACTAAATTGTAAGCACTGCCCGTCGTTTCTTTAACAGCATCGGTAGTCTCTAAATCACTTATAATTTGAACTTTTCCTAAATACCCATGATATGTAGGGGATGCATTTGCAAATGAACCAAATCCTATAGTCAACAAACTAACAGCTACAATACTTGCAAAAAGTTGGTACTTCTTCATTTTTCTTTCCTCCAAATTGTAATTTGTTTCACTATTTTCGGTCATTCAATTATCTTAATTTTATTAGTATTCTGTTTATTTTGTAAAGTGAATTTTGTTAAAATAAATACATTTAATAGATTTAAAGATACCATTTGCTTTAAAGTTGATATATTTTCGTTTTATACAAAAAAACAGCTACTAATATTTAAATTAAGTAGCTGATCTTCGTTTACTCGCTTTATCTCTATACTGTTTAGCTAGTTTTACCATAGCCAATATCTAGCTCCCTGTGTAACAATAAATCTGTCCAGCCAAGTTTCAAAGTTCATAGGTAACCTTTGAATGTCTCCTTCATGAACAAAGATAAGATAATCATCCTCCCCATTAGCAACTTTTTGAGAATCAACGAACATATAATCACCATATCCTCTATAATTACCCATCATAAACCAATTTTTATCATAGGCACTTTGATAGTATATATTGGTCTCATATTCATGGATATAATTTAATATCTGGCTTAAATTAAATATTTCAAAGAAATCATAACCAAGACCATTATCATTAAATAATTTCGCTCCATTACTATGTTTTAAAAATAAGCACAATTCCTTCGGTAAAACATGCTGAGTTTCTAAAGTGAATTCCTGTAGTTCATGATTTGATATTGGACAATTCCAATCACAGGTTACATTTAAAATTTCTCCATTCTCCCTTTGTATGATAATGCTGTTCTCTTTATCTAACCTTTTATTTAATGCTGTTAAGATTAATTCAATTGACATACTATCTTCACCTAATTTCTAATAGTTTACCCACCAAGGAGATACAGTGCCTCTATGAAATGAATATGGCAAAGGAATTAAATTGCTATAATCCTTATTTCCTCCCCATTTACACGGTCTAATATGATGAATTTCATAATCATTCCAATTTAAAGATCCATAAGTTGCATCATACCATGTTCTATATGCTCTCCTATCAGAGTTAGTCAAAGCACAAGAAGAACTAGAATTTGCTGACCAAGTTGTAGAAACTGGTTTAGTCATTACTTTTTTGGACTTAGGGTCTGTATATTCTGGATATTTCATTCCTTTTTTATTCAACAACCAAGGTCCTTCATTTTTAGCACTCGCACGATAAGATGCATTTGAATAATTAGCATATGCCATTGAATCAGATTTCCAATAATATGTTGAATTTATATAAGCAGAAATTGTAACTACTTGTTTCAAGGTTACTGTTTTAGTAATATTGTCCGCATTTATATATGAACCATTTTCACTTGTAGCTCTTTGAATACTTGCAATAATTGTATAATCTTTTGGTCTTGTACCTACCCCATATACTCCTGTAACCTCTGCTGAATGGTTAATTTTTGATGTTGTTGTACCAGCATTGCTAATCCACGTTTTAAATGCAACTGAATATACTAATAACGAATTATACTTACTAATGTTATCTGAATAAGCATTTCTTGAGAAAGTATTTTTTAGAGAATTGTTGTCAATTAACTCATTTATATCAATAATTTCATCAGTTTCAGTATCTAACGCAACTATATATGTTCCTTCACTTAATATATACCCATCGTTTATTACAAATTCTGCTCTAAGATCTTCCTCAGTAATATATTCATCGATATATCCCAACTCATATAATTTTTGTAATTGAATAGCAGCTTCTAAATAATCTTCTTCATGACTTACGTGTTCTAACTCTAACACCGATGATCTTGCTAAAAAAGTTGGAGTAAATGAAACTAAAAGTAATAATATTAATAGTGATAGTGATAATACTATTTTTTTCATTTCGATTTTCTCTCTCCTTTTTAATTTTTAGTATTTTCTGAATTTATAGTTATTATTTTAGTGTGTTTATTATAGGAGGAATTTTAACCAGTGTCTGATTCATTATCACCTCAACCTTCACCATCTCTAATTAGTTGTTGAATGACCAAAATTATTTGAACTTTCATGTTTCTATTTCTCAACCTACGAAACTAAATTGTAAGCACTACCTGTAGTTTCTTTAACAGCATCAAGTGTCTCTAAATTATTAATAATTTGAACTTTTCCTGAATACCCATGATATGTAGGGGATGCATTTGCAAATGAACCAAATCCTATAGTCAACAAACTAACAGCTACAATACTTGCAAAAAGTTGGTACTTCTTCATTTTTCTTTCCTCCAAATTGTAATTTGTTTCACTATTTTCGGTCATTCAATTATCTTAATTTTATTAGTATTCTGTTTATTTTGTAAAGTATTTTTTGTTAAAATATATATATTTTATAGTTATAAATGTAAAATGTGCATTAAAATTACTATTTTTTCACCAATAGAAAAAACCCAGTACCTTTTGTATACGGAACTGGGTTTTCTCTGTTATTTCAATATGTTTAGCGTTTAATCTCAAATTCTTGTGGACCAGCATAGGGTGGAGCAATGTAATATTCATAGAAAAAGATGACTGGATTTCCTTCTTCATTAATATAGAAGTTTTTTGACGTATATTCGTCTATTCCACCATCTCCCTTTGAAGCATAATATTCTTGATAGTACGACCAAAGATTTTCATCGGTCTTCGCACGTTCCTTCACTTGACGCTCTATTTCTGGATCTACTATTTTTTCGTAATCTTTTCCTAGTAAATCTTCTAGCGTTAGTTCCTTTCCTGTTGTTAAATCAATATTATAAAAATACTTTGTATCAAATGTTAATCCATTTGTAGTTTCTGTTTCATTAATGATAAATGACAAGATTTTTGCATTTGAGCTTTTTACTTCATAATCAAATTTGTATGTGCTAGGTGTATATTCATTAATATCTCTTGCATCCTCTCCCTCTCCAAGGAAGTTTTTCTTAAATTCCGCTGAGTCCTGTTTTGCTTTCGCAGCAAGGCTCTCAATTTTTTCCTTAATCATCGTATTAATCTGATTTTCTAATGATGGATTCCCTATATCAGAGAATTGAGGAATTTTAATATGTGCATCAATCGAATCTGTCTTTTCTATATATTCATCAATCGTAATCACTTTTACTACTGCTCCTAATACAGGAACCTTTGACATTGCCAGAGCAAAAGTCGGACTTAGATTTACAAAGAACATGAATAGTAGACAGGCGGTTAAAGGAATCACGATAAACTTCATTTTAAAAAACGTTAAAAAATCTTTCTTCTTGGGCATCGTTTCATTTTCAGCCATTGTTAATACTTTTTTTCGTATCCCTTCCTTATTTATTAAGTTTTCTTCTATAACACGTTTTAATACCTTTCGTTCATGCTGCTTCATATCGCCTCAACCGTCCTTCCCAAACTTTTTTCGTATTTCATGAGTGGTGCGGTAAATATAATTTTTTATCGTGGAGTGATTTAAATGTAGTAATTGAGCAATTTCAGGAATTGATAGTTCAGCATAATAAAATAAGTAAAATACCTTTTGCACTTTTTGAGGTTTTGTTTGCAAAAAGCTCCAAATGTCAGATAATAATTCTTTGTTTTCTATTGCAATCTCTATCTCATTTTCATATTGCTCTATGTCCGTATCTGCATGATTATATTCTTCATCTTCTTTATTTATATCAAACAACGGTATGATACGCTTTACCTTTTCTTTTAAAGAATAATGTTGGTAGATTTTAGATTTAGCGATTCGTATAACATAAGCCTCTGGGTTCTTAAGATAATCAATGCCCTTGTCCTTTAGTATTCGATACAGCGCTATATAAGTTTCTTGTATTATATCCGGGATAACACTCGTATGATTGCATTTGCTAATGACATACACTACACATTGATGATAGGTTTTGTCATAAATTTCGTTAAATTTGTCTTCGATTCTTTGCGTATTCAAAGGCTCACCTCCCGTTAAACGTTACTAGGGAATGCAATATACGAATGTTGAATAACATTGTTATTATGTCATGGTTTTATGGACTACATTCGTTTCCTTTGCACAATCAATTGCCGAAATAGGGATCGACTTTTTCACTTTTTAGCGATAATAGTTCTGATACTGTTACAAATTCATATCCTTCTTTTTTTAATGCCATTAATATTTCTGGTAAGGCTTCAGCTGTTGCTGTATGAATATCATGCATTAACACTACTGATTTATTTGCGATGTTATTTAAAATTTCGTTTTTTATAGCTGCTGGGTTGCGACTTTTCCAATCTAATGAGTCGACAGACCACATAATTGTAGTATAATTTTCTGACGCTGTATAATTTAGAATGTCTTGGTTGTATATCCCGTATGGAGGTCGAAATAAGGTTGGAGTTACACCTGTTGCCGCTTCAATAATTTTGTGTGTTTTATTGATTTCTTCTGTCATTTCATTGTGCGTCAATTTCTTTAAATTTGGATGACTAAATGTGTGATTTGCTATTTCGTGACCTTCAGCAACGACTTGTGCCGCAATATTTGGATACATCTCAACTCTGCTTCCTAACATAAAGAATGTTGCCTTTGCTTCATGCTGCGCTAATGTTTGTAAAACTCGTGGTGTAACTTTGACACTCGGACCATCATCAAATGTAAGTGCTATATATTTTCCATCAGGATTTAATGCAACTGTTTCATTTTCTAATTCTTCTTCCTCTTCCTCTATTACATCCTCACTATCATCGTTTTCTTCAAATCTTGCCTTATCACTTGCAAGATTTTCAGCTTGCCCATGCTCTTCCACTTGCCCACCTAAAAAGTAGTATCCCGCACCTAGCATGATAGTAAAGAACAAAATGACCGCTACAAATCTTGTCCATCTAATTCTTTTCCTTGCTTTCATTCCAATACACCTTTCTTTGCTATTTTTTCTTTCTTAATATAGAAGAGAATCACAGAGTTGAAAAAGTTTCAATGAAACTAAAAAAATTTTAATTATTTTGTAGGACAATAAAAAAGCATAAAAAGACTTGATAAATATCACGTGTTCATCATGCGCAGTGGATGCGACTTTACAGTTCGGTGTGTGATAGTGTTGGTAGTACACGGCATTAATAGCTGACAGGCGTATAGTGGAAGAAGGGAAAATTAGCAGTAATGTAGAATATAAAAATGAATACATAGCCGATAGGTTTGCGACAGAGAACGGGTATTAAAAAGTTCGCTCAAGGGGAGTGAATGACTTTATCGAGTTGTTCCCTTGAACCGAAGTAAAAGGAGTGAATATATGTATGAAAGAACCTTCTGAACTGCTTATTGACATGCTGGGCCATCCATATAGCCCCAAAAATGTTCAAGCTTTGCTACAATCATTCAATGTCAAGCGAATGCCTTCTCCGAATAGCTATTTCAACGACGATATTATCTGGTCTGTAAAAGCATCGATCCGCATTGATCTTTATCGTGCATCAAAACTAAATGATTTGACTGGACTCAATTATACCAATCAAGATGAATGGATTATTGGTGCTATACACTTTCTTGCTCCCGGATCGGATGACCGAATTAAAACGCCGTTTCCTGGAAAGCTTCCTAAGGGCATCTCGATGTGTTCCACACCAGATGAGTCAATACAGGGATATGGCCAACCTGAAATGGATGAACAATGTGCGTGGCCTGGGTTCTCCGGCCGAATTTTGGCATGGCGCAAGTCGAACATAAATATCGCTATTGAATATGTGGACAGGGAAATGAATAGCGTGATGAGAAGCTATACGGCTTGTTTAATTGGCTGCATTGGCGCATGGCGAGACGATAATCCAGAGGTCTTTTCTCCCTGATGGACAGTCAACTACACCGTGCTACGGATGGTAGTTCGTTCGCTCTCAAATAAATGGCACCCCTTATCAAACTCTAAGCGCCTGTTTTGAAAAAAGATTTCAAAACAGGCGCTTTACATTTGTTCTTGTATCAAGGGTGATTGAATTTTATCTTGTGAAGAATTGTCGATGATAAAATAAAGACACCGAGGTGTCTTATGTATTTTCAAGGCTTACGGACAATTTGAAAGTTAATCATAATAATGAAATGCAAAACCGTCTTCTGGTTCGCCCACTTCATATCCCAATAATTTTGTAGCACGTTTCTTAAATAATGTAATCCATTCATTCCATTCTTCTGATGGTAATTGAGCATAAAATTGTAGTCCACTTGATTCAATACTTACTTCTATCAATTTACCATCTGAACCATACCACTGTGGACAGCCGTTTACAAAGTGGTTCCAGTTAGGCATTTCCCGGTATAAACGCTCCAACTTATCCCAAACTTCTTGTGGTGCAGAATAATGAATATTCAAATTCATATTGTATATTTCCATATATTCTCCTTTAAATTTAGATTTATAAGTTGATTTGCGATTCTTTCAAATTATTGTTTTACTGTGGATCAACTGTGATAAAAACACTTTTTACTCCGTTTTCCGTATATAAAAACTCCATTTGTAAACACATATCTGCCAGTTTTGAATTTGAAGTTAAATCATAATCAACAGCAAATCCACTGTTATCATTGAATTCATAAAAGTTAATTTGTGCATATTCGTATTGGGGATGGAAATTACATGGAGCTCCATATTCATCAAATGAATCCAATCCATTTAAGTTTAATGTTTCGTGGACATAATAGAATAACTCACCAATATCATCCACTTTAGATTCATCCACATAATTTAATATTTTTTCATATTCTTTACTATGCATTACTTTTAATATATTGGTAATAACAGTTATGGCATATTGTTTATCTTCACTTTTCATATTGAACCCCCAATTCTATTTTTCTTTCCATTCAACTGTATAATATCATACATTTTTGAGAAAATTTTTTTGAACTAACGGAGCAAGATAGATTCATAAGAACATGAATACCGATGTAATGCCATTTGGGTTTGCCTTAGCGAGTGCTTTAGTTGTATAAGACTATAATCAAATTTCATAAAATCTTATACTTAGTTAAAAATATTAACTCCATTTTGACAAATCTCTTTGCAAAATGGAGTATTTTCGGTTTTGCTAATAAATAAAGGTTGAAAATTTTTTTGTCATCACTCTTTATTCAACGCGCCCTATATGATTAATCAACAGCTTTTCCACCTGTGATTTAAGAGCTTGATTTGCATAACGGAGTACTACATCATTCCCTGCAGTGGCAACTTGCACATCACTAAAATATTCATCTACTGGTTGCCAACCTACTACTCGTATGCGTTTTTGTGCAAGTTCTCGTTTGAGATTAAAATATTCTTGTCTTAGCTCCTTTAGTAATAAATCCATCATTGGAAGAAATACTGTTTTCATTTTAAACTGCTCTAATTTACAATAATCAACCTGTAATGATTTAACTGCTAGCTCTAACAAAAGATACTTATGAAGTAACTGTCTTTCGTCGGCTTTAATCATAGTAATCAGCATCCAGTTGGGCTGATTGAATATTTGGGATGGGGATACTCTCCGTTTTAAGTAGTGTTTCAAGTATGAGTTCATTCGTATTCATCGATTTAACTATACCAGTCCATTGTGTGATTGTATGGTCCTTCCACACTTCTATTGTAACGGCCAACTGCTGATTAAAAGCTTGATCAATTGTTTTTTGTAGTTCTTCCAGTTCCCATTCAGTCAATTCTCTTGGCTGTTCCATACACTCTTCTTTATACTTTCTGAGAAGCTCTAAATGTTCTGGCAACATCATCGATGCCCATTTAATCGTCCCTCTATCTTTTATCATTCCAATCACTCCTATGCCAAATGACCACCCACTAAGCGATCTCGTTTAATAGCTGTACCAGCTTTTGTATAAGAAACGGCTCTTAATATTGAGGTAGCTCCAAACCTATTACGTATGGCATCCATTGTAGGTCCGATTATCTGACGTTGCGGTTTGCGTTCATCAAATAAATCCAATTGAATGCTATGCTCTTTCTCTAGGTTAGATATTCTGACTGATAATTGTCGTGCTGGCTCTCCAGCAAAATGTTCATCCAGTAATTCAATACAAGCTTTATACATCACAAGCGTTTCACTTGTCGGCACTGCAATAGTTTTAGAACGATGAAACCCTTTGGTCATGGCATTATGACTATACGAAAGACCTAAGCTGATTGTACGGCCAACAAACCCTGCATCACGTGTGCGTTTCATTACGTCTTCGCACATTTCTAGAAGCACTACCGCAATATCTTTTCGTGTGTGATAATCTTTCATCAGCATTTGACCCTTACCAAAACTTAATGCTCCGTTTGTTATTAACGGCTCCCCTAATTTGGATAAATCTATGCCCCATGCATGGTAATAGAGTTGATTACCCATTATCCCAAAGCGCTTTTCTAATTCTGCTAAATCTGCATTAGCCAAACCACCAACTGTTTGTATTCCCATAGCATTTAGATTTGCCTCCATTCGTTTTCCTATGCCCCACATTTCAGCTAAAGGTCGAACAGGCCACAGTTTCTTTGGAATATCCTCATACGTCCATTTAGCAAAACCTGTTTTCTTTGCTTCAAGGTCTAAAGCTAATTTGGCGATTAACATATTGGGTCCCATACCTACTGCACTAGGTATACTAAATTGGTCAAGAATAGCCTTTTGTATTTCCTTGGCCGTCTCTTCGGGTGAACCCCAAAGCTTTTCCGTGCCAGTTAAATCAACAAAACTTTCATCTACACTATACACATGTATCGCATCAACAGGTACGTAATTAGCGATCAATTTTGTAATCGTCATCGACATTTGAATAAAGAAACTCATTTTAGGCTCAAACAATCTAATGTCAGGATGCTTTGGTATCTCATAACGTCTACTGCCAGTTTTGATTTTATATTTCTCTTTCATTAATGGTGATGCAGCAAGCACTACGCTACCTGGCTGGTCAAAATTCGCTACTACTGCAACTGGCGTTTTTAAAACATCTAGCCCATGTAACATCGCCACGATACTAGCGTAAAAACACTTCATATCGATACATATAATAGGTCTATTGGGCATCGCCTCATAATTCACACGACATCACGCTCTTGTGTTATAACTGGAATAATTGCAAGAACATTGCTGATAATAAAAGTACGCTTTGCTTGTCGTGTGAAGCAATATGCAGAAAAGCAGTTATTTACAACTTTTATGATTTTCACTTGCCTTTTTGTAATTTCACCGCATTTGGATACATACATCATATGAACTGACTGATTACGTTGCATTGCTTTTATTAACTGTTCTTTCATCCAACATCCTTCTCCCCTCGTCCGTAACAAGAACATTTGTTTGTATTTATATTTTACGCACGTACGTTCCTTTTTACAACTGGGAATTTAAAGAAATATTAAAAGTGTCAGGCACTATTTGGGTGCCTGACACTTTATGAAGTTGCCTTATTTACTTCTGACAAACAATAGTTTAAACCACTGATTAACTAAAAACGGCATAAACGATAAGCTATAAATAAAGCCTAATTGGGCGCCACTTAATGCGGCCACTTCGAAGATACCCGTAAATGATGGAACAAATAATACAGCATGTAAAGCAACAAAACCGATTAAAAATGCTAACCAAGTATATTTATTCGAAAATACACCAATGGCAAAAATCGATTGCTTCGATCTGGAATTAAAGCCATGAATTAATCTCGACAAACATAAAGTAGTAAACGCCATCGTACTAGCTGTTAAAGTATCTCCTGTTGACAATCCGATTTCAAAAGCAACAGCTGTAGCAATTGCAATTAATAAACCTTCCAGTATAACTTGCGTCGTAAAAGCTTTATTTAACAATGGTGTGCGAATATCTCTTGGCTTGTCCTTCATGGTGTTTTTATTATTTGGTTCCAGTCCAATGGCAATGGCCGGCAAACTATCGGTAAGTAGGTTAATAAATAATAGATGAACAGGTGCAAATGGAACGGGTAAACCTAATATAGTAGCATATAAAACGACAAAAATAGCCCCTGCATTTCCAGATAACAAAAATAAAATTGCATTTTTAATATTCGTATAGATGCTTCTACCATTCGAGATTGCTTTGACAATCGTTGAAAAATTATCATCTGTTAATATCATAGATGATGCATCTTTCGCTACTTCAGTACCAGTTATTCCCATAGCTACACCGATATCAGCTTGTTTTAAAGCGGGGCCATCATTGACACCATCACCGGTCATCGCAACGACATTGCCCTTTTCCTGCCACGCTTTCACAATACGAATTTTTTGTTCCGGTGTTACGCGAGCATAAACTGAAACATCTTGAACTTTTTCTTGCAGTTCGCGATCCGTTAAACCTTCAATTTCAGCTCCTTCAATCGCTTCGGATGGGTCCTGTAAAATCCCGATTTGTTTGGCTATGGCAGTGGCAGTTATTTTATGGTCACCTGTAATCATTACAGGTTTAATACCTGCTTTAATACAGCTTTCAACCGCTGCCTTCGATTCCTTTCTAGGTGGGTCCATCATTGCTATTAATCCAACAAAAATTAAATCTCTTTCATCAAATACGGTAATTGGACGGCCTTCTCTTACTTCCTTATATGCAATGGCTAATACTCTTAAACCATTCATTGAAAAATCTCGATTCACTTCTTCGATTTTTTTTCGATGTTCTTGCGTCAGATTAACTAGACCTTGCGACGTATTCATTTTTGACATTTTGAATAGCAGAACGTCTAGTGCTCCCTTAGTAATCATAATATTTTGCTGATTAATCCGATTAACCGTACTCATAAGCTTCCGATCTGAATCAAAAGGGAGCTCTGCCACCCTTGGACAATGGTCTCTAACAAGTAATTCATCAAAATCATACTGCTTTCCTAATTTCACAAGGGCAATTTCAGTAGGATCACCGATTTCCTTATGATCTCTTTCCAATGCATCATTACATAATAGCGCCTTTAAAATCAAATCTTTCTCAATTGCATTTTTCATATATAGTTGATCGTGTGGAATCACTTTCTGATTAACATATACATGCTGGACAACCATTTTGTTTTCAGTTAACGTTCCTGTTTTATCTGAACAAATAACCGAAACGCTTCCCAAGCTTTCAACAGCAAAAAGCTTTCGTATTATAGCATTTTCTTTTGCCATTTTTTGTGTCCCAAAAGCCAAGACAATTGTGACAATCGAACTTAATGCCTCTGGTATGGCGGCAACAGCCAACGAAACGGCAAACATAAATGATTCTACTAATTCACGGCCTCGAACTAGATCAATCGTGAAGATAACAACACAAATCATCGTGATGCCTAAAGCTAATTTTTCTCCAAATTGATCTAGACTTACTTGTAGCGGCGTTTTCTTTTCTTTTGCAGTATCAAGTAAATTGGCGATTTTCCCAATTTCCGTGTCCATTCCGATAGCTGTCACAATAACAACGCCTCGTCCATTCGTGACAAAGCTTCCAGTGAAGACCATATTTTTCTTATCCGCAATGGTTACATCTTCCTTAATCGAATCGGCACTTTTTGCGACAGCTAATGATTCACCTGTCAACGAACTTTCATTAATATGAAGATTATGGCTTTCTAGTAATCTTCCATCAGCATTTATATAATCTCCAGCTTCCAAATACAGCAGATCTCCCACAACGATATCTTCAGAAGGAATTTCTATTATCTGATTATTACGCATTACTTTCGCTATGGGCGAAGACAGTGCTTTCAAATTACCTAAAGATTTTTCTGCCTTTACATGTTGAACAGTGCCCAAAACTGCATTTAAAATAATAACAATCAAAATAACAATCGTACTTTCTACTTCACCTAATAGAAATGAAATAAAAGCGGCTATCATTAAAATAATTACTAATAAATCTTTAAACTGGCCGAAAAAAACGGCAAGTGTACTTACCTTTTTACTTTCCTCTAAAACATTATAACCGTAAACTTCTTGCCTCTTTTGAACGTCATAATCACTCAATCCCTGATTGGTCACATTCAGTTTATTCATGACTTCAACGGACGACTGCTGATGATACTGTGTCATTTGATTCTCCTTCCAGTGTAAATTATTAATAATAGTTGTGTTATTCAACATAGAGCGGACTATTGCAATAGAAGGAAAACATCTTTATCTTTATTGCACAGTCTTTTAGCTATCAAAATGTCGTTTCGATCACTTGGCCCCTTTTGACTTGTATTTTTTCTATTACAAGCCGTGATTTCTGTTACATAATATTAAAAATTATGTGCTCTTTTGCTTTCGATTCCATATCCCTAATAGTAGAACTATAACAATCTATTCCGTACCCTAATCCAGTATGATAATAATTGATAGAGAGATTAAATTTTTTATACGATAAAGCTAACTTATGAAGTTTACAAAATAACAAGCCCCTCCCGACGTTCAACATCAAGAGGGGCTATGGGTAAATAACTTATCATAATATGTAGAAAGCCAATTACTCCTAGGCTATTAAAAGAAGATGACATCACGTACCACTATTGATTTCAAAAGATTTATAATACATAAATATCACAATTATTTATTATTCTATGGTATACTGCTTTCAGTAGCACCATCAAAGGGCACAAACCAATTCGAAGCTGTAGCGTATTTTATACGATACAGCTTTTTTTATTTTAGATTTACTCGATTCCCATTTTACAATATAATGGTTTAACTAGAAAATATTAAATACATACTTATTTAAATCGCTTTCCCAAATGAAAAATTCCAAATCATTAAAATAATCTCGCAAAATGACAAGCAAAGGAGAGAATCCCATGAATGTAGAAAAAATCTTTGAAAGCTTCCCACTATTACGTTCTAGCAACCTACAATTTAAAAAAATAGAAGAAAGCCACTTAGACATGTTATTCGCTATCTACGATAATGAAAAAGTATTTGAGTATTGCGGCATTATCCCGAAGCACAATATTCAGACTGTCCAAAAAATGATTGGTCATTTTGAACGTGACTTCACGAAAAGAAGTAGAGTGAAATGGGGGATTTTTTATAAAGATCAACAAGATTCTTTAGTCGGTATAATCGAAGCGATGGATTTTAACCAAAAAGTAAATATGGTAACAATTGGCTACTATTTAGCAGAGAACTATTGGAATAAGGGCATTGCAACGGAATCTGTACAAACCATTTGTAAATTTTTATTTGATGAAGCGAACATTAATAGAATTCAAGCAGAGGTTATGCCGATGAACGATGCGTCAAAAAAAGTGCTTTTAAAAAGTGGCTTTATGAAAGAAGGTTTATTAAGACAAGCTACTTTCTGGTCTGGTAAAGGTATTGTTGATTTGGAAATTTACAGCATTTTGCAAGAGGAGTACAATAAATAAATTGAAAAGGCACGCTAAACAGAACTATTCTATTTAGCGTACTTTTATTTGTTTATCTTCATACATGTTTGTGGCGTTAAACGGTTCCATAAACCGAATCTACAATCATTCAATATCTGCTCATCATCACCTACTATTAGTAGTTTAACAAGTCAGGCTTTGTAATCAACAAGAGTATCATATAAGCTTACCGATATTTGCAAAAGCTATTGATTTCTGATGCATGTAAATCAATCTTTTCTGTATCTTTCAAAGCGTTTCTAAACGCTAAAAACCCCAATATTAGCATTGTTATACTTAGAGGAGCAAATAAGAGGAAAAACACCTCTTTGCTGACTTTATTTAGCTTTTTAAATAACTGGTATTTTACAAATTTAACCAAAAGTAGCCACACGCATATAAATGAACGTGGCTTTTCTTGTATAGCAGAACCTTATTTTAGTTAATAAATGTAGAAATCTTTCCACTATATGTAGCTAAATAACCCTTTCCCGCTGGCACAGCTCCTTGTAATCTTAGATTTCCTTTATATAAATATCCATCAATCCATTTTTCGTAAGGATACAATGTTGGTATAGAGCTATTAAATGTATAATACACTTGATGCGATGCATCTGCATAAAGATAAAAACCTCGTGGATTAATATCAGATTTAGTGATTGTATCTGATATTATTTCTCCATCTTCATATTCTTTATTGATGTCAAAACCAAGAGGTAGTTCTGTTACTGGTTCTGCTATTGGTGTAAATTCCTCAACATCATTAAAGCTTGTTTCCTCGGCAGCTAAAGAGATTCCTGAAAATGCAAGAATTCCAAATACTAATGTAAACGCGCACAACAAAATACTTAGTCTCTTCATTTCCTTCATCATCTCCTTTATATTATAAATCATTTTGATTATAACTAATAACCTCATTATTTTCAATATTTTTATAATTCGGACCACTATTAATAATTTACTATTGGCAAGTGTTATATTTCTTGAAATAAAAAAGTCCAGGCTCAATATTAATTGAGTACCTAGGCTTTTAATAACGGTTATTTATTCAATGACAAGATTACATGTTTAGATTACTACTGTGTTCCGAACAAATACTAAACAATACTACTGACCAAACTAAACAGCCTTGTCTGTAACCATTTTTAATGAATTCTTTTCTTTGCATTATATTTTCTTCAATCAATAAAAGCACTCTAAACAGGTGTATCATTGTTTTGAGTGCTTTTATTGATTGAATGTTTAATTATACTTAATTAAACAAAATCTTTTCATAAATCAAATCTACAATCATTCAATCTTTTCAAGCATTTTTATAGCTTCAGCTCTGAGATAGTTCAATACAATTGCATAAATACTACAAACATATAAGATAAAAGGATTTTCATGTAAAAACAACTAATCTAACACGCCTGTTGCAAGTTCAGATGATTGCTTTAGTTGCTCCAAAATAGCTAGCAACGCCTTATTTGATTTATTTCCTCTTTTATAATCTCCTGTCATCGGCGTTTCTTCTGCTATCAAGCAATGATTAATAAACTCTTCAACTAATGTTTCCTTATGAATGCAGACATACTACTTAGTTTTCATTCGATTATTTAATTGGCTTTTGTTTTCTGAATCAATATTTTCTTTATCTTTCAAAGTGTTTTTAAACTCCAAAATTCAAAAGATTAGCATTGCTATACATAGAGGCGCATACAAGAGTAAAAACACATCTTTGCTTACTTTATTAGTAACGAATAAAATTAGTAAAAGGATTGTAATTGCAGTAATATAGCTTACATATTTATAAGACATACAATGCACCCTTTCTACCCTTTAAATTAATTGATATTTCAGTTATTATATTCTAGTATATAAATTAGGTAGTTCTACATATGACATTTATTAGTTACTTCAGCAACAGATATTAGCATAAAAGGGGTGAATTTTGTGAAAAATAAAACGGTTTTTTATATTTTTTTAACATTATTCGTCATTTTTTGTTTAGGGATACTATCATTCTATAGTCTTAGCAATGAATAGCAACGTTTATCTATCATCATTTGTATCCAAGCAAACAGCCTAGTCTGTAACCCTTGTTAATGCAATAAAAGTACTCAAAAGGATGTATCTTTGTTTAGAGTACTTTTATTGATTATCTTAATAGATATTTAAAATCTTTCCATAAATCAAAGCTACAATCTTAAGATTTCAATTCTTGCCATTTCCAATATGCTTCATATAGCATATCGTGTAGAAATTCCTCGTGCTCTCGCTCATCATCTAGACCTCTCTGTTCTAATTTCATCCCTAACCACACCGTATTATCTTTTCTAAATTTAGGATCACCAACACCATCTATAATACAGAAAAAGTGAAAAAAGGTTGAAAGCATCCGATCGCGAACAATCTTTTCAATGCCACAAATACTATGAAAATCAAATTCATTTGCTTTTAACGCTTTGACTTCTTCAACACTTAATTTAAGCTCATCCTCTATGCCTATTATCGCGTTTTCTGGATTTCGTAGGCTATCACCCATTTTAGAGTATTCTTCAATTAAATCATGAACCTCCATTAGTAAACACATTTGACTATCCATCTATATCACCACTTTTAAGTTAATTTAGAAAAAAGACCCTCATATATTTATCGCTGAGCCATTTCCTTAGTGGTAGCTTATTTACTTACGCCATACAGTTTAAAAAGTTCGCCTGATTCATATTGTTCAAGAACTATGCTTGCATGAAAACTGGTCATATTCTGTTCCATTCCTGCAATCTTTTCAAGCATTTTTAAAGCTTCAGCTCTGCGATAGTTCAATACAATTGCATAAATACTACAAACATATAAGACAAAAGGATTTTCATGTAAAAACAGCTCATCTAACACGCCTGTTGCAACTTCAGATGATTGCTTTAGTTGCCCCAAAATAGCAAGCAGCGCCTTATTGGATTTGTTTCCTCTTTTATAATCTCCAGTCATCTGAGTTTCTTCTGCTATCAAGCAATGTTTGATAAATGTTTCAACTAATATTTTCTCATCTTGCACATTATCACCTCAAGTTATTATCGTAATCTATCCATAATTTTTATACCATAATCGTATTGATAATCCCAACTCTTTCCTGCTAACCAATCCCTTACTCGTTTACCTTGCGTATGAGGTTGAATAGAATTATAGTATCCTGTAATTCTTTGATGATGTTGTATATCAATGGATACGATATTACGAGTATTGTGAATAGATGTTTTACTAAAGCCAGACTTTGCAATTTTTGATTGTTCAACAATATGATGCCATTGTCTATTTGTACCAGCATTCCCTAAGAATTTCTTTAAAGAGTCAAAACTATTAAAACCTCTATGAGATAAGTTTTTAATTGGTATTCCAAGAACATATCTTGCAGTTGTTCGAATTGCAACTCCTCCAACAACATACACAAAGACCGGTAATACAGAAGCATTTAAGATGTCGGGTCGATAGCATTAAATTCATCAACAATACCACTTTCCAAAAATTCTTCATTAATGCCACTATCTAAAATTGCCACCTTAAACTTTTCCTTTTGGACTTCCTGATTTTCTGATACAACATGATGAGTAAACACTAAGATAATGATTAAGGTAGCAAATACAAAAAAAGAAACTTTTTCATATAAACCTCCTTTAATACATTTAATAGTTTTGTCTTTCTCGACAATTATATATTAATTGAATATTAAAAAAATTTGAATACATTTAATACATATTTACTCTTAAAATTCATTTTTTCGACATTTTTTTCAGTTCGAATACGAGAATTTCTTAAATATTCGACATTAAATTTGATGGTTCTATTAAAAGGGAATTTAACAAGAGAGTTCAGAGAGCCTAAGAAAAGCAACATCTTGATGAAGTTTTTACGCAAAATACTGATTTCGCTATTTCTGCCTAGTTCCTTCCCCCAAAGCAGAACATGCATTCCCCCTCTTTTATTTCTTTATCGTGAATATTTTGTATTGCATAATAAAGTTGGTGCGAGTGGATAATTTAAAACTATAAAATATAGTGTCGGATAATCTGTAGTTGTTATCTATCAATTAAATTAGACACCAACAAAAAAAGATTGTAGATGCTCCCCAAGATTAGGAGCATCTACAATCAAACTACCTCTATTAACCTACTTCTATTTAATACTTTTAGCAGCTTGTTGTATAAGTGCAGCTACCATCGTATTCATTTGTGCGAAACGATCGTCTTTCGTTTGTCCGTTGACATAACGATAATAAATTTGTTGGCAAATGACCGCTAATTTAAAATAAGCAAACGTGATATAATAGTCGATTGATGAGACATCTCGACCACTTTTCTCCGCATAGTGCGCGATAAATTCCTCTCTCGAATAAAATCCAGGATGAACCGTAATCGGTGGCTCCCCTAATGCATACAACAACATTTTTGGATCATCTGCATGCATCCAATAACTCATCGCAACACCGAGATCTGCTAACGGATCACCTACTGTTGTCATTTCCCAATCAAAAAGCCCAATCATTTCTGAGTAATCTTGTGAAAACATCGCATTGTTGAACTTATAGTCATAGTGAATAATTGTCGCTTCATTATTTGTCGGTATATTAGCCTTTAACCAAGCCGTTAGCGCTGCTACCTCTGACAGCTCAGCTGTTTTTGCTTTCTCATAACGATCAACCCAACTAACCACTTGGCGTTCCATAAACCCTTCAGGCTTGACCATATCCTTTAAAGCCGTTTCCTTATATGGAATGGCATGGAGCGCTACAAGTGATTCCACCATTTTTTCAGACAATTGACGTGCGAGTGCTATTGTCGATTCTGTCCCTGATGGGAAACGTGTGTCTAACACGACGCCATTTTTTCTTTCCATTAAGAAAAAGTCACTGCCGATAATGCTCGCATCATCGACATATACATATGGTTTTGGTACAACAGCTAAAAACGGATGGAGCGCCGATAATATTGTAAATTCACGCTTCATATCATGCGCTTTTTTTGCCACTGGCCCCAGAGGTGGTCTGCGAAGTACAATTTCAAAATCCGCTATTTTTAAACAGTAAGTTAAATTAGAATGACCCGCACTAAATTGAGAAATTTCAAGTTTCCCTTCTGGTAAGTCTGGGAAATGTCGCTTTAAAAAAGCATGTAATTGCTCTGCATCGATTCGTTCACTTGCCCTTACTTGCATCGTATCCATAGGAACCCCCCTTAAATAATTGCACTCATTCCACCATCTACCACAATCACCTCACCTGTAACATAATCCGAAGCTGCAGCAGCTAAAAATAATGCAACGCCCTTCAAATCATTTTCAGCACCTAGACGCTTTAAAGGTGTAGCCCCCATTAAATAATCTTGTCCTCGTTCTATTAAAACATTGGACATTTTCGTTGGGAAAAATCCAGGTGCAATGGCATTAATGTTTACACCTGATGGTCCCCATTTCACCGCTAAATCTTTGGTTAACGTAATAACTGCACCTTTACTAGCGTTATAACCAATTGTATCCATAAAGTCAGGAAGTGTACCTCCAAGCCCTGCAATAGAAGCAATATTAATAATTTTACCCGCTTTTTGTGCAAGCATCACTTTACCAACAGCTTGCGACATTAAAAATGTACCGTTGACGTTCACATCAAACACCTTTTGCCATGCCTCGTATGGCATGTCGACAGCCGGTGCCCCCCATGATGCACCACTATTGTTTACTAAAATATCAATCTTACCAAAGGTCTCTAATGTTTTTGACACAACATGGGCAATTTCCTCTGGTTTCGTCACATCACAGGCAAGCGCAAGTGTCTGGACACCTAATTGTGCGAGTTGTGTCGCCATTTCCTCACAAGCCTCCACTTTGCGTGAGCACAGCACAACGTTGGCACCAGCCTCTGCAAAGCCTTGCGCAATTTGTGCACCAAGTCCGCGACCACCACCTGTAACAATAGCAGTTTTCCCTTGCAAGCTAAATAGCTCAAGAACAGTCATTTTACCAGCTCCTTTTGCTTTGGGGCATGTTTTTTCAGTTCTAATTTCGCTACAGTATTGCGATGCACCTCGTCTGGTCCATCTGCTAAACGCAATGTGCGTGAATTGGCCCACTGAGCAGCGAGCGTCGTATCAGGTCCAACGCCAGCAGCACCAAATGCTTGAATGGCACGGTCGATGACACGCAATGCCATATTCGGTGCGACTACTTTAATCATCGCAATTTCAGCCTTCGCCTCTTTATTCCCTACTGTATCCATCATGTATGCTGCTTTTAACGTAAGCAGCCTTGCCTGTTCAATATCAATACGTGATTCTGCTATTCGTTCACGCATCACGCCTTGGTCTGCTAGCGGTCGATGGAAGGCTTGACGCTCTAGTAAGCGGCTACACATTTCTTCTAAAGCACGTTCAGCTGCTCCGATAAGACGCATACAATGATGAATGCGACCTGGGCCCAAACGACCTTGAGCAATCGCAAAACCTTTCCCTTCACCCCATAAAATATTTTCCACAGGTACTCGTACATTTGTAAACGTAACCTCTCCATGACCTTCAGGTGCATGGTCATAGCCAAAGGCCGTTAACATGCGCTCTATTTTGACACCTGGTGTATCCATTGGAACTAGAATCATTGATTGTTGCTCATGGATAGAAGCCGTAGAATCCTTATGTTTTCCCATAAAAATCGCGACTTTACAGCGTGGATCGCCAGCCCCAGTTGTCCACCACTTATGACCGTTTAAAATATACTGATCACCGTCTCGTTCGATGCTAGCCTCAATATTGGTCGCATCACTAGAGGCCACTGCCGGCTCCGTCATCGCAAAGCAAGAGCGGATTTCTCCACGCAAGAGCGGCTCTAACCACTCTTTTTTTTGCTTATCCGACCCATAGCGTACAAGTACCTCCATGTTCCCCGTATCCGGCGCATTGCAGTTAAAGACTTCCGGCGCTATTAATGATCGCCCCATAATTTCACATAAAGGAGCATATTCTATATTCGATAAACCTGCGCCATACTCGCTATCAGGTAAAAATAAATTCCATAGCCCCGCTTCTTGTGCTTTACGCTTCAATTCTTCCATAATCGGAGGAATCGCTCCCCAACGATCCGCCATTGCTTCCACCTGTGCCGCATACAGTGCCTCATTTGGATAAATATACTGTTCCATAAATTTCGTCAGTTTTTCTTGCAGTTCTACTACTTTTTCACTATAAGAAAAATTCATATGAAAGCCCCCCTTTGATTGACAACGCGAATGAAAAATGAATGATTGTTCATTCTTATTCTTACATTAAATGTTACCGCTATACGGCATGTAAATCAATCATCTATTCCACAAAAATTTGAATAAAAGAGAAATTTCATATGCAAAAATAGCTAAAAAAAGCATCTCTATTTCACCTTTTTTTTACAGACATAAAAATAATAGCTATATCAAAATATCGTCAACATTATCTTTTACTATCAAAATAATGTATAACACCATCAATAAATTGTCGGATTGCAAAGGGCAGATGTCGATTTTTTAAATACACTAAATAAACATTCCTTTGTAAATTAGGGCAATCAATTTCTTTCTGAACAATCGTCTTCGCGGTTGGCCCCTGTAAATAGTTTTCAGGCAAAATGGTAATACCTAAATTTTCGCGAACAAGGGATACAGCCGTTTCAAAACGTTCGATTTCAAATTGAACATTGATTGCTTGACCAGCTTGTTCAAATGCATTTAAAATATCCTGCCTTGTTTGAAATCCATCCGTACTAATAATAAATGGCTCATTGCTTAAATCTGCTATGGTCAGTAAATCTTTCGTCGCTAACGGATGATGTAAAGGTAATACAGCGACAAGTCGTTCCTCATACAAACATTTCACTTCGAGCTCTTCATCGTCCATTAATTGATTGGTAATAATAACATGCGTTTTATAGCCTTTCAGTGATTTCTTAACACGCTTGCTACCTAAAATATCGACTAAATGAAACTTCATCTGTGGATAGCCCTTTTTATATTCGACAATCGCTTTCGGTAACCAATGCTTAATGGACTCCATTACACCGATGGTCAAATCACTTGTACCATGTACAATGACCTCGTCCATTTCAATTTTTAGCACTTCCATATTTTTTAAAATAACTTTTGCTCGTTCATATAAAAGCTGACCTGCTTCGGTTAATTGTAAATTTCTTGTATTTCTTTCAAGTAAAGAAGAACCAACTTCTTGTTCTAATTTTTTAATAGCATTACTTAAAGAAGGCTGAGAAATATGCAATTTTTCAGCTGCTTTCGAGTAATTCATATGCTCAATAACAGCGATAAAATATTGTAATTGTTTTAAATCCAAAACAACCTACCCCCATTTATAGTTTAAAACTATAGATTAATAATAATTATATATTAGTAAATATAATTATGTGAATATATAATAAATTAACACTACAAGAATAATGTTAATGGAGTTGATAAAGAGATGTATACAATGACAGATCAAAAACAATGGAAAGGTCGCATCGATTCAACTACTAATCCAAGTAGTTTCCGATTACATCAAAAAGTAAAACGATTGGCTATTAACGATGTAAGCGCTTCACAACAAAAAAATGCTGGGATTGTCGGGTTTATATGTGATGAAGGGGTACGCCGCAATCAAGGGCGAGTTGGTGCAGCAAATGGACCCAATGCACTTCGTGGTGCACTGGCAAGCTTACCGTGGACATTTGATGAGCAACAGGAAATTATCGATGTCGGTAACATTCTTTGCCTCAATCATGCGTTAGAGGATGCACAACAAGAGCTCGGTGAAATTGTTCAAGGTCTACGCGCAAAAAACATGCAATGTATTATCCTTGGTGGCGGTCATGAAACATTATACGGGCATTACTTAGGTGTTCGTGCAGCATTACAAAAAGATGCCCGTATCGGAATTATTAACATCGATGCACATTTTGATTTACGACCATATGATGAACAAACTTCATCCGGTACAATGTTCCGTCAAATTTTAGAACAAGATCCACATACAGACTATTTTGTACTAGGTATTCAACGTTATGGAAATACACAAGAGCTGTTTGATAAAGCACATGAGCTACAAGTGAAATATGTGTTAGAAGAACAAATGACAGCAGACAACAACGCGCATATTATGAACGATCTACAGCAATTTATGGATAATCATGATTATATTTTACTTACTTTATGTATGGACGTTGTCAACACAGCCTACGCACCTGGTGTTAGTGCACCCTCTCCTTTTGGTCTAGATCCAAAAACGGTTCGAGCTGTAATTCAAAAAGTAGCATCACATCCACATACCCATTCTTTTGATATATGTGAAGTGAATCCGTTACTAGATGAAAATGGTCAAACAGTCAAATTGGGTGCTTATTTTGTCTATGATGCACTCAACAACTTACTTAGGAGGAACGGTTCATGATCGAAATTAATCAAATTACAACAATATTTCTCGCAGTCGCGTTATTTGCATTCGGGAGCTTCCTTATTAATAAAATAAACTTTTTAAAACGTTTCTGTATTCCAGCGCCAGTTGTTGGTGGCTTACTTTTTGCAGCACTAGCCACAATATTAAAAACAACTGGCCTATTAGAAATATCTCTTGATACATCATTACAAAGCTTATTTATGATTACTTTTTTCACGACAATTGGTTTAGGTGCTAGCTTTAAACTGGTAAAGCTAGGCGGTAAGCTATTAGTCATTTATTGGCTAGCATGTGGGTTCCTTGCGCTAATGCAAAACGTTATCGGTGTATCCCTTGCTTCACTAATGGGCATTCATCCATTAATCGGTATGATGGCAGGTGCAGTTTCTATGGAAGGTGGTCACGGTGCGGCGGCTGCTTTCGGTCAAACATTAGAAGATTTAGGAATTTCATCAGCTATGACAATCGGTGCGGCGGCTGCTACATGTGGCTTAGTGGCTGGAGGTCTAATTGGTGGACCGATTGTCAAATATTTAGTTGGGAAATACAATTTAACACCAGATGAACAAGAAGCAAAAGCCGTTGAGTATGAAAATAAACATGAACAAATTACATCGGATTCATTCTTTACACAAGTGGTAATCATCACATTTTGTATGGCTGTCGGAACGTATGTTGGAACTCTATTCTCCGAAGCTACAGGTTTCGTATTACCAGGTTACGTAGGTGCCATGTTTGTCGCAGTATTCGTCCGTAATATTTTAGATAAAGTGAAACCAAATGCCATTAACATGAAAAGTATTTCTTTAATCGGTGACGTCACATTAGGTGTTTTCCTATCTATGGCGTTAATGAGCATTAAACTATGGGAAATTGCCGATTTAGCTTTACCTCTATTTGTCATTGTTTTTGTACAAGTACTATTCATCGTTCTATTCTGTATTTTTGTATTATTTAAATTACTCGGTAAAAACTACGATGCAGCAGTTATGGTGGCGGGCTTTGCAGGACATGGCTTGGGTGCAACACCGAATGCAATGGCGAATATGTCAGCAGTTGTTCAGCGCTTCGGTCCTTCTACAAAGGCATTCCTCGTTGTGCCAATTGTAGGTGCATTTCTAATTGATGTCTTTGGTATTCCTATTATTATTACAACTATTAACTTATTTAAATAACTTAAAAAAGCCGTGCATAGTCTTTATAAGACCGTTGCACGGCTTCTTCCATTATAGAAAGAACTTCATAGAATGCATTATTGTAATATGTCACTTACCGTTACACATTCATAACCTTGTTTCTGTAAATAAAGAATAACATTTTCGAGCCCGTTGGCTGTCGTTTGATGAATATCATGCATTAAAATAATACTGCCATCTTTGACAGATGCTTTGACATACGTTAATATTTTATCGGCATTGCGATGCTTCCAATCGAGTGTATCAATCGACCATAAAATAGAAGGCATTGTAATAACAGAGCGCACTTGGTCATTTGTCGCTCCATATGGTGGGCGAAAAACAGTTGGATATTGACCAATAGCTGCGTAAATGGCATTGCTTGTCCGATCCACTTCTTCTTTAACGCTTGTTTTCTCTAAATTAGTTAGCTTCGGATGATTCCACGTATGATTGCCAATTTCATGACCATCCATATACACTTGCTCTACAATTTTTGCATTGCTAGAGGCATTTTTCCCCACCATAAAAAATGTTGCCTTTACATTGTATTTCTTTAAAATAGCTAATATTTGTGGCGTAACTTTCGCATTCGGCCCATCGTCAAATGTTAAAGCTACCCGCTTTTTCGCACCTTTTGCTACTGGTACTCCTTGATTGTAGACTTTATTATTTACGGTTAAGTCCGTTAGCTCTGAAGCCTTTATGTACCCTTTTTGATCGTCAGCTTCCACATACGCCCAGCCTGCTACTATTGTATATTGCTGCACAATCGTTTTATGCGCTAGCGTGCCTAGCACTTCACCGCTTGGGCTCGCAGTTAAATGAATGATAGCCCCTTTAGGTGCATTTACCTGCTTTTTTATCGCAGTTGGTTTTTTCAGCGCATTTGTCGCGACATAGCCAAATTCATGTCCATATTGCACATATGACCAACCACCAGGTGCTTTGCCATACACCATTAACATACTATTTTCATATAGCTGTCCAACTTTTTGTGCACTTGGACTTGGATAGGACATTAAGTTGAGGCCGCCTTTTTTCGCCACTACAGCTTTTTCCGGCGTTAGCTCTGCTAATGTTGAGGCTTCCACATACCCCTCTAACTGTGCCATTTGGATATGTATCCATTCCTCATTGAAAGCTGAGGCTTGCACAAAATTGCCTTGTTTAATATAGCCATTCACCTTGCTTTCTGTGGAAGCCTCTTCATACACCGTCGCATCCTTTAGAACTTGTTGGATAGCAGGCATACTAGCTTGAGCCGAAACATGATGCCCAATAGCCATACTACATAAAAATGCCCATAATAACGCAAAAGGTAATAATTTTTTCATTATTCTACACCGCCTTTTTACAATCACTGATGTCGTCTCCTGTGTAAAATATTAAAAACATAGGATTGAAATCTGATAATGTTATTATACCAGAAAATAGTAAGAATCAACTAGATTTGCTAATTTACAACTTCTGTAAGAATGATTTTTGATAATCCATATCGGCGGCATACTGCTGAATTGTTTCTTCATGCTTTTATTTTTCTTTATCAAAAAAGACATTTCCTTAAGATAATGTATTCTTATCTATTCAGACATCTAAATTTCACTGTATCTCTATGCATAAAGACGTTAATCGCTATTTTGCTAACCTTTATCGCATCCCCAACATTATGTGCCAATCAACGGCTGCCAAGTGGTTTGCTCTACTTCTGGTGCATAAGCCGTTCAGCTTGCTATGCCTTATCCTCCTATAGTGCTTGATATGCAGCCATTGCATCTTCAACATGTAGAGGCGGCGTCCAAACATGCCCTTCCGCATTTGTCGTAACAAAAATATACAATTCGCCATTTTTTTCAATTAGAGAAGCTAAGCAAAGCCCTGCTTCAGGTGTATAACCAGTTTTACCACCAAGAATGGCACCTTCCACCCCATCCATTTTTGAAAATAAAGTGCTAGCAATCGTTAACTCATTTGGCACTTGCGTTGTATAGCTTTTTGTCGTCATAATCTGATAAAAAGTAGGATTTTCAATCGCATATTGAAAGAGCTTGCTAATATCACGAACACTCGATATATGTGCTGGATCATGAAGCCCACTAACATTTTCGTAATGAGTATCATTTAACCCTAGTTCAAGTGCTTTATCGTTCATCAGTTCCACAAAGGCTTTCTCACTCCCCGCAATGGCCGTTGCTAGCGTGGCTGTTGCATCAGCACCTGATGCAAGTAAAGTACCGTATAGTAAATCCTCAATCGTTACAAAATCACCTGCCTGAAAGCCCGCCATCGAAGCATTTTGCGCAGTATATGTTGCAATTGTTTGTGGTGTAACCATCGTTTGCATTTGAAGATCTTTACTCGCCTCAATCGCTACAATGGCTGTCATAATTTTGGTTAATGATGCTGGATAAATAATAGCATCCGCATTTTTTTCATATAACACCTCTCCGCTATCGTTTACCAATAAAGCATTTTTACTATGTAACGAAGATAGCTCAATATCCACTACTTGTTCTTTGGACTTATTCGTATAGAAAAAAAATGCGATGACACCAATGCAACAAATTAATACAAACTTTTTCATAAAAAAACGCCTCCCACACATTATAATAGGAGGCAATTATGAATATTCCTGTAGGATATTTATGAAGAAATTCTTAAGGATTGCGGAATATTTCGCGTTACATAATAAAAGCCACTATATATCAGTAAAAATCATCGAACGCTAGAGAAATGTTATGGATTTCCTTATCGGATAATTTAAAAAATACATCCTGTGATACATCTAACTTGAGTGCATGGTCCTTGGCTAATCCAGCATAAATGCCCCGTAAAATCCGCCCAGTTAGACCATGGGATATGACAATCACGTTTTGTTCATCTTCGACACTATCGAGCCAATCAGTCAATCTAGCAACAACCGAGTCGTAACTTTCTCCATTCGGTGCATTGAAATACCAATTATAATGGTCCGTGTTTTCTAAAAGACTTGGCCAAGACTTTTCAATTTCTTTTATTGTAAGCCCAGCCCAATCTCCAACAGCCACTTCAGCTAGTCGATGGTCCTTTGCTACATCATTAAAATCATAGCCTATCGTTTCGCAAATAATTTCTGCGCTCTGTAATGCTCTTCCTAAAGAACTTGAAATAATTTTCCAATCTTGAGGATTGCCTAGTAAGCTTTTTAACATAACTGCATTTTGTTGAACTTGTTCGATGCCAACATCGGTTAAGGGTGAATCCAACTGGCCTTGGTATCGTCCTTGCGTATTAAAAACCGTTTCTCCATGACGAAGCAAATAAATAATTTGACTCAATCCCGTTCCTCCTCTATCTCTCTATTGCCAATTGCTAGTCAGATTGTACAAGCAAAGTTAAAAAAGTACAAATAAATACACTAAAGAAATGAGGAGACAAAGTGGGCTATACAACCATGTATCATTTCTTGCAAACTGTGAATGTTTTATTTTTTTAAAAAATCCTACATATTTAAAGTCGCCTATTGCTCGTATCAAGAATACAACTGCACAAACCGTACAACCAAGTGTAAAAAAGTTAAATTCTTGCACATTCCGTAAGTAAATCCCTTTTATTAATAGTAGGGAAGCTGCTACCACAAGAAGGAATGCTACTAATAACGTTCCTATTTTACGAGGAACGAAAGCCGGTTCTTGGCTCCCTTTCTTTATAGGGAGTGCCACCATCGCACCCCAACGACCACCAAATGCCCAATAGACGTGTATTATGCTTATCAGAAACAGAACACATACAACGAGTAGTAATAAACTGATCATTACCTATTCCCCTCCCACTTTGTATACTACATACCAAAACATACGATAACGTATGTTTTGGTCATTTATTTGTCCCTTATAGTTACTCAACTGCAAGGGACATGTTTCTTTTTATATCTTTAGTAACAGTTCAAGCATTTTTCCTATTGTAAAATTAGGATTTTCTGTAAACCTAGTCATCCATCCTATATACGTTAAATAAGCCAGTCTTGCTCGTTCGATTGCTTCTAATTCGTCACTTCCTTTTTTTTGATATAAATGAGCAATACAACGAATTCGCTGTTCCTCGATGTCGACTAACCGCTTTGCAACAACTTGGTTATATTTAGCCCAAGTATAAATGCCTATTTCAATTTTTTTATCACTACTAAAACTGATTGTAAATAGCTCTTCTAATGAAGAATCTTCCTGCTCCATACTATGAATAATGCGCTTTGTAGCAACCATTTCCCAATAATTGAACATAGCATCTAACAGTTCTTGATGGTCACGAAAATGATGATAAAAACTACCTTTACTTATGTTCAGTATACGTGCAAGCGTTTCGATACGAACTTTATGTATGCCTGCGTTCGCTAATTGATGTAAACCAGCCTTTATCCAGTCTTCTCTTGTTAATTGCATCATTTCACCCTCCAACATACGCTGTCGTATGTTTTCAACAGAATATAACATATTGTAAATTTTGTCAAACAACATTGGTACAGAATTTAAGGAACAGAGGAAAGGTGGTTCGTAAATTGCAAAAAAAATAGAAGTGTTCACTAGTTGTTGGTAGCGAATGCGGTGACTCCTGCTCAGAACGCATACAACCGTAAGACGCTGGTATTCTGCGCGTTAGCGAGGGTTGCGGCTTACTGTGCTGAGCGGAAAGCACCGCCGAAGCGGACAACAATGGCGCAGCAAAAAAGTGTTAGATTGACTGCCATCAATCTAACACTTTTTCTCTTTTGTCCCAGCCTCATCGCATTCATATAAATAGCTAATCTTCCTTTTTACTACCCTTGTTGACATTGATGTTGTTATGAAAGGTGATTGTAATGTGTAAAAATGTTGGTAAAACACACCCAAATAACAATAGTAACGGCACTATTTTTTTCATCAAACGCTCCCTACTATATAAAAATCATCTATACACTATATGAATCTTTCATAGTCAATATGATGAATGCTTATAGGTCGTCAACTCCCTAGTTATTAAAACGTACTATCAAAAAGATTTTCCGCAATCGCTTGTTCAATATCTGAATCCGTAAATTCCATCAGTTCATTTCTTGTAATAGTAGGCTGTTGAATTAAACGATTCGACTGGATCGTCACCAGCTTTTCAAAGACATTTCGAATATAACGTCCATTTGAAAAGTTCGGGATGGATTCAACAGGAATTTGAGTTAATTGAGCTTTCATATGGTGGGTAAAGGTATCACCATAACGATAATCGTTATTTTTACAGAGCATCGCAAAAATTTCATAAAGCTCATCCGTAGTAAAATTATCAAACTGCACAAAATGATTAAAACGCGATTTAAAACCTGGATTGGCTTGTAAAAACGCCTCCATCAGCTCGGTATAACCAGCTACAATAATGACTAAATCATCCCGTAAATCCTCCATCGCCTTTAATAAGCTGTCAATGGCCTCTTTACCAAATGCATCTTGTTTATCATGAATTAGTGAATAAGCCTCGTCGATAAATAATACACCACCGGTCGCTTTTTTCACTACTTCCTGTACCTTTAAGGCGGTTTGACCAACATAACCTGCTACTAATCCCGCTCGATCGGTTTCAACAAAATGCCCACTAGACAATACACCAAGATGTTTGTATATTTGCCCAATAATGCGCGCAACAGTCGTTTTGCCTGTTCCAGGGTTACCGGAGAAGACTAGATGATACGTAATTGGAAAACTCGTTAAGCCATGATCGACACGTAAACTTTGAATTTTAATGAAGTTAATTAAATTATGTAATTCCTTCTTGGCATTCGGCAGCCCGACAAGGCCATCTAATTGCGCCTGTAGCTTGTTAATCTCTCTCTCTACTTCAGGCGTAATACGTAAACGTTCTCCGTTGATAAACTCCCCGCTATAGATAATTTTACCAGCCTCATTATAATAATCCCCACGACCATGCTTTTCCCCATTTACAAGGTCGCCAATATAAGATGCTTGTCCATTGCCATAATAAAGAGTGCCTTTTCCTGTCATCGCATCCTCTTTAAATTGACCTTCTGCTTCTAGCATACCCTGTCTTGAATACACTTTTCCTTTACCATGCTTCATATCTTCAAAAAAATACCCTTCATAGTAAAGGGGTGTTAAAGCAGATTCAATTTCCGCTAGGCTTGGTGTTTCGGGGGCATAGTACAGCTTCCCTGCCCCTTGCATATGGTTCCACATAAAATCGCCTTCATATTGTAAAAAACCACTTGGGTAATATTGTCTACCTTTCCCTTTTTTCATGCCATGTACAAAATCACCTTCATAGTGTGGTCGATTTAAATGTGGATATTGCGCCCGTATTTCTTTAAAAGGTGCAATGACAGTCTCTTCAAAATACAAAATACCATAGCCATCCATTAAATCATTACGAAAATGGCCCTCGTAATAAATCTTTCCATCTTTATATAAAATACCATTGCCTTGTTTTTTATTTTGAATAAATTCGCCTTGATAAATCATTTTTCCCTTTAAATACATGATGCCGTTACCTTGCTTCATATGGTTAACAAATTCACCTTCGAATAATCGTTCACCTTCTTGATCAAAAATCGTCCCCTTGCCATCGTATATATCATGACCAAAATCATTTTTTTTAACGCCACCACGGTACATTAATGTTCCATCTGGGTAAAAAAGCTCTTTTTCTTGATGATTATCGTTCATTTTATTGCCATCCTTTATCATTTCAGTATATGCTCAATTATAGCGTGGAACAGAATACATATGTGCGAATTTTTAGAATTTAAGGAGAACTACATGAAAAAAAGATATAAAATACTTTTCACGATTCTATTACCCCTTATCATCCTATATGTGGCGACAACATTACTTACTCGAGATTCTACTTTTAATAAGGAAGTAATTGAACAACTCGATATTGAACAGATTAAGGAAATTGAAATTATCCGAGCATCTGATGAGAAAACAATTACAATAACAGATACAGCGAAAATCGATGAAATGATGCATTTGTTCGAAGATAAAGCGATTCGCAAAGTGCTTTTTGCCAAGTCTGACGTAAAGGAGGCATACTGGTTAACATTCCAAATTAATGATAATCGTGAAATCGGCATACGGATTGATGATTCAACCCATCTTTTTGTATATTTATATGAAGAAAATTATATGAAAGACTATAAGCTGTTAGATAAATTGGACACGACATATATTGAAAAATTATTTTAATATGAAATAAAAATTAGCAAGATTAACAGGAACAGCATATGTAGTAAGACGCAAACTGCGCCATCCAAAATATTGCGTCTTACACTGTACCTTATCTTTTTCATGACGTTATTAAACTAACTGTTTAACCATCGTGAAATAGCTACTTCCAGGAAGATAATCTTTTATTGCCCCCACAACTAGATAGCCTCTTGCTTAAAACGTTCGAACTTGAAAATTATAGGTAGTTAACAATGCCTTTTGGGCGCCCATTTGGATTGCAGTGGCTTCTGCTTATAAAAGCAATTTCACCCCTACTTTAAAAAATAGTGACGTATAGCGGTAACACCTATCATTCTTTACGTTTCTTCATTGCCACGACTGTGACCATAATGACGCCCAATTTTACCAATAAAATAAGCACGTAGATACTAAAAGAAATAATCGCTGGCAACAGCACCAACCACCACGACCATGTGATAACCTCTGTTAACTTTAGCACAATAAAAATTACCGTTAATACTTCTGCTATCCCCATGTTGTCACCACCATTGCTACTTATTATAGTAAAAAGTATAACCGATTCCCTTTGTATTTTGGCATTGTATGGAACATAGCTTGCCAAAAAATCGTTTGCATTCTATAGATAGGAGGTACTGTATGGAAGTAAATTCAAATCTAGCATCCACGGTGCTATTCATTTGCACACTCCTTTTATTTTTTATCATAAGTTCATCTGCCACATATTTTAATTTTTTTATCTCCTATTTTCGTTTTCACCCTTTAAGCGCTATATTGCTTATGACAATCACTTGTTTTTTTCTAGCGCTGATTGGTTTGAAAGATGTCAAAAATATACTGTCATTATTATTAAGCTTTATACTAATCACATTAACCCTGATTTTTGCAGGAATCATCTCTTTTACATTATTCATTGGTCACATGTTCAGCTAATAGCCCCCGTTGTTTTAAAAATGCTTGTTTTAGTCTCCCTTCTATTCATTTACAATATAAGCGAAATAGACAAAAAAGGAGCTTGCAAATGAAAATTACACAGCTAGATCATTTAGTTTTAACTGTAAAAAATATTGAAGAAACATGTACTTTTTATCAACAAATATTAGGAATGGAAATCGTGACATTCGGAGAAGGAAGAATGGCACTTCACTTTGGCCAACAAAAAATAAACTTACATGAAGTAGGTAAAGAATTCGAACCTAAAGCCATTAGACCTACATCAGGCAGTGCTGATTTATGTTTCATTACGGATGTACCTTTACCCGCTGTCATAAAACATTTACATCAATTTGCTATTCGAATAGAAGAAGGACCAATTAATAGAACAGGAGCTCTTGGCCCCATTACTTCTGTCTATATTCGTGATCCTGACAACAATTTAATCGAAATTGCTAATTATTAATTTGAGGAGACAAACAACGAGGTATTTATGATACACAGAGTACCTCGGAAGATAATTGCTATGCAATTTCTAGCTAACAATGGCTTTAAAAAGCGCAGGAAAATTGAGCTTGGAAATGATTCTCCAAGCTCATTTTTTAACAAAGGACAGGGCAAGTTGTTCTCTTTTTCTACGTTTAATCTAAGGAACTTTTGATACACCTGACACTTGATAGTTTAATAATTTCTACAATGACATTAATAAAAGTCACAGTACACAATCCAATCCCTTTTCTCTTGATTGTAGAAAAAATAAAAACTACCACTATCTATAATATTGAAGCGAGCCTTTTCATCAGAACTTATTTGAAATACAAATGGGTAATCTTCCCCGAAGGAAACTCCACTTTGAGTAAAAGAAGGATACCCGCCAATTTTATGCGTGGCATATATTTTTTCAACAATCTCATCGTAATATTCAATATCCTCCTCAAATTCAAGCCGTAATATTTCATTTTCAATGGCTGGGGCAATACTATCAGAATCTTCCCAAGCAGGTGCATCATTATTAATGAATACAGGGGTTAAAGGAAAAGGCTTTATTTTCTTAGATTGTTTATTTACCTTTTGTAATTCATCCAGTTCCGTATAACAATTTATCTTAAAAAATGAAACTAAATTATCTCTATCTAGATTATTGAATACATCGAAGTCCATATATAGAGTTAATAATTGATAGCTTGTTAATTCCTTTGGTACATAAGGTAAATTATATAAAAACATTGTACAAATAGGATCGAAATTAGATGGAATAGTTTCTCCTTCTTTTTCCCATACAACTTTGCCAATCCAACTTTCTCCTAATTCCTCTGTTGGTCGGTATCCTCCTGTTTGAAAGATAGTAGCTTTTTTAAATAGTGCATTTTTAATTTGTGCAATATTCAATAATTTCTCCTCCTCGTATGTGTGTTATCCATTATATAAATATCCTAGTAGAAATTCAAAAACTGTTGTCTACTATCCCGCTTCAGTAGAAACAAGAATGGAGTTCATTAAAAAGTCCAATTCAAATGTTAATATCCTAAATATTAACATTTGTCAGTATTGTATTTCCATTTATTGTTTTACAGTGATAAAGAGGTACTTATTGAATATTAAGTATCAATAAATAAATTAGTAAAGGAGGTTTCTTGGTAGGAAACATTCAATTTATCATCGAGGTAACTCGCACAAAGTACGTATATACTAGGAGGAAGATACATGACAACTCAACTAATCCAAGAAAAATTTTCGTTTGCAGATTTACCAGCAGTGAATTCAAGTTATGACAAAGTGAGAGAAGCATTCAAGGAAAAATTCAAAGTCAACCCTGATGGAATCGCAGTCAATAGTGAAACGTATTTTAAGGGTGTCAAGCCTGCAATCACTGAACAATATGGTCACCCATGTTTCAAAACACTTGGTGATTTTTCTTATACAAAAGGAGATGGGGCACCACCTAAGTCAGTCATTGTTGGGAGCAATATCGCAGTCAATCATGGAGATGAAGCAGCTACGATGACTTTAGAAGTTCAAGGTAGCTGGCAAAGTCAACAAACATGGTCTTCTGAAAGTACAACTGGGTTAAATTTTTCCTCCAAATTTACGATTGAAGGAATTTTTGAATCGGGCATGGAGTTCTCTTTTAGTACGACTACAGGAGAATCAAGGAGTGAAACAGAATCTAAAACAGCCACTGCCAAAATTGAGGTGACAGTACCCCCAAGAAGTAAGAAGAAAATTGTAATTGTTGGTACATTAAAAAAAGAGACGATGCATTTCCGTGCACCTATTTTTGTCAACGGCATGTTTGGCGCAAATTTCCCAAAGAAAGTACAAGATCATTACTTTTGGTTCCTTAATGCAGCAAGTGTCCTAAAAAATACTTCCGGTGAAATAACTGGAACAATTCGAAACTCGGCTGTCTTTGATGTGCATACGGAGATTGGTCAAACAGAACCATTAACAGTTGAAGAATTAAACGAATTCATGGCATTAAACTAAATAGCTGGAAACTTTATCGGTGGGATCCTTCATCCCACCGATTTTCCTCTAGTAGCCACTATCACCTTAGCCTCTTAGTTTACGATAATCGCCTTGTTATGCTATTATTTTTTTGTATTTTTAAGCATAAGGAGGAGAGATTATGTCAAAAAACACAATGATATGGACCATTATTACTGCTGTTCTGACTGCTATGGTATATATAGATGGCTATTACTTGTGGGGTATCTTTTTTGTCACTATTCCTTTAGCGGTTGTATCAGCCATCATTTCAATGGTTGTTACATATAAAGAACAACGACCTGTCTATATGCTTGTAAATGTATTATTCAATTTTATTGCGATTATTGGTTTTTTTGTTTTACAAAAATAACTTTACACAGCAATAGCTATCTTAGCGCGGACACCCACTCGTAAAATTTAACTACTGCAGTTGATTTCCGCTACGTGCGGACACTTCTCATTCAACAGAGCGTTAACCGCAACCCTCTGCTTGGTTGGTTGAGGCTAACGCTCTGTGCATTTTCCCTACTCTCCGCT
Source organism: Lysinibacillus sp. FSL M8-0337 (assembly GCF_038593855.1). Taxonomy (NCBI): domain Bacteria; kingdom Bacillati; phylum Bacillota; class Bacilli; order Caryophanales; family Bacillaceae; genus Lysinibacillus; species Lysinibacillus sp. FSL M8-0337. The sequence continues at coordinate 2,038,356 of NZ_CP151996.1, read as the reverse complement.
AAAATTTCATCACATTTTTGAGAAGAAAGTTAACCCTTTATGTTCTTTGTCTACAAATCTCATTTACTCCCCTATTTCAACCGTTCCAAATGAATCCTCATCAGCGCCATTAATTTGCCATATTCTATCAATTTCGCCCTGTCTATTAAACGTTTGTAAAAACTGTTAGCTAGCAGCTTAATAATGCCTTCAATGAATTCAAATGCGCCTCAATACCGGCGTTTAATTGATAAATTTTATCGTTCATTATTCACTTTTTCATAAATGTTTACGGTGTCCGCACAAATTTTGACGGTCTCCGAAAGCAAAAATTTCGGAATCCCACCATTGTAATGTCGGAATTTGTAATGATAGGATTAAATTAACTCGAGGGTATATCTATTGCTGTTGCAGCAAACTTATGAAATATATAGATTCTAGCGATAAGTAAAAATTTATATTGCTATTATTTTTTCATCTTTCCATAAATTCGTGAAGGAAGGTTCGTGTGAGAGATTTAAAAAAGGGCACTATTTACGCAATTATTTCCGCTTTATGCTTTGGCATAATGCCTATTTTCGCAATAAAAGCATATAGCTTTGGTATGTCCGTTTATACATTACTCGTTTTAAGATTTTCAATAAGCTCTTTATTATTCTTTATATTTCTAATATGGAAAAAAACAACGTTTACAATAGGCAAAAAGGATTTCAAGTTACTTTTTCTATTAGGTGGTGTGTTATTTACACTGCTTTCAGTCTTGCATTTTGAATCATTAAAATATCTAACATCATCAATGGCAGTCTTATTATTATTTTCATTTCCTATATTTGTATCAATTTTTTCTTTTTTTATCTACAAAGAAAAGTTAAAGATACAATCAATCATCGCTTTATTATTCACCTTTATTAGCATGATTTTTTTATTAGGGGTTTCTTTTCAAGATATAAATATGAAAGGTGTATTTTTAGCGTTATTAGCAGCTATAGTCTACGCACTTTATATGATTCTTGGAAAAAAAGTCACTGATACTAACTCCCCAGTCGTAACAAGTACGTATGTTACCTTATTTGCTGCACTAGGTGTAATTTTAATAGGCCTAATTAGAAATGAACTACATTGGAATTTTTCTTCAAATGCATGGATTTATGTATTCTGCATTGTTGTTATTTCAACCATTATTGGCGAAATAACGTTATTTAAATCTCTACAGATTCTTAATTCAACAAATGTTTCTATGATAAGTATGGTCGAACCGATATTTACTTCTATTTTCGGCTTACTATTTTTGCAGGAAGTTATGCAACCGCTTCAATTATTAGGAGGCTTATTTATCTTAATCGGATTAACTTTTTTAATATATTTTCAAAACAAAATTTAGTTCAATTCAATTACTCATCGAAAGGAAGATTCTAAGATGATTTTAAATCTAAGTGAACAGAAACTATCCATTCCTGAAGGAACCGAAGATGTTTTAGGGCTTGATATGAGATATCGAGAACACATCATCAATATTATTAAAGAAGTATATGAAAACTATGGTTTTAATCCACATAAAACACCTATTTTAGAATACTTAGAGACATTTAACGGACACCATGGAGAAGGAGAAAAGTTATTTTTCCATATAAAAGATAAAAACGATAAGGATTTAATTGCTCGCTATGATTTAACCGTTCCACTGGCTAGAGTAGCAAGTATGTATCCAGATTTACCAAGACCTTATAAAAGATATCAAATTGGTCCCTCTTTTAGAGATGACGAGCCTGGAAAAAGCCATTTTAGAGAATTTACTCAATGCGATGCTGATATAATTGGCGCAGACAGTTTATTAGCTGAAATCGACATTACGGTAATGGCACATGAACTACTTACTATATTAGGCATAAAAAACTTTGTTTTAAAAATTAACCACCGACTACTTATACAAGCTTTAGCACTGAAAGTCGGTTTGCAGAGCAAAGAAGAGCACCTCGGATTACAAAGAGCTCTAGACTATGCTGATAAAGTGTCTAAAGATGGATTACAAGGTGTTAAAAACAAACTAATAGAAAATAATATTCCTTTAAATATCGCAAATCAAATCCTTATGGAAATTGAGAGTTTTGCTAACCTTTTAACTCCATTTGATGATTTACAAAATCAAATCAATCAAATTGAAAAGTTCTTTGATAACTGTCCCTCCGCAGCACAGGCGGCAGCCGATTTGAAATTTATCATTTCTTATTTGCCAAAAAATGTTCAATCCAATATAAAAATAGATTTAACATTAGCAAGAGGAGCAGATTATTATACAGGTTATATATTAGAAGGCGTTGCAATCGACACTGAAATCGGCGCAATTTTAGGCGGTGGACGATACAATCAGTTAGTTTCTGCCGTGGGCAATGCAAATGAAGCAGGCGTTGGCTTAGCCTTCGGTTTAGAAAGACTATTATCCGTTTTGAAAAGCTTAGATTATATTGATAAAAATATCGAGCTACCTTCCAAAATATTGTTAGCTGATACCAACGTAGAGTTCCATCCTAAACTATTTGTGATTGCTCGTGAATTAAGAAAATACTATGATGTGGATATTTATTATAATCAATCTCCATTTGGTGACATCGTCCATTTCGCTCAACAAAATAAGCATCAAATGATTATAGAACTTATTGGGAAACGACCATTAGTTCACGCTGTCATAGAGAATGAGACCATGCAGTCGAAAGTGACTGATATTTTAAATAATTTAGACTGTATCTAATGATACGTACAAGATTTTAGGAACACGATTGTTAAACAACTTTTCTTGAACGCCAATTACAAAACATCCCCCCATGGAAATATTGATACGAGGATTGTTACGTTAACTTTTGCAAGACGTAGCAATCCTATTTATATGTCGTAAATGTCAGTTCATAACCGAAACTTCACAAGGCATAATAAAGCTAGCCATGATTATGAATTATCCGCTTTCGCCGTCACTCGCTCCATAATTCCACTCATTTGGTATAACATAATTCTTTATAATTACAGCTCTTACAGCGCCATTCATCCGTCGTTTGCTGAAAATCTTCAATATCCACTGGCTCGTTTGTCAGAATATCTGCTTGAAACTTAATTATAGCTTTCATAAAGTTTCACTGTAAATCAAAAGCTCTATTTACCAACGTTTTTCAGTCGTAGTATTTTCTTTATTTATCACTAACTGTTACTGAAAATCATTTTAGGTCACTTATTGGTCACTTATTTTATAACGAAAGACCACCCATCATGAACTGCACCCCAATTGTTAGACACATCTAACAATTGGAGGTGCAGTTTTTATATGGCTAAATTTAGTGGAGAAGAAAAGTTAAATGCTGTTTTAAGATATTTAAATGGAAATGAAAGTGCGAGATCAATTGCCAAAGAAATAGGCGTTTTACACCCTAATCTTTTAACTTGGGTGAAACATTATAAACAACGTGGTGTTGATGCTTTTGTAAAACAATATACAAATTACTCTGCACAGTTTAAACTAGACGTACTAAATTTTATGATTGAACACGGTACATCCTTAACTGAAACAGCTGCTATTTTTCATATAGTGGCTCCTTCAACCCTATGTGTTTGGAGAAAACAATTTGAAACAAAAGGATTCGATGCCCTTCAGTCAAGGAAAAAGGGGCGTCCATCCATGAAAAAAGAAACGAACAAACAACCAAAACAAGTACTAGTAGAGGGCTCACCGGAAGCACTTCGAGCAGAAATCGACCGACTACGTATGGAAAACGATTATTTAAAAAAGTTGAATGCCTTAGTTCAAGCCAAGGAAAAATCACCAAAGAAGACAAAGTAAAGGTCATCTATGAACTAAGGTACAAATACCCGGTGAAGGCTCTCGTGGCATTCGCAAAGATTCCACGTAGCACGTACTACGATTTAGTGAAGAAGATGAATCGACCAGATTCAGATGCCGAGTTAAAGGCCGAAATTCAAGCAATTTATAACGAACATGAGGGTCGTTACGGCTACCGTCGCATTCGTGATGAGCTCGCGAATCGTGGGCAAAAGGTGAATCATAAGAAAGTACAACGCATGATGAAAGAGCTTGGTTTAAAGTGCATAGTAAGAATGAAAAAGTATAAATCTTATAAAGGGACAGTTGGCAAAATTGCGGATAATATTTTAAATCGTAACTTTAAAGCCGATGCCCCAAACGAGAAATGGGTAACGGATATTACTGAGTTTAAATTATTTGGCGAAAAGCTTTATTTATCGCCTGTTTTAGACTTGTTTAACGGAGAAATTATCACCTATACAATTGGCTCTAGACCTACCTATTCATTGGTCTCAGAGATGTTGGAGAAGGCTTTAGCACGCTTGCCAGAAGAACATAAACTACTCATGCATTCCGATCAAGGCTGGCATTATCAAATGAAGCAATATCGCCACGCTCTAAAAGCAAAAGGTGTTGTGCAAAGTATGTCACGTAAAGGGAATTGTCATGATAACTCCGTAATGGAGAATTTCTTTGGCATAATGAAGTCCGAATTCCTTTATTTAAAGGAATTCGAAAGTGTGGAGCAGTTTAAAATAGAATTAGAACAATATATGAACTATTACAACACAAAACGTATCAAGGCAAAATTAAAACTGAGTCCGGTGCAATACCGAACTCAGTTTATCCAAGCTGCCTAAATGAAATAACCGTGTCTAACTTTTAGGGGTCACTTCATCACGGAGTGGTCTTTTCCTATTTTTTAGCTTTATATTTTTTAAATCCCTTAACCGCTGCAAAACCTGTCACACCTAAACCTATTGGGGCAGCTGCCACAACTACAATCCCTAATGCCATTCCTCCTCCAACTGCAGCACCTGCAATAGCTTCTTCTTTTTCAACTTTCATATTTTCACCTTCTTAAGTATTGATAACCTAATATTATCCTAATTCACCTTTATAAGGGATATTATAATTTTATTTAGCTTCCCCTATTGTTCATAGCAATCACCATTCCACCCAATTATCTAACGCTGGTTTACTACGCACTATTGATTGTGGTAGGCTACCAATCTATTTAACCAATATAAAAAGGAGCTGGACGCTCTTTATAAGAAGTTTCTTCTATGAAATAAAGATTTACCTGACTTACTTTCTAAACGGTTAATAGCACTACTGTACGCCCCTACAAATACAGCGCCTTTTGATATTTCTAACAAATTTAAATATAATTAATATGGGCGATAGAAAAATTAAAATGGGGTTTCAAAATGAACCAACTAGAACAGACAACCCAAGAATTACTGAAAGCTGGTTATACGCTTGAAGAAATTAAATCAGCTGTAGAGGAAGTAATTGAACAAGCTAAAGATTCTAAGGTAGAACATGAAACAGATAACTAATTAGTTGTCTGTATTTTTATGTATACTTTTCATGAATACTTTCCTAAAATGGAAATTGGAAGGAGAGGTTGTAATTGAAAAAAATATACACCCTATTAATAGCAACATTTGCATTCTTTTTAGTTTTACCAAACACGATGACAGCGAATGCATTTAATGATGTACCATCATCACATCCTAATTACAAAGATATAAATTATTTAATAGAAAAGGGAGTTATCAACAATAGTAATCACTTTGGAATTACGGATATAGTTACCCGAGAAGAAGTGGCTGTGATGGTAGCTAAAGCTGCAGGTCTAGATGGTACACAACGCAACACAAAGTTTAGTGATGTACCTAAAACAAATTTGAATTCCGGTTACATTCAATCTGCTGCAGAAGCTGGAATTATCAATGGTTATAATGATGGAACATTTAAACCTCAAGCAAAAGTAACTCGTGGTCATATGGCTGCATTTATCTCACGTGCATTTGATTTACCTGAAGGAAATCAAACCTTTAAGGATGTTCCAATGGGACACACTGCATATGAAGCAGTTCAACAATTAGTTGCTGCAGGTATTACGACAGGGTATGATGACGGCACTTTCAAACCAGAAGCTAATTTAACACGTGCCCATATTTCAGCATTTCTTGCTAGAGCAATTTCTTACGATGTTGAGCAGTCTGAAGAAGAGATAAAAATAAATGAACCAAAAATTAAAATTACGGAAGACCGCTTGTGGTCTAGCCTAGATTCTCCATATCAATATAAAGAAGATTTAAGAATTAGAATTGAAGATGTTTATTTAACTTCGGAATTCCTGAGAATTATTGTTCATTATAGTAATAACGGTCCTTATGATGCTGGAATATATGATGCTTCAACAAAAGTAAACGGTAAAGATGCAGTTGATTTTGAGTTTGAACAAAAAATGAAAGAAATGTATGGTGCAAAGGATGCTCCAGTAGCAATAAACTTTTTAGATGGAACAGTAACCAACATTCAATATTTTAAGCCATCTCTTGTTGATGGAAATACTGCTACTTTAACTTTTAGCTTCGGTAGTAAAAATTTCAAATTTGAGGATATTGAAATTCGTAAATAAAAACAAACTTTAATTTAAGTCACTCAATCGAGTGGCTTTTTTTTGTAATTCTTTTGTTAAAAGATGGTATAGACATTAGATGTATGTAACTCCTATTTATAGGGATGATAGGGATAGACAGATTAAAATCCTGTCTCATTAGACCAATATAATTAAAAGAAATGTATATATTTTATTTTAAAGGAGTATAAAAATGGAATTAAATAACTTTGAAAATAATTTTCAAGAACATCAAAATAGGTTATTCGATTTAGAACACAAGAAAAATGTAGAAATTAATAATAAACTCTATCATGAAACTGTATCTTTTTTAGATGGATTAGTAAATGAATCTTCAAATGTTGAAACAACTCCACTTCCGGAGGAAGAAATAAGAAAGCTTGAGGAACATTGCAGGAATGTTAGAGGGTATAAATTAGATGATTTCCCTCCTGGATCTTGTAAAAGAGGAACAAGGCGAGAAAGTAAGACCAATGTACTTGGACCTTTTACGCTTACTGGTATTGAATATTCCGAAAAACCTGCTGATGGACCACGAATAAGTTATATACAAGTTGAAATTAAAGATGGTAGGTATAAATCCGAAAGCACAATTGAAAATGCTTCTGCTTGTATAGGTAAAGGTGAAATGACTCAACATCCTGAAGGTAGTTGGAGTCTTATTGTTAGAAAAGGTATAAGAACACCTGACATAATTCAATTTAATGTAACAAAAGATCATGATGACGATTACGGAAAGCACGCAGAGATTGCTGCTAGTGATATGTGTAATCAAATATGCTCATTTATATATGCAGAATTAACAAAATAAAGATTTAATTTCTTACTTTTATAAAACGAAGCCCAGGACTCAATTAATTCCGAGCCTGGACTTTATTATTTTTATGATTAAATCAAACAAGGACTGTACTGATTTTGACTATTTTTTATTATTTCTACGTTGCTGAATCGTAATATACAAACCTAACAATCTATCGCTTGTCATCACACCATTCTGTAAATCCTTCAAGTATGATTCCACAAAAAACACCTACCGAATTAAGTATTTTGATAAAGACTATTTATTTCCACCCATATTCATTTATTTAATAGTTAAATGGATTTTATTGTAATAATAGAATAATTTTCGATATCCTCAATAAGGTACTTTCAACCATATTAATAACAATTATAATTGCGATATTATTCCGTATTTTCAAAAAACAATGTTCTTGGTATTTAATATTTATTCCTAACAGAGAATAAATTAGCTTAATATACAAAATTAAACACCTAAAAATGAATTGCTAATACATTATTAGAAATATATACTAATTTAAGAAATAAATTCATAAAAATAAATTATAGGTGGTTTTGTGTATGGTTAGAAGTATTCCTGGTTCTAAACAATTTAATACATATGTTACAAACAGTTCTAAACTTACAAAAGGTTTAGGTGAAATGGCTGCAAAAAAAATATCAAACGCAAGTACTAGTAATTCATCAACAGGTAGTAAACACATTCCTAAAAGAGTTATAAATGAATCGAGATCTTCACTAGAAAATGCTGTAAAGTCACACGTTACTAACATAAAATCTAATTCAAGTTCTAACAATTCAACTAGTATTAGATCAGATAGTGGTTATCAAATTGTTTATAATGTTGATTCATCTAGTATTGGTGGTACAACACTTAACAATCTGTATTCTACTAATACCATGGACGGCGTGAGAATAGCATCGTTAGATACAGTAGAAATTTCCGATGAATCAAGACAACTATATGTGGCTAAATCTTCAAATAAATATATGGATATTGCAGAAACTGTTTTTGATGTAGCAACTGATTTTATTCCCTTAGTCGGCACTGCAAAAGACATTTATAATGCTTATAAAACAATAGTAGACCCTAAATCGAAGGTAGAAGATATTGCATTGGCTTTAGTTGACTTAATTCCTGGGCCAAGTGTTAGTAAGATAAAAAAATTTGCTGATGTAATTATAGATAAATATGATTTGAATGCCTCTGCTGCAAGAAAATTAAATAATGCCTTAGTGAAAACGTCAGCTGCAAAAATTAAAGAAATGGATATAAATGATACAAAAAAACTTATTAACGCATCTGAAGGTAAAAATCTCCCTGGACACACAAAAGAAAAGCATCTGAATATTACAGATGAAGAATTACAAGCTCGATCTAAAACAAAAAACAAACAAGGGGCTAGTAAATTTTCAAATCATAAAGTTATGCAAGAATTTGTTAATACTGTTTTAGTTGATGAAGCTGATAGGATTGCTTCTTGGTTAAAAAATACAAAAGATGATGAGTTTGTTTCTAGAAAACACAAATCTACAACCCCTTTAGGATATGGATACAAATATAATGCAAAAGAAAGAACTATTTATAAATCTGACAAACTTGATACAGGTATAGTAGTACTACAGAGAGATGACAGTAATGATTATGGCTTTGTTGTGAAAACAGCATATCCATTTGTTAAATAATAAAAATCTTGAAGTTTTGTTTATGGTTTATTAACATAAATTTTATAAGCTTTTAAGCGGGGGATGAAAGAATGCAAGCAAAAAGAGAAATAATGTTTTATGATTTGCCAAATGAAGAACTAGAAAGAAAAATTAGAATTTCTTTTAATGATATTACTTGCTTTTATAACAGAGATATAGCTATTCAAGTTGTCAATGAAATACTGAATATCCATAGTGAAGAAATTGCTCAATGGCTATGGGAAGACTCCAGTGAGTCGCATAGACAAATTAGATTAGAATCTAACCATCAGTATCCCATTGGATACGGTATTTCACAGCGCACAAAACAAAAGTATACAGATTTAACAAAAAGTTATATTATTTTGGAGAAATCAGAACTTCACGAAGAAGGATTTTACATTATTTTCACAGCACCAATAATAGAATACAATCAATAAGGGAGTTACCTGAATGGAAAAGTTCGGAATACACATCCTTGAATTTCCACTAAAATACATTTTATAAAGGAGTACGGCAACATGAATTCATTTTTAATAAATAACAAAATATGTAATGTTAATATCGTTTCGTATGAAGACAAATGTGGACTAAGAGACGATGGAACTTATTTAATTAGTTATACAGGATGGAATGTCGATTTTCACTATGATGATAAAGAAATACTATCCGCTTCTATATCTGAAGAAGGACCCCATATAATAAGATTCAAAAGCTCTCCATTTCCTACTTTCGGTAAAGATATAGAAATAGTAAAAGAATACTTACAGGAAAAACACGGAATAAAAGATTTTCGCTATTATGACCCAGACAGTGATGAAGGTTATATAAATTTTTAATCATGAACTAGAAAATGACCAAGACAGCAATTAGGCTATCTTGGTCATTTTTTACCTTAAAGTGTTCGTTTTACAACTGAAATTAACAGTCCTAAAACTTCACCATCAGTCATTGAACCAACTCTTTCGCTATGGTCCACCTTCAAGATTCCTTTTTGATACGTTTCTTTTAACAATCCTCTCAAATCCTCTTTAGCTGTTGATGTTAGTGTGTTTGGCACTTGTGTTTCCTCCCTCTTATGCTCTATTTTTGGTTGTGTAGTTGGTTTCAATGTTTTCCCTATATGTTTAGAAAGTTCAGTAGCGATGGCATAACAAATATTTTCAAAGTCTCGTCGATAAACAACTGCATCTACTACACTATTCACAAAACAAACCTCTATCAAAATCGCTGGCTCGTATGTGCTTGCTAATACACCTAAATCCTTGCGTTGTTTAGCACCTCTATTTGGTAGCTCGCCACCAGTTGCATCAGAAATAGCTTTTGAAATACGTGCTGCTAAAGCTTGCTGGTCATAATACAAGACTTCTGTGCCAATAGCTTTGGAGCCGTCACCACCAGAATTCAGATGGATAGAGACAATTAAACTGTCACGATCCTTGTTATGTTGGTTAACAAGATAGTTAATGTTTTGACGTTGGTTAGTTGAGGTATTGTCCTCATAATAAGTACATGGCACATTTGATGCTTTCAGAATCCCAAATACTCTTTTAGCTACCTTTCGTGCCTCGATAACTTCGTTAAGGATACCGACAGCACCACTGCCAGGATTAATCCAATGCCCTGGGTGAATTTCAATTTCTTTTACGCTCATTTCACTTTTTCCTCCTTAGTATTAAAAATATCTAATGCCTTTTTAACTGGTGCAGGCATGTCTATACCTAGCTTTGCGGAATTCTCCCCCAAGCTAACTAACTCATTGAAAATGAACATTAATACCACCGCATCAGGAATAATCTGCCCGATTGAAAATCCTTGGTCTAACAGCACTAGATAAATTAAATTCGCTACGACAATCCAAACCCACATCATGCCTTTTTTGATAATGCCTTGATAACCTCTTTTACTATTAATCGTTCCCCAGTTAGCAGCCATGCCTGTGAAGAAGTCAATTGCATTTAAAATAAGTAATACTGTCATTAACAACTCCCATCCACCAACAAGCCATGAGACAGCACCACCTACTGTAGTAACTAAATATTTTGAGACTTGCTCCATTAATACACCGTCCTTTGCCCTTTTTTATAAATAAACAAGCGCCATGAGGAGCATCGAGATTCAGTAACATGTATCGTTGCCTATCTCGATTGCTCTCACAGCGCATAATAAAAGCCCTCCACAGTGTGGAAGGCAAAATTCTAAACGTTTGGAATAATAAAAGAAGTATCAGTTAAAAATGTTGATCTGAATTAAGAAACAATTTAGTTAGTAGTATTTTGTTCTAATAGCTTCTGATTTTCAACTGCCTTTAATTTCCCTTCTTTTTTATCTAAAACAAATAAATCCTCAGCCTTAATATTTGAAGATTTTTGTTGTACTGTCTTTATGATTTCCTTAGACGAGCATTCTACTTCTTCTAAAAAGTCGCTAAGAAATCTTCTTTGATATTCTGCTGTTTCCTTATAAGCTTTTGCTAATTCATAATACTGCAATTTTTCTTTAGAATCGTCTGTCGATTCTGCAGCCTTTTCAGCGTTTCTAGCATTTTTCATAGCCTCTTCCATTTTATAAATACTTCTATTTCTCGCTTGTGCTTTTAACGATTCAAAAGCAAATTTTAAAATTTCTTGACCAAAATTTATAATAACAAATTTAACTACTGGCCACCCTAGTTTTACAAACCATTCTATTACTTTCTTTTTCAATTCACTCTCTCCCTTCTATCTAATTATAAAACAAAAGGGAAAGTTTTCCTTCTACTTTTCCAATAAAAATAACGTTAAGCCTACGCTTGCGTCTCTGGTTGAATAGCTGTAACTGGTAATACACCCACAATGACGTGCTTATTAATAATAGCTCCACCAATATTAACGAAGTTTACTTTTTGGTCATTTAATGTTGCCGTAAATACCGCAGCATCAAACTCTGCATTAGTTAAATTTATTGCTTTACCGTTGTTTAGTTGTACTTGATAATCCATTCTATCAATCTCCTTTTATTATGTTAGATTCACATAGCCTACATCAGAACCATTCATACGCACATATAAACGCCTTGCAGCAGGACTATATGCAATACCTAAACCTGCTGTATGTGCTAGGGCAAATTCATAGTGCCAGAAGCCGTTCAGTTTATTAGCGTTACCTACCGTAATGTTGCTGTAATTTGATGACGACATCCCACCAAAATCAATATTCCCCCCTCCAAAAATACTACCGAAGCTTATATTGCTAGCATTCAAATGTACTTGTTGAGTATCCCAAATCGACAACCCTGAACCTACACTTGATGAGATGGACGCCATAGATTCGGTAAACTGAATAGCTCCGCCTGATCCTTGGATATTCAAGCGATTACCTATACTCATTTGCTGTTGGATGTTGATATTACCCGCATGGATATTACCTAAATTCCCGTTTATATCTGAAAGTGCATATATCTCACCAACAAACTTTATCTTACTTGCTTTGATAAGCACTTCTGATGCCGTTTGATTTATCAGCGAAGATATAGTGTTTCCGTTATAGTCTGTGACTGAAACCTTCTGCGTAATTTGGTGAGCCTGTTGAGTAATAGATGATTCAGCACTAGCTACTCTTGTGTCTATCCCATGTAATTGAGTCGCTTGAGCAGTTACTGTAGATTGTATTTGATCGGCTCGTATGTTAATAGCAGCCATCTCATTAGTAATTCGATTATTCACCGATAGACTAATCTGGTCTGCTTTTACGTCGATAGCTGCTATTGATTTATTGAGTTGCTCTACCTCTATCGTTATACGGCTATCCGTTTGTGTGATGGACGACCTAAATTCCTTTTTATTTTCCTCAATTACTTCTTCCAGCTCTTCTTTTGTATCTTCAATAAGCTCTTCTGTATCAACTTCGTTATCTGACATTGTACGAGGTAAAGAGTTGCCTAGTGTAACCGCAATTGTCTTTAGTTCATCTGAAAGCTCGTCTACTATACAAATTCGTTTAAGTATTCGAGTTTGTAACTCTAACTCCTCAATTGGCTCGTAAATCAACCATACCTTCTCACCTAATGCCTTATCCAACAATTCAATTGTATCCAATTCAAACGACACTTCTGGATAGTCAATAAGTGAATCCTTAGCCTTTTTCAACAGGTTATCTGCCACTGTAAAACGTTCATCACTTATCGGATCAGCAACACGAATCCCCCATATTGTGTGATTAGGTGAAGTATAGGTAACGGTTAAATCTTCCTTACCGGTGGCTGTGATTTTTGTTCTAAGATGATTCGTATCGACCTTACGGCTAAGGGCTTTAATGTTATGGCCGTATCGATATTGTGCGCCATTATCAGGACCAAGTGATTTACTAAAGTGAACTCGGTTATTAGGTAATATCTCAAACTCACAATTAAAGGCATCACAGATTTGATTCGCACATTGGATAATATTTTTGGAGCCAAATTTATCGATGGTTTCAGTTTCCGTGAAATCACAGGTCGCTATCCAACCACTACCGGTAAATAAGTAATTCACAAATTCCTGACTACTATGAGTGCCTCCAAAGGTTTTATCTTTAAACTGATAAGCTAAATCAAAAAAAGTTGAGATGGCAAGAATAGTTTTGCGCCCCAGCTTATCATCAATTATTTGTTTTACTCGAAAATCATAATTAGCAGCCGTAACAATTGACTCTTCTTGAAGAAGGTTAAATCCAGCCTCGTTATTAATTTTATTGACTGTAAATTCAAGCGTTAAATTACCTTGTGTATCTTGCTCGAATACCGGTGCAGATGTTGTGAAAAAAGGCTCTGTCTGATTACCTGCGAAGTTTGTAACGATTAACATCTCATAATTTCACATCCTTCCAAGCATTAAAAGAGGCACCCCCATTGTTGAGAGTGCCTTTATCATTATAAATAAATTACTGATTATTTCTATTCATGCTTTCCTGGCAGTTTTCATAGTCATTCCAACCAGTTAAAAAAATAGCTATTGCTACTAATATATACCCTAACATTGCAAATATAGCAAAGTATAAAAAGTGATTATAAATGATTAACATTATAAATGATATAACCACTGAAACTAACAGTAATATTAGTAGAATTATAATAGCTATTTTTAAAGAATAGTATTTTACTAATTTGCCATATAATTTTTTCCCTTGTTCAGTCTGTTTTACCTCTCTAAATATTTCTAAATTATCTAGAGTAGTCACAACTTTATTTCTATCTCCATTACTAAGATAAAACCTCCCCCTATCTTCTGATATCTCAATCATCCATTTCTCACCCAGTTCTTTGATAAAATAATAATTCCTGTTACAATAATTTTTTATCAATACATTTAAGGGGTAAACCGCCAAAGTGATAATGGTTACAACTAAAAAATACAAAAATATAAAAAGGGTTATCGATTCATCTTTATTGCTTGGCCAAGTTTCATCTAAGTCTTTCATTTCAGTAAACATCGCCGTTGTAATAAGTAATGAGGACATCAAAATTAATATTGATGTTTCTATAAATTTTTTCCATGGTGTTTTAAAAAATCTATCCAATTCATGAGCCGTAAAAGCATTCACCACTACTTTTAAAATAGGTACCACAGCTCCAAACAATGTTAACATTGAAAGAATGTTTTTTATTAATTTTAAATCCATAATAATCCTCCTTTGATATATTATATCAAAAATAAGTATAGAGAATTATAAGTTAATTACTAAATTTCCTATTTAACAATAACATTAGTCTATCTAGCAGTACATAAAATTGTATAGGTCACCTTGGAACTATTAATGAGTCAATTGATTTTTAATTGCAACAATCATTTCATCTTCTGAAGCAACAAATGGTAACTCTTTCGCCATAAATCTAAACTGATGTTCGTCATTATCTACTAAAGCAATAATTCGTCTTGCATAATAATGTTCTTCTACAGCACGTGTTGGTTGCCCAATTACAGGATTTTTAAATTGGATTTTTGACTCTTTAAGTACGATATTCATAGTGATACCTCCTCAAATTCTGCTACTTCTGTGATTTCTTCTACCTCAAAAATATAAGTTTCTCCTAACCATGACTCTCCTATTTCACGTTCCACACCTTTAACATACCAATCTTGTACATTGTCATCGTTTCGAGTACCGATAACTAAAGCTTTATATTTCCCCACTTTTTCACAGGTAATAAGTAACTTATCACCAAGCACCTTACCAAAAGCTCTACCGAAGTGCTCGTCAGGATTAACCCACACATCAACATTTGTATTCAGATGCTCAAAGTAATCTGGCAATTGCACTTCTACAGTTTCACCATCCTTTTTTGCTTCAACAGTATAACGGTAAAGAGTATCACCTGTTGTAGGAGATTCTACTGCACCATGTCTGATGACGTGAGTATGTTTTTTATTAGGATGGGGATGAGGAATTTCAAAGTTTTTAGTACCAGAAACAGAAAGGTTGCCTGGTATTTTCCATTTATTTGTACTAGAAGAATTACTAGTGGGACCCCCCAAAACACCTTCAGTTGGGATCAACCCTGAACTACCGGCACCTATTGCTACACTGTTATCAGCTATTACAAAAACGTCTGCTCCTAAACCAATTGCGTTAGCTCCACTCACGTTAGCATTTTTTCCTATAGATATAACTCCTAATGATACATCTGCTTTTGCTCCATTTCCTAAAACAACTTGATATCCTATCAATTTGTCATTAACCTGTTTTACTGCATAGGATGAAGCCGCTGTAACTTGAACATGACTATCTACAGCATTGGAAAGATTTAGATTCGCGTACTTCCATCCGTTAAGATATCCCGGAATATTTGAAGGAGTGACACTCCAATTAACAACTCCATCAGCACCTCTTAGTCCAAGCCTTCTGAAAAAGTTATCTCTAGGATTGTTTTGATTCTCTGTACGCGCCTCTTGCCATATAGTTTTACCGTCAAGTGAAACCTCAACAGATATTAACCAATTTCCGTTAATTGGGACATTAAGTGTACCTACAGGAACAGAATAGATACCGTTTTCTACCAAGTTATTTAAATCCCCAGTAAACGATTTAGTAACAATTCCAGTTTTAATTTCATTCCAGTCCCCACCATCATTACACTCTAACTTATTGTTAAAGTAGCGCAAGTCATGAGCGCCATTTTCATTGGTAACACTATCAGCCGAATGTTCAGTAACTGCTGTTTGTAGATTAGAGACCTGTTGATTGATTTCTGTTAAGTCCGCTGGTGGTCCAGGAGGCCCCTCTGGACCTTGAGGGCCTTGCATACCTTTTAAGGATTCAATCCATTCTTCCATTGTCCCTATAAAACCATTTTCTACAGCGAGATCGTATGCTGACTTACCTTGTGGACCTTGAATAGGACCTACGTTCTTCCAAGTATTCGTGTTATCTTGCCATACATAGAGGTTACCTTCAATCATATAAGCGTCACCAGGAGCACCAACAGGCGGTAAATCTGTTTCACTTGGTAAACTGCCTATGATTGTGACCCCTGTACCGTCTTTACCTGGTGGCCCTTGTAATCCTGTGTTGCCTGGTGCTCCTTTTTCAGCAAATAGTGACCAATATGCGTTCGATTGAGTAGGAAGTGTAGGCGGAGTCTTTCCTAAGTTATCCTGTAAGGCAATGAACGTTGAACCGTTAAAGACGGCCAAATTATTTTTGTAAAACTGTGTAGTATCATTCCAAACGCCTTTTGAGCCTAAATTAGTAATGAGTGATCGCATTGAAGTTAGAGCTGTTTGAGCTTGTGTTGTTGCATCTAAGGCACCTTGTTTGGCTGTATTGGCTTCAGTTGTAGCCGTATTAGCATCAGTAATCGCCTTATTAACATCTACTAATGTTTGTGAAACCGTAGTAAGTGCGTCTTGTAAGGCTTTGTTATTGGCTTCTATTGCCTCTTGGGTTGCCGTATTGTTGGCATCTATCGCTTGCTGAACAGCTACATTTGCACCGTCTACAGCTTCATTTAAGCGTTGAATCAACTCATCGACTTCCGCACCACCAGCCAACACCTTGATTTGTTGTTGTAAATAAGAGTACCCAGAAATAATCCGTTGCCAGTTTTCGTTAATTTTCAACCGTTCTGTATTACTTATAGGGTTTTCTGTATTATGCAATTCTAAAGTCAATTCCTGCACATCCTTTCTATTTGTATAGGAATCTAAAATCAAATTCTATAGATTGAATCGTCCCGCCTGTCACAGAAAAAATATTGTTCCCTGGTGCAAGCGTTAGTAACTTTTTATTCGTATTCAAAATGGCATTCACTCCATTTTTATAAGAGTAAATGCCATTCAAAACGATTGTGTCAGATGCTGATAAAGCACCATTAAACCTAAATATTTCGCCAGTAGATACATTTTTAATTTCTAAGTAAGTCGATGTTGTTGCTTTAATGGTTATTTTCAATTCACTTTCGCGCGGATCAACTTTTACATTACCAAGATTCTTTACTGTGAAATCATTAGTTGTAAACTTGTACTGCAAATCCTCGTCCCACGTTAACCCTTGATTCCACTCCCACTTATTAACGTCCCATAACTTTAGCTCTTTAAGTGTTGCTGCGCTCTCACCGTACGGAAGCAAATAAGTTTCAAGTTCAACAGTGAAAAGCCCTGTGAGGCCTTTCTGTTCAATTATCGACATATCACTATTAATAACAAGGTATCGTTTCCCCTGTAGAAAAGCAACCTCACTAGGCTTAAAATCAAGCTCTTTACCCCAATCCTTACCAGGTAGCTCGAACTCATACATAGTGGATTGCTTTGTTGGTATTGCTTTATATAAATAATATGGTTCTAAATCTGTAAACAAATCAAACGCTCTATCCTGGAGTATTTCAAAGTCCGAATGGTCTTTTGCAATAAACATTAGTTGTAGCTGTATGCTACGAGTGCCGTGTTTGATTAACTCATTCACGGCACCGGCGCGTCTTTCGACATCGGCTACATCTCGTTTAATTTCAATCGGCGAAACCACAATGTCCTTTGTAATGAATCGTTCATTAGACAAGGTAATTTCAAGCCCACTACTTTTAACTATTTTCGCGTCCATTCATTCTCACCCTCTCATAGAACGTTTTAAATCTACTTTTCTTGCATTACTTTCATCGACGTAGCTAGATAACAAGCGACCATCAAGCTCAAGAGATAGGTTTTTATCTGCAATGATTCGAAGGAGCTGTATTACATTATCCAGCATCGATGAATCAAGAACAGATTCGCTTGTAATACTTGTGTTCTGTGCACTACTGATTGCACTTTTCACCGATAGTCCGTCTGTTATCACGCTTAAATCAGCCCTTGCTGCTTCTGCTAATTGGGATGCTGCAAGCTTAATTTCTGCTTTTGTAGCAGCTAAACTTGAACTTATATCAGGAACAGCATTAGCTGCCATAATGGATGCAGCTTTTGTTACTACTTTTGCGCTACCTTTAATCCCTTTTGCAAGACCTGGTGGAATCCACTTACCGACGGCCATCATGATACGAGAAGGCGATTTAATACCTAAAGCTTTTCGTGTTGTTTTTTCAATCTCTGATGCCATTGCTTTTACTTCGGCCATCATATCAGGAATTTGAGATTTCATACCGTTACGCAAGCCCTGAATAACATTTTCACCGATTTGCTTCATAGATGCGGTCATCGCATTAAATTCACCAGTAGTGCCTGTTTTAATGGATTTAATTTGATTCAACCATTCATTTTTATAAGTTTCGAGCTGCTTCTTCGTATCATTTTTAAGCGTTTCAATCTGTTTGTTTGTATCTTCTCTCAAACCGACTAATTCTGATTCAGCTTGACTTCTAGCAAGAGCTGTTTTCGTTTTCCATAAGTCGTTATAATAAGACAATTCCGTAGCTGTCATACTATTTAAAGCTTCGATTTCAGCGTAAGCGTTTGGTCCCATTGCCTGTAATTCTGCAAGTAACCCCTTATCTATACCTTTGCCTGCAAGCGCTTGAATATCTCTTGCCCAGTTACCCATAACAGCCACTTGATCTTGTAAATTCTTAGTGAGCTGTTGACTTGTAACCTGTGCCTTTTCACCAATCTCATCAAATAAGTTTTTGAATGAGTAAATACTATTAGCTCGATTATTAACAGCATCTTCATACGCTTTTTCGAGTTCTTTGATACCATCTACTTCTTTTTGCTTCGCCTCGTTAAATTTAGTAATGTACTCATCGTTAAGGGACGTTAGTTTTTCATGAATGGCTTGTTTCGTTTCAGCAATTTTATCTTCATAGTAAACTCGCTCTTCACTGCCAACTTTGTATTGTTTCAAGTATTTTTGATAAGCAGCAAGTTCTTGCGTAAGAGACATTTGATTGTATTTCTTCTTACGATCAATGTAATCTTTCTCTTTATCAAACTTTTCTTTAGTCAGTTCAGACATTGCTTTATTGTAATTAATTTGAGCTTCAATACGCTCGTCTGTACCTTCTTTAAATGCAGTAGCCGCATACTGCCAATACTCGGCCAGTTGCTTAGTTGACCACTTCTCTAATCCTACTTGCTTGTCCGCGAAATCTTTTAGGGCGTCAAACGTCTCTTTTTGTGACTTAGACTTCACCTTTGAAATAGCTTGTGCCTCTGCTTTAGCAAGCTTTTCTCTACTCGCTTTTGCGTCCTCTTGAATCTTCGTGATTTGACGCTCTTGTGCAGCAGTAAGCTTCTTCCCTTTATCAGCAGCTTTCGCTTTGATTTCTTTAATTTGAGCATCAGCCTTTTTAGTTGCTTCAGCGCGTTTTGCTTCATAATCCTTTTGAATAGCAAGAACTTCTTTATTGGATTCTTTCAGTGAAGTACTAACTACTTTTTGCGTTTGTTGCACCATGTCTTTTGTGATGGATAGAGACTTACTGAAATCAGGAATGGCTTTATTAGTCATTTTGTTGACTGCATTTTTTACTACGCTAGTCGTGCTCTCAATCCCTTTAGCAACACCAATCGGAATCCATTTAGCAATTGCAATCATGACCCTTGATGGTGAATGAATCCCTAATGCTTCTTTTACCCATTTAGGTATTTTATCTGTTAACGAGCTTAGAGCAGTAGCAACGGCACCGAATGAATCTGTAATTCCTTTGATTAAACCATTTATAATGTCTTTACCGATCTTTAATAAGTTGATACCTTCCAAGAATGTTTTAGCAGCATTCCATCTTGTTTCAATGGCTGATTTAACGCCATTCATTACTGTTTCGACAGTAGTTTTAATACTGTTCCAAACTGTCGTAATGGTTGTTTTTATACCGTTAACTACTGTAGTTACAACGGATTTAATCGCATTCCAAATAGAAGTAACGACGCTTTTAATGCCATTTAACACGCTAGAAATCACACTTTTTATAGCATTCCAGACCGTTGAAACAGTACTTCTAATATTGTTAAGGACTGATGTTATTACACTCTTGATGCCATTCCAAATAGTTGTGGCAACTGACTTGATAGCATTCAAGACAGTGGTTATCACTGATTTAATTCCATTCCAAATTGTTGTGGTTGTGGTCTTAATACCATTTAACACAGTTGAAATGGTTGTTTTTATTCCATTAAAAATCGTTGTTACAACTGTTTTAATTGCATTAAGTGTATTTGTAAAAATGCCCTTAATTACATTCCAAACAGTTTGTACAATCGTTTTAGCTGTACTTCCAAATGCTTTTAGTGGACCAAGTAACTTACCTACAAAGTAAAGATTGATTACTCCCCAAACAGCCTGTAATGCCCCGCCTAAAATTTGTTTAATGCCCTCCCAAACACCTTGCCAGTCACCTCTAAATAGTGAGCTGAACGTTTTAATGATTCCTAAAATGACATCGATGGCACCTTGGATAACATTTTTAATCGCTCCCCAAGTCGATACAATTAAAGCTTTAACAACAGGCCATATAAACTGCATGATTGCCCCGATTGCAGACATCACAGTCGTTACAACCTTTCCGATTACATTCCATATAGTAGAAGCCGTAGACATAATACTCTCTTGGTTTTCAGCCCAGAAAGAAGTAATTTGAGACCATACTGACATGATTAAATCCTTCACTGCGGTTACTGCAATGGAAATTCCAGTTTTAATCGCTTCCCACACTGTTTGAACCTGACTACGGAATTTTTCATTTGTGCGATACAACCCTACAAATATTGCGATTAAAGCAGCTATGGCTGCAATAACTAAACCAACTGGATTAGTAATAAGCCCTAGCGCTGATCCTAATTTCGGTAAAACGGATGCGCTGATTCGTGCAAGGGTTCCACTAAAGTTAGTAAATAAAGGTTTGATAAATTTAAAAGCTTTACCAAGCCCACTAGTCATAGCGGTACCCAAACCTTTAAATAAGGTTCCAAATGCAATGATGTTAGGAACAACAGCTAATAAAATTCCGCCAAACGAAATAAGCCCTGCTATGATGATTCCTATTGATCGATTATTTTCCATCAAACTATTAGCAAAATCAAAAAACTTATTTGCAATATTTATAATGGCCGCACCAAGAGGAGCCATTCCAATGCCTAAGTTCACGAGGAACGTAATTAAGTTGCCGATTAACTTCATGACACTAGGGGCTGTTTGTTGTACATAAGCTATAAACTGTTGGAATCCTTGATTTTGACTTAAAGTTGCTGACCACTCTTTAAATCGAGCCATCATTGACACAAGCCCATCCATCATGCCTGAAGATGATCCGGCAAAAGCGCTAAAGAAATACACAACTCCAGCTATCGCATCTCGGAAGATAGCACGAATCTTTGGCATGTTTGTATTCACGTAGTCCATGAATGTCTGGAATTTTGCACTACTGCTTAATCCATTTGACCACTCGGCAAAACGTGCTGTCATTGCCTCGAAGCCTTTAGCTGTACTTGCACTTAAAGGAGCAAATGCAGTAAGCATGGATAACAAGCCTTTAAAGATATTTCCGAATGAACGGCCAAACGTCTCCAACATAGGAGCTCCACTAGTATTTAGATATTCTAAAAACTTCTGTATAGGTGGTGATTCAATAGCTGTATTTAGCTGGGCCATTAAGTTAGCTACTGCTTGTGCACTTGAAATAAATAACGGTCTTAATTTATTCAAAATCGTATCTGTTGCTTGCATCGCACTTGTAAATGCTTTTAAGACTGGTGTTTCAGTCTCTTTTACAAGAGAACGATAGGTTCCCTTCACGCTTTCAAACGTGTTCCACGCCTTCTTCTGTAATGCTGTGAATGGTGGACCCGTCTCATTAAATAGATTTTTGATTGTTGGGATTGCTACTGCACCGAACGCAACTGCTGCGGCACCTGCTGCAGCAAATGCACCGGCTAATGCAAATGTAGAGCCAGCGACAGTACCAATCATTGGACCTAAATTTGCAATAGCAACAGCAATGTTAGCTAATATAGGTGCTATTGCAGGAAAGACGGCCATAAGTGTGCCCATTAAGGTGTGTTGCATTAACTCACCAAAAGCGCGAATATTCGTTGCAATCCGGTTTATTTTATTCTGAAACTCTTGTATTCGAGCTTCAATCCTGATGACGACCCGTTCACGAATTAAAGATGCAATACGCGCTCGAATTTCAGCCATACGACGATTAAATTGACTAATATCTGCGCCAATATCTACACGTACATCGTTTGCAGTAGTACGAATAGTATTTTGTACTTGGCGCATACGTGCCATAAACTCTGTAATACGAGCGCCAATTCGAGCTGAAAAGTTAGCGTTCATCTGCATCATCCCTTCATGTTTAATTTTTCTGCCCAAGCCTTCATATCAGCCTGTGCTTTCTTGTAAAGTGTCGTGTCCATTTTCTTAGATTCCTTCCAGTCTTTATCACCTTCTAGGATTCTCTTTCTAGCTTTATCAGCATCGAATAAATCAGTTAGCTTCAAACGTTTCTCGTTATCAGCTTTGCGGATATACATTGCTTGAATCGCTAGATTTTCATAGTCACTCACCATCTTCATTTGTGCACCTTTTAAAAAGGCTTTGTACTCGTTTGGTGTCCACGACATAATTAAATCCACATCATGAACACCTAAGTACTCAGCAGCGTTTGTTAAGACATCTAGCCATTCTAGTCCGTCAACTCTGTTTCCTCGTCCAATAGCTCTGCTTTCGCGTCCAGCATAATCTGCGCACCCTTCGCGTTCTCCGCCTTCTCTTCGTCGGTTTTGACCATCGTTTTGAATAGCTCTAAGTTCTTCCAAAACGTCTTCGCATCTTTTTTGAAAAAACCCGATTCATTAATCACACGAAACGCCTCTTTAAATAGCTCTGTTGTGTCCCCATCTTTTTCAATTCGCTCCTCTAATGCTGTCTCAATATCAGCAATTGAAGGACGCCCTTTTGTTCCTAAATGAGCTAATCCGCAATCCCAAAATGCTTTTAAAGCATCCAAATCAAATTGCAACAGCCCTATATAGATAGCACTAAACCCACCTAATTCATTGCCTTCTGTATCCGTTTGGTTGTAATTTTTATCTGCTAAGTTTTTAAATGCGAAGCCAAATTTTGCTTCTTCCTGTTTATCTTTAATTGTTAATGTAGCCATGTTATATAGCCCTCCCGTTAATTAAGTCAAAAAGAAAAGAGCGCATTTAGCGCCCTTAAAATTAGGCTGTTACTGTTACTGCAACCGTTGCTGTTTTTGCTCCACTTACCGTTGTGACAGTCACCGTTGAGGTACCTGCTGTTAACCCTGTTACAAGACCTGTAGGCGATACTTTCGCAACTGTAGTGTCACTAGATGTGAATGTTACATTTTGGTTTGATGCATTATCTGGAGCAACCACCACACTTAATTGTTTGGTAGCATTGACTGCAATCGAAGTTGTTGCAGGTGTTACTGTCACACTTGATACAGGCACAGAATCATCTTGACTTTTACCGAATTCGCCTGTTTTCTCTCCTGGTGCTTCGAAGCCGTATGTTGCAAACTCAATCACCGAGTTAGGTAGTTTAGGCAATTGACCTGTTTTCGACTCTCCAATGACCTGTAAAGTACCTGATACCTCTTGGAAGTTATCACCTGGATTTGATTTCTCAACAGATTCAACTAGCGTGTAAGCAAAGATTGAATCATGCACATCCTCACCAGCATCATTTTTGACCGTATTTAAATCAACTTCCCAAACTTTTAATTGCACCTTATTACGGATTGCATCCAAGATTGCTTTTTGACCAGGATCCGTTTTGTCACCAAACATAGTTACTTCAAATGATTCACTAGATTGGCCGTAAGCCACAATACGACCAAATTTCGTTTGTTCATCTACTAATTCATTTTCCATCGAGTGGCTATTTTCTGTTAGATGCCCAATAAGGTAGCCATCTTCACCTAATGCATTTGTAGCAAGTTGTACAAGTAAAACTGTATCTTTACCGTTTTGCATGTGTATTTTCCCTCCTAAAATAAAAACAGCCCCGCATTAGGACTGTTAAATGTTCTGTATTTTATATTGCAGGACTAAGATGCCATGCTTTACACCTGGGCTATTGTCATCAATAACACGAGATTCACGTCTTTTGACACTTAATACCCTCGCATTTTGAATCATGTAATTTCGCGCCATTAAAGCTTTCTGTGAAGCTGATAGCATCTCATAAACCTTACGTTTACCACTGTAGTCGTCGTTATCCATCCACCAAGCATGAATCGTAAACGTAATCGTCTCGATATTACTTGTCTTAGTATCAAATGGGCTTGAGTAGGGTTCTGAAATTGTTACATAAGGATAAGGCGTATTTTCGTCTACTGCATCATATACACCTGAATCTTCATCACTTTTCTTAGTAATTGTTGTAAGTGCTTCACAAGCAGTTAGCTTTTGAAAAATGACTTTTTGAAGCTCAAAGAAAGGCAAGGCGTAGTAATTACTCATAAGCCCAATCGCCTCATTTCTGTATTAAAATACTCTTGTCCGGCATCGACAGCAGGTACCCAGAAAGGTTGAGCTTTCATCCCTTCTGTGGTTACATAACGGCCTAGTTTTAAACTGTAGTAAGTCCAAGGTGTTCTACGGCCATTTCCGTTTTCAGCGTAAATGCCAGTGCCATACTCTACGTAAATTGCATAATGTGCACCAACAGTAACTACCGCGTTGTATTTACCTAACATCTTCATTTCGATAGAGTCTTTCAAGCTTCCATCATCAAAAGGAGCAAGTGCCTTTGCTTCTGATTGAATAAGCCTTGCTGTTTCATAAACGATGTCTGAAATCTTATCTAGTAATCCTTCTTCAAAACGTTGCGCTGCTCTTAATAGTTGACGTCCACTGAATGTGATTTTAGCCACTAGGTAGTCACCAACTTTAAAGCCACACGCATCTTTTCATGTTGGCCACCTTGATCTTCAGGACGTCCAGCAAATTCGTATATTTCACCTTCATAACGCAATCGCATAGCTGATGTTAAATCTGTTCGATACGGATAATACATGTACCGTTGTAATGGATTACCAAGTTGTTGTGCATAATACTGCTCTTTGCTTGTTGGTGTATCTACAAATGCCTCAATGGTATCTACTGGCACCCAATCTGTTTTATGATCTCCTGCACCAACAGAAACTTTTTTCTTTTCAACTACTTCAACTTCATGAGGAAATTCATCGTACATACTACCACCTCAGCTTTCTATAAGGCTTTAACGGCTTATAGACAGTTGCTGGTATCTCATCGGTGTAAGAATAAGCAACCGTACCCATTGAACGACTAACAAGCCCTATTTTTAATTCAAAGAACTGACAAGCTTTCGCTATAAACAGTTTCATGGCACTCTGTTTTTGCCTGTGAGCATCCTCAGACATATCAAATATGTTATTAGTCCATGAACAGCCAACATCGTATAAAACAGGTGCTAGTGCTGTGTAATGTTCTATACGTTTGGCGGTAGCTTTTTCACCGTTTAGAATAATTATTCCGTTGATTTCGTCACTTGTCGGCTTCCACATCATTTTTCACCTTCTTAGGTGCTCGTTTTGTTTGAGTCTTTGCTTTTTCTTCCTCTAGCTGTCTTGCTTTTGCAAGCTCACGCCTACGTCTTTGATAAGCTGTAGCACTCATACCATCACCCCTTTACTCAAAAATAAGAGGGGATGCCCCTCTTGGATTAACCTAATGTAATTAATGCAACCATACGAATGTCTTTATCTTCATAGACTTTCGACCAGTTAGCAGCTAACTCTAATTCTGTATTTAATGGCGCAGTTCCAGTTACAGTAGCATTTGTAAATTTAATACCGCGTGGGTGTAACACAAAGTGTTTACGATTGATAAGAATATCTTCACCGGCTAACTTGTCACGATCCGTTTCTGTTGGTACTTCTGGTGAACCTTCTGCGTAACCAATAGCACCAGCACCAAATAAATACGTCGTATACTTCGTATTTGGCCCCGTTCCTTCTGTTGGTACACCATCATCAATAATGATTCGTTTGCCTAAGTAAGCTTTATAAAGTACATTGCCGTTAGCATCTCGTACATCTTCCAGTAACCCTTGTTTCACAAGGTTGAAATACGGAACGCTATGCATAACTAAACCTGTTAAGACTTCGTGTGCATCCCCTAACTTAGACATCGTATCAACGATTGATGCGCCTGAAATCTTCGCTGCTTCACCGGTGCCACCTGTAATGTCATTGACGTGGGTAGATGCAATAGTAGTGAAAGAACCTTTCAAAGTTGAGATTAATGCAGCTTGCATACGACGATTCCAATAACTGGCTACTAAATCACCAATTGCTTTCATTGGATCATCACCTGATAATGTGCGAGATAAATCTGTTGCTGACCATGCTTTACCACGGAACAATTGAGTAGCCATGTCTTGATCCGAAGTAATCTTGTCAGGAGTTAATGCCCAACCTGATTTATCCTCTAGTGATTCATCATCACCACTTAAATCATTCCAATAAGGCATGTTAAAGTAGCGATTCCCTTTACCTAAACCATCCTTCAATTCTGCCACCGGTGCCACAATACCTGATTGGTAAAGTGCTGATAATTCATTTGTACGTAGTACCGTGTAAGGATTAAATACCTCTGGCACGATAACATCTGCAATGCGTGTTGTCATAAACTATTTCCTCCTACTGCCCTGCTAAGGCTTGTAATTGTTTTGCTTTTTCAGGCTCTTCACGGAATAAGCGACCTTGCTCTGTAAGATTCCAATAATCTTTACTAAATGGGTTCTTTACTGGCGGTGTACCTGGTGGGTTTGGTGGTGTTCTACCTGCTAATCCATCAGGTGTAAATAAGTAGTCATCAGATGCTTTTAATGCTGTAAGTTGTTCGTCAAGTCCAAGTAATTTATCACCATCTAACTTTATAGCTTCTAAATTCAGATTCGCTCGAACAGCCTTAACATTTTTCGCCTTTGCATCACGCAACGCGCTATCTAATGCATGCTCAAAATCACGTTTTTGTAGCTCGGCTTCATGTTCTGCTTTTGTAGTTGCATTTTCTTGCTGTAAACGAGTGATTTCAGTTTGTAACTCTTCATTGCCTGCTGCCTTTGTCTGTAAAGTTTTTAACTGTGTATCACGTTCAGCAATAGTATCATTTGCTGTTTTAAGTTCCTGTATTTTGTCATCCAAACGCGATTTCGGCACCATCTGACCATAACCTTCAATTACTTTATCTGCTTGTTCTTCACTTAAACCTAATGCAATTAAATCTTCTTTTTTCATGTGTTTATCCTCCTATTTCGCATTATCGTAGTACGCACGATAGGGTATCGCTTTGAATCTTTAACGTCTGCAAACGCCAAAAAGACGGGACTTAGGCATAATAAAAAGCCGTATTTCTACGACTGATCAAGTTCCATATAAACTACCGAATCGGCAGGTGCAGAGAAGATAATTGTATTTGAATAATCGTAAAGCTTATAAATACCATCAATTATTTCTACGTCTTTCACTCCTGCTACTCGGCGATTGCTAACTTTATCACCGCAAGCTACTACAATTAAATAAACCAATAAATGTTACCCCTCTCCGCTAAATTTCTTTTTCCACTCGTTATAACTTACATAAGGCATCGTCACACTAGGCGGTTTAACTTCTTTGTAGGCTTTGTTAAACGCTTTTTTATACGTTAATCCTAAGTCCTCCATGTAAGCATCAATACGAGCTGCTAATTTCTTTTGGTACGTGTCATCCATAAAGTCTTTGCCCCGCCTGTACTCTGGTAACTTTCCGTTCACCATGAAAATCGTCTGACAACGACACTGAATATCCATTGATGCAATGCCCCACAAACGCGGGCCTTTCGCTTTCCACCCTAAACTTGGTGCTTTATCTTGCAAATGTTCTGGTTTATGGTCGCTACCTCCCATTCCGTTATAGTGGAAGTATCCGTCTTTATCAGCTTTCTGACCATCTAACACCCTATGAGACTTACGAACCCTTGTATCTAGTGAGGACATCCATATCTTTGTTAGTCGCGCTGTTTTACTTCCTTGTTCTTCTACAGCCAAATCTGCTTGTGACCTTACTCGGCCACCCTCTGTACGAGCAACAAGGATTGCTTTTTTCCTTGTCCAGCCCATAGCATTTTCAATCCTTATAGCCATGTCTGTGTAGCTTTCACCAGCTTGTAAACTCTGTGCAATTTCGATGTTTAAACGCCTGATGATGTCGTTCCTATGTGTTTCAAATATCTTAGGTAAACTTAAAAATTCAACTGGATTATCAAGCGCTGCCTGAATCACTTCAACTGATGGTATTTTAAAGCCCATTTCTTCACCTGTAGATTGCTGCAATAAATATGCCATCATTAAATATTTCTCAATGTAAAGCCTTTCCTCTGATGCTCGTAGTAGCTTGATAATCTCTTTGTAATCAGCATTCAACTGGTGAGCTATTAACTTCATTTCTTGATTGAAACGATTGTACTTATTAACATCAGTCCAAGTAGCTTGACCGTTCTTACCAAACTTGCGATGCATCTCTAACATTTGAGCAAGTATCGACTTTAAACGCTTGCTAAAAACCACTTCAATGTCTTTCTCAGCCTTCGATTCCAACTCATCTAGGATTTTATTAATTTCTTGTTGATTCATGTTTCATCCTCTGCATCTTCATCCAATGGCTCTAAATCTTTACCATACAATCTCTCTTCACGTGCCATTCGTTCTTCTTCTTGAGCAGCATCTTTCACCCAAGGATGATTTTCACGAATTGTTGCCTTTGAAATGATACCATCACTATCCCGCGCCATTTGAATGATTTCAGCTTCGTTAGTTAGAAGAAGTTTATTAAAAGTAAATGTCACGTCACGAGAATCAAATTGACCCTTCTTAGCAAGCTCACAATATGTTTGAATGAACCACATAAATTCACGCAATGACAATGTAGCTTTACGTTCAAACATTGATGCTTTCATATCGAGCAATGAATATAAATTTTCTAAAGCTACACCTGAAGGAGCGTTACCAATGATATCTGGTGAAGGGTTAACCCCTTGCCCGAACATAAAGACGTTCTCTTTCAGCGTATCGCTTTGAGTCTTATATGCTTCAACTGGCACTTCTGCACGAATTGTATCAATTCCACCGTTATCATCTAAATTGACTGCTTTGTAACGTTTGAGGTTTAGCATAAATTCTGCCAAAGACTCACCTTCATACCCTCGTAAAGCAAAAATAAGTGCCTGCATATCCAGTAGCGTGTTTTGTGCATCTGACACAAGCAAGTCGTAATTATCAACAATCTCTTTATAAAAATGCAGATCACTTAATTCCTCATCGTTGTTCGAAAAACAAATAAACGGAACCTTTCCCCAACCCATACCTGAAACACCTTCAGCATCAGTAAAATGCGGAGCTGGATTCACTTCAATATTTGCATCCAATGTTAATTCACCATTAATCATTTCGTAATAAGTAACATTTTCATCATCATATACTTCGAATTTAATGATTTTGTCACTCAATGGATAAAATCGAATCCCAACTATTAACCTCTTGCGTTTACTGTAGTCATAAATAGGAATAAAGTTTTCAGCAGGCACAACCATGTAATCGAAATCACCATCTTCATTCACAAACACATGCAGCCATTCTTTGCCCTTATTACTAGCGCCTTTGACAATCTCTGTGATTGTATCTTCCCACTGCTCACCAATGATTTCCTCTAGTAATTTTAGCTGTTGTTTATTATCGCTTTTACTACCAAACACCATTGGCTCTCCTACTAGGTAGGCAACCTTCTGGTCTACTAAAATTTTATGAAAGCCTGAAGGGATTTTAGAGTTTATTGCATCCTCATCAACTACTTTCTTTTCGTCCTGATATGTGTAAATATTCCGTTTGTTAATGTCATTATTGACTTGATAATACTTCACACCTTCAACCATCTTAGACGTATCAAAGTTATCGTAAAGCTCTTTGATTTCATCTGGGGTTTTAGGAGCATTATTGTTGATATGCTCATTTAACTCTTCTGTATGTGTTTTTTGAAACATTGTTTCACCTTCTTCTATTTCAATATTCTCATGCCTTTAGATGACTTCAAATCACGCTCGAATGCATAACGAGTGGCATCGATTGCATGATTTTCCTTATCCTCTAATCGCGGAATCGGATTACCATCCTTATCTGTTTGATAGTCAATATTCTCAAACTCTCGTGCAATATTCGGTGTTCGTTTAGGATCAATGCAGATGAAGTCTAAATCATCTAGCCATTCCTCACCATACTGGACACTATCTGGACCTTTCTTAGCAGCCTTTATTCGTTTAATATCATGATCGTTTTTTAACTCTGCTATGGACTTAGGTTCAGCACTATCAGCATAAATTTCATCTGATTGATACCCTTTTTGTTGTAGTTGTTTCGCAAATTCTCTATTGCTTATTTTCACACCATAAATTTCATCTACAGCATAAATACCATTTTTCTTTTTGTCATAATGCCAACGGACAAATGCCAGTGGATCAGTAGCATAACCAAAGTCAACACCATTACGGATATTGTCAAAGGTTGCTACCTTTTCATCCGTGATAGAACCTTTTTCAATTTGTAAGTTATCAAACGGCACAACACCACTCCCTATCGCTTCTCCGAGGTATTCCCAACGGTATTTTAATGGCTTATTTTTCTTAACATTTTCTGCTTCTTCAATAAACTTTTTTGAAAGATGCGGGTTTCCTAAATAAGTTGAATGATCTACATAAGTATTGGCATCAATCATTGAACTTTCATATTTCTTATTCACCCATGACTGCTTACGTTTCGGAGGATTGTAGGAATAATAAAATGAGTAGTCAAAAGGGTACGCTTGCTGTCTATCAGCTTGCGAAAAGATTTTCCCTTCCAACTCCTCACGTAGGATTGAGTTTTCAATTGTCGTTACTTCATCTTCTGACTTAAATTCTGCTAATTCCTCAAACCATACGATAGCTAAAGGGAAATCAGCATCTTTAATAGATTTAATCTTTTCAGGGTCATCAGCACCAGCAAAATAAATCTTATTTCCTCTGCCTAAGTAAGTAATTTCGAGCTTAGAATCAACAAATCGGAATTGATCTCGAACTCCCATAACATTGGCTGCTGCCTTAAAGTTGGCGTACACCGATTTTAGAATGGTATTTTGTACTTTCCTGATACCTAGTGCTGACACTGGATATTCCATGATGTCTAACAGGATACGCATTGGAATATGAAATGACTTACCGGAACCACGGCCACCCTTTAGTACATACCTAAGATGTTCCTTTGCTCTGGAGGCGCGCCAAAATGGTTTGAATTGCTCTGTAATGATGCTAGCTAGACTTATACGCTGTTCCGTCATTACACATCATCCACAATAACAACTTTAGTTTTACCGTCTGTTTCCACCTTATCAATCCACATACGATAACGCTTGCCTAATAATTCAGCGGCTTTAATTCGTTCGGCAGTAGTCGGAGGCATATCTTCATCAATTGTTTGGGCACCTTCGCCGATGCCACGTAAAGTTGCTGAAGTTGTCTCGCCCCTTGCGATTGCAGTCAGTAATTCTAATATTTCTTGCTGATCAGCTACTCGTTCAGACTTCAATTCTTCCATGCGACCGTCTATATAAGATTTCACGCTAACATTTGTTAACATGCGACTTCCTGCTGCTCTCGCTGTCGCTTCCTTCTTAACATTCGGATATGCCTTCAAATACGCATCTGTGGCATTTCCTAGTTCAATATAATAATCAGCAAACGCTTGTTGCTTTACAGTTAATTTTCGTTCAATCAATGGCATCACCCCGTTTTGCTAATTGCTAAGTAAAATAGAAAAAGCCACGTTATATAAACGTGACTAGTGTACTTCTGTTTCGGATTCAGTTTCGTTTTTGATTAAGGGTAATCTAGTTATAACAGGATGGACCCTGTCGATTAACAATTGATAATTACCAAATATTGTATTCAAGTCTTCTTCTGAAATTTTAATTCCCGTAGGATGGCCTGATTCATTTCGTACTTGTCTAACAATATCTAAAAAACCAAAGTGAAGATTAGAATTTTCTAACCCTATACCTTTAAACAATTCTTCAGCATTTCTTACTTTTCCTATAAAACCATCTAATCTAGCGTGAGCTTTCTTAGCATTTAATACTTCAACTTCAAATTTTTCGATTTCTCTTGTTGTGGCTCCGTTGTTCTTTATATACTGCAGGTATGATTCGCACAACTGTAATAATAATCGCTCTGCAGCACAGCCAATCATAGTCGCCGCTGCTAACCTGTTCCCGTGCAAAGCACAATTACATCCTTCTAAAATATAATCCTTTTCAATAGAGTCCATATGACTTTTGTGAACTTTTGTTATTAAATTTTGATAGACTTGCGCACCTGTAGCTACAACTTCCAATCCTTGTTCATCAACAAAAGAGGTGGATTCAACTATTTTGATTTTTTTATCAATGTTCATTAAATCATGATTATCATCAGCAGGATATATAGCATAACAAGCCTTTGTAATCTTACTCCATTCCCCCTCGACCTTCTTAAACATTGGAATTGGAACCCTAATCTCTAAATCAATAGATGTCTGATCCCAAACTCTATACGTAAATCGACCAGTGTCAGATAATTCAAAATCACAAGAACGCATTATTGATGCTAGATCATGCTCCTCTTGCATTTCGAAATATTCAATCAACCCTTTTTTAAAGTCTTGATTTCTTAATGCTACCATTGTCATCCCTCCTTCTCTATCATAGAGTAAAAAAGGTTCAATTTCACTATTTTTCCACTTTCAAAACCACACCAAACTCTACCCTCTAGACAGTAAGCGTTTTGGCTGTTTGATGCAGTTTTCAAAGCAAAATAAAAGCCCCCATCCCGGCGCTGGATGAAGGCCTGCATTCGTCTATTATTCTATTGTGGTAAAACTGTCAAGTTAGCTCACTTCTAGCAACCGTGGTAGAGCTACACCACGTTATTATCGTAATCGAATTGTTTTCGTGCATTTCCGTGCACGTTTAGTAAGTTTGACTGAATTATGGAAAGTGGACGAAGTTCACATAAAAACCACTCCTTATTCCGATTTTTAGCCTTTTATATTAATTAAGATACCTAATCTTTTTAAATATATAGGCCGGCCATGTATGTCTTGCCCCGAACAAGTTTATGGGGCGCGGGTCGGTCGTCGGTCTGTCTTTCCCTAATATTTAGGATTATATAAATACCAAGGGAAGAAACATTTACCTGTCCGACCTCCCCTTTAGTTTACATCTCAACTTACCCAAAATGATACATTTGGAACATTTGGAACATCTGTCACATTTGGAACACTTGGCACATTTGACCGCAGAAAAAAAAGAGCGCATTTGCGCTCTTTTTAATTTGTTGTTGTTTTTCTTGGTGGTGGTGCTGGAGGTGGGCTAATTTGTCCCACTTCTTTTTTTCTTGAATTAAATTGTGTTTTCCATCCTTCATTACTCTTGTTAGACTTATTCCCGACATTTTTATTATCCGTTGTTTTCTTCGGCATTTTCCACATTCCCCTTCCTACTGTTATCAATATTATGTTTACCTATCTCTATCGTTATTTCTGCATCTCTAAGAAATGAAAAATACATTTTTTCTTGACTATACATGTAACCAATTTCGTTATCATAAATCGCTACATTATGCAAAAATAGCTCTCTGATTTTTTCATCATCGGAAAAATGCTCCACTTCACCAACAAAATATTGATTAGAATTAGGCGGTCTTAAGGTTATCCAGTTAGTTTTTTCATCGTTAAAAACATCAAACCAGACGTCCCCACTACCAAACTTATTTGATAGTTTCATTTTCATAGCACCTGAGAAAGCCAATTTTTTATTTATTACGTAAACAACAATCGCTGATAAAATAATACTAACACCTGTAGAAAGTAGAATTTCTTTGGGAAGTATTTTAAACTCTCCGTTACTTGCTAAAAACTTTATAAAACCTTGTTTCATAAATAAACCTATAATAGAGTAGGATATCAAAGAAATAATATAGGAATACAGGAAAAACACCTTTGCATCATAAACCTTACTAGATGTCAATAAGTTTATTAGAAGTACCCCAACAATTCCTGGTAAAAAAACAAATAGGGCACTGTAAGTGATTTCTGTTAAAGTCATTTTATATATCTCCATATTTTTACTCTATTGTATCATTTATCACATTAATAGTGGAACTTTTTTCATATTACAACAAAAACAGCCCTAAGGCTGTTTTGTCATAGAATCCAAAATACGTTCTCGTACTCGTTGTACGCTTGTATGACTCATATTTAGTTTAGCACCAATCCAACGGAAAGGCATGCCCTCTAGCAACCAGTAAAGTACTTCTTGCTCAATATCACCAGTTACCTTGCCTGTTAAATTTTGAACCATAAGTAGTTCTTCTTTAATCTTGTTAATTCGAACCTCGCGCGCTGCTCTGATTTGGACATGCGCGTGGACTGGATCACTTGTGCCACCAGCTGCTTTTGGCATTGTTGCTTCAATTCCATATTGTGCTGTAGAAGCAGCAGCTGTTAATGAATCAAGCTCGTCCTTCATTCTCATGTACTTACACATGTTGTCATGATACTTCTTGATTGCCTTATCCAACTGATAACGATTTAATTCTAATTGCCCTTGTTTGCCCATTAGGTTTGCCCTCCTAAGTTGTGATATACTTCTTTTACTAGATTGTCTTAAAAGGGCATGAACCAATTCGAGCTGTAGCGTGTGACGACGCTGCGGCTTTTTGATTTATATTTATTACTAATTTTCTCAAAGTGTTCAGTAAGATTAATTTGAATTAATTACGCATAAAATTTTTGTATTCGCAAATAACAAGAAAAATAATAAAAGGAATTGTTTAGATGCGAAAAATAATTTTCATCTCGTTACTTCTAATGAGTCTTCTGCTCATAAATTCTGCATTTGCTAAATCAGATATAGAATATTTTCCACAAGATCAACCCCCTAGTGTGATAGAGTTAGCCTTTTTACGTGAGCTAGGTATACCAATACTTGAAACAATGTCTTCGTACGGCGATAATCATTTATTTGAATTTGGAAGAATCGAAAAGATTGAAAGAAATAGACAAAATGACTATTATGATGTTAGTTTAAGAGTGATTTCGTTTGAAGGTGCACACAATCCGCCACATAAACTAATTAATATCACTTTTCGTATACCACCTGGATTACCTTCTGAAAAGTATAAAGTTATTTCAAATAAAGCTGTCATTGCATATAAGGCTAAAAACATTACTCCAGAAGAAGTTGAAAAGTTATCTAAATTTACTAATTAACTCACAAATTTCGACTGAACATTTTCATAATGTGCTGCACAGATTTAAGATGTATATTTACCCTCAATCTTCACAAATTATTATTGAGTGTATCACACGCACTTATTTGGTTGTGGCGCTAGTTGACAGTCATTACCTCCCTCATTTCGGGTCACACCTCAGTGACCCTTTTTTAGTTTCTTTTTCCTCATATTGTGCAGTAAACTACCTTTGATGCTACATACTTTTAAACGAATCGTTAATAATAAATTTATAAAATTTTTTAAAGAGGTGTATTTAATAAATGAAAAAGGGTTTATTTACTTTAGTAATATCAATTACTTTTATTTTGTTTTCCCTTCCAAAGACAGGATTTGGAATAAATGAACCCTCTCAAGACTCTAACGAACTTAGGATGCAGGATATGCTCATGATCATGCTTACTCCTTATATTGAAAAAGACTTAACTAGCTATTATTATCCGGAGATTTTCAAGGATGTTACACCACATGTTACTCCATGGAAAATTGAAGTTATTGAAACTAAAAGAGTAAACGGTTTTCGTGGCTTTATAGTGCAGATTACATTTGAAATTGAACCTACAGTTGATCAGTATATCCCACTGGGGAAGGACCGAATGACCTATGAAATATCTTTTGGACCCGAGATTAAATTGATAGATCACACCCACTTAAAGACTTATAAATATCCAACAGAATAGTCAATCCTGTCAATTTAATAAACCTCTTTTGGTGAAACTATTGGCGAACCATTATAGAATTTGGTTTATTCATTCTTCATCCTCTTGAACAATATCTTTCAATTACTCACCTAGCCCACCTACAATTGTTACTTATTGCAACGCTGCTCTTTCTTGATGATCTATAGCCTCACTCAGCACACGATGAAACTCTTTCATTTCTTCAATACTTAATACAGTACCAAACTTGATTTCATCCTCTATATTTCTGTTTGCATCCAGCTTAAATTCAGTAATCATAAGATGAAAAATTCCATCTAATTGGTCAGACTCAACCCATAAAGAACAACCTTCACCGATATATTCAATTCTTTTAACATTCATAATTACCCACTCCTCTATTTAACAACTATCAAATGATTTTTATTGTTCATTTTAATTTTTTCAGGTCTTCCATCACGCACATAGTAAGCTTGTCCCGTTTGATCCTTAAAGGTATTCGTTGTTCCATGTCCTTCAGAAGCCATAAACTCTTCGAAAAGAGACAAATGTCCCTCATAACGTCGAATAGCACTCATAGTAGTTAGGCTCTTTACGAACAAATCGTGTATATCTGGGTTCATGTACTCTGTTAACAGTTCCAAGGTATGTTCTCCTAGTTCATCTTGTGAATTTAACCCAATCTCTTTGATGTAATTAACCGTGTAATAATAATCCTTCACACCCCATCTTTCACCATCGTAAGTTTTTTCAATTGGGAATGTAGTCATAAATTGTTTGAGTGTCATACATTCCATCAGTGATTTGATGCTACAAATCAATTGAAAGTCACTAACCGCTAATTCGTAATCCTTATATTCGGGCATCGTAATTATACGCTTAACACCGTACCAAATAATCTTCTCTATATTCCGCAATGTAGCTTGCTCATCACCTGCATTTAATTCTGTCAACGTTGTATCTAATACACGTAGATAAGCAGCGTTGTACAATTCAAACTTGCTTTTTTCTGAAGGTTTCACTGTCATTTTTCCACACCACTCTCTTTTAAATGCTTGCCCATCTCGGTATCCAATTCGACATTTTCAGTTCCTAAGAAGTCAATATAAACAATATCTTCGATCTTTATTTCTTCGGCTGAACCAATCGGATTTATCCATTTAACACCCAGAATCAAATTTTCAATACGTTCAGTAAAAACAGCAAAGCTGATTGTTGTTGTACCTTCCTCTTTCCCACATTCATCCATCGTATGAATGTGGTATTTGTGTAGTTGGACAGTCTTTGTTTTGTTGTTCATTTATTTAACCTCCTCATAATCACGTTCGATTGTTGGCACAATACCTTCACCTTTTAACAAGTCATAAATGAACAATCGCCCTTGTTGAGTCCATTTTGTGTGAGGTTTTGATTTTTCTGCATCAATAGCATGCATGTAAGTTTGTGTGTAACCCTTATCTTGATATTTCGCATATAACAACCAGATATCACCTTGTTTATATTGCACACCTAACTCATGGAGTTTTTTATTGAGTGTTATAGCACTCATGCCATAATCCTTAGCTATAACGCTTGTGGACAATAACGACTTATTTTGTAGAATTAAATCATAGTAAGTAGCCTTTGGTTGTAATTCGTTTACACGTTGTTCAAGAACCAGATTTTCTGTTATGAGTTGTCGCTTTTCTTCTTTTTCGATTTTTAATTTTTGGAATAAACCAATCATGAAGTCAGGGTCTTCAATCGCTTGTTCTAATACGCTTGGTGTCATATATGCTCCGTGTTTATGGACAGTTGGAATAACTTCATCAAAAATCCATTTTTCATACACTTTG
Organism: Lysinibacillus sp. FSL M8-0337; assembly: GCF_038593855.1. Taxonomy (NCBI): domain Bacteria; kingdom Bacillati; phylum Bacillota; class Bacilli; order Caryophanales; family Bacillaceae; genus Lysinibacillus; species Lysinibacillus sp. FSL M8-0337. The sequence goes on along the minus strand of NZ_CP151996.1, from coordinate 2,000,171 downwards.
GCCTTTTGCTGAATATCAGGATTTTTACTTTGCTTAGAAGCTGACACTATTAAACGAGATACATTTCCTAGTGAGATAAATTTCTTTTGTTGTTCTCCACCATCTGTAAGGACGTTATAACTTATAACCCCCTCTATATCACAGTGGTTGCTTACTGCAGTATGGGGTTGTTTATATTCCAAAGCTTTAGCTACATCTGTAGCACCGAAGTATTCTTTCCCATCAACAATGATTAATGGTAATTCACCGAACACAGAGTGCTGAAATGTTTGTAATTCGTTCATAATAATACCTCCTGATTCTTGTGTTTTTTACCGCCTGGGACATTGATTTTTCATCATAGATTTGTTGCAATAACTCTATTTGCTGTACCTCATCCCTTCACCCTCCAATCAAAGGGCTATGCGCCCCTTACTTTAATCTGTAATTCAGCGATAAATCCTTATCGATGATTAGAAAATATCGTTTGCACATCTGATAGAGCCTTGTGCCCAATGCTTCATCCAGCAGAATCATTTCGTCGAAATCTAGCTCACTGCTAAGGAAGATTGGTTTCTTATTCATGTATCGATAATTAACTACCGAATAAATTTGCTTAATCTCCCACGAGCTGGCTTGTGGTATCTTAATTGGCATATTGTTTTTATCCAATACCACCTCGCCGTTACGATCACGTTTGTTGACAGGTTTAAATAAATCATCTATGAATAAAATATCTACTTCTTTCATGCGAATAAGCTTCGCTTGTAACTTTTCAAAGTCATCTCGTAAGTCGTCAAATCCTTCTACATAAGGGAAATATAAGACTGACTTTAATTTCTTTTGCATCATGTTGTTACTAAGCGCTGATAATAAATGTGTTTTACCGAAGCCTGGTTGTCCAAGTACTGCAATCCCAACAGCCATTTCCTCAGCCTCTGTACGCCCTGTGTTCAACTTTTCAAATTCCTTAAAGTATTTCATTGCTAAATCCTTTGCTTCAACCACTAGACTCGATTGCCCATCTGTGTAATAGTTTGCAAATGTCATAGATTTAAAGTTATCTGTGATTTCACTGGCCTTGATTAGTTTGTTCGCTATCTTTTGCTTTTCACATGAACAGTCGACCCATATCTGAAAAGATTTGCCGTAAGTAATGCTTCGTTCATCCTCATCTACTTTCATTTCAAAGAAACCCCCAACATCTTTGCACTTAGGACAGGTGAACACTTTTTGTTCATTCGTTGCTACTTCTTCGGTTGATAATTTTAGGTACTTCTCTTGTAATTTTTGAAGTACTTCCTGCATTGGATCCACTAACCTTCACCTGCCAATCTGCGTATGTTTTTACACCAAGCTCTTTACGCCAGTTATCCAAAATCGAAAGAATGTATTTAAAGCTTCTCGCACTGTTTGCCCCAGTGAGTATTGCTTCTTTAATTAACTGCGGTTCGTAAAATTCGAGAGCTTCATGTATGTTGTTACAATCAGCTAAAGTAGCAACACGAACTTTACTTTCGAACAGTTGTTTAATAGGTTCAAAATTTGGATTAACGAGAGGACTAGACGACTGACTGTCTTTGTCTTTTGTATTATTAGTTGTATTATTAAAGACTGTATTATTATCCTCGGCGTTTTCGCCTATAGGGGTATCGGTGTTTTCGCCTATAGGGTATGGTTGCCTTGCAATACGAATAACACGTTTTTCAATTTGCTTTGTGCCCTCTTTATAAACCAGATGTACCGTGATATATCCCTTTTCTCTCAAACTAGAAATCATTTTGGAAATGCGGTCTTTTGATAGTTTGAAAAAGTCGGCTAAATACTCATTAGATGCAAAACAACCATTCTCACCATCTAATGAATCAATTTCCACCAGTAGTACTTTTTCCGACCACCCTAAATCCTTTGCAAGCCATATCTCTTTCGGAATCCATACGCCTTTGAAATTTCTTTCAGCCATTTGCCCTGACCCCTCCTACGGAATAAAAACCATTTGGCATTGAAAGCATATATGCCATAATGCCTTTAGCTTTCCAAGATAGCTGCTTATTGTTGAGTGCTGTGCGGTTCATGATAGTATAATCCTTATTTTTCTCTACACTCATAATGCTCATATCTATGTGTCGCCTCCTAGCAACCTCGAAAAATAGATTATTTTTTATTTGATTAAGTTGTTCACATATGGTATATTTTCTTGGAATTTAGTTTCATAAGGTCACTTGGCGGAGAGACCTTTTACACTATTCCAAAAGTTTTTGTTACCTAAGTGGAATGAACTTTTTTCTCGAGCTTTAGCTAATGACTCTTCTTTGGTCATGAGGGGTGTGATAGCAGCGGTATACATGTCCATCCCTTTTTTTACACGTCTTTGAAATGTACTCTTCGAGATACCATTCTTTTCTGCTAAACGTACTAGTTCAATTGGATACTTTCTTCTTTTTTCAGCAGTTCTACTAATACGCACTGGATTATCTGGTGGTAGTGTTGGTTCTGTGCACGCCCTTTCTATATCCCATCCATTTTCAACTCTCCAACGAAATGCACGAGGATTAATATTATTTTCTTTCACCTTATCCATAATGTGTTTAGGATATTGATTTCGACGATGTTTTTGAATTGGTGTATTCAATGCTTTTGATTTACTCCATCCTAGTTCACGGATTCTATAATTAAGTGTATATTGTGAAATACCTTTACTTTCTGCTAGTTCATACTCTTCGTCCGTGATATAGAAATCATAAGGATTTCGAGTCATTTTAATTTCCCCTTTCAAATTCCCATACGTTTGGATTATTATGTTTTGATTACTACTGCTACTAACTCAACAGGAACCAGATTAATTTGATTCAACGTGTAACATTTGACTTTGTTTCTAATGCTTTTCGTTTCTCCTCATCTGACATCGCTCTCCACTTTAGGTTGGTTATGTTCATTTGGTTTCTCCACCTAGCCATTTGTCAATATCATCTAGGTCAAAAAGTAAAACTCTTGGTGCAGGACGATTAAAAGGTATTTCGTTTCGTTTAACTAATCTATATAAAGTTGCTACAGACATAGGACAATTATTTGATTTAAGATACTTGTCCAACTCTTTTACTCCACGCACTTTGCGCATCATCTCAATTCCCCTTGCAATAAATTGATTTTAAATATCTAAAATCTTACGAATATGCTTGATATGTTCTTGTGCTTTCGGGCCATCTTTTCGACCACGGATTATATCTGAAAGATATACAGTTGAAATGCCTATCATTTCTGCTAAATCCTTTTGGCTCATCTTACGTTTGAATAGTTCCGAACGTACTTGTGCACCTAACTCTTCTGACATACCTTAGCCTCCTTTCAAAATTTATTAACGTTGCTACCGTCATATCAGCTATAAGTCCGAATAATTCATACCGTCATTGGCTTGGCACAACAGTTCTTCAACTAATTGGAAGTATCAAGCTAAATTATTCGCTAATTTTGTTGACTAATTTTAGTCGAATAGTTTAATATATAAACATAGCTAAATAAGACTTTAAAAAGCCTGTGAAACCAACACTTTATCCGTTCCCCAACGCAATAGTTGTGTTCTTATAGGTTGTCTTTTCTATTGTCTTTTAGCGAATAACTTAGCTTATGTCAGTAATATTAAACTATAAGTATAAAAAAAGTCAATGATTTTTATGCAAAAAGTTTAAAAATATTTGACATGCTTTTGAGGATGGTTGATATGACAACGTTTGAGATAATAAAAAATCTATGTAAAGAAAGAAAAATCTCGATTAACGAATTAGAAGAATCATTAGGTTACTCAAAAAATACATTGTACCGTCTAAAAACACAAACTCCTGGTGCAGATAAATTAGAAACAATTGCAGACTACTTTGATGTAAGCACTGACTACCTATTAGGTCGCACTGACAAGAAGCGTTACTACGATTTAACAGAGAAAGATGAACGATCTATACAAGAAGAGCTTCAAAAAATGGTCGAAGGACTATCTAAGGGTGGGCATGCTGCATTCGATGGTAGAACTCTTGATGAGTTAAGTGAAGAAGAATTAGAAGATAGAGAGTTATTAATATCTAGCTTAGAAAATTCGTTAAGACTAGCTAAACGTGTAGCAAAACAGAAATTCACCCCTAAAAAATATAGAGATTAGTGGGAGTGTGGGTGCCATGTTGATAAAGTCAATTGTTAATCAGTTAATTGAAAAATACGGGACTAATGACCCTTTCAAGCTCGCTGAGTATATGGGTGTACTTATTGTGTTCGAACCTTTAGGGAATACGTTTGGGTACTATAATAAGCATTTTAGAGTACCTATGATTCACATTAATGAAAATGCTGATAGGAAATTACAGATTTTTATTTGCGGTCACGAATTAGGTCACTACATTCAACATGAAGATATCAACACTTCGTTTTTAAAAAAACACACTCTTTTTTCTACGGATAAAATAGAAATAGAGGCTAATACTTTTGCTTTAGAACTATTATTACCTGACGATTTATTTTTAGAACAAAACGATTCAAGCTTTACCATCTATGATGCAATTGAAGAAAAAGGAGTTCCACTTGAATTACTTTCTTTAAAAACTATAGATGGTAAAAAATTTTTACCCTAAAAAGAACAAATATTCCCGTTAAAGGAGGTGATGATGAAATTTTGATTCGCAGTATTAAAAGAAAGGAGATTAGTTATGGCAAGCTATACAGTTTTATCACCTACTAAAAAAGGAGAACCGCGAATAAAAGTCACTGTTGAGCATGGGTATGATGAAGATACTGGAGAGCGACTTAGATATACTAAAACTATTCGTATGAAATCAATGTCAGATCGTGCTATAAAAAAGGCTGTGACCGATTTTGAAATTGAAGTAGCAAATATAGAAAATGAAAAACTGCAAAAGATTGAGAATATTAAATTTAGAGATTTTATTGATCGGTGGATGGATTTGTATGTCAAAACTGAATTATCGATCAAAACAAGAGATACCTACAAAGTAAGCTTAAACAATGGGATACTAGAGGATTTAGGCGATCGTAAACTTTCTAATATCAAGACACTACATCTGGTTGAATGCCTAAAAAGATGGAGAGCAAGATGTCCTAGTGTAGCAAAAGGACAATATACAGCTTTAAAAAGCATCTTCTCTAAAGCGATGGAATGGAATTTACTTAAGGAAAATCCTATGGATGGCATTAAATCTCCCCGTTTGGTTCCTAAAAAGAAGGACTTAGAATTTTACGATGAGGAACAGTTAAAACATCTTTTCAGAGTATTGGAAAGTGTAAATCCTAAACACAAGATCCAGATTAAATTAGCAGCAATGGTAGGCCTTCGATTAGCAGAAGTAGCAGGATTGTGTGTGGAGTCTTTTGATTTTGAAAATAATACTATATATGTAGACAAAACTCTTCAATTTGATATTGAAATTAGAAAGCTAAAAATTTTACCTCCAAAAAACAAAAAGCCTCGATTTGTTGATGTCCCAAAGGGTTTGATGGGTGAACTAAAGGTATTTATTGAAGAATATTTGCAGTTAAAAAATGAAATGTGTAATATTTGGAATCCGCTAAAAGATGACGATGGAAATCCCTTAAATTTTATCTTTACTAATTCAGACGGTTATCCATCAAAACCGGCTGCTATAGATATGGCTTGGAGAAGAATAATTGAAAAGCATAACTTACCAAAGTTGAATTTTCATGCTTTACGTCATTCTTATGCCTCATTTATGGTCAGCAGAAATGTAAACTTTAAGATTATCCAGGAACAACTAGGTCACTCCGATATAAAAATGACAATCAACACCTATAGTCATTTAACAAGTAAGGATAAAAATGATGCGAGCGACCATTTCGACGATTTAGATTAATTGGTCACTTTTTGGTCACTCGCTCCATAATTCCACTCATTTGGTATAACATAATTCTTTATAATTACAGCTCTTACAGCGCCATTCATCCGTCGTTTGCTGAAAATCTTCAATATCCACTGGCTCGTTTGTCAGAATATCTGCTTGAAACTTTTTCATTTCCAGTACACTACGTCGAAATGTATGTAAAATAGTGTCCATATCAAATGATGTAAATGTATATTGTTTTCGCTGCCCCGTTAGTAAATATTCATTGTATACCTCAATTTTCTCTAACGTTACCCCGTATTTTTGTTGGATGTAATAGGCATAGAGCGCTAATTGCTGACGATCATCATCGGATTTCCCTCCGGTCTTCCAATCGATAATAATCCATTTATCGGCCATATCATCATAATAATGAAAGTCCATCACCACAAAAACCTGTGTATCCTCAATTTTCATTGAGCGAAACTGTTCGGGTTCACCAATCCGTAATGAACCTGTTTGCGCAGTTATTTGCATAAACGTCTCACTTAGAAGAAAGTTTGTAAATACTGCTTCCAACCTACTTTTATAATCTGTTATCAACTCAGCATTTAGTTGACCATCATAGTAAATTTCCTGCATCATGTAATACTTATTAGGCTGTTGTCGCCACAAGTCTCCATGACGGGTCGAATCAATAAAGGCGGCATTTAATTGACCACGAGCACGGTTAACAAGCTCCACCACTGACGGCACTGCCCTCGTTTGCAAATAATCAATAATGGTTTGTTCGATGAGCCGGTGAACAATTTGTCCAAATAAAATAGGCATCGCTTGCAGCTTTTTTAAGCGATACACATGCTGATGAAAAGGTTCAACCTGATAGCTCAACCAACCATTATGAGCAAAATAATATTCATATCCATATTTTCTTGCACAACTCGTTAACGTTTTATGGCGTGAAAGTGACCAAGAAAAAGCTGGGAATGGTGATATATCAAACATGAAAGCCCTCCTTATAACTGGTGGAAGAAATCATAACAAAGTTGCAAAATCAACACAATAGTGACAATGCGTAACAGAATTTTTACTTGATTTGCTTTTACCTTAGTAGCTAGGATAATGCCTATTTGTGCACCAATAATGGAACCTATCATTAAGACAATTGTTAGCGGCCATTCAATTTTTCCCGTTGCAATATACGTAATAGCTGCCCCAGCACACATGGCAAAAACGCCTACACGAGACAAACCTACTGCTTTTATATAGGAAAGTTTTTCATGGGCATAAGTATACAACGCTAACGTACTACTACCTGGACCAAATAACCCATCATAAAATCCTACCCCAAGCAAAATGGGACCTGTTTTTCGATTCATTTTAAAGCTGTCCACTTCACCAAAATCAGCCCCACCGATAAAGGACATGATTAATGCAAAGCCTAATAAAATAATAGCAATTAGTGTTAACGTCTGACCACTCATAAAGGAAGCAAAGAGCCCACCTAATGTTCCGCCAATTAAAGATACAAGCAAAACGGAACGCATTTCCGCCCAGGACAATTCCTTTCTTCTAAAAATCGTATAAAAGCTAGAAAAAGCACTGACCATATTGGAAACTTTATTTGCCCCAATCGCTGAGTGAACCGGCACGCCCATCAGCATCATCGTTGGCAATGTGATTAAACCACCACCGCCCACTAATGTACCAATTAGGTTTCCTGCAATACCGATTACTAAAAATAAAACGTATTCCATCTAATCCTTCTTTCTGCATCCAAATGATGTTAATCTTATGTTACAGTATAACAGAATCCTATTTTGAAAGATGAACATATTGAGGTGATCTAATGCATGCACAACAAAAAACACCTATGCCGAGGCTTTGTAAACAACTAACGATAGTTGTAGCAACCATTTTTACTGCTGGCATTACTGCAACGTTAATTCAATATCGTAAGCTCCCCTCATCCATTCCTGTTTTACAAAGCTTTACGACTGACCATGCACAGTTTGGCCCTAAAATCGCCATTTTTTATTTACCCTTTGTAGCGTTAATGCTCTTTTTACTTTTACACTACTTAGAAATAAAGGCTGCTTATCCAGTAGTACGAAAACACAAGCCATCCCTTTCTCATCTGGAGCGACAAAATGGTATGATTACTTTTTGTCTTATTAAAAACAGTATTTTGCTATATTTTACATATTCACTTTTTAATGATTTAACAGTGGCAATGGGACATAATCGTATTTTACAACAATGGCATGCATATGCATTTCTTGGGTTATTATTTATCATCTTTATTACTGGTATTATTCGCGGACTATACCTCCAACATAAATTAAAAAGCTAGTTGCACAATCACTTTTGCGCACTAGCTTTTTCTTATAATAACACAGTGCCTAATTACTGATTTTAGCGCCCCTTTTTCCTTATCAACTATTAGCAAAAAAATAATAAAATTTCCCCATAAAACCATTGACCGAGAATTATTCTCAATGATAAAATTTCCGTAAATAAACGACAAAGGAGGACGACTTATGTCGAGTTGGGGATCAAGTATTGTAAATGCTGCTAAAAAAACGGCTAAAGATCAAATTTGGCCAGTTACAACTATCGGAAGTGCGGTGGGTGGTGGAATAGCAGGTGCAAAAATAGCTAGAGAAACTGCCAACCAAAACAAAGCAAATGTGCACATTAAAAATGTTGCTAATGTTCACTTGCCCGTTAAAAATGTTGCCAAGACTGTTGTTTCAACAGCAGTAAAAACAACTGGTATTGGCTTAGGCGTAACACTTGGCGTAAACTTTGGCTATCGTTTAGGGCAAGAAAGAGGATGGTGGAAATAATCGCTTCTTTCAAACTTAATTTTTCTGAAAATATAAAACATTTGGATATTTGCTACAAAATACATGATGAGTTATTGACTCAACAATGCTTTTATAATGCAGTAAAAGAATATTGGGAAGTAATGCTTGAAAAGTTTCCTTATAATACATTATATTTCTTTCAAACAAAGGATAACTACTTCTTAGATCCGAGCAATCCAATAATTCACCAAGATGGGCAAATGATTTATTCTGTTTATACAGAAAAGCAAAAAACACAACAAGTTAATATGACAGCAAGTGTTACTATAAACAATCAAAAAATAGATGGTGTCAATATTACACCTACAGTATTTGTAAATGATGTTTTTATTTCATTGTCAATCACATTGCATTTCAATAAAATGGCGCAAACAACAGCGCATATTATCACAATTGAATGGATTAGTCCTGAAGAAACGTACTATATAATGGACAACCTTTTACGATTCGAAAAAGGCGCAACTAAAGTTCAGGCAAATCCTCATTTACGAATTGACCCTTCTACTATGAAACTAGGTATTTGGCATGTAAGAATTTTAATTAGTAACATTCTCGTGCAAAAGGTTCAATTCAAGTTATCAACCATTTCGTACTTCAAGGAAAGTTGGTGAAGTATTATGTGGTATTATCAATCACTCGCTTATTTTTTGTATTTTACACTAATTATTTTCGTATCTTTATTTGTAACAGGTTCGCCTTACAAAGAAACACCAAAATCCTCCTATACAAGAAGGTTATTCACGACTATGGTATGGGCTCTTTTCTTAACATGCATAGTTACACTATTAGATATAAGATTTCCTTTTGGATTTGACTAGTACTGCCCTTACTATGATGATAGTTTAAATACATTGCTATTGCATGCCTCTTCTTCAAACAATCAGGAGGTGTTTCCAATTAGGAATACGTCAAAAAAAGATAAAGTAATAATCGCATCAGGCTTTTTCTTTCTTGTTTTTTTCATAAAGTTAGTGAAGGAAATGGATGATTTAAGTTTACTGAATTTACTAGCATCTTTTCTTTTAGCAGTAATAGGTACTGGGATATTTTTCATTCTTAAATATCCATTTAACAGTGACTAATCTCATTTTATAAGAGCGTATTGAATCTTTATAGCAATAATCAATTGTTTATTTAAAAAGTCGATTGCATCCTAAAATTATGGACCAATCGACTTTTACAATTTATATTACATCATTCATTTTCTTTTTATTGTGGGATAAGATACTTTCAAAATATAAATTCATTAATATCAGCCCTAATGCAAAAGCAATAAGACCTCCACTAATAAATGCAAGTAACAATTTATAAAATAATCCAAAGTCAGCTGTATATTGATAATAATCTAATATTAGAAAAATGCTTATTGTGCCAATAATCGAAGTAAAACTAGAAATACAATATGCCCATATAAATTGTTTTCTACTGTACAAAATATTCCCACATCCTTTTAATGTGCTTGTATATATTAGAATGAGAAAAATAAAGCAAAAATATGCATTTTATAAACATTTATTTGAAAATAACAAGGGGTTGTTTTTATTCTAGAAATAGAAAGAAGCAGTACTTAACGCTCCCCCAACAAATTTTCCGTTTTTTGTACTGGGTTTCACAAATTACGGAAAATAGATTATACTGGAACTAACTATTAACAATCTTATTCAAAAAGGGGAATCTCCTATGACAGAAAATAATCAGACGGAAGCACCAAAAAAGAAAATGAGTCTGCAAGAAGCAGTAAAACAACAACTAGAAAATAAAAAGAACAAAAATGCTGCGACTAAAGGGAAAATGAATGGTGATACTTCTACAAAAAAAATGAAAAGTCAGCAAACTAAAAAAGCAAGTAATACGCGTAGAAAAATGGGCGTTTAGTGGACATAGCACGCTAGATCAACAATCATTGATAATTCCAAATCCACTATAAGAGAAAAAGCATTCAAGGAACGGCTATGTTCCCTGAATGCTTTTTCTCTTATTAAATCTCTTGGCGTAAAGATTGAACTTCTTTAAGTGATAAGTTTGTTAACTCGATTATCTCTTCATTGCTGTTACCTTTTATAATCATCTTTCTTGCAATGCCTTCTATACCTTGTTTCATGCCTTTTTCTATGCCTTTTTCCATGCCTTCCTGTTCTGCATGATATTTTGCATCTTCGATTTTAGCAGCTTCATCTAGCATATATTTGACCCTTGATTGATAAGCAAGAATGGTTTCGGGATCTTGACTAATTTCTTGCCATGCTTGAAACGCTTTACGTATGTTTTCATCTGTCATTGCGATGTCCTCCAATGCATTATATATATCTTGACGAACTATCTTTTTACTGTCATCTACCATACCTAGCAACAGCAACCACCTGTCTAATTTATTAGAAGGATGTTGTTCCTTTGCCCATGCCTTCAAAAACTTATCCATTTCAATAAAATGAATTTCTAACACATTATCTTGTATACGTTGTAAAGAAATATCGTCATATAAATGATAGGTGCTATGATAATGAGCTGCATCTGGAAAAAAAGTAAAATCACAAATATTAATTGTAATGGTCGGGTTCAATGTATGGTAACCCTTTCCCTTTTGTAACTGTAGGTTGTACAATCTTGACCAATAAAATAAAGTACGTTTAAACATGTCTTTTTTATTGGCTAATTGGATTTCGATATTTATGAACTCTCCATATTGTGTTTTGACAACAATATCTAAACGGCATTGTTTATCCTCTTTATATTCGCCACTGACTTCTTGAGTGATAAAAGTTACTTCATTTATAGGCACTCTGCCAGTACGTTGTAAAATAGCATTTAACAATGCGATTGTTAATTGCTTATTTCGTTCACTACCGAAAAGTTGCTTAAAAGCAAAATCTATCTTTAAATCCAATAATTTTAGAAGCGGAACTTGACTAAGTGTATTCAAATTATCATTCACCTCTGTATCGTTTGCTCTCAATGTTCTCGATTACTAGCTTGAACAGTTAAGACAAAGACGTTTTACTGAACTGAACGAATATTTGTATTAATCATAATTCGTAATAATATCGTCGAACAAATTATTACTCCCGCGTACGGGTAAAACAACGGTACATGAATAATACCCATTAAAGTCAAAGCAATGATGACGACACAAAGCACTAAAATTAAGGAAAGAATGTTTTTCATTATTGATTGTCCCCTTTCTGTTTTGCTTGCACCCCTCAGTATTTTAAATAAAATCGATTCACCGCAACCATTAAACCTTTACAGTGATTATCTTGTTAATGAGTGGCTATAAAATTCGTCTTTTATTCTGTCCAGATATAAATTACTATCTTCCCCATCTTCTTGAGGATAACGCTCCATTAAAACAGGCATTAGCTTATCCCATAATGTGTCCATCACATAAAAATCTCGATCAAAGCTATAATCTAATTCATAAAGAGATATCCCCAGTGCCTTTGCGTAGCGTTCTTTTTCGGGCAATACGATATCCGCAACATTTGTAGCAATATATTGATTGACTTCATCTTGGGAAATACTTACACCATAAATCTCTTTCGCTATTCGTAACGCATCTATATACCTTTCTGTTTCCTCTACAGCGACTTTTTCCAAATAAGCATTGTCATGTTTCAAATGACTCATTTCATTATGAACTTTTAATCGAAACTCTACTTTTCTGTTATCCAACGATTCTTCTACTGTAGCTAAATTTACACCACTATTTATAGTTGTTTCTTGAAGTTTATGGGCTATATCAGGCATTTCACGTAACACCTTCGCTACAGCAAATTCAAGGTCACTCTCACCACTGCTTACAGCATTGCTTTCTTTACCCAATACTATTTGACCTCCAATGCCTACTATTAAGAAAAGTAGGCAAATAGACAATAAAAATATCTTATTTTTAGGGCATATAAATTCTCCTTTCAATAATCTGTTAACTTAATTTTATCTTGCCTATGACAAACATTTCAACCGACAAAATTTCTGTCGGTTGTAGTATTTTTTTACAGCATCCGCACCAATTTTTACATTTATAGGTAAAAAAGAAACTATTGTAATTATTTTTCGTCTAGTTCATAAAAGGGGGTTAACATTAATATGAATAGGAAATTACCGATTGTGTTCGTCTTTTTAAGTTTATTTTTTTAGCAGCTTGTACATCAAACGAAACGCATAAAAAGTTAGTGCTACCCGAGGGCATTCCTAATTTTGTTCAAGCAAGTGATTTTGAAAAGATTGATTGGGAGCAAAAAGCGATGACATTCAATAACAATATTCTCGGAAATAAAAATAAGTCAGGTGCTATTGGTGCAGACGCGCCAAGCTTGAATGTTCAAAAATGGATGTGACATCTTTGGGGCATTGAAAATCCTACAGCGTTAACGGTAGTAGGCTATCATAAAGAAACAGGAGCGATCCATTCGATTCTAACGGCTGGCTGGACAATTGAAATTGGAGGACCAAATAATGGCGCAGATGCCCACGCCCCATCGAGCGTTCAAATACCAGAGAAAGGCCAATGGGCAATACTGCTCTATACTAACGAAAAATTATTTGATATCTTGATTTATGACATTAATGAATAAGAGGCGATTTTTTAAATTATAGTTTTAAAGTGCAAATTCAAAATACTAGTTTTTGGCTAACTTGCTCAAATCCTTCTTTTCAGGCATCATGGGTTTTTACTACTTATATTTTGTTCATATAAGTTCAGCTGGAATAGCATCTTTAACAGCTTTTATTGCATTGACAAGTATGTTCTTAAATACCATTACCCATCCATTTAATATACCTTCCGTTAAAATTCTCGGAATATATAATAGTGTTTTTTTACTGTATGTGACACTATCTCTAGACAATGGATCCCAATTTTATCTTTGTTGTAAATTTCATTCTAGACATAAAAAGCTCCTCATTTGATAAACATATTTTTAATCTGTCTACCTAATGGGGAGCATGACAATAAGAAGTTGCTTTTTTAAATTCTATTATTAATTATCCGCTAAATTCCTTCTATTTTTGAAGAGAATGATTAATATAACAGTTGTACTAATAATTATTCCTGCATAAGGAAAGAACAAAGGTAGGTGAATAAAATCAAGTAAAGTTAAACCCACTAAAAGCCCACAAATCATTAAAATCAATGAAAAAATATTTTTAATCATATTAGAATAACACCTCTTTATGGAAAGTTTTTTATGAATTTGCTCTGACTTTAAAAGCACAATAAGCTACTACTCCTTCAGTAGCTAAGCCAGCTCCTAACAAGCAAGGGATACACCCAGCACCAGCTGTACCTATACATGCTAATCCACATGCAACCGATAAAGCTGTTATTGCCCAAGCAGCAATACCTTTACTCGCTAAACAATCGTTAAATTCACTCCAAAAACCAGCACTTACTTTTATGGGTTTAATAAATAAAGTTTTATTTTGAGAGATTGACTCCTCAGTTAAAAGTGTAGAATCAAAATCCTCTTTATCAAATTGTAAATATTCTTTTTTTGCTAATATCCCGTTATTATATACCTCAACCTCAGCTGAATAATTAACATCATTACCAACAATTTTAGTTTCAACATAATATTCTAGATTACCAGTCTTATCAAAGATAATTGAAAGGAAAGATTTATTCAGCTCCCTATTTACATTTTCATACTCAATTGGGAGATAAACCACATTGTTTTCGTCACTAGTTTTAACATCTAGATTAGAGAAAGATAATTCACCATTTGTAATTAAGCTAATATCATCATTAAAAATTAGTTTTTTTGTGTTTTCCTCAAATTCTTTTGTTACTAACTCACTTGCATCATCAAATTTTTTATTGAATTCTTCAGATTTAATCAATAAATCTTGCAGTAAATCTTGTCTTTCTTGCATTTTTGCACTTGCTTTAATATCTCTATATGATCCCAAAGAAGAAGCGAAAATAATTGAAAACACCAAACTTAAAACTACAACTATTTTAACAACTAAAGTATTTTTAATCATATACATTTCCCCTTTACTTTTTTTAAATTTAATACATAATAAAATATAACTATTTGTATTGATTCCAACAATTGCTATCTGTGTATCAATTTCCGTGGCAAACAAGATTTTTAATTTTCTTATAATATTATCTGCTATAGCACACTTCCACTCGAGTTAATTTAATAATACCTCCTCACCAACCGACATTTCAACCGACAATATTTTTGTCGGTACCGTCACAATTTCTGTCGGTCACGATTAAATTTCCTTTCTTAACAGTCTTCTAAATACCCCAAGTTCGAGCTTTTTCGCTTCTAGTAATTGCTAATGGCAAGTGGTGACGTGCAATTGAAAAAACTAAAAAAGTGCCGATTTCCCTCGACACTTTTTATCATCAATTATCTTTCATTTCATTAAGCAATTGTTTCTCTTTTGCAACCTCAACCGCTTCTAATCGTGTAGACACACCTAATAGGCTAAAAAGCTGTGTTAAATGGCGTTCTACTGTACGTACAGAAACATTGCATATTGCTGCGATTTTCTTATTTGGGTAGCCCTTCATTAACATCTGCAGCAATTTTAGTTCTCGATGCGTTAACTTTAAGTTAGCATATCGATCATTTATTTTCTCATTTACATAATCTAAAAAATCGATTGGAATCACAATCTTCTCTTGAAAGCTTAAACGAATTGTTGAGATGATTTGATCAATCGGAGCGGTTTTCACAAGAATGCCCTCCACTTTTTTCTCCACTAATAGGGGATAATACGAACAAACACCATCAGTCGTATATAAAATAATAATTGCTTGTTCCTGTTTTGCTTTAATTTCTGTCGTAAGTTCTAGATTGTTATTGGTGGCAATACTAGCATCAATTAAATATACATGGAATTCTTCCTCTTGCATTCTATCAAGAACCTTATGAGGATTCTTCTCAATTTCAAAATTAAGATCTTCTATCTCCAGTGACAACGTTTTTAACCCTTTTAAAACAATTGAATGATCATCCACAACTAAAACTGAAATCAATCGTATCCCTTCTTTCGAAAAGTTTTCATTTAAAGTTGCGACACATTTACAGTATCAACCACATTTTTTATGTACTATTTCTATTATTATTTACTTACCATCCTTACTTAAATAGTATCTATCATTAGCAAAAAAGATCGTTCCAAAAAAGAACAACATACAAATAATCCAACTAGCAATGGCTGAATAACGACCACCTAACATAAATTCACTAATCAAATTTACAAAAACAATAAGCATCATCATTACATATAAAGCGATTAAATATTTCATTTTATCCACCTCTAACTAAATTCATCGTAAGTCTAGAGCAATACTACCCTCTACATAACTTCCCTACAAATTTTTTTAAACCCATAACATGTGAGCTTAGAAAACACGAAACGAATAAAAAAACAGTCAATTAAAGGGCTTTTACCTTCTCAATCGACTGTTTTCTTGTTTTCACACGCCATCTTACAATGTTAAGACATGGGATAAATTACGTTTCCAGCCTATTGATTGAATTGAAATTGTGAATACCAACATACCTATGTACTTGCCTCAACCTCTTTATAAGAATTAAACCTACTGTAACTTCTTGCGCATCCTTCTTGAGTATATAAAGCCTGCCCCAATAAAGAAAACGAGCATCATTCCTTTTATAATTGGAAACATAAATAGCTTACTTACAATAAAAATAACAAGGATATAATAGACGACCATGGCTATTAAAAATAATGTGAGTTTATTCAATCCATTACCTACTTTCTTTTAATGCCGCTTCTATTGCTGCGAGTGCTTTTGGGCCTATTCCATGTAGATTTTTTAATGTCGCTAAGTCGACCTCTTTTAATTGTCGCAATTGTGTATAGCCAGCAGCATTTAATGCTCGAATAGCTGGCTTAGCAACGCCTTTGGGCCATTCCGTCATAGAAGTACCACCCTTTCTTTTTCCGATGAGTCAGCTGTATTTAAGTATGACTACCATAGCCATATCTTAATCAAGATTAGATTATAGTTTACAACATTGACAGTCCTTCTTAAGCCTTATTATGCAAGTGGTCATGATGAAATGCAATGATGTACTTAGTTTAGTATTGCTTTATTTCCTGTTCTACTAACTGTAATAACAAGAATTGTTCAAGCGCCATCAACATATTTTTCCCCTTGCGTATCCATTTTCCACCTGCTTGTCCGAGGTGATTCAAACAGATCCCCTTTCTGACATAACAAATACCCAATAAGATGAAATCATTTTCTGTTTTGCATAAAGATATCGCGTTTGAAATTTCTTTTTGTGCTTTTGAATATTTTTTATCTTGTATTAATAGCAAAGTAATATTCATCGAAATATTAATTTTTAAACGTGAAACATGACGAAAGTTTTTATATAAAGCAATATGCCGTAAAGCAAATTGTTTGATTTGAAGAACTGTTGGTAAAGGGAATAAAAATAGAATGGCATTCAACATATATAAATCCGCTACAAAAAGTTGGTTATATTTAGATAAGTCTTGCCAAACTGGTTCAACAATAGCCCTCGCTTGCTCCAAATCACCTGCTTTAGCTAGAATGATTAATCCATCTAAAATAGTAGAAATATGAATAATCTGTTGATCTTCCCTAGCTTCTTTTAAATAAAGTCTACATTTTTCCTTCAGTCTATAAAGTACTATTTCATTGTTATAGGGTAAACGAAAAAATTGGATGATTATATCATCCCGTTTACTATATTGATAGCCATTTTGAATATAAAAAAATTCCTCAAATGTAATACCTAGTTGATTTACTATCCCATGCATCGTGGCAAAGGTGATGTCCGTATTGTTATTCTCAAACTTTGAATACGCACCCTGTGTTAAAAAATGAGCTGCCACATGTTTTTGCGTATACCCTTTGCTAATCCTTATTTGTTTTGTAATCTCACCATAACCTTTCACGTTACCATTCACTCCTTACAAAATATTCTTTTATGAATATTTTTCTAAAATGATTGAAATGTATGCAATGATGTAGTTAACAAGGGGGTATTTAAATTGATCAATGAGGGCAATATGGAAATAACAACTTCAACACTTTGGTTAATCGGTACTGGGAGAGGAAGCTAATTTGAAGAAAATCAAACTATTCTTAAAACCACTCTCCCCTATTTCAAAATCGAGTAACGTACCAAATCTACCTTTATTGTACAATTAGCGTTTTTTTGTTGTCCATTAATAAAAGCCTTGCAAACCTCTTGAAAGAAAGGGGCTTGCAAAGCGTATTAATGGAAGTAAGAGCTTTTCGCTCCATCAATTCGAATATTCGATTTTTTTCTTTTGTTCCCGACCTAATACCTTTAATGAGACTAATGCAGTAACGACAGTTAGCAAGCCTAAGATCCCCATAATATGGTTTGGATTTAAAGCTTCTAACAACACACCTGTCAAGACTTGTCCGACAGGAATGGAAATTAATAAGGCAGCACTTAAAAACCCAAAAAATCTCCCTTGCTTTTCGACAGGAATTTTTCTTCTATACATTATGCCAAAATAAGTATTCCCCATACCAAGTAATCGTTCATACAAATGAAGGACAAAATTTTTCAGCAACTTTTGTCGATCAATCTGATGGCGAAATTTATGATATCGATACATTAGAAGCACAATCTTCTGCTTTACCAGTAGTCATTATAGCCGCAGTAGCAAGATACGGTATTTCTTATGCGATTAAAAGATTTGGTAAAAAAGCTGTAACTAATGCCATTCGCAGTAAAAGTTTTGATAAAGTATTGTCTTCTGTATCAAGATTAGATGCTAATTCACGCAAGCACATCCTAGATCCAAAACATGATTGGCATAAAGTAACGAAGAATAATTGGGATGATGTAGCAAAAGTAATGTCTTACGTGATGCGCTACGGAAAAGAGGAGCCGTATAAGAAAAATGGAAGACAGAAAACATTAAATATAAATGGTCCTACAGTAACGATAACTTTTGTGAGAGAAAAAGGTAAAATAAAAATTAGTAATGGGTGGGTGAATAAATGATGTTGAAAAATTTGGAAAAATTAATTTTGTCATTCAATTTTAAAGAAGCTGAAAAATTATATCTAAAAAGCAATTTTGAGCAATTTTATAGTGAATTAATCTCCATTGCTTATGACAACCGCAATATGATTTACTATACCTTTTTGCATTATCTTATAATGAAGAAAGAAACCGCAGAGTTACACAATCTTGCCTTTTCATTATGTGTACATGCTTTAACACCTATCGAAGGTGCCTATCATTGTGCTCTCTATCACGCACAAAGAGCTATCGAATTGACAAATGAACAAGATGTAGGGGATTTAGAAAATTTATTATTCATATACGGGGTGCCCGATCAAGTCGTAAGTGATGAAAAAGCCCTTGAAACTTGCCATAAAATTTTAGCGTTAGAGCCTTCGAATGAAATTGCCAAAAGTGTACTTAAAAAGTTACAACGCAGAATGAAGTAAACGATCTTATGCACTTGTGAAAAAAGTACAAGCGCCTTTCTTATCTAGCTCTCTACCCTATTACGCCTATTAATAAATAGGCGTAAATTTAAAAAAACTAAAAAGCTCCTAGAAACTATAAAACTTTGTTAATTATGAAAATACAACAAAGGAGAATGAAGCATGTTAAAAAATTTAGAACAGCTCATTTTATCAGCCAACTTTAAAGATGCTGAAGCATTCTATCACAAAATGGATTTCCAACAATTTCATGATCAGCTAATATCAATCGCTTATGATAACCGCAATATGATTAATTACACCTTTTTGCTTTATTTATTAATGAAAGAAGAATCAGCAAAGTTACATAATCTTGCCTTTTCATTATTTGTAAATGCATTAACACCTATTGAAGGCGCCTATCATTGTGCCCTCTTTCACGCACAAAGAGCTGTCGAATTAACAAATGAACAAGATACACTTAGCTTAGAACATTTATTATTCCTTAATACTGTGCCCGATCAATTAGTGAGTGACGAAAAAGGGATTGACATTTGCCATAAAATTTTAGCGTTAGACCCTTCGAATAAAACTGCGAAAACTTCCCTTAAAGAATTGCAAGTAAAATGAAGTAAAATTATTCATTACATTTGTGAAAAGACATACAAGCACTAGGTTAAAAAGTTATAAGGATTCGTTTTAACCTAGTGATATTTAAAATGGTTAAGAGCCCTTCTTATCTATTGATGCGATTTAAAATGTTTAAATAGCTAAAAATTAGTAATATGTAGGTGTTGATTCCATGTTAAAAAATCTAGAGCATCAAATTCTATCATTCAACTTTAAAGAAGCTGAAGCGTTATATCACAAAAGCGATTTCGACCAATTTCAGAGTGAACTAATATCGATCGTTTACGATAACGGCAATATGATGAATTATACTTTTTTGCACTATTTATTAATGAAGGAAGAATCTGTTGAATTACACAATCTTGCATTATCTTTATTTATATGTTCATTAACGCATATAGAAGGTGCCTATCACTGCGCCCTATTTCACGCTGAAAGGCTAGTAGCTTTGACAAATGAACAAGATCCCGATACGTTAGAACACTTATTATTCCTAAATGAGGTGCCCGATAAGTTAGTAAGTAATGAAAAAGCTCTTGAAACTTGCCATAAAATTTTGGCATTAGACCCTGCGAATAAATACGCTAAAGAAACTTTGAAAAAATTAACAAAGAAAAATAAAACTTCTCTTAAAGTGCTACAACGTAAGCTTAAGAAAAAGTTTTAATGCATCTACTTTAAAATGGAAAACTATAATACAAGCACGCTATTGAGACATGTCATCACAATGTGTCAATAGCGTGCTGCTTAATGTAAAAAACTTATTAACATAAAGTGATGCGCTAAAATTTTAATTTCTCCAATCACAATTGCCATTTGAACATGCTTCACCCCCTACTATAAAGTAATTTTCCCACCATGATAACAATAGTACGTGTCAGCTTGAAGGTTTTTAATTTTACACAAAGAGTGTTTTGCGTTATCCATGTTTAAACAAAAGTGTGGATTCGCTATAACTAATTGTTGATTTTCATTAGCAGCAGCATCGCCTGTAATAACACTATTTAACTTTGGAAAATATAATGAAATATGCCCGGATGTATGCCCAGGTGTTGCAACTACTCGACATTCGTGATGTAAAATCATGTCACCGTCATGGACCTTTTGATTGATTGCAATATGCTTTAATTCCTTTAGTTGCTTGATAAACCATTTGCCAAATTCCATTTCTTCAAGTGGCATATTTTCCAGTAATTCCTCCGCCTGAACTAATCTCTCAGACTTCATTTCACCACTAATATATGATGATTCTATTTCACTAGCAATAATGTTTATCCAAGGATATTTTTCTTTGAAATCATGTAAAGAGCCGATATGATCATCATCATAATGCGTAATGATAATATTCTTTAAATATTTCATTTCATAGCCACATTTAATAATTTCTTTTTCAATCAATGGTAAAAAATTTATATACCCTGTATCGACCAATGTTAGTTCATTGTTCCATACAATTAAGCTAGGATATATCGTGTTCCTTTGTCCGTTAAATTCAAATTCAATCGGTAATTCTAAAATCTCCATTATCTTTTCCCCCATACTGTCCGCTTCTATAAGAATCAATAGATTAATTTATACATTTATTATACATGACAATATGGAATTTTTTTCAGCTTCCGAATATGCTGTCAATGCATTTGGATTTTTGCAAAGACAACTTGCATAAAGAAATGTACATTATTTTTTATTACCTTTCACTAGATATGGTACCCATTGTCATCGTCTCCTTGACCTTATAAAAATGAGAGCCATTATAGCCCTCTTTTAGTTTCTTTTAAAAATTTTCACTTGCTCATATTTATGAACATAATCTTCTGGTAAAGGAAGTCTTCCGTTTTCATCCATTTTATACTCTTTTCCTTGAATTAAAAAAACTGTATTTTCGTCGTGACCATATTTGCGCCAATCTTTTTCACGCATACCCTTGCTTTCCAAATCAACATCGTGCAAAATACCGCTCGGACTAATTCGATATCGTTTAGATCCATTATTTATGGTAAAGGGTTCTTCTGTTGTAATGCCAAAACTTTCAAAGCCCTTTAAAATCTCACTGTTATCTCTCGCTGTGTGTAACCATGAAGAACTACCTGTATGAATAAATGTTTGGATGTCCTGTAACAATTGCCGTTTTCGCTCTAAATGAACACGTTTGTGATCGGATATTTGATTATCATAATGTAATAACTTTACATATCTAGATGATCCATCATCAATAAACTGATAATTAATAATCCCATAATCAGTTGGAATGCCATAAACTTTATTGTTTTTGATAGTCAAATTAAAATTTTGATCGACATGTAGAACTTTTGCTTGGTATTGATTGTGAAAATTACTTTCTCTTGATGGAGATTCTATTATATTTGATTTTAATTTAGTCTGCTTTTTTTGAATATGTAACTCCATTTTTTTCAAAGCTGAAGCTACACTTCCTAAACTTTGAGATCCCTTTAAAACCTTATTCTTATCTCTTACACTATTTAGATAAGCAGGATTACCGGTATGAATATAATTTTGTATGCTCGCTAACATTTGGCTTTTTCCCTCTAAGGAGAAGCGTTTATAATTATTTGGATTACCTACAACTGGATGTTTCTTGATGGTCAAACGATTATCCCGCTTATGGTGATGTACTTCCCGTAATTGGGAGCCTAATTGATTTGAGTTTAAAGAAGCCTGTTGTTCTTTACGAGAAAACACCTTTTTTGGATAAGACGGAGAGTTAAAAGTTTGTCTTTGAGAAATTGAACGTAATGAGTGCAACATGTTTAAATCCTCCTATTATTTCATTTCCCGTTTATAGCTTATTAAAACAAAGGGGTGCAAAGTATAGGTGCCTGGACGATTGAAAGAGGCAGAGTATTTAAAAGCATAAGATTGCTTTACTTTTATTTGAGCGTGTTTAGGTACAGCATCTAATTGTTTGGGATTATATAAAGGGAACGTAGCATCAATCCAAGAAGAAGTAGAATTTGGACGTAAACTTCTCTTAATAGAATATAGGCTAACTAAATTACGATTTGTCTCCGTACCACCTATTGTAAAATCCGTCAAAATAGCATCATCCGGAATACTGCTAACATTTGTTAAATCAAAATATTGAATAGCACTTGTTGTGTTTCTTGAGGAAATAGAGGAAGTACGTAAATCTACTCGATAACTTGGATTAGCATATAGATAGACTGGCTCCCCTACAATTGTTCGTAAACTATACGGATAATTATTTCTGCCATCTTCCGAGGGTTTAATATGAATATGATAATTACCAACAATACTTGTATCAAATTCAACTTGTCTATTACCCTCGTCCCCTAATCCAGTTTTCTGAACGATTGTATCCCCTTTTGGATCTGTAATCTCTACATCAAATGTTTTTCTAGTTACCAAGGTTAATTTCTCGCTTCTGTTCATACCAAGGGCAACTTTATAAATTTTGCTATCCCCATCTGTCATGATTGATGTTAAATCGCTTTTTTCAGGAATAGAAAAGTCGGTTCTATCATTTCGCTGAAGTTCTATGGTCTCTTCAGAAAGATCATTTGCGTTAGTGACCAAGGGCATAAATACAAACAAAGATAAAATAAACAACAGAGAGAAAAATTTCTTCATTTCTAATCATCCCATCCTTCTATTCTTTTTTATTGAAAATAACTATACAATATTTTTGGTTAATTCATTTAAAATATTCCTAATTGAATATTAAGAGAATGTAAACCATATAGTAGCGTCAATTTCTACACTTCTAGATTGTTCCAAGCCCTCTTTTGGTTATATCTTAACCACTCAATATTTAAACATGCAAAAAAAGCGCTTGTAGCCTGTTGTAGGCAATCAAGCGCTTTATTTTTTTATTCAAAGGTTCTATAAGTGGTTCTTGTAAGTAAATTCATTCGGCATTGAAGTGACCCCTAAAAGTTAGACACGGTTATTTCATTTAGGCAGCTTGGATAAACTGAGTTCGGTATTGCACCGGACTCAGTTTTAATTTTGCCTTGATACGTTTTGTGTTGTAATAGTTCATATATTGTTCTAATTCTATTTTAAACTGCTCCACACTTTCGAATTCCTTTAAATAAAGGAATTCGGACTTCATTATGCCAAAGAAATTCTCCATTACGGAGTTATCATGACAATTCCCTTTACGTGACATACTTTGCACAACACCTTTTGCTTTTAGAGCGTGGCGATATTGCTTCATTTGATAATGCCAGCCTTGATCGGAATGCATGAGTAGTTTATGTTCTTCTGGCAAGCGTGCTAAAGCCTTCTCCAACATCTCTGAGACCAATGAATAGGTAGGTCTAGAGCCAATTGTATAGGTGATAATTTCTCCGTTAAACAAGTCTAAAACAGGCGATAAATAAAGCTTTTCGCCAAATAATTTAAACTCAGTAATATCCGTTACCCATTTCTCGTTTGGGGCATCGGCTTTAAAGTTACGATTTAAAATATTATCCGCAATTTTGCCAACTGTCCCTTTATAAGATTTATACTTTTTCATTCTTACTATGCACTTTAAACCAAGCTCTTTCATCATGCGTTGTACTTTCTTATGATTCACCTTTTGCCCACGATTCGCGAGCTCATCACGAATGCGACGGTAGCCGTAACGACCCTCATGTTCGTTATAAATTGCTTGAATTTCGGCCTTTAACTCGGCATCTGAATCTGGTCGATTCATCTTCTTCACTAAATCGTAGTACGTGCTACGTGGAATCTTTGCGAATGCCACGAGAGCCTTCACCGGGTATTTGTACCTTAGTTCATAGATGACCTTTACTTTGTCTTCTTTGGTGATTTTTCCTTGGCTTGAACTAAGGCATTCAACTTTTTTAAATAATCGTTTTCCATACGTAGTCGGTCGATTTCTGCTCGAAGTGCTTCCGGTGAGCCCTCTACTAGTACTTGTTTTGGTTGTTTGTTCGTTTCTTTTTTCATGGATGGACGCCCCTTTTTCCTTGACTGAAGGGCATCGAATCCTTTTGTTTCAAATTGTTTTCTCCAAACACATAGGGTTGAAGGAGCCACTATATGAAAAATAGCAGCTGTTTCAGTTAAGGATGTACCGTGTTCAATCATAAAATTTAGTACGTCTAGTTTAAACTGTGCAGAGTAATTTGTATATTGTTTTACAAAAGCATCAACACCACGTTGTTTATAATGTTTCACCCAAGTTAAAAGATTAGGGTGTAAAACGCCTATTTCTTTGGCAATTGATCTCGCACTTTCATTTCCATTTAAATATCTTAAAACAGCATTTAACTTTTCTTCTCCACTAAATTTAGCCATATAAAAACTGCACCTCCAATTGTTAGATGTGTCTAACAATTGGGGTGCAGTTCACATTGGGTATTTTTTATTTTCTTATTTTTTTATGTATTACTTTTTACTCTCCCCCTTCACATAAATTGTTGAGAGCTTCATATATTTCGCTACCAATTCTCCAAATACAACAATCCTCTCGGACTGCGTAAACTTTTCCTGCTTTATACATATATAACACTGCATTATCTCTAAAAGCAGTACCACTGACAACTAGTCTTTCTATACTTAACACCTCACATTTTAGCAAAAGATATATCAACTTTACTCTCAAATACTCCCTTTAGATTTTATCTTAAGTAACATTTTCGTGCAAATTTACAAAGAAATAATTTGTTAGATTAATATTCTTCGCAATTTTTTAGTTGTTAATCATTAACATTAATGCCATTCATTATCATTATATTTTTCTATTAAACCCATAGTTTCAGGTTCATTTTCGGTACAAAAATTTAGTATTTCACCAATCAATAAATCTACTTCTTCTTGTTTTACTTCAAAACCTCTATGTCCATTCCAGTCACAATTGACTCTCATATCATCAAAATAATTATATATTTCCATTTCATATAAAAACTCTCTTATTATCATTGGAAAAGCTATATTATAACCTTTAAAACTAACCCAAACAACAGTATTTCCACTATCTAATTTACTTACTTTAAATACATAATCCCCAAATCTATACCATACTGTATTTTTATATCTTTTTTCTTCTTGCATAAATTATTCCCTTCAAAAGATACCCAAGTAGTCTGAAAGAACATCCATTCAGATTTATTTACCTTATAATAATATTGCCATTCATTTTTTAGAGGATTCACAATTGAATCCTCTAAAATTTGCGTATATAAATTGCCTCCTTGACTCTAATGATTTCTCCAATTCCTTATCTAACGGACACATTAATCTATTATTGCTAATTGAAAAATAAAGTTAATTTTCTGCAGTATTTGCGGCAATGTTTAAATTAATCCCTTTATCATGTACATACTGCTTTTGGGCTTTTCATACATGCACAACTTTTCTGACTATATCAATTAACTTTTTGATAAGGTACTTCAACACCTTCATCGATAAATAATTGATTCACGATATCTACATAGCTCATCGTATTACGTATCCAATAATACGACTCATCTATTTTATAAAGCGGCACAGGCAACTGATGTTCAAATGAAATCATAAATTGTCTTTCTTTTATAATCGTAAATCTTGTGCCATGTTCATCTCCTAATTCATATCGACCCGTAATATCATCATCTTTAGAGAGCGATAATATGTCGATATGTTTTGGTGCTTCAACAGAGGATTGTATTCCCATTAAGTAATTCATAATTTCTTGTTCATATTGAGGAAACACTTCTTGATTCGTTGCTAAAACGATCAATTCCGATGTGGATGTATTAATAAAAGCTTGTGCTGAACAACCAAGCCATCCTCCTGTATGACCAACCCAACCATCTTGAATAATAAAACCATAGCCATAATTATCAGTTAATTCTGTTGGTGTTAACATTAATTGGACATGCTTTTTGCTAATGTACTGACCTTGCAAAAATGCCTTTAAAAACTTCGCCACCTCTGCTACTGTTCCATAAATACCACCGTCACCATATGCATCATTATATTTTTCAATTTCATGAAAATACGGGTCATCCGAAACGTTTCTATATCGTTGCTCCTCATAATCATACGTTTGACCATGCGCTTCCCATTGTTTGGCTGGTTGAGTTGTTGTAAATGTAAGATTTAATGGTTCTGCAATATATTGTCGTAAATATGTTTCATATGATAAATTGCTAACTTTCTCAATTATTTTCGCAAGCAAAACATAATTCGTATTACTGTAAGACCAGTACTCTTTTGGCGCAAATTGTGGTAGCCCTACTTCAATAAATGTTTCAACACTTATTGTTGTATCTTCTGCTATGTACTCTGGAATACCGGATGTATGTGTTAGTAATTGCGCTACTGTTACTTCTGTAAAATGAGGTGCATTAAACCAATTTGAAATTTTATCTTCTAACTGTAACCGTCCTTTTTCAATTAGCTGGAACGTCATTACGGCAGTAAACATTTTACTTAATGATGCTAAATTAAATTGTGTATTTTGGTTAATATTGTGCTTCTTTTCGAGTTCTTGATAACCATCATAATAGTGCATAATTTGTCCGTTTTTTTCATAATACACTACACCTTTAAAAGCAATATTTTTAAGTATACTCTCCACTTGTTAACCTCCTAAATAAATTAGATATCTAACACATTAGGTATGAAGAAAGTTTTATAATAACTCCTTCATCGAAATCTCCTTTAGTTTTACAACAATCCGTTCTAATTCATCTAACTCATCTGATGAAAGTTTGCAATAAATTTTATCAGCAATTTGCTGTTCTACATAATCTTGCTTCGAAAAATACTCAAAGCCATTTTCAGCTAATGTTATAAATACTTCACGCCTATTTTGTAGATTAATTTCTCGCTTAATATAATTATTCTTTTCCAACTTCGCTATTAATTGGCTAACTGCACTAGAGCTAATATTCATTTCAATCGCAATTTCACCGACCGTAATACGTTTAGATAAGTATACAATATCCAATACAACCGCTTGTTGCGTTGTAATACCGCTATTTAAATATTGCTTATAATGTTTATAAATCAAACGGTTTATCGTATATTCTGCTTCATTAATGCGCTTAACCTGTTCGTATAAAGACAAAAAACCACCCACTAATATGTTAGATATCTAATATATTAGCAAGCATTTTGTCAAACGTCAATTTTATATAGAAATGTCTTACTGTTAGGGCATACAGGAGGTAAAAGGCTGATTTAGTGATAAATATCTTGTCACAATTATGTAGTACGTATTCCAAAACGAAGGCCATAATCCAGGAATAACATGATTAATCTATCCTTTAATCTTTGCTCTTTTGAAAAATGCTGTATATAAAAACTTTTCTTTCTTAGAGTTTATGAAAGCTTTATCCATTCTAATCCTTTAAATTCTCAAAGATTACGGCCCAACCATCCATTGGGCTGCCATATCCCCATAGAGGCCCCGTCATTTTATCCAATTGATGAATCTTTTCCTGATATTGTTTCACCATCGCTTGACGCTCTTCTTGTGTATACATATTCAAACGTTCTTCACTTACCTTGTGTCGCATATTGTGCAGGAAGTTAATCATGTCACAATAAAGTGAATTATCCTCGAATGTTATGAAATCTGGAAAAATCGCATAAACTTCGTCAAAAGCATGCTGCAAATGAAGCAAGCCAAATTTCGCCAAAACCTCTGAAATATGCGGTACGAGTTCAGACTGATACGCAAAGATATAGTCCCAACCATCCGACTGCCAGTTGCCAATCGTATTGATGGCAATGTGAAGTTGAAATAACTCTGGCGAAACCTTCTCTTTAATCGTGTCCAGTCCTCCAATTTCCCATATTTTATCAGATAGCTCCGCTAAAGCCATTTCATCTGCTGGGATTTCCCCATCCCATATCTCTTTCAAGCCAATACTCATTGTAAAACCACTCCTGAAATTATAATTTTACTCGTTCACACAGTACTATTTTCACAGCCCTCCATAAATTCTTATCTTTGCTTTTTCAATCACTGTTTACATGTTCAGTTCTGCTATAATTTCCTTGCAGTGTTTTGCAATTTCTCTCATATCATCTTCAGAACAAAACTCAGCCAAATCATAACGTAAAGGGTGATGAACAAAATCCTCTACTATTCCCCTTAGCAGCGCCAGCTCTTCTTTTTCTACTTTTAAAGAAATAACAGCATTTTTGTCCAAGCTACCTCCATCCAAATCCACAAGACGAACCTTTTCGTTTTTTTGACATTCCACTATAATAGCCGTAACATCCATTATAAAATTGATTGCACAACCTATATCCTGACGATGGCCGTTATCGTCACTAAAGTAAATGTCCTTCGTTTGACGAAAGTCTTTTATTTCCCGAACATTAGTCAGTTGGAAGTCTTGCAACAAATTTTTAACGTCTATCTCTACGGGGATTTCTATCTCAAATTCTCTGTTAACCAAATAATCAATTAAAGTGCAAGTATCATCTGTTCCACCAATATATTCTCCCCACCATCGTTCAATGTACATCATCGCTTCCATTCTGATTCCCTCCAAAGCCTTGTTATTCAAAGTAGTTCTACAAATAGCCTATTACTGTCCACTATTATCTTTGCTTTGCATGAAGATGTTACAACCATTGCATCTTAAGAGGCAGATATCCCTCTACCATTTACAAAACGGAAAAAAATTATTTATTAACCGTATAAGTAATCAATAAAATTTTCAGCGTATTCCTCTTTTTTCAAAATACTAATCAAAGAAGACTTTAATATTTCAACAAAATCATCGTAGATTTCGAAAGTTTCTTCATCCATTATTTCTCCTTTGAATTTTTCATGTATTATTTCTAATGTCACCGAAAGAGCATCTAGAAAGACAGAAAAAGAATCCGCGATTGGAAATAAGGCACTCGTTTCATAACTTGCAAAAACAGGTGAATTTTCTTGGTTTGTGACAACTACAATTGGATCATCATCCTTATCTGCAACTACAAGCCAATTTGGATTCCAATTTGGATTTTCCCTTTTTTCGGTTCCAATCCAACGAAATCCTTCTTGTCTACGAACCAATTTATCTGTGGCATACAGAAAAAGGAGGCTATTCCCTAAGTCAATATCTGTACAATCTAAGTGATGGCCATCAGGACGTATATTACAAATTATTTCACACTGTTGATAAAATAATATTAATTCAGGAGAAAGATAAATTTTTTCATCTACATCAAGTTTTGCCAATTTTGACCTATAACGGACTCCTCCGTTTTTTTCAACGGGGGATTCTTCTTTTGGATATTCATTCAACGCCTCTATAAATTTTAATATTGATTTTTCTAGTTGTTTCATAAAAAGCCTATCCTCTCGTTTCTATTTGATGTATTTCTACATCATTTTTTAACATATTTATTTGTAAAATCTCTTCTGTCCAATCTAGAGTAATTTTCTGCCCCTCAAAAGTTGAAAAAAGCCGAACATCATCCATATTCAAATAAGTTAAATCTTTCAAATCATGGTCATTTCCAAGTCGATATATATGCATGAAGAACACACCTTTTTTGTAAATAAAAAACATATGTAATGAAAGCGTTTTTTAGCGTTTTCTTTACATATGCCTCAAGTATTTATCCTTATTTTACCATAAAATTTTAAATATCTCTATTTGTACAGTGATATTTTTATTTCTTTGTAGTTGCGCTATATTTACTAATTTTTCTCTGGGCTAATTATAATAACATTCTTTGAATTACGAACCTCTATACAATTGTATTTTTGATTTAAAATCTCAATTGTTTTGCCATACTTCATAATTGTGATATCTTGGATAACCAAAAAAGGTAAACTATTCAGTTTTTCTCTTATAGCGTTAATAGAAAGTTTCAAATTAAAAAATTTTCTTATTTCCATTATAAATTTATTTGCTTCATTTGGTTTTCTGACTACATAAACTTTTACCTTATCTATCAAATCAGGTTCATCTAAAGTAAAATCATCTTCTATTAAAGGATCATTTTCTAGCCATCTAAATAAATCGGTATCTAAAGTATAAAAAGGCAACGACAATGCACCGAAATCTTGATAGAACACGTTAAGGTCGCTATTCTTTTTTAAAAACAATCCTTGCCCTCCTCCATCATCTCCTATCAAAATATATTCCGGTGCGTAAGTACTTACTTCATACAACCCGTTTCTTTCGATTGCGATGTCAAAACCATAAATATTGATTCCGTTTTCAAAAGAAACTTCATTATAAGATTTCCAAAATTCAATTAGTCTCGAAGGTATATTAGTTTGAAAATAAGTATTGATTTCAGGCGCATCAATGTTTCTTGTTGTTTTAGTGATTAAGGGTGTAGACTTAAAATTTAAAATCATTTATTTCCTCCAAATAACAATGACCTAGTCTTTTTTATTATTGTAAGTTTTTGATTACTAAGGAACTTGATTATCGATTATAGAAAGAAAAATATTGAGGTACATCTGCCAATTCTATAAATTAAATTCCTTTCATTTGCTTTTCTTCACAAAGTTGCTTAAACCTTTCTGAACAAAATAGATATCTTGCTAATTTTAAGTCATTCAAGCAAAACACGTCTCTGTCATTTTCTTGTAGAACAATTTTCTGATATTTTTCAACAATATAATGTAAGTCAACAACTTTATTTTCTGGAACACTTCTTTTTGTATATTCCGACTTCTCGTAATCAACGAAATCTTCCCTATTATAGTACTTAATAAAATAATAGGGTTTCTTTACTTTAGATTTTCCCTTTGAATTAACAACTTGTAGATTTTATGTAACATACTTTTGTAAAGTATTTACTTGATTCATCAAAGTAAAAAAATCACTACTCAAAATATGACCATTAAAACCCTCATAATAGTCAAACTTAATTTTTTATTAGTAATTAACCATAAATCTTTTGGCATTTCTTGTTTTTGAAAAAAGATTTTATTCCATTCGTATCCCATTCCCTCATTATATTTTCAAAATAAATAAATCAAAGCTGTTGAACAAGCCTAAAGTTCAAAACGTAATGTTTTATCACTTTTTTAACTTAAATTCTATAAGCAATGAGAAAATTGCAAACAGTGGAAAAATCAAAAACATAGAAGTTAATCCTTCAATTTTCAACACCCAAAGGTTAATACACCCTACTATCGCCACACCTATGATATTGAATAAAATAAAGTACCGTATTTTATTGTTGATTTTACTCAATAAATAAAGATTGATAGGCACTGTAATGATTAGCGTAAATAGATAAATACCTAAAAAAATCAAAACAAATAGCATGAGATTTTCATACATCGTAAAGTGGAGTAATTCTAATTTGGAATTGCCCGCGACAACTTGACTAACCAAGGTAGTAACAAATGCCACTAACAAAGGCAAAAACAGTAGCTTAATTGTTTTGATTTTTTTTCATGTAGTTACCTCACATCATTGTTGTGAAAAACATCGCTAGACACATATCATCTCTTAATTATCAGGAAGATGGGAAGATTTTAATCTTCTGACCCTCCCTATGTATAAAAAGTATTCCGTAAACACGAACCATCTTATTAATATTGCGATATTGCGATGCATATTTTAATCCCATCTTTGCATAAATATTAACTCATAAAAATCGTCCATATTTTCCTAACTTAGTATTTTCATATTATAAAAAAGACTGTCATGAATATCTTCAGCAATCTCTAAGTCTTCTGCACAACCTGTATTTTTTGCCAGAAGTTCTACCCCCCATTTTTATTTCACCTTAATATATACGTTCTTCTTCCTCATCTTCTAGTATCTGATGAAAAAAGTCAGAAAAATCTTCCCATACATCTGGCTTGGAAATAAAGTCTTGCTGTTCTAATTTATTTATTTCTACAGAATCTAGCCAAATGATTGATGGTGTTTTTTCAGTATCCATAACAATAATACTTTCAGCTTGTTCAGCAATAACAACGAATCTATTCGGTAAACCAACAGCTTCTCTTATTCTTATAGTTTCGCGTATAAAATTAGTTGGCTCAGAAAATTGAAAAGAATGGATATCTATTCCACCAACAATACCTCCACTGTAAAAGCCAGATATTTCACGAAAATCATTGGGTAGCTTTATTTGGAGTTCATGTTCAATTTTATCTAAAGACTCTTTAGTAACTCCATCAAAATCATATAAAGCCTGGTATTTATTTTGTAATTCATTCATATCTTTCATATTTTATTTACCTCCAAAATTCTATTTATCGGAAAAATAGAATCTAGTTTGTTTCTTCTAAATACTTCTGTTTTGTATCTTTAAATATTTCTTTAATCCAATTTATTATTACTTTTTTTATCTTTTCATTGTTATTATTGTTCAATGTACAAACTATTACTAACTCGTTCGGGCTGCTATTTTCATTAATCCAATAAGAAAATACATCATCATTATTAGAGCTTTCTTGGATAATTTTTATTATTTTATTCTCTTTTTTTGATTTTGCCGAAAATATCGGATTTCCATCCATCATTTTTTTTCCATTACTGAAGGTAGTGTTGTAATAAGGACATATCCAATCACTTCCCTCAATATTCTCTTGATGCAACCACATAAAAAACATATCCATCCAATATTTTTCTAAAGAAGAATACACATCTTCATCATCTAAATAGTTAACAAAATCATGAAGCCCATTGCTATTTTCCACGACACTTCTCTCCTCCAGCATTATCAAGTAAGTAAGTCATGCACAAACGGATTTGAATAAAGTTCCAGCAGGTGCGCATTTTACACGTTAATAGCATGGTTGTTCAAGAGCATTGCTAGAAACCAGCAATAACCTCTCCTGTTTCATTATGCTTATATAGATATAATGCACCGTACATAAACACATAATCCATATTATCACTATAGCCTTCTTCGTCTATTTGTAGAAAAAAGGAATAATTATTATTTTTCAACTCTTTATAATAATAACTTTTCGGTTGAATAAGACGTGGTTCTCCTAAAACTTTAATAAACAAAAAATTATTCGCTTGTTTTTGCAAATAATCGCTTATGGAGTTCATACCTAAATCTAAAATACGCTTATCTGTATTGCTTCCAATTTCGGAGTAGTTATGCTCTATAACCTTTACTTCAATTGAAGGATATATGTTTTTTTCCAATAAAGTATCAAAATCGTTATGAATAATAATTGAAAGCATAACATCCTCCTTTTCTGGATGAATTAGAGTTGCATAAAACCTGTAATCATCAGGTTTTTGTTCTTCAATCAATTTGGGAGGATTACCACCTATTCTACCCCTCACATTATCATTAAAAGGAATACATTGAGCAAACAATTAAAATCCTCCCTTCCATCTGCTATTAGCACCATAGACATAATCTTTTTTTGTTTTGATGCTGGTAGATTGCTGATATCATCGACGCTACGAAATACTGACCTGCGTATTCCAACGCTTCAAAATACACCATTTATTCCCACTGTACTTTTTCATTATTTTACCATTATTTAAAATTACAAACTAGTATATATCAAATGCATATTGGCATTCCCTTTCTACAAAGATTGCTGTACGCTAATAAATAAGTAATTGACATCTTAAAAGTGAGGTTTTTGTATTTTTTTAGATGTCATGGAGGTTTTGATATGGACGATTTTATTTTTCCTATACGCAATAATGAGGCGAAGTATAAGCAGATTTATCAGCAATTAAAGACTTTAATTGAGCAAGGAATCTTACAGTCGAATGATTGCCTTCCTTCTATTCGACGATTGGCACAGACGTTACAGGTCAGTCGTAATACAACATTGACTGCTTATGAGCAGTTGGTAGCGGAAGGCTACATACGTGGTGAAGGTCGTAAAGGCTATTTCGTTAATGTATTGGAACAAGTGTTTTTACAGGAAGAGGAACAAACAAGAAGGACAGAAAAAATACAGCAGGTGTTGCCAGCTATAAAAATTGATTTTCGGGCTGGTGCTGTTGATCAATCCCATTTTCCGCTAAAAACTTGGCGACAATTTGCCAATCGAGCACTCCAGTTAGCAGATAGTTTTGTGTATGGCGATCCTTTTGGTGAGCCTTTATTAAGAGAGCAGCTTGTTCACTACTTACTCCAAGCACGTGGGGTGAAATGTGAGGCGGACGATATTATTGTTGGTAGCAGTACACAGCAACTGTTATTGTATCTTGGTTTTATTTTGAAGCAGGATTTTGCAAGTGTAATTGTTGAAAACCCAGGTTATGTCGGCGCACGTCAATCATTTACATTAAATGGTTTTGAACTGGAAGCACTACCTGTTTTGGCGCATGGCGCTGAACTTCAGCTATTAACGCAAATGCAATCCCGGCTTTTGTATGTGACGCCCTCCCACCATTTTCCTTACGGTGTTTCGATGTCTATTCAACAACGCCAATTGATGATTCAATGGGCAAAGAGAGTACGTGGTTACATTATCGAAGACGATTATGACAGTGAATTTCGTTATACGCAGCAACCATTTCCGGCACTTGCCTCTATCGACCATTCGCGCGTTATTTATATGGGAACTTTTTCAAAATCTTTTTTACCAGGTATTCGATTAAGCTATATGGTACTGCCTAAGTCACTTATCCTTCGTTACAAAGAACAATTTGATCATTTTGAACATAATGCCTCTTCTCTCCATCAATTAACGATGGCGGCATTTATGGAAAAAGGTGAGTGGACACGTCATATTAAAAGAATGCGTGTTATTTATAAACATAAAATGAACTGTCTTGTAGAAGAACTTAAAAAGCACTTCGGGCACAATATGACGATATTAGGGGAGCATTCAGGTCTTTATGTATTGATTAAGTTGCATGTACAACAAACCGAAGAACAGCTACTCCAAGCTGCTGAGCATTGCGGTGTAAAAGTGTACCCAACTAGCCCGTATTATCTGCAACAGACAAACACTGAACCAATATTACAGCTAGGATTTAGTATGTTGTCAATCGAGGATATCAAACAAGGCGTTCAATTATTATCACAAGCATGGCCGTTGCTACGTTCCAAACAACATTAAAACGCGGGCTTTCAAAAACCCGCGTTTTTACTATGTATCATTTTTGAGCGTATTTTTGTAAATGCTTTGGTATTTCTCGTAAATCCATTAACAACGGCATCATCATCAGTAATGTCAATAAATAAATAGCAATTCCTATTGCCACAGCCGAACTTTTCACTTCATCCTCAATAACATAGGGCATTGTAATATAAGGTACAAAGACCAAAAGTAAAATAGAAATACGAGTCATTGAAGTGAGCATTTGTTTTTTTGCGCAATAAGGGCAACTGATGAATCGTGAAAATGTTACAATCGAACGCATCGACTGCTTCCAAGTCCATTTCTTCTTACATTCAATACATTTTGGCATACAGTGCATCCCCTCCATTCACTAATTATGCCATATTCTTTCACAAAGAAGCACTCCATTAAAGCAAAAAAGAATTTGCGCAGGTTTTCCCTGCACAAATTCTTTTAAAAATAATCTATAAATGTCGGGATACCTACAGGTAGAACAGCTTCTAAAAGTGCCAATTCAATTGCTTCACCTTGTAAGCGTTCAATTTTTTCTAAATAGCTAGGTCGTTTATAGCCCAATAGCATCGTTGCTAACGTCTGTACGGTTAGTTGTACAGCATTTTCGGATAATTGTTCGCTCACCTTCTCAACAGATACTTCTCCGTTTTCTACTGTTACAACAAAGGTACCATTATTCCAAGCGACAATCCGGTCAGTTACTGCAAAACGTAGCTGGAAGTCATTCCCTATAAATGGATAACGCAATAGAAATTCCTTCACATCCACAATACGTGCCATAAAGTAAGGGGATACCTTTTGGATAATTTCACTATCTTCTAGTAAAAAAGCGACTGCTTCATTGCCCGTTGTTTTCCCATATACATTGTAAACCATTGAGCTATGGGCAGAGACAAAATTCCATAACCCTTTACGAGCTTCTTCCTGCATATAAACAATCTCATCAATATAAAAATTTTCTTCCATTATACGATAGAACATATAACCCTGCGGCACATCTTCGTCATCGTAATAGATTGCTGCTTGTAGTTTGACATCACTGTCTATAAACTTTTCTTCCCAAAAGTCTTCTTGAAATTTTTCATTCCACGCAATGCTATTACGCACCATAACACCATGTGTTTTTTTGGCATAGCGTGCATAAATAGCGACTACATCCTCATCTTTTGGATCGACTCTGCGAATTTTACCGTTTAGCCCACCATAATGCGGGAGTTGTGTATCTTTTACTTGAAACTCCACAATATCGCTCATAATTTCCCAGCCCTTTTTACGATAATACGGAATCGAATAAGGAAATAAATAAGAAATATAGCGACCTTCCTCACGCATTTGTTCAAGGCATTTCAAAATAAGGCTTTCCATCAAGCCGTGTCTAGAATATTCTGGATACGTACCAACAGCCGTAATACCACCCATTTCATAAAATTTTCCATGTACATTTACTTGAAAAGGTAAATTTAATATTTGTGATACAAGTTGGGAGCCGTCAAACCATCCAAATGCATGTCCTTCATCAAACTGTTTACTTTTGGCATTGACGAAACGACGATCCTTATGGATGGACATAGACATTTGAAATACATAATTTAGTAAATCAATCGACTGTGCCATCTCATCAAGTCGTATTTCTCGCATTACTAAACCTTTTCGTTGATTCATGATTCTCTCTCCTCATCAAATAGCTCTGCAAAAATAGTGTCTGGTGCATTTAAAAATCGCTTCGTTACAATATAATGTATAGTGTCTTCGTATCGAATCGATTCAATTCCCCCATCATCAAAACTGTAAATGGTCGCATTCGGATAACCAAGTAAAATGGGCGAATGGGTAGCAATAATAAACTGAGCTTCATGCTCTAAATCTTTCATGATTTTAAGAAGACTAAGTTGTCTCGTAGGTGATAATGCCGCTTCAGGCTCGTCCAATAAATAAATCGCCTTGCCTTTAAAACGGTTCATAAATAGCGATAAAAAGGACTCGCCATGTGATTGGTGGTGTAGAGATTTGCCACCAAATGCAGCATACTTATTCGGATGTTCTAACAAATCAATATGACTTGCAAATTGATAAAACGTCTCCGATCTTAGAAAAAAGCCATTCGTCACTTTGGGCCACCAAGATAAGCGAATATAATCCCCTAATGCCGATTCCGCCTTATGTACTTCATAGGTATTTTGACGTCCCCCACCTGCTGTATTAAAATCACAGCAATCCGCAATAGCTTCTAGTAACGTCGATTTTCCAGAACCATTTTCCCCAACGAAAAACGTCACATTCGTTGGAAACGTTAGCTCTTGTAAATCCTGCAAACTAGGTATATTAAAAGGATATAGGTGTTTTGCCTCTATGTTGTCCTGTAAAACTTTGCATGCTTTTAAATACATCCTTTTTTCCCTCCCTATTCCTATTATAACTCCCAATAGCTACTGTGAAACGGTCTTCTTTTCCAAATACAACTAAAAAATACCTGCTAGCCGTAACAGCATAGTGCCAAGTAGGGAAATAGATGACCAGACTAGTCTTAAATAGAAATAAAAATTAGAAAATTGAAACAAATCATAAACTCATCATTCCTATTAAAACCGAACAATACCGAATGCCTATTGGCAATAAATACACGGAAAGCACAACACTACTTGCTTTTACAATAACTATCCACCCAATATTTCCCGAGAAATATTTCAGTCATCCAGCACAAATTACTAAAAAAGATAATAAAATTATGTCATTATAACGATTTAAATAAGAAAAGGCGCTACTTCCTATATTTGCTTGGCATTCAACACTTGGCTTATGGCGGTTAAGAGCGTAGAAACTACAAGTACTAGCAGTTCTATCATTGATACGTTATTGTTTGTTATGATGTCCATATAGCCTCCCCCTACTTTTCATTATTTCTTATATTAAAAAACTTCATCTCCCAAAAATAGAGAGACGAAGTTATCTGCGGTACTACTTTGATTACATAAAGGCTCCCTTTAACAATATTGGTAGGCTACTATAGCTATCTTATTCAGTACAAGGACGCTTGTACGAATTCTCAAATTGTTTACCAACAGCCACCGTGTAAACATTACCCACTATTATTTCAATTGATTTGCGTCATGTTGCTATTTTAAATATCCTGTTGAATGGATCTGCCAGGATAAAACTTCATTTGTCCATTATCATGATGTGCTTTAGCAGTCATTGTTATTGGTTTCAATTTTAGAACAATCGTTTTACTGCCTAAAGAAGATTGGTATTTTTCAACATGCGCTTTGGATAAGGGTGCTTGATAGTAAGCTGGGACATATTTATCTAGCATTACTTGCATGGCTGCCGTTGCTTCGTCTAAATTTGTTACCACTTCGATGATACCGTTTGCGATAACGCTCATATAAGCTGTATCTGTATTAGCAGGAATCGGATCGGCAATTGTTCCGTAATGTTCACTTATGGTTATACAGGCATTTGAATTCGTGTGTAAGATGGTAATTTTTCTTCCTTCATTTGCCCCGTGAATATAAAAAATCCCATCTTTGAATACAAAATTAAGCGGAATGACATATGGCATGCTATGATCAACCAAACCAAGAAAAGCTGTTTGGGCTTCTTGTAAAAAGTTATTAATTTGCCCTTCATTTGTACACGTTCGTTCTGCCTTACGAATTTTAGTTTCCATCCATATCACTTCTCCTTACCGATGATATTGGAAGTTTATAATAGAACCATGCGTTTAAGAAGGGACAGTTTTGGGAATTTCCATGGGTACAGAAACCGTTAAAAAGCCAGAACGTATTTTAATTAACGTGCTGGCCTAATATTTTTGGATAAATAATTGCCCATTTGATTGAATTTCAGCATAGAATACTTCTTCAATATTTTCGATAGACAGCTTTTTCAGTTCATCTTTTAACCATTGTCGATTTTTTCCTACTTCCAATAAATTTCTTTTTAATAATTTTCCATCTGATATTATTTCAATTGGCAAAAAAGGTGGATTTTCTGGTGAGATATTTATATCTATTTTTTGGGTACCTTGAAATGGCGGTTTCTTAAGAATACTAAGCGTACCATTCGGTTCTAGAATGGCAAAATCTATTTCATCAATTGAAAAAACTTGGTATTGTCTAATCATCATCGTTAAGTCATCAATATTGACACCTGTTCGCTTCAATGCTTTTCGATCGATTTTGCCATGTTTTATAACAATTGTAGGCTGACCGTCAAGCAACATTCTTATTTTTCCTGATTTCAAACTGATATAGCCGATTAGTGTCGTCAACGAACACCAAATAATTAAGCTTACTAAATCTTTCATGTAATCTTTAGTACTTAAAACAATCATATTGGCGGCAATCGAGCCAATTGTGATTCCTGTTACATAATTGAAAAAAGTAAGTTGACTTAATTGTTTTTTCCCTAAAAAACGTGTGAGGGCAAGAAGTACGAAAAAAGTTACGACTGTTTCTATTGCAATTTGTAAGTAGCTTACATCTTTCATGTCACCACTCCTATCTATACAATAGAATGCGTTATGCAGTCCATAACATACACTCAATCCTCCGTTTTCATCAGTAGCTTTTTTCTAGAAGAAGCTTTTTAAGACATAAATGACCCTATTTTAGAAACAGGATAACTTTAGTATTATCTGTTTTTTTATTAGATTTATAGATAAAATACAGCTAAAAAATCCAATTAGATTGGCAATTGGTGTATGATTTAGTTATTCAATTTGTAGGAAATATTTACATAAAATTTGTCTTTTTACTCAAATAAAAAAATCGGAGGTATGTCGCATGAAAAAAAGGAAAAGTTGGTATCGTATGTGGAAAATACTTTCTTTCGCTTTTTCCATGTTGCTGCAAGTTTATTGGTTTCGCATTCGAAAAAAATCGGAAACACAATGGGAATTGCTCTGGGAAAAGCTTGGTCGACAATTTCGTCAAACGCTATTTGAACTCGAAGGTGTGTTAATTAAAGTCGGGCAACTTTTAAGTATTCGCGAGGATTTACTACCAAAAAGTTTT
This sequence comes from Lysinibacillus sp. FSL M8-0337, assembly GCF_038593855.1. Lineage (NCBI taxonomy): Bacteria > Bacillati > Bacillota > Bacilli > Caryophanales > Bacillaceae > Lysinibacillus > Lysinibacillus sp. FSL M8-0337. Next base: position 1,959,432 of record NZ_CP151996.1, on the reverse strand, counting down.
ATTAGGCAAATACAGGATTTAGTAGATCAAGTCCCACCCTCTCCTTGGGAAGACATTCAACTTGTTTTGGAAAAAGAATGGGGAAGTCCTGTTGACCATGTACTTCTTTCAATCGAGACAAAAGCTGTCGCTTCCGCATCCATTGGTGAGGTTTATCGCGGAAAGTTAAAAGATGGTACGAATGTAGCAATTAAAGTTCAACGTCCTACTATACCAACTATTATGCGAACGGATTTTCGTTCATTAGCTATTATTATGTGGTTTGCACAATATTTTGCTCCAGTACCTAAAGGCTTTATTAATTTTAAATTGCTTTTTAATGAAGTCAAATATGTAATCAGTAGAGAGTTAGATTTCCATAAAGAACTAGAAACCATGACACATTTTCGCGAACGCTTTGAATCGATTGATGAACTTAAGATTCCTACTGCCTATCCCGAACTTAGCACCTCTCAAGTATTAGTCATGGAGTGGATAGATGGTGCAAGAATCACAGATAACGCGTTTTTAACGTCCCATCAAATTGATAAAGAAGCATTATCCGAGCGCTTACTGCGCATTTTCTTACCACAATGGCTAGAGGCTGGGATATTTCATGCTGATCCGCACGCTGGCAATGTGTTAGTAAAGGAAGATGGTACGATTGTCCTTCTTGATTATGGTATGGTTGGCGAAATATCAAGAAAAGATGCAGCCAATTTTCAAATTTTAATGCAGGCCATTTTATTAAAAAATTATGCTCAAGCGGCTGAAACATTAAAAAATTTAGGATTTTTACTACCAGGAGCGGATTTAAAAGTCATTGAAAATCTTCTACGAGAAGTACTACAATTAGATTTAAACAAAGTAAAGGAAATGGATGTATTTGCTGTCAAAAAAGAAATGAATGACATGATAAAATTACTTCCAATACAAGTTCCTACACGATTTATTTTTTTAGGGCGCTCGTTTGTGACAATTGAAGGTATGTTGCTGTCCATTACTCCAGAGAAAGAAATTTTAGACATTATTAAACCTGTATTTTCAGATTGGATCAAGCAAGGAAGCTCAACTAATTGGAAAACTGTTTTACAATGGCTTAATGCGTTCCCATTTTTTAAAGTATTCCATTCTCTGCAAGACCTTGTGGAGACACCCCAGCGAATGTTAATTCAAAAAGATGCCTTGCAGCAAAGGGATTTTGTCTTTGCAATCTATGAAAATCAAAAAAAGCATGCCTTTATCATCAGTGTACTAGCATTAGGCGCAGTTTTCTTTGGCATGTATTTACAATATGCCCTCCTTATCAAAGCATCGAGTGGCTTATTAGCGCTTTCTAGTCTTTTTTATATCGTAAGTAGTTGGAAACAAAAAAGATGGTTACAACGGCTCTCCAAAAAAACGCTATAGATAACACCATTAGCCTCCTAATGTTAACGTTTAGGAGGCTTTACTTTATGCTTTCCAATGGGATTTTCATGCTGTTCCCCCTGTTATACCAGCTGTTCTATAATCAGCCAGTTACTCATAAATTGACTAAAATACAAAATAAGGAGAACTGCGAAAATGCATGTTGTTCATTTTTATGAAAATAAGACTTCCGTTTTGAATCAGCTATTAATTCACATACCAACTGTTGATGAAAACATCCAAATTAAAGGTCGAAAAGCAAAAGTAGTGGACGTTATTCAAATTAATGAGCGCCAGTTTCATGTCAATGTGCTTTTTGAAAAAATAGCAAAAAAACAACCTTTAACAAAAGATCTTGGGAAGAAGAAAAGATAGTTCTTCCCTTTTTTATGTTTATCAACATACATGGTGTGGGTATACAAAACAACATAACGGTTATCGCAATAACAATTGATTTTTTGAACAAAATGCGAACTATTCTCATTAACAGTATTTTTATTAAGCAGAAAGATTGACTTTTTAATTGATAACAATTATCATTATCATATAGATTATTTCTTCTCTAAACTGTTTATTTCAGAATCCCCCCTTATTTTTTGAAATAAACATGCATTAAACGGATATTCTTACATCAGACTAAGAATATCCGTTTTTTAGTTACATAAATTGAAGGAGCTGTTCTAAATGGATTATCGTATTGAAAAAGACACTATGGGTGAGATTAAAGTACCTGCCAGTAAAATTTGGGGTGCGCAAACCCAACGTAGTAAAGAGAATTTTCAAATTGGCACAGAACACATGCCGATTGAACTGATTCAAGCAATGGCGATTTTAAAGAAAAGTGCAGCAATCGCTAATAATAAATTAGGAAAGCTTTCGGCTATTAAATCGAATGCAATTGTGCAAGCGGCAGATGAAATTTTAAATGGTCAATGGGATGATCAATTCCCACTTGTTGTCTGGCAAACTGGTAGTGGCACTCAATCGAATATGAATGTCAACGAGGTGATTGCGCATCGTGCAAACCAAATTTTACAAGATGCTGGTGAAGCTGACCGCATTCATCCAAATGACGATGTCAATAAATCTCAAAGCTCGAACGATACGTTTCCGACTGCGTTGCATATTGCAGCCGTGTTAAAAGTGGAAGACTATCTACTGCCTCGCCTTCGTTTATTAAAGGCAACGTTGGATGAAAAAGCTGAGCAATTTAAAGATATTATTAAAATCGGACGTACCCATTTACAAGATGCTACTCCGCTGACATTGGGACAAGAAATTAGTGGCTGGTCTGCTATGTTAGGTAAATCCGAGCAAATGATTAAACATAATGTGGACTATATGAAAGAACTTGCAATTGGCGGTACGGCTGTCGGGACTGGTATCAATGCACATCCTGAATTTGGTGATCGTGTAGCAGCTGAAATTAGCGAACTAACGGGCAAACAGTTTACTTCCGCAGCAAATAAATTCCATGCTTTAACAAGTCATGATGAAGTGGTTGTAGCACATGGTGCATTAAAAGCACTTGCTGCTGATTTAATGAAGATTGCCAATGACGTACGTTGGCTAGCAAGTGGTCCACGCTCTGGTATTGGTGAAATTACTATTCCAGAAAATGAACCAGGCTCATCCATTATGCCAGGTAAAGTGAATCCAACGCAAAGTGAAGCGATGACAATGGTCGTGACGCAAGTAGTTGGGAACGATGCAACAATTGCCTTTGCCGCTTCACAAGGGAATTTTGAACTAAATGTCTTTAAACCTGTTATTATTTACAATTTCCTGCAATCCACGCGCCTGCTAGCAGATACGATGAAATCATTTAATGATCACTGCGCTATTGGCATCGAACCAAACAAAGAGGTACTGGATCATAACTTGCAAAACTCTCTAATGCTTGTAACAGCCTTAAACCCTTATATTGGCTATGAAAATGCGGCAAAAATTGCGAAGAAAGCACATAAAGAAGGCACTACTTTAAAAGAAGCTGCAATTGCTTCTGGCTTATTAACAGAAGAACAGTTCAACGAATATGTTGACCCTGCTACGATGATTTATCCGAATGCATAAATACAAAAGGCACCAAGAAGTTTTTGAACTCTTGGTGCCTTTTATGTTTTTGATGGTCGCGGTAGCCAGCAAATACTGCCGTGAACATGAATTCCAACCCTATTAGCAGTTCTTGGTATTTTATCCGCGATTACTTTGAGTTACTCCGCAATTTATCCTGTTTTATCAGCGATTTAATTCCCCTTTTCAAATCTTTATGTGCCAGGCACCAAAACTATTTAGAATATTTAGTTTATTCTAAAATAAAAACCCCTCCTTTGTACTTTGGAGGGGGTTGAGACATGTTATTGCATTAGTTCTTCAAAAAATTCAACAGGTACATATGTTTTCGTTGGTTCTAACAGTGCAGGTGCTACTTCAAAGTAACGAAGTGCTTTATTGTAGCCATATGCTTTTTCACCACGTGTAATTGTGTAGGATAGCGCCCCTTTTGAAACAATAGCGCCAGTACCTGTTGATTCTACTTTAAAGCCTAGTTCTTCTGCAATTAAACGTAGAGGAACCATTGTTGTACCATCCACTTCATAAAAATCTGCTTTAATAATTTCTTGTACGGCTGCATTCGCTGAAGCTTCCTCAGTTTCTTCACCTTGTTCTTTCACTGTAGCGTCTAATACAATGACTTTTGTTGGCGGTGTTTGTGCAGGAATACTTCTTGTTGTAATTGTATAGAACACAAGTAAATGTTGTTCGGCTAAATCTTTAGCTGAGACTTCTTTAGCTGATTGGCTTTGGATCACCGTTTCTTTGCCAACATTTAATTTTAAACTGTTATCCGTATTGACTAAATCCTTATTGAAAAAGTCAACAGTGACACTACCCATTTCCTTTGTTTCCACGATAATAACTTCTGGATTATACTGTGGTGGATATATCATTAGCATTGGCTTATTTGCATACGTATATGCTGTTACTTTATCACCTTTTTGTAGCTTTACTTCTTTCCCCGTATTATCAAAAATAAGTGTGTCCTTATTTACGACAAAGACGTTCGTATTTTCGCCCTCTTTCGTTGTGTAATACGTTGCATTATTACGTTCTTCCACGCTTTCAATTGTACCAGCTACTTTAATAAAAACCGGCTGCACTTGTGGCGTTTGTTCATCCTGTTGGGTATTTGTGACAACTGCTTCTCCTTCATTTGCTGATGCAGTTGGAGCGATTGCAACGCCCCCTAATAATAATGCTGTCATTGCAAATGGTACGACCTTTGTCATTTTCATAAAAAATACATCTCCTTCATTTCACGAGTTCATTGAAGTAGTCGATTGTAAAAGAAAATGGTTACATTATTACCATATTATTTTCAAAAACTTTTCAAAAGAGAATAATTGCAACTTACTAAAGCTAAAAAATGAATGATAATCGATTTAGTACGCGCTGTAAAAAGTATTGCTGTTCACTTTGTTTTGCTCTTATCTCTAACGCTATATCTGGATGATCTGTAATTACGCCCGAAACGTTTTTCTCAATAAATTCCTGTAAAGAACGATCCTTATTTAAAGTCCAGATAAACAAATCTAAATGTTGAGCATTGAGTTCTGCGATTAAGCTCTCGTCCACCCACGATGCTTCTAACGCAATGAAATCAACTGTTAAATGATCCAACGGTCCAATATTAAGCGCATAAACAATTCCTACACGCAAATGAGGTGTTATATTTTTAAGTTGTGTCATCAATTGCGCATCTGAGGACTGTACATAATACGTATCGAGCACTTTATAGGCACGTAACTTTTCTACTAATCGAGGCAATAGGTCTTCTCTTTCTTTCCCATGTACTTTTAATTCAATGAGTAATGTAACATCTAGCGCCTTTGCAATTTCGATAAAATCATCCAATGAAGAAATTTTATCGCTCATCCCATTCTCATAAATCGTAATGGTTTTTAATTCACTTAGCGTCATATTGGCAATAACACCATTTTTCCCTGCTAGACGCCTTAATGTACGATCATGAAAGACCACAAATTCTCCATCTACCGTTTGCTGAATATCTAGTTCAATTAAGTCTGCACCTGCATTCGCTGCACTAACAAGCCCGCTAATTGTATTTTCCACATTGCCTGCTGTATAACCACGATGTGCAATAATTTTAGTATCTGGTGCGTACAAACTTTTCTCTAACGAAAAAATATTGATCATGCTTAAAATTGAAAAAATAACACAAAGCACTAGTGGCAAAGGGAAATAGCGTTTGTTTTTAAAAGCGTTTCTTGTCGGCGCAAATACACGAACATCATACGTCATCGCAACCATGACTTGTGAAAATATAGCTTGCAACAAACAAAATAGTACAACAAAGGCCATTTCAAGAAATGCCAAAGTAAATCCTGCTGTTAACAGCGCTGCGCTTGGCATAAATCGTTCCAAGAAAAATAGTGGTAGTGCACCAACTACTGTTACAACTATTAAAAGTAATAAATGAACCGTTAAAACCATTGCCAATAATACAAGTAGTTTAAACAAGCCCCGTCTTGAAAAACGCCAACTTTGGAGAAATGATTGCCTTAGTGAAATTTTTGGCTGTATTGTAAAAATAGGTAATGTCAACATACTCCTTATTCCAACCATCACTAAGATACTAGCAACAGCAGCATACAGTATTCTACCTGTAGGTGTACCCATTATTTCATTTGTCATAAAGTGTGGAATAGCTATCCCTTGTGTTAACGAAAGAGGGAATAAAAATGAAGCTAAGGGCAATAAAAGAGCTATATAGACGATTAAATAAAGAACTTGTAAGCTATAAAAATAAGGAAGTTTACGATTTAGTTGTTGCCACATTGTTAAAAACCGATAACGAGTACCCTGTTGCTGATTAAAAGCCATAATAAACAGAAAACCCATCTCATAGTAAATAAAGAGCAATACAACCATGACTAAAAGGAACATCATCGCTATGACAAAGGGGTGCATTAAAAAACTTTGTATATTTTGTTCCGTTATATGCGTGTAGCCCGTTACATTTAGCATTACATTGAAAACGAGTGTTGACACCGGTATTACTAGTGAAAACTGACATACACGAATCATAACGAAAACCCGTATATAGTCGATGCGATACGTATAAATGTTATAGATGGCTTGTCGCATAATTTGACGTGCTTTTTGCATTCCCTCACCCCAGTTTCGTACTATCCCATTTCCTGTTTGACAATTTGCATCCGTTTTAAGTTATTTCTTCTTACTAACGTATGATAGATATTGTAATTCAATTTACTCTCAACATAGAAAATGTTATCCAATACGGCTGTATGTAATGGCACCCATACTTTTCATGCGACTTGTAAGCGCATTTAAACATATGCGGCATTTATTTACGCCCTTACTTGAGGCAATTGTCATATTTGTATGCCATGCTCGATAAAAAATTGAAACTTTTTACTTGCCCATCCAGTAAATAAAGATAGCAAATAAATTAGGAGGGGAAATCTAGTTGCAACTATATATTGGTGACATCATTAGTACTATTTTTATTCTTCTCATTTTTATTGCTATGTTTTTCGTTATGATAAAAATGATTAAAAATGTAAAGTCTACTGCCGTCCTTCCATCTCGAGACAAACTACAACAACAAGTGGATGAGCTGACAACACGTGTCCAAGATTTGGAGAAACACTAAAAAAATCGTTGTGTGGCTATGCCTCACAACGATTTTTTGTCTGTTTATAAACGATACGACCATCGACAACTGTATATGCCACTTGAATATGTGGGATTTGTTCAATATCAACTGTAAAAATATCATCGTCGAACACGGTAAAATCAGCACTAAAGCCTTCTTTTATCTTACCTCGCTTATGCTCCTGACCGATGATTTCAGCAGACCCTACTGTATACAAACGCACTGCTTCAAAGCGCGAAATTTTCTCCTGAGGACCAAAGCCTTCATGACTCTCTCCAAAATTACGTCTTGCCACGGCAGCATAAATTCCGTATAACGGATTCGGCACTTCAATGGGTGCATCACTACCACCTGCTACAATCAGCCCTCTATCTAAAAGAGATTTTAGTGGATGTAAACCTTGCGAACGTTTCTCACCTAATTTTACTATTTCAGCTAAATATTCGCCCTGCACAAATTGTGGTTGCATATCTACAGCTACCGGTAATGTTGCCAACTTGTCTAAAATGGCTTCATCAACTAGGCTACAATGAATTAAACGATCTAATTGTCCTTCAAGTGGTGGATATGCCGCAAAAACATCTAGTATTGTCTCAATGGCTAAATCCCCGATTGCGTGCACAGCTACTGTTTGTCCATAGCGCCGTGCAAGTTGCACATATTGCTCTAATTGCGCGCTTGAATGAACAAGTATGCCATAATTGTCTGGATCATCACAATAAGGCTCACGTAGCGCAGCAGTATGACCACCGAAAGCACCATCGACGAATATTTTCATGGCACCAAATTCCACATAAGGCGTTGATTGTTCGTTTAACAGAGCAACTTCCTCAAAAACGGAATGGTGCTGCAATAAATGCACTTTAAACGATTTTTGGGCATCCACAATTTTACGAAAAGCATGAATTGGTTGACTCGGTGGTCCGAAGTAGCTTAAATCTTCTGAATGCCCTCCAACTAAACCATAGGATTGAAGAGATGCAATGGCCTTTTGAAGCGCTTCCTCTATATATGCAGGTGTATAATAAGGCATGTGGTTAACAATCATGTACAACGCTGTATCTTTTAAAACACCTGTTAATTGACCGTGTTTTTTTTCAATAATGCCACCTTCTGGAGAAGGTAATTCATTGGTAATCCCTGCAAATGCAAGTGCTTTAGAATTAGCTAAAATTAAATGATGGCAGCTTCGTTTAATAATCAAATGAGCTTCACCAAGTGCATCAAGCTCTGACAAAGTTGGAAAAATGGGCTCTGTATATGCTGTTTCATTCATACCAATGGCAACGACCCATTGCTCTGCCGAAACACCTTCCATACGTGCACCAATGATTTGGAGCAGCTCATCCTTACTAGTTACGTTTGAAACATCTATATGCATTAACTTCTCTCCATAGCCAATAATATGTAAATGGCTATCGACAAACCCTGGGTACATAATGTTCCCTTGCAAATGCTGGACAGCTGTTGCTTGTGGTAATAGCGTATCCACCGTTCCTACTGCCACAATTTTGCCGTCTTTTTCAAGAATAGCTTCAACTGTTTCACCAGCTCGTTCCATCGTATAAATTGTTCCACCTGTCCAAAGCGTTGCCATCCTTTAACCTCCTATGCTACTGCTTCAATTAAATGTGCACTTACTAAGCGTCGACGTACAACAACACCAAGCCATGCAGCAAGTACTGCTTTTAGAATACCTACAATGATAAATGGTGCGGCTCCTCCCATAAAGGCTGCAGTCCATGTTAAATCTCCAACAATTTTCAACCACACTGTACCGAATGCCAATGTTACTACCATGCCGATAATGTTGGCAATAATAGCTTGTACATAAGTAATACCAAATTTATCTAAGTATATCCCCATTAAAACAGCCGCTGCAAGGAAGCCTACAATATATCCGCCAGTTGGTCCTATGATAATACCATATCCTCCTGACATACCACTAAAGACAGGTATTCCTGCTGTGCCAAGTAAAATATATACCAGTACAGATAGTGTACCAAGCTTTGTACCTAATATTGTGACAACTAAGCCTACTGCTAAAGTTTGTCCTGTAATTGGAATCAATGGTAGCGGAATCGTTACCTGTGCAAGAACTGCGATAATAGCCGCTCCGAATGCCGCTAACACATAATTGTAAGTACTACTCTTCTTCAAACGAAAATCCCCCTTTTAGTTAACCTATTTTCAAAATAAGTTAACCAAAAGATAAAGCAAATAAAAACAGTTGTCAATCGTTTTTGACAAATTCATATAAAAAGAGACTTTTTATATGTCGTATCGTCCTCATAGAAACTTACCACAGTGGTTCATTGCTAGGGTCATCTTCCTGTAATTTCATGACAACAGGAATTAAAATATAAAGATAAATGGCTACACTTACGATATAAAAACTAATACCCATTAAAGGATTACTAAAGAAATAATTTATAAAAACCATAAATGGTATAGGCAAATTGAGGAATCCATTTAATTGTACTGACTTTTTTGTGCGATAATGTACTTTTTGACAATGTGGGCAAGACATTTGCCCATTTTTCCAATAATATTTTCGGACTTGCTTAGCAGTCCATTCTTCTCCACACGCCATACATACTGGCAAGCCATATCCTTTTTTCAGCAATATACGCTTGATCCACAATGCTATAGTGACAAAGAGACTTAAAAGCACTAAACCTTTTATCCAATCATGCTCTAAAAGCATCCATAAGCTCCATCTATTTGTTTCTTGCTGTAAAGTCGCTCCTTGCATTGTCCTTGTAGGATGTTCCGTTTTTAGTGTGACAAGGACGCTAAAACCAATGGCAAGCAATGTAAATGCTGCTAACACAATACGATACTGCCGCTGGCTATTCTGTTTTTGTCTATTTCTACTCCTAGCTTTTTGTGCAATCTGTTGCTTTTTTTCAGCGGACAGCTTTACATGCTGTAGCTCTTTTAACACGTTTTTTTTAAATTGATTCATAACGTAACACCTCCCAATCATAGTCACCAATTATTGAAGCTAGTTGTTTTCTTGCCCGCTGCAACCTTGTTCGAATCGTAGCTTCTGGGCAATGCACTAGCTGCGCAATATCTACAGTGGTCATTTCCTCAAAATAATAGAGAATTAGAACCTCTCTGTATGGCACTGATAAAGTGAATAAAGCTGCTACTAGCTCCTGTTTTGTCGATTTAGCGAGTAATTCTTTTTCCGGCGTAATGGTCGTTGTGCGTCCTGTTATTTTCTCAAATAATGACAGCCGTTTACTTTTCCAACTGCGTAAATAATCGTGACTGCGATTGACTGTCATTTTAACTAAATATGTACGTAAAGATGATTCTTGTCGAAACTGCTGTTGCTTTTGATAATAGGCAATAAACACATCTTGAACAATGTCTTCTGCCGTTGCTTCATTCTTCACATATAGATAGGCAACCTTCAGTAGATAATCCCCGTGCTCTGCAATTATTTGTTCAATCTCCATTGCTGCGTCACCTTCTTTCTACACTACTGACGTTTGCCAAATACCTTCCGATTCATTATTGATAAAAAAATTTTTCCTCTTGCTACTGACATTAACTCTTGATTGCTTACTGCTTAATTGGTTTGCAAGCGGATAGAAGAATCACGTGCAACACAAGGAAGTGAAGCACACGGTACTGCATTCAACTGTTGTTTTTATGTCAAAAAAAATCCGCTCGCTTTTTATGGACTTTACAATACCTTACACATCTACTAGTAAGATATTACATTGTTTTGTCCTTAGAAAGGTCACGGATGTTTAGCCACGATTGTAAGTAAGGACTAGTAAACATTTTCCTTTATTTACTATTTCCCACATTGTTATATTGGTTATAGAGTGTTATTTGGTTACGTCCATTCCGTTTTGATGCATAAAGTGCACTATCAGCATGATGGATTAATTGTTCGAGCTGCGTAATGTAACCATGCTCATTCGTGCTTACACCTATACTAAATTCTAATTGCACGACATCATCATTGACTGTCAATACAAGTGAAGTTAATGAATCGTATAAGTTTTGAGCTATTATGGAGATTGATTGCTCTTCTTTTAAATGAAGGAGAACAATAAATTCATCACCACCAAAGCGTGCGACAATGGCTTCGTACGGTTGAAAAAACTGCTGCAAAGTGGTGGCTGTCACTGATAATGCATCGTCTCCAAATAAATGACCGTTTGAATCATTGATTGATTTAAAATGATCTAAATCAATCATCAAGAGAGCTAGTAGCTTTTGATTGCTCGCTGCATTTTTCACCATTTCTTTCGCCTGTTCATCAAAAAAACGTCGGTTATAAATATTTGTAAGCGGATCTATATAGGAAGTTCGTTCAAAATGTTTTTTCTGATCGTTATACTCCATTTCGAATAGTACTTGCGTATAATTCTCCCTTTGTATTTCTAATAAAATATTAATATATTCCTTTTGTACAGCACTTAAAATAATTTTATTCCCTTGTTCTTCAATAAGCTTGACTAATGAATTGTAAATTGTCTGTAACAAAGATAAATCATTATTTTGCAATGCATAATGCTTTGATTTTTGGTACATATCAATTGCTTCACCAATACGACCCTGTTTTTCATATAGTAGTGCTTGCGCATTAAATACTTCTAATTGCGCCTTATTATATGGAGGATCTTTTATTGTCGACAGTAATTCCTGTAAGAGCATATTCGCTTCTTCAAATTCCTCTAACCAAATATGGGCAATAGCTAAATTGGTCTTGGCATGTATAATACCCTTATAGGGGGAATCGTGCTTCAAATCAAATTCATTCGTATAGAATAAGCTTTTTAAGGCAAGTCGCTTTGCCTTTGCATATTTACCGAGTTCAATTTCTAATCCACTTAAATTGTTATAGATTTTGCCCATACTTTCAATATGTTGAATACGCTCTGCAATTTCTAGCCCTTTCATTAATAGCTCTTCGGATTTTTTTTGTTGTCCGAACGTACCCCAATAAATAGAAGCTAGTGAATAATATTGAATTACGTCAATATCATTCCCATATAAAAAAGTCAGTTCGCGGTATTTTTCTAATAAATTGATGGAAATTTGTAGATCTCCCACTTGATAATAGCTCATACAGCTATAGCGCAATAAGTGCATTGCCTTATCATACAACGCTAGTGCATTGGCACTTTCAATAGCGGGACTGCTTAACTCGATATATTCTAAATAGCGATTTGCACTATATAATTCATTTAGCGTAATCCATAGTTCTTCAAATTCTTGTAAATCCATACCGCATCCTCCTTTTTCTTTTCCTACTCCCTTAATACTACATTCGCTTCTAAAATATTACAATTCTTTATCCTTATTTATTTTCCAGCATATGAGTAATTTAACCTAATTTGGACTTTTAAAAAACAAGCCCCTTTAAAAGAGACTTGTTTTAATTTGTATATTTTTAACATTTCTCTATTTTTAGCTCTTTCTTCACTTAGTTAAATTTCATCGGACTCCTGCGTTTGAAACTAAAGTGAACGCCCCTAACCATCCCATAAAAAAAAGAAAATCCACTTCAAATAGTAGTGGATTTTCTCTTTTTTATATAAATCGTTTAACGATGGTTTCATATATAGCCACTATGAGTATGCCACCAAGTAACGGAATAAGTGAACTGAAGCTAAAATAAAAACCTTCATTATTATATTCACCTAAAAATTGAAATTGTAGCCACGGAACGCTATACGTTTCACCAACACCGTATAAAAACCCAGTAGCAAATAAAAATAATGCTATGCACTTTATAAAATTCGCCTTTTGCACACCGTTCACCTCACTGAACATTGGTCATTTCCTCGGCATATGCTAAAATTTCTTCTTTAGTAAATTCAGGATTTTCACTTATAATGTTATATTGGTAGCCATCTTCAGACCAAGATATAACAAAAAGTTCTCCTAAATCCATACATGTGCCTTTTTTGCCTCGTACTTGTATTTCTTGTTCATTCCCAAGATTACCAAATTCCTCATTACTAGCTTCTTTAAGAACTGAAAATGAAAATGCAGGTTGGTCATCTTTTTCAAATTCAAAAGAAAATTCCGGACGCTCTTTTACTTTCATATCAACGATTGTGGATATGGACAAGCCATTTACCTCGGGTATCATTAAAAAGTTACCCAGTTGTTCTTTCACCTCTTCGATTGTTGCCGTTGTTGTTTGATTTTGGGGGTCTATTCTTTCTACCGTTGCATCTTTTGGGACATCAAAGGTAAACAACTTATCCTCCATTTTCTTATTAACATCAAGCTTAGAATATTCTTGCGTCGTCACATTGCCTGCGTTCGTCGTAATTGTTTTTAACGTCAACCATGTTTTTTTATCAATCCATATTTCAATATCACCTAATAACGTATTCTTTTTTTGCGCTTTCGCTTTAATATGATACGTATCTCTACCAGCAATTGATTCTTCTCCAGCAATGGTTATATCGTGAGAATCCTTCACTAAGTTTAGTAATACTTGAGCACTGTCTTTTGCAGATTGCCCCATAAATTCATCTAATTCTCCATTTTTAAATGAAATAATTGTTGCCTTGTTTTCTTTTTTACTAAAGGAAGTAATTTGTTTACCGTCATTAACCGCAATAACATGATCGCCATCAACAGTCATCTCAATCCGACGTTTGCCACCCTTCATCCATTCTTTTACGTTAGCGACCCCAGATTCATCTATATCCAACGTATATTCTCCATAATAACTTTCCAACTCTTGTGTTTCTTGTAATGCTTGGTCTATAATCTCTTGCGGGGAATAAGATGTCTCTGAATTACAACCAGCTAAACTCAACGTCATCAGCGTTATAAGTCCCCCAACCCGTATGGTTTGTTTCCAGTTCATTTGTCATTTTCTCCTTTGTAAGGCGGTAACCAACACAGTACTGCTGTGCCAACTCCATGCTTAGATACCATATTTATTGTTCCACCATGTTTTTCAATAATTTGTTTCGCTATGCTAAGACCTAGCCCTGTGCCTCGTTGTCCTGTCTTTGTTCTAGCATGATCTGATTGGTACAATGGTTCAAATAATTGTCCGATTTCTTGTTCACCTACACCTGCTCCACTATTTTGAACAACTAAATACATGCCGCTTTTTTTCGTAAGCGCCTCGTTCACAAACTCAAAAGCCCAATCGAGTTTTTGATTGCTGATAGCTGCTAAATAAATGGTCGTGCCTAAAGTGCCAAAATGAGTTGCATTACTCATCAGATTGTCAATCACACGTTGCATTTGTGAGGGGTGAACAGCAAAGGTACCCTCTACATCACAAAACGTTTGCAGTGATAGCCCTTTACTTTGACAAAGTGGTTCATAATCCGAAATTGCCATATCAAAAAATTCCTGTCCTTCTACTGGGACCAGTGTAACATCATAGTTTGTGGATTGAAGCAACGTATACATAAGTAAATCTTCTAGCATTTGCTTCATATCCATTGCCTTTGTTAAAATCACTGCCCGATATTCCTCCTGCATATGCGCAGTGAGGGAGGCATTTTGTAGACTTTCGGCATACGCTTGAATTGCTGTTAAAGGTGTCTTTAAATCATGTGAAATACTGGCAATCATCAGTTCCTTCTGCTTTTGCTCATTTTTTAAATGGGCACGTGCGACCTCTATTTCCGTCTGCATACTTAGAAAAGTGTTTGTAAGCTCCCCGATTTCATCTTTTCTTGTAGCCATTACAGCGTCAACATGTTGCCCCTTCCCAAATGCATCCATTTGTTGCATTAATGCTTGCAAAGGGCGATGTAATTTACGGTTAAGCAATAAAATGACAGCTATATAAATGGCTAGAAATAATGTAATCGCGCTCGCTATCACCAGCCATGAACGCCTCTCCACACCTTGAACCCAGTCCTTTCTGATAAGTTGAATTTCGTAAATGCCAACTAAATCGCCTTGTTGATAAACTGGTTCCTTATATGTAAACGCATTGTATTTTTGCTGTAATACATATAAGTTTTTTAACGTTTTTTCTCTTGAAACGAAGCCAGAGGTTAACGGATTAGATGAATAATAAACAAAGCCAGATTTTGCATATAGCGTTATAGCTAGTTGATCACTCGTAAGTGCTTTTACTTGTTGCAAATCTGCATTTTTGGCATACAATGTTGGATCGTTAAGAACAGACTTGACATCATTTAGTGTCGTCCATTTTTCGATATATTCTGCAAAACTTTTATCATGGTAATAGGCATTAATCCATATATATAAGCCATACGCCCCGCCAATTGGCACAATCATCACAATAAAAAACATCATCAGTAGCCAAGATTTTATTTTCATAACGGCTCTCCTATGAAGCGATAGCCCTTGCCCCAAACTGTTTGAATATAATGTGGTGTTTTAACCGGATCCTGTAATTTTTCTCGTAATGCTTTAATATGCACAGTGACTGTATGTGTCTCATCTACACTTGCTTGTTGCCAAATATGCTGATATAACTCTTCCTTTGTAAATAATTGGCCTGGATTTTTAGCCAATAGCTTTAACAGGGCAAATTCCTTTGTTGTTAAGGCTAGTTCTTTATTTTCCAGTGTCGCTAGTTCTTTATGCCAGTCAATCGCTAAGCCAAATGCAAATGTAGCGATATGTTCTGTCACTTCTATTTTCTTATAGCGTTGCCATCGACGTAAATGGGAGGCAACACGCGCCTTTAATTCCGCTAAGCTAAAAGGCTTTGCTAAATAATCATCCGCACCTTGTAAGCCTTCCACTTTATCCGCCTCGTCTTTACGGGCGCTCATCATTACAATGGGCACATCACTTTCCCAACGAATATTTTGACAAACAGTAAGGCCATCCATTTCAGGTAGCATCCAATCGACTAATACTAAATCAAATGGCTGCGCTTGAAAATCTGCTAGCCCTTCTAAACCTGTAGTTGCCCATGTGACCAAGTATCCCTCTTGCTCTAGTGTATCTTTGACGATACGACCTATTGCGTGATCATCCTCTATTAGTAATAGCTTTTCATTCATCGTTTTCCTCCTGTTATCACCTTACTATGGATTGATGTATTTCTTCTGAACTTTATACTTTCTTTATAATTACCATAGATGGACTTTCTTGTATTAACAAGGACAAATTCAAAGCAAAGAAAAAAGAATGCACATTACTTGTGCATTCCTTCACTATTTTAGAAAAATAAGCTTAAAATAAAGTAAATTGTAGCAGCCATTACAGCAGAGATTGGCATTGTAATTACCCAAGTCGTAACAATTTTACGTGCCATACCCCATTTTACACCTTTGACGCGGTGTGCAGTACCTACCCCCATAATAGAAGAAGATATTACGTGTGTTGTCGATACAGGTAAATGAATTAACGTCGCACCAAAGATGATCGAAGCAGATGCTAAGTCCGCTGCTACACCATTCACTGGGCGTATTTTCATAATTTTACCACCGACTGTTTTAATAATTTTGTAACCACCAACTGATGTTCCGAGACCCATCGCGCAGGCAGCTGCAAAACGAACCCAAAACGGAATATCGTCGCCTTGGTGTAAACCACCTGCAATTAATGCAAGCGTGATAATCCCCATCGCCTTTTGCGCATCGTTCGTACCGTGTGTAAATGATTGCAATGCCGCTGTACCGATTTGCATCGTTCGGAAGCCTTTATTTGTTCGATATAAATTCATATCTTTAAAGATTACTTTAAACAGTGACATCATGAAAAAACCAGCTACAAACGCAAGTAATGGAGAGAAAATAAGCGCCTGAATAATTTTAATAAAGCCTGTGTAATTTAGAATATCAAATCCTGCCGCAGCAATTGCCGCCCCTGCAACCGAACCAATTAAAGTATGGGAGGAACTAGACGGTATTCCAAAATACCACGTTAATAGATTCCATGTAATAGCTGACAGTAAAGCTGCCAAAATAACAACTGACCCTGTAATATCACCGTCAAACGTATTTAGTGTAAACGGGTCAACAATATCCTTCGTTAATGCTTTCGCAACACCAACAAATGTAATAGCTCCGATAAAGTTCATTACCGCAGCCATGTACACAGCAGTACGTGGCTTTAGGGCACGCGTTGATACAGATGTGGCAATGGCATTCGCTGTATCATGGAAGCCGTTAATAAAGTCGAACACAAGTGCGAATATAACGACTAATATTGTTATCAGTAATATTGTATCCATTTAGTACACTCCATCTTACGCATTTCGCATAATTATTGTTTCGATTGTATTCGCTACTGTTTGACAACAATCTGCAATATCTTCAAATTGTTCGTAAATATCTTTGAATACGATAATGCGCATTGGATCTTTTTCTTGAATAAATAATTGCTTCATAGAAGAACGGAATATCTCATCACATTCACGCTCATAGTCTTTAATTTGAATGGCATGTTTACGCATTTCTACAAGCTTTTTACTATTAAGCAACTCCATTGCTTGTACCATTTCATCGGTACTTTTAGCAATGTACGTCAGGAATTGACGCATCGGCTCTGTTACTTCTGTTAAGTTGTACATATTAAAATGGGCAATACAGCCTTCCATGCCGTCTATTACATCATCTAATTTATTTGCTAGTGCTAATATATCTTCTCGTTCAATAGGTGTCATAAATGATTTATTAAGCATAACAATTAGTTCATGAATTAGCTTATCACCGCTTGTTTCATATTGTTTCATTGTATCGGCAATCTCTTTTAATGCATCGATATCATGAATACGCGCGTTATGAGCGAAGTAAATACCTTCTTTCACATTTTGAGAAATTTTTAATAAAGCCTGAAAAAATGGATCTTGCTTACTTGAGTTGAACATTATGTTCCTCCTGTTGAATAAATATTGTCGATTTCTGCAACTATCATAACAAAATCTTTACATAATTCTACATAACTTTAAAGATAAATAAATTGAATTTACAATAATGTAATATTAAAATTGCCATATTTCATTCAAACATACGTAAACAAGTTACAAACGTTGGAAATGTTCTAATAAAAAGACGTTTTTTGCTGTTAAATGTAACGTTTTTTCTTTAATTTTTATAAAAATACTTGAAAAAATTTTTTTCTTATAATTTTTTAATGTAAAGGAATTGTAAATTTCAAATCCGCAAAATATACAAACGCCATTGTTATTTTTAGCCATAAGCAGTACGCTTACAAGAAAACATTGTATGATGAAAAAGGATGGGTTGTTTTCATGGATATTCATTTACTTTCACTTGGTACATTATTAGTGTTTGGCTTTATCGCATCCTTTTTAAATGCCATTGTTGGTGGCGGAGGCTTGATTTCTTTACCAGCATTAATGGCGGTAGGATTACCCCCAAGTACAGCCATTGCAACGAATAAACTAGCAAATACCATCAGTAATGGCACAAGCATGCTGACATTTTTGCGGGCCGGCAAAGTTGATTTTAAAAGGATTGGAAAAATCTTACCTTTTATTTTTTTAGGCTCTTTAATTGGTGCATACACTGTACATCTTGTATCACCTTCGATTTTAAAGCCACTTATGCTTGTTATGCTCGTACTAGTCACAACTTATACCGTTATAAAAAAAGATTGGGGACAACAACCTAAGCAACGTATGTTAAGTATAGGAAAGAAAATAGCCTTTCTTTGTGCGTTTGCGGCAGTCGGCTTTTACGATGGTTTTTTTGGCCCCGGGACAGGTTCTTTTTTTATTTTCATTCTATTAATGATGGGAAATGATTTTTTGCAAGCTGCTGGGAATGCAAAAGCATTTAATTTCACATCGAATTTAGCTGCACTTTTAATGTTTTTAGTATTAGGACAGGTCAATTTTTTATATGGCTTACCAATGGGCTTCGTTATGATATTTGGTGCTATTTTGGGGTCTAAATTTGCGTTAACACGTGGTACGAACATGATGCGTCTTATTTTTATTGTGATGACGTGTATCTTAATTATAAAAAATGCATGGGATTATGTTGGCGCATTTTAACGAGCAGATAGCGAGGTAATATCGCTATCTTTTTTAGCGGCATTTAATAGACAGAATTTTCAATCAATTGACAATATTTATAAGCGTGCTATAATACTTTTGGGCTTCACCGCATTGAAGCGCAGAAGTAATTGTTAGGAGGATTCGTATGTTTCGCATTGAAGCAAAAAGTAACCCTCGATTTCTTGAGGCTTGCTTCATAACACTTTTAATTATTGCCACAATGGCCATTAGTATTGGCTATTTAAAAGCAACGCCACATATTCCCATTATTCTAGTAATCTCACTTTTAATTGCCTATGGACTATTGAGAAAAGTACCTTTCCGTGAGCTTGAATCTGGGATGGTTGCTGGTGCCAGTGCTGGTTTAGGTGCTGTCTTTATTTTCTTCTTTATCGGTATTTTAATTTCGAGTTGGATTATGGGCGGCACCATTCCAACGCTGATATATTACGGTTTTTTAACTGTTTCACCTAGCTTTTTCTTTGCTATTGTTTTTCTTATTTGCAGCATTGTCGGGATTTCCGTTGGTAGCTCTTTAACAACAGTTGCGACAGTCGGCGTGGCCTTTATGGGAATCGCCGGTGCAATGGATATTTCATTAGCCATCACGGCTGGTGCAATCGTTTCTGGCGCCTTTTTCGGCGATAAAATGTCACCACTATCTGATACAACTAATTTAGCATCTGGTACAGTAGGTGTTGATTTATTTGAGCATATTAAAAATATGGGTTGGACGACCATTCCTGCCTTTGTGATTTCGTTTGCTTTGTATGCCTTGCTATCTCCGTCTGGTGCCAATACTTCTTTTGAAACGGTTGAACAATTTAAAATAGGATTACTTTCAACAGGTCTTATTCATTGGTACACATTACTACCAATCGTTGTACTGGTTATCATGACCTTATATAAAGCACCTGCTCTTATTACACTTGCAGTTGTTTCAATCGTTGGTGTTGGACTTGCCTACATACAAGAACCACTCGCCCTTTCCCACGTATTTGACATGCTGTTTAATGGCTATGTATCCGATACAGGAATTAAAGACGTAGATGCACTGCTTACTCGTGGCGGATTGAATAGTATGCTATTTACAATCGCTTTAGTATTACTTGCACTTACAATGGGCGGATTATTATTTACACTTGGTATTATTCAAAGTATATTAGCAAAAATTGAAAGCTTATTTACAAGTGCTGGCTCCGTTATTACGGGTGCTGCGCTAACAGGAATTGGCGTCAACACATTAATCGGCGAACAATATTTGTCCATTTTGCTTACTGGAGAGGCATTTAAAGCGCAATTTGCAAGGGTTGGACTTGCACCGAAAAATTTATCTCGTGTTATGGAAGATGCAGGTACTGTTGTGAACCCACTTGTGCCATGGAGCGTGTGCGGAATTTTTATCGCTAGTGTACTTGATATCCCAACAACTACTTATTTACCATTCACCTTTTTCTGCTTGCTAGGTCCAGTTTTAACAATACTATTTGGCTGGAGCGGCAAAACGCTGACAAAGCTATAATAATTAGTTTAAAAGAATCTGCCCGTTTCTACGAATTGCCCGTAGAGCGAGCGGATTCTTTTCTCTTGCTATCATTCCAAATTGGAATCAAAACAACCTGTTTTTCGAATTTCCTCTCCACACCTCTCTTTGTTATGCTAAAAAACAAAGGAGATGGTAGACAATGACAACAAAATGGAATGCAACTCTTTACGATCAAAAGCATGACTTTGTTTCAAAATTCGGAGAAAGTTTAGTCAACTTACTTGCACCACAAAAACAAGAATATATTTTAGATGTTGGTTGTGGCACAGGAGATTTAGCCAACGAAATAGCGCAATGTGGGGCAGTTGTACATGGCATTGATGCTTCACATGATATGATTTTAAGCGCTCAGCATAAATATCCAACGCTTACGTTTGACACACAGGATGCGGCTACAATGGACTACACACATCAATTTGATGCAGTCTTTTCCAATGCAGCGCTTCATTGGATGAAACAACAAGATAAGGTGATTGACAATATCTACCGTGCACTAAAACAACAAGGACGTTTTGTTGCCGAAATGGGCGGTCAAGGGAATATCGCTTCTATTGTCGGGGCACTTAGAACAAGTATGGATGCGCTTGGGCTTCCATATGAAGAGCAGTATTTTCCATGGTATTTTCCAGCAGCTGACGAATATCAATCGATGCTAGAAAAAGCGGGCTTTACTGTACAAATGATTACTTTATATGAACGTCCGACACCGCTTCAAGGTGACGATGGCTTACGGAATTGGCTTGTTATGTTTAGCAACAACATTCTCCAGCATTTAAGTCAGCATGAAAAAGAACGCGTTTATGCAAAATGTGAAGAGCTGTTGCGACCAACCAATTATCGAGATAAACAATGGATTGCTGATTATTGGCGTTTACGTTTTGTTGCAACGAAGTGCTAAAAAATGATTAGCGCCACTATAGGGGCATGAATCGCCACAAAAATAAAGGTTAGCGCCACTAAAGATTCATAAAGCGCCACCCAAATAGACAACATCGGTTCACAGTAAAAAAGTGTTAGATTGATGACAGTCAATCTAACACTTTCTCTCTATTATGAACGCGGTATTAACATGACCATGACTCCGATAATACAAATACCAGCGCCAACTAAATCTAACATATCTGGCTTTTCCTTATCTATGCCCCAGCCCCACAAGATGGACAGCACAATAAAAACTCCTCCATACGCTGCATAGACTCGACCAAAAGTCGGAAATGATTGAAAAGTTGCCACCACGCCATATAAAACTAATGCAATCCCTCCAAAAATGCCCCAATAAAATGGTTTGCCTTCCCTTAACCAAAGCCAAATTAAATAACCACCTCCGATTTCACCAATACCTGCTAATAGAAATAATGCGATTGCGTAAATCATATGTACCCTCTTTCTTTTATTTTTTACAAATAAAAATAAGAGACTGTCCTTACAGCAACAGCCTCCAATTTGTTCCACTCAAGCTCAACGTACTTCTTTTTTATATAGTTATACCCCAATATGTAATGGTATCCATTACGCCAATAATGATTAAAATGATACCTGCTGCGATTTGTATCACTCTTCCCATCCTCATACTTGTTTTCATAACGGCGCGTTTTGTATCAAATATTTGAATCAGTATCAACATTAAAATAAGTGGCATGGAAGTCGCAAAACCAAAAACCGCTGGTAAAACCAATCCGTAGGAAGTAGTAACAACTGTAGGCATCAGCCAAACGAAAAATAGCACAAACATCGTCGGGCAAAAGGCAATGGCAAAGCATGCCCCCATTAGAAATGAACCTGCCTTGCCTTCTTTCAATACAAGCGGGATATGGGACGATAGTTGATGGAGCCATTTTAATTTTAAAATACCGATTAGGACAAGACCTGTTAACAACATAATGGGTCCTATCGTCTTACGAAATATTGGAAAATAAGTAGTTATTGACGTTTCAAATGATTGTCCAAATAGCCAAGCTAATATGCCGATTAAACTAAAGACAGCAATCTTACCGATCATAAAAGCCATAACTTCGCCCCAATTATTTTTCATTCGAATGGTACGATGACCGTAGAATGTTATGGCGCTCAAGTTGCCGGTTAATTGACAAGGTGCTAGTGCGCCAACTAGCCCCAGAAGTAACGCGATAACAAGTGGAGAATGTTCGTAGGAATTTAAAAATAACGTGATGGGTCCACTAACGACTCGACTTATTTCTGACATTATATTATACATGCCAATATCACCCTCTCTTCTAGTATGAGCTCTTTCTGTTCTGATAGACGGCATCACAAACCGTAAAAAAAGCTTCAATATCTGCCGTTATGTACTTCGATAAAAAATAAGTGTTGGACACAATATGCGAGAATTCCTTGACCGAATAACTATGGAGCGATTGCTCATCATAAGCGGCTTCCATAACACTTTTCGGTAAAAAGGCAATGCCTAGTCCTTGCTTGACAAAGTTTTTTATAACTTCTGTTTGGTTTACCTGCATGCTTTTATAGCTTGGCAATTGCTGAAGTACCTGTTGTACTTCTTGCCAATAAGACGCGTATTCATGTGTTAAAATCGTTTCTTGTTGTAAAAGCGTCATTGGATCAGTCCATTTTTTCCCTATCGGTACGATAAGTTGGAGTGGCTCCTGGGCAAGCATTTTCGTGTGCACCGCACGGGTGGAGGTTAATTTTGAAATCCCTATATCTATAGCTCCCGCATAAACCGCTTCCCCAATTTCATTAGATTTTAACAGTTCAATAGAAAGGTGAATGGTAGGGTATTGTTGCTGAAAACAATCGATAATAGCTGGTAATGTGGAATTCGCTATTTGAGGTGCTACGCCTATTGTTAATTTGGAAGTAAAACCACTGACCATCAATTGTGTACTATGTACTGCCTCATCAACGATTTCTACCACTTTTTCAGCTTGTCGTAAAAAATGTGCACCAATTCGATTGAGTTTGACATGCTTTGTTTGACGTTCAAAAAGCGTAGTCTGTAACTCCTTTTCTAAATGCTGAATATGTTTTGATACAGTTGATTGCGTAATAAAGCGTCTTTCCGCCGTCTCACGAAAATTTTCCGTTTTCGCCGCAACGATAAACGTACGTAACCATTCAGTTTCCATAGACACGCCTCTTCTAGTTTTCCATTTATTATATCGAAATGTGATGAGACATGAAATCTTTTCTACATTTTTACATAGGGAACATTGCTACCTAAACGCTATGAAAAAGAAAAAAGAGAGCCCCAAATGCACATTGGCCCTCCCCCTTACCATTCATGTTAAAAATTGCTTTAATGCATCTATTTGTTGCATAGCTTGCTGATAGCCCATATCATAATTTTTACGCATTTGCACTGTATCTTTCTCAAAGCTATTCAGCGATTGTGTTGGGCGGAATATAAATGCCTTTCCTTGTGCCTCTAATTTTTCACAATAATCAAGTGAAGCGTTATAATGGTCTGCACGTTTTTGCATGCTTTTTACTAAATTTGGATAACGTTTAGCGAGTAGTTTCATCGCCCATTTACTTTGACGATCTAGCTGTTTACGGTAGCCTTTAGGTCGGGTTAACACCAGTACATGTTTGTTAAAACCCGTTTCAACACCATGCATGATTGGAATTGGCTCTGCTAAGCCACCATCGAAATATGGTGTATTATTTAGTTTGATTTCTGGAAATAAGATTGGTATAGCACAAGTTGCACGTAACATCATACAGTGGCGATCCATTTCTTTTGCATCCATATACTCAACTTGTCCTGTGGCTGCATTTGTTACGCCAAAAAGCAATTTTCCATCATACTGCTTGTACGTATCCCAATCAAAAATATCTAGCTCATTCGGAATCACATTATACGCAAAATCCAAGCCAAATAAGCTTTTTTCTTTAAGGAAATTTTTCAAGCCCATGTAGCGCTTATCATGACGATAATCCATTAATACACGTAAAGACCGTTCTTTTTGCTGTGATACATACGAGCATGCATTAATAGCACCTGCTGAAATAGCGACAACATAAGGCATCATAATGTCATGCTCTAAAAAAGCATCCAAGACACCAGATGTAAACAATGTACGAAACGTCCCACCCTCTAATATTAAACTTGAATCCTCCACATTTACCTGTAGCATGCCATCACTCTTTCACTCTATATTCTCTTTAGTTTACAGCAAACTTAAATAAGTTTCTTGATTTTTTACAGTATAAAAAATATTGATAATAATATCCATTAAAAGTTATTTAATGTTAATATTATAGTAAGTTAGTAGAGACGCGAGGAGAATAATCATGTCGGAAGTGATGAACAAAAGAACTACATTCAGTAAAGAAGTACGTAAAAGCATGCAAGCAGATTGTCAAAACTGCTTTGGCTTATGCTGTACAGCACTAACTATTACAGCATCTAGTGATTTTGCTATGAATAAGCCCGCTGGCAGACCATGCACCCATTTGCAATCTAACTTTCACTGTCAAATACATCGTGGGCTTAGAAGCAAAGGTTTTAAGGGGTGTACCGTCTATGATTGTTTAGGGGCGGGACAAATGGTTGCTCAAACGACATTCAATGGACAGAATTGGCGAGATAACGCTGAAGTGGCTGAAAAAATGTTTCAAGTTTTTCCGATTATGGAGCAGTTATATGAAATGATTGCCTATGTTGCAGAGGCAATGGCATATCGAATATCACCTAAATTATACGACAAATTGCATGAACAATTAGAGACATTACAAACCCTTACTAAATTAGAGGCAACAGCATTAGTTGCTCTAGATATTCCTCCAATCCGACAACCTGTAAACAACCTACTATTAGAAACTAGTGCACAAATTCGCAATAAGCTTGCAGTCACCACTTTAGGTAAAAAAAATGCGCCGAACCAGAGAGGGGCCAATTGGATTGGAAAAAATTTAAAGGGGAAAGATTTAACAGCAACAGACTTGCGCGGTGCCTATTTAATTGCGGCAAACCTACAAAATGCTAATTTAAGAGGCGTGGACTTTATCGGTGCCGATTTACGTGATGCTAACTTGTGCGGAGCGAATCTTTCCACTGCGATGTTTTTAACGCAAATGCAAATCAATTCGGCAATCGGTAATCACCAAACAAAACTACCATTTTATTTGCATATGCCTTCGCATTGGCATACTGCACCATAAAAGAAGGGACAAATCAAAAGAATCTCTCTTTGATTTGTCCCCATTTTTCGCTATTTTGCTTGTTTCTTTTTATAGATAATGGTTGCTACTACTAGCACAAGTAAAATCGCTTGCCCTATAATTGTTTCGAGTGTTGGATAGAAGCCGATTAAGTTAATGACTGGCAGACCATCCACCATTGTTGTGGATACACTATTTCTAAGTTGTAATGTATGCAAGCTGACACCAATAATTTTAAATGCCAAAACATAAATTAACACAGTTGCCACCGCAAAAAGCTTATGAATGGCAATTTTACCACTCGCTTTGAATAAGACGATTGCGATAACAGCTAAGATAACAAGTGCCAAGACAATACCAAGTATAAATTGCGATGTCGCCATTTTCGGTGCAATTCCCGCATAGAACACAAGAGTTTCTGCTCCTTCTCGGAACACCGATAAAAAGCTGACAGAAGCCATAGCAAATACAGAACCACTTGAAATTGCATTGCCCATTTGTTTGGAAATATAACGATTCCAGCTCGCAACATTGGATTTACTATGAAGCCATATACCGACACCTATCATCATTGCAGCTGCAACAAGACCGACATAACCTTCCATTATTTCTCGGTTTGTATCGACCGTTGCTGAATGAAAGATAGTTGACATCAGCACTGCAGCTACAGCTGATAATAATACCCCAGCTAAAGCCCCAATATAAATCCATTTACGTAACGATTTTTGTCCTGATTTATTTAAAAATGACACTAACGCAAGAATAATCAATAATGCCTCTAAGCCCTCACGCAGTAAAATAAGTGCTGAATCCCAAATGGAATAATCTGAATTACCTTGGATTAATTCAATTTCGGTACGGAACTGATTAAGTTTACTTTTAATGGCCTTTTCATCGACCTGCGTCTTTAATAAATCACTTACTATAATCGGCATATCACTTTCTATTTTCGTATAAAGATTACCATTGCGTGTTGAAATTTCAATCTCTACACTTGGCCAAATCGTAATAAATTCACGTATTGTATCAGATGCTGCCTTGTAGTCACCATCGTCTATCAAATCATTGGCTTCATCTATATACGCAATTAAAGACGCTAAAGAATATTCACCTGCTACAATTTGTGCTGTATCGTTACCTGCTACAAAATCTTCAATCGTTTTCTTTAGTTCTGCAAATTGTGATTGCATTAATGTTACATCAGGCTGTTCTGAAGAAATTGAAATACGTAAAAAAGCCATTTGTGTTTCAATTTGACCGTACATTGCAATACTTTGTTCACGTACTGGTCGTTCATTTTTATTCCATTTCATATTAAACTCTTTGTACGCAGCGTCAATCGTTGTCATATCACCACTTGCTAACGCTTGCTCAAAGGCAGTCATAATCGGTTTCATTTTTAGCCCAAAGTCAGCTCGTTGCTCCGCTTCATCTACTGGATTTTCGAGCTTTTCTAATGCACGTAATGCATTCGATAGAGCCGACAATGCAGTTAAACGCTCTTCTTTTGAAGAAGCCTTTACAGCTTGCTCAAGTATTTGATCTACCTTTTCTTTTGCTTCAGTTTGTTGTGAATTTACTGATGCCCAGTCCGTTGCAAATTGTTCAAGTGCACGCGTCGCTTCAGCTTGCTTATCTTGCTTCGTATTCATCAGGGCGTCACTAATGGAAATGTATAAGTGACTATAAGATTCTGCTGCTTGTACTGGAACCGCAAGTGCCAATAATAAGCATACAATCATGCTACAGCGCGTTAAAAAGTGCTTCACCTAAATAACTCCCTTTTTGTACTCCAGGGAAGCAAGCAAAAACGGCACTGCCTCGATGAGTAATATATTCATTCATTTTGTCCATTCGTCCTAGACTGTTTTGTACTGTTGTAAATTGCGCTGGATCCTTTTGGAAAGAGACAAATAGAAGTCCTGCATCATGCGCCCCTGTATTCGACATGACGCCTGATGCGTAAGAATAACTGCGACGTAGTATGCGAGCACCTGATTTACGTGCTAAATGGACATGCGATGTATCGGGCATAATATACTCGCCCTTGTTATCTTTTGCTTCTACATCAAAATCATCGAATTCCTTCGTTTTACCAAATGGCGCACCACTATCGCGATAACGCCCAAACGTTGCTTCTTGATCCTTTAAAGATGTACGATCCCAAGTTTCAAGATGCATTTGGATTTTTCGAGCCACTAAATAGGAGCCACCCTTAAGCCACCCTTTATCGACCCATACTACTTTGTTTAAGTCTTGTTCATCTTTAATAGAAGGGTTGACTGTACCATCCTTGAATGCAAATAAATTTCGAGGTGTCCCCCCTTCAGCTGGGAATGAGTTAAAGCCCGCTTGGGACCATTTAATCTCCACTTTGCCGGAAGCAGCGCGTACTAAATTGCGTACAGCATGGAACGCCACTTGAGGATCGTCCGCACAGGCTTGAATGCAAAGATCTCCACCTGTATATTCCTTTTGTAGTTGGTCTTTCGGAAAATGTGGTAAATCCGCTAATTCGGCTGGTTTTAAATGTGCCATGCCAAGCTTATCGAACAATGAAGGACCTACACCAAACGTTATGGATAAATTCGAAGCATCTAAGCCTTCTGCTTCTCCGGTATCACCCGTTGGAACTCTAGTATTTGTTGTTAAATCTACCATTAATTCACCATTCATTAAACGAACAACAAGAGGTGTCCATTTCTTGAACAACTCTTGTAGCTCCTCTTTTGATGTCACTAAAACCGTTAAAGAAGCAAAATATATATGTTTTTGAACAGGTGTAATAATGCCAGACTGATGTTTACCATAGAAATTAACTTTATTTTTTGCTGTTGTGCTATCTGCGACAGGCTCGAACATATCGTAACCCATCGCTTTCATTACACCACCAAAGCCCGAAGCACCTATCGCAATGCCAGCCACACCCATGCCTGTTAGCTTTAACATGTCACGGCGAGATATTTTTTTATTTATCCATTTTTCATCATTAGACGTTGTCATTCTTTATCACTCCAAAATAATGCCCATTTGACTTAATGGCTCACCTAGTTGGTTTACTGCTGCTGCTAATGCTTTTGTATTTTCTTCTGTTAAATCTTCGTAAGAAATATAACCGCCATCAGCTGTTGCATGTAGTGCTAATAAGTCATCCACTGCTTTAAATTTTTCATCTAACGCTGCAACTAACTCTTTGTCTTTTGCTTCTAATTTTGGTCGAAGAATTTCAAAGATTTTTTCTGCACCTTCAATATTCGCTTTAAAATCATAGAGGTCTGTATGTGAGTAAATTTCTTCTTCACCTGTAATTTTTGAAGTAGATACTTCATTCAATAAATCAACTGCACCTGTAATCATTAAATCTGGTGTTACTTCTACTGTTTGAACAAGTGCATGTAATTCTTTTGCGTCTGCTAGTAGCTGATCTGCCACTGCCTCATAGCCCTTTGTTGTGTTTTCTACCCAAAGTGCATATTCAAGCTTATGGTAGCCAGTCCATTCTTCTTTCCCTTTACCTTCTTCTTCAATATCGGCTAAACGACCATCAATACGTGGATCAAGGTCACCAAAGCTTTCTGCAATTGGTTCAGAACGCTCAAAGTACATACGTGCCGGTGCATACGCTGCTTTTGCACCTTCTATATCACCCGCTTTAAACAGGTTGACGAACTTTTCTGTATCTAGTAAGAAATGATCCATCTGTTCTAATGCAAATTGTTGATAGGCTGATAGTTCAGTAGTCAAATCTACCGTTGCCGTTTGTTCTGCTTGCTCCGTTGCTGGTTTCTCTTCTTTTTTTGTGTCTTCTGTATTGCCACAGCCCGCCATAATTATGCCACCTGCTACTAACACTGATAATAATGATTTGTTTTTCATGCTAAATACCTGCTTCCCGAATTAGTCTCTATCGTGAATGATAATCATTATCATATTTGATTGCAAGAAGTATTTTTAATTTAAGAAAAAAACGTCATTTTGCAGTTGAATTTTATTTTCAACAAGCAAAAAGACGTTCGTTCTACAATATAATGATTATAATCTACTAAATATTGACTTGTTTTACTTTTTCATATTTTCCATATAAGAAATAATAGAGCACGATCGAAACAAAAATTACCGCTACCATCGATAAAAATATAGCGCTATAGCCCATCGTCGGTGCAAAAAGCCCTAAGAAATAAGGCCCTACACCTAATCCTAAATCGTACAAAATAAAATACGTTGAAGTGGCGAGCCCTAAACGCTCATGTGGTGTAACCTTAATAGCTATTGCTTGGGCTACTGAGTTAAAATTACCATAACCAATACCAATAAAAGCCGCAGCTATTAAAAATACAACAGTGCTTGTCGCTGTACTAAATGCATACATGCCCATCGCAAACAAGATCAGACACGGATAAATAATAATATTCGCCCCTCTTGCATCTAGTAATTTCCCTGTAAATGGACGAGTTGCTAAAATAACGAGTGCATAAACGATAAAGAAGTAACTGCCTGCTGTTACCAAATGAAGCTCTTTTGCGTAAAATGTCATAAACGACATCACACCTGAATAAGCAAAGCCAATAACAAGAGCTACAAAGGCAATCGGCAGTGCACGCAGTTCAATAAAGCTGGATAGCTTGAAGCCCAATTTCTCCGCCATTCTCTTTGTATTTTTTGGCGCATCTGGCACGGTCACCATAAAATACATCATAAAGCAAACAACTGCTAAAACCGAATCGACCGCGAAAATCATGCGATAATCTTCAAACAACTGCGTTAATAATATACCGATAAACGGACCTATTGCAGTTGCTAAAATCGCACTTAAGCTGTAATAGCCAATACCTTCACCGCGTCGCTCTGGTGGTAAAATTTGTGCAATAATCGTACCTGTAGCTGTACTCGCTACACCTAGCGCAATCCCCTGCATCAAACGATTCATCATCAGTAACGGAAGATTTAAAGCAATAAAATAAGACATGGTCGATAGCATAAATAATAATAAGCCCATGAATAATGTTTTTTTACTGCCCAAATCACCGATAATTCGTCCTGTGCCAAGTCGTCCAAAAAGTGTCCCGATAATAAAAATACTCGACACTAGGCCAGCCGTACTTGTGGAAGCGTCAAATTGCTCCACTGCATAGCCAGCTATTGTCACCATTAATAAATAAAAAATTAACGTAATCGTAAAATTAATTAAAGAAACAACTAAAAAGTCTTTTGTCCATAATTTATGTTTTGTTGATTCCACTTGTTTTTCTCTCCTACTACTGATGAATATTCATACATATGTTCGCTAAAACCCGAGAAGCCGTTTCAATATCCTGTTTCGGCACACCTGCTAGTGCTTTTTCTAAAAATGGTTTTAAGTGCTCCTGCACTTCTTGCACGATGTTTTCTCCAAATGGCGTTAATTGTACCACTTTCTCTCGCTTATCTTTGCCTGCCACTGTCTCCACATAGCCAAGTTCTACAAGCTTTTGTACAAGCCTCGTTACGCTCGGCTTTTCAATTGACATAAAGCTCGCAATTTCTACAAGTGAATGTGGCCCTTTATCAATTAAAAAACGCAACACTGCCCACTGTGAACTATAAAGTTGAAAGTGTTCCAGTTGCATATTGAGTTGGTTAGTAAACGGTCGGTACATTAAACGATATTCATTAAAAAACTGTTGTTCAATCGTCATACTATCCCTCCTTATATAGTTAGCCTAGCTAACTATATAGTAAATTGTTCTCTTTGTCTAGATTGAAGTTTTGATACGAAAGAGATCCCCAAGCTTTACTAACATAGTTGGATTCAATTGGAAAAGCAGCTCTTTCTTTTTACTTATACACATGTTATGATAGCAGCGAAGTGATATTGATAATCATTATCATTTTAATGATTTAGCTATCCAATAAGTATATACAATACTTTTCCAATAAATTTTTAAGGATGTGGCGATACAAGTGCAAAATTTATATGATGTAACAATTATTGGCGGTGGACCTGCAGGTTTATACAGCGCCTTTTATAGCGGATTAAGAGGTCTGAAAACAAAATTAATCGAAAGCCAAGAACAGCTAGGTGGTAAGGTGCTACTTTATCCTGAAAAGTTAATATGGGATATAGGTGGTCACCCGCCCATTTTAGGCGAACAATTTGTCAAACAATTAATTGCGCAAGCCAAAACATTTGAACCAACAATGCTAACAGGCACAAAAGTTGACTTTATCGAACGCCAAGGAGATTTATTTGTAATACATACAGCACAGGGAGACAAACATTATTCGAAAACCGTTTTGTTAGCTGTTGGTGGTGGTATTATTAATCCGCAAAAACTGACGCTAGAAGGTGCGGAAAAATACGAAATGTCCAATTTACACTATACAGTGCAGTCTTATAAACGCTTTGTAGATAAAGATATTATTATTTCAGGAGGCGGAAATGCAGCACTCGACTGGGCAGTAGAACTTAGCCCTTTAGCAAAAAACGTAACCGTTGTCTACCGTAAGGACACGCTTTCAGCACACGAAGCAACCATACAAGAGGCGCTAGATGCTGGTGTACAAATCGAATGTAATACAACCATTACAAAACTATCTGCCAATACAGATAAAACAGCGATTCAATTCGTTACATGTGAAAATTCTCGGACCAACCAAAGCTATACACGCCAAATTGATGAAGTCATTGTAAGTCACGGTTATAATCGCGAAGCCTCGCTTACATTTGATGAAGCCATTGCCATTCCTAAAAAAGATGACTATTATTTTGAAGGAAAAGCAACTGGCGAAACAGCACAACCAGGAATTTTTGCAGCCGGTGATATTTTATCGTTTGAAGGGAAAATTCATCTTCTACTTGGCACATTTCAAGATGCAGCAAACGCCGTTAACTCCATTAAAACGTACTTAGAACCAACGGCTCATCGACATGCAGTAGTATCCTCTCATAACGAAGTATTTAAAGAAAAAAATCGCTCGATTATCGAAAACAGCTTGACGAAATAAAGTAGTTAAACAATTAAAAGTGTTAGATTGACAGCAGTCAATCTAACACTTTTTTGATACAAACATTGGTGCACGTTTTTGGAGCGTATTCTTAGGGTTTACTGGCGATACTTAGGCTTTTAATGGCGATTTTCATAAAAAAGAGAATAAACGCGCCAAATTAAACGTCTATCCTCTTACAAGAAGAGTATAATAATTTCCCCTTATCATCTAAATAGACTTAATAAAGATCCCATTTGCCTTAGCATATTAACCCCATTCGTTATTGTTCCTGCATGACCCATCATTGCCTGTAAATTATTTGATAAATTTCCAAAGCGAGAAGTTTGGGGTTGTTGATTGTTGAACATAAAAGGTTGTTGACTATTAAAATTGAAGGGTTGTACGCGTCTACCTTGATTCATAGGATCAAAACTTTGTCTATATCTTCTTGGGACAGCTCTCCTTCTAGGATTTTGCGAATAATATTGCATCAATTCACCTCCTATACATAAAACGTTTATATAGTATACGTTTAAGATTTTTTTATGTTTAGACTTTTGAAGAACCTACATCAAATTAAATAGTATAGAAGCGTTCGATGGAAACCTATTGAAAACTTATAATCAGACATTTCGTTTTGCTTTTTATCCTATCGTTCGTTTCATTCCTCCACTAGGAACCATACTATTTTTCTTTTCATATCATACAAACAACAAGAAAAAAGAAGGTGATCGTTATTCAAAAATCCAAATATCTCGATTTTTTATCTAAATTTGGTGTTGGTGGGGCACATCCTGGGGGCATGGCGCTAACAAAGCAACTTTTGAAAAATGAGAACATTACCAAACACTCTCAAATATTAGACGTAGGCTGTGGTACAGGCCAAACCGCCGCCTACTTAGCATCTCATTATAAAGCAAATGTTACGGGCATCGATAACAATGCCATTATGGTTGAGAAGGCTCAAAGCAGAATGGCAAAACACTCCCTACCAGTTCAAATTATTACAGGTTCCGTTGAACAACTACCTTTACCTAAACTACAATTCGATTTCATAATTGCTGAATCTGTTCTGTCCTTTGTCAACAAACACAAAGCGCTCAATGAAATTTATCGTTTATTGAAATTTGGTGGTCGGCTAATTGCGATTGAATTTACGATCCAACAAGAACTTGACAACATGAGTGCAAAGGAAATCAAACAATTTTATGGCTTTGATACATTGTCCACGAAAAAAGATTGGGTAGCACTATTTAAACAGGCTGGTTTTCAAACGATTCACATTCGCAAAAATACATCTTTTTCTTCAGCGCCTGAGTTTCACTACTCACAACAGATTGAGCCTGAATTGTATCAAGTCATGGAGCAAAACATTGAGATAAATGTAAAATATGATGGGATTTTGGATTATCGAATTTATTATTGTACGAAGTAAGTTAAGGCGCGTATACTTTTCTTCTAACTAAAGAAAAGCATACGCGCCTTTTAAATAATTATGGAGATATGCCCCTTATGTAGCACATAGCTATTTTGAATATGTGTGAGGAACAAAGCTATTGAATGTAGCTATTCTGCTATTTCATCAGTTCTATAAAGTGTTTTAAAATTCGAGCGGTTAAACCCCAAATCGTGTATTGTTCATAATCAAAAAACCATTCTTCCATTGATCGCGTTCGCCATTTATACTGCGCACCATTGACAATTTTATCATATGGAAAATCGATTGAAGGCATTGGTTCGACCGATACTAAATGCATATAAGGCTCATAGTTTAATAGCCAATCAATTGGTACGGTCAAAACTTTTTCCACTTCGTCTTTGTTGTATTCAGGAATAATTTGATTGGTATCAATAATCGCTACAAATGGATACGTTACAAAAGAAGAAGATGCAACATATGGACTTAATGGTCCTACAACCTGTATCGTAGTTGGATCGATGCCTAACTCTTCATGCGTTTCTCGTAACGCAGCAGCTAATGGAGATGCATCGGTGGCATCAATTCGTCCACCAGGAAAACTAATATCTCCTGGCTGCTTTCTCATCGTCAATGACCGTACTTCAAAAAGAATATGCCACTTATCATCCACTTGAACTAATGGAATTAAAACGGCCGAACGAAAAGCAGTCTCTTCCCCAATAAATAGCGATTGATTTTGCTGTAACTGATGCTTCAATTTATCTAGAAACATGAGATTGTGCTCACCTCAATAGTTCATATTGTATTTTATCGTATCATGAATTGGTAGTTGGATAAACACTATCATATTCCAACTTTCAAATATGATAGTGTTACAATATCAAAGTAAAGGAGACAAGCAATCCTCCATCTGCATTGTTTAAGGTTGTAATAATATTTTACCGATACTTTTGCGACTTTCCAGTAAAGTATGTGCCTGAGCGCCGTCTTCAAGGGCAAAAATAGTCGGCTCAGAAATTTTTATCTTACCATCTATCATCCATTCGAACAGTTGTTGTGAACGTATTTTTCTTTCCTCAAAGGAAGTCAGTACATTCCAAAGGTCTCCCCCCGTTAACGTTTTCGAAGTATCCATTAACAGACGAGGATCCACCGCCACAGGATCTCCCCCTGACATGCCAAAAAACACAACCGTTCCACCGATTTTTGTTGCCTCTAAACTATCTTGTAGTGTAGAGCCTACAGATTCGTACACAACATGAACCCCTTGACCATCAGTAGTATCCTTCACATGTTGCACCCATTGCTCTTTATATAAAAAGACATTGTCCGCTCCGATGGCATATGCTACTTGTGCTTTTTCTGTTGAAGATGTGAGACCAATGACGTTAGCCCCTTTTAACTTAGCCATTTGGATTAAGTTTTGACCAACACCACCTGCCGCTGCGTGAATTAAAACCGTATCACCTGGTTGAATCGCATAACTATCTGTCACTAAATATTGTGCCGTTAACCCTTGTAATAATATTGCAGCCGCCGTTTCAAAAGATATTTCAGCTGGTAATAACATTACTTTATCATGTGGCACTGCCACTAATTCAGCATTCGCAAAGGGTACATCCGCAAATGCAATGCGGTCGCCTACTTGGATATTGTGTATATTTGCACCGACTTTTTCAACGACACCAGCCCCTTCATAGCCTAAAATAAATGGCGGTTGACCTGCTAAATGGTAATTGCCTTTCCGTCGATAAATATCAGCAAAATTTAATCCAACGGCTTTTGTTCGTACTAGAACTTCGTTATCTGTCAGGATAGGATCAGCTACTTCTTGATATTGTAATACTTCTGGTCCACCAAATGTTTCAAAAACTAATGCTTTCATTTTCTAACCCCTTGTTAAATGTATGTAGCACTATATTACGCTAAAGAAAAAGGTCAATACAACTCTTTAAGCTTGAAAAAAAGCCAGTAGTGAAAGCATTCACTACTGACTTCTTGCCTTATTACTTTGCTGTTAACGTGACATTATCAGCAGTTGCCCAATTGTTAATTGGTAGTACTTTATATGTGCCACCAGCCTTTAAAGTTTGGTCCTTTACATCAAATATCCCGACAGCCCCTTGACGAGATGAATAGCGATATTGTGCTTG
The DNA here is from genome assembly GCF_038593855.1 of Lysinibacillus sp. FSL M8-0337. Taxonomy (NCBI): domain Bacteria; kingdom Bacillati; phylum Bacillota; class Bacilli; order Caryophanales; family Bacillaceae; genus Lysinibacillus; species Lysinibacillus sp. FSL M8-0337. The sequence continues at coordinate 1,923,147 of NZ_CP151996.1, read as the reverse complement.
TAAAATCGAGCCATCTTCAGCCTGTAATTCGACACTGCGACCTGCAAATAACTCCATACCAGGATCATGATCGAGTGTCACTTGGAATGATGTAGCATCAAGTGGTTCAACTGACTTAATCGTTAAAGGCGCTATATCCGTTGCTGTAAAGGTTGGATTTTTAATAGTTGCCCAGTCAGCTGACACAGTATAGTTTGTCCCCGCCTTTAACGCTTTTCCTTCTGGCAAGCGGAATTTTGGTGCTTGTCTGCCATCTGCAGCTTGTGTAAACAACACATAATCAGCTTGTAACTTTTCACCATTTTCTGCAGTCACTGTTACGACACGATCCCGTAAAGAGGAAATGACCTGATACTGCTTACCTTTTTCGTCCTTATTGTCATCATTCAATTGGAACGACAAGTCACCTCTTGCCTCTTTATAGGCTTCAATAATATTCGAATAATCGGTTACACCTTCATCTTTAAATGATTCAATTTCAAAAGTATCATTTGTCACTTGTTTCGTTTGGCTGAGCGTTATTTTTTCATCGATGCCATCAAAGGCCTTTGTTTCGCCATCTTTGTATCTTAGTGTGTAGTTTGTTCCTGCCTTTTGCATAGTGACTGGCACAATATACGTACTTGTAGCACCAATTTTCAAGCGTGGCACATTGACAATACTTAAATCATGATTGAATGAAAAGGCTTTTTTTATTGTTTCTAAATTTTCTACTTTCACACCTTCTTCGGACAATGGTTCAGAAAAAGTGACTTGTAATGTCATGATGTTTATTGGCTTTATTTCTGTAATTTGCACTGCTTCTTTTGCTATTTCGTTTTTTGTTTCTTGTTGTGCTTGCCCTTGCTTGGATGTCTCCTGTTTATTCAGAAAATTACAACCTGTTAGCGTTAGCAACCCTGTTAAAAGAATGGGTATCATAATGCTTTTTCTTATAGTCAATTAGCTAACCCCTTTCAAATTTTTTACACACGAATCCTTCAACATCGCAACTAGTTGGTCTACCTCCGTTACCATTCTTGCCCACTCCGTAAGATTGTTATACGTAGGGGTTTGTTACTCATTGCAAAGATTTTAAGTCAAAAAAACTAGTATGCTAGGAGAAATTCCCAGCATACTAGTTTCAAAGGTTTTTAGTTCATTTCATTTGTCGGTTTATTTTTATTCATTGCTTTCATCACGAATTCTACTAATACGACAAGGATTAACGAAAGGCCAAATAACGGCATCATAACACCTAATAGAACGATTATCACGATAAAAGGAATCGAGATTTTCTGTGATAATTGAGGGGGTGCTGATAGTAGGCCTTTTTTCTTGCGCAATAACCATGTACGGAATCCCCAGAAAATAACACCTAAAAAGGCTACGCAAACGAGTAAGTTAATTAGCTTATTTGGCCAACCAAATAAGTGACCTTCATGCAACGGAATTCCCCATGTGAACCATTTTGCCAAAATGCCATAGTCGCTATAGCTTACCTTAGAAATAAAGTCACCACTATATTGGTCAAAATACATTGTCGCTTCGTCATAAGGGCTTACGTCGAGTCCTGTTACCCCTGTATTACTTGATTTGGCTACGGTAAAAACACCGTCATCACTTGTCGGATAAATAATGGCATATGGCTTTGTAATACCATTCGCCTTAATTTGTTGTTGTAAACTTGCCACTTCTAACTGATTTTCGTTTCGGCTCGTACTTGCAGCACCCATACCATGGTGTGCATGTTTAGACGAAGAAGGTGCTTCTTCCTGACGTGTTGCCCACGGAATTTCACTCATATCAGATGTCGGCGGTTGTTGTTGTAATAACGGAATACCAAAGGACGGATTCTCTTGTGCTGCTGTATATATAAAGTTCCCCATAAATGCAGACCAAGGTAATCCTGTAAAAATGATAATAACCATTGGAATCGTAATAATCGTTCCTAGTAGGGCGTGCCATTTTCTATTTTTTTGTCGTTTATTTGCTTGTTTTACTTTCTTTAATACTTTTCCTTTAAAGGTCATGTATAGACCTGATAGCAATAAAAAGATTGCCCAACATGCCGCTAATTCTACTAAATAATTGACAACTGTTCCACCAATAAATAAAGAGCTATGTAAGCTTCTTAACACATTTGAAAATGTGTATGTAGGGTCTTGATGACCAACAATTTGATTCTTATCATCTAAAAACACATAGCGTTGATCGCCTTCACTATTTGTCAGTGTTAATCGTGTATTGTAAGGCTCATCTAATTCAATAATTTTGGTTGTTGTATAACCCGCAAATGCCGCTTCCGCTTGTTGAACCCCTTCGTCTATTGTCAATGCTTCTGTTTTGTTACTATTGCCAAAGAAGTAGTCATCATATAAACGATCTTCTACATCTGTATAAAACAAGTACCCAATGCCACTTAATGTCAGTGTGATTAGAAGTGGTGTAATAAATAATGCCGCATAAAAATGCATTCGCCAAAAGCTTGAATAAGTTGCATTTTTCATCTCTAGTTCTCCAATCGATTTTATATTAAAAGCAAATTTATTATATAAAATAAAAGTGAAATAAGAATGAAGTCCTAGAAAAAAATTAATAAAACAAAAAGACTACTCTCGCATCCCTTTAATGGGCTGCCGAAAGTAGCCTAACGCTATTTTAGCCGATTATTTCTTTTCTGACATTGCAATAAGCTGTATAAATGTCTGAATGATGCGCTTCATCTTGCCCGAAAAATTGTTCAACAAGCTCATTTAACGTTTTTCTAGCCCCATCAAACTGCTTTTGCATAATTTCATATTTAAAAAGATTTTCATAATATTCGATAACATGTGGATTCATGTGATACACTCCTTCATTTTTAGCATAAAAAAACATCTTTCCTTCTTTAGAAAGATGCCTACTATGACAAATACACGACATAATACGTCGATGGCCATGACAGAAAAAGCATTCTATTATGCATAGAAGCTACCCTTTTGACAATCGTCGTACTATGAGCATGCAGAAGAAATTCTCTAGTCACACTCAACACCCCCTATCCTCGTAGGTTTTTTGGTTGTACTAGATAAAGGCAGGTCTCCTGGCTTATGTTCATCACACGTTTCACCTTCCCATTACACAAACGTAACAGTGGTTTTTTGAAATGTGCTCCCATTTACAGTTGCGGGACAGCGTCGGCTTTTCACCGAACTTCCCTTTTAAACAAATCGAATTTCGATTTGTACCTCTATCTTATTATTCCGTTTTTATTATTATACCATAAAGAATTATGTACGTTGACATGTGTATATTATTTCGTGAACATGATACTTATCATGTATCAAATCTGATTGTAAAGTTGGTACTATTTAAAGCCAAATCTCATAAGGCCCTCCTTCACGAGTGTTCTTCATTGGAAAAGTTTTAGTCATGTAGGATTGTTCAAACCCTTAGTTTTTCTTTTTGAATTAAATGACCTCTTTAAAGCCTATTCGATGAATGATCAGACGATAGTCAGCGTATCCTTCTTCGCTTAGATACTGCTCATATTCGCCATAGACAATTATAGGCATATTGTTTTTATATGCGTGCTTCAAATTGCTGAGAAGTTTTTCGTTCACGTCAGGATTAGCGCCCTTATAGTGACAATTTACAAGCACAGAGTATTTACTTAGATAAAAAGATTTGGTGCCATCACTATGCTCTTTGAGTCCATCTGAAAGAATACCGGCTGTCCACAATAGAGGAAAATGTATTGCATAATAACTACCATGCATGCCTAGTTCTTTCAGCAACACATTTGTATATTTATCTTGATCCTCAAAAGTAGAGTCCAGCTCTAACGTATCAAGCCGTATTTCGCCTACGTTGTCATACTTTTCAAAACTAGAATCTTCTCCGTCTAAAATGTCCGACTCTTTAAGTTCTACTACCGTTGCTTGATTTTCTCCGATAGCAGTATGCTCAGGTGGTACTATATAATCTGCGCCGCCCCGTTCCTCTATTCGTTCTTTCGCTGCCTCCAGACTATCTTCACTGAACATAGACTCTACCTGTTCTTGCGTATAAATTTCCTTTTCCACTTCGCCCATAGATGCTTCTTCTGGCTGCGAACTACACCCTGCAATAATTAAAAGTAAAGGTGCGAAAATTGTTATAACTACGCTTTTTATTTTCATATTACATACTCCTCTCTCTCGTTCAATTTAATTCGAACTCTTTTATAATACCTCAAATCAAGTATATTTGGATAAACCTTTCCATTTATCATAAAAAAAGCCAATTCTTCAAAGGAGGTCTATTTTATTTTGTGGAAGACTATCCCTTTTAATAGCACATTATAATATTTCAATTTAGGCTGTCTCTGTCATCATAAAGAATTGTATACATTGACACTATCCATATAGATTACTAATATCTATTATAGCAACCCCTATTTTCCATTTAATACATATTAATGCAATATTTCGTTGTATAGCTTACTGAATCGAGTTGCAACAAAGTCTATTTTTTTTGCAACAAATCGAAAATTCATGGTAAGAACAAAGCGGTGTTGCTACGATTAAAACAGAAAGGAGAACAACATGAAATTCAATTTTATTTGGAAAAACAAACAATCGTCATCTGAAATTGACATTATTAGTAATCCATCAAATAAAGCATTACTTTCTACATTGGAACAGCATTATTTACAATCTATACCATTAAGTGCAACAGATTTTAAAACAAATCGGCAGGTATTGATTGAGCTCCATACTATCGAAGCCATTGAAGCAGCTGGTCATTTTACTAAAATCTTTTTAATAGATGGTACTGAACTATTACTGAATAAGATTTTAAAAGAACTAGCTTACTTAGAATCCTTTAGATTAGTACGCATTAACAATTCAATGATTTTAAATTTGAATCAAATTCAGTCGTTTGCTTCAGGAAGCCACGCAAGACTGGAAGTTATAACAAAACAACAAAATAAGTATATGGTCAGTAGACATTATGCAAAATCTATTAAGGAGAGATTGATATGATCAAAGACTTAAAAAACAGCTTTTTGTCCATTTCATTTTTGGGATTGATTTGGATTATGTTCTTAATGACACTATTTAATTTACATAATGAAATGGTCAACTTTCTTTATATTTGGAATTTAATTAGTATTAGCGTACTGCTTGGAATCGTTTTTGGTATCGCCTACCCTTACTTGTGGAACTACTCTACATTAAAAAGTACATCCAAAATTATCATTAGTACATTTTTAAATTTTTTCTGTGGCGTAGGCATGGTCTACCTTGTTTCAGTGCAAATGTTAGCATTTATTCAACCTTATTTGTTGCTGATTTTCGCCATAACGTTGATCGGTCATATCATCGGATTTTACTTTTTCTCAAAATATGAAAATAAAAAACTAGCAGCTAGTTTGAATAAATCGCTAGTACATGAAGGAGACAGAAAATGAACATTAATACTAGCTTACACGTCCTATTAAATGATATTGCGCAAAAACAAAAGAAGGGGCTCCCTTTTATCATGGCTTCCCTCTTTATTTGGGGAGTGATTACAACTATCGCGTTCCTTCCTATAGATTTAATGATTAAAAACATTGGCATTTTATCTTGTGGTGCTTTACTGTTTCCCGTTTCCATTGTTTGTGCCAAAATAGTAAATGTCGATTTATTTTATAAAGAAAATCCATTGATTAATGGTCTACTGATTGCGACAAACAATCAAATTTTATACTTAATCATTTGTATTCTTCTATTAATTAAAGCACCGATGTTGGTCTTACCTGCATATGCAATTATTTACGGTGCCCATTTGTTACCTTATGCATTTTTTTACCAATCAAAAAACTATCAATATAGCTCTATCTTTATTTGTGTAGCCATTTTAGTAAGTATGTTATTCTTCCATTTAAATAGTATGTATATCCCGATAATCGTAGAGGTCGGTGTACTTTTCTTATTTTTAATGTTAAAGAAGGAAATAAAAAAACATAGGGAGCTCTAGTCTTCCTATGTTTTTCATCTTATTTATCTGTTTGTTCTTGCTTCTTTTTCAAATACTCCGCACGTATTTTTTCAAGTTGCTGCTTTTTATCAAATTTGGCAGGTTTGTTTTTTTCATGATACTTTGCCACAGCTACCTTACCTTTAGTATCCAATTGATATTTCCCCACGCTTATTCACCTACTTTACTCGTCCTTAAAAAAATCTACTCAACACATATACTATACCTTATTTTACTGAAGTAAACCTTATTCCGATACTGCTAACCCTGCATAAATCCATAAAAACAGAATAATTTACTTAAAATTATCTTAAATTTGTATTCGCACTATCAGGGATGCTGATTGTGCAACTGTCCTCCCTATTTTTGATTCTATTTTCATTAATCTACCAGCCGAATTAAATGTTACTTTGCATCATGGCCATTATGGGCATATGCGAATATTCTTCTAACAGGCTTTGAAAAGCTTCCTTTCATTCGTAAGAAGGTATTCTAAGCAGTAAAGCGAAGTAAATAGTTATACGTAAATATAAAGGAATTAAAGGAGGATTATGATGATTGTCGGTTTACATCACGTACAGCTTACCATTCCAAAAGGTTGTGAGGAACAGGGCAAAGCGTTTTATTGCCATGTACTAGGGCTAAAAGAAATAGAGAAACCTACCTCCCTTCAAGGACGTGGGGGATTTTGGTTACAAGTAGGAAATCAAGAAGTACATGTTGGGACAGAGGACGGATTTGATAGATATACAACGAAAGCGCATATTGCCTATCAAGTTGACAACGTAGCGCATTGGAAGAACGTCTTATCCGAACACCAAATTGAAATACTTGCTTGCGTTCCAATTCCACATTTCGAACGCTTTGAATTTCGTGACCCTTTCGGTAATCGAGTAGAGATGATTCAGCCCATCTAAATGAAAAAAGCAGCCAATAGTGCGAAATGGCTGCTTTTATTGTTTATAATTTAAAATGCTGTACTTCTTTGTTTAAACGTTCAGCCATCGAAGCGAGATCATCTGTATTTTTTGAAATTTCATCCATCGTTACAACTGTCTCGTCGATTGTTGCAGTCGTTTGCTCTACTCCCGCTGCGGATTGTTCGGAAATAGCAGCAATTTCATCAATAGAACGATTGATGTGCTCTGTTGTTGTTGAAATACCTTGTAGGTTTTCTGTTATACCTTGAATATTACTAAACATACTATTAACCGCAGAGGCTATTTGTTCAAAGGTTGTATTGGTATTTGTTATTTGCTCTGTCCCTCTTTTTACTTCTTCATACCCCGTTTGAAGGGAGGCTGTTACACCAACTGTTTCGTTTTGAATGCGCCCCACAATGGCTGATATATCTGTGACTGAATAAGATACTTGTTCAGCCAGTTTACGCACTTCTGCAGCTACAACTGCAAAGCCTTTCCCCTGCTCTCCAGCACGTGCCGCCTCAATTGCAGCATTTAACGCTAATAGGTTTGTTTGATTGGCAATATCGTCAATAACTGATACTAATTTAGAAATTTCTTGCGATTGTCTATTTAAACCTTCCACTTTTGCTACAGCCTCTTGCACAATTGTATCAATGGCAAACATTTGCTGTGTAGATGTGTTCATTAATTGTTGACCGCTTGTCGTAAGTTGTAATACTTCACTTGAATAGCCTTGTAAATCAATACCTTGAGCATTTGCTTGTTGGACATTTACTTTAAATGTATCAATTATTTGTGCTAAGTCACTTGCATTATGTGCTTGGGATTCCGAACCACCCGCTAACTCAAGCATCGTCAATGCTATTTGTTCTGCACCTGTTTTTACATCTAGGGAAGATTGTGCAAGCTGCTCACTGTTTGCAGCTACATTGCCCGAAACAACATGAATTGATCCAATAATTTCATGAAGCTTTTGATTCAACGTGTTTGTCGATTGCACAAGCAAGCCAATTTCATCTTTCATTCTTTCTGGCAAAGGAGGCTGACTTATATCGCCATCCGCCATTTGCGATATTTTTTCAATTACCGCTTTTATCGGATTAGCAATCATATGCGCCGAAATGTAAGCGGTTACAATTGCGATTAACGTTATCATCACGCCTATTGCTAACCCTACATTCAGTGACTCTTTCGATTGGGCAATCATGGCCTGTCCTAGATCATTAATAGAAGCTTCTCTTGCCTGTGCAAGCCCCTCATAACCTTTTCTAACCTCTGTAGCAAGCGAGTCAATAGAATTTAAGTTTTGGATAGCCAATTCTACATTTCCTTTATCATATTCATCAAACACTTTCGTTTGCACAAAACCTCGCCATTCCCTTGCTTTTTCGACAGTTTTCGATAGATTTGTATCAGTTGATAATTCCGTTAATAGTTTATTATTTTCTTCAGCAATTTTTACGTATGCTTCAAATTCTTTTTTGTATTTTTGATCACCAGTCAGAACATAGCTTTTTGCAGCAGTTGTTCGAACACTGATTGTAGATGCTAACTTTTCATTTGCTGTTAACAATTGTAATTCTTTATAAACAATTTCTTCGCCAGCAGAAATGACACGCTTATTGGCAAAGTAGCTATAAGTGTTAAAACAAGCAATAAAAAATACAACAATGAAAAATGCACTCAAAATTTTTGCTCGAATTGTTTTGAACCTCAGTTTCTGTAACATACCATTTTCCCCTTTCGTTAGTGAAATTATATAAATTACTTCCACGAAACAACATTTTTCGCTAGCTTTTGAGGATTGAAATTTCTTTATTTTCCCCCTAAATATAACATATTACCCCTTTAACTCCCATGACTCGAACTATGTATTTCAAAACAAAAGATAACTAGAAATAAGGTTGTAAAGCGTGCTTATATAAGCATTATTCGAGCAAAAAAGTTATTTTTCTATCATAAAATATTCTTATTTTGATTTATAAAATTCGTATGGCAGTACGCTCTATTGCCACATTGCTTATCATTTTTTAAGTATTCTGACTTCCCTTTAAATTCTATTGTAATGTTATTTAAAATAGAAAAAGAACCGCTTGTTTATGACACAATACCCCTTCATTCATCACAAACTGAAACATTTGTAATGAAACTGTAAATTCAAGCGCTAAAGCCTTTATTATCAAGGTTTTCGGGTAGGGTGACGTGCCCTGTGGAAACATTTACCTAGCAGAACCCCGTGTTTTTCATGCTACGATTATTGCAATGGCAAGCAAACAGAAAAATTTAACTGCTCGCTTACAGGAGGTAAAAAACAGCATGAAAAAACATTTTTTAACAACTACATTAGCATTGTCCATTGGGTTTAGCTCATTCGGAATCGTTCAAGGTACATTTGAACCGATAAAAGTGGAGGCAGCGACGACAAATACGCAAAATAATGATAAGGCCGTTGCAGCAAAGGCCGATCAACTGATTCAAACAGGGAAAAGCTTAATTGGTAAGGCCACATACAGTAATACCGTGTACAAGTCTACATATCCTTACAAATTTTCTTGTGCTTCATTCCTTATGTATATTTTCGAAAAGAATGGTGTAGATCTTGGTACGTATAATGAAAATTACATGATACAACAAGGAACATATGTTGCAAGAAACCAATTGCAAAAAGGCGATCTAGTATTCTTTAAAAGTAAAAAAACAGGCACAGATCCTGATCATGTAGGCATGTACATTGGTAATAACAAAATTATTCATATGGCTGATTCCAAGCAAAATATTGTCATTTCGGATATGAATAGTAAGCCATATTATAAAGACAATTACGTATCTGCTCGCAGAGTATTACCAACATTATTATCAGCCAACCCTGCAACAAAGGGCGATAAAATCGTAGAAAATGCGATTACTTATAAAAATAAAGCAACAATTAGTTCCACAATAAATGAGCAAAGTTTACGTTTTACAGCACCTGGTTTCGTTGAATATGTCTACCGTAAAAGTGGCGTAAAACTTGGTACTACCAACTTAAAAGAACTCATGGCGAAAGGAACTACGGTGTCACGTGCCAATTTGAAAAAGGGTGACTTAGTATTCTTTAATGGTGTGAAAGGTTCAAAAAACCCTTCGCTTGTAGCTATCTACGCTGGCGATCAACGTCTCATCATCCCAACTTCAAGTGGTGTTACGACAAGAGTACTATTTGTTGATTATTATAAGGAACATTATTTAACAGCAAAACGCGTATTTTAAAAGATAAACACAATCCATCGAATGATTGTTAGATAATATATAACTATACTAAAATTTAAATAAACATAGCATACAAAGCAGTGTCATTGACACGTTTGTATGCTATGTTTTCGCTTTAAATGGTTGAATGGAACGTTACATTGTTCAAGTCTTGCTTGTTATTGCAACCATAAAGATTGCCCTGCTATGCAGTTATATTTCCTTTAGATGGTTGGCAAATTCAATCATGGATCTACTAGACATTGGGCCTTTTATCAGCACAATCGTATCTTGATCAAGTTTTGGTTTGAGTAATTCTAAAACTCCTGCAACATCTTTAAAAACATGAACTTCCGCAGCGGTGCCATCTTTTTTTGCTTGTTCTGCTATATGTTCGGCTCTTTTTCCAATGGTAATCAGCATCTGAATATTTCGCTCGGCCACCATAGAGCCAATCTCACGATGATACTTTTCTTCGAAAAGACCCAATCGCTTTATATCACCTAATATAAGGATTATTTTTTTATCTTTTCCTATCGTATCTAAAACTTTCAAGGCTGCTTCAACCGATGTAGGATTATTCGTCCATGTATCATCTACGATCGTACTTCCTTTAAGACCGGTTGACATTTCTAGATGCCTTGCCATCGGTTTAAATGTTTTTAAACGTGAGATTGCATGCTGAATGGACATGCCCATTTCTTTTACAGCAACGATGGCCGCTACCGCATTATACACTTGGTGTTCTCCGTAGCCAGGTACAAATACTGAATATTTTTCCTTAGCTACTTGGAGCGTAAATTTCATACCGTTATTGATAAATTGCATGTTCGAAGCTTTATAATCTGCTTTGCTATGAACACCAATTGTAATAATTTTCCCTTTAAACGTATGCAGGGGAATTTTTTTTGTATTGTCATCATCTGCATTGATGATTAACGTGCCATCTTCAGCTATTCCTTCTAAAATTTCTGACTTAGCTTTGATATAGCCTTCAAGATTTTTACAGCCATCTAAATGATGCACACCGATGTTTGTAATAATACCAATCGTCGGCCGATAAATCATACATTGATGCTTAATATTCCCCGTATTCCCTAGCCCTAACTCAAAAACAGCAGCTTTCGTAGTTTCATCGATGCCTATTAAATAAGGTAAAGATTGGCGAGGTTCATTTTTGCTACTAATAGATGCCTGCACATTCCAGTCTTTGCTCGCCATATGTTTAATCATTTCTTTTGTAGTTGTTTTTCCACATGTCCCCGTTAATGCGACTACTGGTATGTCAAATAGTCCTCTATAATACTCAATAAACTTCCAGTATGCCTGCAACGTACTTTTCACGCGAATAACTGTTGTATTCGGTAGTGCTTTTTTTAGTTCTTCTAAAGGTTTATCTGAAATAACGAGGGATGGACCCTTTTTATCGATTTCTTCCCAATTAATGGTCTCACTTCTATTGACAAACATGAGTGTATTCTTTTGCGTCAAATCATGGCGATTATAATAGATGGCATGTTTGATAAGCCATTGCTCAGAACCGTTTACTAAATCCCCTTTTAGTAACTTTCTAACCACAGTCACGCGAATATTTTGCACGTGAACTCCTCCCCCCTCTCATTATAGTATGAAGTATAATTACTAGAAGTGTGGGTAATGAAGTACCATCCTACCCTATTTCTAGTAACAACTAGTATTTGATGACGTGCTTTATCCTTTATTTATAGCGCTCCTTTCTAGATGATTACTATACAATATTATGATATGACTTTATGCGACACAGTCTTTATCCAGCTTTCACGACAAGTGCATTATTGCCTAGAATCATTTTCTTTTGGGAACGTTTTTTTAATTTTTAAATCAGCGGCCAGTTGGTAAATTTGCTTACTATACATATCTCCTTTTATTAGAATAATTGTATTCTCATCTACTATTTCATGTAATAACTCATAAACGAGAATATTATTATTAAATATATATACTGGCTTACTGAAGCCTAATTTTACTGCACGATCAGCCATAATTCGGGCGTGCTCTCCAATGGTAATAAGCACATCTACACCAATTTTATGGATTAATTCTCCTGCTTGCTCATGGATAATATACCCCCAGGACCCTAAATCCGTAATCGTTCCTATAATGGCAATTTTTTTCTTGCCCTCTCCTAATGAATTTAAGACCTTTAAAGCAGCTTCTAAGGACGTTGTTGTTAAGCTCCAAGTATCGTCTATCAATATAGAACCATTGATTCCTTCAAAAAGTTGCAGTTGCTTATTCACTTTCTTGAATGTCGCTAATTGTTTAATCGCTTCGGAAATCGGTACACGTAATTCATGAATTGCCGCAATTGCCCCCAATGCATTATATACTTGGTGCTCTCCAAATCCAGGAACGAAAACGTCATATTTTTTCTTTTTATGATGCAATGTAAACTGCATGCCATTTTCTACATAGTGAATATGACTTGCTCTATAATTGCATGATGCTTGCTGTCCGATGTAAATAATACGTCCTTTAAATTTCGATAAATCAATTTTTCGTATATTGGCATCTTCTGCATTGAGAATTAATGCACCATCCGAATTCACTATTTCTGCCATTTCACCTTTCGCCTGTATATAGCCATCCAAAGTTTTACAGTAGTTTAAATGGTGCGCTCCGATATTGGTAATAATACCGATTGTCGGCTTAAAATACTTCCCTGCTTTCCTTACATCTCCTGGTGATCCAACAGCTGTTTCAAAAACTGCTACTTCTGTTTCCTCTTCAATACTAAGTAAATACTGCAATGAAGCGGTTCTAGAATTACTACTTAATGTCGTAGCGGTTACTTCTTTTTCAGCAGAAAGAATATGTTTTATCATCTCTTTTGTTGTAGTTTTACCTGATGTTCCGGTAATTGCAATAACAGGGATTTCAAATTGACTACGATAATAATGTACAAACTTCCAGTAGGCCTCATCTGTATTTTCTACTTGAATAATTATTACGTGTTGAGGAATTTCATGCTGACTATACACCCACTCTGTAACAAGCACTAGAGGAGCAAGCGATTCAAGACTTTTCCAGTTTACTATGCGTTTGTCTGTAAATAGAGCTGTGTACGGTTTTTTCACTTGTTTTAGCCGATATGCGCCATACTGGATCAGCACCTCATCCGACCCTTGCAATAATTTACCTGCAGTAATCGCTGTTAAATTCTTCACCGATAGAGGCTTCATATCATTTCACACTCCTTTCTTCTCTATTATATGAAGCACTTTAAAAGTTGCTTGGATGTAAACATGATACATAACTAGAAGAAAACTATTTCACAGCATATATATAAGGTGTATATTAATAATCCAAGTGCCAATTGAAGGAGTGATTTCACTGAAGGCAATTATATTTATCGGTACAAACAAATCTGGGTCTAGTCGTGAAGCGATAAAAGCAGCAGAAAAATTGGGCTACTTGACAATACTGTTCACAAGCAATGAAAAACAATTACAACAGAGAAAAGCCTATCCAGACATTCATAAAATGATTTTTATCGATACTTCCAATATAGAAGATATGATAGTAGAAATTCATGATTTGCTTGATACCGGTTTAGAGATAAAGTCCATTGTTAGTTTTGTAGATCCATTTGTTCATATTGCCTCTATTTTATGTGATGAATTTTGCCAAAACTATACTTCATCAGCAGCAATTGAAATGATGGAAGATAAAGAGAAAACAAGAAATCTATTAAAGGATCAGCCGTATTCCCCAAAATTTTTCCTAAAAAAACCGCATGAATCATTTTCAAATAACATGGTATTTCCATTGATTGTTAAATCTCCTAAATCAACGGGTTCAAAAGACGTACTACTTGCGACAGATAAAAACCAACTCGATTCACATCTTACATTTCTCCAAAATAAAAACCCTGGTGAAACCATCATGATTGAGGAATATATTGATGGACCCCAATACTTAGTGGAAGCAATGGTCTATAAGCGACAAGTTCACACAATCGGTATTATTGAACAAGAGATTACACAAGGAAAACGATTCATTATTACAGGCTATGGTATACTCGCGGAAGTACCTTCTGATATTCAAAAAGGGATTGAAGAAGTGCTCCATTCTATTGTCAAAGTATTTGATATTGAAAATGGAACATTGCATCTAGAGCTTCGTTTAACGGAACATGGATGGAAGCTCATTGAGATTAACCCTCGAATTTCAGGTGGCGCTATGAATAATATGCTACATGCGGCTTTCGGATTTAGTTTAGTGGAAGAAACACTTAAATTATTTTTAGGTGAACAACCAAATGTCCAACCTAGGCATAAAAAATTCATCTTTACAAAATATGTTATAGTAGAGAGCAAAGGTGTGTTAGAAAGAGTAATCGGTAAAACAAGGGCAACAAAAGCACCTGGTGTTGTCGATGTATATGTAAAGCCACGAAAAGGAACTTTGTTAACCCCCCCATTGTCGATGGGTCATCGCTATGCCTATGTTATTGCCGAGGGGAAAACTTTAGCTCAAGCGAAAAACAATGCTATAACCGCCGCCATGGAAATCAAATTTCTATTAAAAGCACTATAATGTTGGGCGGGCATTGCTTACCGTAAGCTAAATATGCTGTAGTTGCGGATGTGGCTTTAGCTTCATCCGCTTTACTATGAGCAATTTAGGCAATAGAGCGCTGGAGACATCATCTTGAATTGTTTCCATGAACAGCATCAACCCGAGTAATTGCCCTATCCAATGGGCAACTACTCGGGTTTTCTTCGTTATGCTTTAAATGTTTGGTCTAAAAATTTAACGGTTTCAAACATATTCGTTTTACTAGCACCTTTGACAAGAATCGTGTCATGAGGTTCGATTATTTTCTCCAATAGCGCATGCAATTGATCTTTATTCGTAAAATGATAAATCTTGTTTGAATCCATGCCTTTTGCCATGGCCGCTGTTCCTATTTCTTCTGTCCTAAAGCCATAGGTAATTAAAAGGTCAATGCCTTGTTCAACAATAAATTCGCCTAATTTTCGATATTCTTCTTCTCTTAAATCTCCTAACTCACGCATCTGCCCTATTATTGCCACACGCCGTTTCTTGCTAACATTTGTCAGCACATTTAGCGCTGCCCTTACGCCTTGCGGATGGGAATGAACAGTATCATCAATGACTGTTATATGATCGCGGCAGTTATACACCGTCAACCTTCTTGGCGGCTTTTTAAAATGCAAACCTGCTTTTATTTCCTGTGGCGTAAACCCTAAATAATCTGCAACTGCGACCGCATTAAGCGCATTATAAACGTGATGTTCTCCTAAAATTGGGATAAATAATTGGATTTCCTGACCTTGCAGCTCCATCTTAAATGCCATGCCATTTTCTTTATATTGTATGTCGTATGCTCGATAGTCCGCTTCTGTGTGAATACCAGTAGTCAGGATTTTCCCTTTAAATTGATCAGTCAATAAATAGTTTGAATTGTCATCATCTTTATTTAAAATAAGTAATCCTTGTTGGTCCATACCTTGAATTAATTCTGATTTAGCTTTCGCTACTTTTCGAACATCCCCATCAAAATTCCCAACATGCGCAAGTCCAATATTCGTAACGATACTTATATTTGGTTGGATAATGCTACAGTGGTTTGTAATAATACCTGGATAAGCCATTCCATATTCAAGCACAACGGCTTGGTGCGAATCATTGATTTCTTCTGCATGCTTTTTAGTATGTTCAGTCGTATTCCAGTAATCCTTCGACTCAAATACATTCCATTTTTTAGACAATATGGACCCTAAAAATGCCTTAGATGTGGTCTTTCCTGCACTACCAGTAATCGCAATTATCGGTTTATCGAATTTTGCATGGTTTGATGTAGCTTTTACTTCGACTTGCTTTGGTTTTGAATCTGCGGGTTTTGGTACTACTGTTTTTGTGTTAGAAACTGTAGGCTTTGGTTTGGATTTTTTTATCGGTTGTTGGTTTTCTGCTAAGTACTTTGCATATCGAATGGAATGGATAACAACATCTAATTCTAAGTAAAACGCTGGTGGACAGCCAGGACGCCAGTTTACCTCGTAGATCCAAATTTTTTGTTGCGCATCAAGCCCGACATCGATTCCAATCTCATCAATGACCTCTCCGAACTTCGTCATCTGAATGTCATCTAAATGGCGTGCCAAAGATAATGAGAAATGTTCCAACATCCGACGAATATTAAAGGCTTCTTCTTGAAACTCTTGCTCTAAAAATGGGTCCAAATAATTTGTATAACCGCCATTGTTGATATTTGGAATAATTGAGCCATGTGGTGCAATACGTGGATAAACTGTTGTCACCACCCATTTACCTTCACCGTTTTTTTGAACATGTAGGCGAAAATCATAAACTTGACCGGATTTCATTTTCGATTGAATATACGGTTGCATAATAAACGTACCCGTTGTAAGAAGTTCATGAATTAATGCATTTAACTGTTGCTTTGAGTACATACGATTCTCGCTATTTTGCCGTACCTCAAAATGGTCTCCTATTTTAATAATAAAATAGATTCCTTTTCCTTTCCGACCGTCAATCGGCTTAAATACGATTTTTTTATGGTGGGCTATATAGCTATGAAAGACATCTGTGTTTTTTACTATTTCTGTTGGGATAATGTATTGATCAAATTCTTTCGCCTCTTTAAGTCGCTCCATAACATTCCATTTATTACCGATAGAATGTGTAGTAAACGGGATCTCCTTTTTCAATCTCTCTATTATTTTTTTTGACACCGCTAATTTTTCTGGACTTCCAGCATTATAAATTACATCTGGAAAGGGCATCACTCTTTCATGCCATTGCCCATCTTCTAATACCTGCCCATTGATTGTACGATTGTCAAAGTTTACCTTTTTAGGTGTAAAGTAAAAAAATTCTACTCCTTCTGCTTTTGCAACTGCTGCATATGCATATGACTTGATAACAGTTTTAGGATCTAGACGATGATGCAACATTCCTATAATTGTCATGCGTTAATCTTCCTTTCTATAGACTCTTTCTATTAAATTCAGATCACGCAGCTTGCATATGGACAGATGCTCTAGTTTTGCAATTATTTTAGTAGTTTTATAGGTAAATCATCTATTTTACCATTTAGGCTCAATGATAAATTTCTTTTTTAATAAGTCTGGATTTAATAGCTGAATAGCTGATATACTCCCTAACTCAATTGATTTTTCGGTCGATGTTCTTTCTAATCTCACAACATCAGCAATTGCATTTGTTTCATTGCCTTCATAATCATAGGCTCGTAACAGCGAAATAGTGCCTCGACAACGATCTATATCAATCGCTTCTATACGAAAAAACTCTGTTTCAAACTGTTGGACTGTATCTATTAATCGTAAATGTGCTCCATTATGCGTTATTAAAAAAAAGGGAATGGTATCACTACCAACTATTTTTACAAGAAGCTGACCATAATATTTTGAATGAAAATCTGTTATGATATCTTGCAATGCTTTTATATCGTATAGCGCTTCACAGACAAAGTGCTTTCTTCCTTTTTCAATACCCAACGTTTCCCAGCCCCTTCCTATTCCGTTTTAGCAATAGTTCCTTACTCGAACGATAGCAAAATCATTATTTGACCTATCTCGTTATAATATGTCCGTTTTTAAATTATGACGACATGATTTGTAAGGGGCGCTCTAAAAAAATAACAACTTTTTACATAAAGTACGCTTTACCCGCGAAAAAGGGTACTTTACCAGCGAAGTATCGCACTTTACCCGCGCTTCATTGTGCTTTACCCGCGAATTAACCCATTTTACCCGCGATTCATACAAACGTTTATAATAAACCAGCATTTTTCAAAAATGCCCTTGCTACATCCTCAATATTTTTTCCCTCCACGTTAACTTGATAATTCATTTCACGCATTTGGTCATCTGTTATTTGATTGGCCAGTTTCCCTAGCACCTTTTCAAGCTCTGGATACTTTTCAAGTGTTTCCTTTCTTAACATTGGCGCGCCTTGATACGGTGGAAATAACTGTTGGTCATCCACTAAAACAGTTAACTCATATTGACGTAACTCACTGTCAGTTGAATAAGCATCCAATAAATTGATATTACCTGATTGGATGGCTTGATACCTTAGCTTAGGTTCCATTGTTGTAACAGAGGGAATATCAATCCCATAACGCTTCTGAATGCCTACATAGCCATCCTCACGATCATTGAACTCCAACGTAAATCCCGCTTTAATCGACTCTTGCACCGCCTTAATATCAGAAATCGTCTGTAATTGATAAGCTTCCGCCAGTTGTTTTGAAACGGCCAAAGCATATGTGTTGTTATACTGCATTGGACTAAGCATAACCATATCAAATTTTTCCAGCATGCCTTCCTTTGCCTGTCGATATACTGCTACTTGATCGTTACTTACTGCTTGTTCTTTTAAAAACTCTGCGATTGCCGTACCAGTAAATTCTGGATATATATCAATGCTCCCTGATTTTAGGGCATTAAAAACAAAGGACGTCTTGCCGAGTCCTGGTTTTAATTCGACATCTAAATCTGTATCATTTTCAATCAATAATTTATACATATTAATTAGAATTTCCGGCTCTGAACCAAGTTTACCTGCAATGACGATATCCGCTTTGTTATTAAAGTTTAGAAAAGGCAGTGCAATCACAATCATTGCCGCGACACTAATCGCAAGTAATGCCGAAACTGTTCGTTTAAAGGACAGTGATTCTAGCTTTTTCAATAGATAATCGAACACTAATGCTAAAATAGCTGCCGGAATTGCACCTAATAGGATGAGTGAAGTATTATTACGATCAATACCAAGCAAGATAATATCGCCTAATCCTCCAGCGCCTATCAATGCAGCTAGTGTAGCTGTTCCAACTATTAAAACCATGGCTGTGCGAATGCCTGCCATTATAACGGGCATTGCGAGTGGCAGTTCCACCTTCACTAATCTTTTTACCGTATTCATCCCCATTGCCATGGCCGCTTCCTTTAAAGACGGATCGACTTCGTTTATGCCTGTAAATGTATTACGTAAAATGGGCAGGAGCGCATAGACCACAAGGGCGATTATAGCAGGCGTTTTCCCAATGCCGAGTAACGGAATTAACAAACCTAACAACGCTAATGAAGGGATCGTTTGTAAGGCTGCGCTAATGCCAATTATACTTTCCGCTATTTTCTTTTGATGCGTTAAGTAAATGCCAAGTGGAATGGCAATGGCTACTGCAAAAAATAAAGCAATAAATGATATTTGCATATGCTCTATTAACGATGCAAAGAGTTGACCTTTGCGTTCATCCAACACATTTAAAAAATCAGTCATTTGCCTCACCCCGTTCCGCCGCGGAATGACTGGCTAAAAACTGCAACATTGATTGCCTTGTAATAACCCCAATAATTTCCTCATCGCTTTTCACTGCCAGACACTCATGGTGCGCCAATTGTTGCAAAATGACTTGTAAAGTAGCCTGCTCATCAACACTATGTATCACATAACTTTGATGTTTCGCCTCTACAAACGGTTCAATCACTTGTTGAATGGTAAACACATTAAATGCATCTTCCTTGACCCCTATAAATTTTCGGACAAAGTCATTGGTGGGATTTTGTATAATTTCCTTAGGTGTACCGATTTGTACTATTTCTCCATCTTTCATCACACAGATGCGATCTCCTAGTTTTAACGCTTCTTGCATATCGTGCGAAACAAAAACAATTGTTTTATTTATAGCGCGTTGTAGCTCAAGCAGGTCATTTTGTAATTTTGTTCGACTGATTGGATCCAGTGCACTGAATGGCTCATCCATTAATATAATTTCGGGATCTGCTGCCAATGCGCGGACAACCCCAACCCGTTGTTGTTCCCCACCCGAAAGTTCATTTGGTTTTCGTTCACTATATTGAGCTGGTTCTAGCCCTACCATTTCTAATAATTCACGAACTCGCTGTTGAATTTTTGTCGTTTCCCATTTTTTCATTTCAGGAACAATGGCGATATTTTCTGCTATTGTCATATGAGGGAAAAGTGCAATTTGTTGGAGCACATAGCCAATATTCCAGCGTAGCTCATGAATATTATAATCACTAATTCTTTTACCGTTAATTCGGATTGTTCCTTCAGTCAGTTGAATTAATCGGTTAATCATTTTTAGTAATGTCGTCTTGCCACAACCACTAGGCCCTATAATGACAAAAAACTCTCCTTTCTGTATTTCAAAATTAATGGCATTCACTGCAATTTGGTTATTAGCGTACTTTTTTGTAACATTCTCAAATGCAATCATTGACTAAGCTCCTTATAAATTTGATAGATTAAATGTCAGTATTCTACCCACCAGTATATCTTTCCACATATTCAAGCGGTTAAACTAACAATCCTACAACATGTCCATCCTAGACGCGCTAGATGAAACTTTTTCGTATGAAAGTTCGTTCTATTAATTATGAATTCTAGTGAAAAACGATGCTTTTTTTTATCTACTTGTTTTACAATATGAAAAGAGTAAGCGATTTTTTAAGAGAAAAGAAAGGAGGAAGGTGTTGCACAGATTCAACATCTATAACTACATGAGATTATTCAAAAAACTATTACTCGGAATGATTGTCATAGCGTCTGTTATCAGTATTTCCACTTATTTTTTGATTCAGTTTTTGAGACCAACCGACACTGCCGTTCAAAAATATGTAGATGAAGGTCCAAGTGTGGAAGAATTTATCGGCTCTATTGCAGAAACAGCTCGACAACTAGGTGCTGAAAATGACTTATATGCATCTGTCATGATTGCACAAGCCATTTTAGAAAGTAAGCATGGGCAAAGTGGTCTTAGTTCAGCTCCTAATAACAATTTATTTGGGATGAAAGGCAAATTTCAAAATGATTCCGTGACACTTGAAACAGTTGAAGATGATGGCTCTGGTAATCTGACAACAGTGATGGCTGAATTCCGCAAATATCCTTCCTACGAAGAATCCATGAAGGATTATGTCCAATTACTCCGCAATGGTGTATCTTGGAACAAAAATTTTTATACAGGTGTCTTTAAAAGCAACACAACATCCTATGCAGATGCGACCAAATTTTTAACAGGCTCTTACGCAACAGATTCAACTTACAATGAAAAGTTAAATAGTCTAATTGCGAAGTACGACTTACAACAATACGACAGCCCTGTAAAAAATAAAAAAACCATTACAGTCGCGGATGGTGACTCGCTGATGCACATCGCACAGACGCATAATGTGAAAGTAACATCCATTAAACAATGGAATCAATTGCGTTCAGATAATATTGAAGCTGGACAACAGTTAAATATTTATCAATATTAGCGTAAATTTACTCAAGGCGAGGTATTCGACGATGTAACTACCGTCAAATACCTCGTTTTTTGCATCGATTTTCCAGCAAGCACTATTTAAAACAAGCTTCCGATTGCGGTAATAGTCGTTGCTAAATCTTCGCGGTATAACGGGTGTTGTTCATCTAGGCTATTGACATTGACCTCATTGCCACCAAGTGAAGCATGAACATAAAGAGACTGCCCTATATACAATGCTACATGCCCTGGGAAAAACAATAAATCCCCTTTTTGCATGCGATCAATAGTTATCTCCTTAATTGGAAAACCTTCTACAATTCTAGCATCTCGGAAGATTATCACGCCATTGAGCATATAAGCCATCGAACATAAGCCCGAACAATCAATGCCTAGCGGTGACTTACCTCCCCAACGATACGGTGTAGCTAAATAGCTTAGTGCGGTTTGTACAACATTTTCTCGAAACGCATGCTCTTCAAAAGTATGTTCAGCAATTTTAGGATGCAACCATTGTGAACGCAAATAACCTATTTCGCCCGTCGCCAATTGAACGGCAGCCCATGGCGTGTTTGATGTCGTGTCGGAATCTACATTGTATAAAATAGAGCCTTTTACCAATGTGATGATTTTGGTGCTTTGTATTTTCGGTTCTTGTAAAATATCTGCGAAACGCTGTCCAATAACATGTTGCGCCTTTTGAATCCATGCATTTGTAATCGCATCATCGAAAAGGACATGCTTTCGCTGACAATACCCTTCATAGCGATAGGCGGTGCGAACATACAGCCAATCATTTTCTAATTCTTCTATAATTTGAACAGGCATACCGTAAAGTATTTCATCAATAAGTTCAGCATGACGATCTGGTTCAGCATAAAGATTCGCAACCATAGCAATGACAATCGCATTCATGTTGCCTCTCCTTTCACTACTATCATATTGTCATAGACTACCTTTGAAAGACGACCGATTAGTTGTCGGGCAACATCATTTTGCTTGACCTCTGTGATAAAAACACCAATAGCATACTCTTGTCCGTGACTATAAACAATGCCAACATCATGGTCAACGCTATCAAGACCACCCGTTTTATGGGCGATTGTCACATCATCGACGATATAGCGCCGCAAGTTTTCATGAAAACGCTGACGACACAATATATCAATAACAAGCTGACTAAAGACTGGGGATAGCAGGTTTTTTTCATAAATTCGGCTAAATAGAAGTGCCATATCACGCGCTGTTGTTATATTATCTATGCCTTTTGCAAGTCGCTCAAAGTCCATCATTTTTCGTTGAAGTTGTGTTTGAGTGAGTCCGATTTTATGAAAGTACTGATTTAGCACATCCATACCAATTAAATCAATTAACACATTTGTCGCAGTATTATCACTTGTCGTAATCATCCAAACGCACAACTCATAGATCGTGCAGGATGTTACTCGCTGTTCACTAATCACACTAAAATCAACCCAATCGCTAGGGGTAACGGTTATTACTTGATTGATAGGTATATTGCATACATCTATATAATCAAAAACTGCAATCAGGATAGGGACTTTAATTAAGCTGGCACTGGAAAAAGCATCATCTAGACGCTCATGTATAACAAAGTCATTTGTCTTAAAATCTTTTACAAACATATGCACTTTATAGGGAGCTTCCTGTATCAAACGTTGAATCGTCTGCTGCATCATACACCTACCCTACTACTGTAATGTTTTGCGTTTCTGCGTCTACGGTTATGATACGACCTAAAGGCAGAGACATCGTTGGTAGACAGTGACCACAAGCAAGATTTGATAAAATAGGTTTCTTCAAAGGTGTTAAAATCTCCTTAAAAATCGTGTTTAAGGATAAACTCCGTTCTGGATGCTTCGGGTTTTCAGGCCCGCAATTTGTCCATGCCCCTAATAATAAACCTGCTGCATCATCAAGCTTCCCTGCTAATTTTAACTGTGTCAGCATGCGATCTATACGTTGCTCACTCTCATCTATATCTTCCAAAAATAAAATTTTCCCTTTTGTATCAATTTCATATGGCGTGCCAAGTGACGCTGTAATCAATGTTAAATTACCCCCAACAAGTTGACCTGTTGCAGTCCCTGTTAGGAGTGTGGTCATTGGTTGCTGTGGAGGATTTTCGAACAGAAACGGCTTGGTATCTGTTGCCATCACACAATTCAAAAATGAATCCCATGTATAATGATCCATATTTTGTTGAATAAATTCTGTTGAAGGCATTGGTGTATGATACGTCACTAAATTACATTTTTGATTAAAGGCGATATGTAGTGCAGTCACATCGCTATAGCCTGCAAATACTTTAGGATTTGCTTGTATCGTCTCATAATCTAGTTTTGGTAAAATTTTCGTTGCCCCGTACCCTCCACGAATACAAAAAATGCCGTCCACATGTGGATTGCGGAACATTTCATTGACATCATATGCGCGCAGTTCGTCTGAACCAGCTAAATATCCATGTCTTGCACGACATGTTTCTCCTACAATGACGTTAAAACCAAGTTTCTCTATACTAGCAATGGCGGGAGCTAGCTTTTCTGATGGTGTAGCGCCAGACGCACTAAGTAAACCAATCGTATCCCCTTTTGTCAAAGCTCTAGGTACAATCATTCGCTCACCTCTACTTTTCGTAATGTACGATAATTTGCTAGTTCCTCCTCGTTGGCTAATACATAATGCCCTTCCTCTATTTCTATAAATGAGGGGGGAGCTAGCTCATATTGATGCTGTAACGGGTTGTAAATTTCCACGACCTTTTCTCGCTCCTTATACGGATTAGGCTCTGGCACTGCTGATAACAATGCTCTTGTGTACGGGTGGATTGGATTAGAAAAAAGTTTTTCGGTCTCTGCTAACTCCACAATTTTCCCTTTATAAATGACTGCCGTACGGTCTGTAATAAATCGAACAATTGATAAATCATGGGCAATAAATAAATAGGTTAAGTTGTTTTGTTGTTGAATCGTCGATAATAAATTGAGCACTTGCGCTCGTATCGATACGTCGAGGGCTGAAATTGGTTCATCCGCAATTATAAACTTTGGCTCCATTACTAATGCACGTGCAATGCCAATCCGTTGACGCTGACCGCCAGAAAATTCGTGCGGAAAGCGACTGGCGAACTCAGGTAATAGACCAACATTTAAAAGTGCATTTTGTACTTTTTGCTGACGCTCCGCTTCATCTTTAAAGTTTTTCGTATTAATAAGACCTTCCGATATAATATAATCTACCTTTGCCCGCTCATTAAGCGAAGCCATCGGGTCTTGAAAAATCATTTGGATTTTTTGGGTAATTTGTTTGTCCCAATCCTTCGAGATTTTACCGTTAATGTTCTTTCCATGATACAATATTTGACCACTCGTTACTTCGTTGATACGCATTATAGCGCGGCCAATAGTCGTTTTCCCAGAGCCCGACTCGCCTACTAATCCGAATGTTTCTCCTTTATAAATGTGAAAGCTGACATCATCTATTGCCACAAATTTATGTTTGCCTTTACCAAAAACAATGTTTAAATTTTTTACTTCTATTAACACTTCTTTATCGCTCATTGGCGTACTGCCTCCCTTCTTCAAAAAAAGCTTGTAACGCGGCTGGAGGCTCCACATTTGGCGCACGGGGATCCAATAGCCAAGTGCGCGCAAAATGTGTATCGCTTACTTGAAAAAATGGTGGACGTTCTTCGTAATCAATCTTTAAAGCGAATGGATTGCGTGGGGCAAACGCATCTCCTTTAATTTCTTTAAAAAGATTGGGTGGCGTCCCCTTAATCGAATAAAGCGGTTGCCCTTTTGACCCAAGCTGTGGTAGTGACGAAAGAAGCGCCCTTGTATACGGATGCTTTCCATTAAAAAACACTTCATGTGTACGACCAACTTCGAGTATGTCCCCTGCATACATGACCGCGATACGGTCCGCCACTTTTGCTACAACGCCTAAATCATGTGTAATATAAACGATTGTTAAGCTATATTTTTGCTGAAGACGTTTTAGCAGCTGCAAAATTTGTGCTTGAATGGTTACATCCAATGCGGTTGTTGGCTCATCACAAATTAAAATTTGCGGGTTACATGCGAGCGCAATGGCAATCACTATGCGTTGCCGCATGCCTCCTGAAAATTCATGAGGGTATTGCTTATAGCGTTTCTCTACATCATCAATCCCGACGTCTGTTAATAATTTTAATGTTTCAGCATAGGCTGCCTTGCCCTTGTGCCCTTGGTGTAACACCACACATTCCTCAATTTGTTTGCCAATCGTTTTCAATGGATTCAATGAAGTCATCGGATCCTGTGTAACGATCGCGATTTCTTTTCCTCGAATAGTTAACCATTGTTGTTCTGTGTTAAACTGCGCTAAATCCATATCATTGTATATAATTTGACCTTGGGCAATCGAACCATTTTTATCGAGCAAGCCCATAATTGATTTCATTAGCACAGATTTTCCTGAACCTGATTCACCAACAATGGCAAGACTCTCCCCTTTATATAAATCAAGAGAGATTCCCCTAATTGCTGTTAGTACTTGCCCTCGTAGTGTAAATGTAATGACTAAGTTTTCAATCGTTAAAATACGGGATTTTATTTGCTTCACGAAATCATCTCCCTTCTATACATGGTTTTTTGGATCTGCTGCATCAGCAAATGCATTCCCAATAATATAAAATGCTATCGTAATAATACTTAGTACAATACTAGGGAAAATTAACTGATACCTTAAATCAGGTGACATCATGAGGACACGCCCTTCATTAATTAAATTCCCTAATGATGGTTCACTAATTGGTAGCCCCAAACCGATATATGTTAAAAACACTTCTGCGCCAATCGCAAACGGAATCGCTAAACTCATGCGCAGCATAATAACAGAGATTAAGTAAGGTAATAAATTTTTTATTATAATTCGATAGTCTGATGTCCCCAAACATTTTGATGCTAAATTGTATTCCCGATCTCGTAAAATTACGATTTGATTTCGAATAAAGCGCGCCATTTCTACCCAACCCGTAATGCACATGGCAATAATGATGGTCGAAATGCTCGGTCGTAAAATATAAGACATTAAAATAAGGACAATCGTTGTTGGGATATTATCTACAACGTTATAAAGCTGTGTAATCGGCATTTCTAGCTTACGAGAAAAGCCCCAAAGTGTTCCGATTGTAATGCCGACAAATGCTTCCACCAATGCGACCACACAGCCAATCATTAACGATGTCCTTGTACCAGCCCAAATACGGGACCATAAATCTTGTCCAATCGAGTTTGTACCAAACCAAAACTCAGCATTTGGTGCAATATTACGTGCCTGTAATCCCGTTTGGGCATTGAGATAAATTTCGGTCGGAGATTTTTGTGCTGGCAAATAAGGCTGAAACATGGTGAACGCCACAATAATGCAAACCATTACTAATAAGAAAACAGCCACTCGATTTTTTAAAAACGATTTCCAAGTAGAGCGCCAATAGGAGTAATTGGAGTAGGCGGTGTCTTCTGCCTGACCATCAGTCGCTTCCACAAAGTCAAATAGTTGTGCACGAGACTTGTCTGACATATTATTGATTTCCTCTGTATACATGCTCATTAGCGCACACTCTCCCCTTTCCCTAATTTAATCCGTGGGTCCACGAGCGCCATCGCAATATCACCTAAAATTAAGCCAATAATGCCAAGCGATGAAAAAACAAGCACTAAACCTTGTACAATCGTATTATCCTGTCGTTGAATAGCATCCACGAGTAATCCACCCATCCCTGGAATAGAATACAAAGATTCAATATAAATGGAGCCTGTAATCGTAAAAAGAATCGTTGCTGGCAAATATTGTGCCATTGGAATAAAAGCATTGCGCAATACATGACTAAACATTAAGGTACGCTCCTTCACGCCTTTCGCACGTGCAAGCTTAATGTAATCTTTGTTTAATTCATCTACCATGTATCGGCGCATCCACATTGCATAGGAAGCAGTCGGGGCTAATGCCATCGAAGTAAGCGGTAATAGCCAGGTGATTTGCTTATATTCATCAAACAACATCGGCAAACGGAAAATATCTGTAATATACATTTGAATAACTAAGTAATACACTGCCGCTGGTACTGCGACGACAAATACAATGTAGCCAGTCCCTAACCGATCCAGCCAGCGTCCCTTCATTTGTGCCATTAAAATTCCGAGCGGTACACCGATGAGCAGCGATAAGCCAACTGCCCCTAATCCAAATAACAATGAATACATTATTTTATCTGCAATAATTGTCACAACTGGCACATCCGTACGATATGTAACGGATTTGCCTAAATCGCCTTGTAATAAATCCGAATAAAAATTCCCCAATTGCACCAGCAATGGATCACGTAACCCTAAATTCGTTAAATACACTTCTTTTTGAGCCGGTGACATTTTCTCTGCCGCTGCCCCTAAGTAGCCTTCTTCCGGCATTAATCGTAGTAATGAGAACACAATTGTGATAATAATAAATAGCGTAACAATGGATTGTAACAAACGCTTTCCTACATACCTAAGCATTTAAGCATCCTCCCTCCATTAAAATGGTTACAAAAAGCAGGAAGGAGATGCCGAATCAGCATTTTCGGTCATCTCCTCGGTATTGAAAAATCACCACTATATGCCTACGGGTTGCACTTGGCAATGATTATTCCATTCTTTTATTTGGCTGCATTCGCTAATGCATCCGCACGTTCTTGCTCCCACTGTGCCAACGCTTTCTTAAAGTCATCATTACTCATTGGCTTTGCTAACACTTGCTGCCCTTTGAACTTCTCTGCTGTCACACCAAATGGTGAGTACTGGGCTTCAAATGGATTTAATTTTGAAGCTACATAGCCGCTACCACCTACAGAATATGGAATAACAAAGGCCTCTTCAATTAAGAACGCTTCTGCTTGAGCAAATAGGTTATAACGCTCGGCTGTATCGATTGTCGTTTTCGCCTTTTCTAATAAATTCAAGTACACAGTTTGACCATTTGCTTCTTTGTAACCTTCAGCTAACTCTGGCTTATTATAAGTACCATCTACACTAAATGGTTCTGTATACGTTGACGGGTCAGCATAATCTGGCCCCCAGTTCGCTTCTAGTAATGCAAATTTACCAGGGCGTCGAACTTCTGATAAGAAACCTGTCGAAGGACCTGCTTCAACGATAATATCCACATAGTCCGCACCTAATAATTTTTCCACTTGTTGTTCAATGACTTGTGTACGATTAGCCCAGTCAGGCATCCCCGCGTTGTATGGCATTAATACCTTTACTGGAAATGTCGCTTTCCCTTCTAACGCCGCCTTCGCTTTGTCCTTATACTGTAAAGCTAAGTCTTTATTAAAAGAATCATTGTTGGTAATCGCCGCTAATGGGTCAAGTTGTGTATAGTCGACTCCTTCAACATCGACAAAGTTTCTCGGTGTGATCGTATTGCTTAGTAAATCTTGAGGATTAAATGGTTCCACCGTTAGCATCGCTGATACACGATCTAGCGCATGGAAAAGCGATTTTCTGAAATCTTTATTATTGACTGCGACCTTCCAGTTTTCAGGTTCATATTCCACAGCAAATTGTGGGTCAAAGTTGAGCGCATAAAAATACGAATAAAAATTATTTTGCGTTTGACGTACTTGCAATTTTTTCTTATCATCCTTCAGCCATTCGTCAATAATGGAAGTGGGAATGGTTGCTGTGTCGATTTCACCTCGTAAAAATAGTTCGGGCGCAACGGTTGCTGCTTCTTTGTTATATTTATACCGAATGCGGTCAATCAGCACGTTGTCTTTATCCCAATATGTGTCATTTTTTACAAGAACACGCTCATTTTGAGGTTCGAATTTGTCTAATAGATAGGCACCGTTATACAAGAAATTTTCACGTGTAGTTCCAAATTGTTCCCCCTTTTCCGTTAAAAATTTTCCATTTACAGGGAAGAAACATACATAATTCAACATCGACAGAAAATAAGGTGTAGGAGCCTCCAACGTATATTCAATCGTATGTTGGTCGATAGCTTTGATGCCCACTTTTGAAAAATCAGTTAGCTCACCGTTATAAAACGCCTCACCATTTTTGACAACCATCGCACTCCAGACGGTCGAAGATTCATTTTTGGCATCTAACACATACTGCAAACCATCGACAAAGTCTTGTGCCACTAAATCTGCATATTCCTTACCATTGTGGGTAACCCATTTCACATCATCACGAAGCTTAAATGTCCAGACAGTCGCATCTTCATTTGACGACCATTCTTTCGCTAAGCCTGGTTGCACAATCCCATACTTATCATATTCAATGAGGCCATCCACTAAATTGGCAGCTACAGCAAATTCATTTGTTTCAGATGTTTTTAAATAGTTTAATGTTTTAATTTCTCCTGAATAGACGACCCGATATTCGGATTTTTTTTCATCCGAAGAATCATTACTACAGGCTGCACAAAATAAGACGACTAGACATACTAAAAGAAACCATTTCCTTTTCCTCATAAGCATCCCCCTACGTATTTTTATCTTGAAAATCCTATACCATTTGCATCCGTCATTGTGATTCGATCATTGTTAAAAATAGGACCACCTGCAATAGGATCTTTCAAACATAAACTTGGTCCGTCTAAATCTATCATTGTGATATTTTTTTGTGATGCAGCAAAATGTGCAGCCGCACTGACACTAATTTTTGTTTCAAGCATGCAGCCCATCATACAAGCAATGCCATGCGCTTCTGCAATATGGCAAATCTTTTGCGCATGAAAAATGCCACCTGTTTTCATTAACTTAATATTGATGAAATCAGCAGCACGTCGTTCGATAATAGTGAGGGCATCTTTTGCCGAAAAGACACTTTCATCAGCTAGAATATTGGTCAACGTATTGGCTGTTACATATTGCATGCCGGTTAAATCAGCATAGTGCACAGGCTGTTCCACTAACTCGATATTGCTATCCGCATCTTCAAGTGCACGAATAATCCGAACCGCTTCTTTTGGCGTCCACCCTTGATTGGCATCTACACGTAATGTAACGGCTTTGCCTACTGCATCCCGTATAGCCATCACACGCTGGATATCTGTCGCTGGATCCTTGCCAACCTTGACCTTCAATATTTGAAAGCCTCGTTCCACCGCAGATAGGCTATCTTTTATCATATGCGCTACACTATTCACGCTAATTGTAATATCCGTTGTCAATGCCTTACGATAGCCCCCTAATAATTTATACAATGGGGTCTTGTGAAGCTGTGCTAATAAATCATAAAGCGCCATATCTACCGCCGCTTTCGCACTCGTATTTTGATAAATACTGTTGTCCATTCGCTCCATCACAAGGGCTATTTCTTGTATATCCATACCTACTATGGCTGGCTTAATATAATGTTCAATAGCATCTCTAATCGACCCTAAAGTTTCTCCTGTAATAACAGCAGTTGGCGCAGCCTCACCTATGCCAATTTGCCCATGCTCACTATGCACATAAACGGCAATATTTTCAATGCTTTGAACGGTCCTTAATGCCGTTTTAAATGGCACAATAAGCGGAGCTTTCACCGTTGCAACCACAATATCTTTAATCTTCATACATTCACCTACAGTCTATTCTTATGTTAAGAACTGTAAAATCCGAAGTACTTCAAAATAATCATCCGTGACAAATTCAACTGTGTTGTGGGGCTTAAACGATGCATTTGGATAAAAGGAATTGCGGTAAGCCCGTGTATGGTCACGGTAAATTATTTCCACTACAAATTGCTTAGGTAATGTCACTTGTAAGTTGTTTCGGGAGACCTTCATAGAGGCTTCCACAAGTCGTTTTGTTTCGGCAATTGCCAATCGAGGACTGACACTTATTGTGGCATTGCCTACCCCTTCCTTTGTAGCAAATGTTACAATGTTGGGATTGAAGGTTTCAATTTCTTCTGTTAGTCCAACATCTCCACTAACAAATGAAACGGGCACGCCATGTAAAGCAGCGGCATACGTATTGATAAGAAATTCACTTGCGTATTCGCCATTGATTTTAATATCAGCAGTAACACATAGCGTGTGTGCTAATGGATTACGTTCACTGCCTCCTTTACTGTGATAGCCAATAAAAATAGCACGATTAAAGCTACTATCAAGACCGGCTACCATACACATCGGATCATATGTCCATCCGCGAATGACCTTGCAATTAACTGGCAGATTCGAAATATCAAGATTACGAGCTGAATCATGCGCATCCTTTAGTAAAATTTCCGTGGCGCCTCCTAAAATGGCACCTTCAATTGCCGCTTCCACTTCTTTTGTCATCTGCTTTTGAAAAAAATGATAGTCAGGCGCATTCAGTTCCGTTTCACTCCAAGAGGTTGTACCTGTAATACCTTCAATATCCGCACTAATATAGACTTTCATAAATATCGATACTCCTTTATCAAATAGTCATCAATCTGTGCCTCTATTGCACCGTAAAAAGCTTCTTTGGCATTTACCCTTCTTGCCCATGCAATATTGTGAAAATCATAATGCCACCATTCCTCAGCATAATTCGTAAAGCCAACCGCCGTCATACAGTGATACAAAAGACGGCGATGAACACAGGCTTCCTTATTTTCATTAGGATGCTGTTCAAAATAGCGGGTCGCTGATTTTTCACTAAGCTCATCAAATGCTGTCCCAAGATTTAACGCTTTCCCTTTACTATTTCCGAGTGTTAAATCAATGGCTCCTCCCGTTAAATGTGGTAGTAGATGCTCTTGCCCCTCTCTTGGAAAAGCGACAAATTTTAATGTCTTGTTATGAATTTCTTCTTTTGTGAAATTTGGATGTTGCGCTTTGAGCTGCGCAGCAAAATGTGTAAATAAAAATCGTTGCACTTGTAGCGGTCGATACCCGTCATAGACAATCAAACTATAGTTTTCAGGTAATAGTAATAAAGCTTGTTGTAATCGCTCATATACTGCTTGGCGCAAGTAAATGGATTGTAAGCTACTAGCAATTTGTTGTTTATAGTACATGGGCTGGGTAAAGATTCTTGGGTGTAGGTGGTCAATGTTCATCAATGGCTCACAACTGTTAAGCACAATAGGATTGGATCGATTTGTCGGTGTCTCGTGTGCAATTGGCAGCAATAATTTTTCATGCATTCGCATCACCTTTTATCGTAATGAATGTTAAATTTTTAGATAATTCAGTATTTTCATTGAATAGTAACACACCACTTCATAATTGACTAGATAAAAAAACAATAATTACATAATAATGGTTATTATCTAATCATTACACAAAATTTGCTAAGTAGCGCTTAAACACTACAACCTATGGTCGAAACATTTATTTTTTTATACGACTTTAGCGATTAAGTAAACTTTAAAAATAGACATGATTGCCGAAATATCTTAATGAAAGGGAAGTTTTTATGGAGGTGATACCATGATAATTATTAAGAACAATATGGTTCAATACTCGCTACAAAATCGAACATGATACACTCCAAATACCATATGGGCTTATTAAAATTAAATCCAATCGGAATACAACGAATCCTTTTGTGGCACCATCACTTTCCGTTCATCGCATAGAAATCAATTACGAAAAATATAAAACCATTCAGATTTCCCCAATAGATAGACAGGCATTTGTAGAAGCGTTGCAGCAAAAGAACCCATACATTCGCCTTGATAATTGAATCTAGAATAGTAGCATGCGTCTGAGCTCTTCATTGAACTTTTTCTTTTTCTGGACGTAAACCTGGTTTCATTGCTTGAAATAAGTGCAATCTGCTCTGATTTTGTTTTTCATTCTACAGTAGCATTGCCTTTACACATTATGCTAGGAATGTTAGGGAAAGAATGTACCTCTTCAAGCAACATAAAGGGGTCTCCTCTATCCAGTTAACCGACCTTCTAGTTAGGAAAATAAGTACCGCGTGGATAGCACAAGAGTTGATGTACGTATTAGATGCTTA
Organism: Lysinibacillus sp. FSL M8-0337; assembly: GCF_038593855.1. Taxonomy (NCBI): domain Bacteria; kingdom Bacillati; phylum Bacillota; class Bacilli; order Caryophanales; family Bacillaceae; genus Lysinibacillus; species Lysinibacillus sp. FSL M8-0337. The sequence goes on along the minus strand of NZ_CP151996.1, from coordinate 1,889,714 downwards.
TCAGGGGGATTTACACTAAAAAGAAATCAAAATAAAGACTTTTTTGGCAAGCGTTCAACATGTAAACAAAAAAGCTATTGAAACATTTGAATGTTCAATAGCTTTTCGTTTATTTTTTAAATGAATAGGCTTCTACTACGTGTCCGTCTCGACCCGTTGTTGTTTGCGCTTGTGACAGGGAATTTAAAATAGCTTCTTCTGTTGCTTCCGCAGCAGCGGTAAATAAATGATTCATAATAGGATGATCTTCACGTAGCTGTAAACGTGTCTCCAAATGTTGGGACGAATGATGCGCAATATGGTGTGCCGTTGTAAAGCCGATGACAATATCACCACTTCCATGAGAAAAATGACTACCTGTTCGTCCAAGCCCGATACCACAACGTTTAATAACACGTGTTAATTGGCGACTACTAAGCGGTGCATCCGTTGCCAACACAATAATAATAGAACCATCTGTTGGTGAGAACGCAGCAGCATTGCTATTAGGATTTGGCATATTGTAACGTTCAGCTACAAACTCTGTGCTATGACCAAAATTACTTAGTACTAGACAGCCCACCATATAGCTAATTTTATCTTGTTCTAGAGTCACTATCCGCGATGCAGAACCTATTCCGCCCTTATAACCGAAACAAACCATGCCTTTCCCCGCCCCCACTGCACCTTCTTCAGCGGTATTTTCGGATGCATTACGAATTGCTTGCAGTGCATGCTCTGGTGTGACGGGACAAGCTCGAATCGAATTTAAATAACTATCATTACATTCCCCAACAACTAGATTAATTGTCCCTGTAGAAAGTCCAATATCCTGATTAGTATGTAACATATATTGCAATGTTCCTTGGGTGACAGCTGGCACCCCAAACGTATTTGTCAGCATAATGGGAGATTCAATAACACCTAGCTCAATGACTTGCACGAGACCTGTCGTTTTGCCGAAACCATTTAGCACATAACTGGCACCCGTAACTTTTTGTTGAAACAAATTGCCACCATGCGGTAAAATCGCCGTCACCCCAGTACATGCATAAGCCCCCATATCATCTAACTTTTCATCCAGTGTGACATGCCCAACTTGAACACCTTGTACATCCGTAATGCAATTTTTTTTACCGACTGGTAATGTGCCAATAACAATACCCAACTCCCGCACTTTTTGTGTCATTTTTTCACCCCTTCTCAATGCTTTTTACTCTTTTAATGCATCATCTACAGCAGCAAGCGCATGAATAATGGTCGTGTCGAAAACAGGGACTTGGACATCCTCTTGTTGTATTAGTAAACCAATCTCCGTACAACCTAAAATAATTCCTTGCGCACCTGATTTCACAAGGCGCTCAATAATTTGTAAATAGGTTTCTTTTGAAGTCGGTTCAATCTTCCCTAAACATAATTCCTCATAAATAATTTGATTGACCATTGTTCGTTCTTCATCGTTTGGAACCATTACGTTTATGCCAAACTGTTCAATTCTATGTTTATAAAAATCTTGCTCCATCGTATATTTTGTGCCAAGCAACGCAATCGTTTGCAGACCAGCCTGTTGAATTTGAACGGCTGTTGCATCCGCAATATGTAAAATTGGAATAGTCAAATGCGCTTCTATAAATTCTATGACCTTATGCATTGTATTCGTACAGATCACAATGAAATCGGCACCTGCTTTTTCTAAAGACCAGGCAGCCTCTCCTAGTATTTCTCCTGCATTTTGCCATTGTTCATTTGCTTGATAGTATTCAATTTCTTGAAAATCAACACTATATAAAATGCATTTTGCCGAATGTAAACTACCCAATTGTTGCTTTACTTGCTCATTTAGAAGGCGATAATACATAGCTGAAGATTCCCAGCTCATACCACCAATTAAGCCAATCGTTTTCACATCTTCCACTCCTATTCCATTGATTGTCATTTTTTAATAAACTGCCCACGATACATTATCATGTATTCAAATTAAAGGTATAAAAGAAAAAGCAAGTTGAATACTAATTTGGAAAAGTATTGTGTTCCTATCATGGTGAACCGTATCCATGTTACCTTTTCTATATATTACCACCACACAGCAAATCATTTCGAGAAAAATATCTTTTTATTATTAAGAATATTTAAAAATTTGATATTTTATAAAAAAAGAGTGTAGACTAAAACTTATTAAAAAAAGGAGGAATATAAATGGAGTGGATATCAAATATAGTAGATAATACAAATAATATTCTATGGACGTATCTTTTAATCATATTATTATTAGCTGCTGGATTATATTTTTCATTTGGCTCTAAATTTGTACAAATACGTCTTTTCCCAGAAATGTTTCGTTTAATAACAGAAAAAAGAGATGGTGAGTCGGGGGTTTCTCCGTTCCAAGCTTTCACGATTAGCGCAGCGTCTCGTGTAGGTACAGGTAATATCACAGGTGTTGCACTTGCTATAGGTGTTGGTGGACCTGGTGCCGTATTTTGGATGTGGATTATTGCCATTCTTGGTATGGCAACCGCTTTTATTGAAAGTACACTTGCTCAAGTGTATAAAGTAAAAGACGGCGATACTTTTCGTGGTGGCCCTGCCTATTATATAGAAAAGGCATTAGGTCATAGAAAGTTAGGGATTGTTTTTAGTATCCTTTTAACATTAAGCTTTGGCTTTATTTTTAACGCAGTACAGTCTAATACGATTGCGACTTCTGTAGGTGAAGCATTTAATATTAGACCATTTATTATCGGCATTGTATTAGTATTGTTAACGGCTATGATTATTTTCGGTGGTGTACATAGAATTGTTAAATTCACTCAAGTCATTGTACCAGTAATGGCCGTCTTTTATTTACTCGTTGCACTTTATGTCGTTGTAACAAATTTAGGGGAAATCCCAACTGTGTTTAAACTTATTTTCTCTCAAGCGTTTGGCCTTCAAGAAGCTGCGGGCGGAGCCATTGGCGTAGCCATTATGCAAGGTGTTCGTCGAGGCTTATTTTCTAATGAAGCTGGGATGGGGAGTGTGCCGAATGCAGCGGCAACTGCCAATACATCACATCCTGCTAAACAAGGGCTTGTGCAAAGTTTAGGCGTATTTTTTGATACAATTATGATTTGTTCTGCCACTGCATTTATCATTATTTTAGCTGGCTTATATAAAACAGGTGAAAGTAATGGAATCGTCCTTACACAAAATTCTCTAGCAGTGCATGTTGGCGACTGGGCTCCTTATTTTATCGCGATTAGTATTATTTTCTTCGCATTCAGTTCTGTTATTGGAAACTATTATTACGGTGAATCCAATATTGAATTTATCAATGCTCATAAAAGCTGGATGACTGTTTATCGTCTTCTAGTGCTTGCCATGGTAATGTTCGGATCAGTAGCGCAAGTTCAACTTGTTTGGAACTTAGCGGATTTATTTATGGGACTTATGGCGCTCATCAATATTACGGTAATTATGATACTTGGTAAAATAGCTTTCCGTGTATTAGATGATTTTACACTACAACGAAAAGCAGGAAAAAATCCTGTATTTTACGCAAAATCCATCCCAGGTTTGAAAAATACAGACTGTTGGGAAGATCAACAATCATAAAAAAACGCCATTCCCTCAAGGATTACTTGAAGGAATGGCGCTTTTTTTATTTCGGTGCCTGACACCCAAACAATTTTGAAAATTAGCTCCTTTTTTTCATCGCTTCTGTAAATATCTGCGATTGTCCTCTTGGAATACTCAATGTTTTCCATTCGGCTCCTTTTATTTGCTTCCCGACATAGACAATTTGTCCAACATGTGCAGCATAATGTGCCATCTGTCTTTCTATCGCATCAATCACTGTATGTTGTTGCCCTCTTATGAAGACAGGTGTCATTAAATCCACTTCGGTTAAGCTCAATAGTGAATCCAAAAACACTTGCCAACCCTTTTCCCAAATAGTTAGTAGCTCTTCTTTAGTATCAATACTATCAATAAATTCTTCATCACGATTTCTTGTTGTTTTTTCCCCATCTGTCGTTAAAAAGTCAGTCCATCTTGAAATCATGTTGCCACTTACATGTTTGACAATGACTGCAATACTATTGGACTCTTCGTTGAAAGCCCAGTGCAATTGCTCAATATCTAATTGTGCAATGGCTTTATCACCGTCCGCTTTAATCGTTTTAAATCTTTCTCGTACAGCTTTTAAATAGGTTTCACCTATGCTCATTTCTAACTACCTCCCCCTTGTGCCAGTCACCCAAACAATTCTCAATTCTCAAACCATTTCTCTATGGATACAAATTAATACCCGCGGAAAGCATTGTATTACCCGCGATTTACTAATAAATATCCGCGAAAAATCATGAAATACCCGCGATTTAACCTTAAATACCCGCGAAGTATTGTCATCATGCTACAAAAAAGCTAGTGCTATGTCAATGTAGCACTAGCTTATCATGTTATAAGTTTTCATCTATATACGTTTCTAAATCCGAAACAATTGTATCAATTGGAACATCGTTTGTATCTTTTGCATAACCGTCATATTGCTTTACAAGAATACCGTCTTTATCCACTAAGAAAAATTGAATACCATGGATTACTTGATCTGAATTCGGATCGTCTTTGACAAGTAATTTTGTTGATTTCACTGCATATTGCTCAATATATGACTGTGAATATCCTGTAAGGAGATTCCATTTAGATTCATCAGGTACAGTGTATCTCGCTAAATAATCAGCTAGTACTTCCGGTGTATCCACCTCAGGGTCTACTGAAAAAGCGACAATATTATAATCCTCTATCCCTTTTTTCTTCAGCTTCTCTTGTACTTGTGTCATGTTAAACGTCATTGGTGGACAAACTGAATTACAATTCGTAAATATATACATACCCAACCAAGGTTTCCCTTTTAAACTGTCAAGCGAAACAGTTTCTCCTCGTTGATTAATATGTTCAAAATCTTGCATCTCCAAACTATAATCCGCTTTAAACTTTGCGTTCCCGCATGCACTAAGTACAGTCACTAAAGCCAATAGACATACAAACCCTATTACTTTATTTTTCATCTTTACACACTCCCTACTTACACTACCCTCATCTTATCGAATGATGTAAGCGTTGACAACTACCTGTCGTGACAGCTTTCGTACATCTTTGTGAAGTCAACTTCACTTAAGTGAAACAATGACATCATGAATCGCATCTAGCTTAACTTCTACTCGATGTAATAAGTAAAACGACATGAGGATAGGAAAACCAATATCAGATAACATTGTCAGCCATTGTTCCATACGGCCCCCTCCTTTTGACATGCAGTACTCGTCTTAAAGATGGTCTTTGCAACGACCGCAAAGACCATTTCATCCATTAGTTCATGGCAAACTCTGAAACTTGACGATCAATCATGCGTGCACCTTTTATGCCAATCAAAGCACCAGCTTGTCCACCAAATACATTGCTCATTATGATCGTTTGCATCACTTGTTGAATTTCAGCAGATGTGACATTTGGCTTCGGTGCATCAATGGCAATCGTAGCCGTTTTTCCTAATGCTGTATCAAATTGTAACTCTAAAACTTTTGCCATCAGTCCTACCTCCTTTTTATTGTAATGACGACAATTCTGTTATTTCTTGCTTGCTAATACTGTCTAGTGGCTTTGATGAGAGACTCGCAATCGCTTTCGCTACCGTTACTAACGCTGTGGGTGTATGCGTGTCGTTTAAATTACGGTAGGTTTTAATTGCAAATTTTGGCTTGTTTGTTTCCGTATGTCCCACCAAATACTTTAAGCGAAGTGATGCATCTAAAAAATTGGTTTTTGCCATCGGTAACACCTCCTTTCTACACAATATATACAGCTATATGTAAAAAGGGTGACATGTTTCGTCGAAATTTTCACATGGAAAACATCAGCGACTGTGATAGCATAGAACAGTTCACTCTTACTTAAAAAACGCTTTTTCTACTGCCATATTTCCTAAATAAAAAAGCCCAGATACTCATTTAATGAGCATCTGGATGCTTATTTATTAAAGCCTGTCATCATCACTACTAAATATCGTTGTAATGTGAGACTGCTTATAAAATATCTAACCATGTTTTAATGGCTGTGCCTAAAATTAAAACTGCTAAAATCGCTTGTAGTGCTTTTGTATTGAGCTTGCCGCCTATTTTTGCGCCAAGTGGAGCTGCAAGTAAACTTGCCACAATCATGATTGCTGCTGGTCCATAGTCAATTTGACCTGTCATAATTTTCCCAACTGTTCCACCAATTGATGAAATAAATGTTATCGCTAAGCTTGTGGCAATCGTCATACGTGTTGGGATTTTCAAGACAACAAGTAAGATTGGTACTAATAAAAATCCACCTGCTGCTCCAACAATTCCTGAACCAATCCCAACGACAAACGCTAAACCCGCTGCTAATGGTTTACTAAATGTAATCTGATCTAACTGCTTATCGTCAATTTGCTTTTTCGGAATAAACATCATGACAGCAGCAATTAAGGCTAAAACACCATATACAATATTTACTGCTGATTCTGGTAACATGCTGGATCCAAAACTACCAATGAAGCTACCTATTAAAATTGCTGTACCCATATTAAGAATAAGCGATTTGTTTAAATAGCCGCTTTTGCGATATGCCCATACACCTGCAATCGATGCAAAAAACACTTGAATAGCACTAATACCGGATACTTCATGTGCACTGAAAGCTGCTAACCCAAATAATGGTGGAATATATAAAAGCATAGGGTATTTAATAATGGATCCCCCAACGCCTACCATTCCTGATACGAATGATCCGACAAAACCAATTAAAAATATGACAACGATGAATGACAACTCCATCGTCACACCTTCTTTCTACCTTATTTTCTTTAAGTATAGAGTGTGTCCTGCTTTAAAAATATAGGGGGAAGCCCCTATACTTCAGAAGAAAATGCGATTTTGTTGTACGGTCGTAAATTAATCAGAGCAGGAAAACAATTGGGTCAACACCTTCACATATAAAAAGCGATAAAGCAGATTGCTTTATCGCTTATGCACAGTTAATAGATGGTTCTTCACTTATAAAAGCATAGACTTTAGAAAGAAGATTTTATTGGGCAGCCTACGTAAGCTACGTTATATACTTATTTGTAATACCGTATTGAATGAGCTCTGCCTTACTTTTTAAATTTAGCTTTTGCATAATGTTGGCTTTATGGTTTTCTACCGTTTTAGCACTAATAAATAGCTTTTCTGAAATTTGCATATTCGTAAATCCTAAAATGGTTAAACGAACAATTTCCTGCTCACGTGTAGATAAGATATCCGCATTGTTTTTTCCTTTTTTCTTAAATAATTTTTCTAGTTGACCTTTTGGTAAACCCACTTCATAGTAGCGGCGGCCTGTATAGACACTTTGAATGGCTTCATACATTTCGCCACCTTGACTATTTTTTAAAATATAGCCATCTGCTCCTACTTCCATCGCCTGTTGAATATAAGCTATCTCATTATGCATTGTCAGCATAATTATTTTCGTGTCAGGTAAATTTTTTTTAATTTCCTTTGTCGCAGTAAATCCATCCAACCCATTTGGAATCGAAATATCCATTAAAATCACATTCGGCTCAGTTTGGTAGGCAAGTTGAATCGCCTCTTCCCCATCACTTGCCTCTCCTACAACTGTTATATCAGAATAATTCCCTAACAGGAGCGCAATGCCCTTTCTTATTAACACATGGTCATCGACAAGCAATATTTTAATCATGTTGCGGCCTCCATCTTGGAATGACGATATCAATACATGTCCCTTGTCCTACTTTTGACAGAATTGAACAAGTACCACCCAACTGATCGACCCGTTCCTCCATATGCTTTAACCCTAGCCCTGCATTTTGAATCTTGTCCCGTTCAAAGCCAATGCCATTATCTTGAATGGTCATATAGATATGGGTGTTATCCTTTTTAATATGAATATGCACTTGGGTTGCTTTTGCATATTTAATAATGTTATGCAATGCTTCTTGCGTAATCCGATATAAATTAATCTCAACTGCTGGGTCACATCGATCAAGACCACGTGTCGTTAATTGAATATCCAACCCCGTTATTTGTTTTTTTATCGTATCAATTGTCGCCTGAATGGTCGGCTCTAAACCTAATTGATCTAAACTGTGCGGTCGTAACTGGTGAGAGTATGCGTTAATGTCATTCATGACTTTTTGCAGTTCCGCACGTACTTCAGAAATGTACTCATTCAACTGCACATTATCTTGCACAAAAGATTCAATCGCTTGCAGTGCAATAGATACCGAAAATAATGATTGACCAACTCCATCATGTAGTTCTTGCGCTAAGCGTTTATGTTCTGATTCCTTTGCTTCGATTAATGCTCGAATCATTTTTTTATTAATGGCAGCCTCTTGCGCTTTTTTTAATGTTTCCTGATCACGTAAGACAAGTAAATATTCTGTTTCCCCTGTATTCTCATTAGCATAAATAGCGGCTGTACTCATTTCGACATCAATCTTTCGACCATGATAAATAGGCATTTCTGATAAAAATGAAGGCACTTCATTGTTGGCAATTAAATAACACGTCGGTTCACCCTGTTCCCTTTTACGAGTCATACAATAGGAACAATACGGCACAAAATCACCTTTTTGCCAACCGGTTAAGCGCTGTGCAGCAGGGTTCATCATAATGATTTCCCTGCTTTCCTTCATAATAATAATCCCATCTTGAATATGCTCATAAATTTGCTGTAAATACTCATTTTGTAGCTGGGATTGCATACTTTACACCTCCTTATACATCATTCCTTTTACTTTACACGGTCTTTTCATCATCGTGTAACTATTTACACTATACCCTTTTTTTCGTAAAAAGCGGCTAGCCAGATTTAAATCCATTTGACTTTCTACTATCAGATGGATAGGGCGATTATCCATTTGTTTATAGAAACGTGGTAAATAGCCGTATGGAATATGCTTACTATTATAAACTAAACAGCCTGTTGTATTGTAATCCCGTACATCAAGTAGTTGATATCCTTCAGCTACTTGACGGTACGGTATATCTTTCACCTGTTTGACAGGGACAAAACGAATATAGTAAGCCCGCACTAAAACAATGGCTAGGACAACAATTAGTAAAATGATCATAGAAACCTCCAAAAAGAGTGCCTCACATGGAAGGCACTCTTTGCACTAATTACTTTATTTTACTTCTTTCACCCATTGACCGTAGCCGCCCGTCATATTAACTAAATTGTGGAAGCCATTTGCTTTTAATACACTTGCGGCAATGGCAGAACGACCACCTGCTTGACATTGAACAATGAGTTTTTTGTTTGGTACTTCATCTAAACGATTTTTTAATGTACCAACCATAATGTGCTGTGCACCTTCAATATGCTCTTCATTATATTCTGTCAGATTACGCACATCTAATACAGCTACATCTTCTGTGTCCATCATCGCTTTTGCCTCAGAAGGTGTAATATTTTCATATGAATCTAGTTCATTCGCTTGCTCAATCATTGCTTCTACATCTGCATAACCTAGTACTTGGTCAATACCGATTGAGCGAAGTGCAATGAGCATGTCTTGCATTTGAGCAGCATTAGCAAGTAAATATAAAGGTTCCTTGTAGTTCACAATCCAGCCCATCCAGTTTGTGAAGGAGTTATTAAATGGCACGTTCATCGTTCCCTTAATATGTCCTTGTGAGAAGGCTTGAGCATCTCGTGTATCCACAACTTGCTGACCAGCTGCAATCAAGCCTTCAATTTCTTCAACAGAAGTGATGACTTTTACCTCTGGTAAATTTTTAATTAACTCAATGCCAATTTTATTAACGGATTTCATCACTGCAAAGTAATAAGGTGGTTCTGGTTGACCATCTAATAAAGCTTTCACAAAGTCCGGCTCATTGTCGAATTGCATTGCCCAGTTGAATTGTTTTTCATAGCCTACTGTTGTCGATGGTACTGCACCAAGTGCTTTCCCACATGCGCTACCTGCACCGTGTGCTGGCCATACTTGTAAGTAGTCTGGTAATTGTTTAAAGCGCTCTACAGATGTATACATTACTTTTGCACCTGCATCAGCAGTCCCTTTAATACCAGCTGCTTTTTCTAATAAGTCTGGTCGGCCAATATCCCCCGCAAATACAAAGTCACCTGTAAATAGTCCAATTGGTTTATCTGCCGCTGCACCATCTGTTAATAGGAATGAAATAGATTCTGGCGTATGACCTGGCGTATGCATCACTTCGAAAGTAAGTTTACCAAGTTCAAATTTGTCACCATCTTTTAATAGTACGTGTTGAATGCCATCTAAGTTTTGATATTTCCAGTTTTCATCGCCTTCATCGGAAATGTACATCGTAGCACCAAAACGATCAGCTAATTCACGAGAACCTGCTACAAAGTCAGCATGGATATGCGTTTCTAATGCCCCAACGATTTTCATATTTTCCTTTTCAGCTACTTGGATGTATGGCTCAATATTGCGCATTGGATCCACAATCACTGCCTCGCCTTTTCGTTGACAACCTACCATGTAAGAAGCATGTGCTAATTTTTCATCATAGAAATAACGTAATAACATAAAATTCTCTCCTTTTAATTGGTTTGTTTATTTAAAATTTGGATTGTTGCTTGTACATATTTCAGTGACTTTTGAACACTCGGGTCTTTTAACCACTTCATAATCGTAAAGAGTTTAATTGGTTCTGTTGTTGCTTCTGCTTGTTGTTGTATATCTTTAACTAGCGAGTACCCTTGTTTTCCTTTTTCTACAATCGGTTCTGTGTAAGATTTAATACTAGCTGTCGCATAATCAATTGTTTGCTGATCTGCTAACACAGCTGTTACAAAATCGACTATATCCTCTAACTGATTGACCATTTGTAAAAGCTTCGGCAATTTTTCTAGTAGGCCCACTAATGCTTCCACCGTTTCAAGATTTACGTTATAGCTTCGTACAAGTTCATCATATTTTTGAATGGATTGCTGATCTTGCAATACCGCTTGTCCAAAACTGACGACATTCCCGATGGCTTGTAAGTTTTTTTCATATGTCGGCAATTGGCTTAGCAATGATACGAGCGCTGCTTGAATATCCGGCTGCTTTAGTTGCTCTAGTAACGGATTCGTTTCCATCACACATGCCTCCTTTCTACATCGTTCCTTTTAACATGCCGTCCCAATACATAATTGGTAATAAATCTTTTTTCATCATATACATGCTTGCACGTTCCACTGCTTGGTTAAATGGCATTGATTCAGCAGGCTCTTTTTTATAGTCAAACTCTGCTAAAATTAGCTTATTGTAACCTGTGACGATTGGGCAAGACGAATAACCGTTATATGTGTTGTCCATTGTTTGATTGCGCATACATGCCACAACATTTTCAGCTACCACAGGTGCTTGTTTTCGGATGGCTGCTCCCGTTTTAGATGTTGGCAAGTTTGCACAGTCGCCAATGCCAAAGACATTTGCATATTTCTTATGTTGCAATGTATACATATCCACATCCACCCAACCGTTGTCATCCGCTAAAGGGCTGTTCGCAATAAATTTCGGTGCATTCATATAAGGTGTGACGTGAATCATGTCATATTTCAATTGCTCTTTTGCACCAGTATCTAGATTTTCGAAAATGGCGATTTTTTCATCCGCTTTAATTTCAATTAAGTTACGTCTGAATCGTGCATCAATTTGTTTGCGTTCCACCACTTTCTCTAACGCTTCACGGTATTTCAGTACATCAAAAATGGCTGGATTAGCAGAACCAAATACAACTTGCATATTTTGACGAACACCCGTTTTTCGGAAGTAATCTTCCGCTAAATGCATAATTTTTTGTGGCGCACCACCGCATTTTACAGGTGAATTTGGATGTGTAAATAAGGCTGTACCTGATTTTAAATTGCGTATCGTTTCCCAAGTATAATCAACATGCTCAAATGAATAGTTACTGCAAACAGATTTTGTACCAAGCGCTTCTTTTAAGCCTTTAATGGCACCCCAGTTAATTTCAATCCCTGCTGCTACAACTAAGTAATCATATGAAATAGATGTTTGGTCTCCTAGAATGACTTCGTTTTGTTCAGGTTTAAATTCAAGTACGGGTTGTTGGATCCATACTGCGCCTTCTGGAATAAGAGATTCCATAGAACGTTCAGAATCTTCCTTTTTAGCAGCACCTCCACCAACTAACGTCCATAACGGTTGATAATAATGCTTTGAGGCTGGATCTATTATCGCCACTTCATGAATGAGGCTTGGCGATTTCCTTAATAAGCGGGCAGCAACAGATATACCAGCTGTTCCCCCACCAACAATGACAATTTTGAAAGAATTTTTCATGCTTCTTCCTTCTTTCTGCATTTTGTGTTTGAAACTTACACTCTCATCATAGTGAAATCTATAGTCAAAAAATATAGGGGTTTTCCCCTAAACAATAGTTGTTATAAAGGAAAACCCCTAATTTAGTTGTTGATGTAACTTTTCAGGCAGTTCAAACACAATGCACTAGTGAAGTTGATTATGCTGCATCGCTTGAAAACACTCGGCTTACTACAACAATTTATGCATACAAACAGCAGCTAATATTTTGCATAGACGCATAGAAGAGCAAGTAAGGTTTACAATAAGGAGGATAGTACGAGGAAGTTAACTTCTGAAGTGTGCCGGCGCATTTGTCGTAAGATAAGCTGATTCGTTTTACGCTATTGAATAATCTACATGGCAATATGCATTAGGTAGATTACCCATCACATAATATTTTTCCCGTTCTAATTGCTCTTTTTTTCAATCTGTATCGTCATATGATGCAATGCAAATTCGTCGTGTAACAGATTTTGTATTTTCCGTAAAACAATTTGTTCATCCGCTTCTTGATGCACCACCACTTGACAAGTTAAAGAAGGGAAATCCATTGTAATTAGCCAAATATGTAAATCGGTAATCTCTTCGACTTCCTCAACAGTCATTAACTTCGCTTTGACATCATCCGTTGGCAAATTTTCTGGAGCACTTTCCATCAAAATATTGAAGGAGTCACGCGTAACACGATAGCCGCTAATAATGATAAGAAGCGCTACAATCATACTTGCAATAGGATCGGCTAAATTCCATTCGAAAAATAAAATAAGCAATGCAGCCGTAATCGCTCCCACCGAACCGAGAATATCACCTAAAACATGCAAAAAAGCACTTTTTACATTGAGATTATCATTATCCCCCCGTTTAAGGATAAAGGCTGCGCCAATGTTGACCAGTAAACCGAGTGTTGCCACGATTAACATACCCGTACTTGCCACTGCAGGTGGTTCTGAAAATCGACGAAAAGCTTCATAAAAAATATAGAGCGAAATTGCAATCAACGTAAGACCATTTATAAAAGCGGCAAATATTTCAAACCGACGATAGCCATACGTTTTTCGATTTGTTACGGCTTTTTGACCAATGGATACAGCAATATAGCTTAACCCTAACGCTGCTGCGTCACTTAACATATGGCCTGCATCTGATAATAGCGCTAAACTGTTTGTCATGATGCCACCTATCACTTCGACAATCATAAAGCCCGCTATAAGAAAGAAAGTCCATTTCAAGGCGATTTTATTTTTACTCCCATCCTGTTGCCCATGATTATTAAAATGTGACAAATTCATCATCCATTCTTTACTTTTTATATATTCTAAGCTGAACCAATAGAGCAGTTGAAGACCCTCACTGTTCCATTGCGGAATTTTACCTTGCTATCATTATGCCGCGCAATGGCTTTGCTATACGCTCCTTTATCTAGCAGTTTTGCTCGTCCATTAAAGTATGTTTTTTGAATAATGTTTAGAGCTGTCATTTTATAGACTTTAGACAAAAATACCAGCCACTCACTTTTAAATGAGTGGCTGGTTCTATATTTTATGGTTAGTAGCCCATTATAGAAACACTTTTTATACTACATCTTGTGCTTTTTGATTGAAATTAAATGCGATTAGCATAATAAATATAATGCCCATGACAGTCATAATTGTAGAAACCTTCAAGTTAGAAACTGACATAAACCTTAATCCTGTGCAATAAAATTCATCTAATCCTACATTTGTATCCACCTACATCTTACTATGTTACGATTCTTGTAGATAAAATTTTTTAGCTAGTAAAAAAAGCAGTACTTTTAAGGGAGAATATATCATGAAGAAAATAGTATTTCAATTGTTAATAGTTGTATCGTGGATCTATTGTTTGGGGTATATTTTATTCGATTTCCCTACTGATCACTTTGTCATGCGGGCGGTTAAAGGTGTACTGTCTATTGTTTTTTCTTGTAGTCTATTGTTGTTTCTATTCCACATTATTGATAATAAGGAACAGAAAAAAAGAGATGATTGAAGCTTACAATCAATCTCCCCTATAGAAATGGCAAATTAACTGTAGCTCCTGCATCCATTCATCGCTCATTTCATTTAATTTGTGAGGTACGCTTTACAATAAGACATTAATGCGTATTGTTTTTTTCTCCCCACTCACATAACTGTTCCAAAACAGGTAATAACGTTTCCGCTTTAGCTGTAAGACTGTACTCCACTTTAGGTGGAATCTGTGGATACTCTTTTCGACTGACAATTCCATCTGCTTCTAATTCTTTCAGTTGTGCACTTAATGTTTTAAAGGTGATAGCCCCTATTTTGCGTTTCAAATCATTAAACCGAACCGTTTGATGTTCCGCCAAAATATAAATAATCAGCATTTTCCATTTACCACCAATTACTGATAATGTATAGCCAAACGGGGTTTCTTGAATGGTCCCCGTGTCTTTGTAATCAGCCAAACCCATATTTACACTATCCTTTCTGATAGTACCTTTCAAAAAAGTGCGTACTATTTTTTTGTTCGCGTTCATTTTATACTGACATTACTTTAAAGTAAAGGAGAGAAAAAAATGAAGAATATTACAATTTACAATCACGACCTTTGGGATCACGGTATTTCACAGGGCTACAGTGTCAACGGCACTATCTACATTTCGGGGCAGTTTTCCCATGATACGGAGGGTACATTCGTTGGCGATGGCGATATCGAAGCACAAGCACAGCAAACGCTTAAAAATCTAGATGGCGTTTTGGAAAAATTCGGTGCAACAAGATCTAACCTTGCTTATATGGAAATCTATTTAACAAATGCGGAAGAACATACTGAACCAGTCCTTCGACTATTCAAGGAATACGTTGGGCAACATCGACCAGCCGGTAGCCTTATCGGGGTGACTTACTTGGCATCACCAGAACAACTAATTGAAATCAGCGCCATCGCACATGCCAACTAAGTAAAGGCATGTTGTGTCAGCGAAAGTAAGCTTCGGACCATTAAGTTAGGAGCCCGCTTATAACACTAACCCCGAGCAAAGCACGCTTTCAAGAAAAGCGGAACTATTCGGGGTTTTATGTTATTGAAAGGAAATTTCCCGTTTATCATTTCTAAAGAAGACCTAAAAAATTTGTTGCAAGCTCTTTCTCTATAACTTTATCATTATCATCATATACTTTATACGCTTTCGCGTTAGGTCTTGAACTTACAATAGTATGGATTTCCTGATCAATGAAATGAATGGCAACACCGTCATCCGTTGCAAAACCAGGTTTAATTTTTTTATTAGTGATAAGCTGTTGATACGAAGGTCTTCTATCCGATTCTCCATCATAATGGGGACAATTACTTCCTTCTAGGAACCCTAAACACGTTAATGGTTCCAGCCCATCCCCATAAGAATCTGTCACTCCTTCCTCGAACCAACAAATGGAACCCGCACTAATTCCAGCTAGTATTATTCCTTGCTCCCACGCTTTTTTCAAAATGGTATCCAATCCCCATTCCTTCCATAGCACTAATAAATTCTTTGTATTTCCCCCACCAACATAAATAATATCTTTGTCCAGTAAGAAACTTTCTATATTTCTTGTAGATGGGTTAAATAAGGATAAGTGCGAAGGCTGACAATCCTGTTTTTCAAAGAAATGATAAAATCGAGAAATGTAATTTTCTGAATCTCCACTTGCTGTTGCAAGAAAGCAAATCTTCGGATTTTTTTTCATAGATTGCTGAAGAATATATTTATCCAGCAAAGAATTTTCTGGCTCCATAGAAAAGCCACCGCCCCCAAGTGCTATAATTTGTTTCATAAGTCTACGTCCTTTCTTGTTTAATAAGTTATATAACGTTTTTAACTTTTATTACCTATTTTACTAAATGATACTACCGAACAATAGATATCCCCATTGTTTTTTAAGAAAAAAGTGGGATAAACCATGATTGAACCAATGAATAGAATATGCTACACTCAATGAACGCCTATATTGGAGTGAGAAAGATGATACAAATTTCAAGTTTACAAAACCTATATTTTTTTAATCAAAACCTTTGACTTAAAACGAGTCAAAGGTTTTTGTTGCTTTTAGGAAAGAATTTTATTGGAGGTATACATTTATGACTCAAAGCACAAATACTACAATAGTTGCTGGATGGATTAGTTTAATAAGCAACATCGTATTAACTATTTTAAAAATAGTAGTTGGTACTATCTTCCACAGCCCTGTTCTTTTAGCTGATGGCTATCATAATGCAGGTGATGTGATAGCAAGCGGTG
The DNA here is from genome assembly GCF_038593855.1 of Lysinibacillus sp. FSL M8-0337. Taxonomy (NCBI): domain Bacteria; kingdom Bacillati; phylum Bacillota; class Bacilli; order Caryophanales; family Bacillaceae; genus Lysinibacillus; species Lysinibacillus sp. FSL M8-0337. The sequence goes on along the minus strand of NZ_CP151996.1, from coordinate 1,873,098 downwards.
CCGCTTTAACATCCATGCGTATTTCTAAACGTCCTGCCGATGAAGATCATCCGTACGGACACGGAAAAGCAGAAGTGATCAGTTCCGCCATTGTAGGAATTATATTAATAATAGCAGCTCTTTATATTGCTTATGAATCCATTACCGCATTCTTTCAGGAGCCTGAAAAAGCAAGTTTAATTGCCTTTATCACGGCCATTATATCACTTGTTTGGAAGCTTATTTTATACGTATATACGATAAAAATTGGCAAAAGAACAAATAGTAAAGGCTTAATAGCCACTGCTTATGATCATCTTGCTGATGTATATGCATCATTAGCAGCCGTATTAGGAATCGGGCTTGCACTTATTGGGGAAAATTATCATATTCATATCCTTACATATGGAGATCCCATTGCAGGTATCATTGTGACCATTTTAGTTTTCAAACTTGCCTATGGCATGTTATTAGAAGCTATCGACACACTCATGGAAAAAAGTGTAAGTCCTGACACGCTGGCTAGTTTCAAAACATTAATCCTCACTATTCCTGAAGTAAAACGAATAGATCGTCTACGGGCGAGAGAACACGGGCATTATGTATTGGTCGATTTGCGTGTGGGTGTACCTGCTGATTTAACAATCCAAGAAGGACATGATATTATCCGTAAAATAAAGAAAACGATTATGGAGAAACATCCGAATGTAGAAGAAGTTCTGATTCACCTAAATCCTTGGTACGATCATAATCAATAAAGGTAAAATCATTCGCACCTCCTAACGAAGCCTTATTCGTTAGGAGGTGTTTTAAAATCACAAGTTCTATTTAATATACCAGATTTTCCACCGCAAATTGGCATATATCTACAATTGCAGGAGTATGGTAAGCTTGGTAAATGAGCTAAAAATTTTTGTTCATCAAATCGTTAGAAAGATGGTGTTACATCTAATTGGCTAGTGTAAATCATTCAATCGGGCAGTATGTAAATTCTCCCGAAAAGCTGAAAAAAATGTATAAAAGAGTTTTATTCGTAGTTAGTTTATCGCAAATTTTCGGCGGAGCAGGTCTTGCTGCTGGCATTACGGTAGGAGCTCTGTTAGCCCAACAAATGCTTGGCACGGACTCACTTGCCGGATTACCTTCTGCCCTATTTACATTAGGTTCAGCAGGGGCCGCTTTTATTGTGGGAAGACTTTCGCAACGCTATGGTCGCCGTATAGGGCTCACGACAGGTTTTATCACTGGTGGACTTGGCGCCATTGGCGTTGTTATAGCCGCATTAATTAATAGTGTTTTTTTATTATTTGCTGCCTTACTTGTTTACGGTGCAGGAACAGCAACAAATTTACAGGCTCGATATGCAGGTACAGATTTAGCAAACAACAAACAACGTGCAACGGCCATTAGTACTACGATGGTTATGACCACATTCGGGGCCGTAGCAGGACCTAATTTAGTGGATGTCATGGGGAAATTTGCTCTTTCTATCGGTATTCCTTCATTAGCTGGTCCATTTCTATTATCTGCTATTGCATTTATACTAGCAGGTTTAGTTCTGTTCATCATGCTTCGTCCCGACCCGTTATTGTTAGCAACATCTATAGAAGCTCATCAACATCAAATCGTCTCTGGGAAAGCTCTTCACCAGGCGTCTCCTTCAATGAATAAAAAAGGTATCTTGGTTGGTGCAGTTGTAATGATTCTTACGCAAATCGTTATGGTAGCCATTATGACAATGACGCCCATCCATATGCAACATCATGGACATAGTTTAAGTGCTGTAGGAATCGTTATTGGTTTCCATGTTGGTGCCATGTACCTTCCTTCTCTTGTAACAGGTATACTTGTTGACAAGATTGGTAGAACAGCCATGAGTATTGCTGCTGGGGTTATTTTACTGTTTGCCGGTTTACTAGCGGCCTATGCACCAAGTGATTCCATGTTTATGCTGATCGTTGCTCTTTCTTTATTAGGTATAGGATGGAATTTCGGCCTAATAAGCGGAACTGCTCAAATTGTTGATGCCACAGAACCTTCAACACGCGCTAAAATCCAAGGCACAATTGATGTTTTTATCGCATTGGCAGGTGCTTCAGGTGGAGCTCTTTCAGGGATGATAGTAGCTAATTCTAGTTACGCCACTTTATCATTAACGGGTGGACTATTATCTTTATTATTAATCCCTGTGATTATCTGGTACCGTCAAGCAAAATAATGATTTAATCGACCAATCCAGGTTCTCATGTTTAATGAGACCTGTTTTTTTGTCGATGTTCACCATCTATTCATCCTAAACTTGTTAGCAAAACCATTATGCCATTCGTTAAACCGTGAATGATAATAGAAGGCCAAATAGAATTCGTGCGCTCATATGCTAAAGCAAAAATAATGCCACTAAAGAAGTTGACGGGCATGACATTATAGGTTGGGATATGAGCAATCGTAAAAATAAATGAGCTAAGGAGAATGGCACCAACCAATCCTAAGCGTGTACGTAACCAGCGATATAAAAACCCTCGATAAAAAATCTCTTCGTATATTGGTGAAATAACAGCCGCAGAGAGAAAGGCTATTAGTACCGTAAAAAATGTTATGTTTTGCTGTATGGCCTGTGTTTTACTATTTTCCACCGAAATCCCGATATAACTTGTTAGCACAACGATTAGTAAGGCGCCAATCATTAACAGAAGCGAATAGCATAGTATCAATTTCCATTGCTTCATGGAAATTGATGTTATCCCTACCTCTCGCCAAGAAAGCTTTTTAGGACGTAGCGCTATAAAATAAACACTAAAAACAAGCGTAATCGCAATCGTGAACCCTGTTAATGTTCCAGCATATAGCTCATTACGGAACAACTGAGCGTACACTGGTTTCAGTATCCATTTAATAATGCCAATCACAACAATAAACTCTACTAGCAGTAATAAAATAAATTCTTTCCATCCCCAATTATCTTGACTTTTCCAGTTCATTTCTTTTGTTTCCATTCTCTATCCTTCTTCCTTTATATGGTGTAATCTAAGTGTATGAGATGACGTAACGTCACCTGCAAACTTTTTTTTAGGAGGAATGAAAATGCAACAATGGACGACTGGAGAGGTAGCGAAACAGCGGAATATTTCCATTCGCACACTTCGGTATTACGATCAAATTAATCTGCTGACACCAAGTTTTAAAGATGATTATGGACGACGATACTATTCGGAAAAAGACTTGTTTAAATTAGAGAAAATCATCATTCTAAAAACGCTGTCACTTCCACTCGATAAAATTCGTGATTTATTAGATAAACTTTCCTATAAACAAATTTTAATTTCACATTATCATTACTTACAAGAACGACTATCTGAACTGCAAATGAGTATCTCTCATACGACGTCATTGATTAATATGATTGATTTAGAAGAATCATTATCGTGGGAACATGTGACGGAACTGGTTCAACGTTCTGAAAACACCTCTAAAAAATGGATGGACTATTTCCAAGAGGATGAACAAACGTTTTTACAACAAACCATCCCAAACCTTAGTAGCAATGACATAATGACACAGCAATATATTGGATTACTACGACAAATTGAATGGTGTATCAAACATAATATTCAAGCTGAATCGGACAAAGGCTTTCAAATTGGTTCCAAAATAATCGAATTATCAAATGATACGTTTCAAGGCGACACGGCGTTAATGGATAAATTTTGGGAAGTTAGAAAACTCCCTACAGAGAAAACAGGATTATACCCAATTTCAGAAGAGGTACTAGCGTATGTGGAGCGTTGTATTGCTTATGTAACGGCTGACAAGCAGGCAAATAAAAAGCTATAGGAGATAGCGTCCCCTATAGCTTAGGCAAGTCTTACGATAAAGTTAATCCATCTAAAAAAGCTTCAATCTCTTGCTGTGTTTTACGGTCCTTACTAACAAAGCGGCCAACTTCATTGCCTTTATCGTAAGCAAGGAAGCTTGGAATACCAAATACATCTAATGCTACACATAAATCGATGAAATCATCTCGGTCTATTTTCACAAAATGATAATTGCTGTAGTTTTCTTCAATTGTCGGCATAATAGGATCAATAAATCGACAATCTCCACACCAGTCTGCTGAAAAAACGAATATTGTACGGTCACCTTTTTTTAAGTTTTCAAATTGCTCTATTGAGTGTAAATTTTCCATTAAAACAATCCCCTTTTTCACAGTTATTAGTCTCATCATAACATTTATTAAAAATATGGTTAAACAATCATGCCTCGCATGTCCATCTAGCGCAATTAAAAAGATGCCTCTCGTTATTTTTTACATCGCATTGCCATTTGTTCTGCTATTTGTTTTGAATTTGGTGTTGCTTCATTATTCAATTGTGCAATAATATTTTCATAGTCTGCTTCGTTACGGTTTTGACTTAATTTATAGGCAGCCTGTATATCACTAATCTTTATTTGAAATCCAACAATACCTTTCATTTCTTTTTCTAATAGCTCTGGTGAAAGGTTTTCCCATAAAACAGGTTGCTCTCTATGCTTCTCATATTTTTCTAACAGCGATGTTAAGTCTTCGCTTACTTCATCTTTATCTAAAAGTGTTGCTTTGCCATAAATATGGACCGCCTGATAATTCCACGTTGGAACATTTTCGTGCGAATACCAGGAAGAAGAAATATACGCATGTGGCCCTTGAAACATCACGAGCACATCCCCACAAGATGCAAATGTTCTCCACTGTGGGTTTCCATATGCCATATGGCCAGTAAGATACGTATCATCGCCTTTTTTATGTAACATTAACGGTAAGTGAGTGGCAATTGGTGTGCCTTGTTTTGTTGTGACAAGTGTAGCAAAAGCGTTCATTTGAATAAATTCTTCAATTTCATGAACATCTGTCACTTTATAGTATTTAGGTATATACATAATCGTCCGCCTTTCCAATTTAGTGAAGTGTTTTTGTCATCATTATATCCAGTTGTTCCTCATCCCCCATATAAAACGAATGGGTTCGGATTTGAACAAAGCCTATTTTCTTATAAAAACGAATTGCTTGTTCATTCTTTTCCCAAACACCTAGCCAAATATATTTTTTGTTTTGTTCTTGTGCGATTTCCATTGCTTTGTTTATAAGCGTTTTTCCAAGCCCCTTTTTTTGAAACTTATTTCTTATATAAATTCGCTCAATCTCGAGGTACTCTTCCCCCATTTTTTCTGATTGAGCATCATTTGCATTAACTTTTAAATAGCCCGCAGCTTCTTCATCAAAACAAATAAAATAAAATTGGGAATCACGATTCGCTAGTTCTCGCTCCAATTGTTGAGGAGTAAATGCTCTATCCAAATAGGCTTGCATATTTTCAGGCTTATTTTGTTTGCTAAATGTATCCTGAAACGTTTCAATACTTATGTCTCGGAGTACATGTAAATCTTCAAGCTTGCACTTTTTGATTTGTATAGTCATTTAATATATAGCCCCTTTATAAATCTTATTTCCTTGATAAATCATGAGAATCTCCCCTAATGAAAATACCAAAATCCAACTTTCTAAAAGAAAAATTTTTCACATGCTGTTCGTTACACAAAAGCGACACGTATGTACTGTTCATTCTGTAAGCTTTCAAGGTGATGGCATTCGATTTCGGCAATATTGATACGACGACTTTTTAATTTTCGGTCATATTCTCCTGCCCAAAACCTAATTAAATCAACATTTTGCTCCGGTTTTATATGTTCCTTTAAATAGCTTAAAAAATCATCTAAAAATTGCAGACCCCAATTGCCCTCAATACCATATACATAATTTTTTTCATTATAAAGCGCTAAATCATACGGTGGATTATTCCATTCGAAAATATGCAATTGACCGAAAGCTGATTCATCTGGCGCATAGACAATCCGTGCGTCATCATCCATCGAGTGCCAAGGCTGTTCTGGCGTATCCCCTGTTATCGGATGTAATTTTTTTAATTCTCTTACAGTAATTTCAGTAATTCCTGTACAATCAACGGTTTGTAATTTGCTATCTGCTACTAGAACGGAATATAACGTCATCTCTTTGACTCCTTCTATTTGCTCAAAACTGGCTTATTTAGTCTTCATTATAGTGAGTTGCATAGAATACAATTCATCCTATTTCGACACGCTTGTAATGAATCCCTTTTTACTTCCACTTTAACAAAAAAAGAATTTCCTAACTATTAGGAAATTCCCCTTGTTATCTCTTAACCTATTGTTTTGGTTGTAAATCCTCAATGGAATCGATGTCCATATATGCAGGGACAACAAATCCATTTTTTGTCCCTGTTAAATTCTCTCCTAAATCAACAAAGTCCTCTTTGTATTTTGCATAAAAGGAGCTATGTGTTGTTGGTAACCAAGCAGCGACAGTTGCATCGACTACTCCTGATGCGATTGCTTGAAACATGATGGCAGGATCAACAGGTGTAATTGTGACAGTGTATCCAAGTTCTTCAAATACTGCCTGTAGTACACTGCTTGAAGCTCTTTCTGAATCCCATGGAGTGGATGCTAATTCGATTTCTTTGCCCTTCACTTTTGTCATCCCTTTTGTCCATTCATTTACCTTCTCTTCGTTTTGTGCAATCCATTTTTCTGCCGCCTCTTCAAAAGAAGTTGCTTGGGCTTCATACATTACAGCTTCCATATCTTCTGGCTCCCAATAGAATTGATCTAGCAATGTATAGGCATCGGGTAAGTCTTTAGCCAAGTCTTTGCGCACAAGTGTATTAATATTTTCCGTTCCACCTAATGTCCCTTTGGGGTCCTCTAAAAATTTTAAATCGTAGGATGAAAACATCCAATGCGGTGTCCATCCTGTAATAATAATAGGCTCTTCATTTCGAATAGCCTGCTCTAATGAACCTAACATCCCAGGTGTTGAACTTTCCTCCAGTTCCCAACCTTGCAAATTTTGATATTCCGCTATCGTATTTTCCGAAAGCTCCGTCAATCCTGCTCCTGGTTCAATCCCTATAATTTTATAATCCACCTGCTCACCTATGCTTACGTTCTTGCCTGTTGCATCTCCATCATTTTGATTGCTATCACCACATCCTGCTAATAGTAACGAAACAGCTATTCCAAAAGTTAGTCCTACTGTTTTTAACTTGACCATTTTACATCCCCCTAATTAGAAGAGACTTTCCTTGTCTCTAGACCTTTGACCTTCTATATAAAAATTTGTCGAGGTCAAAGTAACAACTTGATTTTAACAACAAGTTGTTACTTTTGTCAATGAAGGTAAATTTATATTTCCATTTATAGGCATATAAAGATAGCCCATTTTGGCTTTACTTTGACCCTTCGATTTAATTATCAAAATGGGCATTGCGTATCTTCTTTCATTAGAAATAACGAAAAAGACGATGATTTAAATCTTTTGTACCCATAGAAAAAACACCCCCAAATTGAAGTTGAGGTATCAAAACCCCAATTCAACTGAAGATGCTTTTTATTTGTCTGTACTGCTGGCGTAAATCCATTCCCTTTTATGGCTGGCTCATACATTGAAGTTGTAGCATAACATGCATCGTTGGTACATTCTTGAACTTTTGTTAAAATAGACTTAGAATCTAATATTTCAACTTATTCATCAATTAAGCCAGTTCGTTATACTTAAAATCGACTACTATTAACCCCTTGTGGCTTATTGTAACGATATTTATGTTTTAAATTAAAAAGTTTTTCTCTATATGTTCCTGGTGAATATTCTTTTTGATATAGTCCTCTATTTTGTAGCTCGGGTACAATATATTTTATAAAATCTTCGAATGAATCTGGTGAATGATATTGTACTAAATTAAAGCCATCGATATTCGTTTGTTCTATAATATGCTGAATTTGATCAGCAACTTCTTTAGGTTTTCCAATAATCACCTTAAACCATTTACCATCGATACGATTTAATGTATTTACTATTTCACCTACTGCAAATCCATTTATATTATCATCTTGACTGTATTTAGATAAGTCAATACCTTGTCCACCGCAATAATGAGCCATATTGCCTTCTAAGCTCCAAAATGATTTATATAAATCCACTTTACTGTTTATCTCTTCGTCTGTTAATCCTGTAACAATACATAAGCCCATAAACATTTTTATATTTTTTAAAGATCTGCCGAAAGTAAGCGCCCGCTCACTAATATCATTAATAATATAGGTGATATCATCAATCGTTTTCCCTCCTAAAAAAATGCACTCTGCATTTTTAGCTGCAAAATCCCGACCTCTTTCAGACATGCCAGCCTGATAAATTACAGGAGTTCTTTGAGGAGATGGTTCACATAAATGTGGTCCAATTACATCAAAATACTTACCTTTGTGGTTAATTTTATGAACTTTTGTAGGATCAGCATAATACATATTCTTTTCTATAGATACTGCGTCATCCTCCCAACTCTCTTCCCATAGCTTATAACATACATTTAAATATTCATCTGCTAAATCATATTTTTCATCATGAGTTAACAAATGTTTTATTTCAAAGTTTTTATCAGCACTATCTAGATGGGAAGTTACTATATTCCAAGCCATTCTACCTTCTGTCAGATGATCTAACGTACTCATTCTTCTTGCAAAGCTATAAGGTGGCTCATAGCTCGTAGAAAACGTTACAGCGAAACATAAATTGGTCGTGACATGGGCCATCGCGGATATGGGAATAAGAGGATCATTCGCTGGAATTTGTACTGCTTCTTTTACAGAGGTATCAAATCCTCCTTTATAAACATCATATACACCAACAACATCAGCTAAAAAAAGAGAATCAAATTTCCCTTTTTCTAAAGTTTTAGCTAACTCCGTCCAATAGTTTAAGTTTTTATAATTAATCCTTTTATTACCGGGTATTTTCCAAAGACCATGATTAATATGACCAACACAGTTCATTTCAAAAGCATTCCAAAAAATCTTCTTCATATCGCATTCCTCTGAGTTATTTTATATTTTGAAGCCCGTAATTTAATCATATAAATATTAGATATTACTAAGATAAGACCTGCTATAAGCATAACTTTTTGTATACCTAAATAAACACTTAAATAGCTTCCAATGAGAGTTCCTATAGGAATTGTTCCCCAAGTAAACATCATGAGTGTACCATTGACTTCTGCACGTTCTTCAGAAGGGATAATTAGTGATTGAACAGTAAGTCGTGCAACACTTCCCAAACTTCTAGATAGCAGGCTAAAGAATATTCCTAGAGAGAACAATAAAACAGTGTATTGATTATTGGGTATAGCAAGTAATAGCAATCCAAAACTTGGTATTAGAGGTCCAAAAATCATCACATTAGTAGAGCCAAATTTTTTAATTAAATAAGGTGAGAGCACGGAGCCGATTAGTGCCCCTATTCCAGAAATGGAAAAGATAATTCCAATAATATATTCGCTTAATTGAAAATCCGCTGATAAATATATCACTATTAATGAACCATAAATCGAAAATGCTAAATTAATAGTAGCAGTCGTTAGCATAATAGCTTTCAGAGATGGAGTAGTTAATATATACTTAAACGTCCTTTTAAAACGCTTGTTAGGTTTTATATAATTCTTCTGACTATTGGGCTTATGTTCGCTTTTTAATAAAATGGTAAGAGGGATATTTAATAGCAACAGCATAATAAGCAAAACGACCGTATGGTTGTATCCGTATAATGAAATTAATGCCCCTCCGATAGTAGGGGCAATGAGGTTAGAAATCGATTTACCAGTTTGTAAAATTCCTGCTCCATTGGATATTCTGTTGGTTGCGTATATATCTGGCATCCAAGCTGTAACAGCTGTTTCAATAAAAACAACAGACAGTCCCAACATTAGAATGAGTAGGTAATATATCCAAATGAATAACGAGTTATAGTCAATGTACATATAAAATACACATAATAAAATGGATTGCGTAATATATATCCAAATAATTAATTTCTTTTTATTATAAGCGTCTACTATTCTTCCTGCTGTATAACTAAAAATTAGATAGCCTATTGAAAATAAAAATAATGATATACCAATAGAAAAATTATTCAAATTAAGTATCTTCAATCCAATTAAAGGGATTAAAATAGAGAATATTTCGAAAGCTATGATGCGAAATGATTCAGCGATAAGTAATATGATATTTTTCATAAAGTAATTTCAGAAAAATTATTAGCAACTATATTACTTGGATGGATTTGTCGGAATAAATCTAAAACATCTTGTTTTGCTATATCATAATCAACATCATAAGCTTCAACTAAGTGATCAATAATCTCTTCGTTTGATTTTCCTTCATAAGCTAATTCAAACATATATTTAGAAATGTCATCTAAAATATGATAAACACTTGTAGAAATATTGTGAATCATTCCAATTTCTGGCCAATAACGGTAATGACGAGAAACCCAAGTATATGAATTTTTTGGAGAGCTATGTAAAAGCTCATACGGCTTTTTAGCATCTTGTAAATAAGTGAAAATAGAGTATCTATTTAATAGATTTTCTAAATATCTTTGTGTTTCAGTATCTTCTATTTCAATTTCCCACCCTTTAAATTGTTGAGCAATTGGAGCAAACATAGCATCAGCTAAGGAAAAATCGCCAAATAAGAAATCCCCTTCCCAATTATTACTCATCTTTCTTTGGATAGACTTTTCTAACAACGTAATGGTTTCTTCTATTTGATTTTTAGTTTCTTCATCAATAGCATGTCCACCAGGATTTCTAAATGAATGCGAATATGAGATACCACTCATTAGCGGTAATAAATCCGCATGAATATGGCTACTAAACACTCGGATATCACTTCGTTTCTTAATATCAGAACTCAAAAGACTTGGATAACTTGGGTATTTTTCTTCAAGATATTCTGATATAGCCAGTACATCACAAATGACTACGTTCGTATCAGTATCAATTAAAATCGGTACTCTTGGAAGATGTTCTACTATGCTTCCCTTTATTAAATTAGTGGGATCCATCTTAATTAGCTGAGTTAATTGACAACCGCAACCCGAGGCAGGTTCTTTAGGTAAATCGTATTCATCTTTTTGGTTTATCGGGATAATACCATTTTCTGAGAATTTAATAGGCCAATCCAATCCAGCTATTAATTCCTTGTATGGAACCTTTTTTTCTTTTAAAATAATTGATGCTCTCATTGACCAAGATGAAAATTGCTTATCACCAATAATTAAATATAACATTTAGCATCCCTCCATTAAGTATAGAAAATTAGTTACATGATGCATTAGATAAATTTGAATTAAAGAAGTGTGGTAAGTGACAACCTCCACGACAACTATCTAATAATGAACAGCCATTACATGTAGAGCGAGGTGTAAGAACTTCTGCAACTTTATTAGTCATTATTTCCCAATTCTCTTTAATTGTTGAATTAGCAATATTACCAAAATAAACATTACTGTGAGGACAATGTCTTAATTCACCTGTAAACGAAATACTTCCCCAAGTTAAACCTGCTTCACAGTGTCCAGTAAGTTGTTTTTTACGAAGTTTCATCGTAATGTCATTGGAATCAATCGGCTTGTCATTTAAAGAAGTACACATTCTTTGACCGCAGGGCCACCCTACAACCAAATCGGGTAGTTCTTGCATTAATTCTTCAATCTTCTCCATAAGAGGCAGCATATTAGATATAGGTACCCCATACTTTTCATCATTTTTCCCTGTAGGTACATATCTCATCACACTAAATTTTTTAGAGCCATTATTATATGCATCTTTAATTACACTTAGCGTTTTACTTAAGTTATCTTTAACTAAAGTAAGTTCAGTCACAACTTCTATTTCAGATTCACTGAGCAGTTTAATTGCTTGAATTGCTTTTGTATATGCCATTTTATGACCAGCTAAAAAATTATGAACTGTTTCATCTCCATGTAAAGAAATTAAAACCGTTTGTACGTTATAAGATTTTAATCTTTGGACATATTCAGCATTAAGGAAATGCCCGTTCGTAAATACTACTTGATATAAACCCAATCTGCCGCCATATTCTAATATTTCTTCAATATCCGGATGTAATAAAGTTTCTCCACCACTATAACGAACTGTGAAGCAACCGTTTTCACTACATTCTTCTAAAATCTTAAAGATACTTTCTTTTGATAAGTTCTTTTGTGGGAACGCTTTTATCTTTTGTTTTACTTCTTGGTCACTTAAATCAGGGTCTATTTTCCAAACATTGTAACAAAATCCACAATTCCAATTACATAGCGAAGTAACTTCAATTTCTAAACGTAAAGGAAATTCAAGTAGACCTTCATGTTTCTTTTCGATATCCCATTCCCAAATATTTTCATTTACTTTATCTATATTAAATAGAAATTCTTCAAGATCCTCTTCAAATGATTGCTTATCTATTAAATATTCCTCAACGATATATTCTACTACTTGATGTAAAGTTCGATTGTCTCTCAATAACTTTACAATTAATAGACCAATCTCATTATCGATTCGGTAAATTGTCCCTGTAATATTATCAAAAAGAATTCCTGCATCTTCACGAAACTTGAGGCTTTTAATTTTATTGATTATTGACTCGAAATTAAGAACTTGATTAGTCACTTATGAATCAAACCTCCTTTTGTTTTTTAAGAAGAATAAAGGAATGGGTTTCCCCATTCCTTCACCTAAATTAGTTACATTGCATAGACGGACCTGTAGCTGATTTTACAGTAGGTTTTACATATACTTTTTTAGTTTTTGTCATAGTAGCCACCTCCCTTAATTCAACGATAACACTAAAAAAAATTACTCTCAATTTATTTAAATTGAGACATTTTATAGAAAAAAATATAAAATATATAATTAATAGAGAAGTAAGTTTCTCAATTTTTTTACGTTTATAAAGCTTCCAGTTATACATTACAATTAAGAAAGGTGTATGTCGCATGTGCATTTCTCAATTAAGGGTTAATCTAGTATTTATGTAAATATGGAGGTGATGGTCGAAAAAAAGAGTAACAAAACACACTAGAAATTAACATGTTGCTAAATGCATCTATGCGATAGACAAAGGTATTTTATGGGAATTGGTAAAGCCATTTATAATGAGAGAAAAAAAATAGGTATGAAACAGATCTATTTATGCAAAGATATTTGTACACCATCGTATCTGTCAAAAATTGAAAATGAAACTGTTATTCCAAGCGAAGAAATCTTGCTTTTACTTCTAAAGAAGTTAGGTAGAGAGGATTTACTTTTAATAACCAATGAAGATAGCACTATAGAAAATACGGAGATTCTTAAAAATTATTATAAAGATGCGATTTTAAGCAAAAATAGAGAAACAACACAAGCCATAATTAATAATTTGAAAGAAAATGAAGCACATTATATCCAGACTAATTATTATTTATATTCTTTAATTTGCTTAAGATTAGCGATCATGCAACATAACTCTGTAAATCATAATTTATACACACAATTAAATTTATTGCAAAAAGATAAAGAGAAAATGGATGATTACAGTAGTTTCTTATTAAATTTAGTAGAAGTGATTTTTTATTACCACCATTCAGAGATTTATAAAGCGATAGAAATAGTAGAAAAAATGTCGAGAGATATGACCCTATTTAAGGACGTAGAAGAATGGGAAATTGCAGATTATTATTATATCCAAGCAATTGTTTATGCAAAAAATAAACAATATGTATTATCATTACAATCTATTAAAAAGACCATTAATTTCTTCTCTCACAATTTATATATTAAAAACTTAATTGATTGTTATATTTTATTAGGTGTTATTTACAAAAATAATAGTAGCTATCAAAAAGCTGCTGACACTTATCAAATTGCATTAGATTATTGCTTGCAAAATAATTACGTAGAAAAAACAGGAATTATTTATCATAATTTAGCATCCCTGTACAGAAAACAAGAAAATTATGAGCAATCCATTAATTGCTATAAGGAAAGTATTGTATCAAAAAGCGAGCTATTTGATATTACGTTTTCGATGGTAGACTTAATAGAACTTTTTATACGTCTTAAAATGAAAAGTGAAGTGATAAATTGGACATGTAAAGGAATAAATCTAATTGATGACAGCAATTTTAAATCAGAAAATAAGTATTATTATATCTTCAATTTATATTTTCAATTTTATTCTGGGGATAAAAAGTGGGAAAAAACTGGTGAACTTCTATTAAATTATTTAAAGGAAAATGGAGAAGATGAGGAATTCAATAAATATAGTTATATTTTGGCTGAATGTTATTACAAAATAAAAAAATATAAAAAAGCTTGTGATTTATATAGGAAAAATAATTTAGAGGTGATTCTATGAAAAAAATAAAAATGATTTTAGCTATTGTAATGGTGGCAATATTTTTAGGGAGCGGTTTCGCACAAATTAAAACTTATACAGATCAATTACCTGAAATTACAAAAGCTGAAACAGTAAGTTCCTTTCAAAATTTAAAAGTGTAAATATTTTTTCCGCACTGACCTAAAAAGTATGACAAATAAAAACACCTTTCGTTGAAAAAGGGTATTGCACCTTAACAGCTTCAACGTGAGGTGTTTTTTTCATAGAAATAAGGTTCAGATATGCTATTAATGGCGCAAAATACTAGTAGGTACTTCAACTGTTAGATTTTAAAAATGTCTTTTCCATCATACCTATCTTCTTTTTACTCTAAAATTTTTTTGGTTTTTCGATGCTTTTACTTATCTAAATATTCATTCATTCATTCGCTTTATTGTTGATTTTTGTTCAATACACTGACTAATTGTAAAAAGAGGCACAATAAGGATGAATTTTTTTGTTTAAGCTTTTATAATAGAGTGAGAGAAGACAAAGAGGTGAACGATTTGTTAGATGGTTGGTTTTTATGGTTTATTTTATTTTGGGTAGTCGTCCTTATTTCGCTAATGGCTATTGGCGGATTTTTCATGTTCCGCAAATTTTTAAAGGCTTTACCAAAGCAGGATGGGAAATCAGATTTAGATTGGCAGGAATTTTACTTAGATAAAACGATTCATCTATGGGGACAACCTGAGAAGGAATTTCTATATGAGTTGGTGAGCCCAGTACCTGAGCTATTTAGACAAGTGGCGAAAGAAAAAATTGCAGGTAAGATTGGCGAACTGGCTTTAGAAGAAAAGGCGACAGCTATAGACAATGATTTAATTATACGCGGCTATATTCAAGCTACGCCTAAACGTGACCACAAATTTTTACGTAAAAAATTAGATCAAATGCAAATTGACGTTTCCCCATATGAGCATCTTTTTGACTAATAGGATGCAAAAAAGCCGCACTGCAATACGTGCGGCTTTTTTTGATATAGAACTTTAATTAGTTTAGCGTTTTATGCTTTATTTAAATAAATGATCAAGCGCTTGGTAATCTTGTTGATAGCGCCCACCGTCTGCCACTTCTGCATGATACAGTGCTTTTAATGCATAGTTTTTTTGCAAATCCATATCCGCCATTAGCGCTTTTAATCGGTCATGCAATTCACGGTTTTCTTTTACGAGCAACTGCATCTGTGGTTTAAAATATTTCATCTAAGTAACTCCTCATTTTTTAACATGCTTCCTAGTATACCACGATGTCGATTAGAAAGCGCTTATTGTAACATATCCCCTGAATACAAAAAATTATTGTGTACGTTAAAAAAACTACAACAGCAAATATGCTAGTGTAGTTTCTTTTCTTTACATATTTTTTAATGGAATCGTTTTCTTGATTTTTATAAATTGAACTAGCATTGCAATTCGCCAAGGCAATAGCATCGCAAATGCTAAAATCCAAAACATACCTGCTAACTCCCCGACATCTATCGAGCTACTTAAAATCATTTTTGCCACAATACGGAAGATTAACAGCCCAACTAAAATAAATACAAACGCTTTTGAACGTTTTAAATAAATATCGTGACCTTTTACTTCAAATTTCGAAGTAGCAATTAAAATGGTCGAGAACACCACACCTACCGCAGCAGCTTCTAAAATCTGCATAGGTGGCACTCGAAATTGTGCAAATAAAAACATTAACGCACCTGATGACATGGCAATAGGTGGAATGATAATTTTCTTCTCATTTGTAGGTTTTTTGGAAGCTCGCATACGTAATAC
Organism: Lysinibacillus sp. FSL M8-0337; assembly: GCF_038593855.1. NCBI lineage: Bacteria > Bacillati > Bacillota > Bacilli > Caryophanales > Bacillaceae > Lysinibacillus > Lysinibacillus sp. FSL M8-0337. The sequence continues at coordinate 1,857,019 of NZ_CP151996.1, read as the reverse complement.
CATCACAAAGCTACCCATTATAATGGCCATTATAGTCGAACCTATAACATAATATTGAGAAGGGATATTGCTTAACATAAAGAATCCTCCTCTGATGTTAAATTAGCAACTTTGACCAACTAACTGGTCTGCTACAGCTCTTAATTTTTCTGGCTCGAAAGGCTTTGTAATAAAATCTTTCGCGCCACTTTCAATTGCTTCTACAATTAATTTTTGTTGTCCTAATGCTGTAATCATAACAATCTTTGCATCTGGAAATTCTGGGATGATCCTTTTTACAGCCGCAATACCTGTCATAACGGGCATCGTTACATCCATTGTTACAAGATCTGGTTGTAACTCTCGATACAGCTCTACAGCTTCTTTACCATTCACTGCATTGCCAACTACCTCATAACCCCATTCAGTAAACATATTACTGATTGTAACACGCATAAATAGCGTATCATCCACTACTAAAACTGTAGGCACGTATTCATCTCCCTCCACGTTAAAGTATGGTATGCCCTTTAGTTTAGCAGATTAGAAGCCAATAAATCCACCGAAAATAGGCTGTAATAATCGCGTGATATATGTTAAACCATCGAAGAATAACAATATCCCTACCGCAATCATAATATAGCCGCCAACTTTTACGATTTTTTGACTATGTTTGCGAATCCAATTCATACGTGAAATGAAGAATGATAACACGAAGAATGGAATGGCAAAACCTAAATAATAAGCAAACATATAGCTAAACCCTGAAGAAGGATTTGCTCCAGCTAACGTAATAATGGACATTAGAATTGGACCTGTACATGGTGTCCAGCCTGCCGCAAATGCGATACCGATTAATATGGAGCCAATATAACCGGATGGTCGATTTTTGAATTGGAATTTTCGATCTTTCATTAAAAAATCAATTTGCAGTAACCCTACAATCATTAACCCAAAGATAACGATTAAAATGGCGCCAACTTGACGCAATAATGTTTGATAGTTTAGGAAGAATTCCCTTGCTAATGATGCGCCTAGACCAATCATAATAAAAATAATTGAAAATCCTAATAAAAAGAATAGCGTATGCAAAATAGCACGCCTTTGCATCATGCCACGTTCAGATTTTAGCTCATCCAAAGTCATCCCCGTTATGTATGATAAAAATGCTGGATACAGTGGTAGAGTACACGGTGAAATGAAGCTTAAAAAACCTGCTCCAAACGCTAGAAAAACGTTAATATCAGTTTCCATATTTTTCATTCTCTCCTTACAGTTACTGCCTCCATCGTACCAAAAAACAATGGAAATTGCGCCCTTAATGCTTGTGAACGTTTCTTGACGAAAAGTTGTAGAAACTGCGAAATCTTTTTGCTTTGCAAAAGGCACTTCTGAATTATGCGCCCGCTACGTTTTTCTGTCAACGAAATTTGCAATAATACAAGAATTTAAAATAAAACCCCTTTATGTTTGCTAATTAGAAAAAAGGTACTGAGAAAGCAACTCTCAATACCTTTTACTAAAAATTTCACGGTGCTATGGAATCATCCAAGATAAAACATTACTTTGTAAAAAGGTTAATATACAAATAAATAGTAGCAACATCACACTATACTTTAACGCGAAGCGCAGCAATTCTGACTCTCTCCCTACAAGTCCAACCGCTGCGGCGGCGACTGCAATAGATTGTGGTGAAATCATTTTACCCGTTACGCCCCCGGATGCATTCGCTGCAAGTGCAAGCACCGGTTCCATTCCAACAGAATCAGCTGTCACTTGCTGTAACTTGGCAAACAAGACATTGGAAGATGTATCCGATCCTGTAATAAATACACCAAGCCAACCTAGCACAGGTGAGAAGAATGGGAATAATACACCCGTCTTCGCTAAAACTAAGGCAAGCGTTGTCATCATACCTGCCGTATTTGTGACATAAGCATAGGCAACGACACTACAAATTGTAATAAGCGGATATTTAATTTCATTTAATGTTTCAAAAAAGGTTGTTCCCCAGTCGTGCCATGAAACGTTAAAAATAAATTTAGAAACGATGGCAGATAATAAAATAGCTGTACCTGCCGCACCTAGAAGTTCTACCTTATAGAAAGCAGCAATTGCTTCCCCCGTTGCGCCACTCACTACTTGATTATGTAAAAACGGTACTTCTGCCGTAAACGTCATCGCTTGCCCTACTAAATTTATCCCTTTTAACATTATATTTGTACCGTCATAATTTCCCGTTAAAGCACTTTTGACAACAGGAATCCCCCAGCAAGAAATAAAAGCCGTCAAAATAATAAATGGTGACCAAGACTTTACTATTGTTCCCCCGCTGTACGACTCTTTTTTGGAAATTGTATCAGCAGTAATCTCTTGTTCGGAAGCAAAACGATAAATCGTTTTCGGCTGCCAAAACTTCATGAAAACGGCTAGTGCAAAAAGTGATACTAGAGCAGATAAAACATCCGGTAATTCAGGACCGAGAAAATTTGAACTTAAAAATTGTGTGACAGCAAATGAAATACCAGATACTAAAATGGCTGGCATCACTTCCCATGCTTTTTTAAAACCAGTCATAATAAAAATTAAGAAGAATGGAATAAAGACTGCTAAAAACGGTAATTGACGTCCAACCATTTTTGAAATTTCAAATGCAGCGATACCCGTTGGTCCTTCCATCGCTGTAATTGGTACACCGATAGCACCAAATGCAACTGGGGCTGTATTTGCAATTAAACAAAGACCCGCAGCATATAACGGATTAAAACCAAGACCTACTAATAATGCTGCTGAAATAGCAACCGGTGCGCCAAAACCAGCGGCTCCTTCTAAAAATGCCCCAAATGAAAACGCGACAAGTAACGCTTGAATACGACGATCTTCCGTTATCGATAAGACGGAATAACGAATAATATTAAAATTCCCTGTTTTAACCGTGATATTGTATAAAAAAACCGATGTAATAATAATCCAACCTATTGGTAGTAGACCATAAACAGCCCCCTGTGTGGCGGACATTACTGCTGTCCCTAGCGGCACTTTAAAAGCAATGGCAGCTAAAAGTAAAGAGACAAGCAAAGTTGTTAAACCTGCCATATAGCCTTTCATTTTTTTAATGGCTAATGCCCAGAAAAAATAAAGTATGGGTATAACAGCGACGATTGCCGACCACGTCAAACTATCCCCCACAGCAGTGAAATTTTGTGTAAATGTCAAATTGCATACCCCCAAATAAAAATTTCTCCCCAATCATGACAATACGACATCAACGGTTGCAGCCTACTAGAAGTGTGACACTACAATCACGAACTTCTCGCTCCTCAAATGCTACGCTCTTCGCTTTGTCAAACTTTCGTAGAAACTACAAATGAAGTTATCTTGTAACTAAACACTTACTACTTTTACATCACTTATTTTTATTACACCCTCCAAACTTAAATAGATTAGGTCATCTGATGACTACATGTTAAAATTATATGAACTAAATTTCAAAAATTCAATATTTTTTTAATATTAAATTTCTGTTTTAGCTTCTTTAAGCAGCAATTACTAGCAAAACTGTACGATATTTCAATACTAGACACCTAATCAAAGTATTCATGATAAACAGTGAGTAAAATAGCATTCTTCATGTATAATATACTTATATAGAGCAATTGATTGAGATGAATGAGGTGTAGCTCCTTGGAATTAAAGAAAATTAAACCGAAAAAAATATATGAGGAAGTATCAGAAATGCTCTATGAAAAAATTCGAGCTGGCGACCTGAAACCAGGAGATCGTCTTGACTCTGTCGAACAACTTGCTGAACAATTACAAGTAAGTAGGTCTGCCATAAGAGAAGCCTTATCCGCACTAAAAGCAATGGGCTTAATCGAAATTAAACAAGGTTCCGGCACTTTTGTTAAGAGCACTCCATCCAAACAACTTGACTTCCCACTGTCAACACTTACATTAACAAATAAAAAAGATGTCTCACATCTATTAAAAGTACGAAAAATTATTGAAGTGGGCGCCGCTGCTAGTGCTGCCATTCATCGCACAGATGAAGATATACAAACAATGTTGCGTATTTTAGATGACATGAAACTAGCACAGGGTGATGGAGAGCTTGGCGAAAAAGCGGACTTTCAATTTCACGCGGCAATCTCAGCTGCCTCTCAAAACCCCCTACTGGCAACAATTTTAGACCAAGTATCCGGTTTAATGATAGAAACAATGAAAGAAACGCGTCGTATTTGGTTGTATTCTAAAAAAACGACAAGCGAAAAATTATATGATGAACATATGCAAATTTTCCTTGCCATTAAACAACAAAACGAAGAGCTAGCAAAGCATGCAATGTCTTCTCATTTAAGCAATGTAGAGGAAGTTTTAATGCACTATTTCGACACAACCGAATCTACAAATGAATGAAATTCATAAATTGCCAGAGCTGATGTTATCGCAAAAAGTGTTAGATTGATTAAACACAATCTAGCACTTTTCTCTTTTGTCCCTCCCCTATTTTTTGAAAATTTGCAAATAGCACTTCCACCCATCTTATAGGTTGTAGTATGATAAAAACAATCTAACTGTCCGCCAAGTCATCTGATGACCAGTTGATTAATCAATTGAAATTGCAAATCCATACAAAAGGAGCGATAAGCATGAAAGTAACACTGTTTGCGACTTGTTTAGTCGATATGTTTCAAGGTGAGGTAGGAAAAGCAGTCGTCGAAGTTTTAGAAAGACTAGGCTGTGACATCGACTTCCCAGAAAATCAAATTTGCTGTGGACAGCCAGCTTATAATAGTGGTTATGTACAGGATTCGAAAAATGCGATGAAAAAAATGATAACTGCTTTTGAACATGCACAGTACGTCGTCTCCCCTTCTGGCTCTTGTGCTTATATGTTTAAAGAATATCCTGAAGTATTTAAAGGTGATCCTATTTGGGAACCGAAAGCTCAGGCATTAGCTGCTAAAACATATGAATTCACGGAATTTATTGTAGACATTCTACAGATTGAAGATGTAGGTGCACATTTAGAAGGTAAAGCGACATTCCACACTTCTTGCCATATGACTAGATTGCTCGGTGTGAAAGAAGCACCAATGAAATTATTAGGAAATGTTAAAGGTTTACAATACGTAGAACTCCCAGGAAAAGACCGCTGTTGTGGTTTTGGCGGCACATTTTCAGTAAAAATGGGGAATATTTCTGGAGAAATGGTCAATGAAAAAGTACAAAACGTGGAAGAAACGGAAGCAGATATTTTAATCGGTGCGGATGCGGGCTGTTTAATCAATATCGGGGGGCGTATTGAGCGACAAGGCAAACCCATTAAAGTGATGCATATTGCGGAAGTACTAAACTGCCGATAAATGGCTTTTAGAGGAGGATAATCGAATGGCAATGAAAACAAGCGATGATAGGTTTAACAAGCGAGTATCGAAAGAGCTAGAAAATACATTTATGCGAGGTGCTGTATCCAGTGCGCAAGAACGTTTTCAAACGCGCCGATTACAGCAAGCAGATGAGCTTGGGCACTGGGAAGAATGGCGTTCACATGGTGAGGAAATTCGCCAGCATGTTCTCGCCAATTTAGATTATTACTTATATCAACTAAGTGAAAATGTAGCAAATCGTGGTGGACATGTATTTTTTGCTAAAACTGCCGCAGAAGCAACTAGCTATATTCAACAAATCACCGAAAAAAAACAGGCAAAAAAAATCGTCAAATCTAAATCCATGGTAACAGAAGAAATCAATTTAAATCCTGCGCTCGAACAACTGGGCTGTGAAGTGATTGAAACAGACCTTGGCGAATATATTTTGCAAGTTGGGGATCATGAACCTCCGTCGCATATCGTCGTACCAGCATTGCATAAAAATAAAGAGCAAATTCGCGATATATTTAAAGAAAAACAAGGCTATGACCAAACAGAAAAACCCGAAGAACTAGCCCTTTATGTTCGTGAAAAACTACGAAATGAGTACTTAACAGCAGATATTGGCATTACTGGCTGTAACTTTGCTATCGCAGAAAGTGGCTCCATCACACTCGTTACAAATGAAGGAAATGCTGATTTAGTAACCGCCTTACCTAAAACACAAATTACTGTGATGGGCATGGAACGAATTGTGCCCACGTTCGAAGAAATGGAGGTCCTCGTCAGTTTATTAACGAGAAGTGCTGTTGGACAAAAGCTAACAAGCTATATTACGACGTTAACTGGTGTAAAAGATGAAGGCGATACGGATGGGCCAGATGAATTCCACTTAGTTATTGTCGATAATGGCCGTTCAGCTATTTTAGGAGGGGAATTCCAACCAATTTTGCAATGCATTCGCTGTGCAGCTTGTGTTAACGCCTGCCCTGTATACCGTCATGTTGGTGGACATACGTACGGTTCGATTTACTCAGGTCCTGTCGGTGTTGTGTTGTCACCATTGTTAGGTGGTTATGATGATTTCAAGGAATTACCATATGCCTCTACTTTATGCGGTGCTTGCACAGATGCATGTCCTGTCAAAATCCCATTGCATCAACTGATTCATCGCCATCGTCAGGTCATCGTTGAAAATGAAGGGAGAGCCCCGGTGTCTGAAAAGCTTCTTATGAAGGCGTTTGGTTTAGGTGCTTCCTCCCCTACTTTATACAAAATAGCAACGAAAATGGCATCACCAGCCATGTCTCCATTTACAAAGGATAATAAAATTTCAAACGGTCCAGGGCCATTAAAAGCGTGGACAGAAGCAAGAGATTTCCCAGCTCCGAATAAAGAAAATTTCCGAAGCTGGTTTAACAGCCGTACAAAAGGAGGTTCTGAATAATGGCAGGAAGCATTGTAAATAGAGATTCATTTTTATCGAATATTGCCAAGCAACTTGGACGAGCACCAAAAACACAACTAACAAAACCAGTTTGGCAATACCAACCTCAAGACCGTGTGTTAAAAGATGCTACGAAAGATGAACTCGTTGCTGTCTTAGCGAAGCAATGTAAAAATATTAATACTAATCTAATAGTTACTACTACAGAAAATCTTGCAACGGATTTACAAAAAGTCGTAGATCATTACGGTGGACGCTCTGTCATTACATGGCAAGACGAACGCTTTGAAAGCTATGGCTTATTACCATTAATGCAGACACAATGGCCACAAGCTGAAATCCAACTGTATATATGGGATGAAACGCAGCCAGAGGAAAATATCCGACAAGCAGAAAAAGCAAATATCGGGATTACAATTAGTGAGATGACTTTAGCGGAATCCGGAACAGCCGTCCTATTTAGCGATAAATATAGAGGGCGAACGGTAAGCTTTTTACCAGAAAAGTCGATAATTTTAATGCCAAAAAGCACAATCGTTCCACGCATCACCCAAGCGGCTCGATGGATGAGCCAAAAAGTTCAAAATGGGGAACATATCGCTTCTTGCATTAACTTTATTACGGGTCCAAGTAATTCCGCAGATATTGAAATGATTCCTGTCGTTGGTGTCCACGGTCCGATTAAAGCAACTTATATTGTTATCGAAGATCAATAATGATCGAAACAGGCATGCTAGATGCGCTGCATGCCTGCTTTGCTTTATATTGAATCGATACGATTGTGGTACTCGCCACTAAATCCTTTGTTTTCGCCACTAAAACTAATGCAATCACCACTAATAGAATACTACCTATTTGGTATTAGTTTGTTATTCTTTGCTAGCGCTTTGTCATCGTAAAAAGTTGGATGCGCTTCCTTTAAGACTGACGTGCGCAGTAATACAAGGGTCATTACCACTATAATTGCACTTGTCACCAGCAATATACCGGTTGCTGGAAGAGAATCGTATAGTACTCCATAGACAAGCATACCGATTGGCATCATGGACATCGCCATTGTTTCCATTAATCCAAATACACGTCCACGGTATTCCTCGGAAATAAGCTTTTGCATAAACACACCTAGAGGCATATTTACACCCATTTCAAAAATAGCAAATATAAAATACAACCCTATATAAAAGATAACAATCATTGAATATGAAAGATCAGTCACTAATGGGATAATCGCAAAACTTAAGCTACTCGAAAGCAACAATAAACTTATTTTAGAAAAACGAAGTGGCACTTTTATTTCGGCACGTGATGCAAAATAGATGGAAGCCACTAACATGCCACCTGCCCCCGCTGCTTCGATAAAACCAAAATGGGTAGATTCAACCTTTAGTAATTCAATGATAATATACGTTCCACCAACGACAATGGCAGAGAAAAATAAATTAATCCACAACGATAGCCACATCACAACTTTAATGACCTTATGTTGTTTAATATAGCTAAAGCCTCCAACAAGTCCTTGCCATATCTTTTCCGTTTTAGCAGTGTCTCCTCGCGTACTATACAAATTAAAATTCATCGTTGCCTCTAAGCAAAAGGCTATCGCATACGCTACCATATGAACAATTAAAAATACTTCCATAGAGAAAAAGCCATACATCATCCCACCGATAACAGGTCCCCCAACAGCCGCTACAGACACCGACATTTGATTAAATGACATTGCACGTTGTAAACGTTCTGGATTAACAAGTGTTGCAATTGCTGAAGTAAAGGTTACGCTCGAAAATGCTGAACAAAGCGTATAGAATACAGTGGTCACATAAATTGCGTTCACTGACATTCCAATTGTTTCTGTATATAACAATAAACTTGCCATCGTTAAAATCGTCCCAGCTTGCGCCAATAATATTGTTCGTTTCTTTGAATAATTATCTGCGACATACCCTGCTAATGGCGCAACAAGTGCTCTAGGTAATATGGAACAAATCATATTTGTGGCAAAGCTGGTGGCAGAACCCGTCATCGCTAAAATATACAAACTAATACCAAAAGACAATACATGCGACCCTAGCATTGCAATCATTTTACTGGCTGTAAAAGTCCACAAATGATAGGTCGCCTTTTTATATTTTGCCGCTTCATCCATCGAAAAACCCCTCCATATTTAATTAAATTTAAAAGTTTAATTTTATTAAACAAAATATAACACAATTCCCGCTTTTCACGCAATAAAAAGTTTAATATAATTAAACAATTAGTTAGCATCTAGATTCTCTTTTGGTTTTGGGAAAAGGTATAGACTTTACAAAGATTAGTTATTATTGTTAATAGTGAAGAAAGGAGGCGAGGCAGTGGACTCTTTAGGCACCCGAATTCGCAAATTACGAAAAGAACGAAAATTAACATTAGAGGCGCTTGCTGCCGATCGTCTAACAAAAGGTATGCTCAGCCAAATAGAAAACGATAAAGCGAAGCCATCAATGGAAAGCTTAGACTATATTGCGGAACGGCTTGGGGTGAAAGCAAGTGAATTACTTGAACAAGTAGCATCCTCAGATATACGTCAGTTGCTGGAGCAAGTAGAAATTATGTTTGCTGAAGTAAAACGAGGAGATGCAAATAACCATCAGCAAATTGTTGATATTATTCAACCTTATATAGAGGATCTCCCTCTTAGCTATGAAGCTGGGCGTTTACTGTATATTTATGCTGATGCCCAATATGAGGCAGGTTTATTGACATGGGAGGCACCGCTACAGCAAGCCCGGCAAATATTTAAAGAGATTAATTTATTAAGCCATTGGTTAAAAACCTATATCCTACAACTTGCCATTTTGTCAGAAAATCGTCGATACAATGAGGCTTATAGCTGTATAGTACAAGTAAAAGAAGAAGTGGCACAAGAAAACTATCAGTTAGATTCCCGAGATACTGCAAAATTGGCTTATTATATTTGCATTTTTCAGCTAGCCATTGGAGAACATGAAGCTGGTAAACAACTAATCAAAGAAACGATAGAACATGCACATCAAAATCAATTGTTTTATCATATTGATGATTTATACCGTATTGGCGCCTATTGTGCGATGATAGATGGTGACTTCAAACAGGCGGATAAAATGATTATGAAGTTGGAGCAATATCGCATGTTTGTTGAACAAGCTGATGTCGACGCCTTTATCTACGTCTTAAAAGCCCATTATTATAACAATTATACACATGATTATAAGCAAGCATTAGTTGAAATCGAACATTTTCATGCACTTACCGGCTCCACAAAATTGGATCAAAACTTTTATTACGCTGAAAAGGGAAAATCATTGTATTTACTTGGTCGTTATGCGGAATCACTTGAGGCATTTAACCACTTTACAGAAATTCCTATTTTCATCTCGCACCCTTATGATTTGCTTAGTATGAATGAATGTTTTTCTTATAAAGCACTTTGCTATGTACAACATGGTGATTTGACGACTGCCTATGAAATTGCCAAAAAAGCTTATATTGACTCGATTGATTTAATTGACCTTCCCTATAAGCGAAAAATTGAGGAAACCTATTTGACGATTAAAGCACAAATCAATTCGAGGTAATAAACGAAGAACGGGACATTGAAAAAAGTGTTAGAATGACCGCTGTCACTCTAACACTTTTACCTTATGTTACGCAGATTTATGATGTGCTTTTCTTATTTCTAAAATTTTCGAACCAGAAAACAATAATAAGGCTACCCAAATAATACTGAATGCCAGCAGCTCTACTGGACTAAACGGTTCTTTATACAAAACGACACCTAAAATTAAGACAATAGTTGGTGCCACATATTGTATAAAGCCCAATAAATAAAGTGGAATATTTTGAGCACCTTTTGCAAATAAAATTAGCGGCACTGCTGTCACAATCCCACTGACAATCATTAGTACATCTGTTTGGATATTGATGTGTAAGAAAGACGCTTGGCTCGTTGTAAATAAATAGATATAATACCCTAGTGCAAACGGTAGGATAAATAGCGTTTCAATGGCAAGTCCCCTTGTTGCATCAAGGGTAATTTTCTTCTTCAATACTCCATAAATAGCAAATGATAACGCAATAAGAATTGCCACCCAAGGTACTGTTCCATAGTTTACCGTTAATAGGATGACCGCAATAAAAGCAATTGCTGTTGCAGCCCATTGTGCACGACTCAAACTCTCTTTAAAGAAGACCACACCAAAAATAACCGACAATAGTGGATTAATATAATAGCCAAGGCTTGTCTCTATCAAATGTTCATGTGTTACTGCCCAAATATATAAGTACCAATTCATTGAAATAACAAAGGAAGCACAAGCGAGTTGCCAAAAACTCTTTTGGTGCGTCCATAAATATTTTAAATCAGCTATTAAATCTTTTCGCATACCGAATATAATCACTACTAGTACTGTAAAGACGAAAGACCATATGACACGCCCTAATAATATTTCCATACTCGGCACATGCTCAAGCAGTTTCCAATAAAGTGGGAATGCTCCCCAAATAGCATAGGCCAAAAATGCTGCCCAGACGCCTTTTTTCTCGTTTGACATTGTCTTGAATTCTCCTACTCTTCTTAAATCACTTACGATTTCTCGTATTTCCATATGATGGCATTCATAATATAAAGAATAGACTAATTATAGGACTTTGAGTGGCAACTGTAAATGCACAAATTTACTATGGACGTGTTGTTTATCGCTGAAACACGTGTTGTTACGCTTTATTCTCACTTTCAAGCTCAGAAATATATTTTCGCACCATACTATAACTGATATCAGGATTAATTTGACGTTTTATACGAATATGAATTTCTTTAATGCCTACACCTTGCTCTCGCATATCTCGAATCATTGATTTTAATGGACCTGATAGCGATTCCTTTGAAAGAGCCGTGTATTTACTAAGCTCGATCAACAAGTCGGTATTCTGTCGACGAAGCTCCTTCAGCTCATCAACGACACAATTATACTCGGTAAGCTTTTTTTGTAGCACCGCATTTTGCTGTGTTAGTTTTTGTATGTCTGCTTCAAGCTTTGTATTTTGTTTTTTTAGACTTTTCCGCTCTTGCTCCAAAATAAGTTGCTTCTCATCTATATCCAGATGCATGTCCTTTAATAACTCTTCAAAATGAAGTAATTCCTTATAGCGACTTTGTGTTAACACCATGAGCGTTTCCGTTGTTTTAACAGCCAGTGTACCATCTTGCATTTTTTCCCATGTCAATGCTGATTGATCCATTTTGCTCATCACTTATATCTCACTCCATTACTAAATTGTTCGTGTAATGGGATTACCTTGTTCAACATCTTTCAGCTTCCTTCGTTATGATAATCATTCTCATTTACCTTATCATAATGACAAAAGTCTTTTTTGTCAAAATAAAAAATACAGGCTTCTTAAATTTAAGGAACACAGCCAGTTAGTTTACTAGAGACATACATCTTAGTGTTGCTTTACAGTCCATAATAAAAAGAGAAATTGCGCAGTGCAATTTCTCTTTTTGTTTAAACTAATCGTAATTATAAGTCACCCTCGGTCACTTCATTGTTATTGTTATTGCCCTTGCCATTTCCGTTGCCGTTACCATTTCCATTTCCATTTCCATTGCCGTTACCTGGCTTTACAACCAACACATCAAATGTTAGTGTATGCTCACCATACGTTACCGTAATCGTCGTATTGCCTTGACCTTTTCCTTTTACGGCACCTGCTTTTACAGTAGCAATTTTATCATTTGCTACTTCGTATGTTGCCAGATTTGTCACATCTTTTTCTGTTGTTTTACCTTCAAAAGTAGTTACTTCCGTAATTTTAACCGCAACTTCTTTACCTATTCTTGTTTCTACCTGCGCTTGGTCAATTTCTAATGTGACAATTGGTGTTTCTACATTAGGTGCTTTCACTGTCACATTTATTGTCACTTCATTCGCACCGTATGACATAGTAATTGTCGTTGTACCTTCACCTACTGCCGTTACTACACCATTGACTACAGTTGCAACATTTTCATCTCCAACAACATACGTAGCTTTAGACGTTACGTCTTGCACTGTTGCTTCACCTTCTGCAGGCGTTGACGTTTCTGTTACCGTCAGCTGTGCTGTTTCTCCAGTTGTTAGGTTTAGCTCAGTTGGATTTACAGAAAGTGTCACTACTGGCTCTACTACTTCTTTTTCATAGATTACAGCTTCCCCAACATTGCCCGCAGCGTCATTAATTTTTACTGTTACAGCATTTGTTTCTGCTGTTACTGGGAATGTAAAGCTTCCGTCTTGATTTAGTTCAAACGCAACTGGCGCTTGTACTTCCCCATTTACCGTCGCAATATAGGAAGCTTTTAATTTATCATTTAAATTGTAATTTAAACCGTATGCACTTAACGCTACATTGTAGTCAATATACTTATCTGTTACCTGACCTGTTGCAACGCCTTGCGCTACTGAACCAGTAATTTCTGGTTTAGTCGATTTGACGAAAATTGGTCCAACATAGTCTGACACTACGCCTGATGCTGCAAGACCAGTAAAGTCAATTGTATACAGACCATCTGGAATCGTTGTGGCAGGTGCTGATCCCCATGGTTTGTATTGCCCACCTACTTTTAGCGTATAAGAACCTTTTCCTAGTGCAGTACCTGCATGTAAATAGCCAATATAGCCATCTCCATATTCTCCGCCTTCTGGATTCATAATATCCCAAAGTTCAATATAGTTCGTTGTTACATCTCCAGTTAATGTGAATGATAGTACAGCCGAGTCTTTCACTCCATCTCCGTTAAAGGAAAGATCCGTTTCTGTAATAGTCAAGTCTTTGACTTCAGTTGTTGCCTCTGCGCCAAAATCGGCTGCAAATGGCAATGAAATTTCTGTAGCGCCATTGCCGATGTAAATATAACCTAGTAATTCAGAGCCGTTTGGTGCGGAAGCTTGCGAAGCTGTTAACGTAATATTTAAAACTTGCTCACCTACTAGATTAAATGTTGGCTGGTCTACTGTAACAGTTGCATCACCAAATGTTTTTGTCACATCAATTGAAACATTATAGTTGCCACCGTTCCCTTTGATATCTTTTACTAAAACTTGTTTCGTGACAGAAATATCTCTATCTTTAAGTGATTGTGGACCGAAAGTAACAGTACCTTTCAAGTTTTCTGCCACTGCACCCGTTCCATCTAAAATTGCGCTATCAAGTGCATAAGCAAGAATTTCTGGATGAGCTGCTGCATATGCATTGACACGCCCTGCCCCTTGAGAAAATACATCGTATTTTGTCTTATCTAAAACTTTTGCTGTATTCGAAAGCGCTACTTTTACATCGAACGCATTCCAATCAGGATTTGCTTGTTTAACTAACGCCGCAATACCTGCAATATGCGGTGTTGCCATAGAAGTTCCTGTTTTACGAGCATATGCTTCAGCATAATTGGCATTAGGGAAATCTTTTTTATACATTGGAATCGTGGACATAATATTTGTCCCAGGTGCACTTACATCTGGTTTAATATCAAAGTTTGGTGTAGACGGGCCACGTGAACTTGAAGAGTTTACTTCATCGCCCGTAGTATTTGTTGAAGCAAATTTACTAAAGCTTACTTTTCCTGTGCCACCTGCTAAAGCAGCGCGAATGGCAGTACCATCTGTTTGGGACATATCAAATGTTGGTAAAAACTCAAATGAATCACCAAGGAATGTGCCTGAAATGTTTGGTGCATTCGTTCCACCAGCAAAGTTATGAATAATTGTTGCAACTGCTCCATTTGCCTTTGCATTGGCAATTTTATCAACGAATGCAATACCACCACGAGAAATCAATGCGACTTTCCCCGTTACATCGATTCCTTCATAGTCTTTTACTTCTCCGTTTCCAGGGACAGCTACTAAATCAAATTCCCCTTGCAGCTGCGTTGCTACATTTTTCCCAAAAGTCGTGCCCATTAACGGAAGTTGTTTTGTTAAGTTGTAATTGCCAACGGTAACTTTGACTTCCCCGTTATACATTGTTTCAGGATTCGTTGTGTTCCCTACAGCAATTCCTAAACGAGCTGTTGCAGGCGTACCCATTGTACCGCGATTTGGACCAGAGTTCCCTGTTGCAATAACGCCGATTGTTCCAGCTATCATTGCATTATTAATCGCAAATGAACCAGCGTCTGTTTCAGAGTTTGCTCCCCCGCCAAGCGAAAGATTGATAATGTCCATTTTTTCTAATACAGCCGTTTCAATTGCTTTTACAATACCGGATGTAGCACCACTTCCGTAAGCCCCAAGAACACGGTAAGCATAAAGGTCTACTTTTGGTGCAATTCCTTTAATACCGTATTGATTAGCTCCGATTGCTGCAATTGTTCCCGCAACATGTGTACCGTGAGAAGTATAGAATGCGCTTCCTTTTTCATTAAACTCCGGTGTTCCAACTGGACGCTCCGAAGGTAATGTTTCCGATGCATCGTTATCTGCACGAGGCTTTGTGTAAGTTGCTGAATATGGAATAAAGTTTTTTCCACCTTTATAAATTCCAGCAAATTCAGGGTGATCGGCGTCAATACCCGTATCTAATACGGCTACCTTAATGCCTTGTCCTTCCAATCCTTCGTTCCAAAGCTGTTCAATGCCAAGGAAAGAATTACTTGTATTCATTTGCGCTTCTAGCTGATCTTCCTTAACCAGTTCCGATGATTTCATCGTATCATCTTCTGATGCGTAAACAATGGCATCTGGTTCGATTAATGTAATGCCTTCGATTGTAAGCAATTTTGGAAGATCATTTGCTTTTACAGTTGCTGCGAAGCCATTTAAAACTGTATCGAATGTGTAGCCTTGCGTCATCTGAACATTTTTAACAGCTAACTCTTTTTGTACTTGTACTTGTTGTGCTTTTACATTAGAGCGAGCTTCATTTGCCTGAGCTTTAGAAAATCTTTGGCCTTTAAGTTGGCTTATTCCTTGCTCTAGTGCCACAGGCATTTCAGATAAATGAACGATAACTGCCACCTCTTGATTGCCTGATACATTTTGTAAGCTTTCATGGAGCGTTGGACCATCTTTAGACAAGCTTAGCTGTTCAGCGATAGCAGCCTTTAATTGAATGATACTTTCGCTTTGACCATCCTGCTTGAATGGTTTCGATTCTTCAGCACTAGCACTCGATATTGGAGCCAAGAGAGAAAGCACCATAATGAAAGCTAAAATACTACTTAAAAATGTCGTTAACTTAAACTTTTTCAAATCTCATTTCCCCTTCCTCCTTTAATTGTCACACTTTTCAGTTTAGTGTGATATTTCCAATTTATCACAAATAAACTAATTCGAATATCGTAATATTTGAATATTTTGAAATATTGATAGAAAGTAGCATTTTCAATTAGTTAAACTATATCTATATACCTAGTAATTTATTAAAAATTAGAACTTAAAAAGGATAAATGAATTATAAAATTCACATTCAATTAATCCTATAAAGATAGGAATTTTATATTAGATAGTTTAGTTATTTACAGAAAATTAGGAGAGTAGTGAGGGGAAATCGGGTGAACATTAAAATAGCTGGCGATTATTAAAAACCGCCAGCTAATAGCATCATAATAGAAGATAATGTAATGTCCTTATTTTGTTTCATTTGTTGCTGCGGCTTGAATTTCATAGAAAGCCCAGTGATTGCTTGGAATATCCTTAAAGATTGGTACTGTGCTATCTGTCAATACTGGACGATTGAAAAGTCGATTAAGGACTTTTACCGCCTGTGCACGCGTTAGTTTCTCTTCAGGTCTAAATTGACCATTCCCTGAGCCAACCATAATACCCATCGAGCTTATGCGTTGGATTTCCTGTGCAGCCCAATGCGTAGATGCCACGTCACTGTATGTTTCGCCATTTGCTGTTATTTCACAATACGGCGTATCTGTAGTTCCTTCTGCACATTGCTTATCAATCCACCTTACAGCAATGACCGCCATTTGGGCTCTCGTTATCATATCGTTCGGACCAAATGAACCATTTTGACGACCTTGCATAATTCCTTCGGTACGAACATACTCTATATCATTTTTTGCCCACGAAGCAGCTGTATCTGCATAAAAAACATTAGACGCTTCTGGTACATTATGATTACTTAGGTTTCTTGCTAGCATTGCTGCCATTTGCGCACGTGTGACATAGGCATTCGGACGGAATGTACCATCTGCGTAGCCTTGAATATAAGAAGCAAATGACTTGTTCACTTCTGTAGGTTCCTTTTCGGGTTGTTCTTCATGCGCTTGTTCTACATTTAGTAATGTAAAAGTAGAAAAATGCTGCACATCAAAAGCAATCGCTGTTTGCCCTTTCGCAAATTCTACAATTCGTCCACGGATGATTTCGACTGAACCATTACTATGCTCTACGTAAACCATTAATTGTTCTCGTTGAGCTGAAGTTAAATTCGCTGGTAATGGTAGTAGCACTGTTACCGGACGATTTTGTAGATTTGTGTCAATCGAGATTGACTGACCAACAAGCTTTACATTAGCGCCATGACTCTGTTGTAACACTATTTCCGCTTGTTTCGCTCGGTCTTCGATTGCTTTTTGCCGTAGGGCATCCTTAATCGGAACGATTCGGAAGTAAATATCTTCATTGAAGTCAGCCATAGAAGTATAGGGAACATCTATTTTGACCATCGTCATATCAATACCAAAATAGGATTTGCCCTCTAGTAATCGTTTAGCTGCCTCTCTAGCAAGTATCACCTTTGTCTCACTTGCTGGTTGCGCCATATCGGGAATGACAAGTCGAGATTTTTTATCTTCTTGATTCGCTAATTTTCGAAGAAACTCGTTTGCATTGGCCACCGTAAAATTCACGCTATCTTGGAAACTACCGTTAAGAAATACGCGTGTTAACACGGTTTGCAAGAGCACCTCGTTAGGCAAACGCGGATCTACTACATTCACCATAAATTGATTACTTGGTACAACGGGGTCAGGACTTGATGTTGATGTTGATGATCCTCCATCTCCTGGTACATAGTTTGGAGACCATACCGCATACAATACAAGGTTCCCTTTCCCCATTTGAAGCGTTTGCCCTGCTTTATAAGTAACGCCTTTTCCATCAGCTTTCGTATTCCAGCCTACAAATGAAAATCTAGCTTTAGTTAAATCCCCATTATTTAACACAGTTATTGTTTCCTGTGTTTTATAACGCTTCGAATCGATAGGCACGTTCCCCCCATCCGCTCCGTTGCTGTCATACATAACGGTATATGTTGGTAATGCGCTTGTTGTAAAATACCAAGTCGTATTATTGGTAATGCCGTCATACACATTACCAGCCAAATCGCTAAATGCTCCTGCATCAATTTGAATGCTATAAGCCGTGTTATTATTAAAATCCTTTGTAGGATTTATGGTCACGCTGTGATTCGCGATTGAAACATTGGCATGTGTAACATCAATCGTTTCAACAAGTTGATTTGTAGTAGCATTGCGAATAACAATATTTTTATTCGTAACTGGCAAGACCTTTTCATTAAATGTTAACACAAGATTATCTGTAGGCTGTACATTCGTTGCCTGATGCGCAGGGAAATAGGTTGTTATTTCAGGAGCCTTTTTATCAAACACGACAACTGTTCCTGATGAAACGTCTGTCACTTGTAAGCCATCATTCCCCGCTAAATCTTGATAATCTATTGTAAAAGGAATCGGTCCCTCTGCATCACCTGACTTTAGCGTATAGCTTGCTTGCCATGTTTTAGCATCCCCATCACCTTTATCGCTTACATTTGCTGTTTGTCCTAGAATCGTAACATTTGGCGATTGAATTGCCTCACTTGTCTCAAAATCGATTGTGATACTATCATTGACCTTTGCAACTGTTGGATTAGCATTAGTTGACACCATAGTACCCTTCTTTACAGTTGGTTTTACGCCATCAACTGTAACAAAGCTACTATCCGTTACGTCCGTTACCTCTATGGCTGCATTACCTAGCACATCTTTGAAATTGATGGTAAAAGGTGCTATGCCCTCTAAATCACCATGCGCTACCACATAAGTCGCCTGCCAGTTCGTCGAAGCGCCACTTACAGTAGCTGGTTTTCCAGCAATGGTAACAGATGGTGTTTGAATCGTCTTATCTGTTTTCATTGCTAATGTGATAGTATCGCCTACCTTTGCCTTTGTCGAATCTAGATTAGTCGATTTAATGGTCACTTCTACTGCTTGTGGCAGCACTTTATCAATCGCAAAAGCAACGGTAGTCGTGTTACCTACGCTATCTATTACAACCAAAGTATAATTTCCGGTTGACTTTACAATAGTGCCACTTGTGAAGGGAGCTCCATTTAAGGTAGCAGTTCCTTCATTAAAGCTTATCGTTACGTCGGTGTTGTAAACCCCACTATTGGCAACACCTGTTATAACTGGAGGCGTTGTATCGAGCACAATCGTATCTGAAAATGCATTCGATAGATTACCAGCCGTATCCTTTAGTTGCATATAAACCGTTTTACTACCATCCCCATTTGATAATGTCCAACTTTTCGTAGATATGTTTGGCTCCCAACCGGACCAAGTAATCCCATCATTCGAAAAGCGCATTTCTATCGCTTCTCCTTCTATATCCATTGCCGTCATTGTTAAGGTAACGTTAGGAGTACTTGTAGATGCTAGTCCATTATTAATGGTCATTGTGCCTGTAGGCGCGTGATTTTTAGTAATTTGGATTATAAACTCCTTATCAAACGTATTGCCAGCCTCATCTGTTACGCTTATCGTAATCTTATAACTATTTTTCGTATCGTAGACAAACAGCGCATTTGTCTTTAATACATTTCCATCAATCGTAAAGAAGCTTGTATCCCCTGACTGTAATGCATATGTGAATGTTGCTGAACTTCCTGAATCTGTTGCTACCAATGTCCCAATAGTTGTACCGATGGGCGCCTTTTCTTGTACCGTCGTATTACTAAGCGCAATATTGGTAGGTGGTGTAGCATCATAAATTATTTGTAATTCATTGGAAGCTTTATTGAATGCACCACTACTATTAGTAACAACTTTTTCAGGAATTTTGATTTTCACAGTTCCGTCTGCAATAGGTGATATTTGTGCTGTATATGTGGTACCACTTCCTGTTAGAGAGGTAGCAATACCATTTGTTACAGCTATATCATTGACCGTAAAACCTGTTACTGACTCACTGAATACCGTCGTTATAAGAATCGGATTGCTATTAGTTGGGCTAGTCTTATTTGATGAAATTGTCACGTTAGGACGTGCTTTGACAATAAGATTCATCGTATAGACACCGCTATCATTCATGCCATCGCTTACCTTAAATGCAAAAGAGGAAGCAACACCATTGTCGGTAATATATTTTAACTTCCCTGCATCTAAGTCAACTTTACTAACTGCCATACCATTTGTAATGGCCTCGGCAGCATCGAACTGTTCATTCAGATTGCTATCAAGGAAAAGTTGTCCACTAGTTGGAATGGCAGAGATTTGAATCTGTTTTAATGTGTCACCAGCATCTTCATCAGAAAAAGCAAAGGAAGTCGTATTAAATGTATACACTTGACCTTCATTGACATTTACCGTTCCATTACTGGATGTCGGTGGTTTATTTAATGTAAGTGTTGTGACCTGCTGCATCGTATAAGCACTCTTGGAGCCATCAGCATCTTTAACAATAACATTGAAATAATAGCTTGTATTGGCAGTAAGTCCTGTAACATTATAGGACATAATATCTTTAGCATAACCGCTTCCTAAAGCTGTTCCATTGGATTCAATGGCACTAACCGTATCAATATTATTACTACTAGATTGATAGACACGGTATTCTAAATCTCCTTGAGCTGTTAAATCGTCAGATGCTTTCACCCAGTCCAACTGTACTTCAGATGCATTGATATTTGACGCAGTAATTGCGCTATTGGTAACGGTTGGCGGATTATTAGGAATATCGATTGTAAAATGTGTAAATGTTACATCCCATATCCCCGCCTGTACAGTAGCTATATACTGTACACTGACAGTAATGACAAATGAGTGAATGCCCTCTAAATTTACTGGAATATCATAAATTGGTTCATGAAAGGCAACGGTCTTAAAGGTTACGGGACTTCCTTTTAGATTTCCGTCTTGATCATATCCTTGAATCGTTAAACTTAGCGCATCGTTTGCGTTATGTTTATTAATTGTATTAATCTTTAATGATTTTAAATTAAAGACACCGCCCGCAAAGTTTTCGCCAGCGGAAATTCGAATTGATTTTGGTGGCGAATATTCATTTGCATCAATATAATACCCAGCAGGAAATTGTGTCCCATCACTATACTTTAATAAATCAAAACCATCATCACCAGTACGACTTACTACAAAGCCATTATTCGTATCAGTTAGCCATGTAGGTTGTGTTAAATCTTGTGTACACTTAGGAAAATTCGGTGTATCACAACTAGCCGCCTCCACTTGAACAGGTGACAAAAAACTGATCCCAGTCAATTGGCTAAAAGTCATCAACAGCAAACATAACATGATTATAAAAATCTTTTTCCCCATTTTTGCTTCTCCTTTTTAGTTGATTCACACCCTTCGACAAAATAATTCCTAGTTTCTAGGAGGAAACTCTCCAAATAAACAAATAATGAAATTCAAACCCAAATATGGTTGCATATTATTATGTGGTTGACTTCCACCTGCTTGATCGATCGTCATCACATTCATGGTTGTATTTCCTGAAACTGAATAAGCAGGGAGTGAGCCCCTACCTTGCTGTTCGGTCCAGATTGCTCCCGTTGGCTCATTACTTGCTGTTGGTACATTGTTACAAACAGCCATATGATGATGACTAGGCATTTCTGTTGTTAGTAATGTAACAGTAGCAGAACCTCCAGCTGCTCCGATATTTCTTGGCGTTAATCCTGCACCTGTTCCTTGATGAATCGCTGCCCTCCCATTTAAATTGGGTAAAGCAAAGGTTGTCTTTCCATCTCCTCCATAAACGGTACCTAAGATGGCAAATAACGCACTATTCGAAGCTATGCTTAGTAACTGACCATTACAAAATGCCCAATTTTGTGGCGCGAAATTACCACCAAATATTCGAATTTCTCCCGTGTAGGCTTCTGACATGATTTCTTCACTTCCTTTTTCTTTAATTTCTTGGTGGATAAATGCCAACTAAAGCTATGCAATAATTCGCCACACTGTATGGCTGCATATTTTGATGCGGCTGTGAATTGCCAGATGTTGATAAAGCTTGTGCATTCATATTTGTATTTGGCTCATTAACTGAATAGACAGTATCAGAGGATGTGCCCCATACATTACCAGTAGGCACTTTCAATGAAGCATTATCCGAACTAGCTGTGACAGTATGGTTATGCTTCGGCATTTCATTCAAGGTTAACATATGCGTTTCTTGTCCAGCTTTTTGTCCTATTGTCACACCGTTACCTACATGAACTGGAACCCTTCCTCTTAAATCAGGTAAGGCGAATGTTCGAATGCCATCACCTCCAAAAGTTGTGCCCAATAAGGAAAACAAGGCTTGATTTGTATTAATTTGTAATAATTGTCCATTACATAATGCCCATCCATTTGGAACGCCTGCAAAGCTAAATAATTTGATTTCACCTACAAATGCTTCAATCATCTTTTTTCCTCCTAATTAAATGATGGGTACATTCCGTAAAGAGCGATTATATAACTAATGGTTAAAAAGGGCATTACATTGTCATGAGGCGCATTTCCGCCAACACTTGAAATGCTTGTTGCCTTCATTGTGCTATTTGGTGGTTGTGTCGAATATTGCATGTTTTTCGCCCAAACAGCATTTTCAGGACTAGGTGTCGTACCAGTAAGGGAGGAAGCTTTTACTAGGTGCGTATGAGCTGGAAGTTGTGATGTACTTAAAGTGACAGATTCCGTCCCCCCTATTTGCCCTATAGTATAATTAGTCCCAGTTATTAGGTTTTGCCCTTGGTGAACAACGACTCTACTTTGAAAATTTGGCAAAGCAAAATTCGATTGTCCATCTCCTCCATAAGTCGTACCAATTAAAGAAAAGAGCAATTCATTTTCTGCAATAGGTAAGAGCTGGCCATTGCACAAGCTCCATCCTTGTGGAGCATAGTTACCTGCAAACATTCGAATTTCTCCGACATATGGTTCCATCCATAACACCATCCTTTAAAATTTTTAACTTCAAACATTACATTACTGCAAAATAGATTAAATTGGTTAAATTTTTAGAATGTTTACATAAAATAATATAATATACCTATAATTAACATTTTCATTTCAACCATATCTATTGGCCTATTATGTAGTTATGATTTATCACTCCTCAATTGCAAAAAAATAAAAATGTACGTATATAATTTACAATGCAAGTTGGGTTGACATCCTTCCATTGTGAGATACTAATTTTCTCTCATATAAATACATTCAAATTAAAAATACTAAAGAAAAAAACAACCTAATACTGACAAATGTTAATAGTTAGAACAGGAACATTAAAAAATAGTTAGTCTATGACATGTATATACGAAACTATTAGATGAACTTCAGTTTGTCGCAGTTTATCTGCATAGCCGTGTCAGCATCCTTCAATAAAAATACGCTACTTAAATATAAGTAGCGCTTACTAAACCATTCGATTTATCTTCCAACAAAGAAAAATAGGAGTATGACATCGTCCATTTTTATTATTTAGTCGTGTTAATCAATTCTTTCATTAATGCCTCATTCATTGGCCCTTCAATGATATTTACCATGTTTCCTTTTGTATCAATTATATAAGTCGTTGGCAGTGTAATAACTTGATATTTACTTCCTACAAACCCTTCTTCATCTAACATAATGTCAAAAGTCATACCATGTTCCTTCACAAATTGCGCAACTACCTCTTTTCCCTTATCTTTATTTGTTACGTTAACTGCTAAAATTTCTACCCCTTGATTTTGATATTCTTCGTAAATCTTTTGCATATGTGGCACTTCTTCTTGACACGGCGGACACCACGTTGCCCAAAAATTTAAAAATACCTTTTTACCTACATAATCGGATAAGTGGACTGTTTCACCTTTTAACGTTTGCAACTCAAAATTGGGTGCTCTATACTCTACTTGATTTTGCGTACCCTCTGTTGCATTCGGAGCACTGGTTTCAGTTTGCGCTGTTTCTTCTGTTTTCATTGTTTCTTTTTCATCGATTGGCTTTTTCACATTAATAGCAACAATCGTTATTAAAGTGATAATCATCATGATGGAAATCATATTTTTAACCACAAAAGTAATACCTCCAGTGTAAATAAGGATAATATATGGCTACATATAATCACACAAAGCGAAAACTCCTATCGTGATTTGTCTCAACAACAAATACGATACTGGAGTTTTCGCTTTTGGTATTTAGTCTCAATGACAAACGTATATTACGGCGCTATTTTATCAACCTCATATTGATAATTCATGCCCTTATTATTCGTTTTTGTATATTCCATAATATTTTCTAATTTTTCAGCCACTACATGTTCTTTGCTCATACCTAAGTAGTTTGCTGCACTTGATAAATCAGAGAAGTGGAATAGTTTCCATCCCATAATGCCTTTAGCTGTTTCACTACTATTAAATTTTACCGTTATCGCCTTTTCAACATCAATCCAGTTATTTATGCGTGGTGCTGTTGTGCCATAATCGCGAACATATTTATTCGTAAATGCTAAACCATTTGAATGTTCTTGATGGTACATACATCCAATTCTACAAAAATAATGCGTATATCCTTCTTGGTCAATTGCTTTGGCAGCGTACACTTTATTTGGGTCAGTATTATGTAGATCCATACGGCAAACTTCACAATGAACCCCCGTTTGTGTTACTTCTGTAAATTCAGAAATGCCATCAATCGTAATTGTTTTTACTGCTTTATTGCCTAATTTATCTTCTGCATATACTGTATAAACGCCATTTTTCAGCGCAATAATTTTATCTTTTTGTTTCTCATTTTGCAAAGTGGCAATTTTTGAACCTTTATCCATAAAGTATTCGATGTCTTTATCTCCATAAGCCCATTTCTGATTTTGGATTTCATTATCATCTGTGGTTAAAACTTGGATTTTTTTACTAACCGCTGTTACATCGCTTTCAGGAATTGATAATGTAATGGTTGGTGCCGCTTTATCAATATTTGTGATTGTTATGGATTTCGTTCTTTTGTTACCATTATTGTCTATAGCAAAAACCGTATACGTTCCATTTTCACTTACTGTAAATGCGTTCTCTGTGAATGTTGTATCGGTTTCTGAAAATTGATTTGCTGGCTTTGCACCCTTTGCCCATTGTTTCAAGATTACTTTCTCATTATCTGTAACAGCTACATTCACTGTCACATCTGTCGTCGTCGGTGTTGTTTTACTTACATTCAAGTCAAGGCTAGGTGCTTCTTTATTATATTTTTCCTCAGCACTCGCTTGAATTGTACTGAATTTAACTTTCTTCAAAGTACTATTATTTTTCTCTTGATACGTCTTAATATAATTATCTGCCGCTACTTCTTTTGCGAAATAAATATTTTTTAATGCATTTAATTTAACGATTGTAACCGAATCTAACGGAACCCATCTTTTTGTACTAAAATCCTTTACATTTTTTGTGCGTGTTACCCCCTCATTTAATTCATCATATAACGCTGAAAATACATCTTTATAATAAACGACTTCTCCATCTTTAATCACTTGCACATCTGTCATCGCTGCAAGGGCAGTTGAATGTTGATTACCAGTTAAAAACGCTATTACCATTACACATATAAGCAATCCAACGCGTAAAATATTTTTCATTTTTAATATGTTCCTTTCACAATTAAGCTCTTTTTTATATACCTATTGATATTTTTCAATGCTCTCTTTTTGTACGGTTTTAAACGAAACAATTTCTGTATCTGAATGTTTGGCAACATAGGCCTTGGCATCAGATGCTTTTGCAAAACAGATAAACCCATCGTCCATTGGTGATGCTAGCGTAGTTCTAACATAAGTCGCTTTTTCAGCTTGAACCCACTTTAGTGTATTGAAATCACGAACATACTTTTTATAAGTTGCTTTATTTTTTACTTCATCATATAAAAGGCACCCAATGTCGTCGTAATAAACTACCTTCCCTTTCTTCTTTATAGCCTGTCCTGAAAAAACACCCATTTTGTCTTTTTTTTGGTACACAACCATATTACAAAATGCACAATTTGTATTATTAGGTACATCCTTTTCTAAACTAGACTTAGCTGCCTCCGCATTCAGGTCGTGCTTATTGTCTATAAAATTGATAGCGAGAATACTTAACAAAATCATTCCTAAAACGACTAGTTTTTTCATTGTTTCCAATCTCCTTTCAATTCACCATGATACGGTAAAAATATGAAATAAGTTGAAAATAACTGTGAAATAAATGAAAAATTTCATCGGAATGGGCGTTTGTAAGGGGATTTTCCACTCAAGAGAACTACATGTAGTTTAAATATTAGTGAAAATAAAAAAACTGTAGGCAAACTTGAATTTTGTACAAGTTTGTCTACAGTCTTCTGTTTTATTATTACATTTTTTTTAGTTTTTCATATTCAAGTTGTAGTTTTTCAATACGTTTACGGCCTTCTTCGCGATTTCTTGCTGTTTCTGCTTGAATTTGTTTTGTCTCTTGAATGCCTGCCATAATTGTTTGCCATGTTGTTTCAATCGTTTCAATTTTAATGCTTGGGCTACCTGCGGCACGGGCAATATTCACGCTGTTTTTACTAATGTTTTCAGCATTGCGTACAAGCATTTCATTTGTACGACGATCCAGTTCACTCATTGAATCTGAAATTAGCTTTTGACGCTTTAATGTTACAGCGTGAATTAGACCTTGTTTAAAAATTGGAATTGTTGTAACAAAGGCTGAGTTGATTTTACCGATTAAATGGTTATTACCTTGTTGCATTAAGCGAATTTGCGGTGCCGATTGGAATGATACTTGCTGCGCCATTTCTAAGTCATAACGTCGTTGTTCCAATAATTCTACAGCACGTTGCATCGTTTCAAATTCCATAGCTGCTAGTTGGTCACCTGTTTGCGCTTTTTGCTCTAACATAGGTAAGGCTGAACGTACTTCTTCTGCCTTGACTTCAATAGCTGCAATAAATTTACTTAACGTTTGGAAATAGTTTAAATTTTGGTCATATAAATTTTCTAGGTCGATTGTATTTCGTTTCATTTCAACTTCATATTTTTGAATTTCACGGTAAATGACATCGACTTCTTTATTCATGCTGTCATATTTCGATAAAAATCTTTCTAATTGTTCTTTCCCTTTACTAAACAGCTTTGTCAGGAAGCCGCCTTTTTTCTCTTCCGCAAAATCTTGCGGGTCAAATTTATCCATTACTTTATTTAAATTATTTAATAAAACACTGGATTCTTCAAGTTTGCTCGCTCTCATTGTTGCCAACATTTTATCTGAAAATGTAGAAATACCATTCGCTGTTTCTTTGCCTAGCTCTAACATGGCGATTTGGTCTTTCACATCAATTTTTTGCGCAAGTGCATGCACTTCAGGATCTTTCTTTAATGCCAGTTGATTTTGTGCAATTTGTGATAACTCTTGTTCAGAAATAAGTGTTGGTGTTTGTACTGATTCAGCCTGCAACAACGGGTTAGGTTGTAGCAGTGGATTTTCGGTTGCGAATGGATCTTTTGATTTTAACAAGTCGTTGTTCATTTCAGACATAAGTAATACCCCCTGCGATTTATCTCTTTTATTACATACGATTACGAGATGAAAAAGTTTCATCTATCTCAAGCGTTTACGTGAAAGTTAAGTTAGATTGCGACACTTATCGTTTCTTCAACAAAATGACTACTCCACAAATTATAGCTTGTTTGAACTAAAAATTCGACTGATTCTTCAATTCACCTTACATCTTTTCTAAAAATTAGTATATTGATGTCGAAAACAGTCACATTCTAGTAGCTATCAGACTGCTGACTATAATAAATATGATGTATTTTTATGAAAGTTACCTCGATTTTTTTATGGGCAGGAGCAATTGATTGCAGTGGAAAGCACGACACTCTAGCAGGAACAGCACGAGCAGAAAATCCATTTTTGTGGTGTCCGCCGTTGGAGCCGTACTTGCAAAAAAGGGAGCGCTTGGAACGGAAATCAACGTTTTTTATATTATTAAAAAAAGGGGCTGGGACATAACTAAAAAAATTTAAGAAACAGACGAAAGGTGTTCATAATTTTTTGCTATATGGAGACCTTAGCTATTCTTGCTTTTGCAATTTAAAAAATTAGAAGTGTTCACTAGTTGTTGGTAGCGAAGGCGGTACTCCAGCGGGAACAGCACATAATGTTAGACGCAACAGACCGCGCGTTAGCGAGGGTTGCGGCTTACGGTGTGCCCGCGGAAAGCACCGCCGTAGCGGACAACAACGGCATAGCAAAAAAGTGTTAGATTGATGGCAGTCAATCTAACACTTCTTCTCCTTTGTCCCAGCCTCTTTCCATCATTATGTTGTTACTTTTAATACGGTTTTAAACTTTTGAATTACGCCGCCTGTGCTATACGTTAAGACACTGCGTTTATAGAATGACAAGCTAAATAAATAAGCGACAATAATAGTCACCAATAAAATACCAAGGGACAGTAATGGCTCGATCATGCCAATATCTGTTGCCCCAATACGCATAGGCATCACCATTCCAGAAGTGAACGGAATATAAGAGAAGACTTTAATAATAATTGTGTCTGGATTGCCAATACCTGACAGCATCACATAAAAACCGATTAAGGTAATCATCATTGCAGGCATCAATACTTGACCTGCTTCCTCTACTTTCGATACTAATGAGCCGAATAATGCACCGACTATTAAATATAAAATAATTGTTAATACTAAAAATAGTATCGCATATAACACATAGCCAACCGATAGCTCCTTCACAATGCTTGTCGCCATTTCCCAAATCACACCGTTTTTCGCGAATTTTGCATAGATAAGGAAGACTACTGCAATAATGCCCATTTGCGTCATAGCTAGCAGCAAGACACCTGCAATTTTTGCTTTAAAATGCGTTGCTGGTTTCACACTTACTAATAGCATTTCCATCGCACGTGAGCCTTTTTCAGAAGCAATTTCAGTTGTAATCATTGATAGGAACGTAGAAATAAAGAAGTAAATTAAAATACCGACAGCATAGGATACCCAAAGCCCTGATTGCTTTTCTTCCTCACTTTTTCCGCCAGTAGATGCTTCATTTAAATTTTTATTTGAAATAACCGTTTTTGCTGCCATAATTTGTGCGGCTTGGTCTGAAGTTAGAGATAGCTTTTGCACAGCATAATGCTGACCTGCATATTGTAATAAAGATGATATCGTCGATTGATCATTTAGCTTTAACGGTTGAAATGTTGAAATTTCCGCATGCAATTGACCGTTCTGATCACTTACTTCAACAAGTGCGGCGAGCTTCCCGTCCTTGACTTGTTGTTCCAACTTTTTAATATTTGACTCATCTTGAATAAATGTCATATCACTATTGGACACAAAAATCCCGCTTAAATCTGCGCTCGTATTATTAACAATGGCAATTTGCTGCGCCTCATCATTGCCTGTAAAAAGCTCCTTAATATCCGACCAAAAAATAGCAACGGACATCGCAATTACATATAGAAGGGTCATTGATATAAATGATTTCGATTTTAATTTTGATTTGTATAATTGCTTCATTAACAAACTAAACTTCGACAACGGTACCACCTACCTTATCTTTAAAGATTTCGTCCAATGTTAAATAATCTAAACTAAATTTTTCAATATACTTGCCCGCTGACAACTGTTGGAAAATACTTTCTGCAAAACGTTCATCTTCAAGCAATAACACTGTTTGCTCTTTTTCTACACGCACATCTTTCACACCTTCGAGCTGAAGTAATTCCGTAGTAGACCAATTACTACGCACAGACAGCTTTGTTTTCCCATATTGTTTCTTTAAATCTAATAAACTACCGGAAAATAAGGAGACGCCCCGCTTTAGTAAACATAAATGATCACAAAGTTCTTCCACATTATCCATTTGGTGACTTGAAAATAAAATGGTTGTACCTTGTTCTTTTAACAGTAAAATGGCATCTTTTAGTAAATCTTTATTTACGGGGTCAAGACCACTAAAAGGCTCATCTAAAATTAAAAATTGGGGTTTATGAATAAAGCTTGCAATCAACTGTACTTTTTGCTGATTGCCTTTTGATAGGGTTTCTGCTTTATCTTTGCGCTTTTCTTCTAAGTCAAAACGGCTAATCCAAAAATCAATATCTTTTTTAAGCTCTGCTTTTTTCATGCCTCGCAGTTCTCCAAAGAAGTATAATTGGTCCTCTACTTTCATCGTAGGAAAAATCCCACGCTCCTCTGGTAAATAACCAAGTACATCTCGGTTAATCGAATTGACTGGCTTCCCATTCCAAGATATCGTACCAGCAGTTGTTTCCTGTAAATCTAAGATCATACGAAAAGTCGTTGTTTTGCCCGCACCATTTTGACCAATAAGCCCAAAAATCTCACCTTTCTCAATAGTGAAATTTAAATTATCCACCGCTGTGAAATCTTTATATTTTTTTGTGACATGCTGTAATTGTAATGTCATCTTTCATCCTCCCTACCCCTCAAATATATGTAAATCATGTTCCAAATGCTTTTTACGTCTTTGAATTTTTCGAATCGGTACATACATGAACAGCGCCATCACCATATTCAAGATGCCAAGATTAATAGACATGAACGCTACTGGCGACGCCGTAAATCCCGTAATGATATTGAAAATTCCAATGATAATATTGAGCAACGCAATTGGGATAAACAATCTAGTGATTGATTTTAAATATTGTATTTTAGAAGGTGCGTCTGAGAATAATTCAAAGTCCCCATCAATCGCTTCTTTTCGATAATATGCCCAAACACCGAATTTAGAAACGCATTCAATATTCATCGTTTCCAAAAATTCATAATAATCTTTCTTTTTACCTTCAACTAATTCATTGCGGTAAATATACTTTCCTGGCTCGCCTTGTTCAAATACAAAGAAACTTATTATGTTTTTTTGTAAATGCCATCCTTGTGCAGCCAATTCATTTACCCATGCCTCTTCTTTTTCATAATCTAAAAAAAAGCGAAATTTAATTTTTTTCATGTCAACACCTCCTACATGCAAATACGTTTTTAAGCTTTTCCATTCGTTATACGGATACCATTGTCAAAAAGTTCCCTTAATCTCAAAATTTCGTATTCAACCACTCTCTTCCCATTTTCTGTAATTATATATTCCTTCTTGCGTCCATCATCGTCCAATGCCTCAATCCATTGTCGCTCCAACAATGTTTTGATAGCGCCGTATATTGTACCTGCGCCAAGACGAACACGACCTTTACTCATTTCTTCCACTAATTGCATAATGCCATAGCCATGACGCGCTTCAAATAATGCCAACAAAATATAATAAACACCCTCAGTTAACGGAGGATATTCCTGTGTCATACTAAAACCTCCTTCAATATATCGTCTAACAATATATCGGCTGACGATATAATTAAAATATATCAACGTCCGATATAGTTGTCAACAACGATAATAGAATAGTATGGCATAATCATTTAAATACCATACTTGTTTACCCACGAACCAAACGTTGGAGTTCGACTTCCTACATTTTTTAATAATTTAGCGCTTTATTTTTATTGCCAATCTAAATAGCGCATGGTAGCATGTAAGTAACTACTTGCATAGGAGGACTTAGTTTATTGGCAACAAAAGAAACAGCACAACGCATAATTGATGCAGCCTTACAATTAATTAGCGAAAAAGGTTATACCGCAGCCACAACGAAGGCAATCGCAGACTTAGCACAAGTCAATGAGGTCACTATTTTCCGCCATTTTGGCAATAAGGAGGGGCTCTTAAAAACGATTGTAGACAAATTTTCTTACAACCCAATTTTGCAAAAAACAATGCGTGAAGAGGTGACATGGGATTTAGAAACGGATTTAACCCGCTTTTCAATGCAATATTTCGAATATATGATGTCTATCAAGGACTTTGTGATGATTGGCTTTAAGGAATCGATGCAATTTCCTGAAATAAATGCTGAAATAGCAAATGTGCCTTTACTCTTTAAAAATGAACTAATACATTACTTTAAGGAAATGCATCATAAAGGAAAAATTCGAGAGGTCAACTTTGAAGCGGCTGCACTATCTCTTATAGCCCTTAATTTTGGTCACTTTATTTCACGCGCTCGATTAGGTACAATCGTTTCTACCCTTCCAACAGAAGAACTGTTAAAAACAAGTGTTGCAATTTTTTCTAGGGGTTTAACTTCCTAGAAAAAATTTTTCCCTACTATGCAAGCAAGTACTTACTTATCAGGAGGCAATAAGAGGATATGACAAAAGGATTACAAGCATTATTTAAAATTCGTGAAACCTATATCGGCATTGTCGCTACAGTTGCATTTCAATTAATATTTTTTTCTATTTGGATGACAGCATATGATGGCATAAATGATCGAACAGATAATTTAACAATTGGCTATATTAGCGAGGATACTGCCTTTGGGCAAGAAGTGATAGATGGGCTTAAAGAGTCTTTGCCCTTTGCGTCCAAAGACTATTCTTCCATTGATATGGCGGAAAAGGATTTGGAAAACCGTTATATTCATATGATGATTCACATACCTGCTGACTTCACTGCTCAGCTCAAAGCAGGTAAAGACGCAAACATTATTTATTCTATTAATCAGGCGAACGCAAGCCTTGCCAAAACAATGATGGAAGGCGTAGCAAAACAGACTACAAATGAAATCAATCATCAGCTATATCCTGTACAGCAAGGAGAAATTGTCAAAGCGTTTTCACAACAATTCTCGCAACTTCCAATAGAACAAAACACCGCCTTGCTTGTTCAGGATACTGTCACGACAACCATTATGGGTGTAAAAGATCGTATCGTTGAATCGACTATTATGAAAACAAATGATGTGAAAGAGTTTGCTGCGAATTTTGTCCCGTTAATGGTGATTATTTCTTCATTCGTTGGTGCAATGGTGATGATTATGCAACACCAACAAGCAGCGCAAATGCTTCAAGATAGCGTTTCGAAATGGTCTTTATTTTTTGCAAGACAACTGCTCAATTTTGCTGTTGCATTTATTTTGCCCTTACTAACAATTGGTTTAATGCAGCTATTTGCGATTTCGAGTGATGAAAGTTTAATTACTATTTATTTATTCCAAGGTTTTATGTATTGGGCTTTCCTATGTTTAGCACAAGTTTTTGTTATCTTATTTGGTAATCTTGGCATGGTCTTTAATATTTGTGCACTGTCATTGCAGCTTGTTACATCTGGTGTCCTCGTACCGAATGCGTTGCTTTCAGAATTTTACCACCGCCTCGCTTCTCTTTTGCCAGCGACATACGGTGCTGACGGCTACTATACAATTATTTTTGGCGGTAACACTGAAAGCTTGATAAGTAATAGCAGTTCATTAGGTATGATTATCGTTGTTACACTAGCAATCGCAATCGTAGCAGTTGCACTAAAAAAACCTAAAGCCCTACAGCTCAATAATTGAACAAAAGAGGAAAATGTTAGATTGATGGCTTTCAATCTAACATTTCTTTGCTAGTTTACGAGTATTTCAAGTATAGTGCGATTTTTTATTGTTTGTGGCGATTTCCACTATTTTCTTCAAACCGTAAAATGGCAGCGAGTTGCTTGTTTAGTTCACTGGCACTTTCCGCAAAATCATGCCGATACCACTCAATTATTATGCCAATTATGGCATTTGCTTGATAAGCACTATAAAAATCCGTCTTTATTTCCCCAATTTTATTTTGCGCTAAATCTCTTTTTAGTAACGATTGTATTTCATCAAACAACATATAATAGTAGGTTAGCGGAACATTTTTAGAAAAAACAATGCGATAAAATAGTTTAAAACGCTCTATATGATGAAAAATCTGGATCGTATTTGGATCTAGCTCGTTTTTAATAATAGTCGATGCTGCACGGTAAGGTTCCTCATAAGCATGATATAAATCCTCAACAATTTCCTGAAAATATTCTTCAAACAACTTTTCCTTTTGTTCGTAATGTAAATAAAATGTCCCCCTATTCACTTTTGCCACACGACATATTTCAGCAATCGATATATTTTCTAGCGGTTTGTCACTTAGCAACGTGAGCAATGCATTATGTAACGTCTGCTTTGTTTTGACTACTCGTAAATCGTTCACGGTCAATTTTTTCTACCCCTTACTATACAATTTTTTAAAATGTGTTGCTTACTGAACAGTTCTATGAATTCTGCATATTGAAATCGCTTACATGGATATTATAATATTTTAATGAACACATGTTCAATAATTAATCGTTAGAATAGGAGGTCTTTTGACATGAGATTAGAAAATAAAGTAGCAATTGTTACAGGTGCAGCATCAGGTATGGGGAAAGCAATCGCAGAAGGTTATGCTAAAGAAGGTGCGAAAGTCGTTGTTTCAGATTTAAATTTAGATGGTGCGCAAGCTGTTGTGGATGGTATTCAGGCGTCTGGTGGCACAGCTATCGCTATACAAACAAACGTTGCTCTAGCAGAAGACTTGCTACGCTTATTTGATGAGACCAAAAACAATTTTGGTAAACTAGATATTTTAGTTAACAACGCGGGTATTATGGATGGTATGGAGCCTGTCGGTGAAATTTCCGATGAGCGTTGGGATAAAGTATTTGCTGTCAATACAACAGCTGTTATGCGCTCTATGCGTATGGCAACAGAAATTTTCCTTGAGCAAGGGCATGGGGTCTTTGTTAATAATATTTCTGCTGGCGGACTTTATGGTGCTCGCGCAGGCGCTGCCTACACTGCCTCTAAACATGCCGTCGTAGGCTTAACAAAAAATACAGCTTTTATGTATGCCAATCAAAATATTCGTTGCAACGGGATTGCACCAGGTGCTGTTATGACTAACATTGGCTCAACAATGACCAATATGAGTGAAGTCGGGGCGGCTCGTCAGGCACTTGGCTTGTCCATCAATCCTCGGGCTGGACAACCAGAAGAAATTGCCCAACTTGCTATATTCTTAGGTTCAGATGAAGCGAGCTTTGTAAATGGTCAGGTTATTGCCGTAGATGGTGGTTGGACTGCCTACTAAGGGTAATAAAATGCACGCAATGGAAATTGACCATTGCGTGCTTTTTTTCAATTTTCCTATACTTTTTCAGTGGCAATGCGAACACCAATGCCTACTAACATTACACCTGTTATTTTATTAAACATTGCTTGTACAGTCTGCTTCATAAACCATTTGCGAATTACATTCATCACAAGAATGACAATGCCAAGCCAAACAATGGATAAGGCAATTAAAATGCCTGCTAACACTATTAATTGCGCGTTAATATTAAAATTTGGTTGAATAAATTGAGGCATTAATGTTACATATAATAGCAATGTTTTTGGGTTTAATAAGTCCGTTGTAATGCCTTGGGTCATGCAACTAAGCGGCATATTTTTTTCTCCATTTTCTTTGATAGTAACCTCTTCTTGCAACATCATATTTTGTGCCCTTGCACGCCATGACTGAATACCTAAATAAATTAAATAAGCTGCACCAGCATACTTTATCACTAAAAATACTACCATTGATTTTGATATAATCGTTGCAAGACCAAGTACTGCTAAAGTTGTCCACACGATTAGTGCTAGGACAATCCCTACCATTGTAAAAAAGCCTGCTTTTTTGCCATGTACGATTGTATTTTTTAAAACTAGCAGTGAATCTACTCCAGGCACCATAACAATCATTAGCGCCACTGCTGTAAACATCCAAAGTTCGTGCATTTGCTCACCTTCTCCTTATAACAATCATAAGTAACATTATAAATTAAATTGAATAAATTTTCTGCATATATTATTTCTGAATATAAAAATAAGAAAAAGTGTTAGATTGACATTTATTCAATCTAACACTCTTTTATAGGTACAATCACTTAAATAGCAAAACTATTGAATGGTTTTAGTTTGTTTTGAAGGCAAAATCAAGCCAATCACTACCCCAATGACAGCAGGTAATATCCATCCTAAACCGATATCATATAGTGGTAAAACATCGGAGTATAGTTGCTCTATTGTGTCTAACCAGCTTAATTGTGCCTCAGGTATACTAATAACGAGCGCTTTGTAGCCGTCGATGAGACTAACGAAAAACGTCAAAAACATAGCCGATGCGTATACAGCTTGCTTATTGTTAAATAATGAAGAGCTTAAGGCAAGTAAAATCAGAACAATGGCAAGTGGATATAAGAACATAAGCACTGGAATAGCAAATTGTATAATATTATTTAAACCAAAGTTCGCAATTGAGAAGGACACAACACACAATAATAGAACAAACATTTTATAGCTAACCTTTGGAAATACTTCATGGAAAAATTCACTACAAGAAGTAATTAAACCAATACTCGTTTTTAAACAAGCAAGCACAATAATGACTGCCAATAATATGGCACCAAATGAGCCAAAATAATGATCTGCAACTGCTGCAAAAATTAAACCACCGTTGTCAAATGTTCCTACTGATTCAATACTAGATGCGCCCATATACGTAATAAGCCCATAAATTAGTGTCATTAATGCCATCGCAAAGATACCAGACTTCCAAGTTGCCTTAGCAATTTCTTTACGATCTGTAATCCCTGCATTTTTAATAGCATTGATGACAACGATACCAAATGCTAGCGATGCTAGTGCATCCATTGTATTATAGCCTTCTTTAAAGCCAGTCATAAAGGAAGATTGAATATAATCACCTATTGGCTGTTGGAAGTGCCCCATCGGCTTTACAATACTAATAATTATTAAAATAAATAAGACAACTAAAAAGGCTGGTGTTAATACCTTCCCGATATAATCCATAATCTTCGCTGGATTTAACGAGAAATAGTAGACAATGGCAAAAAATATAAAGCTAAACAAAGCCAGTAACATGGTTGTATGTTCCGCATTAATATACGGTTCAAAGCCAACGACAAATGGCACTGTTGCCGTTCGTGGAATAGCAAAGAAAGGACCAATTGTTAAGTATAACGCTAATGAAAAAATAACGCCGAATAAAGGATGAATACGACTCGCTAAATCACGCAGTCCATTACTGCCCGATAAACCAATCGCTAAAATACCTAAAAACGGTAACCCGATTGCCGTTACTAAAAAACCGACAAGAGCAAACCAAAAGTTAGTCCCTGCTAGTTGTCCAAGTTGAATTGGAAAAATAAGATTTCCTGCTCCAAAATACAGTCCAAATAACATCGTTCCAATGACTGCATATGTAGAAAAAGGTATTTTCTTTTGCATAATTGATGTACTCCTTAGATGTGTTTGACTATAGCAAATAATCAATTACGCCTTAGCGTAATTGCGTCCAGATTTTTTCGAGCTTGCTCGAAATGCTCCTCTTCAAAATCTGTGACATCCGCCGGAGGCTTTCTTGCTTCACCCTATTGAAGCAAGAATAATTACGCCTTAGCGTAATTGCTTCCTGATTTTTTTCGAGCTTGCTCGAAATGCTTCATTTAGAATGTAAAATATCCAATGAAGCTTCTCTTACTTCAGCTAGAGTTCGAACCACTACTCTTCAGTAATTTTATCGCATTCGTTGTTCACTAATAGAAATAAAGGTGTTTTGCTGAAATAAGTTAAATCGAATGAATTTTCACTACAATTTCATTATGGTAACAGGCATTTATTATAAAAACAATAGTTTTTTCTAAGATAAATGCTAATAGTACAGTTCCTAGCTTATTAAGTAAAAATTAACAAATAAAAAGAGCTGTCAGAAGACAGCTCTTAGTTTGCAACAGACCACTCTATATGGTTTAAAAAATTGTACACGTCTTCATACACTTTATCACGTTCTTTATCTAACGTAATAATATGACCAGAATTTTCATACCAAATAATTTCTTTATCATCTGTTTTAACTGTATCTAAAATAAACGGAGCGCTTTGTTGATATAGCTCATCGTCTAATAATCCTTGCAATACTAAAGTTGGTGCTTTAATTGCAGGTAAATCTTCACGTGTTTCTTCTGTTAAGCGTGTTACGCCATCTAAAGAATCTTTTGGTGAAATGCGTAATTCATGTAGTTCAGAAATAATTTGATCTTTGGACTTGTTTTCAAAGTGTTTATAAAGTCTTGCATAATTGTATAAACGTGTAAATAATCCTTTTGAGCTATCGCGTGTTATCGGCGCACACATGGCAACAACTCCTTTAACAGGAAATTGCTCTGCTACTTTTAATGAAAAAACTCCGCCAAGTGAAATGCCTACTACTGCGATTTCTTCATATCCTTTATCTTTTAGGAAGTTGTAGCCTTCTACTACATCGTTCCACCAGTCTTCAGGTTTTGTTTCTAGTAGGGCTTCCGGTTCTACCCCGTGCCCACTATAGATAGGTGCATGAACGGTATAACCACGTTTGGATAAAAATTCCCCTAGCTTTTTCACATCTTTTGTGCTACCTGTAAATCCATGCAGTAATAGTACGGCTTTTTTGCCTCCCTCAATTGTTAGAGGTTGCGGCTTTGATAACTTCATTTTATAATATCCCCTTCACGGAAATTTGTATTTGTGTATTTTATGTGTCTATCTTAACACCCTTTATTCATAATGTACAATTTATAGTTTTTATCGTTTCGATACGTTTTATGCATGAATGGTGTAAGGTTAATTCCTTCTGTAATCACCCTTTGGAGGTGCTTCTAAATTAAAAAAATTCATTTGTTTAATTTCCGATGAGCTGCCATTTAAAATTTTCCCAAGTTGCCTATACTTCCTATCCTTTTACCGTTATAATGCAGGTAACTAATATCCATACTATTATTAGAGGTGAGTGAAATTGGAATGGCAACAATTGGAATATTTTGCAACAGTAGCGAAGCTTGAACATATGACACGTGCAGCAGATGTTTTAGCGATTTCACAGCCTGCACTAAGTCGTTCGATTTCAAAGCTTGAGGAGGAATTAGGTGTTCCTTTATTTGACCGCCAAGGACGTTCGATCATGCTAAATCGCTACGGAGAATTGTTTTTATATCGCGTGCAACGTATGCGTAAAGAATATGAAAAAGCTGTTTTAGAATTACAGGAGCTCAATAATCCAGAGCTTGGAGATGTGTCACTGGGCTTCTTACATACACTTGGAACAAGTATAGTCCCTGATTTGATCCGCGCCTTTCGTCAGCAACATCCGCATATCCGCTTTCATTTCACACAAAACTATTCGCACTCCCAGCTTAAACAACTGCTTGCAGGTGAGCTAGATCTTTGTTTGCTTGCAGCAATTGATACCGAACCACCTGTTTGTTGGAAAGAACTATGGAGAGATGAGCTTTATATCATGGTGCCCATCGATCATCATCTAGCCAATCGTAAAAGTATAACAATGAAAGAACTAGAACATGAAAACTTTGTCCTTATGAAAAAAGGCTATGCATTACGCCGGACTGCTGATCGACTGTTAAATGCTGCGGGCATTAAGCCTAAAATTACGTATGAAGGTGATGAGGTCTCTACCGTTGCAGGCTTTGTAGGAGCTGGTCTTGGGGTATCCCTACTACCTGATGATGAAGACCTTAATCCAAATAAGGTCGTAAAAATACATGTTGAAGATATGGTATGTGAACGCATAATTGGAATGGCTTGGATTGAAAATCGTTACCTTCCACCGTCCGCACGGCAATTCCAGCAATTTGTTCTTGATTATTATGAGAAGATGGGCCCTTCGAGAGAACGCGACTAAAGAGGCTGGCACTCAAAATGAAGGAACAAAAAGATGGGTGAATTCTGCTCAAAAAGTAAGACGCGAACAACAACATAACAAAAAAGTGTTAGATTGACTTCAAATCAATCTAACACTTTTTCTCATGAGCGTTTAACTTATTGTCCAATATAGTTTATTTTATATGCATTTATATCCGTTGTGTCACCGCTTATTTCAAATAGTCCTTGTTGAGCCAAGTAGAGTAATCGATTTTCAATAAATGTTTCGCTAATATAGTCATCCGTCGTATTTACCATTTGCCCAATAACATTCACTGGTGAAAGCCATTGCTCATTGTTGCTAGCTTGTAAATATTTTGCACTGTTCATAATTTTTTCATCAAACATATTCTCGTTTACATGAACAATGCCATTTTGCCAAACTCGCAATATACTTTGATTTCGCTTGAGCTCGTCCCATTCTTTAGCTAGACGCTGACACTCCTCAATTGTAAAACGCTTCGCTTCTGGACGTAACTTCATTAACATATCCGCTGATAACTCACCAGTATAACGAATGGACATGTCTTGTTGAATGCGCTGTAAACCAGCCGTGGCATCTATACCAAATACCATGCTGCATTTATTGACAAACTCACTCATCACATAACGTAAAGCAATTTCTTCATGCGCATTTTGACTATACCAAATCCAAACATCCAGATCACATGGGATGCCAGCTATCGCTTTTGTCCACTTGTTGTGGATGTCTTCATATAATTCTTGTTCTTCTACATCCTTAAAAATATGGGTATCCAACCATTTTTTTCGCTCTTCCATACTTGTAAGTGGGCCAATAGAGAAATTATCATTAATACAAATCACTGACTCTTCCCGCTGTAAATGGTTTTGTCGAATCGCGTGTTTAATGGACCCTTGTGTAGACAAGCTAAAGGTAATATGTAAAATAGCCATACAATCTCCTCCTTTTATTGTTTACTAAGTGCGATTTTTATACCGATAAATGTAAATAGTACACCTTGTACGATATTCAGGCGTTTTGCAATAGTAGGTTTACCTATAATTATTTCCCTTACTTTCCCAGCAAAAACACTAACTAATGAAAATAGAATCAGTGCCTGCACTAAAAATACCATACCCAAAATGAGCATTTGTAACGCCACATGTCCAAGTAACGGATTTACAAACTGTGGCAATAGTGCTAAGAAAAATAAAGAAACTT
This sequence comes from Lysinibacillus sp. FSL M8-0337, assembly GCF_038593855.1. Lineage (NCBI taxonomy): Bacteria > Bacillati > Bacillota > Bacilli > Caryophanales > Bacillaceae > Lysinibacillus > Lysinibacillus sp. FSL M8-0337. The sequence goes on along the minus strand of NZ_CP151996.1, from coordinate 1,816,122 downwards.
TTGGATTTAAGATATTCATTAAGATTCCTTTTCGATATAGCAAAGCGAACGTATGAATATTTTGGTGCTCCAATGTAAATGCATCATTCTTCGCTCGAAATGATTGCCATGCTAAGTATAATAAATAGGCAGCCCCAGCAAATTTGACAATCGAAAACATAACGGTCGATTGATAGACAATGGCTGAGATACCTAAAACTGCAGCTCCGATATGTACAAGTAAGCCCGTACATAAACCTAGTGAAGTCGCAATTCCAGCCTTTTTATCTTGTGTAATGCTTTGCGCAAGGACAAATAAATTGTCCGGCCCCGGCATTATAGTTAAAATAATAGCTGCACCTAAAAATGCTAGTAACGACGAAAGTTCCAATTTTACCCTTCCCCCCCGCTATTTGTTAGAAAAAACCATAATTACAATGGTTGTATTTACATTATACTACACGCCACTTGTAACTTTATGACTATATATATTTTTTTATAAAAAAATTATTATCCTCATTAATGCTCGCTCACGCAACATTTCTCTTCGTTTATGCATTATAATAGAATTCAACACTATGAATTCAATCCTTATTGTATTAAGAAAGAGGTGATTCGTCGATGGCAGTAAGCGATATTGTTCAAGAATTTGAGGACGAGCAAGGAAATGTTTTTTATAAAATGAAAACACACGATATCGAGGTTCAAGCAATGCATTCTGCTGGCTTAGCACCCGTTATTACCTACTGGATTGGCGAAAAAGACATTACGGAAGATATTCGAAATCTTCGTTTTAGTCCAAGGCCCCCATCTAGTTATATTCAAGATTATGATGAATTTCAATCAATGCTCTATGCAAAAGAGCAACGTGCGATTAACGCGCTCTATGAAAAAATGAGTATTAAACCTAAAAACATGACAACAGGGAAACAAATTTTGTGGAGTTTCTTTGTGATGATATTGGCGATGCTGCCTCTATTCGTTGCCATTTGGTGGTTAAAATAATAGTAACTTCTCAGTATTCAAATGTTTATTGATAGTTGTAAACCTCTGCGATTTGTCCTAATTTATACACAATTTTTCTATTCAGCTTGACAGACACAAAGAAGTAGTGCATTCTTTATTCAATTAGTAGTATGAATGAGAACTTGTGGTTATGTTATATCCGCAATCTCTGCAAAATACATGATACCAATAAAACGAACGAAGATTAGTACGTAGAAACTAATTGGTAAGAGAGCGATGTCCATCGGCTGTAAGACATTGTACAAAAAAGACTACAGAACCTACTTCGTGAAACGTCCTAGCCAAACTAGGCGCAGTCTCAAGCGTTATGAGGAAAGTGGAATATCTCAAGATATTCAATGTAGGTGGTACCACGGAAAGCAACCTTTTCGTCCTAATTTTTAGGACGAAAAGGTTTTTTTATCTTTATTCAGCAATTTGTGGCTTAGGCGATGGGAATGCCCCAAATGGTGAACTGGAGGAATTAGGATGGAAAGAAAAAGAATTGTTGTAAAAATCGGCAGTAGCTCCTTAACTAATGCAAAAGGCGAAATTGATAAAGTACGCTTAATGGATCACGTGCAAGCTATTGCGGAATTAAAAAAATGTGGACATGAAGTTTTACTAGTTTCGTCAGGTGCTGTAGCAGCAGGCTTTAAACAACTCGGCTACCCTTCTCGCCCTGTGACAGTAAAAGGGAAACAAGCAGCAGCAGCAGTCGGTCAAAGTTTGCTTATCCAAACCTATCATGCACTATTTAGTATTTATGATATAATGCCTGCTCAAATTTTACTTACACGGACTGATTTTTCGAAAAAAGAACGCTATAAAAATGCCTATGCAACATTTGAGGAATTACTTGAGCGCTCGATGCTCCCAATTATTAATGAAAACGATACGGTATCTGTTAGCGAATTAACATTTGGGGATAATGATATGCTATCCGCACTTGTCAGTGGGCTTGTTCATGCAGACCAGCTCATTATTCTGACAGACATTAATGGTTTATACGATGCCAATCCCAATAAAAATCCGCAAGCAAAACGCATTGATCGGTTAACAGAAGTAACAGACGAAATGCTAGGCTTCGCTGACGGTGCTGGCTCTAAAGTTGGAACAGGTGGTATGGAGTCCAAACTATTAGCAGCCCGTGCAGCTTTAAATGCAGGCGTTAAAGTATTTATCGGAACGGGCTACGGGGCTCAAAAGCTAATCCATATTTTAGATGGTCATGGCGATGGCACATATGTAGAACATGAAGCACTCGCTGTCTTAACAAATAATAAACAGTGGATTGCGCTAACGGAAATTTCTGGTAAAATTTTTATAGATAACGGTGCAGAGCACGCATTATTAGAAAATGGCAAAAGCTTACTTCCAGCAGGTGTCTATCGAGTTGAAGGAGACTTCGAACAAGGTGACGTTGTTGAAGTATACAGCCATAATAAGCTGATTGGGCGCGGCGAAGTTTTATATTCATCACTTGAGCTAGCACACGCAATGGGAAAACGAACTGATGAATTAACCAATTACCCGATAGAGGTTATTCATCGGGATAAATGGTTAAAAATACAAACGAAATAGGAGGAAATCAAATGACAAGTGAAGTATACCAAAAAGGAAAACGAGCAAAGGCAGCAAGCTATGTTTTAAATATTAAAACAACATGCGAAAAAAATGATGCCTTAACGAAAATTGCGGAACAATTACTAATCGATCAAGATATGATAATTTCTGAAAATTTAAAGGATTTAGCAAATGGTAAAGACAAAGGCATGCCTACTTCAACACTTGATCGCATTATGTTAAACAAGGAACGTATCACAGCAATGGCAGATGCCATTCATTTATTAGTGAAATTAAATGATCCAGTTGGAACTACGCTTGAGCATATTGAAAAGGATAACGGCTTACTTATTGAGAAGCGGATGGTGCCAATTGGGGTGATCGGCATGATCTATGAGGCTAGACCAAATGTTACGGTCGATGCAGCCACATTATCATTGAAAACGGGTAATGCTGTACTATTACGAGGTAGTTCCTCAGCCAAATTTTCAAATATTGCCCTTGTTTCAAGTATCCACCGAGCACTTGAAAAAACGTCTATCCCAGTCGATGCAGTGCAATTAATCGAAGATACAAGTCGTGACACAGCAAAGGAATTATTCCATTTAAAAGAATATCTTGATGTACTAATTCCACGCGGTGGTAAAGCTCTGATTGATTTAGTTGTTCGTGAAGCTTCTGTGCCTGTGCTTGAAACAGGAGCAGGCAATTGCCATATTTATGTGGACCAAACAGCCGATTACATAAAAGCAGAAAACATTTGTCGAAATGCAAAAACACAACGTCCTTCTGTTTGTAATGCAGCAGAAAGCTTACTAATTCATCCGGAGTGGTTTAGTGAACACGGTACACAGTTGCTAAACGCACTGCATGAAGCAGGCGTGACAATTGTAGGTGATGCGACAGTTTGCCAAGCGGTGGATTTTGCGCAGCCCGCTACAGAGGAAGACTTTGCAACAGAATACCTAGATTTAAAGATTAGCGTCAAAATTGTCGAAAACGTTTATGAGGCTATCGAGCACATTAATCAATATGGTACAAACCACTCGGAGGCCATTGTTACTGAAGATCAGCTTGTGGCAGATACATTTTTAAATAGTGTAGACGCTGCGGCGGTTTATCATAACGCTTCTACTCGCTTTACAGATGGCTTTGAATTTGGCTATGGCGCTGAAATCGGGATTAGTACACAAAAATTACATGCTCGTGGACCAATGGGCTTACCAGCATTAACATCTACAAAGTATTTCATCCATGGAAATGGGCAAATCCGTGAGTAATCGTTTTCTAATGAACAAGAGCCGACAGTAGACAACGCTGTCGGTTTCTCCATTATAGTGATAGCTAAAAAATAGTAGCCATTTCATTACTACTAGAAAGCAGGTTTGTTATGAATGTCTCAGCAATCATAAAACTTACAGTGTCTATGGCCATTTTTGGCTCCATCGGCTTTTTCACGATCCATACTGGCGTACCCGCTACAGAGCTAGTCTTTATCCGTTGTGTTTGTGCAACACTCTTTCTTGGCGCCTTATGGCTAATTACGGGCGGGCATAAAACAGAGATCTGGAACAAAAAGGAACTATTGCGCACCCTTCTTTGTGGAGTCTTTATCGTCTTAAACTGGGTGTTTTTATTTAAAGCTTTTGAGGAGATGTCGATTTCAATCGCCATTTCAATTTATAATTTAGCACCTATTTTTGTGCTTATTTTAGGTGCGTTATTGCTTAAAGAAAAAATGACTATACAAGCCCTTGTCGCAACGGTAACTTGTTTTATCGGCAGTATTTTTATTATTGGATTACAAAATTTTATTTCATTATCTGAATTTATGCAGTCCGGTTTTGTGTGGGCATTGCTCTCCGCTTTATTTTATGCATTTACGATGTTAACGAGCAGAACGATAAAAAATTTAAGCGCCTATGCCTTAACGTTTATACAAACGGCTGTTGGTATTGTGATGCTAGTACCGTTTGTAGATTTTTCATTATTTGAAGGATTGACAACAACGAATTGGCTTTATATTTTAGGGACAGGATTTATTCATACTGGATTTGTTTATTATTTATTTTTTGATAGTATTCGTAGCCTATCTACTATACTAGTGTCTGTTTTAGTATTTGTAGATCCCGTTGTCGCTATCTTATTAGATATGTTACTGCTTGATTTCATGCCTAGCGCTATTCAAACGCTTGGTATCTTACTCATTTTTTCTGGGATTTTTTATACTATTTATATTCCAAAGCAAAAAGCTCCTTTGCAGGAATGAAGATTTGATTGGACAAGGAGGTATTGTATGCGAAAATTGTATGCAATTGGTGAACTCTTAATTGACTTTACGCCCGCTGGACAAAGCGGCTCGCTTTTATCGGTCGAACAGTTTACGAAAAATGCGGGTGGTGCACCGGCGAATGTAGCAGCAGTCTGCGCAAAATTAGGCCAATCTGCTGCCCTACTAACACAAGTTGGGCAAGATGCATTTGGGGACTTTTTAATTGCTACCGTGAAACAAGCTGGCGTAGATACGCAGTATATCGCACAAACAGCGGATGGTGAAACAAGCCTTGCCTTTGTATCCTTGACAGCGGATGGTGAACGTGACTTTTTATTTTATCGAAAAAATGCAGCTGATTTGTTATACAGCTCACAACAATTGCCGACTAACTTACTAACAGCTCATGATCTTCTCCACTTTTGTTCGGTGAACTTAGTGGATAGTCCAATGAAGCAAACACATAAGGCGATTATTGAGCAAGCTCATGAAATGGGGTGCCTTGTATCTTTTGACCCGAACGTACGACTCCCCCTTTGGCATGACGCTGAAGCATGTCGGCAAACGATTTTAAACTTTATTCCGCGTGCGCATATCGTGAAGCTTTCCGATGATGAACTATCGTTTTTAACACATATAGACGATGAGCAGCAAGCCGTGCAGTCATTATTTCAAGAGAAGGTTCAAGTCATTTTCGTCACGCATGGTGCACAAGGAGCTAGTCTTTACACGAAGCAACAGCATGTAAAAGCTGCTGCTGAAGTTGTACAAACACTTGATACAACAGGTGCAGGTGATGCCTTTATCGGTGCCATTTTAAGTATGTTGTTACAGAAAAACATTGCAGTGGAGTCTCTCGCAGCCTTTTGCGAAACATTTGCTACGCCCCTTCTTACCTTTGCCAACCGTTATGCTGCTATATCCACAACAAAACATGGCGCCATCACATCTTACCCAACATTACAGGAAGTCCCTATTTCGTTTTAAATTAAAGACTCCATTTTGACATACTCAAAATGGAGTTGTTTTATATAGTTAAAGGTCTTCCTCGAAACTCATACATCTTCTATCTTTTATGATTACACTGACTAATTGGCTCCCACGAACCTGTTCAGGGTGATCTTGATATTATTACAGACCTAGATGCTAATTTTGATAACATGCAGGGAGATAATCCCATTGATTTTATTGGCTATGGTGAGTTAATTCTATCAAAAAAGGATTTTATATTTTTACTAGACAAAAAATATAAAATCAATTTAAAATTTAATTACCCTCACTATCGTCGCATTATTTTGCTTTACTGCATGTATTCTTGGAAAAATCACTGAATTTTACAATACTACGGGTTAAACACCTAGTACAAATTATTTGCTACTTAAAAGCAGTTTTATTAAAACAAGCAAAAATTGATGCAAAAAATATCAGGAAGTACCGTCTCATAAAGTGATTTTGTCTCTATTGCACCAGTCTAAGGTTATTGTCTAAAATGGATGCTTACTAGCTTTACTTAAGTGTCTTTGTTATTAGTTAAAACCAAAAAAAACAGAATATTCAAAACTTTTATACGCGACACTAGTGAGTTATTTTGAAATATAAGGAGAAGGATAAAATGGAAAAAAAATCGTCGATAAAAACTTACAAATTTTTCACGGCCCTTTTCGCTTTCGCTTGTATTCTCTTTATTTCAAATAGCAACGCTTCAGCAGCTAAGTTAAGTCAAGAAGAAAAAGAACAACTCCATCAACAATATATAGAAATTTTAAACGAAGTAAAGTATACCGTGCCATGGGGAGATGGTCTCGTAGACATTGAGGTTTCTCCAATAGATTCATTTGAAGAAGAAGATTGGGTTTCCGTAGAAGAATATAAACAACGAGTAATTGATAGGATACAAGCTAGCGTTGTTGTACTTCCTTTGAATGATTTCCAAGAAGATTGGATTCCAAAAGAAGTATATTATCACCAAGCAACTGCAGCGACACCAGCTAAAGCTGTTGCAGCTCTTTCAAATAGAGTAACACCATTCTCTACTACTTCTGCATCACGGAAGGTTAGAGTTATGCATCGTTCAACTCCTGTTGATATAGCAGTATCTGCAAATTTTACAACACAGCTAGCTGGTAATCGTCAAATATTTTCTAGCTATTCTAATTTACGCACCACTGCTTCAGAAGGTGATTTTTTCCCAAAGGGGGTAAACGCTCGTATTACTGGTCTAGGTAGTACTTATGCATTCACAATCGGTGGTAGGTTAGACTACGTTGGTGTTACAAGTCACCACACATTAAATATTAGCTTTATATGTTTGCCAACTGGTGTAGTTTTATAACATCATTTAAAAGCCTCTTACTTTATGAGACATCTAACGATCAAAAAAGAGTAGCAATTCTCTGCTACTCTTTTTCTTACCTTCTCCAACACTACACGTTTTAAAATAAGCTATTCAATAGTATTTACCGCGGGTATTCCTATGTTTTTCGCGGGTAAATGCTCTCATTTCGCGGGTAAACTCTCAACTTCCGCGGGTAAATGCATTCAATTCGCGGATATTTAATCTACTACATGTTAAGCTTTGTTAAATTGCTTTTTCATTAAAACATGTGGGATGCCTGCGTCCAAATATTCCTCTCCTGTGCGACGATAGCCAAACTTTTCATAAAAGCCCTCTGCATATACTTGTGCACTAAGTTTTGATTTCGTTAAGCCTTTCTCCTGCGCTAACGACTCAAGCTTTTCAATGATTATTTTTCCGAGCCCGCATTTACGAAATGGCTGTAAAATACAAATTCGCTCCAGTTTGCCATAGCCGTCTACTACACGTAATCGAGCTGTACCAACGGGTTGTTCATTGATATACACAAGAATATGTTCACAAGACGCAGCAAGTGTATCAAATTCATCATATTCTTCGGATGCTGGAATTTGTTGCTCCTCTATAAATACAGCTTTGCGAATAGCTAAAGCCGTTTGCAAATCGCTGTCTGTTGTAATAATGGTTGCGTTCATTAATATAGTCCTCCTCAGTTATGAGCATATAATTACTATAGTATAGAACGTTTTATATTACATTGCCAATCACTAAAACTATGATTTTGAGCGGGGGTCCATATAATCCCTCAATGCATTGCTCAACATATACAACCCTAGCACTAATAAAGTAATCGCTCCGCCTGGCGCAAATGTATACCACGATGCTTTTACTAAATACGCTTGCGAATCTTTTAACATACGTCCCCAACTAGGATTTGGTGGTTGAACGCCAAGCCCTAAATAACTCAGTGCTGCTTCCGCAAGCATGGCCGTCGCAAAAGTAACCGTTGCTGCTACAATAATTTGGGATGATATATTAGGTAAAATATGACGAAACATAATGTTATAAGGTTTGACACCAATTAATTTAGCAGCGAGTACGTATTCGGCATCTCGATGTTGGACAAAACCACTGCGTGCAATTCGAGCAATGGCAGGTATGGCAATCACACCGAGGGCAATTGCGGTATTGACTACGCCAGGCCCGAAAACAGCTACTAGCATTAACGCTAATATTATGCCTGGAAAAGCCATTAGCGCATCCATTAAGCGCATAAATAGTTCATCGACCCAGCCACCTAGAAAACCTGCTAGTCCACCGATTAAAATACCAAATGATGTACCAATAATGACCGTTAATAAACCTACCGCAAAGGCTGTTTGTGTCCCCTTCATCATCCGACTAAAAATATCACGTCCAAATTCATCTGTACCAAATAGATACTTACTACTTGGGCTGTGTAATTTTTCGGGAATATTCATCGTATTCACATCATACGGCGTATAAAAGAAGCTAATAACCATAACAAGTAAAAACCCGACGATGACGAGTAGACCAATGAGTAAATTTATATTTTTCATATATCGTTTCACAATGTCCATTGCATCCACCTCTCATCGTAATCGGATTCTTGGATCTAAAACAGAATATAAAATATCGACGATAAAATTAATAACAACAACGGCTACCGTAATATACATCACGATGCCTTGCACTAGTGGGAAATCGCGATTACTAATCGCTGTAATCAATAGCTGTCCAACACCTGGCAATGAAAATACTTGCTCTACAATAATCGTACCTGCCACAACTTCTGCCATTATCAAACCAAAAACGGTCAAAATCGGAATCATGGCATTTTTTAACACATGCTTATACATCACATTCCGTTCCGACATCCCCTTACTGCGAATTGTCCGTACATAATCAAGTTGCATTTGTTCTAAAATGGCCGTACGCACGTAACGGAAGTTGACAGCAATTTGAGGTATAGCGATAGTTAACGCCGGCAGAATAAGCGTACTTAACGCCCCGGCAACACTTTGTGACCACGGAATATAGCCACTAATTTTTAAAAAACTAAACTGCATGCCCACATATAAAATTAGCATCATCCCGAGCCAAAATGAAGGCACCGCCATCCCAATTTGTGTCAATGTCGATAAGGATACATCGCTCAGCTTATTTTGGCGTCTCGCAGCAAACATGCCAAGTGGCAAGGAAACCATTAATACAATGGTTAATGTCAGGACAGCTAACGACATCGTAACAGGCAGTCTATCCAATAATAAGTCTTTTACAGGCATGGAGAAACGAATGGAATGGCCTAATTCGCCAGTCAATAATCCCTTTATCCAATCAGTGTATTGTTCATAAAGGGGGCGGTCCAAACCAAGCTCAGACCGCAAGTTTTCAATTTGTGTAGGATCTGCTTCTGTTCCTAACATTGTTCGAACAGGATCCCCAGGCAAAATTTGAAAAACACCAAATGTAATCATCGACACTAGAAGAATCGTTGTCATTAACAGGATGAATCGACGTATCATATACATCATTTGCAATCATCTCTTTCTAGTTTGAGAATTTTACCTCGGACATATCATGGAACCAGAATGGATAGCTCTTTAGCCCTGTTATTTGCTTGTCAGAACCCCATACGATTTGGTAATCCGCTACATAAACCGACACTGCCTGCTCCGCTAAAATTTCTTGTGCACGTTGGTAATAAGCAATTTGCTTTGCTGTGTCTGTTTCCTTTAAAACGTCAGCCATGATGTTGTCGTATTCCTCATTCTTAAATAAGAAGAAGTTTTCACTCTCATTGGTAGAAATATAGTCATTTAGAATTTCATAGGCAGAGGCACGACCTGTTAAATCAATCGTCGTCATTGTATAGTCGCGACCAAAGTACACACGATCAAGCCAAATCCCCCATTCCACCACTTCAATCTCTACATCTACACCAATTTCTTTAAGGTTAGCGGCAACAATTTGCGCTATATTGGAATAAATATCGTTATGAGAAGATACAGTAATTTTGGTTTTAAAGCCGTCTGGGTAACCTGCTTCAGCTAATAATGCCTTGGCCTTTGCCACATCAAGTTTGTACTTATCTTCTAACCCTTTCTTTTGATAGTCTCCCATTGCTGGACTCATGTTCGAGCCAAGTGGTACAGCATAACCAGCAAATACGGAATCAATAATATCCGCTTTACTGATGGCATAGTTCATGGCCTGACGCACTTTGATATTATCAAACGGTGCTTTCGTTTCATTAAATGTGACAATTAAAGAAGAGTTATTGTTTTGATGCGATAAATGATGGCTATTTTCCACCTCATTTACGCGTTGCCAAGGGACACTTGTTAAATCTACTTCATTTGCCATTAAGCTCATAATGGCTGCTTGATCATCGGATTGGAACGCAAAAGTTACTTTATCTAAGTAAGGCAAGCCTTCTTTCCAATAGCTTTCATTCTTTTTCAACACTAAATTTGAGCCTGGGGCATATTTTACATATGCAAAAGGACCAGTCCCAATTGGGTTTTCATTGTGCTTGCCATCATTACTTTTCGGTATAATGGCTGCTTGGCGAGCAGTCAGGGAATAGAGGAAATTAGAATTCGGTTCTTTTAACTTAATGACAAAAGTCGTCGTATCTGGGGCTTCGGTAGATGCTACATTATCAAAGTTATTCGACATTTTTTCGCCACCATTTTTGCCCATTAAGCGATCAAACGAATATTGAATATCTTCTATTGTTAAATCCTCGCCATTATGAAATTTCACACCTGAACGAATTTTAAACGTATAAGTTAAACCATCCTGTGAAATTTCATAGCTTTCGGCAAGTCCCTCTTTTAAGGAACCATCTGTTTCGGGTGCTATCAATCCTTCGAAAATATTAAGAATCATCTGATAGGAAATCGATGCTGTTGCTTTATGAGGATCTAAAAAATCCGGGTCGTCATTAATGCGGACTACAATTTCTTGCGGTGTATCTGTTGTTACTTGCGCATTTGTAGGTACTTTATTTGTATCTTTTTTGTCATTATCATTTGAACATGCGCTAATCATCACCCCTAAAAGCAGTAACAACATTAGGAAAACCCAATTTCTACTCTGCTTCAAAGTATTTCTCCCCCTTTATTCTGTTGTTGTATACTTGTATAACTTGCTACATCCTCTAATTGAGTAGCACCTTTAACACCAGCAATAATCGCTTCCTCCACGACCTTTGTTGCTAAATGTCCAATATAGTCCACTGGGTAGGTTTGCTGTCCTGTGCCTAAAACAAAAATCGTATCGCCATCTAGCATTGTATGGACAGGATAAATCGTACGTGCTAAGGCATTTTGTGCTAGTTGGGCGATTTTTTTCGCCTCTGCCTTTGTTAACTTTGCATTCATCGCAACAACGCCAATGGTCGTATTGGTACCCGCGAGTGCCTGCGATTGACCATGCTCTTCTAAATGGGAACAACTATCCAGCCATTGCCCTGTTGCTCGGTTACGCGCCCCAGCAATCGTTGTTCGAGTAGTAGGGTCCTTTACATCGCCTACTGCATTGACCGCTACCATAGCCCCTACGATAAGCCCATCCTTCCCTACAAGCGAACTACTGCCTAAACCCCCTTTCATACAAAATTGTGGACCTGCTAATTTGCCAACTGTTGCACCATAGCCTGCGCCTATATTGCCATTTACAAAAGCACCAATCTTGGCATTTCTCGCTGCTTCATACCCCATCTGAGCTGATGGTCTTATATGTGCGTCACCAATAAATAAATCAAATAATACCGCACTAGGTACAATTGGTATTTTGGTAACACCTGCATCTACCCCTACACCTTGTTCTTCTAAGTAATGCATGACACCTGTTGCGGCATCCAAACCAAATGCACTGCCGCCCGCTAAACAAATGCCATGCACTTGTTGAATTTCATTAATAGGATCCAATGCATCTGTTTCACGTGTGCCTGGTGCAGAGCCTCGCACGTCGACACCACAAACAGCACCGTCTTCCACTAAAATAACGGAGCATCCCGTGATGCCTCCTCTATCTTCCGCATGTCCTACTTTCACGCCTGGTACATCGGTAATATTGCCAAACATTAACCCACCCCCTTTTTTAAAAATTGAATATTCTGATTATTTTTCATATAAAAAGCACGCTACTTGCTGATGCTCATTTTTTTGTTGCAATGGAGGCCGTGCTAGCCGACATTGCTCCATGACAAACGGACAGCGCGTATGAAACACGCAACCAATCGGTGGATTCATCGGGCTTGGTAGTTCCCCCTGTAATGGGACTAATTGCTTCGGTTCATCAAAATTCACAACAGGAATCGCAGAAAGTAATGCTTGTGTATATGGATGAAGTGGATGTGCATACAATTCTTTTTTGGTGCCTACTTCCACAATCCTTCCTAAATACAGCACTGCAACACGATCGCTAATATGTTTGACAACACTTAAATCATGGGAAATAAATAAATACGTTAATTGAAATTCATCCTGTAAATCCATCATCAAGTTTAATACTTGTGATTGTATGGACACATCTAAAGCAGAAACTGGCTCATCTGCTATGATAAACTCCGGATTGATGGCAAGTGCTCGGGCAATGCCTATTCGTTGTCTTTGCCCACCTGAAAATTCATGGGGAAATTTGTGCATAGCATCTTCCGGTAAACCAACCTTTTGTAATAGTTCTCTGACCCGTTTTTTACGCTGCTCTTTCGTTAAAGGCAGTTGTAAAGCCATTGGTTCGTCAATAATGGCGCCTATACGCATGCGTGGATTTAACGATGCAAAGGGATCTTGAAAAATCATTTGCATTTGGTTGCGATATTTTTGCAATTCGCTCCCCTTCAAATGATGAATGGCTTGGCCTTTATACAAAATTTCTCCAGCTGTCGGTTCAACAAGCTTTAATATCGCGCGCCCAAATGTTGACTTTCCAGACCCTGATTCCCCAACGATACCAAGTGTCTCCCCTCGGAAGATGTCAATTGAAATATCATCAACAGCCTTAACGACTTTTTTTGCTTCTTTCATAGACTTACGTTTCACAGGAAAATAAGCTTTTAAATGATGAATTTCAAGTAATACTTCTTTGTCCGTCATTTACCAATGCCCCTTCCTCCGTGTATAAATGACACCTTACAAGATGTTGATGCTGCAACAACGTAACTTCTGGTAAAACATGACGGCAATGCTCCATCACAAATGGACAACGTGGTGCAAAACGACAGCCTTCTGGTAATGCATAGGCAGGTGGTACAGTGCCTGGGATAGATGGTAACCTTTTTATATCAGTTTCTAAGGTAGGCATCGTTTTTAATAAGGCAATTGTATAGGGATGTTTCGGTTCGAGAAATAACGCACGAACAGGCGCTTGCTCCACAATTTGCCCAGCATACATCACCATGACGCGATCTGCGGTTTCAGCAACAACACTCATATCATGTGTAATAAACAAAATGGCTGATTGCTGTTCTTTTTTCAGCTTCATCATTAACGTTAAAATTTGTGCTTGCACCGTAACATCCAATGCCGTTGTCGGCTCATCTGCAATCAATAGTTGAGGATTATTGGACATTGCAATAGCAATCATCACACGTTGTCGCATGCCACCCGATAACTGATGCGGGTATTCAGTGAGAACCTTTTCTGCATTGGCGATACCCACTTCTTTTAATAGTTGTAGTGACTTTTCTTTCGCTTGTTTTGCAGATATTTTTTGATGCCTACGAATCGCTTCCATCATTTGATTGCCAATGGTAAAAACGGGGTCAAGTGATGTCATCGGTTCTTGAAAAATCATGCTCACTTCATTGCCTCGAATCTTACTCATTTCTTTATTATTCATAGCGAGTAGATTTTTATCGTTTAATGTAATGGAACCGGCGGATATTTCTCCAGGAGGCATCGGAAGCAAGCGCATGATTGACAGCGATGTCATACTCTTGCCACTGCCTGATTCTCCTACAAGGGCTACCGTCTCACCTTTATAAATAACAAAGCTTACATCATCGACTACTTTTGCCTTTTTCCCATTTTTTAAATGAAATTGGACGTGTAATTGCTTTACTTCCAATAACACTTGCTTGTCTTGTGCTTGTTCCACTTGCTCCCCCCTGTTCACGTACGCTCAGGTGTTGCATAGCGTATCGCAATATTTTTCATTTGGGTATAATTTCTTAGTGCCACAAAGCCTTTTTCACGACCAATTCCGCTCTTTTTATAACCACCAAACGGCATTTGAATCCCACCTGCTGCGCCATAATTATTGACAAATACTTGTCCTGCCTTCACTCGGCTAGCGACATAATGAGCCGTGTCTAAATCTTTAGACCAAACACCAGCTACTAATCCATAATCCGTACCATTGGCTAAGGTAATTGCTTCCTCCACTGTTGAAAATGTCAATATAGTTAACACCGGTCCGAAAATTTCCTCCTGCGCCAGTTCAGCGTCGGCATCTACGCCATCGAGAATCGTTGGTTGGATATAGTAACCTTTTTCATAGCCTTTAATTGTTAGCGTGTCACCACCTGTGATCACATAACCATCCTCTTTTGCTTGTTGCAACAGTGAGGAAATCTTTACATATTGCCGTTCATTTAATAATGGGCCCATATCGACATCCGCTTCCCCCGGGCCAATCTTTAAAGTTTGAAACCTGTCAACTAACCGCTTGATAAACAACGCTTTTGCATCTTCTTCAATTAGTAAGCGCGCACCAGCAGAGCATGTTTGCCCCGCATTTTGAATAATGGCACGGACTACGCCTTCTAATGCCTGTTCCATTGGTGCATCCGCAAACACAATATTCGGGGACTTTCCACCGAGTTCTAATGTGACAGGTACGATGTTTTGGGCTGCGGCTTTCATCACTTCTATACCCGTAGCAACAGAACCAGTAAATGTAATATGATTAATATCAGGATGCCTCGTTAACAGCGGGCCTACCTCACGACCTAATCCCGTAATATGTTGGAAAATCCCTTTTGGGAATTTTCGGGCAAACCATTGTGTCATAGCATGCGTTGTCAATGGGGTATCTTCCGCACTTTTGACAATGACTGCATTTCCTGTTGCAATTGCTGCGGCAACGCTTCTTGCCGTAATTTGTAAAGGATAATTCCACGGTACAATATGGACGGTAATCCCTACAGGCTCTAGCACGACAGCATTTAATATACCGTCTTCGATAGGGATCGTGTCTCCCATCAGTTTATCGGCAGCCCCACCGTAAAACTCAAAGTAACGTGCTGCTGCTTCAACATCGGCACGTGCTTGTGTTAAGGGCTTTCCAACATCCCGACATTCTAGCAAACTCCATTCTTCAGCATGCATGCGAATATACTGTGCTAGTTCGAGTAATAATTGACCACGCTCAAAAGCTTTCACTTGGCGCCACTCTTCACTTTCAAAAGCAATACGCGCTGCTTGTACCGCCTCGTTTACCTGTGCCTTACTAGCATTTGTTAGTTGCGCAAGTACTTCACCAGTAGAAGGATTGACCACATCTATAAACGCCTGACCGTCTCCTTGTACCCACTTTCCATTTATTAGCATCGGTATAATTTGCATCGTACTCCTCCTATAAGCCACGGCCTCCGTCTACATGTAACGTTGTCCCTGTTACCATACATGCTACATCTGATAGTAGGTAACTTACGGCACCTGCAATATCAGATGGAGCGACTAAACGTCCAAGTGGCACTGATTGTATAAAAACATTGTGCTTTGCATGTTCAGCATCTGCATTATGTGCAGTAAACTGTGCTAGCATTTGCGTGTCTGCTGGTCCTGGATGAATAGTATTGACCCGAATTTGATGGGAGGCAAGCTCAATTGCCAGCCCACGTGAAAAGCTTTCCGCCGCTCCTTTAGAAGCAATATACGCCTGCAAACCGGGACGAGGACGCACCGCAGAAATCGATGCAATGGTCACAATCGACCCTTTTTTGCGCTTCTTCATATACGGCACAATGGCCTTTGTTGTAATAAACAGACTTTTCACATTTACGTCCATTAGTCGATTCCAATCATCCATTGTTACTTGCTCAATCGGCGTCGCAGCCTGTGCAATGCCTAATGCATTGACCAAGCCATCAATTCGTCCATACTTGACGTAAACTTCATGGACAATGGCTTGTATGCTATCTTCTTGCAAAACATTGACTTCATATGTTTGCAAAGATTGTTGCGCTAGATGTGCGAGTGAAGTAACCGATAAATCAAGACCTATCACAATATGTCCTCGGTCAAGTTGGTCTTCTATGATCGCCTTCCCCATTCCTCCCCCAGCACCTGTTACAATGATCACTTGCTGTGTAACTGCCATCTTACACACCCCTTGCTGTTTGTTTAATGTTTTCAAGCGCCTGACAAATAGCATCCCCCATCTGTGTAGTTGTTGCCTGTCCGCCAATATCTGCTGTTTGCACGGCTCCCTCGATTAACACTGCTTCAATTGCCGCAACGATTCGCTTTTCTAAATCAGGTCTTCCAATATGCCCAAGCAATAAAGCAAGTGACCAAATTTGCGCAATCGGATTGGCAATCCCTTTCCCTGCAATATTGGGTGCAGAACCGTGCACTGGTTCAAACATTGATGGAAACGCTTTTTCAGGATTTAAATTTGCCGAAGGAGATAACCCTAGCCCCCCAACAAGTGCCGACCCTAAATCCGATAATATATCGCCGAATAAATTCGATGCCACTACTACTTCAAAATCTTGCGGCCGCTCTACAAAATAAGCGACTAATGCATCGATATAGAGAGATTCCAACGTTAAAGTTGGCGAAGCTTGTGCCACAACATCTTTCGTAATCTCATCCCAAAATTTCATAGCATAGATAATGGCGTTTGATTTCGTTGCACTGGTAATTTTCGACTTGCCATTTTGATTAGCATAATCACACGCGGCTTGTACAATTTTTTCAACACCGAGCCGTGTCATTATCGTATTTTGAATCGCCATTTCCTGTGGCTGGTTGTGATAAATATGTCCACCACTATTCGAATATTCCCCTTCTGTATTTTCACGGAAAATAACCATATCGATATCTTTGCTATTCGCCAATGGTGAAGCAATGCCCTGTAGTGATTTGACTGGTCTAAAATTGACATATTGCTGGAATTGTTTACGAATCGGCATAATAAATTCCCATATCGTAACATCATCTGGTACACGCGCATCACCAATCGCACCGAATAATATCGCATCATAGTTTCTTAATGTAGTGAGCGCATCTTTTGGCATCATACAACCATGCTGCACATAATAATCCGAGCTCCACGGAAAAATGTTCGTTTCAATGTCTAAAGATGGTTCATCTTGCCGCAGTTGTGCAAGCACTTTTAATGCTTCTGCCATCACTTCCTTACCAATACCGTCTCCAGGAATAACTGCGATTTTGACCATTATGCATCACCTGCTAAAAACTTTAATGCTGCTAAACGATAAATAGCCGTCGTTTCTGCAAGCTCTTCAATATCGACATATTCATCAATTTGATGCGGTAGTTCACGGTCACCCGCCCCAATAGTGACGATTGGTATACCATATACATGGAGGAAGGTTCCATCCGTAGCACCTGGCACTCCGTTATAAATCGGCTCTTTTTGCGTCACCTCTGCTACCGCTTCGTAAATAGCCTGGACAACTGGCTGTTCTTTTGCAGTAGCGGTTGCTGGGCGATTATCCAGCACCGTAAGCTCCACTTTAAAGTCTGGATCATCTGCTTGGAGTCGTTGAATAATGGCATCGATTTTGCCTAATAATTCATCATGATCCTGGGCTGGAACGGTGCGAATATCTAGCGTCGTCATACAATGATCAGGGATTACATTAATTTGCGCATCCCCTTTTACTGGTGCACGTAAAATCGTTGGTGTAATGGATGGCCAGTTAAGCATTGGATCACGACCTAAACGCGCTTGCTCTTCTTTTTCTAACTTTTCAAGCTCCACAATCAAGCGTGCCATCCGCCAATTCGGATTAATGCCACTCCAAGAAATCGCGCCATGTGCCATTTTGCCGAAAATATCGACCTGTAAGCGAATAGCACCGCGTTGTGCAATGCAAACATTATTTTCTTGTGGCTCACAAATAATGGCACCATCTACGCCATCCGCCCAGCCCTTGCGAATAAAATGTTTTATGCCTAACATAAGCCCTTCTTCATCACATGGGATACATAAAATAATTTTGCCCGTAAATTCCTCCCCATCTAGTAGCAATGACTGACAAGCTGTTATCATACAAGCGAGATTACCTTTTGTATCATTCGTCCCGCGTCCATACATTCGTCCATCAATAATTTCCGCACCGAAAGGATCGTATGTCCATGCTTCACGATTGCCTTCGGTTACAACATCTGTATGTCCTTCAAAAAGTAGCGTTTTCCCTGGCTTCCCCGAATCAATAATGCCAATAACATTTGGTCTACCAGGCACAACTTCTTCCACAAACGTTTTAATACCGCTAGCCCGCAAGTATTGCGCCACGTAATTGGCTACTTCCTGTTCATTGCCATGCGGGTCATTTTCGCGGTAGACACTTTCAATCCGCACGAGCTTTTGTGTTAAGGCAATAACCGTTTCCCGATCTCGTTGATACGTTGCCGTTGTCTTGATAGTTGGTTCAAGCATATATGAAGCCTCCTTTATATTAGAAAATATTTACAATTTATATTTTCATATTGTATATTTACTAATATATTGGACAAAATGATAATCATTCATAGAATCACACGAACTTTTTTTACCGCTATTTTCCAATAGAAAACACTCGCCCAAAACGCCATAAAAGTTACGTTTTGAGCGAGTGCTTATGTATTTTAATCTTCAGCTTTTACGCATACTTAATTAAATCCATCGTGTGCTTTTGATACTAGTGCGCAATATCTTCGGTAATTAAGGTGGATGCTATTAGCTCCAATAGTCGATTTCTTTCCTTACAGAAGGCACATTTATTTTTCATAAAGGCAGACATTAACTATGTTCTGTTAAAAACCTTATCAATTTCCGCTCTGTCATAGTCTAAAATCCAGTCATTATGCTTCTTGTAAATATGTTTTATTGTAGCGGGAGAAGTTGCCAACAAATCACAACCTCTATCATCGTAGACATGAAAAATGGTTTTCATATTAATATTTATGAAGTAAACATCATAGTAAATCTGCGGTTTCAACCCCAAGTCTTGATTGCAAATGGCTTTTAACAGTGGAATATAGTTAAAATCAAACGTTTTACATTGTAAAGTAAATCGATGCGTTATTAATTTCCCATCTTCATCATCTTCAGGGAATATATACGGTAACGCTTCATGCTTTAATTTCAACAATAAAGATTTGTTCACATAACGTGGAAAATTTTTTAATTTACGTTTTAAGTTTCTATTATTTTTAACATCATGAATATCCATCACTACAAAAATCTCTTCATTTGGACTATGCAGTGCTTCAAATAAAGTAATCGCTCTTTTATAACACCCTAACACATAAGGGTTATTTGGATAATCATATTCTCTTTTCCAATTAACCCCAAGTTCAAAACGAATCCCTATATCCCAACTATAAAATAAAGGTGGTCGAAGTTGTAAATCGGCGTAATTTTCGTGCATAAAGTCATTTAACTGCATTTTATCACCTCACATTATTATCTCTTCAATATTTCGAATATCGGGGAAACACAAACTACTATGTTTCAAATAACTATAAATGTTAGTATATTAGCTCCTTCCCAAATAAACCGTGGTTTCTAATAACTTACACTCGCCCAAAACGCTTTAAAAGCAACGTTTCAGGCGCGTGTTTGTGTTCATATATTATATTAATAACAGCTTCGAACACCTCTATTTACTTAACTTCCAGCTAATAAATAGTATTCATACTTATTAAAGTCCATTTTATGCTTGATTTTCTTTTGGAAAAACTTCGCATTGTCCTCTGTAATTTTGTAAGAGCCTGTAACTGGATGAATAGAAGATAGTTGAAAAATAGTTTGCAACTCCTCTAAAGTAATATCAGTCAATAATTCACTATCTTCGATTATTGCCTCTCCTGGAAAACTCCATGACACTTCTCGTATAACATTGTTTTCAGAAAGATAATAGGGAGACATCATTTGCTCTACAAAAAGACATTGCTCGCTCGCAAATTGAAGTGCTTCCTGCTGTATGCTGTTAGCTCCAATAAACATATAGTAGTCATGACCGAACTGGACAAAGAAATCCTCGGTAATCAATTGGCAATGAATAAACTCTCGCAACACCATTTTACAGACGATAGGAATTTGAGCAATGGTTACTAGCATATCTTCTGCCAACGGAATCGTATCAAACGCAGCATCATATAAAGGAGAACTTTTATCCACGTCAGACAGACCATATGTCTCAAGATGGATTAGTCGGACATTCTCAATTTGATAAACCTCAAGAAATTTCATTACCGTATCTACATACGCATTCTCGACCTGTAAATAGTCGTCTAACGTTAATATTTCTCCATGAAAAGATTTCCCGATTTCTGAAGCACTTGTCCACTCATCTCTCAAATAATGTCCTTCTGCATTTCGATAAGCAGGATTGTATTTAGTAATCCGCCATTGATAGTCGATTTCTTTATGCACAAATATATACACCTCCTTTTTTTGAATATTAAATATATTTTATCAAAAACTAATTTTCAATTCTTCAAAGAACCTACCACCTATTGACTTCTATTCTCCAAAATATCTTGAATTGTATAGTCGGCCAGTACCGATTGAAACGTTTTTTCGGCTTTTGCAATAACCATGGAGATAAAACGTTCTGAACCGGTAGATGGCACCGACCAATAGGGTGTTTCATTGTCATTTCCTAACACTTTATAAATATCTTGCATCGTAATTTGCGCTGGTGTTTTATTGAGACAATAGCCCCCATAGCGACCACTATGCGCCTGTACATAATCCTGTTCTGCGAGTTTTGCGAGCATTTTTCTAATGAATGTAGCATCTTCCCCTAGTGTCTCTGCAATCACATTACTTTTTAGTAGTTCCTTCGATTCCGCCATTAGGACAATTGCTCGCAATGCGACATGGAACCATTTTGGCCCAAGATCACCCGATTGGATAAGTAACTGCATTGTCATTCCCCCAATTTTCAAAATACTCTATTTTTTCATTTGACTTCTCTTACTCATTGTACTATATTTTAATTGTGATATTTTAATCACAATTAAAATAGCGTTTCACTATAAGGAGGGCATACAAGTGGAAAACCGAGTACACCCTGAATTAAGAACGTTCTTTTCAGCTATGGAAGATTTGCATTTAACAAGAGAGAATATTGCACAGTCGCGTGGTGCGATGAATGAAATGCTTAGCGGTGACGAAGTAAAAATGGAGAATGTTATGATATCAGAGCGCTTTATTGCTAGTCCTAACGGGGCCCCAGACGTTCGTATTCGCATTTATGAACCAGTTGAAAAATATGGCGCTGTACCTGCTATTTTATATATTCATGGTGGGGGATTTATCATTGGCTCAATCGAGATGTTTGATGCAAGTTGTCAGATGCTTGTTGCTCAATTAGATTGTGTTGTCGTTTCAGTTGGCTATCGCTTAGCACCTGAACATCCTTACCCTGCTGGTGTAGAAGATTGCTATACAGCCCTTGAATGGCTAGCGGCAAATGCTTCTGAACTAGGGATTGATTTAACACGGCTTGCTGTCCATGGTGCAAGTGCTGGAGGTGGATTAACTGCCGCGGTTTCCTTGTTGGCACGGGATCGAAAAGGGCCGAAAATTGCTTTTCAAATGCCACTTTATCCGATGATTGATAATCGTTGTATTTTACCGTCAAATGATGAAATTACTGATGCTAGAGTATGGAATGGCCCGCAAAATCAGCGTGCATGGGAAATGTATTTAGGGCCTCATTACGCTACTGAAGCGCCTATTTATGCAGCTCCTCTGCATGCAGACGATTATGCTAATCTTCCTCCTACGTATACATTTATCGGCAATTTGGATCCATTCCGTGATGAAACCATTGAATATGTTGCGAGGCTTACAAAAGCGGGCGTACCGACCGAATTTCATCTATATCCTGGATGCTTTCATGGCTTTGAACACATGGTCCCACAAGTAGAAATTAGTCAACGAGCAATTGCAAATTATATGTATGCCTTTAAGAAAGCATTTGAAAAAGCGGCTTCACCTACTACTTAAATTACTTTTCCATGCCTGATAGCGATACTGGAGAATTTAGTGGCGATTTCTATAGTTTTAATGGTGATTTCGGATGCTTTAGTGGCGATTCCCATTGTTTTAATGGCGATTTTGGATATCTTAGTGGCGATTCTCTTGATTCTAGCAGCGAAAAATACAACAAGAGCATCGAAATTAGATGCTCTTGTAATGACTTTTATGCAATTATTGTTGACGTGATTCGGTCATTTGCTTCCACACTGAGCCTTTTGCTTCTTCCCCTTGCTCAATACGGGCGATCGCCATTTTCACTTGGAGTTTCACTTCAAATTCTTTGTCATCTTCGACTGCCTTTAACGCTTGTAAAGATTGCTCTGTTCCTACTTCATATAGGTACATTGCTGCGCGCCAGCGGACAAGTTTATTTTTATCTTGTAATGCTTGTTGCATTGCCTCTTCAAACTCCACAAATCCTAAGTCACTCATACAGTCTCCTGCTGTACGGCGCACCGCAGCACTTTTATCACGCAATGCTTTTTCCAAGTATGGTACTACTGCTACATCTTCAATCATGCCTAAGTAGACCGTTGCCAAACGACGGATGGACATTTGCTCATCTTGCAACGCTAAATCTAAAAGTGGTAAATCATCAAGCTCGGGATCTGCCATTTGATCAAGTAATTGGAAACGTTTTTCCCATTCAGGCTGTTGGAACTGTTCCACCGTTATTTTTAGCTTAGCCGGTTTTTGATTGGTCTTTTCTGTATCATTCGCCGTTGCAACAATATCAGCTAAACGTTGTGCAGAATAGGTCACATCGATTTCCTGTTTGACCGCTTCCGCAATTTCCTCAAGTTCACCATATCGAACGCCATAGTCAATCCATTTACGTTGGAAGATGTAGTTTTCATCGACATCTGTAGCAATAATGTTATTAAATGCATCGACAAAACGATCACCACAGCTCACACGATATTCTCGCTGATTGTCAAATACTTTTACTTGTAACGGCACTTGCTTATAGAATTGGACATGGACATAAACTTCACCGTAAAATTCATTGGCAATTTGGATGTCGCTAGCTTCCGCTACATCTTCCCCCAATACTTGTCGAATGCTCGATAAAATACTTTCCCAGCCGTACTTTGCATTACGTTCGACTGCAAAGAAGTCCGCTACATGATAGACGCCTTTAACCCCTTCTATGGCTAAAATAGCTGCCGCTTCTCCTGTCGCTTCGCCTTTGTTGTCCTTTGTAAAGTTAAAGCTTTTGCCAAACGGTAACTCCGTATCGACGATAATCTTCATTGAATTAGGACTTGGTGTCGGTTCAATTGTAAGTATTTTCATGTAATACACTCCTTATCCGTTTACGATTTCATCTAAGTACGACCATCTTTCAATGAGATGCTCATAATGTGCATTTAGCTCATCTAATTTCGCCGTTAACTCCTGCAATTTAGTAAAATCAGCGCCAGCGTTTGCAATCCCTGCCTCGGTTTCCATAATCGTTGTCTCTGTTTTTTCGATCTCATCTGCAATGGTTTCCCATTCTTTTTGTTCTTTAAACGACAGTTTTTTCTTGTCAGATTTTGGTTTATCAACCTTTTGTTTCTCCACTTTTGGTGCTTCTACCTTGACAGCTGTTTCCTGCTCACGCTTTTGTAAATAATCGCTATAAATATCAAGCGACTCATCGACATGTCCTTGCCCGTCTAATATCCATAGCTTTTTAGCTATACGATCAAGGAAGAAGCGATCGTGGGAAATGGTGATGACAACGCCTGGGAAATGTTCGATAAAGTCTTCTAATACTCCTAGAGTTTCAATATCTAAATCATTGGTCGGCTCATCCAATAAGAGAACATTTGGTTGTTCCATTAAAAGTCTTAATAAGTGCAGGCGCTTCCGTTCTCCACCGGATAATTTACCGATTGGTGTACCGTGTGCATGTAGTGGGAATAAAAAACGCTCCAACATTTGGGCAGCGGAATAGCGTACACCTTCTGCATCGGTAATGTCATTTGACGCTTCACGAATATATTCAATCATGCGCTCATTTTCATTCATTTTCGGTAACGTTTGTTTAAAATGGGCAAGTTTGACGGTAGAACCGACATGTATTTCTCCCTTATCTGGTGAGAGTTCGCCAGCTAGCATATTAAGTAAAGTGGATTTACCAACGCCATTGGCACCGATAATACCAATACGATCGCCTTGTTGCAGTAAAAACGTAAAATGCTCAACGATTTTTTGTGCACCAAAAGCCTTTGATATATTTTCAGCCTCTAATACTTTGCGTCCAAGGCGTGTTGTCGCTAAGCCCAATTCCAGTGACACATCATCTGACTTGCGTTCTAAGTTGTCTTCCAATTGTTCGAAACGCTGAATACGAGCTTTTTGCTTTGTGGAGCGCGCCTTTGCACCGCGACGAATCCATTTTAGCTCCGAACGATAACGATTGCGATCTTTTTGGGCTGAAGCAGCAGCCATTTCCTCACGAATCGCACGAGCCTCTAAAAAATCCCCGTAATTGCCTGTATGACGATATAGCGTTTGGTCGGCAATTTCATATATATGGGTTGATAATTCATCTAAGAAATAACGATCATGGGTAATGAAAATAACAGCACCTTTTAAGCGCAATACCATTTCCTGCAACCATTCTGTGGACTGTACATCTAAATGGTTGGTCGGCTCGTCCAATAAATAAAGATCTGCCGGCTCAATTAACACTTTTGCTAAAGCGACACGTTTTTGTTGACCACCTGAAAGGGTTAACACTTCTTTATCAAACATTTCAATGCCAAGCTTTGTCAGCGCGGTTTTCGCAAGGGCATTGACATCCCAAGCTTGCTCCTCGTCCATGCGTTGCTGTAAGCTAAACAATGTTTTTTGTAAGCTTTCTGACGTTGGGTTCATCGCAAGCGCTGCCACAGTTTCTTCATATTGTCGGTTCAGTTGTAAAACGGGCGAATCGCCTGCAAACACGGCTTGTAGTACCGTTTCACCACTATTAAATGTTGGTTCTTGGGGTAAATAAGCTATACGATATTTATTCGGACGATCAATGGCAATTGCATCCGCTTCGATTTGACCAGCTAAAATGGACAGCAACGTAGATTTCCCTGTACCATTAATGCCGATGAGACCCGTACGTTCCCCTTCATAAATTGTAAATTCGATATTTTGAAAGAGCGTTTTATCGCCCACTGTCTTCGTTAAATTTTGTACGATTAAATGACTCATTATGCTTTTCCATCTCTTTCGTTCTGTAATTGCTGTAAAAAGCTGACCATAAATTGATGGCGTTCATTTGCCATTTGTTTGCCTTTATCAGTCGTCATTAAATCTTTCAATAATAAAAGCTTCTCATAAAAATGGGTTACAGAAGATGTATTTTTACTTCGATAATCTTCCTCGGTCATTGTTGTACGTGCTTCTTCTGTATCATCGTATAGTTTACGACCTTTGGCACCGCCATAAGCAAATGTCCGTGCAATACCGATTGCGCCAATTGCATCCAAACGATCAGCATCACGTACAATTTTCGCTTCCAGTGAAGTGGCTTTCAGTTCATTGCCCCCATTAAACGACACTTGTGCAATGCAATCACGAATATGTTGTTTTTTTGCATCACTAATCGGCAATTCATTAATAAGCTGTTCTTCTTGTTCTTTACTATCTGTATACTTTTTATCACTCACATCATGCAAAAGCACCGCCATTTTCACAACCTCTGCATCTGCATCTGGTTCTGTATGTAAAATCGCTACCGCATTTTCATAAACGCGCTCAATATGTTGAAAATCATGACTCGCATCAAATTGCTCATAGATACCACGTACCTTGTTTTTTAAATCATTCATATCCATTCTCAGTCCTTCCTCTTTGCCTATTATACTGTATTGCTATCGGAAGTTGGTAACGATGTAGCCTTTTCTAGAGAAAAACAAATAAAAAATACATATCAATTGATTAATTATTCAGACTATTGTAAAATAAACATACAGAACAACCTCTATTGTTCTGTACACTCACATTTTGCGTAGCGTACAAAAAACTATGTGTTTTACTAGCTTAAATAACTTCAGCGGGCTTACAATTGAATACTGTTTTACAGAATGATGAAATGCGTATAGTGTAACCGATCATCTTCAATAAAAGTGAACATTTTCCCTTAATTTCAAGTTTGTTAACCCGCATAGTACATGTACAATACAAAAATTTGTGAACAACCAGTTAGTTTTGTTTGCACAACCACGAAGGCTTTTACCAAATGTAGCAAGGTATGATGGATTCTTCATTAAACGATGTTACCTTCTACTATTCGGTACTTGAGTAGATTGGAACGTAACTCCTCCCTTTAATGATTCATGTATCATCCACTATGTAATCATTTTGCGAAAAGCCGCATCATTGGAGTTGTGCTAACAAATATCGATAATTCATTTAGGCAACATTTTTCCGAAGTTCATTTTAGTCAAAAAAGAAGTAATACGTTACGAAGGAAGTAGGAAAGAAATTGATTACATGTAATACCCTCCCGCTGAAGGAACAATAAAAGCTGCCCATCTTGTTAAGATGTTGGCAGCTTTTATATTGTGAATGCTTTTACCCGCGAATTGAGGTAATTTATCCGCGTTTTTTTAAACTTTACCCGCGAAACAACTACTTTTACCCGCGATATTTAATTAAAACAACCCGACCGCATGTCCTTCACTATCAACATCCATACGTAATGCAGCTGGCTGTTTCGGTAAACCAGGCATTGTCATAATATCGCCTGTTAGACACACTAAAAATCCTGCACCAAGCTTTGGAATGACTTCACGAATTGTTACTGTAAAGCCTTCTGGACGTCCAAGCAAGCTCGGTTGGTCAGATAACGAATATTGTGTTTTTGCCATACATATCGGCAACGTATCCCAGCCGAATTTTTCGATTTGCGCCATTTGTTTTTTCGCTTGGTCTGTAAATTGGACATCTTTCCCGCCGTAAACTTTCTGAACAATAGTACGTACTTTTTCTTCAATTGATTCGGTTACATCATATAAAGGAGAGAAATTATTTTCTTCATCTAACACAGATAATACTTGTTCTGCTAAGGCTAATCCACCTTTGCCGCCTTCTTCCCAGACATTTGTACGGGCAATGCGCACATGATTATCTTGACACCAGTTTAGCACGGCTTCTAGTTCTGCTTCTGTGTCTGTAATAAAACGATTTAACGCGATAATTGGTTCAACACCAAATGTACGAATCGTCTCCACATGTTTCGCTAAATTTTCGATGCCTTGTAACAGGGCAGGCACGTTTTCTCCAACAAGTGCTGTTTTCGCTACTCCGCCATGCATTTTTAATGCACGAATTGTTGCTACAATTACTACCGCACTTGGTTTAAAACCTGCTTTACGTGCTTTAATGTTCATAAACTTCTCGGCACCTAAATCGGAACCGAAGCCCGCTTCTGTTACAACGATATCAGCCAACTTACGCGCTGTTTGTGTTGCCATAATGGAGTTACAACCATGTGCGATATTAGCAAATGGACCGCCATGAATAATAGCAGGTGTCCCTTCTAATGTTTGAACTAAGTTTGGTTTAAAGGCATCCTTTAATAGCAGTGTTAGTGCGCCTTCTACTTGTAAATCACGCACAAAAACCGGCTCACGATTATACGTATAACCGATGACGATACTTGCTAAACGCTCACGCAAATCATCGATGCTAGTTGCTAAACAAAATACCGCCATAATTTCAGAAGCAACTGTAATATCAAAACCGTCCTCACGTGGCATCCCTTGAACTGGCCCACCAAGACCGATCACCACTTTTCGAAGCGCACGGTCATTCATGTCCATCACACGTTTCCAAATGATACGACGAGGATCAATGTTTAAGGCATTCCCTTGATGGATATGATTATCAATAAATGCTGACAGCGCATTGTTCGCTGTTGTGATGGCGTGTAAGTCACCAGTAAAATGTAGGTTAATATCCTCCATCGGTACAACTTGTGCATAGCCACCACCCGTTGCGCCCCCTTTGACACCCATTACTGGGCCTAGGGAAGGCTCACGCAATGCAACAACAACATTTTTCTTTAATTGATGAAGGGCATCTGCTAACCCAACCGTAACTGTTGATTTTCCTTCACCAGCTGGCGTTGGACTAATGGCGGTCACTAATACCACCTTTGCATCCTCACCATGAGCTGTTATTTTTAAAGGATCGATTTTAGCTTTGTAGCGACCGTATTGTTCTAATGCATCCTCTGGAATGCCGGCCGCTTTGGCGATGTCTATAATTGGCTTCATTACCGCTTGGCTAGCAATTTCTAAATCTGATAAAGGTTGATTTTTCGTTGTCATATGGAACCCTACTTTCTCTATATATGATTCAACTCCATTATAGACGTTATTGTGAAAGAATACACAGTTAGTTATGCAATATTTCGACAATCAATTGACATCTCTTATGAATTCATGTATGTTCTAAGAGAAAATGCAATTTTTCATATTTTTTCAATTATGTCACGATTTAATTGATAGTATTTTACATTCAAGCGCATTGGAGGCGAATGCTTATGCAACAAGGAATCGTAAAGTGGTTCAATAACGAAAAAGGTTATGGCTTTATTGAATGTGATGATGGAGAAGATGTATTTGTACATTTTACGGGCATACAAGAGGAAGGCTTCCGTACACTTGAAGAAGGACAAAAGGTTTCATTTGATGTAGTGGAAGGCAATCGCGGCCCGCAAGCATCCAATGTTGTGAAATTATAAGGTACAAGGAGCTGTTCAACAACTGAACAGCTCCTTATTTATAAACAGTTCTAACATCTCTAAGGGTTAAGCCAATAAAATGCCGAAGGAAACATTAATGTTTCTTTTGTTCGGTCAGTATCTTTCAATGTCACTCCGAATGGTCCTTCATTTTTATGTCCAAGCATCATTTTTGTAGCAGCAGCTTCTTCATAGAAATCTAAACGAATATTTGGTAAATGTAAGGAAATAAACTCGGAATGTGTAACTGGCTCCGGTAATTGTAAAACTTCATGCCATAACTTTGCTGTTGCCTGTGCATCTTGCACATAAAATTGCACGGATTCCATTGTAATCCTTTGTGATGTTTTTACCGCCCCGCTTTCTACTAACTGCGCATAGCGCTCCTCATCTCCATCTGCCCACTCAATAAAAAATGGAAAATCAATTGCCTGCCCTGCTTTCCCAAAATGCAATAGTTTCCAATGCACAACTGATTCATCAGGTCTCGTTCGACTACAAGCATCTGGTCCATAAACATCGAAACCAAGAGCACTTAATCGTTGTGCCTCTTGCTCTATATTTGTTGTACGTAAGGCGATTCTTGACAAACCAAAGCGCTCATTGTTCTGTTTGAACGTATAATGCAGGGAATACGGTAATTTAGCCGCTTCCTCAAATAGTGCATGATCGTATACTGCTATTTGCTCAATATAGCATAATCCAAAATAGCTTAACGTATTATATGTCCCCCACATTGTGTGTTGACCACCATTCACGGTATGAATATGACGTTTATTTAAAAAGACTTTCATATTTTCTGGTGACTGAACTTGATGCACTAAATGATCAAAATACAAAGTCATACTTCTACCCCCTTTTGTCCTTTCATTATATACTTTACCAGTTAGTTTTGTAGGTTTAAATTAAAATCAAGAATATTCAAATAGTTATAGTACTTTCTCTATACTATGAAACTATTTTAAAAGATGTTATGTAAGACCTACAATGGATTTTGTCTTAAGATTTTGCAAAACTTGTAGCTGCTTAAGAGGATTGTTATGGCAATCAGACAATATAAAAAATGACCAATGCCAGTGTTCTTTCTTAACATACAACACTGTTATTGGTCATTTTTTATGGGATGTAATTTGTTTAACGTAAGGATTACGTGTTATAGATACGATGGTTTTCAGCATATTTTAACACGAGCTGTGTTCGGGAAGTGACTTGAAATTTCCGATATAAATTTTGCAGATGCTTCTTCACCGTATTTTCACTGACATATAAAATACTAGCAATTTCTGCATTTTTTAACCCTTTACATAAATAGCGTAACAATTCCTTTTCACGTTGGGTCATTTGCAATGATTCTGCTGGCTGAACGTATTGATGTAATAAATAACTATTTTCAATCAAGCGCTTCATAACTAATAGCTTTTGCCGATCCTGCTCGGTAAAGGGCTTCTCCCCCTTTTTGCGCAAAAAGCCAATTGCTGCTGCTGGCTTATGTTGTATAGACAAATACATTACCATTTCATCTATAAAATCATGGTATTGTAAAAAGCGTTCTATATAATAACGCTTATTCTTTCTTGATATCACTTCGTTTTGTTGCATTAATTGAATATCAGGCTGGTTTTGCATATTCATCGGATGTAAAGGATCGTAATATTTATATTCATTTAAATAATTTTGTACTGTAAACGCTTCCACATTAAAACACACTGGTTGATTAATTAACTCGTCATCCATCACTTCCCAAAAAATAGTATGCTCGTAGCGAAAACATTCACTCAATACTTGCAAAACATTCAATTTAAAGTCTTCACTTGTTTGTTGCAAATTGATATTCGAAATTCTACACGTTGCTTCTAGTAAATAGTTCACCTCTTTTATTTCACAAAATATTATAACCACCTCTACTTTCTCTTTTAAACTCATATATTCTCTTTAAAGTAATTTTATCCTTTTGGGTAATATTAATTTTTTATTTATCATTTTAAAATAAACTTGTAAGTCACACTAATATTGAGGTGATCAGATGAATTTACAAGAATATGCTTCTTATGATGGGCTTGGATTAGCAGAGTTAGTAAAAACAAAGCAAGTGACACCACAAGAACTTACAACCTTAGCGCTACAAGGAATTGACAAAGTGAACGCTTCGATTAATGCCGTTGTTAGCGTATTAGAGGAACAGGCTGAAAAAGCAATTTCAAGTTTACATGAACATCAACCATTTGCAGGTGTACCCTTTTTAATTAAAGAACTTGTCATCCATGCGGAAGATGTGCCACATAGTATGGGCAGTCGTGTGGCAGAAAAGGCGGTGATGTCCGTTGACAGTGAATTAATGAAACGTTTTAAAAATGCAGGTTTTGTATTAAGTGGTACAACGACAACACCTGAATTCGGTTATAATGCTGCAACAGAAGCTGTCGTTTACGGCCCTACTCGTAACCCATGGAATCTAGACCATAGTCCAGGAGGTTCAAGTGGTGGCGCTTCTGCTGCTGTTGCTAGCGGCATCGTCCCTATCGCACATGGGAATGATGGTGGCGGATCACTTCGTATTCCCGCATCATGCAGTGGTGTCATCGGTTTAAAGCCTTCACGTGGCCGCGTACCGATGGGCCCTTACAATAGCGAAGCATTAAATGGACTAGCTATTGAATTTGCGCTAACTAAAACGATTCGTGATACAGCTACTTTACTGGATCAAGTAGCAGGACCAGACTTAGGTTGCTACTCGGTTATACAAAGCCCAGAAATGCCCTATAGTAAAGCGATTCTACAAAAGGGAAGACCACTAAAAATTGCCTGGACTACAGCAACTAATTCTGGTGTATCTGTCGATAGTGAATGTATTGAGGCCGTTCATAAGACGGTTAAATTATTAGAACAGTTAGGGCATGAAGTAGTTGAAGCACGACCCGTTTATGACCAAGCAACCTTTTCAAGCGCAACGGTCACTATTTGGGCAGCGAATATTTATAAAAT
This sequence comes from Lysinibacillus sp. FSL M8-0337, assembly GCF_038593855.1. Classification (NCBI taxonomy): domain Bacteria; kingdom Bacillati; phylum Bacillota; class Bacilli; order Caryophanales; family Bacillaceae; genus Lysinibacillus; species Lysinibacillus sp. FSL M8-0337. The sequence continues at coordinate 1,784,001 of NZ_CP151996.1, read as the reverse complement.
GATTGAAGGTGCCGCCGCATTAACTGGGAAAACACCTTCACGCGATCATATTGAAGCGGCCATTTGGCAGTGCTATGAATATGGCAAAGAGTTAAAAGCTAGTGCACTATTAGAAGCCATCAATACCAATGCACTTGTGTCACGCCAAGTTGGAACATTCTTTGCGGATTATGATGTGCTATTAAGTCCAACAATCGCCACATTACCAGCGAAAATTGGTGAGCTAAATGCTAATAATCCAACTATTTCAGCAATTGAATGGACAGAACAAATTTTCACATACGCACCGTTTACAAACTTGTTTAATGCAACAGGTCAACCATCGTTATCTTTGCCACTTGCGATGAGTGCGTCAGGCTTACCAATTGGACTCCAATTTACAGGGCGCTTCGCTGATGAGCTAACACTACTTCAGCTTGGGAAACAATTAGAGGAAGCGGTTCCATGGAAAGACCGTCTTCCACCCGTACATGTAGGTACTGAAGTTGCAGAAATTGCTAGAAAGTAAGAGAAAGGAGGTGCAAGATTCATGCTTGCACCTCCTTTTTCTTGTTTATCGACAGTGGACATTCTATTAAGACAAACGTTTGAAATAGGAGACAACGGGTATTGTTTGGATAAAGGCGCTTCGTGAATGAATACATAGCTTAAGGATAAGCATTTAGGTGCTGTTTCAATTGCTAGTTAGTCTAAGAAAGGATAAGAAACATGAAAAAAACTTTATATGCAAGCATCATCGCTCTCAATTTATGTTTATTTACCATCATGCAGGATGGTATAGCAAAGGAAAATGATGAAACGGAACGAAAGATTGTCCTTATCTCATTTGATGGCATGAAAAATGACTATACTAAAAAATATGTTCAAGAAAATAAATTACCTCATATCAAACAAATGGTAGCAAACGGGGTTACTGCCAAAAGTCCTTCTACCATTACCCCTTCTCTTACTGCCCCTTCACACGCAGCCATTGCCACAGGGGCGACACCGAAACAGACGGGCATCGTAAGCAATCATTTTCACGAACCCAATACAGCTATCGATAATGAAGAAAGTGGTTTCCAAGCAGAAATCGAAGTACCGCCCGTGTGGGTAGAAGCTAGAAAACAAGGCAAAACAACCGCTACTATCGCTTTTCCTGGCGCTAATCCTAAAGAAGAAAAACAAGGTGATTTTGCTATTTATTTTGGTGAAACATGGTCTCCAAGCACTTTAGAGTCATTAACTTTTCAACTCGCTTCCGCATGGATTGATGCCCCTACAAGCTACAGCCCTATTAAGGAAACCGAATTGTCTATTGACATGAAAAATGAAAAAAATCGTCTTCTCCTTATTTTAGCGATTGACTCGTCTAACGATCAAATACAAAACTATGACACCTTTATAGTATCTGCAGATAAAAAGGTAGATGCGGAAGACGTGATGGTAACAGCAAAGGAATGGGGAGCTCTTTCCTTCCAGTTAAAAGACTCTCTATCCGCAGGTTTTTACTTTAAAGTAAAAGCCGAGAAGCAAGACCTTAGCCATCCTGTAAAGTTTTACCGAACGGCCGTAACTTCTAGCTTAATTAGTGGTCCTAAAGGATTTTCCGATGAGATTGAGCAACAATTTGGTTTTTATCCTGTACAAGATGACGACAGTGCCCTAGAAAAAGGATGGATTACAAGAAAAGAATATGAAGAAATCAGTACCCGATCTGTTATGTGGGTTACAAAAGTGGCTCTTTATATAAAACAGCAATACAACCCTGATTTACTTATGTTTTATACGCCCCATATAGATCATGAACAGCATAAGTATTTATTAATTGATCCGCGGCAACCAGACTTTTCAGTTAAAAAGTCTGAAAAATATATGGACTACATCGAATGGGCATATCGTTTAGCGGATCAGGTAGTTGGTGAAACATTGAATTCCTTGCAAGAGAATGATGCTTTATTTGTCGTCTCGGATCATGGAATGGAACCAGCCCATACTACTCTTTTCCCTAACAAAGTATTAAAAGATGCCGGGTTATTAACTGTAGATGAAAAAAACAACATAAACTATGCACAATCACAAGCTTATGCCATTCCTAGTGGCTCCGTAGCACATGTCTATATTAGTTTGAGAAACCGTGAAAAGGAGGGAATTGTACCACGTGAACAATATGAACATGTCCGTAGCCAAATAATGCAAGCTTTTAAAGAGGTAAAAGTTTCGGATAATAAGGAAGCAGTTATTCAATATGATATACAAAAAATCAAATCTGCCATTAAAGTAGAGAGCTTCTCTTTCCCTACTGTTCAACATCATATCAAAGATCTGTGGCACCATCTTTTGGAACCAAAAATTCATCCGTATGAAAGGGTCATAAAAAATACAGACAACAATAGTACCCTTTTAGAACATCAAAACGCAGGGGATATTCTATTAATTGGCGCTCCTGGCTATGTGATGGGCAGTGACATGGAAAAAAATAGTGCACCACCGATTGAATTAGGGACACATGGAGGAGATGCTGATAGAAAGATGTTACAACCTATTTTTATCGCTACTGGGACAGCTATTGCAAAAGGGAAAGAAATAAACACCACATCTAATTTAGATATTGCGCCAACGATTTATCATGTACTTGGCTTAGATATCCCTTCATTTGTTGAAGGCGAAATTATTGAAGACATTGTTACCGCCCAAAAAAGGGAATGATTCATGCAATCATTCCCTCAAAGTATGAGCAAGACGCAGCCGTTTTTTCTTAATCGAACAATAGTGTACCTGCATAAATTGCGTTTGTTCTTACCCCTGGTTTAATTTCTCCATTTATAGAATAAATGTTGTTATCCATTAACACCAAGCCCTCACCACAAGGTGCATCAAATGGAATCTTGCCTACAGAACGCCAAGTATCCTTTTGCGCATTATAGATGAGTACATCTTTATTCCACTTAAATTCATAAGGATCTGCAGTAAAGTATTTAGTTCTAAATGCCAATAGTTCATCATCTTTTAATGTCCCTAAATTTTTTACTGCATCATCATAAACATCTTTATTGAAACCGCCAATGACCATCATTTCATTGTTATTTAATTTGACTGAATTAGCGCCAAGTAAAGATAGCTCTTTGTCATCCAGTTTTACAGAGGAGGCTTTGGACCATTGATTTTTTTCAATATTATATTGGTAACCATCTGTATAGGCAACAGATCCGCCACCACTAAATACATAAAGGTTTCCATTTAATATTTGGGCCACACTTTGGTTTCGAACACTTTCCCCTGGTATCGAAGCTAGCTCTTTTATTTTCAATGTTTTTAAATCATATTCATATAATTTATTACTTTCTTTTGCATTTTGCTTACCAAGTCCAATATACAATTTACCATTCTTTTCAGCCGCTATCCCATCACTAAATGTAAATGGCAAATCCCCTATTTTCTCTACTTTCAATTTTTGATTTTTGTCAACCGTCAATAATGTGATATCATCTGCATATTCTTTGTCAGGACTGCCACCAATATAATAGATTCCCTTTTCTGTCGTGATAGACGCTCCATACCCAATCTCATGATTAAGATTCGTATGTTCTACCAGCGTTAACTTGTTGTTATCTTTTTTATAGACATAGACATCGGAGTAATGTTTCTTTGCCCCTCCATTTAAAACTGTATCATAAGGGAAATTAGCACCTCCTCCTACGATTAAATAATCTTTATAAGAGCCAGCTAAGACGCCAGCTGTTCCAATATTCTTGTCAAATCCTTTTTGTGCCTCAAGTTCTCCTGCATATTCCCATGTTATTCTTTCCACTGATTCTCTGCCCTTAGAAGCTTCTACTTTTTTATTTGCCATACCAACACCTAAAACCAACATTGATGCCATAGCTACTACCAAAAATTTTTTCATACGTTCGCCTCCTCATTTGGAAATAATAAATTTCTTATTATGGATATAAAAAATAGTGCGCAAATCACCTCCTTTGGGGGATTGCTTTTATTTCTAAATAGCCTTATAAAAATTCTAAATATTCCGAATATTTAAGGGTGAAAAAGATTACTCTTTTGAAGGAAAACGATAAGAGAAAAGAGGTGAAAATATTGAAAGACGGACATCGTAACAAAATCCAATTTGAAACTATACTTACTAGTTTTTAAGAAAACAATCAGCTGCTTCGACAACAAAACTCCGTAGATAAATCAATGCTAGTCCTACATTGATAATTCTTTTTGATAAGATAGGACACCTCTACAAAAAGTCATTAGCACTTCGTAATGATCGTCTAAAACTACTACATCTGCATCCTTCCCTACTGCAATACTTCCTTTTCGATGACTAATATTTAACTGCTTTGCAGGATTCCTTGACGTCATGTTAATAACATCTTCCAGTGTACAGTCATGACAGTAATGCAGCATATTTTTCATTGCATCATCCAGTTTTAACACACTGCCCGCTAATGTGCCATTTTGTAATTCAGCCGTACCATCTTTCACGATGACCAACTGACCGCCTAAATCATAATTGCCATTTTTCAAACATTTTGCACGCATGGAATCTGTAATTAAGATGAGCTTCTCACTTTTTTTACTTTGATATGCTAACTGAATCATTTCAGGACATACGTGAATGCCATCTACAATTAACTCAGCGTATAATTCTTCCAGCAACAAAGCAGCCCCCGCGACGCCCGGCTCTCGGTGATGCAATCCTTTCATTTGATTAAATAAATGCGTCACTTGCGTAGCCCCCGCAGCCATCGCCTTTTGGACTTGCGCAAATGTCGCATTCGAATGGCCGATTGAGATAACAACACCAAGTTGTTTCAGATACTGGATTAGTTCCAAGCCACCTTTTTGCTCAGGGGCCAACGTAACCAGTTTAATGGTTCCTTCGGCTAGCTTTTGCCATTTTTCAAATAGTGAGATCTCTGGCATCACGATAAAATCCACTGGTTGAGCCCCTGCCATGCTAGGGTTCACAAATGGCCCTTCTAAATGAACCCCTAGCACCTCTGCCTGACCTGGTTGTTGATGATTTTTTATAAAATTTGCTGCATTTTTTAACGCCTGTGAAATATGGTCGTCCGATTGTGTCATTGTCGTCGCTAAAAAACTCGTTGTCCCTTCCTGTGGCAATGCTTGGACAATTGTTTTCAGCGATGCAATTTCTCCATCCATTACATCAGCGCCAGACGTACCGTGAATATGAATATCAATGAGGCCAGGTATTACGATATGTCCCTGTAAATCAATGATAACGGCTTGCTCATCCGTTCTATAATTGTGCATCCATCCTATAGCTTGAATTTTCATTCCCATCATCTTTATATATCCATCATCAATAATGCCATTTTCCGCATATATTTTTGCATTCGTTAAAACAATTGATTGTTCCATCAAACTCACTATCCCTCCAATCAATTTACTTGGCCTAATATGTTGCCTCCCTTTATAACATCTTTTCAATAACCGCTTGTGCAGTCAGTTCTTTGTTATGAACGGATTCCTTATTTGTTTGCTTAAAGTATTCTAAATAGAGTAAATCTAAAAGATAGAGCTGTGATATTTTTGCAGATAAACTGCCCCCTTGAAGCGGCCCTTCATTCGCACCGCAAAGCAATGTAATATCAGAGAAACTTGTTAAAGGAGACTTCGCAAATCTCGTGATTGAAATAATTTTTGCCCCTCGTTCTTTTGCTACTTTTGCTACTTCAATGGTATCTTTCGTTGAACCCGAATAAGAGATAAGCACGGCTACATCTTGCTTTGTCATTAAAGCAGCAGACATAATTTGCAGATGTGAATCGAGCGAGCACTCGGTTTTATTCGTAATTCTCATAAACTTGTTTTTGGCTTCCATTGCTGTCATTAAGGACGAGCCGACGCCAAAGAAGTGAATTCTTTGGGCATTTATCATGCTCTCAACAGCTAGTGCAATATCCTGTTCCGATAGTAAATTAAAGGTTTCCGTTAGCGCTTGAACGTTTGAAGATAAAACCTTCGACGATAGTTCCGCAATCGTATCTTGCATCGTAATGGCACTATAAAGTTGCGGGGTTTCATTATCGAGAGAAATGCTATGAGCTAACATAATTTTAAATTCCTGATAGCCTTTTAGGTCCATTGTTTTACAAAATCGAAATACACTTGATTCTCCTACATTACACGCATCAGCCAAATCGGTAATCGACATGTAAATTACATCTTTAATATTTTCGAGAATATAATCAGCTACCTTTTTTTCCGTGTTAGTAAAAGAATTGTATCTCGAATGAATAAGTGAAAATATATCTTGTTTTGCCATTTTAATACTCCTTCTATTAATCGCCTCGTAAATGAAGTGACACAGCACCTAAAACGCCGGCTTTATTTCCAAGTGAGGCTTGCATAATTTTAACATCTGCGAAACTCTCCATCGTTAACGCTTTCACTTGATGTGCTATGATTTCAACAAGATGATCTTGCTCCATAACACCACCACCTATTATAATCGCTTGAGGATTAAAAATGTGAATGAAGGAAGTTAACCCTAATGCTACTTCTACTATCCAATCTTGAAAAACCTTTTCTAAACTTTTATCTCCCTGATGCATTCTTTCGAAAATGACTCTACCATTTATAAAGTCAGCGTTTATTTGCTGTGCTTTTTTGATTAAAGCTGTTGTAGAAGCGTACGTTTCATAACATCCTTCCTTACCACAGTTACACTTATTACCGAAAGGATGCGTAATCACGTGCCCAAATTCTGCTGCTAAGCCATTATGCCCTTTATAAATTTTAGAGTCTATGATAATGGCACCACCAATACCTGTACCATAAGTTAAACAAATAAAATCATGATAGTTCTGTGCTGCACCAAAATACTTTTCGCCTAGTGCAGCTGCATTGACATCATTTTCAACTTTAACAGGCACTTTAAAGTGCCTCTCAAGAATTTCCTTTAATTGAGTTCCCGTATAGTTTGGAATATTATCATTAGCATAAATAATAGAACCATCTGCACTATTAACCTGACCTGCCGTACTAATGCCTATTGCTTGAAAGCCTTGAAACTCTTGGATTATCTTAATTAGTTTTTTAACTAAATACTTTCCGCCTTTTTTACTTTCCGTATCATATTCTTTAAATACTTCCAAGCGCCCATCATAATCTGCGATCCCTACTTTTATCGATGTTCCACCAATATCAGCGGCTAATATTTTCACTTGCATCATCCTTTAAAACACTATTCTTCTTCGTCTAGCAATCTTCCCTATTGTATAGCCTGAACAAATCTTTTCGTAATTTCCATCGGTCTAGTGATTGCTGTACCGACCACTGCTGTATGAACACCTAAATCAAAAACGCGTTTCAATTCGTCTGGAGTCCAAATACCACCTTCCGCAATAACAGGGATCGGAAAACTTTGGACTAATCTTTTGATTAACGCTATATCTGGCAATTTTTTATCATGTGTATATTCCGTATAACCGCTTAATGTTGTACCTAAGCAATCAAACCCTAGTTCATAGGCAACTTTTGCTTCTTCATACGTGGAGCAATCAGCCATAAAAATTTGATCTTTAAATGTTTCCCTAATTTTAGGGAAACATTCGCTGATCGTTGTGCCATCAGGTCGTATCCTTTTCGTTGCATCTAACGCAATAATATCTACCTCCTCCTGATAAAGCAATTCAACCTCATGGGCAGTTGGTGTGATCACTACGTCGGACCCATTGCACGTCTTTTTTATAATACCAATAATCGGCAGTTCAACCATATGCTTAATTTCTCTAATATCTTCAATACTATTTGCTCGAATGCCCTTAGCTCCCCCAAGCATCGCAGCATAAGCCATTTTCCCCATAATAAAAGGGCTGTGAAGAGGTTCTTCTGGAAGTGCCTGACATGAAACAATCAGTTGTCTTTTAATACTGTCAAATACTTTTTGTTTTTTATTCATTTGCATACATCTCCATGGATAAACATTTACTTATCTGCTCCAATCGTTATTCCTTTTGTAAAGTACTTCTGGAAGAAAATAAATATCAGTAACATCGGAATTGCTGCTACAGTAGCACCAGCCATCTTATAAGCAAAGTTCGGATTTAAATCTTGCATTAAGGTTGCGATTCCTACCATTAATGTTTTGGAATGAACGTCTTGCCCAACAACAAGCTGCCATAAATAGTCGTTCCAAACTTGCACAAAGTTAAGAATAAATAAAGCACCTATACCCGGTTTAACTAATGGCAACATAATCTTAAAAAATATACGGAATTCGCTTGCGCCATCGATTTTGGCCGCTTCTCTCAATGAATCTGGAATTGTATCAAAAAATCCTTTTAGTAAAAATACCCCGAAGGCTGTTGCGACATTAGGCCAAATCATACCACTTAATGTATTGACCATATTCATATCTTGAATAATTCTAAATAGCGGAACAATCATAACCTCTTTAGGTATCATTAAACTTGAAATAAAAATAATGAAAATAATGTTTTTTCCTTTAAATTTCAATTGGGAAAAGGCATACGCCGCAAGTGAACTAACAACAATTAAAGCAAATGTTGACATTAAAGCCACAAACAAACTATTATAAGTCCATATAAAAGCTGGCTGATTGTTAAATACATCTACATAGTTACTAAAGTTTAAGCTTTTAGGAAACCAATCTGGTGGCATTTTTACGACATCCGCACTGTTCTTAAAGGAACTTGTCACAAGCCAATAGAGCGGGAAAAGACTTAAACCAGCAAAAAATAGTACAATGCAATTTGTTATGATTTCTATTTTTTCTCTTTTCCTCTTGTTTTTCTTTCTTCGCATACTCGTTCACCTCTAATTCTTCTTGAGCATTGTTCTTAGCTGTGGAGTAGATAAAACTAATGTAATGAGGAACATAATTACACCTACTGCAGAAGCAATACCAAGCTGATTATACTTAAATGCATTATTGTATAAGTAATACATGAGTGTCGTAGAGGCGTTGTTTGGCCCTCCACCTGTTAATAACTGAATAACGACAAATATTTTAAGTACTGCGATAATATTCATAATAATAATGTAAATCGTCGTCGGTTTAACCATTGGAATAATGATTTTGAATATGATTTTCATGCGACTTGCACCATCGACTTCAGCCGCTTCAAAAAGTTCCTTTTGCACCCCGATCATAGAGGCAATATAAAGGATAATAGCCTGCCCCACATTTGTCGCAAAGGTAACGAAAATAATGACTGGTAATACCCAATTCGTATCCCCTAAAAAGTTGACGGAGGCTAGTTCCATTTTTCTTGCTATAAAAGGAATAAGTCCATTTGCAGGGTTTAGCAAAAAGCTCCATATCATACTCATAACAACCGCCGAGACCATTACCGGAATATAATATGCACCTTGTATAAAAGACACATATTTCGCATTTTTATCAAATACAGTAGAGGCAACAAACAAGGCGAAAAACACCGTCAACGCGACAATACATACTACAAAAATAACGGTGTTGATTGTAGACTGAACGAATACAGGATCACTAAATAATTTTTTATAGTTATCAAAACCAATAAACACTTCATCTTGATAATTTATTTTAAATAAACTTAAACGGATTCCTTCTATAATAGGGTAAACTAAAAATATTAGAAAAAGTAACATTTGAGGTGCGATAAACAAGTAACCTGTCATATTTTCTTTAAACGATTTTTTATTGATTTTCATCGGTATCATTTACCTTTCTACAATTTAAGCCCCAGCATCCAGGGGCTTAAATTGCTGTAAAGTTGTATACACGCCATGCTATTTTTTATAAATTACAGAATCTGCTTTTGATTCTTCAATCACTTCATTGCCTTTTGTTTCATAATCTTTCACAGCCTGCTCCGCCGTTTTTCCACCCGTGTATAGTGCTTGTAATTCTGGATATAAAACTTGTCTTAATTGGCTGTAGCCCGGTACGTTACCTGTGAAGTTAAACATGTAAGGGTCGTTAGCAGAATACGCCTCGAAATAAGGCTTTTCAGATTTGAACTCATTGGCAACTGATGTTCTAACAGGGACACCATTTTTAGAAGCTTTGACAAGTTCAGCATCTGTGGAAATAAATTTCACAAAATCTTTACTAACTTTTATTCTCGTTTCATCTTTTGTGTCAAATACAGTTGCACCTGTTACATACGTGAACGATAATGGATCGCCACTTTCAGAAGGAATATTTGCTAGTCTTATATCAAACTTAGGAGCTTTTCCACTTTCCATATCAGCCTTTGCGTTATTGAATAATATTGCGTTAGTAAAACTAATCGCAAGCTGTTGATTTTGGAACATTGCATTCACGTCATTTGAAGAAACAGATTCTACCCCTGGATTTGTTAAGCCATCATCGTAAATTTTCTTTAACCAATTGGCTGCTTTCACACCGTTAGCATCATCAATGATTAAATTGCCGTTGTTATCAAAAAATGGATTGCCAAACATTCTTAAATAAGCAAGATTCCAAGTATCTCCTTGATTATTTAACGCATATAATCCCATAGGATACGCATTGGAATATCGATCTTTCGGTATATCCGACTTTAACTTGTTGAGAATTTTTTCATAGTCAGCGAGTGTCCAAGTTTTAATTTCATACTCTCCACCAATGTACTCGTCAAGTCCTGCAGCTTTAAACATATCCGCATTGTAAGCTAAAGTACCTGGGTTATGTGAGAACGGGAAGAAGTACACATCTTCACCAAATGTCACACTGTCCCAATAGCCTTGAGCAATATCTTTTTTTGATTGCTCATCCACAATATCATTTAATGGTACTAAAGCTCCTCTATGAGCGTAGTCTCCCATGGCAAATACACTTTCAAAGAATACATCTGGAGGTGTTCCACCATTCAGATTGACATTTAATAGTTCATCTCGTTGCTCCCCTGCAATTACTTCTACATTCACCTTAACGTTATGCTCCTTATACTCAGCAGCAAAACGCTCCCCAGCATGTTTGAAGAAGCTATCATAATCTGCTCCATCTTCAGAAGCATCTAAAACCCCTTTCCATTGCGGAGTTAACCATACTTTTAGCTCTACCACATCAGATGAACTAGAACTAGATTTTGAACTATCAGTAGAATTACTTGTACATCCTGCTAGCACCGAAAGCACAAACAAAATTGCTATTGCAGTTGCGAAATAACGCCTTTGAAACATAAACGACTCCCCCTTATGAATGTCATTAAAATAAAATTGCCTTTATGAAAGACAAGCTACGGTATTAGCTTGTGTCCTCCCCTATGTGAAATTACGCTTGTAATTATCGACAACCTTTATTACTAACGGCTGTCCTTTTCAAGTGGACTACCCTTTATACTTTTGGATGGCGTTGTCGATTAACGCTTTAATACCAGCGATTTTATTTAAATCGTCACCTGATACTGACTCTAATGGACCTCTGACACTGCCTATATAAACCCCGTTTAGTTTTAACACTTCTTTAATCGTGGAATATAAAGAACCATTTAACGAACATAAAGCAACGATAATATCATTAATATCATGTTGAATTTTTCTAGCATTTTCGAAATCCCCTGCTGACACAAATTTTTCTGCCATTAAAAATAGCTCAGGCATCACACCATATGTTCCACCAATTCCGCTATCGGCACCGATTATTCTACCTGAAACGTATTGCTCATCAGGTCCATTAAAGACGATAAATTCCTCACCAGCAGTGGCCTTAAATCTTTCAATATCCATAACAGGCATAGAAGAATTTTTTACCCCTATCACTTTTTGATTTTCTATTAGTCTCTTAAAGAGATTGATTGAAAGGTCAAAACCTGTCGTTTGTGGGATATTGTAAATAATAAATGGCATTTTCGTTGCATCCATAATTTCCGTCCAATACTTATAAACTGAACTTTCCGAAAATTTAAAGTAAATAGGTGGAATAGCTGAGACAGCATCATACCCTAATTCCTCTGCATATTTCGCTAAAACCACACTATCCCTTGTCGAAGGTGCTCCCACATGTGCGATTAATGTAAGCTTCCCTTGTAGTTGTTGTGCCACATATTTTAGGGTCGCTTTTCTTTCTTCTAAGCTGTGATAAATACATTCTCCTGAACTTCCACCAACGTAAAGCCCTTTAACACCTTTTTTGTATAAATAGTTACACAATTCTTTCGTTCTACTTTCAGATATTTCTCCTAGCTCATCATAACAAGCATAAAAAGCAGGAATGATTCCTTTATACTTTTCTAAATTCACCTTTGAACACCACCTAAAAAGTTTTTATATCATTGTACGTTGACAAAACACCACGAAAATAGCATGGTTCATTGCCCCTATTTTCGAAATGTTAAAGCATGGCATTAACCTCTTCCATTTTTCAAATTCCAATCATTACTGTTAACGCTTACAAGTAATATTATAACAAGTCAAAAAAGTTGTAAATAATTTTCTTTATTTTTTATATTCACGGAGAAAAATTCCACCTACGTAAACAATAATAAAAAATGCCCCCATATAGACATGACTGAAAACTGTTTAGAAAGTCCGATATAAAGGGCTCCAGACTAGCCTACTTCATGTCTAGGAGTATTTAAATTGTTTTACAGATGGAGATACAATTGTTTACAATCAGTCTAAAAAGGAGAAACCAATGCTTAAGAAATTAGAAAATTATTTTCAGACTGCCTTTACAACTACATATAATGCACAAGACAACAGTAAATATTGGTTTATAACAGAGGATAATTGTAAATTCGGCATCGTCAAAACAGCCCTTTCAGATGCCGAACGTAATCTCTTACTGACTTTATTTCTTCCCATAGATAATACGATAAATGGACAAAATAACTCTAGCGTTCAACAAAAATGGTATGATTTTTTAAACAACGATGGAAAAGAGCTACCCTTTTTACAAGATGTAAAAACTTTGCGTTTTTGCTATTTCTATCTCAAACAACCTATTGATGATTTATATAATTTTAAAGAGGCCATTACAGGAGGATTTCAGCAACCGGTAATACTTATGATGGACGATACACATGGCATTATCGTAGATGAAAAGCCCCAAGTCGTTTTTGATAAAGAGGCGTTTAGCCAACTAAGTGATACATTAACGAGTGATTTTTTTGTTAAAATTTATAGTTATATCGGTCAACTGCATCAAGCTGATTTATTCGTAAAAGAAAAGTTTAGCTATGAATACCAATGTTTCAAAGCAATCCATCGATTCGCTGATCGGGAAAAATCACTCACATTTCACGAAGCATTGCCTTTACTACTCATTCATGCTCCATCACTCGTTAACAAAAACATACTTTCCAATTTGTTTGTTGAAAGTATGCAAGGGCAGGAGATGCTTGATACAATTCAAGTCTTTTTACAATGTAATTTAAACGCGTCTTTGACTGCAAAAAAACTTTATATTCATCGCAATAGCCTACAGTATCGATTGGATAAGTTTATAGAAAATACAGGAATCGATATTCGTTCCTTTGCCAATGCTACATTTGTTTCACTTGCTATGTTGTTGCTAAAATCAGAAAATTATTAATAGTTGTTCAATCTGCCCAATGACATTTTGTGTAATGTATACATATACATTTTGCATAATTTTCTCTTATACTCTAAAAAAACCATTACATTTTAAGGGAGATGAACCAAATGGCAGAACTAAAATTACAACATATTTATAAAATCTATGATAAAAACGTCACGGCAGTAAAAGATTTTAATTTGGATATTGAAGATAAGGAATTCATTGTTTTCGTAGGTCCTTCAGGTTGCGGTAAATCTACCACATTACGTATGGTCGCGGGTCTCGAAGAAATTTCTCAGGGAGATTTAATCATTGATGGGAAACGCATGAATGATGTTGCACCAAAAGATCGTGATATCGCCATGGTATTCCAAAACTACGCCCTTTACCCACATATGAGCGTATATGAAAATATGGCATTTGGATTAAAACTGCGCAAATTACCGAAGGATGAAATTAATCGTCGTGTCAACGAAGCCGCACGCATTCTAGGTCTTGAGGAATACTTAAATCGTAAACCGAAAGCACTTTCGGGCGGTCAACGGCAACGTGTGGCATTGGGACGTGCCATTGTTCGGGATGCGAAAGTATTTTTAATGGATGAGCCTTTATCGAACTTAGATGCCAAACTACGCGTTCAAATGCGTGCAGAAATTACTAAACTTCATCAACGTCTACAAACGACAACGATCTATGTTACCCATGACCAAACGGAAGCTATGACGATGGCAACGCGCCTCGTTGTAATGAAAGATGGCGTTATTCAACAAGTGGGTGCACCAAAAGAAGTTTATGAACAACCTAAAAATGTTTTTGTTGGCGGTTTTATCGGCTCCCCTGCCATGAACTTCTTTACAGGTACGCTTACCGATGGCAAACTCAACATTGGCAGTACTTCTATTGCCATTCCACAAGAAAGAATGAAATACTTACTAGCGCAAGGTTACAACCATAAAGAAATTATAATGGGCATACGTCCAGAAGATTTCCACGATGAACAGGCGTTTATTGAATCATCGCCAGGGTCTAGAATCGAGGTAACGATTGAAGTGGCGGAATTAATGGGGGCTGAAATCATGCTCTATTCACAGGTCGAAGGGCAGCAATTTATTGCACGTGTGGATTCACATGCCAATGTTAAACCTGGTCAAGTTATCCCACTAGCACTCGATATGAACAAAGTCCACTTCTTCGATAAAGACACTGAAAACCGAATTATTCCAGGTGATAACAAACATAACGAAGACAATGAGGACAATGAAAACCACTTGTTGTGAGCTAAAAAAGGCGACTAATACCAAAAAAGTGTTAGATTGAGCGCAATCAATCTAACACTTTTTACATGGTCATTGCTGTTTGCTACGGCGGTGCTTTTTATAAACATAATATGTATGCCACTACTATCACTCGTATATTCTTATAATGTAATTTACCTCAGAAAAGTCTCTATCCCTTTTGTCCGTCTTTTGAGAGAACAAGCCGTTTCAATGAAAATGCACTTTACAGTTGCTAGATTATTTTGTAGGCTTATCCATAATAGAACGAAGAAAATGCTACAAGAACAAACAAACGGATTTCTCCATAACATAACAAGAGGTGATGTGTATGACGGACAAAGTAACTGCATTTAAACAGGCATTAGGGAATTATCCAACAGGTGTCACAGTTGTTACAGCTTGCAATAATCTAAATGAACCGATTGGCTTAACGGTCAATTCCTTTGCATCGGTTTCCATAGATCCGCTTCTCATTCTATGGTCATTGGACAAAAAATCACAACTACATCCATTTTTTAGTACTACGAAAAAATTTGCGGTCAATATTTTAGCGCATGAGCAAACACATTTATGTACGGTATTTTCAAGTAAAATCGTTGACAGATTTGCGCAAGTTCATTGGTCTACTTCAGCACACGGCTTACCTATTTTGCATGATACGTTAGCTACGCTACAATGCGAAACATATAATAAAATTGATGCAGGTGACCATACGATTTTCATCGGGCAAGTTTTACAAATTGATAATAGACAGAAAGAACCTTTGCTCTATCACCGTAGACATCTTGGACAAATTCCAACGAGCTTTTACGAATAATCTGGTTTAAGTAGGTATTTCAAATTTCCCCTTTGAGATACCTTTTTAACGTTTTAAAATCACAGCTCATCGCATTATTACGAGTGTAAAAGGAGTGAAACGATTATCATGCCCGATTATAGAAATATACTTGTCCCTTTATTATTCGTTTTTATTATTGTAGGTTGTACAAGCTTAGAAAAACAAAAAATTGAAGTTCAAAAAATGGCAGAAGACGGAGCTTATGAGGATTTCAAGGAAATTACCCATTCCAAAGAGGTAAAAGCGGTTAAACAAATACTACATCATGCTGACTGGGAGAAACGAAAAGTCGATATGGCAAGATTGCCAGACTATGAGTTTATATTTCAATTTGTTAATTCCAATACTCATGCTAAAGCCATCACTTATGCCGTTTGGATTGCTCCAAACAAAAACACACTAGAGGTCGTGCAAGGTGAACAGCAGTATGTTCATTTGAACGAAAAGGATTCTAGCACTTTGTTCGAAGCATTAACAGACAGTAAACTAGTAGATGTCAAATAAAGAAACATTTATTGAGTTCGTTAGCGGTTTTTAGTGTAAGACTACCTATGTGGCGTCAAAGGGCGCTTTTAAGGTAGTCTTTTGTTAATTTTCCCATTCTAATAACACTTTACTTTTTCTGTGGAAATCTTTGCTTTTCAAGTCGATTAATTTGTACAATCACACCATCTTGAATGGTAATTTGCACTTCACCAAATTCTAAATTTTGAATGGCCTTCGCAATCACTTCTAATTTTTTATCATCAATCTTAGACAGTTGAGACATACGATACACCCCTTCTTTTTTCACTTTTTGTATAAAAACATTCAAACATCAAGATGATTGGTTTGTTCTCTTATCTCTAAAAATTGCACTGAATTTTGCCAAAGAGCGTTTGAACATCTCCCCTAGCATCAGCACTACGTTTCTTGGAAATAATTCTATAATTCAGAAAACCTATTGTCAATATAAATATTATAAAACCTAGCTGAATACTTTGTAATTAAGAAAAAAGTTTAATTTTTACCTAACAATTCCATATTTTTTAATAACTCATATTTTATAGATTGTCTTAATGACAAGTGGTAAATAGTCTTTACTTTATACATATTTTGGAATGGAATGATGTATGACAACAAAAAAGCTGTGCAGAATGTTTTCTACACAGCTTGTGGTTATACGTTTTGTAAGTAATTCATCAATACTTTTGCCGTTTCTTGTTTGCCAATTACTTTGATGGGATCACCTTGTGCAGGTACAATCCAATGAGGCTCTTGACCACCGTACAGCGATTGCGAGCTATTAGCAACCATGCATTGTGCGTTCGCCGTTTCCATACGAAGACGTGCACGCGATAGTAAGAACTGTTCATCCTCTGTTGCCTCTAGCTTAAAGCCTACTAACGTGACATTCGGTTGCCAGCCCTTTATTTGTCCTAACACTTTTGGTGCTTTTTTAAAGTGAATAATAGGAGGCTCGTCCGATGGCATTTTGCCCGCACCTTCCATGAGATTGCCCGATTGATCGTAAACTTTATCAATTACCCAATCAGAGCCGGCCGCTGCCATGATTACAATATCTACTTGTTCTTCCTGTACCGCATAGCGCACCTTGTCACCTAAATCTTCAATACCCTCAAAGCGTACAGTACGCATTTTATCTTGGTTAACCGGAAGTTGTGCAAAATAGCCATGCATATAGATAACATCTGCCCCAGCTTCTAATGCTGCTTCAGCCAAATAGCAGCCCATCGTGCCCTTCGATAAATTCGTATGCCCGCGCACACGATCCCATTTTTCAAGTGTTCCCCCACTTGTAATGAGTACGGTTTTTCCTTGTAATGTCCCCACTCACACTCACCTTTTCTTTTCAAACTATCATGAATTAATAAGCATTCTTCATGTTCTATTTTAACGTAAAAAGATAAAATAACCTATTTCTTATTTTTCTTTCAACCATGCACTTAAAATTTCCGCAAATTTTTTCGTCACTGGTGAGGCTTGGTGTTTCATTGCAAGCCCAATTGTTCGATATCCACCTTGTTTTAACGGGATGGCCTTTAATGAAGACGGCAAACGATTAATAACTAAGCGAGGTAAAATACTAATTCCTAAATGATGTGAAATCATTGAAATAATCCCTACTTCCTCTGACAGCTCAAAGCGGATGTTTGGTTTCACATGATACTGTTCTAAAAGGACTTTTACATCATTGGTACCTCGATACGATGTCATAATAAAGGGCATATCCTCTAATTCAGCAATATCAATTTCTGCTCGATTATAGAGAGAGCTTTGATTGGAAACGATACATAAAAGGGGGTCTTGTACTAACTCGATAAATTGGAATTGTTCCGATTTTTGACCATTTAAAAACCCAGCATCCACTACACCGCTTTGTAACCACTGTTCGATTTCATAATAATCGCCTTCGCGCAATTCTACTTGTATGCCTGGAAACTGATTGTCCATAATACGAATAATTTCGGGCATCCAATTGGATGAAATACTAGAAATAACACCGATTCGCAATTTCCCTCGGGTCACACCAAGAATATGTGCCGCTTCTTGCTGTAATAATTCATTTGCATCGAGAACTTGACGCATCGCACGCAGCATCGTTTGTCCCTCACTCGTTAAGGTTACACCTGTTCGACTTCGATGGATTAGTGCAAATCCACATTCTTTCTCTAAGCTTGAAACAGCATGACTAACAGCCGATTGGGTTAATCCAAGTGCCTCCGCTGCTTTTGTAAAGCTCGATACTTCAGCAACTTTATTCAAAATCTCGTATTTGACTAAACTCATTCACTTTCCCTCTTATACATGAATTTTTTTAATATTAATCATTATAAACATTCGTTTTACTAATCACAATACAAGATATATAGTAAATTTTAGTATAAAACTGTTTTAGTACACAGATTGAAGGTGGCATAATGAGTAATCAAGGAAAAGCAAATTTACTAATGGTAATTGTAACAATGTTTTGGGGATTGTCTTATACGTTTATGGTAATGGGGCTTGAAACATTGGCTGTTTATAATGTGGTAGCATTGCGTTGTATTATCGCATTTTTTGCAGCAGGCATAGTCTTTTATAAACGCATGATCAAAGTCGATTTCAAAACATTAAAATACGCAGCTATTCAAGGTTTGCTTTTATTCATTGTGTTTGCACTTAGCTTATTCGGACTGGAGACTACTTCCGTTTCCAACGCAGGATTTATTTTAAGTCTAACAGTTGTGCTAGTGCCTATATTCAGTAGCTTTATCGACAAAAAATTGCCTTCAAAAGCTGTTAGTTTTGCGATTGTTAGCACAATGATTGGTATTACTGTATTAACTGTACAACATTCTTTTACGTTCCAAACCGGCGATATTTTAGTCGCTATTGCTGCTTTAAGCTATTCAATTTATCTGCTGTTAAACGGTAGATTTACGCGCAACGTAGAGTCAATTTCATACGGCATCTATCAACTCGGTTTCGCTGGCTTGTATGCACTTGTTTTAACGCTACTTTTTGAAACACCAACACTTCCAAATTCCACTACTTCATGGATTGCCATTTTAGGGCTTGGTATTATTTGTAGCGCATTTTGCTTTGTTGGCCAAACTGTTGCACAACAGTATACATCTGCTACACATACAGGGCTTATCTTTTCATTGGAGCCTATTTTTGCCGCGATGTTTGCCATGATGTTTATCGGGGAGGGACTTACGGTTAAATTACTGATTGGCGGTAGCTTTATTTTAATCGGCAATCTTGTTGCTCAATTGGAACATCTTCACAGTTTACGCTTTGTAAGAAAACATGAACAGGAAAAAGTGATGCATTAATAAATACGAAAAGAGTGAAATTGACCATAACCAATCCCACTCTTTTCTACTATTTGCTTCTATGCCCACTCAGTGAGCGCTTTCCGCAACAATAATCAATTACTAGTATTATAGTTAATTACAAATATCTTCTCATTTGTTCAGCATCATTCATACGCTCTTCAGCCTTTAAGCGTTCCTCACGTTGAGCTGGTGTCTCATCCCCAATCAATTCAGGTGGCGTTACACGTGTATCCAGCTCATCCAGTTGTGCGCGTTGTGATTTGGCGCCAAGTTTAGCTGAGGTAGGATTGGTGTTGTCATCATGTTCGGCATATAATACAATGGCCCCTTCTTCCACAAGCTGTGCGTAATATGCTGTCTGACCCTCTGTCAAATCAAAACGTTTTAATCCTTCTGTGACCGCTGTTTCTCCAGTAAACCATGATTTAATTTGGTCAAACCAATTTCCAGCTTCGTGGGTTTTCACATCAGCGTTCCATTTGACATCTTCCAAATCCCTAGCTTCTCTTGCAATAATATGGATTTCATCCGTGTGGTAACCTTCCATGCGCATACATTTTAAAATATGAAACATCTCTTCTCTCGTATGTGCAACTTCAATTTTTGGGTTTTGTTCATTCATCATGTTCAATTCCTCCTAATTTGTAAGGCTTACTATGTATGTACCCCGACACTTTAATAAAAAACCCTTTTTATGCATCCTTTATATAACTGTAATAAATGTCATCTCAATTATTATTCTGTTGCCTATTTGTCATATTGCTTGTCCCCCAAAAATTAAAAAGCACTTGGAGCTTTAACTAAACTCCAAGTGCTCTGTATTTTAAGCGCTTTTTTTATCAAGAAAGGCTTTTAACATCCAAGTATGTTTTTCAAGGGATTGATACATCGCATTAAGCAAATCTTCTGTACGGTCATCCCCTTCTTCTGCAGCAAGCTGCATCGTATTATGGATAGCTTGCATTTGCTTTTCGAAGTCAGAAATCGTAGTTGCGACCATTTCATCTGCTGTCTCTTTTCCCGTTGCTTCTTCTACATAGGATAGTTCAAGGTATTCTTTTAAAGTAGCGACAGGCTCGCCACCTTTGGATAGAATACGTTCAGCCGTATCATCAAAATTTAATGTAACCTCATTGTATAATTCTTCAAATTTTGCATGGAGTGTAAAAAAGGCATTTCCGGTTACATACCAATGATAGTTATGTAGTTTCGTATACAGTACCGACCATGTTGCTACGAGTTTATTCAATTCCTTGTTTAAATCTTGTGGCATAATTACCCCTCCAAATTATTGTTATTTATATAATTCAGTATGCAATATACTGTCGAACCCTGTCAAGTAGACACCATAAATAAAATAAAAAAATAACAAAAAGGGTAAAAATCTTAATACGCTATGTACGATTAGCATCCAAATAAAAAGAACGCTACATTGAGTACTTGAAAAAGCATTCTTTATAGAATACAGTTCGTTAAAGCACTATGTCCTTAAATTACGTATAATGAAATAAAAACGTTGAATACATCTTGCCAAAAAAGGAGACCCTATGAATATTACATTAAGCCAATTGACATACGTTGATATGGAAAGTTTATATACATTCGAGCTTACTAATCGGGCTTATTTCGAAAAATTGGTACCTATTCGTGGTGATGATTATTATGATTTTAATAATTTTAAAAAGCAAAACCTTATGCTAATAAATGAACAAGAGCAAGAACGATCTTATTTCTATTTAATCAAAAATGAACTTGGACAAATCGTTGGGCGCATCAATTTAACCGATATAGATAAAAAACAACAGTTAGGTAATATCGGTTATCGAGTTGGCGATGAACATAGCGGCAAGGGCATTGCTAATAAAGCGTTAAAGTTATTATTAACAATCGCGAGCAATAAAGGCATTCGACAAATTGCTGCGAAAACAACAACAAACAATATAGCCTCGCAAAAAGTATTAGAGAAAAATGGATTTATATACACTGGCACAAGTTCTGAAAAATTTGCAATGAATGGACAAAAATCAAAGTTTGTTTATTATAATTGGAGCGATTCGGAGGCAAGCCGTTTGTAACAATACGGGTTTATTTAATCCTATAACCACGTAAAATAGTAACTACTTCAACGAAGGGTTATAGCCAAAATATAGTAGATAGACAAAATAAACCGAATGCAAATTGTAGGTACTACAAGTGTCCCTCATTTTAGCATTCGGTTTATTGATTTAGTTTATATATTTTTAGCAGTATTCCGCAATTCTATTCCTCATTTAACAGATTTCCAGCAGGATTTTTTAGAGTTGGGGTAGGCTGTGGTGCGTCCATTTGTATACTTTGTGATCGCGAAGCAGCTAGTTTCATCAATCGATAAATCCGTTTATGATTAAATTGTTTATTGTATTTATGGTTTAGATGGAGCTTCATTTTGCGATAGCCAAAGTTTGCTTGTCCCTTTTCATGTAACGCGCTTATTTCTTTTAAAATCTCGTCATTTTCAAGCTGCCTTTTTGTTGGTACGCGCTGTGTCCATTTATAGTAAGCAGAGCGTGCAATTCCTGCGCATTCACATAGTAGCGAGATAGAGTAGTTGTCGTTGTGATGCAATGCTTGAATGGCTGTATATTTATTTACATAACTCTCCTCCCTTCGATTTCCTCTAGCTTTTTTAGCAAAGCATTTTCTGTACGTAGACGTTCATTTTCGCGTTCAAGACTTTTTATTTCTTCTTTAAATTGTTCTTCTATTGTACGCTCCTGTTCTTCTTTAGTTCGCCCGCGTTTATCTTGTAGCGATGCTTCGTCACCCGCTTCATATTTTTTAACCCATTGGTAAACTTGTTGGTACGATACTTGAAACCTCTCTGCAGTAAGTTGGTAGTTTTTATCGTGCTTTAAACAAAAGTAAACGATTTGAACTCGTTCCTCTAATGTCGTTTTTCTTCCCTTTGGCATCAGTTCGGCTATCCTTTCAGCAATTCCTTTTTTATACTATTATAATTGTTAGAACAATAAACGAGAACAGAATAGTAAAGCAATATATAGTAAAAACCCCCTTCTTTAACAGAAGAGGGTTTTACTTACGTATTGTCTTTATTCAATTGTTCCGCTTCTTCCAAACTTTCTTCTGCTCTTAACCGATGCTCTCGTTGCTCAGGCGTCTCGACATGATCAATCGTATCAATAAATGGTTCAGGCGCAGTAACGCGAGGTTCCAGTGGATTATGCCAATAGCGATTTTCCTCTTGATCAATCGCTATTGTTACTGGGGCATCTGTGTTTGCCTTCTCGCCAAACACAACAATAGCACCATGCTCTACAAGTTGTGCATAATAGGCCGTTTGCCCCTCACTTAAATGAAAACGTTTGACGCCTTCTTTTACAGCAGATTCACCTGTAAACCATGATTTAAACTGATCGAGCCAATTGCCTGCCTCATGCGTGTGTACATCTGTTTCCCATTTAATGTCCGCAAATGGCGTAGCGTCCTTCGCAATAATATGAATATCATTCGTGTGAAAACCTCGGCTATGCATTTGTTTTAATATTTCTAGCATTTCCTCTTTCGAGTGTGCCACTTCAATATATGGATTTTGTTCATTCATGCAATATATGTCCTCCTATTTTTAATGGCCACTCCATACTTATTCGTATCAGAGGAACTGCCTTTACCGTTTTTTGTCTTCCTTTTAATGTTATTCGTTCAGGAATGCTTTTAACATCCATGCATGTTTTTCAAGGGACTGGTA
This sequence comes from Lysinibacillus sp. FSL M8-0337, assembly GCF_038593855.1. Classification (NCBI taxonomy): domain Bacteria; kingdom Bacillati; phylum Bacillota; class Bacilli; order Caryophanales; family Bacillaceae; genus Lysinibacillus; species Lysinibacillus sp. FSL M8-0337. The sequence continues at coordinate 1,760,828 of NZ_CP151996.1, read as the reverse complement.
CATAGCGTTTAATAAGTCTTCCGTTCGGTCGTCACCCTCTTCTGCCGCAAGCTCCATCGTTGCGTTTAAAGCTTTCATCAACTTTTGGAAATCAGAAATTGTTGTAGCAACCATTTCTTCCGTTGTTTCTTTACCTGTTGCTTCTTCTATATAAGAAAGCTCCAGATGCTCTTTTAAAGTAGCTACTGGCTTGCCATCTTTGGATAGAATACGCTCTGCGATTTCATCTAAATTTAATGTTGTTTCATTATATAATTCTTCAAATTTTTCATGCAGTGTAAAAAAGGCACTGCCTGTTACATACCAATGGTAGTTATGCAATTTTGTATACAGTACAGAGTATGTTGCTACTAGCTTATTGAGTTGCTTGTTTAAATTTTGTGACATAATATCTCCTCCAATAATTCATACTAGCCTTTAGTATGCGTTGCTTTGTACTCTGGCTATACCTTATTTTTCCCAACTGACACAATTTCAAACACGTTATGCTTCTTTTTTTAAAAATTCATGATTTCGCTAGGCTACTAAAATCTTACTCTTATAATTATTTCACTTTTCGAAATAGTTTCGTTATAATGGAATCACTTACGTTAAAAGGGGTGTTCTGACATGGAAGTATTACCATTACGGAAAGATGTTGCAGTGGAGGAAACGTGGAATTTACAGGATTTACTTGAAAATGACGCTGATTTTGAACCTGCATTAGCTCAGTTTGTAGAAGATGCAGTAAAATTTGAAAGCACCTATAAAGGGAGCATTACGGATGCACACAAGGTAATTGAGGTACTGACAGCCTTTGAAGCATTACAAGTAGGTATTATCCCTCTTGGAACCTATGCGAGCTTAAATATACAGGCTGATCGTACGGATGACGTTGCACAAATGCGCGCAGCAAAATTTAGCACGGCAATTGGAAAAATTAGCAGTTCCATCGCATTCGTGAATAGCGAATTGCTTGCATTAGACGAAACCATTTTAGAGCAAGCTGCAGCGTTAAGTCCCCTATATAAGCGCTATATCACACAACTATTAAAGCAAAAGCCTTATCAACTACATCCTGAAGTAGAAAAAACGCTTGCTGCTTTGCGTTCTACATTCGACGCACCTTATGAAATTTACAACACGACAAAGCTCGTGGATATGCATTTCGGGGAGTTTGAGGCAAATGGCAAAAATCATCCGCTTAGCTATGTGTTATTCGAAAATGATTGGGAACTTGAAAGCGATCCAACGATTCGTCGAGCGGCATTCAATGCCTTTTCTAACAAGCTTCGTGAGTATCAACATACTACGGCTAAAGTATATAACACGCATATCCAGCAAGAGAAAACAATCGCTGATTTACGGGGCTTCGACTCTGTCATTGACTTTTTACTTTTTGACCAAGATGTCGATCGTTCACTTTATAATCGTCAAATTGACCTTATTACAAAAGAGCTTGCTCCACATATGCGTCGTTATGCCAAGCTTGTACAAAAAGCGCATGGCTTAGATAAAATGACGTTTGCTGATTTAAAAATAGCGCTCGATCCAAGCTATGATCCAAAATTAACAATGGCAGAAGCAAAAGATTATGTTGAAAAATCATTAGCTGTGATGGGTAAAGATTATGAGGAAATGATTGAAAGAGCGTTCAACGAGCGCTGGATTGATTATGCACCAAATAAAGGAAAATCTACAGGCGCATTTTGCTCAAGTCCTTACGGTAGCCATCCATACATTTTAATGTCATGGAATGAGCGAATGAACGAGGTTTTCACACTAATCCATGAGCTTGGTCACGCTGGTCATTTTGTTAATGCACATGCCCATCAATCATATTTAAATAATCGCCCTTCCCTCTACTTTATTGAGGCGCCATCTACAATGAATGAGATGCTACTAGCAAACTATTTATTGACACATAATGATGATAAACGCTTTAAACGTTGGGTTATATCAAACATCGTATCGAAAACATATTATCATAACTTCGTCACACATTTACTAGAGGCAGCATACCAACGTAAAGTATACGAATTAGTGGATGCTGGCGAATCAGTGAATGCTACAGTATTGAATCAATTAAAACGTACTGTTTTAGAAGATTTCTGGGGCGATACTGTCCATATTTCAGAAGGTGCAGAATTGACTTGGATGCGTCAGCCTCATTACTATATGGGCTTGTATCCATACACATATAGTGCTGGTTTAACGATTTCTACACAAGTATCGCAACGTATTTTAAAAGAAGGTAGTCAGGCTGTAGACGAATGGTTAAAAGTACTGCAAGCAGGTGGCACTAAATCGCCTGTAGAACTTGCCCAAATGGCAGGTGTTGATGTCACGACAGATCAACCGCTGCGAGAAACAATTGCTTACATTGGTCATTTAATTGACGAGCTTGAAAGACTAACAGCAGAGATTGAAGTCTAATAGTATTACCATCTACGCTCGATACAAGTGCGTAGATGGTTTTCTTTTTTTAGTTCTAAGCTAGAAAATACATACATATAATAGAATTAGGGCGTCCCTCTAATTTTTTGATATTTCAAAATAGATAATCATTTTTCTTCATACAAAAGTACCGTTATTATTAAGTGTACGCAATTTATTTAGCAAAAATCGACTAACAATTTTCAAAGGAAGTGTTTCTAATTATGGTAAAACGTAATGATCCATGCCCATGCGGTAGCGGCAAAAAATACAAAAAATGTTGTGAAGGTAAACAGCAAGTTACAGTTGAAGCTGTAGCAATCGAAGAACTAGAGCGTGTACTACAAACATTTTATTTAGAATATCCAGAACGCAAAGATGTTCGTGCTTATATCGAGCATGTTGGCACATGGCAGCCTAAATTAGAGAGCGTACTACAACGTGAGCTTATTGAAGCGATTGCGTTAGACGACTTCTTCTTCCATCAAGAGCCATCTATTTGGAAAGGTTATTTAAAGAAAACGAAGAAAAAGACGGTAAGACCTTCAACTTTAAAAGTGCTTGAAGGCTGGTCTCAACCTACACTCTTTATTGGTACGGTAACTGTTGTAGAGGAAAAATATTTTAAAGCTAGTCATGTTCTTTCAAATGAAGAAATTTACATCCGTCGCGAAAATGATAAGCCAATTCCTGAGGGAATGCATGTCTTTGCGTTTATCTTGCCAGATGGCACAAAGCAGGAAGCGCATTATTTAGCGGTATCAACGCTTATATTCTTCCCACAAGACCATGAACAGGTATTTGTGAAGTTAAAAGAAAACTTCGAGGCTTCGAATAAGAAGGTTCAAACATTCTTAAAAGAAGATCATCTAACATTCTGGGAGCTACTTATGTCTAATGGCTACAAGGGCGAAGAATTCACAAACTTCGAGAACGGTGTTATTATGCAAGTCAAGGAATTCCTTGAACAAAATGAGCGTGAAACAGCACCGATGCTTGAACTATTAGAGGATTACTTAATCGAAGGACAACCATCTGCACGTAAAGAAGCGGCCATCGCAGCAGGTGCTATTCGCTACGGTCAGGAAAAAGAGCTATTTGAATCACTTTCTATGACAGTCAAAGAAATTGCAGCGACTTTCGATATTTCTCCTTCCTCTTTAACAAAATACTACCAAGATTTAAGTCAATACGCTTCAACAAAATAAAACAAAAACAAGTGTTAGATTGAGTTACAATCAATCTAACACTTGTTTTGCTAAAGCGGTATTTGCCTTCTATCCGCGATTTCTTCTGTTTTACCCGCGTTTAGTGGACTTCTATCCACGATTTACACTGTTTTACCCGCGTTCCAATAAATAAATAGAAAAAAGCTACGTTCGTTATCTGCATAACAGACAACAAGGTAGCTTTTTCTATGGTAACCAACCAATTTTATTATTTCCGAACATATAGTTATTTATGCAAGAAAAGCACTACATATGCTTAATTTCATGCATAAAAATTTCTTATTGGATATTTTTATGTGAGTTCTCACAATCAGCGCCTTATTTGCTATACACTTTCATTAGCTCTTCCCCTAAAAACTGCAATCGCTCCCCTACTGTACACGCCTCAATACAAAAACGATGGGCCCCTTGTTTCCCACGTTCTTTCCGCAGTTGCTTAATGACTAAGCAATCAGCACAGTACATATCATGTAGTTCATCAATATCTTTCATAACCGTCACTTTATCCATTAAGAACATTCGCCCCTTTCACGTCCAAATTTCATGTCTTTCTATTATGAAGTCAACATTGTGTTCAAGCAACTATTTTGTTCATCCTAATTTAACAAAAATTGTTTCAATCATTTGGAGGTTGTCAAACAGCCCCATTGCTGTACAATAAAATGGAAGTCTAATCGCAAAGTAGGGATTTTCATGTTAGAGGTCTATATCGATGCGGCAAGTGCAGGTAATCCTGGCCCTAGCGGCATTGGCATTTTTATTAAAGGAGAAGGCCATCACGTACAAATTAGTGAGTACATCGGTCATACTAATAATCATATCGCCGAATTCACCGCATTAGTACGGGGCTTAGAAGAAGCACAAAAACTAGGTACAAGCATTGTCTCCGTCCGTTCCGATTCAAAAGTGGTCGTTACATCTATAGAAAAAGAATATGTCAAAAACGAAGAATTTAAACCTTTTCTTGAACAAGCATTAACACTTGCAAATAATTTTGATTTATTTTTCATCAAATGGATTCCAGATGGGCAAAATAAAGCGGCAGATGCACTAGCACGCAACGCTATTCAAAAAGAAAAAAATTAATAATAATATAGTGGGGATTGCTCGCTAAACACAAGCAATCCCCTATTCGCTTAATTTTAGTTCATTGTATGTTTCTAAAAGCCCTCGATAAGAACTTTCTTCAGAAAACCAAAGTTTTCATTGTTACAAAACTCTACAAATTTAAAAAATTCTTTTTTTCAGCTCTTCTTTAAAAGGTTCAATCGGCACAAGAAAAGACTGATAACGATCAAGTTGAATTTCATAATATTGCCCATTTTCTTGAATTGTAGTATCGATATATGGATAATTATCCAAAAAAATTATATGATGATTGCTTCCATCATATCTACTTTCTAAAAGATAAATAAAAGTACTCCACGTATCTAACAAACATTCCGTTATTTGCTCTTCACCAAAAATCACCACATCATTATAAATTAAGCTGACAAAGCCATAGGAACAGCATCAGTTATTACTTCTGGAAAATTGCTATCATATTGTCGACCAATGAATGTATTTTTTTTAGCGCATTCATAAAAGCACCCCGCTTCCATGATGAGTCTTCTGTTATAAGTAATGCTACTAAAAAATCTTTTTGTAGGGGCAGCTCAAAAAAGTAATTCATCATATGTTTCTAATAGTGCTCGATATAAACTGTCTTCGGCAAACTGTAATTTTTCATTTTTACAAAACTCCACAAATTTTAAAAACTCTTTCTTCACCTCTCTTTTAAATAACTCTATAGGAACCAGAAATCGCTGGTATTTATCCAATCGAATTTCATAAAAATGACCATTTTCTTGAATTGTAGTATCGAAATAGGGATAATTGTCTAAAAAATCAATCTGATGACTTCTTCCATCATAGTGAGTATCAAAAATATATATTAAATCACACCACGTACTTAATAAACTCTCCGTTATTTGGTCTTCACCAAAAATCACCACATCATTATAAATTAAGCTGACAAAGCCACATAGGTAATCACCTTCGTTTTCTTCTAATATCTTCTGTGCTTTTTCTACCGCTAAAGGATTGGTAATCGGGAAACTTTCGATTTTATAAACAGGAGCAGTTATATCTTCTTCCCCTATAAATGTTTCGATTTTTAGTTTATTCATACAAAGCACCACACTTTTTGAAAATGAGTCTTATGTTAAATGCTTTAATTTTTGGGACTGCTTGATAAATTTCAAGCAGTCTCCTGTTTATATTTTTTTCTTCTAAATTGATCTTTCCTCTTGTTCAAGTAATTCAACATACGTTTCTAGAAGGCCAAGATAAGAACTTTCTTCGGAAAACTGTAGTTTTTCATTCTTGCAAAACTCCACAAATTCAAAAAACTTCTTCTTCAGTTCATTCAGGAATTCCTCTTTTGGCAAGAGGAATTCCTGGGAAGAATCAAGTTGAATTCGATAATACTGTCCCGTATTTTCAATTACAGTATCAAAATATTTACCATTATCTAAAAAAACAATCCGATGACCCCTTCCATCATATCTGCTTTCTAAAACATAACTTAAAGTACTCCAAGTATCTAATAAACATTCAGTTAATTGCTCTTCACCTAAAATCACCACATCATTATAAATCAAGCTGACAAAGCCACATAGGTAATCACCTTCGTTTTCTTCTAAAATCTTCTGTGCCTTTTCTACCGCTAAAGGATTGGTAATGGGGCAACTTTCAATTTTATAAACAGGAGCAGTTATATCTTCTTCCCCTATAAAGGTTTCAATTTTAAGGTTATTCATACGACACCTCACACTTATGAGTAATATGAGTAATCCAAAAAACATTGTGGGAACTACTTGCTAAAAACAAGTAGTCTCCCATCTATATTTTTTTAGCCCTCAAAGTTTTTTCCTCTTCATTTTGAATTAATTCATCATATGTTTCTAAAAGTCCTCGATAAGAACTCTCCTCGGAAAACTGTAGTTTTTCATTTTTACAAAATTCCACAAAATTAATAAATTCCTTTTTCACTTCATTTTTGAAAAGTTCAATAGGAACTAGAAAACGTTGGTGACAATCTAGTTGTATTTCATAAAACGATCAAGTTCTTAAATTGTAGTATAAACATAGGGATAATTATCTAAAAAAATTATCTCCTCTTTGCTCCCATCATATCTACTTTCTAAAATATTACTTAAACTACTCCATGTATCTAATAAACTTTCCGTCATTTGCTCTTCGCCAAAAATAACTTCATCATTGTAAATCAAACTCACAAAGCCACATAAGTAGTCGCCCTCGTTTTCTTCTAATATCTTCTGTGCCATTTCCACCGCTAATGGATTGGTAATAGGAAAACTTTCGATTTTATAAACAGGAGCAGTTATATCTTCTTCCCCTATAAAGGTTTCGATTTTTAGTTTATTCATAAAAAGCACCACACTTTTTTGAAAATGAGTTCCAAGTTTTTTAAATAATACTGTATATTGTGGGACTGCTCATTGAAAATAAACAGTCCCTTGTCTGTATTTTTACCTTTCAACTTCTTTCATCTTCATCATAAAGTAATTCATCATACGTTTCTAAAATTCCACGATATAAACTGTCTTCGGCGAACTGTAGTTTTTCATTTTTACAAAACTCCACAAAATTAAGAAATTCCTTCTTTACCTCATTCCGGAATAGCTCTATAGGTACGAGAAAACGCTGTAAATGATTTAGTTGAATTTCATAAAAATGGCCAATTTCTTGAACTAATGCATTGCCCTTGTAATTATCTAAAAAAGTAATATCAATACTTCTTCCATCATATCTATGGTTTAAAATATAGATTAAATCACACCACGTATCTAATAAATCTTCCGTTAATTGTTCTTCACTAAAAATCACCATCTCATTATAAATCAAGCTTACAAACCCACTTAAGTAATCTCCTTCGTTTTCCTCTAAAATGTTCTGCGCCTTTTCTACTGCTAATGGAGAGGTAATAGGAAAACTTTCAATTTTATAAACAGGAGCAGTTATATCTTCTTCCCCTATAAATGTCTCGATCTTTAGTTTACTCATACAAAGCACCACACTTTCTCATCATTTTCCAACTGGAAAAGCTGAATTTACATGACCATACTTATTAAGCCTAACTTCATATTCAATTCCGTTTACTTTTGCTCGCACATTTATACCTTGAATATCATTTAATCTTTTAGATATCGCAAATTTATTATTATTAATTACTGTAGTGACAATATTTTTAATATCATGAACCGATAAATCTGGATCAAAAAACGTTTTCCCTTTATTTCCAGTCCAATAATTTGGATGATGATTTTCTAAAATATGTCTCATTTTAGCTTTCGTAAAATAAACCTTTTTACCACCACCTACATCAATCGTTACATCTGCAAAGGTGGCAACGGCTTTTTTGGCTGCATCTTTTGACTTACTGTAAAATGTACGTTTGCCAATTTTCAGAACCTGTTTAAAACCAAATTTTTGTACTGTATATCTAACGACCGCACCACCGATTAAGTATACCAATGGTGGTATTACGTGTGCCTGCAACCTTACAGGATTGCTTTCAAAGGTTTCATCCGTTTCTAAATTCGTAAAGATTGTACTAAAATTGTCATCTTCCAATTGTTGCATCGTCACACGATAATGGTTTTGCTCTACAGTGCCGTTTTCTTCGATGACACTATCGATTACTATTTCTTCGCTTTCACTATCAAACTTGATGTCTAAATCCGCTTTCAAATCCTCGGACTCAAAAGTTGTTTGGACAAGTAATTCATTATCATATATTTCAATATTCCGAATATTTATCGTACTATCGTCTGAAAAAATAAGATTTTTATTTAATTCATCGTATAGTTCTTGTTTGTATTCTTCTGTATGCACATCCTGTATTTCATCTATGGAAATCATCACAATAGGCTCATCAGATACTACATCATATTCCTGTGCAGAAATCAAATTGGGTGCAATATTTGCAAATAGCAACGCTGCAATAATAATAGATATAAATTGTTTTTTCCATTTCATCGTTTCATTTCCCCTTTATTATTGTATAAATATCGTACCTTTTCCATATTCAGCTGCATTCCAAAAATCTTTTGTCACAGTATATTGTTGTAAAATAGCGTTAAAATTTTCTTTTGGCTCAACCTCCTTATATATTTCTTTCAACTGAATAAATAGATGTGTTGCATAGGCAGCTGCAAAAGAGGTTCCCGTAAAGACAGATGCTTGCCCATTATGATGAATACTTTGTACATTCTCCCCGTTAAAAACATAATCAATTTTTCCAATAGCTGAAAAAGAGGATCGTTTATTTTTTTCATTAATAGAACCTATTGACAATACACCATCCAATTTTGCTGGATAGTCAGTTGCTAAACCATATGTATTACCAGCTGCGGCGACAATAGTAATTCCTTGTTCTACTGCTTTTTCAATAATAGATTCTAGTTCAGCATTGGGCATTTGAAAGCCAAAACTAATATTAATGAAATCTACCTGTTTATCTATGCACCATGTAATAGCTTCTACTAAATGATCAATTGAGCCATTGCCTTGTGCATCTAAAAGTTTAATATCGTATATTTTTAATTTAGCTTTTGCTTCTCCTACAATAATTCCCGCGACTGGCGTACCATGATTAAAATCATCCTTAACTTTTTCCCCAGGGTGCGTTAAATTGACTTCTTCAAATGCGACACCTTGAAAGACATCCAAATCTTTATTTATACCACTGTCCAAAATAGCTACTGTAATCAAATGGCTGTCATTTTTTATTGCCAATTGTCCGAAGGTAAAATAACAAAGAATGCAAATAATCAATGACAACAATACACTAAATTTTTTATTGATAGTGTTCGCCACCTTCTTATGTAGTTGTTTAAAAATTTCCAACATGGATGGGTTCTCTCATTGTCAAGAGAGTTATTCTGTAGGGTTTTCGTAGTTAAGTGATGGTCATGTTGGAAAATTAAAATAGATTTATGTCTATAAATCCTTTTAGTTCTCTACAAGACAATTGAAGTTTTTCAAGAGAATATTTTTTAAGATTATTCTAAATTTTCACTACAAAGAGTGTCAATAAATTTTATGTCGATTTTCTTGCAAATTTTTGTAATGGCGTTTTCTGTGGTTATCGTGGCGTTACCCGAGGTTTTTTGGCGTTACCTGAAATTTTACTGGCGAGTCCCTTATGACTCTATCAACAAAAAAAGCCATCTCAAATGAGACAGCTTCTAGATTATTTTAAATTCCTTTGTAAAAATGCTTTTGTCCGTTCGTGTTGTGGATTCGTAAAGAACGCTTCTGGATGGTTGGCCTCGATAACATCGCCGCCGTCCATAAAAACTACTTTGTTTGCGACCTCTCGTGCAAACCCCATTTCATGTGTCACAACAATCATTGTCATCTGGTCTTCCGCTAAATCTTTCATGACTTTTAATACTTCACCTGTCAGTTCTGGATCAAGGGCAGAAGTGGGCTCATCAAATAATAAAATTTGTGGATTCATCATAAGCGCTCGTGCAATGGCCACACGCTGTTTTTGTCCACCAGACAAATTTGCTGGGTAGGCCTGTGCCTTATCAGCAAGACCAATTTTTTGTAGTAAGTCTTGACAACGTTTTTTAATAGCATCCGATGACTCCGTTTTTAGTAAGCCTGGTGCAATTTCAAGGTTTTGTTGTACTGTTAAATGAGGGAATAGATTAAAATGTTGAAATACCATGCCCATTTTTGCCGTAATTTTTTTAATGTCTTGTTGCTTGGCATATGTTCCGTTTTGTACTAAATAATCACCATCTACACAAATGCTGCCGCCATTAATTTCTTCTAAATGGATTAAGCTTCGAAGCATTGTACTTTTACCCGATCCAGAAGGACCGATAACAGCCACGACATCATTTTTCTCTATGTTCAATGTGATGGTCTTTAGCACCTCTAAATTGCCAAAGGATTTCTTCAAATTCGATACTTCAAGCAATGCCATCTGTGTCCACCTCTATTCAAATTTAAAACGTTTTTCTAGCCACTTAAAGAATACCGTTAAGACAAGCGTCATAACTAAATAAATAGCGCCCGCAATAAAGAACGGCACAATGGTAAAGTCACGGTTGACAGCTGTTTGTGCAAAATGCAGCAGTTCAGGTACAGCTACCGCATAAAGAAGTGCTGTGTCTTTAATTAATGTAACGGATTCATTCGATAAAGCAGGCAACGCTACACGGAACATTTGTGGCAATATAATGCGTGTTGTTGTTTGCCATTTTGACAGGCCTAACACTTGCGCAGCTTCGTACTGGCCTTTATCAATTGCTAATAAGCCACCACGGAATATTTCTGCAAAGTAGGCAGCATAATTTAAAATAAAGCCAAGACATGCGGCAACAAAGCGGTCAAGTACGAGATATTCACCGATTACCGGCACCATCGGTAAACCGAAGCAAATTAATAACAATTGTAGTAATAGCGGTGTACCGCGCATGACATAAATATACGTATTGGCTAGCCAAGACAGTGGTTTAATACGGCTTTTCACAGCTAATGTAAGCAAAAAACCTAGTGGAATCGATACCAAAATGGCAATAATGAACAGCAACACCGTCATTTTTGCGCCTTCAAGCATCGGCAAAATCATTGTTTGCCAGTAGTCCGCCATAATCATTTTCCCTCCAAAAAGATAAGAGTTTCACGAGGAAACTCTTATCGACTGATAACATTCAATTAAAATGTGCGCGTAAAATACACGATTTCTTTACATTATTTTAAAACCTTGTTTTCACCAAACCATTTTGTTGAAATTTCTGCGGCTGTGCCATCTTCATTCATTTTATCTAAAGCGGCTTGCAATTTTTCTAATAATGCTTCGTTACCTGGTTTGACACCAATTCCGTATTGTTCTGGTGCTAATGATTCATCTAATAATTTGAATGTGTCAGGCTCTTGCGTCATGTAATATTCTGCTACAACAGCATCAATAATGACTGCATCTACACGCCCCGTTTTTAAATCTGTTAAAGCTAATACATTGTCTGCAAATTCTGTTACGTTTTTCACTTCTTTGTGAATTGGATTTGAATTCAGTGCTTCAGCAGCAGATGATTGTGATTGAATACCGATTTCTTTTCCTGCTAAATCACTTAATTTTTTAATAGACGATTTATTTAATACCATTACAGCTTGTGAGTTTTCTAGGTATGGTTTTGAGAATAAAACCTTTTCTTTACGCTCATCTGTAATTGTGTAACCATTCCAAATTACATCGATACGACCGCTAATCAATTCAGCTTCTTTCGTTTTCCAATCGATTGGTTGGAATTGAGCTTCCATTCCCATATGTTCGGCAGCAGCACGTGCTAAGTCAATATCAAAGCCAACGATTTCGTTTTTATCATCACGGAATCCCATTGGTGCAAACTTGTCATCGATTCCAATAATAATAGTATCTTTGTCTGTTGTTTTCGTTGTCTCCTTCGAGCTATCCGTCGTACTCGATTTATCTCCAGAAGTACCACAAGCTGCTAAAGCAAATATAGCTGTAAGCATAAAAAGTAGTGTAAAAATACGCTTCATAATCTAATATCCCCTAACATTGTAATTTGTTTAATAGCAAAACTTCGCTTTCTCTTACTAAACTACTAATGTGTTAAAGAATATCAAACTGGCGCATTATTGTCAATATCCTGATTGAATTATTAGAATATTATTCAATAAAAATTTCTCTATTATGAACGTTTGAATATAACAGAAGCGTAACTTGTTCCAACAAAAAAACAGTTCAACTACTCAACTTAGCTGAACTGTTTTTTCAAGAAATTATTTATGCTGTTGTTTTAGCCATTCTATTGCCACATTTGCATGTAAAGCAGCGCCATATTTAAAAATCTCTTCATTTTGGCGCATACACGGGTTGTGCACTGGAGCCTCGCCTTCTTTGCCAGTTCCTAACACAACAAATGCAGAAGGTACTTCCTGTGAAATGTAAGAAAAGTCTTCCGAGCCTCCGAGGTATCCATTATCCACCACATTTTCAGCCCCTATAGGGCACGTATCGTTAAACGTAAATCCCCTTTCGAAGCTGCGATACCAAAAGCATTTTCTCCAACATCAATATGTACAACTGTACAAAGGACAAGCCCATTATGGCGTTCTGGAGCTGTAAAATCAGGAATTGCTTGGACAATGTTCGCAATCGCAAATGCTGGATTAATGCCCTTTTCCGGCTGACTGGCATGGGTAGGTGAACCTTCCATATGGATGGTCATCCCCTTAGAAGTACATAATGCTGTACCATCAATAATTCCGACGGTTTTATAAGCGAGCCCACTCATATTATGGTAGGCGAAAATTTCGTCGATACTATGTTCTTTAATAAAATCTACACATTGAATGGCTCCATCGCCCGTTTCTTCCGCAGGCTGAAAGAGGAAAAAGATATTTTTATCGGCGCCCATTTGATCGACCTCCAGTGCAAAACCCGCTAAAGTCGCTGCATGACCATCATGTCCACATTTATGTGCTTTACCTGGAAATTGAGAAGCCCAAGGAAGATCAATTACTTCATCCATCGGAAGGGCATCAAAATCTGCACGGAACGCGATATTTTGCGTAGCTGATTTGGCATAGTAAATGGCATAAAACCACTTTCCTTTATCTACAATTTCTAGATTTGTATACGTTTTCAAAAAATTAACTAAATGTTGCTTTGTCCAAACTTCCTCGTTCGAAAGTTCCGGATGTTGATGCAATTCGTGTCGCAATTGTTTTGCTAAATCGAAATTTAAACTTTTCACTGTGTAATTCCCTCCTAAAATTGCCTGATTTTTTCAATACGTGACGCTTTCTATTTATACAAATTTGTATAATGTATATTGTATATTATATTTTATATTTTAATTTTTTCAACAAAAAAATAATTCTGTCTTTTTAAAGACAGAATTATTTTTGGTGTATAAGCGAGCATTTTTCATCCTAAAGTGGGATAAGCTCTGCTTTATCAATATTCCAATGTACTTCTTTCATATATCGCTCTAGTTCAGCCAGCTCACCTTTTTCAAATAATTCCATCATTTTCCGGTGTTCATTATTAGTTTGAGACAATCTTTTCTTTGTCAGTTCTGCCTCACCAGAATGAGCGAAGTTTTTCAAAAACTTTTTTTGTAATTGTAAAAGAAGATTTACAAGACTTTTATTTGGGCAGACAGAAAGATAGACGCCGTGAAAAGCTTCCTGCATTTTATGATACATCGAGAAATTGCCAGTATTAATGGCTAAATCAATACTTTGAATATAAAACTCCATTTCATTCATATGTTTCTCGGTTAAAAAAGGGGCTGCTAATGAAGCAGCTAAACCATCTAATGCCCCAATAATAAAATACGTTTCTTTCGCTTCTTCTGTTGTTAGATTTTTAATTACAAACCCTTTTCTTGGCACATTTTCTAATAACCCTTCAGAAGACAATTGTATTAATGCCTCTCTAACTGGTGTCCTGCTAACATTTAAGCTTTCACTAATCGCACTTTCATTGACCTTTTTTCCAGCAATCAAATTCCCGTTGTTGATTTGATCTACGATATAATTATAAACATGGTCTTTTAACGATAAATAATTATTCATAAAGTAACCTCTATTTAATAATATTTTTACAATCCTTTTTATCTACTATACACTATACACTTTTTTCAAGTATCTTAGCCATAGTCATGAAATGGATTTTTATTTGTTAAATCGCTTTCCCTCTTATGTTACTTTACAAATATATAAAAAAACCATTATGCATTGTTTATATATCGGATACTGAATAGGAAACCAAAATACCATTTATATATATATGTAAAAAAAGTTGTATTTTAAAGCGTCCCTTTAAATTTCTCGGGCTTTTTGACATAGCTTTCGATAATAAAACCGCAGTCTGTACAAAGAATATATTCAACTTCTGAGCCAAAGCTCATCTTGTTCACTGGGTGCATTAATGCATATCCACTATGTTTTCCCTTCCCTAATTCTAGTCCACCACATTTTGGACATTCCGTTATTGTCGGATACTGATTCACGCGAAAACCTCCTTATTTGATCTATGTAAAAGTTCAATAGATGCCATATTATTCATGGTTAAAAAATGTATGCTTTTTCTAACTATATTTACGACTGAAGAATTATTTCGTTTCATTTCAAAGTAATCGTTCACATTTACGAATAGTTTTTTAGCAAACAATCTCTATAAACGTCTCCTTTTATCGCAATTCTACTATATTTATCTTAATGCCAAACAGCGCGAAGAACTTTTAAACAAAAGAAGTATTATAGATACATGTTTGTGTCCATTTTGTTAAAGATGTATTTTATATATTGCTTTAAAGATTGTTTAAGCATATAGTAAAGCACGAAAGGACGTGTTCAACATGTTAGATCAACATACAATTAACGTGATTAAATCTACAGTACCGGTGTTGGAGGTACACGGCGTTGCCATCACAAAAACTTTCTATCACAATTTATTTAAAGATAATCCATCATTATTAAATATTTTCAACCATACTAATCAAACAAAAGGTCGCCAACAGGGCGCTTTAGCAAATACAGTGTATGCTGCTGCACAACATATCGATAACTTAGAACCGATCGTACCTGTTGTCGTACAAATTGCACATAAACATGTCAGTCTTGGCGTTTTACCTGAGCATTATCCAATTGTAGGTCAATACTTGCTTGCAGCTATTAAAGAAGTTTTAGGTGATGCAGCAACTGATGAAATCATCGAAGCTTGGGGCAAAGCGTATGGCGTGATTGCAGATATCTTTATTTCAGTGGAAGAAGATTTATATAAAGCGGCAGAACAAAATAATGGTTGGCGCGCATTTAAACAATTCAAACTTACGCGCACTGTCAAAGAAAGCGATGATGTTACATCCTTTTACCTGCAACCAATAGACGACTCAAAAGTCCCTGCGTACAAACCGGGCCAATATGTTTCTATTCGTGTAACAATTCCAGGTGAAGATTATTTATTAAATCGTCAATATACATTATCCCAAGCAAGTAATGGGCAAGAATTCCGAATTTCTGTGAAACGAGAAAGTGCACACAATCCAAAAGGGAAAGTGTCCAACTTCTTACATGATGCTGCACTTGGAACAACTATTGATGTTAGTGCACCAGCCGGTGTATTCACATATGAGCCAACAAGTGCTCCCGTACTATTCATTAGTGGTGGCATTGGTGTAACACCGTTAAATGCGATGTTACAAACGATTGAAAATAAAGAAAATGTTACGTTCCTCCAATGTGCACGGAATGAACATGTCCTTGCTTTCCATGAAGATATTCAAAATAAAATGAATGCTTTAAATGGTCCTACTGGTTTAAGCAAGCTGTTCCGCGTATTCAAAAAAGACAGCAATGCCCATCATAAAGTGTTGTATTCTGATAATAAGGAGTACATTAATGCGAACGTGCTTCGACCTCTGTTAACACAAGATACACAAGTATACATTTGCGGCCCAACTCCTTTTATGGAAGCAGCAGTAAATGCTTTACACGAATGCAATATCGCAGACAGTCAAATCCATTACGAATTTTTCGGTCCCGCACTACAATTAAATACAAAGTAACAATGAACTAGCCCTGTATGCGCAGGGCTAGTTTTTTCTATTGCTTAAGTCATAAGCTTAATTAGCGTTCCTCCATTATTATATGAATTGTATCCTTAATGTTATTTTGTTGACATAGAACTGTAATATTGGCATGTTAATATCATTATTGTACCAAGTAATACGTTTTAATGTTTTTAGGAGGATACATATCATGAAAAAGAATAAACGAAATAAGTGGGGGATGAAATTAGCAGTATTAGCGTTAGGCTCTTCTGTACTTTTTTCAACAATTGACACAGCATCTGCTGCAACATATACAGTGAAATCTGGGGATTCCCTATGGAAAATTGCCAGTCAAAACGGCATTTCTTATCAAACATTGATGAGATGGAATAACTTAACTTCTTCAAATATTCGTGTTGGACAAAAATTAACGCTGAATAGCACGCCTGCAAAAGCTCCAGCAACCCCGAGCGCACCGAAAAGCCTTGTTCAAGTTGCCAAACAGCAATTAGGTGTAAAGTATACATTTGGTGGTAGCAAACCGAGCACAGGATTTGATTGCTCGGGCTACATTACTTATGTTTATAATAATGCTGGTATTTCGACAAGCCGCAAATCAGCAGCAGGGTTTTATTATGCTGCAAAAAAAATAACATCACCACAAGTTGGGGATTTAGTATTTTTCGCCAATACTTATAAAGCAGGCATTTCACATGCAGGTATTTATATTGGTAATAACCAAATGATTAATGCTAGTGATGGCGGTGTTAGCATTGCCAACATTCACAGCTCCTACTGGAAGAAACATTTTGTAGGTTATGGACGCTTATCATGATTTATAAAACAGTTAGGCATGCCCTAACTGTTTTTCTTTTTCATAGTATTCAGCAGGAGGCTGATGCCAAAATAAAATCGCCCTTTACAATCGTAATGGGCGACTTCTAGATTTATCAGCAATCTCAAAAATGTTATGTGTGTGCTACTTTCTTGGCTTTTAATTTTGCTAAGCGAAGCAAATAGATAATAAAGACAACACCAAGTACAGCTGCACCTGTCAAATAGACAGAAGCGTACCCTACTTGCACCGCGACCATACCTAAAATATAGGATCCAAGGGCAATACCAAGATCGAACATTGTAAAATATGTTGCTGTTGCATAGCCACTACGAGTATGGGCGGTTGATTGAACTGCTAGTGCTTGCAAGCTTGTCGTTACAGCACCGTAACCAAAGCCAATAAAAACGGCCGAAATTAAAAAGAGTGCTGCTCCTGAAACATTAGCAAGGAGGATTAGTCCAATTGCGAAAGAAATAATACCGGGGATAATAACAAACTGCGGTCCTTTCGTATCATAAAGCTTGCCAGTATAAGGTCGTGTAATTAACATAGCGGCTGCAAACACAGCATAAAAAAGACTTGCCACAGCCATTAAATCTTTTTGCTGTGCGTATACTGACAAAAATGATAAAACACTTGCATAAGAAAACGCGACCATACTTGCAATGGCAGCTACTGGCAATGCTTTCCGTTCAAATAAATCATCAAACTTAAATGTCAATTTCCCCGTATGTTCAGGCTTCGATAAATCCTCTGTATCAACTGTTACAGCTAGTATACCCCCTACTAAAATACAGATACTCATAACGATAAACAAAACATTAAAACTACTATATTGAATTAGTAGTAAACCGATAAAAGGACCAATGACTACGGCTAAATTTGTGGACATTGTAAAATAGCCTAGCCCTGCTCCTTTACGGCTTGCTGGCACAATATCAGCCGCTAAAGAACCGGCTGCTGTCGTAATAATGCTAAAGAAAATCCCTTGCACAAATCGCAAAGTTAATAAAAGACCAAATGGGTGAATAAATAAATATAAAATCGTACAAAAAAAATAGCCTGCAATTGCGATCACTAATAGCTTTTTCTTACCGAACACGTCTAATAACTTACCAGAAAACGGGCGTACTATAATGGCAGATAACAAGAACCCCGATAGTAATAATCCCGCTTCTTTATCAGTTTGGTGCAGTTCACCAATCGCATATAAAGGTAAAGTTGTAACTAGACCATAAAAAACAAAAAATACTGCTATATTTGTTAAAAATAAACTAATGAACCGTTTCGTCCATATTTGTGTGTTTTCCTCTTGTTGCATATCAATCAACCTTTCATTTTTTGCAATAGATTTATAAATTGTAACTGTTCTTCTTCAGTCAGGGAACCAACCATTTCGGCTTCAAATGCTAATATCGTTTTTGTAATGATCGGTAAACGTTCTTCCGCCATGGCTGACAACGTCACAATTTTTTCGCGCTTATCTTCTCCTTCAACTCTTTCCACCCAGCCTAAATCTTCAAGCCGTGCTATAGCTCTTGTTATACTTGGCGCTTCGACATTTAAATACTTCCAAATTTGTGTCAAAGTCATTGAACCGTGCTTATGTAAACAATATAAAATGGTCCATTGCGAACTATACAACTGATGTTGTTTTAAAACCTCATTTAAACAATTCGTTAAATAACGACTTTTTTGAAATAATGCATGGAAAATCGGATTCATTGTATCTCCCCCTTATTTATTTACCTAGCTAAATAAATACTATACGCCTCATTTTTTATGTTGTAAAGTAAGATATTTTTATTGACGTTGCGCATGCATTTAATGGCGTTTTTCTTATGGTTTGTGGCGATTCTCAAGAGTTTAGTGGCGATTTCTTTTAGTTTAGTGGCGATATGGCTTGTTTTATCCCAAAAAGCAGGAAATTTATAGTAAATGTCGAATAAAGCTACTAGACTAAAAAAGGGAGATGGAAACATGGGGAAAAACATACTAATTATCGCAGGTGATGCGGTAGAAGCTTTAGAGATTTACTATCCATATTACCGCTGTTTAGAGGCAGGCTATCATGTTACAATTGCCGCTCCGTCGGTAAAAAAGATGCAAACGGTTTGTCATGATTTTGTAGATGGTGTCGATACGTATATAGAGCGTCCAGCATATGGCATAGAAGCAAATGCAGCCTTTGCGGATATCGATCCAGCAAAATTCGATGGTTTAATTATTCCTGGTGGCCGTGCCCCTGAATACATCCGCTTAAATGAGCATGTACCGGCGCTTGTAAGCCATTTCTTTGAAGCAAACAAACCAATCGCAGCGGTTTGCCATGCAGCACAAATTTTCGCGACAATACCAGAAGTCCTAAAAGGTCGCGAACTAACAGCTTATATCGCCTGCAAACCGGAAGTCCAAGTCGCAGGCGGTACGTATATCGACGCAAATCTGCACTCCGATGGGAACCTTGTCAGTGGTCATGCATGGCCAGATTTACCTGGATTAATGCGTGAGTTTATCAAAAAAATAGAAGCATAAGGAAGAAGAGGATACCAAAAATGGTATCCTCTATTTCGACGTTTCCTGAAGCTCGATATCAACTACTTGTTGTGTTTTGGTCGTATATTTTATTGTTACATAAACACCAAATTCTTTGTCACCCTCTTGTAACCACAGTTTAAATTTTTCAATCGTTGCCTCTTCTTTTATTTCACTGCCTTCATGCAAATAGTCAATAATTTTTGAATTAGGATAGGATGACTGTGTTTTTTCAATCGCAAGCTTTCCCCATTTTGCATAAGCAGGTGTTTGTTGTTGGGCATGGGCATCTGGCATTTGTTGTGGAAGCGCCAAAACTGTCATCATAATTCCGAGTGCCGCAAGTATTTTTCGCATGTTGTAAGCCCCTTTCTTTTTTTATAGAATGTGCAACATCCTTAGAATCATTATGCCTTAAGCAAAAATAAAGAAAATCGTCTTGTTAAAATGTATGTATTTGTTTAGCCCTGCTGAAACTAAAAATGCTCCAAATGGTAACTTGGAGCATTCCACATAAATTGACTTAACGACTTTTTTTGCTTGGTTGTTGGGGATTATTATGAATAACTTGATTAAATTCGGCTGAATATTCTTCCCGATCATTTCTTTTATGTGTATCTTCTTTCTTTTTCTTTTTGAAGCTTGTTTTACTTTTCTTTGCCATTGCTAACGCCCCCTATTTAGCTCTTTTTATTGGATTGTTGATTTTTATCATGGTTCGTTTTATTGTTTTTATTTTTCGCTTTGGCATCAAATTCCGCACTGAATTCTTCGTTTAAATTATCATTTGGGTTGTTGTTGTTACTATTACTATCATCAAGGTCTTTACTTTTATACGTTCCAAAAGGATTATGTGTTCTTTTATTCATTGTTTTATTATTATTTTTGTTATTTCTATTTCCCACAGATATTCACCTCCTACTTGTAATGTGCGCACGCGTGAAGGTTTTATGCTATGGTGAAAACTTCAATGGAAAAATTCCAACTACTGCAAGACTTGCCATCTTGACAAATAGTAATAAACAATCTAGCAAACTTCATATATTATTAAGAAGATATACTACATAATACTTTCACTGTACGTCATAACTTAAATCATAAAAGGAGACATACCATGTCAAGTTCTCTATCATCCGCTAAATTAAATGTGCCTTATAGTACGACCGAAACAATAGAAAGACCTAGATTATATGATTTCTTTCGTGAAAATGAACAAAAAAGGGTTACTATCCTTCGCGCGCCAGCAGGCTACGGCAAAACAACACTGTTAAGTCAATGGCTTAACCATTCACAACACCCCATTGCTTGGGTCGCAATAGACCAAGCAGATAATGATCCTAGTAGATATTGGACTTTTGTCTTTCAGGCAGTCGCGAAAGCCTGTGAAACAGATGTCGATCAAGTGCTCGCATCACTATTACAAGGGCAAGATGTTTCCACTTTCGATTTTCTGATAGAGTCGTTTATCCACGAACTAAATATGGTTGAAAAATGCTTGCATCTTGTTATGGACGATTACCATTTAATAGAAAACGAAACAATCCACCGTACGATGATTAAACTAATCGAACAACTCCCCTCGCATGTTCATATATATTTGACTACTCGAACAGCTCTTGCATTACCGATTGCGATATGGCGAGTAAAACAATGGGTCCTTGAATGCAATACCGAACATTTACGCTTTACTAACCAAGAAACAAAGCAGTTTTTTTCGTTAAAAAATTCAATCTCATTAAACGAACAACAATTACAAACAATACAAAATAAAACAGAAGGATGGATCGCAGGATTACTATTAACGAGTCTAACTAATTTTAATGAAGTACAACCATTTATTTCTAATTTTTTGTGGCAAGGCATTATTCATAAACTCCCAAAAACAATACAAAATTTTCTGTTGAGAACCTCTTTTTTACATGAATTAGAGCCTGCTATATGTGACCAATTAATAGAAGGGACGAATAGTGCAGAACTATTAGCTTATTTAGAAGAAAATGGTCTGTTCACAGTTTGTCTTCAATCATCAAAACTTGTGTTCCGCTATCACCATTTATTTGCTGAAGCATTACAAGAAGAACTGATGAAACAATATACCGCACAAGAAATAAAGTCCCTTGTCGAAAAAACGGTTCAATTAATTTATGCAAAAGGTGATTACACTTCAGCGATTGAATTAGCATTAAAACATCAATTGTATGAGCAAGCCCAACAATGGATTTCTCATCATCTTGTTCAACTTTTTTTATCAGGTCAAACAGCAACTTTTATGCGCTGGTTACAACAGCTAAGAGACAATCAACAAACAGTTCCCTATGAAATGCTTATTGTGGGCTATGAACGGGCAATTTCAATATTAGAGATGACAACCGCTACCTCTATAATGGAAGAGCTTGAACAGCGTCAACTCACTGAACAATGGATGGAACAAAAAGAAAATATAGCTATCGCGAATATTTACGAACGAACCAAAGCATATGCCTTAGTTGCCTCGGGTGGAAAATTACAAACGGTGAAAGAATTATTAGAAAGGCAGCTTACTACACAACAAGCTCCGTGTCGTTGGGATAAAGTACGAATGCCCTACAACAATTTTGAATATAAACTTTCGCGCACAAATTTAGCTTCAAAAGGCAAATTACCTGCAATGGATGAAGTTCCAAAAATTACACAGCTATTTCGGGATACAAATTTTAAAACATTATATGTGACCGCCTATATATCTGGTATTGCTGCTGAGGTGTACTATGAGAGAAATTTACTAGAAGATGCGCAAAAGGAGCTTGATATTGCAATCCAATTAACTCAACAACAGCCAGATCCTAATTTATTTGTTCCTATGTATTTGCTAAAGGCTAACATTTACACGCATCAACAGCAAACCAATACTGCGCGCGCTATGCTGACACAACTGTTAGAAGATGTTGTTGAAAAACATTGGCGAAATACTATCCAAATTATGATTGCTTTTTGTTACATTGTGGAGGGTGATGGCGAGCGTGCAGAGTCTATCCTACAGGCTACAAAAACGAAACAGCCGTTTTGGATGCTAGTGTATGCTAGGTTATTATTAGTAAAGAAACAACCAAATGATGCATTATCTATCGTCGTACAAGTTAAAACAAAAGCACAACAAGACGAGCAAGTTGGGACAATTATTGAAGCAACCGTTCTTGAAGCGGTTTGTCAACTTCGTTTAGACAACCATGATATTGCTTTAGATACTTTACACGAGGCGCTACAATTGGCAGCAAAGTTTTACTACGTCCGTACTCTATTAGACGAAAAAGAAATACTGCCCCTTCTCAACCAGTATTTCCAATTAGAGTCCCTACCATCTAAATGGAATCCTGTCCCTAAAAGTTATTTTGACTATTTACAAAAAAATTGTACAGTGAGTAAGGAACCGAATGATTTACTTACCCCGCGCGAACAAGAACTCTTCGATTTATTAACAAAAGGGCTGAGCAATCAAGAAATAGCCAAACAGCTGCATCTATCTAATGGTACAGTTCGCGTTTATTTATCTACTATTTATAGTAAGCTCGGTGTTAATTCAAGAGCGAAAGTAATTGCACTTAAAAACCAACGATAGCAATTCGTAAAAAAAATGTACATCACTAAAAACGTTAGTGATGTACATTTTTATTTGTCCTTTAGACAATTGTATATTCAGTTATGTTAAGTAAGGCACCGACTGCACCAGAAAAACCGTGGTCATTGATAAAAACAGGTGTATGCTTTTTCGTGCGTGTATAATTAGCAATGACTTGTGCAAGATGTTCATTATAACTTAGGGTAGAACCAATATATACAATATGTTGGGCATTTTTTTCCTCGGCATATTGTATACTAAGCGTCGTAATAACCTCACCAACGAGACCTTGAACAGTGGCAATAATATCCTCTGCTGGTTGTTTCAATTCTTCGGTAATACTGACTTTACCAAAATTACTTGCCGTTAAATGCCCGTCAATAGGTGTATCCATACCTTGATAAATATCTTTGACAAGCAAGTCTACCCCTTCGCGATTACCCTTTGTAGCCATCTCTCGGATTTCATTGTAATCTGTAATTCCTGTTGTAAGCGCTGACAATCCAATCAAGGTTCCGCCGCCAACGCCTGTCCCTCCTACACGTATATGGGTGTTCCCCTCCATATAATGGATTGACGTTCCCGTACCGATATTGGTAATCATACTACGCTCGAAAAAGTATCCTTCTTTATTTAGTAAAAAACGAACTCCCTTCAATGTAGCTTCAAACTCTACTATATAATGAATCGATTTCATTGTTTTGATGACATCAAGTAATTGTTCTGTACGTCCCCCCGTAACACCAATATCCTCAATATCTGGATTATTTCGAATCCACTCCATTACAGACTGCAAATCATTGGACGGAAAAGTTGTTAAAATAAGCTCATTGTGCTCGTCTAAATAAGCAACTTTTGTCAATGTGCCACCTGCATCAATACCTATAGCCTTTGGCATACCATTCTCCTTTAACTTTATTCAGCAGAAATTTTTCTACCTAAATAGATGGTTAGTTGAATATGAATACTAGTTTACTCTTTTATTCAGCGTGTGTCTAAACACTAACTGATAAAAGTTCATGCCTCCGGCGATTGTCACGGATTTCAAAAGGAGTTTTTGTGTATGCACAATTCAAAATCCTGACGCACTTTATTTTGCGTGAAAGCGAAAGGTCAGCGATCATTACGCAAGAGGCAAAATTGAATATTCGCTCTCCCTAAACTTTACCGCTGTTGAAATGATTGTGCAATAACTTGGCGAACTTTCATATAAAATAACATGAAAAATAGCACGTTAAATAGATAAATTAAACAAATTATTGAATTTTATGTAAAAAAAGAGCCGCTGTCAAAACAGTCGACTCTTTTTGTAACTCGTATAACAAGCTAACATAATTATTGTGCAGAATATCCGCCATCAATTACTAGTTCGCCACCTGTAATATAAGAAGCTTCATCAGATGCTAAGAATAAAATAGCATTGGCAACTTCTTCTGGTTGGCCAAGACGACCCATTGGAGTAGCACGAACTAACATATCCATTGCTTCTTTAAATTGACCGATGTTCGCAGTCATTGGTGTTTCAATTACACCAGGGAATACTGTGTTTACGCGAATGTTAGATTTTCCTAATTCAGCAGCCGCAGCACGTGCGATGGCGCGTAAAGAACCTTTTGATGCTGTATATGAGTTTAAGCCCGAACCGATGATTGCTGTGTATGAAGATGTATTAACGATGGAGCCTTTACCTGCCTCTTTCATGTATTTAGAAACGTGTTTAATTCCTAAAAACGGACCGAATGAGTTAATTTTGTGCATAATGGCCCAATCTTGGTCTGTAATATCTTGTGGAGATTTTTGTGAAGAAATACCAGCATTGTTGATTAAAATATCAATTCGACCGTATTTATCAATAACTGCTTTTGTAAATGCAGCCCAGTTTTCATCAGATGAAACATCTAATTTCATACCTTCTACATTTTCTAATTCAGAAATTTTAGCTAAATTTTCTTCGTTAATATCCGCAGCGATGACGATTGCGCCCTCTTTAGTGAATAATTCTGCCATTGAAGCACCCATACCTGATGCGCCACCTGTAATAATTGCAATTTTGTTGTCTAAACGACCCATGAATAAAAACTTCCTCTCTGTTCTATTTCGCCTAAGCGTCTTAAGCGCTGTAACGTATCTTTTTATACCAACAGTCACCAAGTACTTTAAAACTATTACCATATTCAAATATTGTATAACTTTAAATAGTTTACTATTAAACTTTATCATATATTTGCAATGTTTTCAAAGATTATGACCGGAATTTAAACAATCTGTTTTATCTTTCTTCTGTTTTGCGATACGATATAGATAGAGGCTTGACCATTTGAACGGAGGAATACAAGTGAAAGATCAAAAAACACTTTATAAAGAAGCGATGCATGTTTTAAAAGAAACGAGTCGCACATTTTATATACCTATTACTTTTTTAAAAAATGATTTAAAAATGTCTGTTGCCGCTGCTTATTTAGCGATGCGTGCCATTGACGAAATTGAAGACCATGAAAAGCTATCGAATGATGTGAAGTTTGATTTACTTTCAGCAATAAGTGAATTATTAAAAAATGAATTCGATGCTGTAGCATATCAAACCTTAGTAGCTCCATATGCTGATCAACTGCCTGAAGTTTCCCTTCGCCTAGCAGATTGGCTAACATTTTGTCCAGATGGCTCTCGAAAAATTGTCCAAGCTTCTACAAGTGAAATGGCTTATGGTATGGGAAAATGGGCAAAAGCCAACTGGCAAGTGCATACACGTGAAGATTTGGACGAGTATACATACTACGTGGCAGGACTCGTTGGAACGATGCTGTCAGAGTTATGGGCGTGGGGTGCTGACATTCAAACAGATCGTGATTTAGCGATTGGCTATGGTCGCGGACTACAAGCCGTCAATATTTTACGTAACCAGCATGAAGATTTAGATGAGCGTGGTGTCAGCTTCGTGCCGGACGGTTGGACACGAGAAGATTTATTTGCTTATGCAGAGGAGAATTTAGCCAAAGCAGATCTTTATATGGAGGCTATTAATAAGCGTACCATTTTGTTGTTCTGCCGACTTCCACTTGCGCTAGCGCACAAAACATTGAAAGCGATGCAAGAAGGTCGTGAAAAAATGACACGCGCAGAAGTGGAGCAAACAGTAGAAGAAGTGCAAGGAGAATAGAGGTGCCTGACACTCAAACAATTCAGACAATTCACTTCAATTTATAAAAATGCATAGGCCCTTGTCTTAAGTAAGCTTAAGACAAGGGCTTTGCTTTTATATTTCGCTAATGAATCGACTAATTAGCTCATAGCTCAAGTATAGCGAAAGTACAGATAATAATGTAAATACAATCTTTTCTACTTTTCCACCTGTTCTTGTTGTTAGTGGAAAACGAACCGACATGTTGAATGGAAAGAAAAGCTTCACTCCCTGTTTCGTTCCCATATCCAATATAATGTGACTCGACATCCCTATTAAAAGTCCCGCAACAATCGACGGATATGGAATAATTGTCTGTAACAATAGCGCTACCAAAAACACAAACAATAAACTATGTGTAAAAGAGCGATGTCCAAATAGCTTGTTTACCATTTTTGAAATAAGAGGAAAGGTTCTCCCAATTTTACTTCCTCCGTGGCAAATATCTGGAAGTAATGCACCGAGTACACCCGCTCCTACTAATACAAATGGATTATCATTCGAAATTTGTGCAAAAGCAAGGCTAGCTGTGATGCCTCCAACAATATGTGTATTCCCTTGCATGATATCTCCCTCACTTTTTATGTATTAAACGTGTTACTTTTCTACTGTACCATATTCCTCATTAAAATAGAACATACATTCCAAACATATGTTTTTATTTTACAACGTGCTATCTTTTTAAAAATTTATTACACGAACATCAAAATATCAGAAATAATTCAGTAACTTAGTGTATATCTAGTATGTCGAGAGAGAAAAATGATTACTGGAGGTTACTATGAAATCGTATAAAGGGATGCTATTTATTTTAATAACAATGTGTGGCAGCGGCTTACTCTGGTATTTTGCCACTCCGATTGAATCGATACATGTGTTAAATAAGCTTAGTCACATCGTTGGAGGATTGGCACTTACTGGATTTTTTCTAGTATTTTTATTAGCAACAAGAGTGAAAATCCTTGAAAAATGGTTTCACGGATTAGAATATGTTTATATGTACCACAAATATTTGGCGATTTTGTCATTAGGGTTAGTCATTCTACACAGTCAATTACAGGATTTGGTTCCACATGGAGATAACGCGATTGAAACGCCGCTGAGTGAATTTGCAAAAGAACTTGGAGAGCTTGCGCAAAATGGCTTTATCGGACTTATAGTGATAGCATTATTTGCTAAATTTCTAAAATATGAGCATTGGCGCTATATTCACCGCCTATTGTTAATTCCTTATGCATTAGGTCTTTACCATGCATACTTCTCAAGTAGATATGATTTGTTTCAACCGACACCTTTAGGGATATTTACAGCAATTACTGCTATTGTCGGGACTATGTCCGCTCTGTACATGCTGACAATGTATCAAGACATGCGGTTTAAACATACGGGTAAAGTTTCGGGCATTCGAAAATTAGGTGACAGTGCTGTTGAATTAGAAATAACTTTAGATCGCAAACTGAGTTATCAAAATGGCCAATATATCTTTTTAAAAATTTTCCAAACGGGGCTAGAAAAAGCGCCACATCCCTTCTCTATTTCAGGTGGAGATGGGCAAAAAATATATGTAACGATTAAGGCACTTGGAGATTTTACTAAAAAGGTCAACGCACTGATACAATTAGATTCAAAAGTAGCTGTTGAAGGCCCCTATGGTCATCTAGACTTTGACAAAGGTTATCAGCAACAAATTTGGATAGCTGGCGGTGTAGGTATAACACCTTTTTTATCGTATTTACAATCTAATCCTACCAATCGAGATATTGAGTTATTTTACACTTACCGTGGACACAACGATGCGATCCACAAAGATTTTTTACAAAAGTATGCAGAAAACAATAAACATTTCAAAGTGAATTTTATTGATACGACTACTATGGACAGGCTTACATTTGATGATGTTTCAGTGCCAGCCCATACGAGTATCTTTATGTGTGGGCCTGAAAAAATGGTAAAACGTTTTATAAAACAGTTTAAATCTAGCGCTAACGATATCGATATCAACTTTGAAGCTTTTAAATTTAAATAATAGCCTTATTTCCAAATAAAAGAGGCTTCCATCCTGTAGAAGAGATGGAAGCCTCTTTATTATTGATTTATTTTGATTACAAATAACTGTCTATTTTTACTGATTAAGATACTTACTATTGCTAGTAACAGACCCGAAATCATAAATACTATTCTTATGCCGAATACATCCGCTATTATGCCCATTACTAAAGAGGCTATGCCAAATCCCCCCGTTAAGATAGCGCTTAAAGCCGTATAAACAGCAGATAATTCATTTCTTGAAACACTTGTTTGAATAACGGTATGCTGCGGGATGCTCTTTATTTGCCCAAAAAGCCCTACA
The DNA here is from genome assembly GCF_038593855.1 of Lysinibacillus sp. FSL M8-0337. Taxonomy (NCBI): domain Bacteria; kingdom Bacillati; phylum Bacillota; class Bacilli; order Caryophanales; family Bacillaceae; genus Lysinibacillus; species Lysinibacillus sp. FSL M8-0337. Next base: position 1,732,074 of record NZ_CP151996.1, on the reverse strand, counting down.
CAAAAAGTTAAAAATAATGCAATCATCGGCATGCTGTTGACACTGAACAAAATGGTGGCAATACACGTAAATAATGCCCCCATCACCATCACTTGCGCTATCTTCTTTTCAATGGATGCGCTATATTTCACACAATAAATGCTGCCCACTATTAATCCCACAAAATATGTGCCATTGATAAAGCCCCACCATCGCTTGTCAACATGCAAAGCATCATGGACAAATACCAATATAATGGCTGCAATCCATACCGTACCCGCAATGGTTTCAAGAATATCAATCCATACGATTTGACGTAACAAAGGGGTATTCCACAATGTTTTCCAGCCCTTAACAACCTGATCTATTTTCCCTTGTTGTTCGAGTGATTGTTGGTCTATATTTTCTAATAAAGATAATACCAAACTCGCTATGGCGAACAAACATCCCACAACCCAAATAAGTTGCTGAGAGCTGAGAACAAGCAAAAATAGGCTACCGACAAACCACATAATGGATTGAATAAATTGCGTGACTCCTTCATCTATGCCATTTGCTTTCAATAATTGTTCATCCCTCACATAATAAGGAACCAATGTCTGTCTTATAGGATTGGCACAGCCATCAAGAAATGCAATCATACTGATGACAATAAACAACAAGTAATAATTCGTTGCGGAGATCCCTAATAACAGTAGCCCTAAGCCAAATAATAAACACGTTTTTCCGATTTGCGACCCCGCCATTAACCACTTTAAATTCACCTTCTCGAACAGAAGCGGCGTCAATATACTGGATACAAACATCGATGTTGCAATCGTAAATGGCACAAAGGATGCGGCAATAGCTGATCCTGTTAAAAGATAAATGGTATGAATAACACTTACGATATATAAAACGTCACCTATATTGGCAAGTGACTGCCCTACAAGTAATAACAAAAAATTCCTACCCAATTTCATAAACTATCCCCCATTTTTCAAGAAAATAAATTCATTGAAATGGGCGATTTTAAATTGGACGATTCATGCAACTTGCCTCCCCCATTTTTAACGAAATACCATTCATTAAAATGAGCGATTTTTAAATTGGACGATTCATACAAACGGTCTCCTTCTGCTAGCTGATAAATCAGGGGGATTAAGATTTATCAAATTTTTATAGTGAATAACTTATTTTTCTATATTTTTATTTTCCATACAATAAATCTTACTTACAATTATACCGATATTTATAAAAAATAGTTGCTTTTTTATTTACTTACAGAGCATGTTGAACTGGATGATATCATAAAGTGATTTAATGTTTCCTAAAGTAATTAGTCCACTTTTATAGGACTTTTCTCGGGAAATGATGTGGATTTTATGTGCTCAAATAAACGTGTTGAAAGGGGAGAGTTTTAATGAATTATTATGATCCGTATTATAGTGATTATGATGCAGTCTTTGGTGGTTTCATGGTGGTTTTCTTTTTCGTATTATTGGGCATGTTAATTATTGGGTACGTTGTGAATGCACTTATTTATTTTATGGCTTCGAAAACAAATGGTTTTAGCGATGTAGCTTATATTGCATGGATTCCGATTATCAATATTTATAGTTTATTTCTACTTACCGCCAATGGTGATGATGATGCGACAATCCGTGCAGCAGCGAAAAAAACAACATTCATTTATGCAGCATTATTTATCATTTCGTTCGTCCCATTAGTTGGATTTATTGCTTCACTTGTTATGTTCGGCTATTGGGTTTACTACACATATCGTCTTCTATTCCGCTGGACTGGTGAGTCTGGAAAAGCAGTTCTCTACATTATTTTATCTATTATTACATGTGGCTTATTCTATGCTATCTACGGCTTAATGCGGATGAAACGACCATTTATCGTATAGTTGTAGTGTAAAGAGCCTCTTTAAATCCCTTTTCGTCCAGCAAGACGGAAAGCGGATTTTTTTGTGCTTATACCCTATCGTTTCTGTTCATTCCCCCTCCTATTTCCAATATTTTTTCCAAAATGAAGCCAGCGCTCACGCTGAATATGCTATATTATAGTTAGAAAATTTAGAATTTCTAATTTTTAAACAAAGGGGATTTTATTTATGTATGAAAATATTTTAAGACATCCAGGACCTACACCGATTCCTAAAAAAGTGCAACTTGCAATGAACCGAGATATCTTCAGCCATCGAAGCAATGAATTTGTTGAGCTATATCGTGAAACGACAGAGCTAGTGAAAGCTGTTTTCGGCACGAAGCAGGACATATTATTGCTTCCATCTGGTGGCACAGCGGCACTGGAGGCTGCAGCTGTCAATACCGTTAATGCGGGCGATGATGTTGTTGTTATTACCGTAGGGGCTTTTGGAGATTATTTCGTTTCAATTTGCGAAAAATATGGCTTTAACGTACATAAGCTGGCAAAACAATGGGGACAAGCATGCACAGCTGAAGAGTTGCGTACTTTTTTACAACCTTTACAACATATTAAAGCTGTTTTTATTACGTACAACGAAACGTCAACAGGTATTTTAAATCCCATTGCAGCGTTAGCGCAAGTCGTGCGTGAAGAAAGCGATGCGTTAGTTATCGTTGATGGCGTAAGCTGTATTGGTGGGGCTCCTGCTGAGATGGATGCATGGGGGATTGATATCCTCGTAACAGGCTCGCAAAAGGCGATGATGCTTCCACCTGGGCTTTCTCTCGTTAGCGTTAGTGACAGAGCTTGGAAAGTTATCGAAGACAATACTATGCCATCTTATTACTTAAATTTATTGAGCTATCGTGATTGGGCTCACAAAGGGATGACACCAAATACCCCTACCATCACACTTATTTATGGATTACGTGAAGTATGTAAACTTATTGAAGAAGAAGGTGGCTTTGCTCACACTGTTGCACGCCATGATTTGATGAAAAATATGGTGCGCAGTGCAATGACAGCTCTTCACATTGAATTATTGACAGCGGATGAGTTCGCTTCACCAACGATTACTGCTATCATGGCGCCAAAAGGAATTGCATTAGATGCGTTTTTACATCACCTTAAACAACACTATCATTTAGATTTTGCTGGTGGTCTTGGACCTTTACAAGGGGAAATTTTTAGATTTGGGCATATGGGCTACTGCTTCCCTAGCGATATTTTACAAGCCGTTTCTTTAATGGAAGCGGCATTGCAAGACTTTGCCTATGACTTTGAGCCAGGTGCAGGTGTCAGCGCAGCACATAAAGTGTTTTTAGCCGCACAGGCGAATACGATTACAAGCCCCTAATTAGCTGACCTATGAGGACAGAAGAGAAAAAATGTTAGATTGACTAAAGTCGTTCTAACATTTTTTCTTATCTAGACAATTTTCTTACAGACTATAAAGATAATAATAAAGTTGAGTAAAATCCTTTGCAATTAACGAATCTCGTTCTATAAAAAATTGTAATGTACCCGAGTCTGCTATCATAGCATATGTTTTTTTGGCATTACCTTCCATATCTAATTGAAATAGTAACTCAGCATTGCTATTTTTTTCATCAAAGCTATTTTTATCCATAAATGCATAGCCACCTATTTTCGTTCCACTACCATCTGTTTCATCAAAGTACTTTGAATAAGCAGGATTCTCTATTGGTAAGTCATAATGAACGGAGCGAGGATCCGTATACGGTACTAGCTCTTGAAGTAATGTTGCCTTCAATGCATAAGGACCCCAAAAAATAATCGGTTCACATAGCTCATACTCCATTTCTTCATCTGAAAATGGCTCGATATCATGAGAGGGATCAAAGTCCGAATAATACCGACAATAATAGCCATCCTTGTCAACACCATAATCTTCATCCGCCAACACAAAAAACTGTAGAAGCCCTTGCTGTGGATAATCTTTTAGCTTAGGTAGCTTTGCAAAATTAAGCTGTGCTATAAACATATACGGTATGCCACTACTATGTACTGGGAAGTCATCACCTAATTTACAATACGGTCTTCCACCTAATTTACTATCCGTATAAGTAACTGACTCCTCTACTGCTTGTAAAATAATCGCCTGCTTTAATGAATCCTTCAATAACGTTCAATCCTTTCCTATTAACTAAAAATAATTTCCTAATTAACATCCTGCAAAATAAAAAGACACATACCACTCTAACAGAGCATATCTGTCTTTTCATTGACTTTACTCATCATTTTATCATTAACTGTTCTTCATTATTTATTTTTGCTACATGTTCACCTTCGCCATGTACTCTTCTCGCATCTCTTGTGGTACCATACTTCCCCCTGTTGCCCAGACAAGATGTGTAGCTTGTTCCATTTTATCCTGTAAATGATGCTTTTCTATATAGTTTTGTCCGTTCTTTAGCAAATGAATGGGACCAAACATTCCCGCATGTGCAGAAGGCTCTAAAAATACCCCTTCACTTTCCATTGCTAAAGCAAGGGACATAAACAATTCTTCATCTTTTACAGTATAGCAACCGCTAATATACGATTCCATCACTTTTCCTACAAATTTAGAAGCACGCCCTACAGCAAGACCGTCTGCTTCTGTTTGATTGTCCAAGCCAATATCCTCTACACTGATTTCATCATGTAAGCCTGTCATAAGCCCAATCATCATACAAGGTGAGGCAGTTGGCTCTGCAAAGAAGATATGAACATGCTCCCCGAATATTTCACGTAAACCGTATGCAACCCCTCCAGGTCCACCCCCTACCCCACATGGTAAATAAACGAACAATGGATGTGCTTTGTCTACTTGAATGTTTGTCTTTTCTAACTGGACTTTTAGGCGTTTTGCTGCTACTGCATAGCCAGCAAATAAATCTTTTGAATTTTCATCATCAATAAAATGACACATTGGATTTTGTGAAGCTTCCAGACGCCCCTGTTCTACAGCAACACTATAGTCTGCTTTATATTCAATAACCGTTGCACCTTTTTCTCTTAACAACGCTTTCTTCCACTCTTTTGCGTCACTCGACATATGTACAACGACATTGAACCCTAATTTTGTGGCCATTATGCCGATACTGAGCCCTAAATTACCGGTTGAACCTACCGCAATCGTATACTGCTGAAAAAACGTCCGTAGTTCTTCAGTGGCGAACACCGCATAATCATCTTCTACTGTTAACTTACCATTAGCAATTGCCAAACGCTCTGCGTGCTTTAAAACTTCATAGATTCCACCACGAGCTTTGATGGAGCCAGAGATAGGCAATAAGTGATCACATTTTAAAACGAAATTACCTGGAATAGATAGTGCGAACATTTTCTCGAGTGCCTTCTTCATTTGTGCAATTTGTTGAATAGGCGATTCAATCAGTCCTTTACTCTCTAATAGCTCAGGATAAGCAATAATTAAATAGGAAGAAAAGCGTTGCAGCGTTTCTTCCGCCTCTTTAACCTCCTCTTTAGAAAAGAGCGTCGTTTTTGCCTTTTTCATCCATTTTGTATTCTTCCAAAATACAGTCTCCCGATTTTTTATCTTTTCTAATAGTGGATATTGGTGAAATAATTCGTGTTTTAGGTCATTTTCCATCTGTTGATTCCTCCATTTTTTGCGCTAAAATTGCTCGTTCACAAATTTGTCGAAATTTCATTTCAAACAGCATATTATTTTCTTTCGTTCTTTTTTTCGGTCCCTTGGTTCGTCCTCCAGCTCGTCTAATCTTCTGCCCAACATGGCGCATATCGAGCAAACGTTCGATATTTTCATTAGACATTTCCCTGCCATTTTGATCGATTGGATAACCTCCGCGTGCCAACACCATGGCCGCTAAACCGTAATCCTGTGTAATGACAATATCATGTTTTGAAAGCGTATTCACTAGCGTGAAATCAACCGAATCTGGACCCTTTGGTACAATAATTGTTATTACATTATCACGTTCAATACGGTGGGATGTATCGCAAAACAAGATAGTTTCAATCTCAAACCCAGATGATATAGATAGCGCTAAATCCACGACTGGACAGGCATCAGCGTCAATTAATACCTTCACAATAAGGCATCATTCCCTTCTCATTATTAGATTAATCAAGCACTTATATATTATTTCAATATAGTATTTTCTTGACCCTATTTGCTCATTTTTTCACAAACTTAACCAACTTGGAAAAAGTATTTTATTGAATAGTGTGAAAAATAGATATACGATACACCTATCAACCAATTTGGAGGTTTTCATTATGACAACAACAACTTTAAGCAATGAACAATTAGCACAAGAATACGTTGACGGCGTGTTCGAGCAACTGAAACAACAAAATAGCCATCAAGCGGAGTTTTTACAAGCAGCTGAAGAAATTTTCCTTTCATTAGTGCCTGTATTTGCACAACACCCTGAATATATTAAAGCAAATATTCTTTCTCGTATCGTTGAGCCAGATCGCATCATTTCATTCCGTGTCGCTTGGCAAGATGATAACAACCAAGTACAAGTGAACCGTGGTTATCGCGTTCAATACAGCAACGTAATGGGTCCTTACAAAGGTGGACTTCGTTTCCACCCTTCAGTAAACGAATCGATTATTAAGTTTTTAGGTTTTGAGCAAATCTTTAAAAATGCTTTAACTGGTCAACCAATCGGTGGTGGTAAAGGTGGATCTAACTTTAATCCAAAAGGTAAATCCGATTCAGAAATCATGCGTTTCTGCCAAGCATTCATGACTGAATTATACCGTCATATTGGGCCAGATGTCGATGTTCCTGCTGGTGATATCGGTGTAGGTGCTCGTGAAGTGGGTTATCTATGGGGTCAATATAAACGTTTAACAAAAGCAAATGAATCTGGCGTATTAACAGGTAAAACTCCTGGTTATGGTGGTTCATTAGCTCGTAAAGAAGCAACTGGTTACGGTACAGTATACTTTGTAAAAGAAATGTTAAAAGATGCAAATGATTCTTTCGAAGGTAAAACAGTTGTCGTTTCTGGTTCTGGTAATGTATCGACTTACGCAATTGAAAAAGCTCAAGCCTATGGTGCAAAAGTAGTTGCTTGCTCTGACTCTTCAGGCTATATCTATGATCCAGAAGGTTTAGATCTTGATGCTGTTAAAGAAATTAAAGAAGTAAAAGGTGACCGTATATCAACTTACGTTAATTACCGTCCAAATGCTACATTTACAGAAGGTTGTACAGGAATTTGGTCAATTCCATGTGATATTGCGCTTCCATGTGCTACACAAAACGAAATCAATGGCGACGCTGCTCGTACATTAATCTCAAACGGTGTAAAAGCAATTGGTGAAGGTGCTAACATGCCATCTGACCTTGAAGCAATTAACGAATTTTTAAATGCTGGCGTATTATTTGGCCCTGCTAAAGCAGCAAATGCTGGCGGTGTGGCTGTCTCTGCACTAGAAATGGCACAAGATTCAAGCCGTGTATTCTGGTCATTTGAAGAAGTAGATGCGAAGTTACACCAAATTATGAAAAATATCTATGCAGATAGTAAAGCTGCTGCTGATAAATACGGTTACCCAGGCAACTTAGTTGTTGGTGCAAACATCGCTGGCTTTATTAAAGTTGCTGATGGTATGCTATCTGAAGGCGTATATTAATAAAATCCTTTTATAATTTATTCAATCTTTCTAGCATCTAGTAACTAGAACCTATTGATTAAATTTAGAATCTTCTTAATTTCACTTAAGATGATAACGAACATTCGTTATCATCTTATTTTTTTGTAGAATATAGGTGAAAAATAAGTATAACAAAGATTAAAACGAACATTATTTATATTAAATAATTAAAACATTCGTGTTATAATTACAGTGTACTATGAATATTGGAGGGTTTTTTGTGGAATTATTGTATACAGGTAAAACGAAAAATGTGTTCAAATTAGAAGATGGTCATTATTTATTAAAATTTAAAGATGATGTAACTGGTGAAAATGGCGTATTCGATCCAGGCGCAAATACTGTTGGTTTAACAATTGATGGTGCAGGTCTTGCAGGTCTTCGCCTAACTTCTTATTTCTACTCAAAACTAAACGAACAAGGTGTCCCTACTCACTACGTAGACGCAAACTTCGATGATGCTACAATGACTGTAAAGCCCGCAACGGTTTTTGGAAAAGGGTTAGAAGTTATTTGCCGATTTAAAGCTGTTGGTTCTTTCCTACGTCGCTATGGTGCTTACGTACAAGAAGGACAACCTTTAGATTCTTTCGTAGAAGTAACAATCAAAGATGATGATCGTCTAGATCCTCCAATTTCTGAAGATGCTTTAGCGATGTTAAACCTGTTAACACATGAAGAATATGCTATTTTAAAACAACGCACAATTGAAATTTCTAAATTTGTTGGTGCAGAGCTTGCGAAAAAAGGCTTAACACTTTACGATATTAAATTAGAATTTGGGCGTGACGCTCAAACAAATGAAATATTATTAATTGATGAAATTTCTGGCGGCAATATGCGCGCTTACAAAGGTGAACAATATATTGAGCCATTAGAACTTGAAAAAATTATGTTAGCTGACTAATCACTAACCCCTTCATGCAACCAATGCATGGAGGGGTTTTCTTTAGTGTGTAGTAGTAATGTTTTTACATTCAATCCAAAATCCCCAATCTATCAAAAATTTTTTGAAACCTTTTACCACTTCACTCGTATATTGAATAGAAACATATATTATCATCTTTGGAGGTACTTTAATGGAAAACTATAATGAAACACCACAACAAGAAAGGTCTAAAGTGAATCCGTTTCTGTCTACTTGGATGCATCCAAAGCAAACTGCTCGCTATATGATTGATGCCAAATCAATCGGTTATGCAATTCTTATTATGTCCATTGCCTATATTGGTGCTATGCTTACTGGTCTTATAGATAGTGATTTTTTACTTAATGTATCCCCCTGGATTATCGTGCTATTCTGTGTGATTTTAGCACCGATTTCAGCAATTATTGGTACAGCGTTTTCTACCCTAATTTTTTGGTTAATCGGTAAATTATTTAAAGGTAGTGCAACGTTTTCAGAAATGTTTAAAGGATTGAGCTTAGCGGGTGTACCATTTATTGCGCTTATTCCATTCTACTTAATATGGCTATTTACATCACCTGAGTCTTTAATGGATGCTAACTATATGGAATCAGCCCCTTGGATTTTTTGGCCGTCGCTACTCATGACAGCTGTTACTAGCATTTGGTCTATAGTTATTACAGTTGGGGTTGTAGCAGAAGCACATCGATTTTCAAATTGGAAGGCATTCTTTACAGTTCTTATTCCCTCAATTGTTGGTGTAATCATACTATTTATCCTTCTTATTATCATATTCATCGGAATAATCGGTATCAGTATGATTTAAAAAAATCTCCCCTCTCAATTTATTGAGAGTGGGAGATTTTTTGGTATATAACAATTTACACTATACCGAAAGGACAGTTTGTTGTTGGAATAACTCAGATACACCAGATGCAACGGCTGCTCCACTCACTGCACGTGAAACAATTTCAACAACACGCTCATCTAATGATTTAGGTACAATATATTCCTCTGTTAATTCTTCATCACTCACAAGAGAAGCAATCGCCTCTACTGCTGCTAACTTCATATCTTCGTTAATATCTGTTGCGCGTACATCTAATGCTCCGCGGAAAATTCCTGGGAAAGCTAGGACATTATTAATTTGATTTGGATAGTCAGAACGACCAGTCCCCATAATACGAACACCCCACGCTTTCGCATTTTCATACGTAATTTCTGGATTTGGATTTGCAAGTGCAAAGACAACTGGATTTTCATTCATCGATGCAATATGTGCCTCTGTTAGTAAATTGGCAACAGATACGCCAATAAAGACATCTGCACCTACGAGAGCATCATCCAACGTACCATGTAATTTTTCTGGATTTGTTAAATGCGCCACCGCATCTTTTATTGGATTCATGCCTTCCGCACGGCCTTCATAAATAATTCCTTTTGTATCACACATATAAATATTTTTATAGCCCATTTGGACAAGGATACGTAAAATGGCAATACCAGCCGCACCAGCTCCGTTAATGACTACTTTCATCGTTGCTACATCCTTCTTCACAATACGATTTGCGTTTATCATCCCTGCACCTACAACGATTGCCGTACCATGCTGATCATCATGAAACACCGGAATATCACATTCTTGACGTAGACGATCTTCAATCTCAAAGCAACGTGGTGCTGAAATATCTTCCAAATTAACACCACCGAATGTTGGCGCAAGCGCCTTCACAATGCTGACGATTTCATCCGTACTTTTTGTATCTAAACATATTGGAAAAGCATCAACATTGGCAAAACGCTTTAATAAAATTGCTTTACCTTCCATTACGGGTAGTGCTGCTTTCGGCCCTATATCCCCTAGCCCCAACACCGCAGTGCCATCAGATACAATAGCTACCATATTGCCCTTCATTGTATAGTCATAAACAAGCGATGGATTTTTTTCAATTTCAATACAAGGTGCCGCTACACCAGGCGAATACGCAAGGCTAAGATCATAAGAGTCTTGCACAGGCACCTTTGAAATCACCTCTAATTTCCCACTATATTGTGCATGCATATCTAACGCTTTTTTCATAATATCCATTCAATCCGCCCCTTTTTCTTCTGTTTTATTGTATGTCAGTATCATAATACTTTGTGAAATTGTAGTCAACGAAAAAACTTTAAAAAGCATTATTTTCTTTGATAAATAGATGTTTCTTGTCGATTATAACGTTTTATTGTATTGTTATTAATTTCACAATCAATTATTTTGATATAATAAATATTTTTTTCAGCTTGGTAAAAACGTAGTCATAACAGCAATCAACCTGTTCAGCTTTTCACATAGTATTTTACTGCAGTAAATGAGAACAATTTCACAAACTCATGTAAGCGCATCCATTGTGACATCTAACTTCGCCACATTTTATTCACATTTTTTCACAAACTTTTTTAACAACAGAAAAAAGAGTCCTTAGCAGAAGGACTCTCAGAGCGAGGACTAACTCATATTAAAAAGGAAAATACTTGCCAAGTAGTGTAGTTTACCCGCGGATTGAGCTAAAATACCCGCGAAGTAGCACGGTTTACCCGCGGTGTATTTTAGGACTCTTGCTTAAATTGTTTAGTAAAAGCTGTAATAATATGTTTAGATGACCATTGCTCCCCGGACACCTTAGTGATTGGATACTCTCGGCGAAAGATGGCTTTCGTTATGGCATCGTCTGTGTAGCCTTGAGAATAGAGCTTTCGCACCTCTCCTTCCAACTCTTCTAAATAAGCAATTTTTTCGCTTATTTTCGCCCGACCATCCGCAAGAAAACCTGCATGGCAACAATAGACCTGTTCAAAATCAAAATGTAATAGTTTCTTTAACGATGCCAAAGTATGTACGATGTTTTCCTCATCAAGCACAACCTTTGTCTTCGTTTGAATATATAAATCTCCTGTAAACATGGCACCTGTTACCCGATTGTAAAACGACAGATGGTCTGTTGTATGTCCTGGTGTCGCAATAATGTCCCAAGTGGCAGATTTCGTTTCAAGCGTGTCCCCAAATGGCTGTGCAATAAATGCTGGTCGCTGTCCCCAGAGCGCCTGACGATAGAATGGATAGTTTCCGTCTTCCGCACAATTCGCAATGGACTCACGATGAACGTAAATCGGGATATTCTGTTGTTGCTGAATCCAAGCAGCATTGCCCGAATGGTCTTCATGTGCATGAGTCAATGCAACTTGTTCAACCGACAGCTCGCGAAAAAAAGATTGAAACTCCTCTGCAAGCGAATTAGAACCTGTATCAATCAGTAGTCCATCCACATAAAAGCTATAGACACTCATTCCTATACCTTGAACAGCTACTTTACCATGTGCACATTGCACGTTCCCATGTTGTTCGATTTCTATACCTAATTTATACATATGTTTCCCCCTTCCCCTTTGTAAAAAAAGTGTAGCATAAAATGAATGATGAGTCATTTTTAGCGTAAATTTCCATTTAATGCACCATAAGCGATATATTTTAATCTATCCCGTATTTCTGAAGAAAAAAACGCCCACCAAGGTGAGCGTCTTCTCCTAATTATTCATTTGTTCCAGTTTCTATATCGTATGCTGTAATCCAATCACTATAGCTACCTGTATAGAGCTGAATATTTTCATAACCTTCATCTGCAAGTACTGCGTAGAGCGGTGATGCTGTGACACCACTGCCACAATAAACCACTATGTGTTCATCTTGTGCAACCTTTGCACGAAGCGCATCATTAGCTTGCAGTGTTCCTTCAACTTTTAACTGCTCCCAATCAAAGTTTTTAGCAGTTGGAATATGACCCGCTACATTATCAAGCGGTTCAACTTCACCACGGTAACGGGCAGCAGCTCGTGCATCTAATAGCGTTGCTGACTGTTCTCCATCGACAATTGCCTTTACTGCTTCACGCGGCGCATACAGATGATCTTGCCAATTCAAATCAAGCGTTGTCGGCGCATATTTCACAATATCCTTTGTGAACGTCACTTTTTCTTCCAATGCTGTCGCACCACCATTGACAATCACAACATTCGGAAAGCCTGCATACGTTAACATCCACCAAGCGCGTGGTGCAAACGGTGATGCACCTTGGTCATAAACGACAATTTGATCTTCGTAGCGCAGACCTAATTCTTGAAAGACAGACGTAAGCTTTTCCTTACTCGGCATCGGATGACGGCCGTTTTCACTTTCCATATCCGATAAATCCTGCTCTAAATCAATATATACCGCTCCTGGTGCATGTCCTGCTTCAAATGCTTGCTTTCCAAATTGTTTGTTTTGTAAATCATAGCGAGCATCCACAAAACGGACACCGTCAACTTGAATTTCCTCAACAGTTTTGAATACTTTTCCCATGTGCATCACCTCATGCGTATTGTAGTTGTGCGTAAATTGATTTCCACGAAGCTAATCGACTTTCCTCTTGTAACACCAGTCGTTCAGTTGCAATTTGCTCTAGTGCTTGATGGTAAATATGCAAGCGTAATCTTTCCGCCTCTTCACCAATATAGGCAATGGCCCAAGTCATGAGTGCTACTTTTTGTCCATCTAAATAATTTTGAGCATCTGGCTTTGTTAATGCTTCTAACGCTTCACTTAGCTTAATTTTTTCATTTTTCTCAAAGAATGCTTTTTGATTGCGGAAATGCGATTTCACACTTGCATATTTTGTAACATCTGCAAATGGACCTTCAAATGCTAATAAATCTGGTTCGGATGATTCAAAAGCTAAAAACGAGAAGCTACGGTTCATTTCTTTCAGCTCACGAACTTCATCTTTAAAACGAAGCTGCATTTTTTTACTAATAAATTGTGATAAGCGGAAGTTTGTAACACGCATTTCCTGTGTAAAGTCAAATCGTAAGCTTTGCAAGACTTCTTTCAACGCATGCTCTAATGCTTGCTGTGCAGGCATAGCCGCAAAAGTTGAAGGGTTATATCCTTCTTTAAAGAATTCAGGGTAGCGATAAAAGACGCGTTGTAAAACATAATACAATAATTCATCTAATTCCTGTTTTGTTTCACTTTCCATCATACTTGTATTTAACGCATTAAACTTCGATTTAATGTGCTGTTCAAGCGTAGTTAACTCAGCTAAACGCTCATCTTTACGTTTTAAGTTTTCCTCTGTTTGAGCAATTAAATCCCCTAAACGTTGCTCTGTTTTGTCCACTTCTTCGGCAAGTGCCTGCACCGCTAATGCACTTAACTCATCATTTAAAAATTTATGGAAAGCATCCTCAAACGGCGGCATGCCTGATGCAAATGAAGCGCCCTCTACTTTTTCTTTTAATGCCATTAAGCTGGATACTCCATATAGACGTGGGAAACGAATACCAAAGCGTTGTAATTCTGAACGAACATAACCCTTTACATCTTCCTGTTCTTCTTCTGTCGTTGCCAAATCAATCGCATTGACGATAAAGAACATTTTATCAAGTTCAAACGCATCCTTTACACGACCTAATTGAATTAAAAACTCTCGATCCGCTTTAGCAAATGCGTGGTTATAGTACGTAATAAATAAAATGGCATCCGCATTACGAATATATTCAAAGGCAACCCCTGTATGACGCGCATTGATGGAATCTGCTCCTGGCGTATCGACAAGCGTTACACCCATACGCGTTAACGGACTATCATAATAAAAGTCAATATTATCGACGAAGCATGACTTATTTTCTTGTGCTACAAATTTTTCAAATTCTTCACGCTCTACACGTAACACTTGTCCAAGTTCCGTTTTAAATGATGGATAGCCTTCTTTATATGCACGGATAAATGATTTATGCACATTTAACCGTTCATCAGTAAGCTGTACCGCTAGTCCTTCATCTGCACGGTTAAATGCCTCTTCTAAAGACGAAACTGTTAAATTAATCGCCGCATAAGAACCTTGGATATCCTCTAGCATTTGTGCGGCCGTTTTTAACTGAACATCTGCTGTTTCGTGAGGATGCTCTGGTGTCACTGGACGAATTTTATTAATAGCCGCTGTTGTTGGATTAGGTGATACTGGTAGCACCTTCGCACCCATTAATGCATTCGAGAAGGAAGATTTCCCTGCACTAAACGCCCCGAACAATGCAATCGTGAAGTCTTTTTTCTGTAATCGCTCTACTTTGTTTTCTAAATAGCTTGCTACTTCTGCAAAACCTTGTACCTCTTTCACCGCATCGGCTGTATAAAGTGCCCGTTTAATAACACCTTCAATAGGTAAACTAGATGCACTCACTGCGTGCTGCGCTTCCTCTTGCTGTATAACCTCTTCTTTTGGCTTGAGCATTGACTCGTCAAATAATCGAATCTCTGCTAAATCCTGCTCAAACGCTTTTTCCCAAAGTGTGAGTTGATAATTTGCTTCTTTTCGAATTTCATTGCTTGCTTGATGCATAACACCTGCACTATATTGCTGATAACCTTCGATTTCGAGCACAGCTTGAATGGCATCAACTTTCGCCTGCATACCAGCCATTTTCAATTTAGATGGTGCGGCCGTTTCAGTTGCAACAGCTTGTAATGTTGTTGCTTGGGCATCTTTCCACACATCTGTTTCCTGTATAAAATAACGTTTTGTTGCTTCTGCAACACGGTTGGCAAAATTAAGAACCGCATCCCCCGTTAATATAGCACCAACTTGTACTTGCTGTTCAATTAACGAAAATGGTAAATCAAATACATAGGCATCCACTGCTTGCGCACGTTCCTCACTTAACGCCCCTACATCTTTTAATGCCTTTTTCATTAGTGCCTTTAAATGACCCGTAATTTGAGCGTGTACAACGGTTTGATAGGCACCGAATGCATCCTCTTTACGGCGATTACGTTCTTCCGCTGTTTTTTTCTTCGCTGAAAATAAACCGCCTACTTTAAACCCTTCCTGCTTGCTTTCTAAATAAAGACGTAATTTATCTCGCACATCGGCTGGCATAATTACTGCATTGGCAAGTAACTCTTTACGTTCTTCTTCGAATGTTTCATTCCAAGCTTCCACCGAGAATAATTCTACTTGACGATTTAACTTATTATACTGCTCTAAAATATCCTGATGATGTGCCCAATCATCCGCACTTAAAATATCTTCATCAATATCTAAACGATCTTGCTTTTCTTCCATTAAGTAGTTATCATGCTCACTTTGCAATAAACGGAGCGTATTGGTTGCTGTCTGTACAAGCTGATCTTGCCAATCGTTCATGCTATCCATCACAATTTTTTTCACTGTTTCAAAGTCATTATTTGGATGTTCTGGCTCTCGTAAAGATGTGAAAAATACACCCTTTGGCACAACGCCCCATGCTGAAAATGAATTGTGGACAGTCGCCTTAAAGTCTTCAAAGCTTAATTCGTTTTCCTTATGCTTATCAATCATATTAACAATTAAATAAACATTCGGATTGTATTTCATTAATTGTTTTGTAAATTGAAAGTTCAACTCCGATTGAACATGATTATAGTCCATTGTATAGAATACAATATCTGCAATATGAAGCGCTGATTCTGTAGACATACGGTGTGCGTCATCTGTCGAGTCAACACCAGGTGTATCCATCACTGTTACGCCAAGAGGTAATGTAGAGGCGCTATGACCAATTTCAATTTGTGATACAAGATCCCCATTTTTACTAAGTTCTTTAACGGTTTTAAAATCATATCCCGCTTCAAACTTAACAGGTTTTTCATTATGCATATACACAATGGCGAAATCTTCTTCTGACTTATGCACCTTCACGATATTTGCACTCGTTGGTATCGGGCTTGACGCCAGTAAATTCTCACCAGATAAGGCATTAATCATACTTGATTTACCAGCAGAGAAATGGCCGGCAAAACCGATGACATACTCTTTCTGTTGTAATTTACGTGCAAATAGCGAGGTTTTATCCATACGCTCTGTATCACCGTTATGCTGATAGATTATGTATTGTAATGAAGCTTGCTTTAAAAGCCCCTCTAGTTGTTGATCAAATTCTTTCATAAAACTGTAACCCCTTTATCCTTTTAATTACTCACAATTAGTATTCTACCTTATTAGATATGCAAAGTATAACACTAATTTACTTTAAAAAGCATATATATCAAGGTTTCAGACGTAATATTCGTCAACATAGTCATGTTTATCCAAAATGAAATAGCATGTTCCTTCTAGAAAATCTACTATTTTTATCTGCTGAATGGATACTTAACTAAGCAATTCTTCTTTTTTTTCATATTTTAAATAAGAGTGAAGGTTAAAAAGCGATGACAAAATAACGATTTGAGGTTCAGTACTAAAGAAATTTGATACAACTATAGGGGCATAAAAATCAAAATAAAAGGAGTGATTATATAGATGGTAAAGCAAAAACATTGTTTTCAGATTACACCGTTATGCGATTGTGAAAATCAATTTAGATGGCCTCGTATTATAGCTCGTGATGTCCCTATTCCCCAACCCCCTTCCATTATTGTTCCTGATGGGAGGGTTATTCCTAAAGTAAATAGATATTTCTATATAGTAACATCAGATATTCAATTGACAAATGGGGCCACTTTAGCAGCGAATCTATTTTCAGATGATAATGGCGTCAATGTACAAGAATTTATAATTACCTATCCAAATGGCTATGTAAATCTCTATATTAACGCCGTTATGCAGGAAGGTGGCATTTATTCCGTAACACCAAATGCACTCATCTTAAATGCTGATAACGCAACTATTTATAGAGGAACACCCATTATTATTGAATCTCTCGGCTTTTTTAACGAAACTCACTAGCACTATTGAAAGGAGGTGAATGCACGTGGCACTTTCCATTATTAACATCAATGTCAATGTTTCTGGCACATCCACGAAATTTTTTAATATTTTAGCGACACCACTTGCCATTACAGATGGAACAACACTTGCTGCAACAACGTTTTTGACTGACAGTGGTACTGCAGCAACTGCTTTCCCAGTCGTAATTAATGGGTACTATAATTTATATATTAATGGTGTGCTTCAAGAAGGTGATGCCTATACAGTTTCCGCAACAGAAATAACATTTAACACGGTAACAGCGACTATCTCGGCAGGCACTCCAATTATTATTGAAGCTGTAGAATTAGTGACAACTATTTAATAGCATCAGAATTAAGTATTTTGCTATTAAATCGAGTCATTAAATGTGCTTTTTAGCTGTATGGATGCTCCTTTGTTGAGCATCCATACATTTTGTTATCCCAGTTGTTTTCTTAACGCAAAAATCTTCTTTGCAAAAGTCAATGCATGTGGGCCATCTCCGTGTATACATAATGTTTGAGCAGAAAGTTGTATTTTCTTTTGTTGGACAGACATCACTTCATTGGCAGTTAAAATACCTTTGACATGTACAAGCATTTCTTCTTCTGTTTGGATTAACGCATTCGGGTCTTCTCTACTAACTAATGTCCCATCGTCATTGTAATGACGATCCGAAAAAACTTCCTCATAGACATGTAAGCCCTTTTCCTTCGCAATGTGCACGATTTTGCTACCAGCTAAACAATATAAAACATACGCTGGGTTTAAATCATATACAGCATTGACTACGGCTGTTGCTTTTTCTATATCATTGGCGCTTTGATTATACAGTGCGCCATGTGGCTTCACATGATGAAGAATGCCTTTTTCCACCGAGACAAATGCTTGCAAAGCACCGACTTGATAGACCATCATATTATAAATTTCTTCCGCACTAACATCCATATTTCGACGGCCAAATCCTTGAAGATCAGGATAGCCCGGATGCGCGCCAATACGAATATTTTTACGAATAGCATTTTGTACAGTCCTATGCATGATTGTATGATTCCCTGCATGATACCCACAGGCTATATTAATAGACGTTACATAGTCTAAAATTTCTTCATCTTTGTCGAGTGTCAAAACATCCATACCTTCGCCCATATCACAATTAATATCAATTGGCATACGATTCCTCCGTTAGTACAAATCTTATTGTGTTAAACATACGCATTTGGGCAACTTTATGTAAATCATCTTCATGGATGGTAGCAATGATTGGATAACCGCCGACTGTTTGGGCATCTGCCATTAAAACAATAGGCTGACCGCTTTGTGGCACTTGAATTGTCCCAAATTGGGTCGCTTCTGAAAGTATATCTTTCCTCGTTTTCAAATCGAGGGCGTTCCCTTTTAAATAATAGCCCATACGATTCCCGCCAGAAAATTGATAGGAGCTAGCTAAAAATTGTTGTCTACTTTCTTCTGTAAATAATTGAAAATGAGGCCCTTTAAAAACCCTTACTGTAATAGCCGTATGAAAATAAGGGCGGTAAGGTACATACAGCCCTCTTGTCCATGATAATGGCGTTACATGTTGCCCATACAACACACTGCCCACACCTGGAGTACGACCTACCATTGGTAAGCTGGCTTTACTACCAAGTATAAGGTCTGTTTGAAATCCACCTTTAGGTGTGAGATAAACAATCGAGCCGTTATTTACGCTTTTGATAGATAAAATATCTCCCTTAAATAATTGAAAGGTTTTCCACATTTCAATGGGACGTCCATTTAATAAACACAGACAAGTTGCACCAGTCAATACATAAGTTCCATCATTTAACGCTTGAAATTCAAAACCACCTATAAACATTTCAAACGACGTTTGGTCCACTGTCGCATTATCTACAATAGTATGTGCAACTTGAAATGATACTTTGTCCATTGGCCCTGATCGAGGGACCCCAAATGCTCGGTAGCCCTCCCTCCCTTGATCTTGTATGCTACCATAAACACCTTGTTTTTTAACAATAAGAAGTGGCTTCAATTGCTACACTCCTTTACTTTTATTTCTAAAAACGCCTGTTTGGTTATTTCGTAAAATTGCACTTGACCTCCAAGAGTAAAGAGAAAAGGGGCTTTCCTATGAATATCAAATAATGTGAAAGGTGTCTTACCGATAATATTCCATCCCCCTGGTGAATCGAGGGGATATATCCCAGTTTGTAACCCGCCAATACCGACAGAACCTGCGGACACAAGCGGGCGTGGTTTTGTTAAACGTGGGACAAATAATTGGCTATGTAAGTCCCCTAAATAAGGAAATCCAGGTAAAAAGCCGATTAAATAGACACTATATACTTTATCCATATGCAATTTTTTTATGGCCTCAAATGGCAAAGCTGTAACATCCATCACACGGTGCATATCCAAAGCAAATTCCTCATCATAACAAATTGGTATTTGTAATGGTTGGCTTGTTACTTCACCAACCTGGGCGTTCCTTTGCATTGTAAGCCATTGTTCTTGTATGAAGGCTATATCGACTTGGTGTTTCACATATGCTGTAACCGTATGATAACTAGCAACACTTTCAATAAGATTGGTATGTAGCATTTTTTTCAAAAAGCGGTTAAACTGTTGGACTAGCTGAAAATTTTCTTGCGAAATGACTTCATCGAAGGCAAAACGGATAGTGTATTGACTAATCCACATTGTATGAGGGAACTCAATGATTTGTTTCACGAATGGTTTCCTCGATACAAAGCTTAATGCACGTCATTAAATCTTGCATATTCCAACCTGGTATTTTGCCGTGCTGAATCGCTAATTCAAAAGATGCCGGAATATGAATAAAGCCAGCACGAATCCCTGTATGTTGCTTAGCATAAGCTAGCCCTTCATACATAATATTATTGCATAGATAGGTACCTGCCGTATTTGAAATTTCTGCAGGATAACCTTCTTTACATAATCGATCAACCATTTTCCGAATAGGTAAATTGGTTATATAGGCATCCTGCCCCCCATCATCAATGCTTTCATCAACAGGCACATAGCCATTGATATCAGGCTCTCCATCTTTCACATTAATCGCTATGCGCTCTGGTGTGATTTTAAATCGTCCACCAGCTAACCCTAAGGACATAATAATTTCAGGCTGTATTTCCCCAATATATCGCTTTAACTGCTGCGCGGATTGCTGAAAATCAACGGATAGCGTCCGTCCAACAATTTCATAGCCGTCCATTATACTCCCATTTAAACTTTCTACAATTTCCATCGTAGGATTGATTGTATAATCTAGAAATGGGACAAAGCCCGTTAATAGTATTTTTTTCATATTCTTCACCTAATTTCTATCGGACATTGCTTTATCGCACGCCCTTTTCATTTTGTTTTTAATGAATACTGCAAAGTCGGTTCTCCAATTCCCCGAAATCTATAACCTGCAACCTGCTTCAATTTTATCAAACATTAAAAATAAATGCCCTTGATGGCTATTAAATTATGCTATTATTCTAAATTTTTCGTCCTATACTATTAAACTTTAGATGGTTTTTATCCAAGTTGAAATCCGAACTATAAAATTCGATAAATAAAAGAATCTGGAACAAAAGAAAAAAGTGTTAGATTGAACCCAATCAATCTAACACTTTTTACTATGCCGTTGTTACCCGCTAAGGCGGTGCTTTCCGCTCAGCACTGTAAGCCGCAATCCTCCCTAAAGCGCGGTCTGTTACGTCTAACATTGTGTGCTGTTCTGAGCAAGAGTCACCGCTCTCGCTACCAACAACTAGTGAACACTTCTATTTTTTAGTTATTGCAAAAGCAAGCATAGCTAAATTCTCCATTTAGAAAAAAATTTATGAACACCTTTCCTCTGTCCTTAAATTTTTTAGTTATGTCCCAGCCTCTCAGATTTCAGAAAATAGAATTTCATAGATTTTAGTAATCGATTGTCGTTCACCAATTTTTGTGTATCCATACTTCTTTAGGAGCTATTTGCTTATAAGAAGTCACTACTACATCTCCAGCTTTATCTAGTACTAAAGTAGTTTGAGTTGGAGAATGATAAAGAATTTTCGCTCCGGTATTTTTATCTACATATTTTGTTCCATATGCCATTGCGGATGCAAAATGCCTCTCAGTTATACCTCTTTGAGCAGCTCTTTCAGCTGCATGCTTAGATATTTTCTTTACAGCCTGTTTTCCTACCCATTTGGCAACTAATCTTACTACGACTCCAATAACAATAGGAACAAATGGAAGAGCCCTTGCTTCAATTTGAGGCTCTTCTAAATTATTGTCAGAACCTCCATTATCATCTGAATCATCCAGATAAATTGCCCAATCAAAACCTTCAACACCCTCGTGGTAATCAACTATGTAATCATCTTCATTAAAAACTTCATCATCTTTTGCATAACTTACAGTTGTCCCAATAGTAGCAAATAAAAGAGTAAAAACCATTAAATGAACAAGTACTTTTTTTCATTTAGAGTATTCCTTTCTATTTAATTACTATTCAAAAACATTGAAGAAGGTTGAAAAACAATTTTTTTATTTTTTATTTCACTCATCACTTTTTCCGTTAATCTTAGTCCTATTTCATTATGTTGTTTTTCTAGATTCTCCCCTCCAACAATTAAGCTATCAGAGTCCACATTTATCCATGCTCCATAATCATTTATCCATGCTCTTAACTGTATCTTTAAAGAATCAGAAATCTCCATTTTATCCATATCCAAATTAAAGCCACAAACCTTACACCATAATGGATCAGCACCAATATCTGCTTCCACTTTTATTTGCACAAGTTCCTTGCAATTACATAATGAACCCATAAATTCCACTCCCGAAAAATTGTGCATAAAATATATTATCTAAAGATTCAAGAGTATGACACAAGTCATACTCTTGAATTAAACATTAATGTAATGTAAATACGATTGAAAATCAGTACCACAAACTATAGTACTATTAATTTAAATGTGCAGTCGCCTGCTTCATAACGTATTTCCCTACTCCAATATAAATAGCTACTGTTGCTCCAATGAAAACGAATGTCATTGCTGACCGCTCCTTTTCTTCTTATTATGTACACTATAGCACAAATTCGTTGATTTTGAAAATCATTCTCATTAATATAATATAAATTTCATTCGATTTCGTCAAGACATACTTTCATCTTACCCTTTGAGCATGGTAAGATGTAGAAAAGTCGGAAAAAGGATGCGGTAATGATGAGTAATTCGAAGTACTTTCAAACTATTTTAAACGGGACAATCCATGCATTAAAAACAATCCTACCTATGGACATCCAAGTGAAAGCGCCAAGTATTATTTCTGAGCCCTTTCAACAACAGCAAATGGGTGTATTAATTGGCCTAATTGGAGATGTAAAGGGACGTGTAATTATAGATTCCTCCCCTGAAGTATTTAGCGGTATCGGCAGTACAATGTTTGGTATGCCATTAGAAGGAGAAATGCTAGAATCCTTCACTGGTGAATTCGGCAATATGATTGCAGGAAATTTATGTACAGCAGTAGGACAGGAAAGTTTAGAAATTGATATTACACCACCAACTGTTATGGTCGGAAATACAAAACTTTATGGCTTTGAAAAAGCATTTGTACTACCCGTTATGATTCCTAACATTGGTGCACTTACGGTATTACTGACAATTGAAGAAGAAGTCATAACGAGTTAACTGTGGCTCATTCAAACCATATATTCTATGTAACTACAGCTAGTATTTATGAATACGCTTTGTTATACGCATAAAAGGGAGTTGGCTTATGTTAGAGCCAACTCCTTTTGCATTTCAATATTTCACATTTTTTTCACACATTCTACTTGGATGTGTGATTTTTTTCACATCAAATTGAAGTGAATTTTAATATTATGACTTTAAGAAAGCCACTATGAAAGCTTAGGAGGGAGTAAAAAATGGCTAATAATAAAAAACCAGAAGATAATCTAAAAGGTTCACTTTATGGCGTGTTCGGAGTAGGCTTTATCATTATTTTAATTTGGATTTACTGCTTCAATTTATTTATGGATCGCTTTTGATTTTCTTAGTAAAAGGCACTATTTCATTAACATGATGTAAGTAATACAACAGAGGAGGACAACAGAGATATGCATATACATAAATATGAGAAGTACTGGCTGGTATTTGGCGTAGCTACGTTAGTTGCATTTCTTATTATTCTTGGTATCGGTGCATTCCATCAAGGATCTCATCCGAACAGTAATAAGAAAACCATCGATTATGAAAAAGTAAAAGAAATTGCACCATTTACGAATCCAGGTGTACACAAAGTGGAAGGAAAGGATTGGGATTATGAGGTTGTTATTTTAGCATCTGCTTTCTTTTACAATCCACCAGAAATTGAAGTGCCACTTGGTTCAAAAGTAAAATTTATCGCAACAAGTGAAGACGTGATTCATGGGTTTGAAATTGCAGGTACTAATATTAATATGATGCTTGAACCTGGATATATTTCAGAATATGTAGCTGAAATCAATCAAACTGGTGAGTTTTTAATAGTATGTAATGAATACTGCGGTACAGGACATACGCTAATGCATTCTATGCTAAAGGTGGTGGATCCAAATGAGTCTAAATAACGCTATGACAAAGGTGGATCGTCGTGATGCGAAACTAGCCCTTGCCCATGTGTATGTGGCATTTATCGCATTATTATTAGGTGGTCTCGCTGGTTTATTACAAGTATTTGTACGTTCAGGTCAATTCAAATTGCCAGCTGGTATTGGCTATTATCAAGTATTAACAGTTCATGGTGTATTACTCGGTCTTATTTTAACAACGTTCTTTATATTCGGTTTTCAAATCGCAGGTGTTAGTCGTACCTCTGGTACCTTTACAGATAAACAGCGCTTACTTGGATGGATCGGTTTTTGGTTAATGACTATCGGTACAGTTGCTGCTGCAGTCATGGTGTTATTAAATAAAGCAACTGTCCTTTACACATTTTACGCACCATTGCAAGCGCACTGGATTTTTTATCTCGGTTTAACACTCGTAGTAGTCGGCTCTTGGATTGGTTCGGCAGGACAAATTTTACGCTATGTTCAGTGGCGTAAAGAACATAAAGGCCAAACGTCTCCCCTATTATCTTTTATGGTAGTAGTCAATAATTTACTGTGGTTCGTTGCTTCTTTAGGCGTAGCCGTTTCTGTTTTATTCCAACTATTACCATGGTCACTCGGTCTTATTGAACGTGTAGATGTATTACTTTCTCGTACACTATTCTGGTATTTCGGCCATGCGCTCGTTTACTTCTGGTTATTGCCAGCCTATATGGTGTGGTATGTAGTCATTCCAAAAGTCATTGGCGGAAAAGTTTTTTCTGATTCATTAGCTCGCTTATCATTCATGCTGTTTTTAATTTTCTCAGTACCGGTTGGTTTACATCACCAATTAACAGAGCCTGGTATTGATACAACATGGAAGTTTATTCAAGTAGTATTAACAATGGCAGTTGTTGTGCCTTCCTTAATGACTGCATTCTCTTTATTCGCAACATTTGAATTACGTGGTCGTGAGCTTGGTGGTAAAGGGCTTTTCGGCTGGTTTAAAAAATTACCTTGGAAAGATGCACGTTTTATCGTTCCATTTATCGGTATGCTTGCTTTCATCCCTGGTGGTGCAGGTGGTATTGTCAATGCATCTTACCAGATGAACCAACTTATTCATAATACTATTTGGGTTCCAGGACACTTCCATTTAACATTTGCAAGTGCAGTTGTTTTAACATACTTTGGAGCTGCCTTTTGGTTAATCCCTCATTTAACAGGTCGTAAACTGACAAAGTCATTAAATTCACTTGGTATTGTTTCTGGCGTGTTATGGGCAGTCGGTATGACGATCATGTCAACAGCCATGCATATTGCAGGATTACTTGGTGCTCCACGTCGCTCGGACTATTCAGAATATGGCGGTGCACAACAAGCATATGATTGGATTCCATATCAAATTGCGCAAGCGGTTGGTGGTACCATTTTATTTATTGCGATTTTAGTTATTACGTATGTCGTGATTAAGCTAGCTTGGTTTGCCCCAAAAGGCGAAGAGGAATTCCCAATTGCTTCAATCCATGAAAGCAGTGGTCCAACACCACCTATGCTTGAAAACTTTAAAGTATGGCTGGTCATTTTAGTAGCGTTAATAATTTTTGCTTACACAATTCCAATCTTTGATATTATTTCAAATTCACCTGCAGGCTCAAAAGGCTTTAAGTTCTGGTAATCTATTTTAAAAAAAAGCGATTTCTCATGATTGAGAAATCGCTTTTTGTTTATAGCTGATACAATTTTGTATATTTTTCTTGTAAGTAGTTTGCAAGATACTTGGCATTTAAGCCTTCTCTTGTCGCCTCTTGTAGTAGCTCGAACGGCTTTTTCAGTGCACCGTATTGATGTACGTTCTCTGTTAGCCACTCGCGAATTGGCAGGAGCTCGCCATTTGCCAGTAAGTCATCAAAGTTTGGAAGATCTTTATCCATTGCGTGCTTCCATTGCGCCGCATAAATCATTCCTAATGCGTAAGATGGGAAGTACCCAAACATCCCCCCTGCCCAGTGCACATCCTGTAAAACACCCTTGGCATCATTGTCTGGTCGGATGCCTAAGTATTCTTCATACTTCGCATTCCACACTTTTGGAAGGTCTTTTGCTTGCAGATCCCCATTGAACAAATCACGTTCAATTTCGTAACGAATCATAATATGCAATGGATACGTTAACTCATCCGCTTCAATACGAATAAGCGATGGCTCCACCATATTAATAGCGCGCAGAAAATCAGCTAATGCCACATCCCCAAATTGTGCTGGCGAATGCTTTTGCAAACGCTCATAGTTATGCGCCCAAAACTTTTCATTGCGACCGACAAGATTTTCATAGAATAGTGACTGCGATTCATGGATGCCTGTCGATGTCCCAGTTGCTAATAGTGTACCAGCAAGCTTGGCATCAATATTTTGCTCATACATCGCATGCCCACATTCATGAATCGTGCCAAAGATAGCAGAACGGAAATCATGCTCATCATATTTCGTTGTAATACGTGCATCGCCATGATTGATACCAATCATAAATGGATGGACACTTTCATCTAAGCGACCTGCGTCAAAATCATAGCCAAGCTGCGTTAGCAACTCTAATGACAATGCTCGTTGTGCCTCTCTCGGAAATTGTTTAAATAACATCGTTGTATCTGGCTTATTTGGAGAAGCTGCGATTTTTTGGATAAGCGCCACAATCGTTTCACGTAATTCGCCAAATACTTGATCTAACACATCCGTCGTCATATCTGGTTCATATAAATCGAGTAACGTATTGTATGTAGAACCGTTTTTAACGCCCCAATATTGAATAAATTTCTTTTGCCATTCAATGATTTGCTCTAGATAAGGTAAAAATTGAGCAAAATCATTTGTCGCTTTTGCTTCTTCCCAAACTGTTTCCGCTTTCGCTTGTAAAATAACATATTCTTTATATTCTTCAGCGGGAATTTTCTTATTTTGATCGTAATTTTTGCGTACTTCCTCGACTAAACGGCGTGTTACATAGTCCAGTTCTGCGTTTTGAGCCTCTAAAGCCGTCAATAGTTCCTCTAATTGTTCACTCGTCTGCATCTCAAACAAGGAGGCCGATAATGTGCCAACTACCTCTGAACGCTGCGCTACCCCTTTCTTAGGTGCACCAGTACGCATATCCCAATAGATTACCCCCAATGCTTCCTGATAGTGCTGCATTTTTTTCACATAGTCTGTAAATTGCTGTACAGTCATATCCAATCATCCTCCTTTTTTACGTTACTAGTTTAGCATATTTCCGAAAATTTTGTATATTCGAGTGCCAGTCACTGAAAATATTTAGATTATTTAAAATATTAATACTACCAATAGTGGACTGCTGTTGGCACGCACATCTCCCATCCATCATCAGTAATTTTTTTAAAAAGCAAAGAACTCCCTTCTATTTGAAGGGAGCATTTATTTTAAAATGGGGTTTTCAACTAGTTTTATGCTCGGTTTCCAATCAAACATATTTACAAACTATTCATATAGCATTGGGGAAATATTATATGAATTATCAATACTAGTTAAATGTTTTGGCAAATTTGTAAAACTTGCTTAACGGCTTGTGCTGATTGATGGAGCGCCTTTTGTTCTTCCTGTGTAAGGTGCAATTCAATGACCGATTCAATGCCATTACCGCCTAAAATCGTCGGTACACCTAAAAATAATTCATGGTAGCCGTACTCTCCTTCTAACAGAGCAATGGATGGAATAATTTTTCGTTGATCTTTCATTATGATTTCCACCATGTGCGCACAGGCAGCAGCTGGCGCATAGTAAGCACTACCATTGCCCAATAAGCCTACAATTTCACCGCCGCCTTTACGTGTACGTTCGACAATTTGTTGTAGTCTATCTTGGGGAATAAGCTTTTCTAACGGGATGCCTCCTGCATAGGAATAACGGATTAATGGTACCATTTCATCACCATGTCCACCTAATACAAATCCCGATACATCTTCGGGTGCAATTTGTAACTCTTGTGCTACAAATGCATTAAAGCGTGCGGTATCTAATACACCGGATTGCCCGATAATACGATTTTTAGGAAATCCTGTTTCTTTATAACATACATACGTCATCGCATCTACTGGATTGCTTAATACAACAACAATGCTATCAGGTGCATAGTGTTTAATTTGTCTCGAAACTTGTTGAATAATTTTCGCATTGGTCGTCACTAAATCATCTCTGCTCATCCCAGGTTTACGCGGAATGCCAGCTGTAATAATAACGATAGATGCGCCTGCAATATCTTCATAATTACTTGTTCCTTGGATAGACACATTAAATTTTTCAATCGGTCCTGTTTGTAATAAATCCAGTGCTTTCCCTTTTGTTGGATTTTCAGCTTCTGGAATATCTAGCAACACAACATCGCCTAATTCCTTTTGTGCGAGGAATAAACTCAATGTTGCACCCGTGTGACCGGCTCCAATAACAGCAATTTTATTTTTGCGAAATGCCATTATGCTTCACCTCAATTGTCCGTAGTTGCTGCTTCTGTTGTTTTTTTAGCACGTACCGGTGTTGAGACCGGTTTTTTCTTTGGTGTTTCTGATCCTTTAATCATATTGAAAACATCTTCGTCTGGTCTAGGAATAACGTGTGCGCCTAATAATTCTCCAACGCGTTTTGCCGCCTCTTTACCAGCATCGACTGCTGCTTGTACTGAGCCAACATCACCTGTTACGACGACTGTTACAATACCACCATCGACAAATTCTTGTTTAACAATCGTGACATCAGATGCTTTAATCATCGCATCTGCCGCCTCGTAAGACCCCACCAATCCCTTTGTTTCAATCATGCCAATTGCGCTACTCATTGTCTTCACCTCGCATTACATCTGTAGAGTCTATAATTCCGATTACAACTGCATCAATAGGGAGGGGATTGTCCTTCATAATATAACGGGAAGACCCTCCACTCGTAATGAGTACATCATCACCAATCCCTGCACCGATGCGATCAGCTGCTACTATTTCCGTACGAATTGGCTGTTGGTTGGAATCAATTGGTTGGATAATTAATAGTTTTAAGCCATTTAACCCTTCTTCCTTACGTGTTGCCCATACGCTGCCAATCACTCTTCCCATCTGCATAAACTCACCCTCTTTAGGTTGCCTGGATAATACTTATTATTCAGAGCGAATCGTTATTTTTTTATTCAGCTCTCGTATTTTGTCATAAGCTAATGCTGTCACGATGGTTCTTTTGGGCACGACAATTTCTTGAGCTTCGATTTCCAGCACATCTACCTGTGAAAGTAGCTTTTTTTCAAAGTGATAGATAGATTGTTTTACAGGCGCTTGCTTTGCGACTAGTGGCATTTCGTTTACAGTCAAAGGTTCCATCACTTGTCCATTGACGATTTCTGCAAAAGCACCTTGCTGAATTAAGCCTGCATTTGCTTCATCCGTATCAATATGCATTTCCAAACGATAGCGCTCAGATACACGAATCATCACTTTGGATAAAATAATCGGTCGTAGTCCTTGCACTTTGATTTGTACGGACTGCCCATCTACTACTTGGAATCTTTCGCTATCGGCAGGAGACATATGAATATGCGCTTGTGCAATAATAAGACCTTCTGGCAAAACAACACTACCCTTTGGACCAATTAACGTCACAGGGCTAGAGTCTTTAATATCCCCAGATATTCTTAATGGCGGCTTGACGCCGAGTTTCATCGCATCTGTCCAACTCACTTCTACTTGTGTTAATGTACGAGCTGGACCTAATATACGAACTCTGTCAATAGAGCCTTTTGGTCCTGCAATGACGACTGTTTCTTCAGCAGCAAATTGTCCTGGCTGCGAAAGCTCAAACTTCGGTGTTAATTGATAGTTTTCTCCAAAAAGCTGCTCCACTTCTTCCTGTGCAAGATGTACATGTCGCGCTGATACACCGATTGGAATTTTACCGTCATCTGGGCGGGAAGGCTGATTTTTTAATACTTGCTGTAAAACTTCTTCGACGATTTTTTGCACTAATTGTTCTTGCATCAACCCCCCTCCTTACGAACATGATTTCACAATTCTTCCTTGTGCTTGTTGTGCAATAAAGCCTGCATTTGCCTCATCGGTATCAATATGCATTTCTAAGCTAAAATCATTTGAGACACGTACTACTACAGCACGAAATGTTACAGGTCTTTCACTGTCAACTTCGACAGAAACGATTTCATTATTGTGTACTTCCAATGCTTTCGCATCTTCTTCTGTCATATGAATATGGGCCTGTGCAATAATGACACCCTGTTCGATCAAAACTTCTCGTTGTTGATGGATAAGTTTAATACTAGCTGAATTTTCGATATCTCCCGATTGTCTTAGGGGAGGGTTTAAACCTAGTTTCATCGCATCTGTTCGACTTATTTCCACTTGCGTTGCTGCCCTTACAGGTCCTAATACACGCACATTGTGAATGACTCCTTTTGGTCCCTCAATGGAGACACGCTCTTTTGCTGCAAACTGTCCCGGTTGTGAAAGGTCAAAATCCTTTGTCAACGTTGCGTTTGGACCAAATAGTGCTTGTAAATCTTTTTCACTTACATGTATATGACGGGCTGAAATGGCAACTGGAAATGCTTGTGATTTTATATTCAAGTTAGCCACCTCTAAATCTAGTAACTGAATTTTTTACTGTTGATAGTAGGCATTCATCACATCAAATTTACAAGCGATGAATGCCTCTTCAGTCGTGTAATTAAGCTTCTGCTTTTGGTAAAATTAATTCTAATTCGTTATGAGGACGTGGAATTACATGCACAGATAGCAATTCTCCAACACGTTGAGCTGCTGCTGCACCTGCATCCGTTGCTGCTTTTACTGCACCTACATCGCCACGAACCAAGACAGTAACAATACCGCCACCAACATGGACTTTCCCTACTAAATTAACACTTGCCGCTTTGACCATTGCATCCGCCGCTTCAATTGCTCCTACAAGACCTTTTGTTTCTACCATTCCTAATGCTGTACTCATTTGTCATTCCTCCAATTATTTAGTTTGTAATGTAATTTGCTTTAAAACTTGATCAACAATTTGTTGCACCACTTCTGTATCCAATGATGGTGCTTGTGCCTTTATATTTTCTACCACCGGATGTAAATCAAATTCCGGAGCTGGCACCTCTACATCTTTAATGCCATAAGCCATGCGCTTAATATTCAATAAATGTCTAGCTGTAATGTTATCGGACGTAATATTACCACCAAATGTCCCACAACCTAATGTAAAGGATGGTGCTAATCCAGTCGTACCACCAACCGCACCAATCGAAGATAGCGTGTTCACAACAATACGCGACACTGGTAAATCAAGCGAAAACTGCTCTGCTAACGCAGCATTTTCGGTATGAATTGAACAAGAATGTCCCCGTCCTCCAATATTCAGTAGATCAACCATCACTTGTTTGGCCTCTGTGCTATCCTCTACTGTGTAGAAAGCAAATATTGGTGATAGCTTCTCTAGTGAAAATGGAATATTTTTTCCAATCATCGTCTCCAACCCAACAAGTACTTTCGTCTCTTCTGGCACCATAATGCCGATAGAATGTGCTAAACTCACCGCTGATTTTCCAACAATTTGTGGATTCACTTTGCCTGGAACAGGAGAGATTAACTTTTCCATCTTTAATTTTTCTTCAGCATTCAATATATAAGCATGCTGTTTCTTTAATTCTGCTAATACTTGTTCAGCTATCGCTTTATCCACAATAATGGCCTGCTCTGTCGCACAAATTGTGCCATTATCAAAGGATTTACTTTGCACTAGCTGACGAGCGGCTTTTTGAATATTGGCTGATTTTTCGATGTAAGCTGGTACATTGCCAGGACCTACCCCATAGGCTGGTTTTCCAGAGCTATATGCCGCTTTGACCAACGCCCCACCGCCCGTTGCTAAAATTAAGTGAATCTGTGGATGTTTCATTAATTGTTGTGTCGCTTCCATTGAAGACATTGTTAAACATTGCAACAACCCTTCTGGCGCACCAGCATTTTCTGCTGCAACTCTACAAATATCTAAAGCTTCCTTTGTACATTTAACGGCATATGGATGCGGGCTTAACACAAGGCCATTTCTCGTTTTTAAAGAAATAAGCGTTTTAAAAATGGCTGTAGATGTAGGATTTGTTGTTGGCACAATTCCTGCGATAACGCCAAATGGACTAGCAATCTCTGTTACTTTCTTTAGTCGATCTGTGCCAATCACGCCAACTGTCTTTAAATCTTTAATATCTTCATATACATCTCTAGACGCTACTTCATTTTTCATTTTTTTATGATTTTGGATACCCATCCCTGTTTCTTCGACAGCCATTTTGCCTAATCGTTCTGCCTCTTTAAATGCGGCATCCGCAACAGCCTTCACAATACTATCCACTTGTTGTTGGGAATATTGCATATAGGCCGCTTGTGCTGCATTTGCTTGACTAACAGCGTCTCTCATTTCCTGAATGGCTAATAAGTCTTTATCTATTGTCGCCATAAAGCCGCCTCCTTTCTAAATAACCGGATTTCTCGCAACATGTTCAATTGCTTCTCTAAATGCATCTGCAGCAGCTTGACAGGAAGACTGACTGCCACTAACTATGCCACCACCAAAGTTGGTTTCGGTAGGTGGTCCAAAAAATAGTTTTAGCTCTACGTCCGCTGCCTTTAAAGCGGCATCTAAACCGACAACCGCCTCAAGTGGTGGTGCAATTAAATAAGCGAGCGCAGTGCCAATCTTAACGTCTGCTAACTGTGCTAAATAGCTGCCACAGCTTGCCACAGTATGCGCAAAAAGTGCATGGTTTTCATTGTTATTAATGGCTTCGAAATACGTATCAAATTGTACTTTTTGCTCAATTGCTTCCAACCCACTGCGAATTTCATCTGGGGAGCTACCCGCTATAATGCCAATCATTTCACCAGATAATGGTCCTGACGCATGAGCCGCTCCTGCATAGAAGCTTTTTGCATAAACCACTTCTACATCTGCTTTTTTTGTCGCTTCATCTAAAGCTACATATCCGACATCATCAATGGTTAGCGTGACTAGCCCAATGCTATGCTGATTTGGCTTCAACGCAAGCTGTGCTGCTAAGTCTCTATTCACTCTAGGAATCATCTGCATAGCCAAAATATCAGCCATAATTTTATGAGGATGCATTGCTTGTTCCCCCTAACCTTCTTTTGCGACAAGGTTTACGCCACTTGCCTTGTATTGCAATATTTTTTGCACGACAGTACCTAAATAAGCTCCTGCCTCTAATGGAGGAATACCACCTTTATGAATGTTCGAAATAACCATTCGATCCGCT
Source organism: Lysinibacillus sp. FSL M8-0337 (assembly GCF_038593855.1). Lineage (NCBI taxonomy): Bacteria > Bacillati > Bacillota > Bacilli > Caryophanales > Bacillaceae > Lysinibacillus > Lysinibacillus sp. FSL M8-0337. The sequence continues at coordinate 1,698,908 of NZ_CP151996.1, read as the reverse complement.
TCAACCGTACCTATTCTCGGCTGATAACATAAATACGCACTCATCGACTCTGCTGACACTAGACCAGGACGTTCACCAATTAAGTAAACAATGACCTCTGCTTGCAATAGCTCGCCAATTTCATCCATCAGCGCTACACGCCCTTTATCGATGTAAAAAGTAGTGCCTATTTCAATATTTAAATTGTTAAGACTTTGTTGTAATGCTAAATATACATCTTGGACATTTTCTTCAATCGCACTCGCACTTAAGCCGTTGGAAATAATAATTTGCACGGTTGGCCGTGCTTTACATGTTGATTGAATACGTGTCTTCGCTTCATCAGATAAGCGGCGACCTAAATCCGGTCTCGTAATGTATTCTTCTTTATCCGTTACTTTTGTTGTTACTTGGAAGACATTCAGTTTTTGTAATAGTGCTTCTGTCACTTCTCCATACACTGCATCTACTGCAGCCGCATGATCGAGTCGGAATTTCAACCAAGTTTTTGTTTTTGGTCTTGTCCCCGCTCTACCCACACCAATTCTTGCAGGTGTATGCTTTTTAGCTGCTTGCACACTTTCTGATACATTTTGCTCTTCAAATTGAAAAGCCTTCGCCGTTTCTACAGTTGTAGATCCATCATAATTAGTAGTATTGTGCGAATAATCCTTTGTAGAAGATGCTTGGTAAAGCTTAATTAACGATTGATCTGATGTTGCCTGTGGACTTGATAGTTCTTCTGTATGCTTAGCCGCACTATCATAAATTTTAATTAATGGTTGTTGTGGTTCTTCAATTGGTGTAGCTGTTTTTGAAGAAGTGCCCGATGTATTCGTCATTTTCTCCATCACAAGTTGTGTAATCATGGATACTAGCTGTTCATTCAATGGTCTCACCTACCTTTCAAATATCGATAAATCGCCAGCTCTAGCTGAAAGACGACCATTTTCGTAAATGCCCATTTTTTCTAACCAAGCTAAATATTCAGGTGCTGGTGTTTTACCAAATGTTTGGAGTAATGTTGCCACATCATGGAAGCTCATAGACTGATAGTTCAGCATAATATCGTCTCCCATCGGTGCGGCAATAATAAAGTTCACACCAGCTGCAGTGAGTAACACACTTAAATCTTCCACATCATTTTGGTCAGCCTTAATATGATTGGTATAACAAATATCAACGCCCATTGGAATGCCGTGCATTTTACCCATAAAATGATCTTCTAACCCTGCCCGAATAACTTGCTTGTTGTTATATAAATATTCAGGGCCAATAAAGCCAACAACTGTGTTGACTATGTACGGATTAAAATGTCTAGCAAATCCATAGTTGCGTGATTCCAGTGTTACTTGGTCTATGCCCATATGTGCTTCAGCCGAAAGCTCGGAACCTTGCCCAGTTTCAAAGTAAAATAAATTTGGGCCAGTTCCTGTTCCCTGTTTCTTCACCAGTTCCTCTGCTTCTCGAATTAAGTCAGCAGAAATCCCAAACGAACGGTTTGCAATTTCTGTCCCCGCAATACTTTGGAAAATCATATCGGCAGGAGCTCCTTGCTTAATGGCCTTCATTTGTGTTGTAATATGAGCCAATACACAGTTCTGCGTTGGAATCGACCAATCAGTGATAAATTCTTTTGTCGCATGTAACACCTTTTTAACGCTTTCGACCGAATCATCTACTGGGTTAATGCCGATAACTGCATCACCAATTCCATAGGACAATCCCTCTTTTAATGAGGCAATAATGCCATCAATATTATCTGTTGGGTGGTTCGGCTGTAGTCTTGAAGACAGCGTGCCCTTTTGCCCTATCGTAATATTGCAAGTTGATAGTATTTCTACTTTATTGGCTGCATGAACAAGGTCCAAGTTCGACATCAATTTCGTAACGGCTGCAATAACTTCTGAATTCATGCCTTTGCTTAAACGTTTTAATTCTCGATCACCTGTATCATTCGATAAAATGTATTCTCGAAGCTGTTCAATACTCCAGTTTTTTATTTCGCTATATATTTGTTCATTAATATCGCCTTCAATAATGCGTGTCACTTCATCATTTTCAGCTGGAACTAGCGGATTCTCACGTATATCTTTGACTAACAACTCACTTAAAACAGCTTTTGCTGCAATTCGTTGTTGAACAGATTCAGCAGCAATCCCTGCTAGCTGATCTCCAGATTTTTCTTCATTGGCTTTAGCCATCACATCTTTTAATGAATGAAAATTATATTTTTCTCCACCAAATATCACCGATAGATTCACGTTCATCCTCCTTACTTTGAGTGGAAAGCAAGTGTTTTCACTACAATGGGGACAACACCAGAAGGTAGCACTTCCCCAATGTCAATGTAATCGCCTGTTTCTACTTTAATTTGATCGATGCATAGGATAGGAACTGCTGGATTAATGGCTTGTAGCGTTTGCCCTATGACCTTTGCATAATCTGATTGAATGACTATGATAATTGGTATGTCCTTGGCGCTTCTTGTTCCTAAGTATCGTAAAATGGCCTCGCACAATGCATGGACATCATCAAAACTTAAATACGGTAACTCACTAAAATAAAGTGCAAAGGGAGAGCGGTGATCATCCAGTGAAAAAAGGGCGTCTGCTCTGTCCACTGCTGTCTTTACTATTTGCTCAAACGCCTTCGTTGCTACATTTGCGCAATTAAATACAGGAATATTTTTCAACGGTAATACGTCCGCATCAACTTGTATCGTTGCACCACTAATTTCTGTTGTTTGAGTTCCTGCTCCAGTCACTGTAGCGCGAGCAGTTTCCTGCGGCTGTAACCATAAAAATGATTGAAGTTGCTCATGTTGTAGAAGCATGTTCGCTAGTTTTTCACCAATATCATCATATTGGCGCTGCGAACAATCATGATCATAAATGCAAGAAGCTACACCACCTGAAAAAACGATTGCATCCACAGGCTTATGCCAATTTGGTAAATGACCTAACAGTAATGGATGTTGAGCATCTTGTAGTTGTCCGCTTAACGTGTTAGCTAAAAAGTCCGCCATTTCTTCAATCAATTGCACAACACGCGCGTCTTCTGCAGAGTCACCTACTTGTAATGGATTAGACCAATGCTTCATTAATTGCTTTATAGGCGGTGAGATGGAATAGACTTTGCCATGTTGGAATTCAATTAATCTACCGCCAACATGCAAGGTGCATGTACCGATCACTTCACCGAACTGCATCACTGCAATATTCGCCGTACCGCCACCAATATCAATATTGGCGATTACTTTAGCTGTGTTTTTGGACTGTTGGACAGTCCCTGCCCCTTTTGCAGCAATAATCCCTTCTAAATCAGGACCCGCAGTGGCAACTAAAAACTGCCCAGCTGCATCTGCAATGGTATGGACAACCTCTTTAGCATTTTCTTTCGTAGCGGATTCACCTGTAATAATAATGGCGCCTGTTGAAATATCCGCTGGTGAAATTTGAGCCAATTGATATTGCTGAAATATAAATTTTTCTATTTGTTCCATATCAATAATGTCTTTCGTAACAAACGGTGTTTTAATAATGGGACTTTGATGCAACACCGTTTTTTCAATAATTTCTATTCGTGGCACATGGGTCACCCCAGCAACGTTTTTCAACAGAAAACTACTGACAACCATCTTTGTTGTACTTGTCCCAATATCAATGCCTGCACTATAAATTTTTTCTGTCTTCAACCTATACCTCCTCTATGCCACTATGGGCAATATATGAGATAGGGACTATCACGGTCCTTGACAAACTGGCGAATTTCTTCATCTGACCGAAGTTGAATAAGTGGTGCAATCAACTCAATGCCAAGCTTTTGCCATGCTGATGTTTTCACAATTGGACCGTGCGTCATCACATTTTTCAACAATGCTGTTGCTCTTTCTACATCTGCAAGGGGTGCATCAATTTTGGTAATGACACCAATTTGAATTTTGGGTATGCCCAAGCTAAACTGTGGAGGAAAAACACTCCTTGATGACGTGGCATCTTGCAAATAAATCACATGTGTTACTTCAAGTGATGTTGCCATAATATTTCTGTAGTACATTGGATTTTCTATATATTCTCCAGGTGTATCAACAATCCAGTCATCAAATACGAGTGCTTGGGTTTTAATAGCTTGTCTATCTTTGCCTAATAACGCATTCATTAGCGTTGATTTACCAGCTTGCACACCACCTATTATCATTACTCGATTTTTCATTTGACACATCCTATGACTTCGTTATTTTAGATGGCGTATAACCGAGCATTTCCGATAAAAAACGATTGATTTCCAACATCGCCATTTCTACTTCAGATACACTGCCAACAATAACGAGACTACCTGTAAAACGGTCTAAAAAACCTAGTTTTACATTGGCTGCCTTTGTCGCTAAATCCCCAGCAATAATAACTGTTTCGCTCGGTGTACAAGTCATAATGCCGAGTGCACCCGCTTCTTGAATGCCAAGCTTTTGAAACATATCTGGATCGGGATTTGCAATTAGATGACTCAATGTTAGTTGCTTACCCGGCACAAACTCCTGAATAAAACGTTTCTTTTCCTCACTCACATATCATCACCTCTTTCTATCAAGACTTTTGATCTGTTAAATATTCTCCCTCTTTAATAATGCCTGCCTTACGATCCTCTTGTTCTAGTTTCAATGCGGTCGGTACTGATAGCTTGTAAGCTAAAATAATGGCAAGCACCCCTGCTAACAGCTTTCCTGCAATAACAGGTAATATAATCGTTGGTTGGAAATTAGCCGTAAAGGATAAATGGTCGCCTAACAGGAATGCTGAACAAACCCCGAAAGCAATGTTGATTACTTTATCTTTTGGTGGCATCTGACGAACAAGTGTAAACATGGCCAAAATATTAGCACTTGTCGCTAAAATCCCTGCGCTTCCTACTGAAGAAAGACCTAATTTCTTCCCTGCTGTTTCAAGCGGTTTAGAAGCATATTTTCTTATTAAGTACACCATTGGGAATGCACCCGCTAACATAATACCGATATAACCAGCCGTTTCTAATGCGCGGAATTGGTCGACACTATCTGCCATGATGGGATCAAAGCCCCATGCCCCAAAAATCTTAGTAAAAATGCCTGTAAAAATTTCTACAATAGAGAATACAAGCACAAGCTTAATACCTGCATCCATCACACGACCGAAAATCATAAACCCTTTGATCATGCCATTCGGGATAAGCTTTAGCCCTATTGCAATTAAAATAACGAAAATAAATAACGGTAATAAATTAAGTAATATTTGTAAAATAGAAATGGCAAACACATAAGTTGGTGCAGATGTTGTACTAATCACTTCACGAACCTCTGTGTTAAACATCACAATCATAATCGACGAAATAAATGCACCAATCGGAATAGTTAATACGCCTGCCATAATGCCTAATGCCATATACTTATGATCACGCTTGTCTAACATCGCAAGCCCCATTGGAATCGAGAATACAATGGTTGCACCTGACATAAACCCAACGACAAGCGCCATCACCCATCCTTCATACGACTCTTTTAAAGCATTTGCTAATTGATAGCCCCCCATGTCCGACGCTAAAATTGCTGTAGCTGCAATTGCTGGGTCAGCTCCAATCAATTCAAAAATCGGACTAATAAAATGACTAATAAACCACGTTAAGTAAGGTATAGCTGCCATGATTCCTGCCGCTGGTACAAAAATATGACCTACTGTATGGAGTCCATTCATAAATTCTTTACCAATTCCATACTCTGCATCTCGAATCGCTCCGATTGCCCCTAAAACTGCACAAATCATAATAATATAAACGATGATCGTTCCTATCATTGCCATCCTACTTATCCCCCCTTTGATTTTGATAAATATATATAAAAAAAAGACGCATTAAAGAAAAATTCTCTTTAAAGCGTCTTTGCTTCATCTATTTACTTGTAATGTATTTATAATTCGTTTTGCAATTGTTACCATTTCCTGTTGACTTTGCATACTCTCATTGCGAATTTTTTTATAAGCCTCGTCTTCACTAAGATTTTCTGCTTGCATCAGTAAACCTTTCGCTCGTTCGATGACTTTTCGCTTTTCTATTTCGCTTTGCTTATGCAATAATTCTCCGTTTAAGCGGTTAAATTTATCGATTTGATGAAACGCCACTTCCAACGCTGGTAGGACATTTTTCTCAGAAAACGGTTTCATAACATACCCTAAAATATTATCCTGTTTCATGTACAATAACAATTCTTTTTCACTATAAGCAGATATAAAAAGCACTGGTATACCGAGCTGTTGTTCAATAATTTTACTCGCCTTTAGTCCATCTAGCTTCGGCATTTTGATGTCCATTAGTATTAGCTGAGGCTTATGTGTATAAGCTAGTTCAATTGCAGATTCGCCATTATTTGCCTGCGCTACTACTTCGTAACCATTATCTTCTAGCATAAACTTCAAATCAATTGCAATAAGTGATTCATCTTCGACAATCATAACTTTCCTAGTCATTTAGGATAAATACCTCCTCACTTACAGGAAACTGAATTTGAGTATGTGTACCTTGTTCACTAGGGATAATTGTAAATGTGCCAGCTAAATCATATTCAACAAGTCTTGTAATAATCTCCATTCCAAAAGATGCCTTCACCTCTTGCATCCCAACGCCGTTGTCGGAAATATGAAGTGAAATAAAAGATGCATCCTGAAGAAATTTTATATCAATGGTTCCTTCCTCACGATCGATAAAAGCATACTTTAAAGCATTTTGTAATAACTCACAAATAATTAATGCGAGTGAAACCGCCTTTTTAGCATGACAATATAGCTGTAGTTCATCATGATGGAAGATTAATTGAATGGCTGCTGTATGAGAAGTGCCAACCATTTTATACCCGATCTTTTTAGACAAAGCGATAACATCCACTTTTTCTTCCGCATTATCCTCATTTTCTAAAATAAGTTCGTAAACAGAAGAAATACTATAAATGCGGTTTAATGCTTCCTGAAAAGCACTTGCATTTGAAGCTGCTAGGTCATTGCGCATTTGCAGTCGCAATAAGCTTGTAACCGTTTGTAAATTATTTTTTACACGATGGTGAATTTCCCGTATAGCAAATGTTTTCATCATCAGTTCATTTTCTTTCAGCTTTAGCTCTGTTAGATCATGAATAATAAGCAGTGTCACTTTATCATTTTGACTGCGGATTGGAATCTTTTTCACAATAAAAGATTTACGATCAATCGTAATTTCTAAGAAAAAGACATCGTCGCCTTTATCGTAGACCTCTTGTAAAAAAGGCAATATTTTATCCAAAGCAATATTATCAAAATTTTCTAGTCCTGAAAGTTCCGTTATAAATCGGTATCCTGCAGGATTGCTATAAATGACCTTATTTTCATGATTTGTCAGAATAATTGACTCTACTAATAAATCAGATACAACTGGAATTGGCTGCGCGTTGGGTTCGACGATATGCTCAATTAATGCAAAAGGCATATTTTGAAAATCATCCTTTGGTGCAGTTTGCATCTTAACCTTTTTTTCTTGAATCAACACGGCGATAACCTGTCCATCATCATTAAAGAGGGGGACAACGTTTTGTTCTACAGTTAGACCTTCCTGTGTGATTGCTCTCGAAATGGATGATCTTTCTTTATGCTTAAAAGCTGCAAATACTGCTGGCTCGAAGCTTTCAAAGACAAATTTTCCAATCACTGATTTTTCGTATAAACCAATTTCTTTTGTAGGGAATGCCTCTGCTACAACAATTGCATGTGGTAAATTTTCCATCATACAATCTATAAACATATAGCAATCTGTCAACTCAGCATAATAAGATAGTGTAGTTTCTATTTCTACTAACTTCTCGATATCCTTACCTGATAAGCTTGTATATTTACTACACAACGATTGAATGCTCGACAGGTCCACCCCCTATCATAGAATACTCAACAGTGATTGTGACTATTCCTTAAAATTTCTTGTCATCATTATAAACCTTTTGCAAAATTATTTTCAAGAAGAAAAATTTTTATATTTAATAAAATTCATTGCATTACAAAGAACTATATAGTTTAAAACAGAAATATTCAACACTTTTTTCGACAATCTCTAAAAGCGACACAATAATTATTATTTTAAAATAACAAAAAGCGAGTTTGCGCCAATGGCAAACTCGCTTTTTGTTACTTTATTTCTGGTGTCACTGCTAAAATATTTTCAAATGTTTTCTGCTGTTTCGCTTCTTCCTCATTTAACAATATATGAATATCGCCATGATCATTCGATGTGCGAATTAATCGTCCCATTCCTTGTTGCAAACGCAATTGCATAAATGGTAACTCTACTTCTTCATACGGATTTTCAGCAAACGTCCGTTTTGCGTCAAATAATGGATCATGTGGTGGGAAAGGCAAGTCATAAATGATAACACGTGTTAGCGCCTCTTCTGGCAAATCTAAACCTTCCCATAAATGGTAGGAGCATAGCGTTTTGACAGTATCTTCTTGGAAATCACGAACAATAGCTGATAGTTCACGATCTCCTTCAAACGCCACATACATGCGCTCCATTAGCGGTAATTCTGCTTTAAAGTTTAACATCGCTTGTTTTGATTTGAATAATATTAATGTTTTCTCACCGTCTCGCAACAATTGTTGGACACGGGCTGTTTTATTATTTTGAGATAGCTCATGTAAATAAATTCTCATCACTGCTTCATAATCAAATGGTGATGGAACTGAGAAAGATTGGTAATTATGGATACCAAGACTATAAGCAATATACGAGAAATCCTTATTGACAGATAATGTTGCAGAAGAAAATACGATTGGAAGCTTTTTAGAGAATAACTTTTCTTCTAAAACTTCTGTAATCAGTCGTGGCATAATAACCAGTGTTTCTTCACCATCTGTTTCCTCTAACCAGTCAACAGCATCACCTTGTGCCGTAAAAATGCGAAGTGACGCTTGATATTGCTCCAAATATTCTTCTGCCATATTTAACTCATACTCTGGAATCATATACATTTCTGATTCAAAAACAAATTCTTCTAGAAGTACATCTACATCGGCAATCAATTGTTTACCATACTTTAAAAGTGTTGCAGATTTATTAATACGCTTCCGTTCTTCCTCAGACGCCACAATATCATCACGTAACTGATCGAAAAATAGTTCGTGATCGTCTTGCAATTTTTCCATTGCATACAAAGTTCGTTCACGTACCCCATCTACCATTAAACGCTCTAACAGAGGGACAATCGTCGTTGCCTGCACCTTATATGTCATTGCCTTTTGCGCCGCATATTCCAATAAATGCCCTTCATCTAGCACCATCATTGATACTTCAGGAAGTAACGCTAATTGCCCTTCACGTTCACGGGACTCTTTCGTTGCTAAATGCTCCATTAAAAAGTCTTGCGAACAAATAATTAAATCCGTTGATTTACGATAATGTGCACGATGTAATGTTTGGCCACAACGATTACGCAAATCACATACTGAACATTGCATGATTGCATTATAATTTACTTTATGCCAATCTTCATCACTAACCGTCGGATAATCACTGCGATCACCATATGGTTGCACTGCAATCATTGAGCCTTGTGCATATACACCATCGGGAATTGAAAAAGCAATATCATCGATCCACTCATCCGTTTCGACTTTTTCTGCTTCTTCGAAACGCTTTAAGCATAAATATTGATCACGTGATTTTGCTAAACGGACATCAATTTCTAAACCGAGTGTTTTTTGTAATTTATAAATATCGCCGCCCTCTTTCACGAGCTGGTCGATTAATGTTTCATCTGCACAGGCAATGAGCGCTGGCTTACCTGTATAGCGTGCATAGGATACAGCCGGCAGTAAATAAGCAATCGTTTTTCCTGTTCCTACTCCAGCTTCAGCAAATAACACATTTTTTTCTTTTAGCGCCTGTTCAATTTGATAGGCCATGAAAATTTGCTCATCACGGCATTCAAATCCTTTTTCTGGTAATTCATCATAAAGGACATCGCCCATCCAGTCACCTAATGACTCGAAAAATGAGCGATCCTTCGTTAATGCAAATGGTAAAGATTTACGCAATTGACGTTCCCCCTCATACAATCTGTTCCTATTATACGCGACGAAACGGAAGATAAGAAAAAATCTTATCTTCCGTTATTCTAGTTAGTCTCTCTTGGACTTTTGTCCCCAATATTGATAATAATTCGTTTCAATAAAACCATTGAATAATTTACGTTTTTTTGTTGTTTGACGACCGTATAATTCTTCGAAGTTTTTCATGGAGGATAGCATGTATACCGACCAAGTTGGGTAGTTTTTCATGACTTGTCCTAAATCACGAATTACTTGTTCCACAACTTCTACATCGCCTATACGCTCTCCATATGGAGGGTTCCCAATCATTACACCATCTGTTAGCTGTGTTGTAAAATCACGAGCTTGCATTTGTTTAAACGTAATAATATCCCCAAATCCTGCTTCTAGCGCATTTTCTTGTGCAATACTTACCATGCGGTGGTCAATATCTGATCCAATTATTTCAAGTGGTTGGTCATAGTTGGCTATACTATCCGCTTCATCTCGCACAGCATCCCAAATTTTCGCTTTCATCCACGGCCAACTTTCAGAAATAAATTCTCGATTATAACCTGGTGCAATATTTTGTCCATACATTGCTGCTTCTAGGGCAATTGTACCTGAACCACAAAATGGATCGACAAACGGACGGTTCGGATTCCATTTAGAAATCTGAACAAGTGCAGCGGCTAATGTTTCTTTTAGCGGTGCTTCCCCTTGCGCTTGTCGGTAGCCCCGCTTATGTAAGCCAGCGCCAGAAGTATCAATAGTAAGTGTAGCCACATCTTTTAAGATTGAAACTTCGATTTTGTATGTTGCCCCTGATTCATCTAAAAAACCAAGGCGTTTGTAATGCTGCTTCATGCGTTCTACAATTGCTTTTTTGGTAATCGCTTGGCAATCTGGCACACTAAATAATTTAGATTTTACTGATTTCCCTGAAACAGGGAAAGATGCATCCACCGGTAAATATTTTTCCCATGGTAATGCCTTCACACTTTCAAACAATTGTTCAAAAGACTTTGCAGGAAATTGTCCTACAACAATTTTTACTCGATCTGCTACACGTAACCATAAGTTGGCACGAGCAATGGCCGTTTCATCACCCTCAAAATAAACTTTGCCATTTTCGACTGTCGTTGTATAACCGAGTGCCTGTACTTCTTGTGCTACAATCGCTTCTAAGCCCATTGCAGCCGTTGCGACTAATTTATAGTTTGCCATACATTATTTCCTTCCTTGATGTTCAATTTCCCAATACTCAATATACTCCAGCAATTCGGGAAGTGGTAATGGTTTGCTGTAATAATAGCCTTGGATAATATCACAGTTCATTTTCCGTAGTATATCCACTTGTTGCGCTTGTTCTACACCTTCTGCTACAACTTTCATTTTTAGACGATGTGACATTTGAATAATAGCATCTACAACTGCCTGTTTTTCATCGAGCGAGCAAATATGCTGAATAAAGCTACGGTCGATTTTTAAACAGTCGAGTGGGAATCGAACTAAATAGCTCAATGATGAATAGCCTGTACCAAAGTCATCAATAGAGATTTTAAAGCCAAGCTGCTTTAAACGGACAAGCTTGCTTACCGTTTCCGTTGCACTATTCATAACAGTGCGTTCTGTAACCTCTATTTCAAAATTATTGGCAGAGGTGTTATAACGTTCTAATATTGTTTGAATGGACTCTAAAAAGTTTTGCTGTTTAAAATGAATGCTCGAAATATTGATAGCAATCGGTATTTTGCGACCAAATTGTTGTAACTTAGCTGCAGCTTCACATGCTTTCTCAATAATTACTTCACTTAAAGGAATGATAAGGCCCGTTTCTTCCGCATAAGGAATAAATTCTGCAGGTGATACAAAGCCAAGTCGCTCATTATTCCAGCGAACAAGCGCCTCTAGTCCTTGTATATGTTCGTTTTCCAACATAATTTTAGGTTGGAAATGCAACTCAAATTCACGATTTTCAATCGCTCTACGCAATTCAGAATCTAACAAAAGAACGCGCTGCGTGTCTGTTTGTAATTCATCAAAATAAAACGAATAGCCGTTAAGACCATTCTTTTTGGAATAGGTCATCGCCTTATCTGCACAAGTAATAAGTTGCTCGGATGTTTCGCCATCAGCCGGATACATACTTACGCCAATGCTTGTTGAAACAAAAATTTCTTGTCCATTAATGTTCATTGGCTGTTCCATAATAGCAATAATTTGCTCTGCAAATTTTGCTGCTTCGCGAACATTTTTTACATTCGTCAATGTGACGATAAATTCATCTCCACCGTATCTTGCAATGATATCTTTGTTTTTGAGCAATGTTTGAATACGTCTTGCTGCTTCTATCAGAATCGTATCTCCCACCGCATGCCCTAAAGTATCATTTATTTGTTTAAATCTGTCCAAATCCAAGAAATAGACAGCATGCTGTACTGAATGAGAAATAGTAGAAGACGATTCCAGTAAGCTATCCATTCTCTCAATATAAGCAAATCGATTCGATACATCTGTTAATGAATCAGTTAACAAACGTTTTTCTAGTTCATTTTCTACTATTTTTCTTTCAGATAAATCTGAGAAAATGCCACAATAGTTAGTAATTTCTCCACTATCATTCGTTATGCTAACAATTGTTAACCATTCAGGATACACATCTCCTGTTTTACGACGATTCCAAATTTCCCCTTGCCATATTCCTTCTTGTCGTATCTTTTCCCACATTGTCAAATAGAATGATAACTCATGTACACCTGACTGCAATACCGCGGGCGTTTTTCCTATCACTTCATCGCGTTTATAGCCTGTAACGAATTCAAATGCTGGATTAACCATCTCTATTTTTTTATGTTTATCCGTAATCATAATGCCTTCAGATACATTTTCAAAAATTTTCTTCAGTAAGGAAGTGGGGTATTTAGAAATCGAATTAATCTTATCCAGATTAGTAATTACTCCGCCCATATTTCCGCTCCATCCTATTTATCGATACTACCCTTATTTTTAGAAAAGCGCGTTCCTACTCATTTAGTAGGTATGTATGTCGCGTTCATACGATAACGGTGATGTTATAACTTCGAAGCGTATCGACAAAGGCACAATCCATGGTATTCACATTACCTCAGGCCTATATCGCGTATGACTAGACATCGTTAAGTAACAGTTACTTCTTTTATTAGTTCAAAAGAAAAGCTCTCCACCGAATTGGAGAGCGCTTGTTATTTCGTAGATAAGCATCAAAAAATTCAATAAGCCATGTTTTGTTCCCGAGTACTCAAACAGCTTACGCCTCGTACGACCGGGTAGTAATCATCTATCTACAGAGCGAACTCTGTCCCTCTATCCGTTCAATTCCTTCAAGAGAGTGCCCCTACCATAATTTGGGTTTCTCACTCGTGGGGTTTACCTCGTTCCACCTTGTATGTTTCCAAACAAGCTTCGTCACTGTGGCACTTTCAGGAAGTGTCGACCATATCCAATAGACTTAGGTCTTCCTTCCGCCGTCAGCTTTAAGCTGCCTTACCTTATTTTTTCAGTAAGCACGAACACTACGGCCATCGCAGAACCGTGTGAGCATGGACTTTCCTCTACGACGTCTAGCGCCGCAGCGATTACTCGAATTTCATGATGATACGAAGATTATACTAGACTTTTATGATAAATACAATGTAAATGATAAAAATTATTCGTAAAGTTTACTACCAAATACATGTTTTTCTAAATTTGAAAGACGTTTTAGAATATCAAAGTTGGTTGTACCCGCTGCGGATGCGGCTGGTTGTGGTTGTCTCTTTGGTATATTCTCGATTTCTTCTTTTAGTTGTCTATTCTCTTCTCTTAATTGAGCAACTACTTTTTCAAACGATTCATAATCTTGAATAATTTCATCAAGAAAAGAATCGACCTCTTCTACATTATAGCCTTTAAAATTTTTCTTAAATTCCTTTTCAAGAATCATTTTTGAAGTTAATTTAATGTCCATACACATCGCCCTTCCTCGCACTACATACACGAATTCATTATAGCATATTTCATAACATTATATCGTCTGAAAACATTAATTGTAAGGCTAAACTTGTCGTTTCTTGCGCTTCCCCGGGAAATTATTGCTTATTTCCTAATCTGTGCAATCTCTTTTCCCAAGAAATTTCCCATTTTTGTTTTTGTTCCATTCGCCAATCCTCAGTCGAAGTAATCAGTTGTATGCCTTCTAATGTATAAACAAGGGCCTGTTTCATATCTTTTAAGTGATGCTCATAGATTATGGCTAGTTGTTCTAGTGCCTGCAACTTTTTTCGTGGCTCTATAAAATGGAGTGAAGCAACGAAGGCATCAACTGCTTCGCTATACTGCTTATTTTTTTTAAGTTGCATGGCAAGATAAAATTGGGCATTTCCCGCTTCACGCGCATCAAATTGAGCTGTTACCTTTTCTAAAACGTTAACACTTTGTGGACGTTTCTTTAAATCAGCATACCATTTCCCGATATTCGTGTAGGTATTGGCTGATTCATCACTCGATTGTTCAAATAATAAGTAAGTGGAATGAACATACAAGGTAATGAGCGACAACAAATCCCACTCGTTATGAACAAGTACCTTCATAAGTGCATCTGGCACACCACTTTTCACAGCATCTAAGTAAATAATTGGCGCTAAGTGGCCTGGGATATCCCCAACGCGTGAGAAACCAAGCTTTTCTTCTTCTACTGATTTTAGTTTCAACCGCTCCATATCATTTTTCCATAATCGCTTCGAGCTATGCAATAAATCGATTTGGCGCTGGGTACGAAGTTTAGGTAAAACTTTTTGGTTGAGTGTCCAACGTGTTTCTAACTGTGGCCAGTCAAAGCTTTTGCCATTATACGTAATAATTGTCGCTGTTTTTTGCCAAAGCCTTGACTCAAACAGCAAGGCTGCTTCATGTGCTGGATCAGCTAAGACATATTGTGTTAATACAAAATCGTGTTTGGTCACTTCTAAAAAACCAAGAAGAAAAATTTGTGTTCCAACACCCTTTAATCCTGTCGTTTCTGTATCAAAAAACAGGACATTTTCATCCACATCTAATGCATAAGGATGATCAAAATCAGCGGATTGCCATTTAATTAGCGCGTCAAAAAATGACTGTAATGGATAATGACCGTGCTGATAATGGAAAGGATAATGTACTTGTCGCTTAAAAACAATACCAAACTCATTATCGATACGCGTAAGACCAGCTTTCTCCCACTGATTCACATAGTTTGGTATAACCGGCTTTTGATACGTTGATTGCTCATTAGCGACTGGTTTTTGCACCTTTTTTCCAAGCATTTTTTTCATCTGTAGTATTTTATTTTCGTAAGACATCGACTTCACTCATTTTCTGACTGTAAAATTTTTCAATACTTGTTAGCAAGCCATCCATTCCCTGCTATCAATTAAGGTGGAAAGCCTGTTGCCTAAGGAAACTTATTAAAATATATCAACTGTATAACCTTATAGATTACCTAGAATCTCTTATGCTACATACTATCATACCAAATCTAAACAACATAAAGGCGCATCGCACAATACTGAACCGATCATTGCCTCAAGCCGTTAGTCAAAAATGGTGTACGATAATCACATTACATTTTAGATATGGTGAAGAAAGCCAATGTTATCATACGTACCATAATGAATTGTTATGCAACGATTGTTGGCATATGAATATCTTCATTTATAAAAGCGTCCATACATTAATTTTTATACAAGCCTCTATTCTAGGTAGTTTCATAATGACAAAGCACTGTTTCAATTGTTTAACAATTATTCCAACCAAAAACGCTTTTAAGCCACTACTTCCCTCAATAATTAGATCCTCTAACACTATCATATTCAATCTTAATCATTAGTAAAGCACATCTTCTCACTTATGTAAAAAGAGAGAAGATGTGCTTCTTCTGTTAGCGATTCATCGCACGGGACATCAATGCAACAAATTGTGCCCGTGTCATAGGATCATTTGGTTTAAAGTAGCCATCATCCCCTAATGCAATTCCTTCTTGTTGTAAGGTCGCTATATAGTTGTAACTCCAATGTGTCGGTGACACGTCTTTAAAATGACTTGTACCATCTGGTGTTAGCTGTAACGCTTCTACAAGTACTTTAGCCATTTGGGCACGAGTCAGAAAGGCATCTGGATGAAATTCTCCATTTGAACCATCGACAATCCCTGCCTGATACAATTTCGTAATAGCTTCATAATATGGATGACTCGGCAAAACATCCTTAAATGGTACCGTCTCACGTATTGGTTCTAGCTCAAAAGCACGTGCAAACATAACGGCAATATGCTGACGTTTAATGTAATCATTCGGACGAAATGTTTTATCTGGATAGCCAGTAATAATTCCTTTTCTCGTCATGTCCTGAATCATCTCCCATGCCCAATGCGTTTTCGGAACATCAGAGAAAATAATTTCTTGCTCGATCTCTGGTTTTGATGGCTCAGTTTGTGGCGTTTCCACAGGATTACTTGGTTCCTTTGATGGCGTTTCTGGATTCTCTGGTACAGACGGCGTTGTTGGTATCGAAGATTGACCATCGCTACCAGATGAACTATTTACAAACCATTTTGCATAGAGCGTTGTATCTTTTGTCACCACATCTATCAGGAAGTCCCATTGTGTTGTCAAAGTATCGCTCTTATACCAGCCCGAAAACGTATAACCTGTTTTCGTTGGCGCTGTTGGGACTGTTGCTTTTTCGCCATATGTTGTAGGGATTGGGGCTACCGCAGTACCACCATTTGTGTTAAATGTCACCGTATAGCTTTTTGCTTCCCATTTCCCATACAGTGTTGTATCCTCTGTCACTGTTTCGGTCGCAAAATCCCACTTAGAAGTCATCGTTGCATCCTTGTACCAGCCAACAAATGTATAACCTGTTTTCGTTGGCGCTGTTGGGGCGGTTGCTTTTTCGCCATATGTTGTAGGGATTGGGGCTACCGCAGTGCCGCCATTTGTGTTAAATGTCAGCGTATAACTATTTGCGTCCCATTTCCCATACAACGTTGTATCCTCTGTCACTGTTTCGGTCGCAAAATCCCACTCGGTAGTCAACGGTGCATCCTTGTACCAGCCAGCAAATGTATAACCTGTTTTCGTTGGCGCTGTTGGGGCGGTTGCTTTTTCGCCATATGTTGTAGGGATTGGGGCTACCGCAGTGCCGCCATTTGTGTTAAATGTCAGCGTATAACTATTTGCGTCCCATTTCCCATACAACGTTGTATTCTCTGTCACTGTTTCGGTCGCAAAATCCCACTCCGTAGTCAACGGTGCATCCTTGTACCAGCCAGCAAATGTATAACCTGCTTTCGTTGGCGCTGTTGGTGCAATGATTTTGTCGCCATAAGAAATGGTTAAGTCTATTACTGGACTTCCACCATTGACATCAAAGCTGACCGTAAATGGTTTTGGCAATAATGTAACGGCTGAACTTGTTATTTGACCTAGTCCTGTTGCGTCAAATGATAACTGTGCGCCAGAAACATTCGCTGCATTCACTGACCCTAAATCGGAAAAGCTGACGATTCCCGCATTTGCTTTCGCTGTTAGCGTCCCCGTTAACATCCATGCGCCTGCGTCTTTTTTCGCCACGGTTATAACTTTTGTATAATCGTTGACACTTATATTTTCATAAGCATCATAAAGCGTCACTACAGGTTGTTGACTAAATATCCCTCCATTTATTGTGGGAGCTTTAAGATCTGTCGTTACCTTCATGCTAGCTGCACTTCCCGCAACTGGCGTAATCGTTAACGAATTCGTAGTAGCTGTGCTTACACCTAACACTATAAATCCGATTGACTGTGTCGTTGCTGCATTCAATTTCAAACTCACTGTAGCTACTCCGTTCGTGAAGCCTAAAGCGACTAATTGACTTGATGAAGTCAATGGTTGTCCATTTAAGTGACCAATTGAACCATTTGGTGCTTGATTGTAGCCAAAAATAGTAACATTTTTTATGCCATTAAATGTTGTATCTATATCTCCTAATGCATTTTTTACAGATAACGTAATCATATTATCGGAACCTACTGTTGGCGTATTGGATGCCACCGTAGCGTCCACTGTTTGTGCAGGTTTTGGAGTGAATTGTACACTAGTCGTGGCAGCAATGGCATTGCCATTAACAGTTGCACTGATTGTACTCGTACCAGCAGTACTAGGAGCAGTTAGAGTCGCTGTATAGGTACCATTGTTATGATTTGTGACAGTACCAATTGTCCCTAGTGTTGACAATATACTTACTGTCGCTCCACCAGTTGTAACATCATTTCCTTGCGCATCTTTCAACTTCACGGTTACAGTCGTCTGGCTTATTCCGTCCGCGAGCAGCGAATTATCATTAACAGTAACGGTGCTCTTTGCTAATGATGGTGGACCTGAGACAAATTGCACGCTAGCCGTTGTTGGTATCGCGCTACCACCGACACTTGCACTGATGCTACCAGTACCGATTGTCGTTGGAGCAGTTAGAGTTGCCGTATAGGTACCATTGTTATGATCTGTCACAGCACTAACCGTTCCTAATGATGACGCAATCGTTACAGCCTCTCCACCAGTAGTAATATTATTTCCTTGTGCATCTTTTAACTGGATAGTGACAGTCGTCTGGCTTGTCCCATCCGCTACAAGGCTAGTATTATTGATTGTCACTTGACTCTCTGTTGGGGATAGTGCGTAATCAGGAATCATATACGTTTTGAAAGTGAAATCTATTCCAATTGCTGGGGCGTACCCTCTTAAATACGCATCATTGTGACTTGTAAACCACCCAAAACCAGCACTGCCACCGTTTTCAGTAGAAACAACCATTCGATACATCGTTTCCCTCGTCAAATATGGTAATATGCTTGAAAAATCAACCGATGTCCAACCCGAGCCGAATGATGCTAATTGTGCAGAGCCAAGGGGTGTCGATAAATCCCCTTCCTTATAAATACTTACTTTTAATGCCCCAGGAGAACTCATGCTATCAAATATGCATATATCAATCTTGCTTAGTTGCCCAGAATAGAAAGGCGTAAATGTTTGATAGCGTGGATAATCAGAATTAACCCAAACATTACCAGAATAACTCGTCTGCTCTTGATCCAAAACATCAGAAGTAGCTGCTTTAGCACTTCCCCCAAAAAATAGAACTATACTTATTGTAACTACTACAAGTAATACAACCGATAGCCGAAATTGCTTTTGATTGTTCATCCGTGTCCCCCACTCTTTAACCTAAAATTGCCAGTTAAATATTTATCTTTTTTCTACTTTTTAATAATACTGATTTATGGCCTAATAGAAAATATTTTTTTCAGATTCGCGCTCAATTTTTTTGATTTTTTTTATTATTGTTAAAATTGTAAAACTACACAAATTATGATGCTAGCATTTATTAACAGCATAAAAAAACACGCTACAAAGAATTTCATTCCTCTTTGTAGCATGTGCTATTTTATAAACTAATAATTTCCGTTTAGCAATTGAAGCAGTTTGATAACTTTACTTTTTGAATTAATGATAGATTCTTGCGGACCGATACAGGATGGGCAACCGGATTTACAAGGGCATGCTGTAATATGATGCTGTACCTTTGTCACTAAATCCTCCCATAAATCATACACTTTTTCACTTAAACCAATTCCACCTGGATATTTATCGTAAACAAAAAACGTTGGTTGGTCATTGTGCGTTGCTTTTACTTGGGGCACAACCGCGACATCACTACTATCGCATTGAATAAATAATGGTATAAAGGCATTCATCGCATAGGCTACACCCATCATTGCATCTGTCAGCTCTTCTTCAGTCCACTTTTGCGGCGACGAAAACGAGAGCCAAGAAGAACTGGTATGCATTTCATCAGGTGGTAGATGAATCGGGCCAGAGCCAATATTATCATGTGTACCAAAGCGAATTTTCTTAAAGATGGTAGCTTGTGCGACTAATCCTACATCGCCAAAGCTAATAGTCCCACCTTGATAGTTGCGACTTCGATCTTCTTCAAGTACTTTCATCTCAACTGCTAAATTCGCGTCTGTGTAATAATCAACATCTACTTCTCGCACAAAAGCTTTTTTTTCTTCCCAATCAAGTTTTTCTACTTGATATTGAATGCCCTGATGCAAATAGATTGCTTCTTCATGTAATAATGTCATAGCACTATGGCGATCCATTTCCCCAATGACTTTCGTACGAGCAGGTACTGTCATATCAATAATTACAACATTTTCTTGTGATGCTGAACGGAGGCTTATATCATGTGCAGGAAACCGATCACTCATCCAATGCCATTTTTCACTCGTTTTAAAAATAACACCTTCTTCTGCTAAATAGTCGAGCAGTTCTTGTATGTCATATTCTCCGTACGTATCGCTTGTTGTAAAAGGTAACTCAAACGCCGCACATTTAAGATGATCCATTAAAATCAACATATTTTCAGGGTATATCCGTGCCTCCTCGGGGTCGCTCCCTAGTAAAAAGAGTGGATGATCTACCACATATTGATCTAGTGCCGTAGACTGTGCAACATAAATAATAAGCGCCTCGTCTTGACGTCGGCCAGCACGACCCGCTTGTTGCCATGCACTTGCGATATTTCCTGGGTAGCCCGTCATAATACATGCCTGTAATTGACCAATATCCACCCCTAGCTCCAGCGCATTTGTACTAACTACGGTTTGAATCGTACCATCACGAAGCCCACGTTCTATAACACGTCGCTCTGAAGGTAAATAGCCCCCTCGATAGCCACGCACAGATTCGTCTTGTAGCTTATTGCGCGTCAGTTCTTTCAAATACGTCACAATCATTTCAACACGCACACGACTTTTAGCAAAAATAATCGTTTGAATGCCAGCTATATAAAGTCTTTTGGCAAGATCACTTACCTCTAAAACCGCACTACGCCGAACGCCAAACGTTTTATGGATAATCGGTGGATTGTAAAAGAGAAATGTTTTTTTACCAACCGGAGCACCTGAATCAGCAATTAAAGTGTGGGTATCATTTGTTAAATTTTCAGCTAATTCTTTTGGATTTTTTATCGTTGCTGACGTACAAATAAAAACAGGTTTACTACCGTAAAATTCACAGATACGTTTCAACCTGCGAATTACATGCGCCACATGTGAACCAAATACACCTTTATATGTATGTAATTCATCAATAACGATATACTGCAAATTTTCAAAGAGCGATACCCACTTTGTATGATGCGGTAGTATACCTGAATGTAGCATATCTGGATTGGTCATCACAATATGCCCTGCTTTCCGCACCTTTTGCCGAATGCCAGGAGCCGTATCACCGTCATACGTATAGCTTAATATGTCCTCTCCACTCTGTTCAATCAGTTCATTTAAATCATTTTTTTGATCCTGCGCTAACGCTTTCGTTGGAAATAGATAAATTGCTCGTGCATTGCGGTCTTCTAAAATTTTTTGTAATACAGGTAAATGATAGCAGTAAGATTTCCCAGATGCTGTCGGTGTTACAGCAGTAAAGGATTTACGACTCGATGCCAAATCAAACGCTTCCCGTTGATGTGTATACAATTGTGTAATTCCTCGGGCATGTAATGCCTTAACAAGTGCAGGATGTAAATTCTCTGGGAAAGGCGCGTTTTTAGCATCGCGGCCTTCTAAAGTGTGCCAATGAATGATTCGCTCTTTTAATTCGTCATCATAGCGCCATTCATTTAACAATGCACTAATTGTCCGTTTTTTCGATAACATTATGTTGCGCCTCCTTCACTAAGCGATAAAAATTATTTAACGTAAAGGAAGTAGAATGCGTTGCATCTAAAAAGCGTTTTTTACTTGTTTCTTTATAAAAAGATTGCACAACAAATTGCTCCATTGATTCAGCCGCTGAAGCAATTTGTCCTATATGCATATATTTCGGTCTGTTTTTTTCAATCCAAGCAGTCGCCTCTTGCTGCCACTCTTTCAGCAGTTGATGGATGACATCCGCATGCGGCTTGACCTCTGCAAAAAAATCTGGTGTCCGATCCTCCTCGCGCATTTGCCAAAAGCGTGCAACACATTTTTCACATTCATCTATTAATATGGAAGTTTGCTGTATTAATAACAATTTCGCACCTCATCTCTTTCATTGTACCTTTAGCTAATGATTGTGTGATTATCATGTCCAACCAATAATTTACTGTGTCAAATGTAGATAAAACATAAGTTCAGGTTCATATGCCTTATTCTTATCTTTACGACATACTCAAACTACCTGAAAGCGTCTTGTCGTCATTCTTAACACTCGCTAAAAGCATTAAATGATTGCATCTAATGAATCATTTTTATAGGTATGAGGTTAGTGTACCAAAGTCTATCATTTTTCACTACTAATAGGCGAACAAGCATTCTTTACTTGCCAGTTCTTTTCTGCTAAGCTTACTTTCTGGCTAACAGATTTGAGCTGCATAAAAAATTGCAGGTTATGTGCATTATTTTCTAATGACACCCTCGTGATAAGTAATTGATTGACCAGATCCAACTGCGCAACTAATTGTCCTAATTTGTTCAATACAACGCCTCCTTTTATCTTTACTTATGTATTCCTCGCATGTATAAAATAACCTTCATGCGTGACAAAAAAAGCGTAAGTTAGCTGAAAGAAGAAGTATTTCGATAAATTTTTAATAAATGCTACCTATGAGTAGCATTCGTAAATGTGCTGATAAAAGACTCTATTTCAACGAATCTAGCAATAAACGAAAGCATTACTATGACAATTTCTATGACGAATGCAGTTGTTTCCTTGGCGAATTTTCTACTTTAAACAGCGAATCATGCCACGGATTAGCAATTGTCATCTAACTTTAGAGCAATGTGCTGACTGTGATGAAGTTCTACAAAAATCATGGTAAACTATTGTGTATAATAGCAGTATTATAGAGGGTGAGCTAAGTGACAATTCGTTATCCAAATGGGAAAATCTATATCCCTGCACAAGCTATTCAAAAAGCAGAAAAAAAGGGGAGAAAGAAGGACTTCTCCTATAGTAATCGTGGGAAAACGCTTGAAGATGAAATTAATGAAGCAAACGACTATTATTTAGAAAGGCAACTTGCGATTATTCATAAGAAACCTGTTCCCGTACAAATCGTCAAAGTAGAGTATCCATCACGAAGTGCTGCCGTTATTCGTGAAGCTTATTTCCGAACGCCCTCTACAACTGACTACAATGGTGTTTGGAATGGGCATTATATTGATTTTGATGCAAAGGAGACCGCCTCGAAGACGAGCTTTCCACTAAAAAATATACACACACATCAAATGAAACATATGCAGCAAGTGAAGGAACAAAATGGTGTGGCATTTATTATCGTTCGTTTTTCAGCTTTTGAACGGTATTTTTTAGTGCCATACGAAGTTTTACAAAAGGCCTGGCATGCAATGAACAATGGTGAACGTAAATCGATTCCCTTTTCAACCATAGAAAAGGAAGCTTATGAAATTCCAACAAGCTATTATCCACGTATCGATTATTTACCTGTTCTCCAACAGTTTATTGAAGCAACAAGTCATGGCTCTGAAAGTGAGGAGATAAAAAAATGAGTGAACGTCGTCAAACACGCGGGGAGCATCAAAAAGCTCTCGCTCAAAAAAATAAAAAGAAAGCGCCGAAAGCAGCGAAATCTTCGCCTAAAGCTTGGTTCAAGCGTATTGTTCTAACAATACTTATTATAGGGCTTGTTGGCTTAGTCGGCGGGGCAGGTGTATTTGCCTATTATGCAAGTACAGCTCCAGAACTTGATGAAGATTTATTGAAGGACCCCGTTTCCTCTGAATTTTATGATAAAAACGGTGAAATTTTTGCCACAATCGGTGCGGAAAATCGAAAATACGTAAAATACGAAGATATTCCAGAAGATATGATTAACGCCATTCTAGCAACAGAAGACGTTCGCTTTTTTAAACATCATGGGATGGACTTTTATCGTCTTGGTGGTGCAATACTTGCCAACTTCCGTGATGGTTTTGGGGCACAAGGGGCTTCAACATTAACACAGCAAGTTGTCAAAAATTCATTTTTACAAAATGAGAAAAAATTAAAACGTAAAGCACAAGAAGCATGGCTTGCTTTCCAACTTGAACGCAAATATTCAAAAGAAGAAATATTTGAAATGTACTTCAATAAAATGTTGATGTCCGGCCGTATTTATGGCTTTGGGACAGCAGCTCAATATTTCTATGGTAAAGAGTTAAAAGATTTATCATTGGATGAAGAAGCGCTACTAGCTGGCTTAGTTCAACGTCCAAACGCTTACAATCCATTAAAAAATCCAGAGCTGGCAGAGAAACGCCGAAATACAGTTTTGGGCTTAATGTACCAGCATGGAAAAATTACTAAAGCTGAAATGGAAGAAGCGAAAAAAGTTGATGTGCAAGCAGGTCTTTCAGACGATGCTACACGCCAATCATTTGCTGGTTCTAAATACGATGCCTTCCTAGATATCGTCATTAATGAGCTAGAAAATAATGGCGATGGTTCTGCTATGGCTGAAGGTATTAAAGTTTACACAACACTCGATCCGAATGCACAGCAAATTGTCGAAAACATCATGAACGACGATAGCAATTTCCCAACAGAGAAAATTGAATCGGGCGTTGCTGTTGTTGATACAAAAACGGGTCAAATTCAAGCAGTTGGCGGTGGACGAAATTACGGCAACCGTACATTTAACTATGCAGATGACTTAAAGGTTAACCACCCTGGGTCAACAATGAAGCCATTACTTGATTACGGTCCAGCAATTGAATATTTAAAATGGTCAACAGGTAAAACACTTGTCGATGATCCAATGAAATATACAGGTACAAACCAAACGATTACAAACTGGGATGGGAAGTATTTAGGTGCTATGACAGCACGTAAAGCGTTATATGCTTCTCGAAATGTGCCAGCTGTTAAAACGTTTAAAGAAGTTGGCGCTGACAAAGCGAAAGAATTTATCGGACGCTTAGGAATTAAAGCAGAAAATGCTTACGAGGCAGATGCAATTGGTGGTGGTGACATTACAATGTCCCCTATTCAAATGGCAGCATCTTATGCGGCATTTGGGAATAACGGTGTATACACTGATCCTTATGCCATAACGAAAATTGTTTACCGCGACGGCAAATCAACGAAAGACTATACACCAAAATCTACAGTTGCTATGGAAGATTACACGGCTTATATGGTCACAGATATGTTACGTGATGTAGTCAGCAATAAACCAGATGCATCAGGTACAGCCGCGAATGTTTCAGGCTTAGATATTGCTGGTAAAACAGGTACAACTAACTATTCAAATGATGAATTTAATAAATATAATTTACCAGATACGAGTGTGCCAGATTCATGGTTTGCTGGTTACACTACTAATTACTCAATCGCTATTTGGAGTGGTTACGAAAAACGTTCAGATCCAATCACAACATGGGATGAACGCCGTTTACCACAACATTTATTTAAAAATATTATGAAAGACCTTTCTGCGAACATTGAAACTGCACGTTTCAAAAAACCAAGCTCGGTTGTAGAAGCGACGATTGAAGTAGGCTCTAGCCCATTGAAACTAGCTAGTGATTATACTCCAAGTGAATTGCGCCAAACAGAACTATTTGTTCGTGGTACAGAACCTACAGAGGTTTCAAATGAGTATGAAGCACCTGAACTTTCTACACCTTACAATGTAAGTGCAAGTTTAGATTTAGCAGGTCAATCTATTAATATTGGCTGGGAACATGATGCCATTCTTGACCCAGAAACAGATGAACCAATGGCTACTACTTTTGAAGTATCTGCTACACGTGAAGGTGGCGAAACGGTAGTGCTTGGTACTACTGACAATAAAGGTTTAACTGTTAGCAACACATTAGAAGATGGGAAATACACGATTTCTGTCGTAGCGATTGTAGATGGTACACGCAGTGAACCAGGAACGACATCTTTCGAGATTTCGAGCATGCCTGATGAGGATTTAGGTACCGAAGATCCAGATAATCCAGATATTGAACAACCTACACCGCCTGATCAAGGCAATGGTGAGGACAATGGCAATCCTAACGGCAATGGCAACAACGGCAATAATGGCAATAACAACGGTGGTAATAACGGCAATAACGGTAACAATGGAAATACTGGCAATGGCACTGACAACAATGGCAATAATGCTGGTAGCCAACCTCCTGTAACACCAACTGACCCCGTAGTGCCAAACGAAGATAACGATAGTGAACAATAGTTAATCTAAACATAACAGGAGTAGAAAATGAAATATTTTCTACTCCTGTTTTTATATTAATAAAAAAGGTTGTCCGTAAGTTCAATCACTTACCGGACAACCTTTTATCTAACATGTATTCTTTAGCGTTTGGTCGCCTGTAAGCGCAAACGTGCTGTTCGTTTTTTCGTTTCTTTAAATAATTCATCTATTTGACGATAACACGCATATTGACCTGGTTTCGTTTTAATAAAAGTTAAACGTTCCACTCCATTTATGGGCATAACTTCTTCACCTGCTTCGTAAACTAAACGTTCAAACAATCGTATAGCCTCTTCCATAAGTCCTTTTGCTTCCCCATTACGTGCCTGATGGGCTGCATGTATTTGCGCTTCTAGCAATGTCCACTCTGCAAACCATTCATCAATTTTTTCTTTTGTGATTGCATCAATATTCATGCTTTGGTTACCAGTCCTTTTTTTAAACGCTTTTGTCCTTCACGACAATCACCTAATAACGGACATGTTGAGCATCCTGGATTTTGTGCCTTGCAATGATAGCGGCCGAAGAAAATTAGCTGATGATGGGTTTTCGACCACTTGTCCATCGGTGTTTTTTTCATAATCGTTTCTTCCACCTCAAGAACAGAGTCTTTCCAACGACATAAGCCTAATCGTTTAGATACGCGCTCTACATGTGTATCGACTGCAAGCGCTGGTATATCAAAGGCTACGGATAGTACAACATTCGCTGTTTTACGACCTACACCTGGCAAGGTAACAAGTTCCTCACGACTTGCAGGAATTTGCCCCGCGTACTCAGTCAAAAGTCGCTCACATAAAAGTTGAATATTTTTTGCTTTATTTCGATAAAGACCAATAGAACGAATATCCTGTTGTAGCTCCTCTAAGGACACCGCTAAATAATCTTCGGGTGTTTTATATTTTTGAAACAACGTTTTCGTTACTTTATTAACAAGTACATCCGTACATTGTGCAGATAATAACGTGGCGATTGTCAGCTCGAACGGGTTGTCATGCACAAGTTCACAATGTGCATTAGGAAACATGCGGTCCATTTCAGCTAGACAATGCTCCCACTGCTTTTTTGTTAACATTCCCTAAAATCCCCCTATTCTCTTTCTTCTAACCAGTTATAAAATGGTACTTTATTTGTCGACTGCGTTTCTTGCTGTAACGTGCGGGATTGCGGTCTATTCAAGTTTTGCTTTTCACGGAACTGTTCGCCTTGCTTATGTGCAGCCTGTGGTGTGGTTATATTTTTCTTTTTCCACTCCAACAAAATCCGATCGATATAGCGAATGCTTAGTTTTCCAGCAAACACAGCCTCTTTTAACGCTTCTTTAATAAGTGAAGGACTGTGCCTATCCTCATCCAACCAAGAACCAATTTTTTCTAGCTCTAAAGGAGATAAAAGACGCCCCATTTCTTCTTCAAATAAACGGAATATCTCGCCCTCTTCTTGCTGAAGCGTAACTGCTGATTTTTGTTGCTCTTTCAATTCTATAATCTGCAAGATACGTTCCCAAAGAGGATACACCGAATATTTTTCGTACAGCTTGCCAGTTGTTTTATCAACGTCACGAGTAATCTCAAGGAAGCCTTTTTGCATTAGTCTTTGTAAACGCGATGTAATTTCATTACTAGGCATTGTGAGACGATTCATTAAGTCTGTTGGTGTAGGAAAATCATTTCCTTCAACATGAAAGGCAAGTAAATGCAAGACGATAAGCGCCTCATCATCCTCAATATTTAACTCCTTATAAAACTGAAAAAAGAGCTGAGGAATGTGTATCGTTCTCTGCTCGGTCCATGTACGGAGTCGATTATTTTTTGTATTCATGTAGACATGACTCCTTTTTTCTAAGTAAGTAGAAAAGCCGCGTAGAAATTTCACTACGCGACTTTGCAATTGTTTTTGTTTATTACTAACCGATTATGGATATAAGCGGTTTAATAAACGTGGGAATGGAATCGTTTCACGAATATGCTCTGTCCCAGAAATCCAAGCAACTGTTCGTTCTAACCCTAGACCGAATCCAGAATGCGGTACGGATCCTTGCTTACGAAGTTCTAAATACCATGCATAAGCATCTAATGATAAGTTATGTTCTTCAAGACGAGATTTTAATAATTCGTAGTCATGAATACGCTCTGAACCACCGATAATTTCACCGTAACCTTCAGGTGCAATTAGGTCAGCACATAACACAACATCATCACGATCAGGATGTGGTTGCATGTAGAATGGTTTGATGCCTGTTGGATAACACGTAATGAATACTGGTTTGTCAAATGAATTGGCAATAGCAGTTTCATGTGGTGCACCGAAGTCATCTCCCCATTCAATATCATCAAAACCTTGTTCATGTAATAGTTTAATGGCATCGTCGTATGAAATACGAGGGAATGGCGCTTTGATATTTTGAAGTGTAGAGGTATCACGGCCAAGTCGCTCTAATTCTAGCGTACAGTTTGCCAGAACAGACTGTACAATATGCTCCACATATTGTTCTTGTACTTCTAAATTTTCTTCAAATTCCACAAAAGCCATTTCCGGTTCAATCATCCAAAATTCGATAAGGTGACGACGTGTTTTAGATTTCTCAGCACGGAACGTCGGACCGAAAGAGAAAACTTTCCCTAACGCCATTGCAGCTGCTTCCATATAAAGCTGACCAGATTGAGATAAATACGCATCTTCATCAAAATATTTAGTATGGAATAGCTCTGAAGTCCCTTCAGGCGCTGAACCCGTTAAAATTGGTGGATCCATTTTCGTAAAACCATTATTGTTGAAAAACTCGTAAGTGGCACGAATAATTTCATTACGAATTTTCATCACCGCATGTTGCTTACGAGAACGTAACCATAGGTGGCGGTTATCCATTAAAAATTCAGGGCCATGCTCTTTAGGCGTAATTGGGAAATCAGTCGCTGCATGTAACACTTCAATGCCTGTAACTGCTAGTTCACAGCCAAAACTTGAACGCTCGTCGGCTTTCACCTCGCCAATCACATACATCGACGTTTCTTGCGTCATACCTTTTGCAATCGCAAAAATTTCTTCGCCTACTTCTTCTTTCACAACAACACCTTGCACAAAACCTGAACCATCGCGCAGTTGTAAGAAAGCAATTTTACCACTTGAACGTTTGTTAGCTAACCAAGCACCTAGCTTGACTGTTTCACCGATATGCTGTGGCATATCTTGAATCATAATTTTTTTCATAGAAATCCTCCAAAGTTGGTTAGAAGGATTAGTCTTGCCATTTTGATTTTACGAATGCATCAATACGACGGACTGCCTCTTCTAATAATTCTAAAGATGTAGCATAAGATAATCGCATTGTAGTTGGTGCACCAAAGCCAGAGCCCGGAATCACTGCTACGTTTGCTTCAGTTAAAATATCCGCAGCAAATGCATCTACTGAATCATAACCAGTATGAGCCATCGCTTCTGCTACATCTGGTAATAAGTAAAATGCGCCTTGCGGTTTTAATACATTGAAGCCAGGAATTGCACTAATTTGTGGATAAATTTTTTCAAGACGAGATTCAAATGCTTGGCGCATTTCTTCTACAGTGTCTTGTGATCCATTATATGCTTCCACTGTTGCATACTGTGCAGTTGTTGTCGCGTTTGAAGTAGAGTGTGAAGCAAGGTCAGTCATTGGTTTAATAATGTCTGCATCACCTGCTGCATACCCGATACGCCAGCCTGTCATAGAGTGAGATTTAGCTACACCATTAACTACAATTGTACGTGCTTTCAATGCATCTGAAAGTTGTGCAATTGAATAATGCTCAATACCATTGTATACAAGCTTCTCATAAATTTCATCTGACACGATTAAAATATCTTTTTCTTCTGCAACAGCCGCAAGTTCTGCTAGCTCATCACGAGAATAAATCATACCAGATGGATTGCTTGGCGAGTTAATGATGACTGCTTTCGTTTTATCTGTAACAGCTGCGCGTAATTGATCAGCAGTAATTTTATAACCTTGTTCACGTGTTCCTTCAACATATACAGGCACGCCACCCGCTAGTTTCACTTGCTCTGGATACGATACCCAATAAGGAATAGGGATGATTACTTCATCGCCTTCGTTTAAAATAACTTGGAATAACGTGTAAAGAATATGCTTTGCCCCAACACCTACGATAACCTCGTTCGGTTTATATGTAAGATTGTTGTCGCGTTGAAGTTTGTCGATAATGGCTTTCTTTAAAACTGGAAGACCGCCGGCAGGTGTATATTTTGTTAAACCTTTTTCCATAGAGTTAATAGCCGCATCTAGAATATTGCGTGGTGTGTTAAAGTCTGGCTCACCAGCACCTAGACCAATTACATCAATACCTTGCTCTTTTAATTCTTTTGCTTTTGCAGTAATTGCTAATGTTGAAGATGGTGTTAAAGTTTTCACTCGGTTTGCTAATAATTTTTTCATACGGGATCTACTCCTCTTATAAATTCTTAATGCGCTTCCACCAGTCGCCGTCCTTAAACAAAATATAGACATAGTTGAGTTTATCTTGATCGTTCAGGTATGTAATTTCCCAAACAGCTCCAGCCTCCTCATAGCCTAATTTCATATGAAGAACCTTTTGTACATTTCCTTCTTTTTTAAAAACCGATAATGCTTGCTTTTCCGTAATACCATCTTTCAAAAATACTTCCTGAATGGAATCCTCTTCTAGATTCGTTGGAACAAAGACAGCCTTTTTGTCACCGTATTCGTCTACCCCGAATACAGTAACATACGAATTTTTGCCATTATATGTGTAGGACTCCGTGACAATTGCTAGGGCTTTGGCATCAAGCGCCAACTGTTCAGCCTTTTCTTCAATTGAACTAAACGGAGCCTCGGCTTTCCAGAGTACTAAAATACTAATGACAAGTGATAAGGAAACCATAAAGACTGAAATGAAAATCAACCAGTTTTTCATATATTCACCTTATGTTTCACACCTAGCTTTTTGTTTGCTAAGAATGCCTGATATTTTTGCGTGTCGATCACTGCGCACACTTTCATTTTGCTTACCATTTTTGCCAACCTGCTTTCTTTCCTCATACCACAACATTATACACCAAAATCCCGTTGTCGTGTTTGCTAATTTCATTTATTGTACGTTGATAAACCAACGTTTTCAAATGATTAGAGCATCTATTTTCATTTTTTTCTCTTTCATGAAAATAGACAGCCTTTTCCCGTCAAAAGTTCCTATTCTTTTTCACAAAGAGGAAGATTCTTTTTGAGGGAAATCTCTTTTTTCTATATTAAAAAGGACCATTATTGAAAATAAATTTATCCCACTGCCTCGTATTGACAGTGGGAATGATGAAAATAGATTTTTACTAAAATTGACAATGCTACTAAATCTGCGAATTTTTTTATTGCGCACTAATAACATAGTTGGCGCGCCCGTTATTTTTGGCTTTGTACAAGTTGCGATCTGCTTGCTTAAAAAGCTTTATATATTCATAATTTTTTTGGTCATTCAAACAGGCACCTAAACTAACTTTTAGTGGATAGCTATCATATTCATGTTCTAATTTTAAAGTTAACATGAAGGCATGCAATTCTTTTATACTATCATTTAAAAACAACATACTCTCATGTCGAAGACAAATAATAAATTCATCTCCACCATAACGTATAATCACCGCTTCTTGATTATGCAAAAAATCTTTTAACCCCGTAGCAAGTAGTTGCAACACCATATCGCCAAATAAGTGGCCATATTGATCATTGTATGCTTTAAAATAATCAATATCGAGTACAATTACACCGACATATTGCTGGCATGCCTGTGCCTCATTTAACCAATCATTCAGTTCTATATCAAGAAAATGGCGATTTAGGACACCTGTTAACGGATCAAATAGCGCCCTTTTTTCCAGTGACTCTTTTTGTCGATTAAATTCTAGATTCATCACCTGTTGAAGCAGATTATCTGCACTCATTTTTTCTGATAGCTCTATATAGGCGCGTTGCACATCAAAGATTTCATTACGATAATCCAATTGATAAAGTACGTTTAACAGCATGCGCATCACTTTCTTCGTAACGGGGTTATCACCATAGGATTGCGCTAATTCTATCGCTTGCTTGTAATAGTCTACCGCTTCTTCAAGTCGATGTTGATGCTCGTATAAAAAACCAAAGCCAAACAATGCGGCTACCTTTTCTCGTTTATGATTTTGAATAATTTCAGAATTCAATGTCTGATTCAACAATGCTTGAGCAGTAACAAAATCGCCCTCTAAAATATACACATCCGCCATATTATTATGAATGCGAATCTCTTGTAATTTCGCTAATTCAGGAAGTGTCTTCGCAAGCTCCTCATTATAATTTCTTGCAATAAAAGCCGCTTCAAGAGCCTCCATATAACAGCCATTTTCAACTTCTAAATAGCATAGATTGCTATAGCAACGTACAAGCATTTTAATATCTTTTAGCTGTGTAGCATATTCAATAGACTTTTTTGTCATTTCCACCGTTTTTTCTCTGAAACCAACCAAATCATAGATTAAGGACATGACCAGATTGTAATTCATAAAGTCCTTTTTCGTGCCGTACTTTTGGCAGCACTCCCCATATTCTTGGATATGACGTACCATGCTTAATGTATCACCTAAAGCATGGTGAATTAATATCTTTTGGAAAAATAAATCTAGTCCATGCCTATGATTATCATTTTCTACTGCTACTAAAAGTCCCTGTTCAGCAAGCGTTAAAGCTTCTGTCAAACGCCCTTTCGTCCGCATTTCCAGGATTGTTTTGTTTAATTGTTCTAATGTTAACTCCAATTCATCACCACTTCTCTATGCTCGGATTTTCCCTTATCCATCACACCTTAATGTAGCAGTTAGCCTATTCATTAATTATAAGCGAAGTCCTATACACTCGTCCGTCATTTCTATCATATCCCATAAATTACTAAACATATCGAATGATGAATGTTTTGTCAAAGAGCGTATAGTACTTGCTCGTCCTTTATGCTAGTAAGCCATAATAAGCAAAGGATTGCTCGTTCATCAGCAACCCTTACGCTATCAACTAAAAACGCTGCTTTCGTTTTATGTCTAGTAAATAGATGACTTATTGGCTACTCATTAGCAGATTGCATGAATTTTTGAAATTTAATATTTTTTATATATTAGCACAAATACTTCCATTATTGTCCTCGTTTCTTATTGTTTTTACCCATATGATGAAGTTAAGTTTGTAAAAATGTAAGGGACGTGATGTTTTGAATAAAAAAATCAATCCTGCTGACCCAACAACAATTCCTAAATTTGTAGATGCTTTACCGAAACCGATTACCGCAAAACCAAAATTCAGTAGCAGACATCCGAAGAAAGATTATTATGAGTTGCAGATGATGGAAGCGGAGCATAGTTTTCATAAAAACTTTCCAAAATCCACGATTTGGGGATATAACGGGCTTTATCCAGGACCGACCATTGAGGCTTCAAAGGATAAAACAATCTATGTCAAATATAAAAATCAATTGCCGACCAAGCATTTTTTGCCAGTCGATTTCACTCTTCATGCAGCTAATGACTCCCAAGAGGTACGAACAGTAACCCACCTTCACGGTGCCAATGTAGATTGGGAAAGCGATGGACATCCTGAAGCTTGGTATACAAGGGACTATACGTATACAGGTCCTAAATTTAATAAAGAAATACATGAATATACGAACCATCAAGCAGGTACAACTTTGTGGTATCATGATCACGCAATGGCTTTAACGCGCCTAAATGTTTACGCTGGACTTGCAGGTTTTTACCTGCTTCGAGACTCTATAGAAGAACGTTCAAACTTACCATGTGGCGATTATGAATATCCGTTATTAATTGCTGATAAATCCTTTAATGAAGATGGCTCACTGTTCTATCCTGAAGGTCCTCCATTCCCAGTGCCGGTGAATCCATCCATTACACCTGGATTTGTTGGGAATACAATCGTTGTTAATGGTAAAGTATGGCCTTATTTGAATGTGGAACCTCGCAAATATCGTTTTCGTTTGTTAAACGGTTCAAATCGAAGAGGCTACGTTATAAGCCTATCCAACGAGCAGCCAATGATTCAGCTTGGCACAGATGGTGGCTTTTTAACTGCCCCAAATAAAATTTACTCGGTTGAATTATTGCCAGCTGAGCGAACAGATGTCATCATTGACTTTTCAACATGTGAAGGTCAAGAAATCACTTTAATGAACGGTGATACCGATTTTTTTGATGAGCATACTAGCGTCATTATGAAGTTTAACGTAAATTGCCCACTTCGATGTGCGGATACGAGTGAAGTGCCTGTAAGACTTGCAATGTCAATGGATTTACATCCTCATCATGCACACATCGAACGCAACTTACCGTTAAGTGCTACTACGGATGACTTCGGAAGACCTATGTTGTTATTAAATGACCGTATGTACCATGACCCTGCTACCGAAAAGCCTGCGCTTGATAGTATAGAAGTTTGGAATTTTATTAATGCTACGCCGTTTATACATCCTATTCATCTTCATTTAATTCAATTTAAAATTCTTGAACGACGACCATTTGACGTGGAACTCTATCAAAATGAAGGAAGGCTAGCATTTACTGGTCCTGCCGAAGAACCGCGTGACTACGAACGAGGTTGGAAAGATACCGTCAAAGCTGATGCAGGGAAGGTCACAAAAATTATTATGCACTGGAAAGACCATATCGGAAATTACATGTGGCATTGCCATTTCCTTGAACATGAGGATCATGATATGATGCGACCTATTCTCGTAATGAAAGATGTGCATCCCGTATCGGAGCCCCATGTTGAAATAGCGCATGTTACAGAAAGCCATAGCACCACAGCAACAACCATTTCAAATCATTCTGACACCACTACCCCATTGTTGAATAATGCTCAAAGTATTACAGCAACGACTGAGCCAACACAGCAAGCATCTATAATGGCTAATAAGCAATTGTCCGTTACGAAGGAAACAGCGACTCATGTTGCAACTCATACACAAAATGTCTCACAGTTTGTACCGCAACCTATTTATCCGTCAAAAACAAGCCAAACACAACCCCATACTGCAAATAGATGGCGTAGAAGACGGTCATAGTACCCTACTCCAGCCCATATAATGCCAAATAAAAACGAGGTATTTGACATAAACTTGTCAAATACCTCAATTGGTAAAATAGATATCAAGAAAATTTTCAGAATTGTTTGGGTGACTGGCACTGCCTAAAATACTGATAGACTTTTTCTAACTTTTTTTGTTGCCCTCCCTTTTTACTTTCCATATTGCCAAATTCAAAAAACTTCACCTTTTTAATTCCTACAAAATTAAACAATGCTTTTCGCATTAACACTTTATGCGCATTATTCAACCAAAAGAGCGGATAATTTGTCGGACCTTTCATTGTGGACACACAGACAACAGACTTCCCTTTTAACAGTCCTTCTGGAAACAAGCCTTTTTTATCTCTATAAGCAAAATTAGAGGCAAATAGTTGATCGATATACCCTAAAAGCATTGCGGGCGGTCTTCCCCACCAAATTGGATAGATAAAAACAATCTGATCTGCCCATTTAAGTTGTTCTCTATATTTCTCTAAGTTAGGCTCGCGATACATATCACGTCTTCGTTTATGTTCGTGAAAATGTAAAATTGGATCAAATTTTTCCTCATATAAATCTAACACTTGTAATTCGGTTATGTACGGATTTTCATTACAGCCTTTAAGGACTTGCTGTAAAAAAGCATAATTCAAACTTTGATGATTTGGATACGTATAAATGACTAACGTGTTCATAACATCCTCCATTACTTATCATTTGATAAGTAAATAATAGCGGACATTTTTTTAGTTGTCAAATGATAATTGTTTTAAGATAAGTTCTTTGATATCTTGTCAGTAAGAGGTGAGATATTTGGACAAGAATGCATTATTCAATCAATTTGTTACGTTTACCGCAGCCGTCCACCAAGTAACAAGTGACTTAACACAAAACATTAATACGGATGCTATTACGCCTGTTCAATACAAAATTTTAGAGTATTTAAAA
Organism: Lysinibacillus sp. FSL M8-0337; assembly: GCF_038593855.1. NCBI lineage: Bacteria > Bacillati > Bacillota > Bacilli > Caryophanales > Bacillaceae > Lysinibacillus > Lysinibacillus sp. FSL M8-0337. The sequence continues at coordinate 1,662,504 of NZ_CP151996.1, read as the reverse complement.
GTAAGCCAACCTGTTACGATTACCGAAATTAGTGATTGTCATCATATGTCGTTACCCAATACAAGTCGCGAGCTTAAGAAACTTCAAGAAAAAAATTTAATTGAAAAAATAAGTGATATAGCGGATCGTCGTAAATTTTTTGTACGTCTATCAGCAGATGGTGAACAAATGATGCATGAAGCGTTTGCCCGAATCGAAGAACGCTTTCAACAGCTCATTCAACATGTTCCAGAAGAAGATTTAGAGGAAATCAAACACGCTTTGGATATTTTGCAACAGAAGGTTTTTAAACAAGAAGATAGGCTTTAATATACGTGTGACCCCAAATGCAAACTGATTTGAGGTCACTTTTTTTCAAGATTTTTAATTAGTTTAGCGATATAAATTAATAACCCAATAATTGTTAGTGGTATCGAAAGTGCAACTAATGTAGCGATAACTGCAAATATATCTCCAACAAGTATTTTTGGCATTATTAAAATTCTCCTCTTTTAAATTTTTGTAATGTCAAAGAATAAAAAATTTTGACTTTGTTCTACATTAATGATTTTAATGATGCGATTACTGGTCTTCAATATGTTAAATTTTTTATCTACATAACCTCATCACACTGACATCGATAAATAATTCTTTATTTTAATGTAGGAAGGTAGCCCCTTCCACATGATTTATAATTCGGTAAACTACGTTTTTACTAGAGGAGGACAGCCTTCCTTTTATTTACGAAAAAGAGTACACCAACTCTTTCATTTAAAACAGACTTTATTTTTCAAATCCCTACTCTCATTAATAATACGAATTCCATCCCCAGCCAGTTCTATTTTTACCCACATAGAAAGATAGACTTCTATTAAAGGAACCTATTTCAAAAATCATGTTAAATTGTGCTGATAATCGAGCTTCATCGTGCCAAGTAGTATTTACTGGTTTAAGTATTCGAAGAGATGGATTGGCATAACTACCGGTTACTGTCCAAACATTGAAGTTTCCAACCCAAGTAATTGAATCATATCCAAAACGATTTAGGTAGTAGTTAACATAATAGGACATCCCATAAAAAGGTGTATTATTACTAACCTTTACTGACTTACACTCTGTTCCAACTGTTGTTGTTTGACAACGACCACCGCTAATACTAGCAAATGGAGTTATTCTTCCTAGTAGCTTTAATTCAGTAATTTGCATTTGGGCTCTAGAGCCATCGGGAAATTCATAAGTTGTTGTAGTAGTGTCACCTTCAACGGTAGTATTTGAGTTTACAGCATCCTTAAAACTCATTAAATCTGCATCAGCTAGTTCTCCTTTTTTATACTTTTCGATCAATTGGTTTGCAGTTTGAACGAAATTTCATAGTACAAACCTCCCGTGTATTTATATGTTATACAATACTTTTATCTTATCAAATCATGAAAATATACAAAAGTTAAAAAGGAATAATAATTTAAAAAATTCGGTTTGACATAATTTTTTACACACCATTGGAACGGCAAAATAAGCGCGCTATGTAGACTAGTTATAAATAATCCCTAATATTCGTCACCCAATGACACTTTCCTTAATAGTCTAAAGATGTATAAAGGAGGTGACTCATGTGGGAGCAGTTTTTGATAAAATTTGGCTTGAACAGCATTTGGCTTCCCTTCCCTTATGGCAACAGACGGCATTTCAAGATTTTGCTTCAATGGTTGCAGATGATGCAAATGCATTCCCTTGTATTCCTGCGCGCACAGGGTTTATTTCAAATCAACTCCGCTATAGTTTCGTTGGCGATCCCCGAGAGTTACAATCAGCTAAAGATTTGGCAAATTGCTTAAAGGAGTATGGTGACTGTGCTCGATCTGCTGGGAAATATACTTCGCACGCCATTTTCTTTGAGACGCCAAAAGATATGCTTGAAAATTATGATGTAGAAGATTACAGAGCTTTATTTTGGAGCGTGCTAAATCATGTAACTGCCTTTGACGAAAAAGAATGGCCTAGTGAAATCCCCGTAAATCCGTCTAATCATACATGGGAATTTTGTTTTAATGGGGAGCCTTATTTTGTCTTTTGCGCAACACCTGCCCATCAATTGCGTAAAAGCCGCCAGTTTTCAACTTTACTGATGGCCTTTCAGCCACGCTGGGTCTTTGAAGATATAAATGACACGACCATGCTAGGCCAAAAACTAAAAAAGTTAATACGAAAGCGTATCGAACAATATGATGCTATTCCAGAACACCCTGACTTAAAATGGTATGGGCAAAAAGATAATTATGAATGGAAGCAATACTTTTTAAGTGATGATGAACATAGCCCTGCCCAATGTCCGTTTGTAAGAGGAAATTTATCATTCACTTTGCCACAACAACGAAAAAATTAAACGGAGCGATGGTGGCTCCGTTTTTTCATAACAAATAAAGTTGCCAGTGCAATGATGACTAGGAACAGTAAGCTTATGTAAAAACCGAGTCTGCTTGTTTTTTCACCTAACGTGCCAGAAACAGTTACCGCAATTAGCAGCATCCCAACCATATTTTTTACATGTTGCCACTTCGTTAATGTCATAAGTTTTGCATAGGTTACTAAAATAAAAAGCCAATTATAAATTAACATTAATCCCGCTGCCGTTATTAAGTATTCAAAAATCTTTTCTGGAGTTAGGAAGCCGATTGTAATGGTGATAATTAAACCACCCGTAAGGAACAGAAAGGCTGGTAACGGTACTTTCATTTTTCCTTTTTTCGCTAATAACGCTGGTGCATCATGATCTTCAGCTAAAGCCGTTAAAATAGTGACAACAGCATACAAGGATGCAACCATTGTAGAAAATCCCGCGATAATTAAAATACCGGTTATTATATCCGCAAAAAATGGGATATTAAAATTTGCAAGGGCAGTAATAAACGGGCTTTCGTCTATTGTGAATGATGCCCAATATACTAATGCAAGGGCACAGACTAGTGCAATTACGTAAATCGTAGTAAGGATGATAATCATTACTTTTCCGGCTTTTGGTGCCTGCTGGGGATCTTTTAAATCGATTACGAGAAGCCCCATCACCTCTATGCCACCAAAAGCAAAAAATGCATAGAGTAAACCAAGCCAAACGCCCTTTACTCCTTCCGAAAAGAAGCCTTGAAAGTTTGCTATAATACCATCTACTTGTTTTGGCTCACTATTCATCCCCTTTATCATTAGGATAGCGGCAACTACAATAAACATTACAACAGCAGCGGCTTTCATTGCCCCAAATACATTTTGAAATTTTTCAAAGCCCTTCATGCCCGTCAGTATAATGAGCAAGCCAAGTGCACCAAAACCTGCTGCGGTGATCCATAGTGGTATGCTAGGAAACCAAAAACGCGTGAAAATACCTAATGCCATTAATTGGCTCCCCATAATTAATAGTTCAGAAATTAAATAGACCCAACCATTACTAAAACCTGCCCAATTGCCAAAAGCTTGTTTTGCATACGTACGAAATGATCCTTTGTCAGGATTGGCAACAGACATATGCACGAGCGCATCATAGACAATGTACGTACCAATGGCTGCTAAAATAAATGGAATTAAAACAGCAGGTCCACTCTTTGCAATGGCCATGCTTGTTCCGAGAAAAAAACCTGTCCCTAACGTACACCCTACACCTAACAGGGACAACTGCCACCAAGACATTTGGCCTTTGCTTGTTTTTGACTCCATAGAAATCACCTCTATACCTATTTTCGCACCAATGGTAATGTCATACAGCGAATACCACCACCGCCTTTTTCAAGCTCTGTCACGTCAATTTCCACAATATTTTTCTTTTGTAATTTTGGATGCTTTTTAAAATGCTGTTTCGTCGCTTTTTTACTGACTAACAATGTTTCGGGATTGAGATTTAAAAAATTGATATCAGGAATGGTGTTATATGTTTCTAACCAATACAACTCAAACCCATGACGATTGAAAAATTGTTCGGTCATATCAAAACGAGTCGCACTTGGTGTAATTACTTGGATAGGAAAATAACGCATAAAACTTTTCGCTATTACGACATCGTTGTTGGCAATATTACAATTCATATCCAAATGCAGTGTATCCGAGCTTCGAGGCAAATCAATAATGCCTATTTCAGAGAAACCTGCTTCAAAAATACTATCTTTTATCTGCTCTACACCTTGCCTTGTCGTTCTTACACCTATATTAATAAGTACAGCATCACGATTTAACACCATCACATCTCCAAACTCTAATACATAGCTACTTTCCTTAGCGGGCATAAAGTGTTGCGGAAACCATTTCTGAAGTAATGTGTGTGCATGTCCATATTCAGGTCGTCTAATCGAGCTACCCGCTGCACCTGGTAACATTCGGTTACCAAATACACATGCCAGGTCACGCACAAAATAACGATTTAGAAGTTGTTCGCTAAGGTGCTGAGCATCTGCTAATAGATGTGTTGCGTAATCTATTACGTGCACGCCTGCCTGTTGTAAAGTATCTGTCAACTCCATAAAATTTTCCATTGCTTGAGTATGTGAAACAGCCGCACTCCATTGTACATTTTCTGCCATTTTTAAATCGGGTACATCAAATTTGGAAGGCGCACAAAGCATAACCGCAGTAAGCTCTCCGTGCTCCGACCAACAGCTTGGTTGAAATGACATCATGATGGTAATTCCCCCTCTTTGTCGCGATTATTGTTAGCCTTACCAGCAACTTAAAGATTATACGATGCAGCCCTACAAGAAAACACACCATAAATAACGGTGTGTCTGAAAGCGTAAAGAAACTCATAGAATGAAACTGTTTCTGGATTTCCACTACGTTAGATTTATTGTTACCTCAAAAACATTTGGCATGCTAGAAGCTTTACGAGTTGATTGGACTGGAAGGCGCAACACTCCTGCAGGAACTGAAAATCCATATTTACGGCATTGTCGCAAATATTAGTTGAAGCCGTGCCTGTGGATAGGGAGTGCTCAGAACGGAATTCAACGATATGTTATTACGTAAAATACTCTAGTTTCGCATTGGGGAAAAATTTTTTCATATAACTATAAAGATGTTCTTTTATGTCTTCCTCTTCTTCTTTTTGATAAATATATTTACCAATCCCATATTTCCCCCACTTGTATCTTCTCGCAGTTTCATCCAATTCTAATTTTGTCATCGGATAGTTTTTTTCTATTACTTTTTTCGCAGGCTTTGTAAAGCGATGTTGAATAAATTCAAAGGTAATATCGTCCCTTACATCATGGGGCAATTCCGCATCTAGACGCTCAAACATATGATAATAGCCTTCCTCCCAACCTTCGTGCAGGTAAATGGGCGCGACAATAAAGCCTAGTGGATAGCCTGCTCTCGCTACTTTTCCAGCCGCTTCAATGCGCTTATCTAAAGGTGATGTGCCTGGCTCAAAGTTTTTAATCACATAGTCCGCATTCACACTAAAACGAAATCTTGTCTTGCCATTATGTTTGGCATCTAATAAATGGTCCACATAATGGAATTTCGTTACAAATCGCAGTAAACCAAACTCACTTTGTCCAAAATGCTCAATCGCTCTTTTTAACGTATGTGTTAAGTGATCAATTCCAACAATATCTGATGTACACGATGCTTCAAAGCGCGTAATTTCAGGTGCTCGTTCTGCCATATAGTTGTCTGCAGCTTCAAGTATTTCCTCAACATTGACATATGTGCGAATATAAGGCTTGCTGCCCATCGTTGTTTGCAAATAACAATAATGACAATGCCCCATACATCCAGTGGCAAAAGGAATAGCATATTCTGCTGACGGTTTAGATGTATCAAATTTTAATGTTTTTCGAATACCCACGACGAGCGTTGACTTGGCAATCCGATACTTTTGCAAATCATTGTCTCCAGGAAGATTGCGCACCTGATTATGAGATGTAGTATAACGAATTTCTACGCCCATTTGTTCAAACTTCTCTTTTAGTTCTTGTCCAAGCGGATAGTCGAGCGCATCAGGTTCAAAATAAACGAGCTGAGGTGTAAATGGTTTTCGCATCCTCTACCTCCATCAATGAAAATATTGATGATACGCTTGCTCCGCATCCATCTCACTTGAAAAAATAACAAAGTCATTCGTTAACGGATAGTAAGTTTCAAAAAGAAATAACGCCAATTCATTTGGATTTTCTGGATTGTTAACAACTGCCGCTTCCTGTATATTTGCGACATCTTGAATATGTGGATTGCGGTAAAAGATATAAACAATATCCCCTGCATTATATGATTGCTGTTGCATTTCTTCATCCTCCTTTAGTCATTTCTATTAGTTTGGCTAAAGAAAGTGAAATTATGTTGTGTATTGAAATCGTATTTTCACCTAGCTATTTACTTGATGAAATTATTTCAAAATAGCAAATTCCAAGGCAGATCTTCTTATAATTAGATAAGTAATTATTTCCTTTTTCTACTCTATTCTTTTTATCAATTTCCTTTAACAAGCAGCGTTTACTTCATATCTCTAAGTACCAGTTAGTGCAAGATGTAAAACTGACCACTATTTTTTTTGCAAAATTGATACTTTTAAATAGGCCAAGCCTTTGCTAATGTTATCCTAGCATGCAGCATTGATTTACGAAGTAAGGTTTTGCGCAACTATTCTTTGATATTGAAAAAGCAAATAAGGAAGGTTTACAACTATGCAAAAATCAATAAGCTATTCACATTCACGCACTTTTGACCTCATTCTATCAGCCATGTTAATTGCACTTGTGTTTGTAGCAACACTCACATTGAATATTAAACTACCTATTAAAGCAAATGGTGGATTGGTTCATCTTGGTACAGGTATGCTCTTTATCGCATCTATTCTTTTTGGCCCTAAAAAAGGTGCCATTGCAGGTGCAATAGGCATGGGTTTATTTGACGTTGTATCTGGTTGGACATTGTGGGCACCTATTACAATCGTCGCTCGTGGCTTACAAGGCTATATCGTAGGGAAAATCGCTTGGTCGAACGGTCGCAAAGGAAACAGCATTGCCTTTAATGTTCTAGCTATGATTATTTCTGTTCCATTTATGGTAGCCGTTTATTACGTTGGGGAAGGTATTTTATATGCCAATTGGGTTGCACCATTGACTTCTATTCCTGGAGACTTAGTTCAAAATGTTTTAGGAATGATCGTGGCAATACCGGTTTGTATTCTCTTAAGAAAAACACCGATTTTCAACAAATAAATATTCGTAGTTCTTTGAGTTGTTCTCGCTGTTAAATCAGCGAGAATTTTTTATTTGCGATACACGCCTGTTCCCTTTACAAATAAAAACACACTCGCTTGCGCGAATGTGTTTTTTCTATTTGGATAAATCTATTTTTTTATTTAATAAGTAAATGGTCACGCCACCAACAGTCATCGATAATAATTCTCCGACGCCAACCGTAAACCATGTCGCCCAAAATGGTAGATCATACAGTATCGTTAACTGGCCTGCAACAGTAAACATCGATAGTGCAAAAATCACTGCTGTGATGACCATTTTCCAACTATCCTGCTTCATATTTTTAGTTACCATTCGGCAAAGAATTAATACTAGAAATGTTGCAATTCCGCCGATAGGCACATCAAGAATCCAAGTCGGTGACATAAAATTTGCTAGTACAACACCTAGGGTTACTGCAACTACATACCGCTTATTGTACAGCGCCAAATAATTGAACATCTCCGACAAACGTAGCTGCACTGCTCCAAAGCTAATCACTGATAACAATACAGTTACAGCCACATACAAGGCTGCAACAAGTGCTACTTTTGTAAGTTCCCTTACAGAAGTACGCGGTGAATCTTTTACAATAGATGTATTCAATTTACATTCTCCTTTGTAAAATAGCATGCTGCTATTTTAGTAATAACTACGACCAAAGGAAGAGAGCATGATGCCCTAACTGAAGTGCCGTAGTGTAAGCTTATTTTTGCTTACTTGCGTATTATAGCAGAAGAATGATTCATTGACCAATACTATTTCGCTATCCATCCACCATCAATTGGTACCACAGCTCCATGTATATAATCCGCGGCATGACTCGCCAAAAAAAGCGTTAAATTCGCCACTTCGCTTGGTTGTGCCCAGCGACCAGCAGGTGTCTCGTTGGCAACCCATTTTGCCATTTCACCATCGCCTTCAAAATCAGCTTTGGTCATAGCTGTTTGAATAGCTCCTGGTGCAATAGCATTCGCACGTATCCCCTCGCGACAATAATCTAAATCTAACTGTTTCGTATAGCCCACAATGGCATGCTTGGATGCTGTATAAGCCGCACCCCCACCTCCTGCAATCAGCCCTGCAATAGATGCCATATTAACGATGATGCCCGATTTCCGTTGTAACATATGAGGTAAAATTGTATTCGTTACAAAAAAAGTACCCTTTACATTTGTATTCATAATTTTGTCCCAAAGCACCTCATCGGTATCTAGTGTTTTGGCAAAACCATCTAAAACGCCAGCTGTATTCAGTAAGATATCTACGCTGCTAAAGCTTGCCATTACTGCTTGAAAAGCGTGCTCTACATCACTTTTCTTGTAGACACTTCCTAGAGTATATGCAAAGCGCTCTGGGTATAGCTGGTGTAATTGCTCTAACCCCCGCTCTTCTACGTCCAAACCAAAAACATGAGCACCGTTTTCTAAAAAAGCAATAGCTTGTGCTTGGCCAATACCTGACGCAGCACCCGTAATAAACACTGTTTTACCATGATATTCTTCAAACTTCATATAATCTCTCCTTTTAAAAAAGTAATCTACTACTAAAAATACTGAAAGAAGAGACATTTTTTAAAGTCCTTCAAGTCGCAACCTGCATGCAATGCGTCAGCTCTTATAAACTATACAGCCTAATAGCTTAACCTTTATATCAAAAAAATAGCATACTAAGAATTACTTAGCATACTATTATAACCTTTGAAACGACACTGAATTTAGTTTACGATTTTCCAATCTTCTGCTAATAAATCACATACTGTCGGTGTAAACATCGTGTAACCCTCGCCACGCACATTAATTAAAAAATAGGGGTTCAAATTCTCTCCGTCGTGCTCGCTTTGACCTACAAGCTTGACATATAATTCAGCACCGCTCCATCCTTCACGAATCACTTTCTCGCCCGCCTTTAAACGCGGTAATACTTCTTCAAACGTCATCTATACTCATCCTTTATTTTTCATTTCTACTATGCCATACGAAAAAGTATACTGGATATTTATTTTGTTTACAACAGAAGCCAGTTCATTTATAATTTTCATTCTAACTACTTTTTTGTTAGATTAGTTCCTTCTTTAAGAATATATTGGAAATTTGGAAGCAACAGCAATATTAAATAGGAAGAGCTTCACTACTTTTGCTCAACATAACAACTCATTCCCTAGCCAATGTAAAAAGAACCTTCAATCCAAAATGGATTGAAGGTTCATAAATTGATTAGTTTTTGTTTAGACCTAGAGCCTCTGCTGTTGAAGTATGAACTTCTTCAAGCAGCGCTGGATTTTGTAATAAAGAGATACCGTAAGATGGAATCATTTCTTTTAGTTTTGGCTCCCACTCTTTAGCTTGTTGAGGGAAACATTTTTGAATGACTTGCAACATAACGTGAACGGCAGTAGATGCACCTGGTGAAGCACCTAATAATGCAGCGATTGATCCGTCAGCAGCACTTACTACTTCGGTACCAAATTGTAATGTTCCTTTACCGCCAGCTTCAGTATCTTTGATAACTTGTACACGTTGACCTGCAACGACAATATCCCAGTCCTCACTTTTAGCAGTTGGGATAAACTCACGTAACTCTTCCATACGTTGATCTTTTGATAATAACAGTTGTTGGATTAAATATTTTGTTAAGGACATTTCTTTAACCCCTGCCGCTAATAATGTTGTAATATTATGCGGTTTTACAGAAGCAAATAAGTCCATATTTGAACCTGTTTTTAAGAATTTTGGTGAGAAACCAGCAAATGGTCCAAATAGTAATGATTTTTTGTTATCGATAAAGCGAGTGTCTAAATGTGGAACAGACATTGGTGGTGCACCAACTGCAGCTTTACCGTATACTTTTGCATGATGTTGTTCAACCACTTCTTGGTTTTTACATACCATAAACAATCCACTAATTGGGAATCCACCAATGTGTTTTCCTTCAGGAATGCCTGATTTTTGTAATAATTCAAGACTTCCTCCGCCAGCGCCAAGGAAGACGAATTTTGCTGTATGGTATTCCATTTTACAGCCATCTTTATCATGAACTTTTAATTCCCATAAACCGTCTTTCGTACGTTTAATGCTTTCGACACTATGGTTGTAGTTGATATCTACATCTTTCGCTTTTAGGTGGTCAAATAAAATACGTGTTAAAGCACCGAAGTTAACGTCTGTACCAGTGTCAATTTTTGTTGCAGCAATGGCCTCATTTGCTGGGCGGTCTTCCATAATAAGTGGAATCCATTCTTTCAGTTTTTCTGGATTATCAGAGAATTCCATCCCTTTGAAAAGAGGATTATTTGACATTGTTTCATAACGTTTTCTTAAATACTCAACGTTTTTTTCACCTCTTACCATACTCATATGTGGTAATGGCATAATAAAATCTTGCGGATTTTGGATCAGCTTGTTCTTTACAAGATATGACCAAAACTGCATCGAAACCTGGAACTGTTCATTGACATTAATTGCTTTGCTAATATCAATAGTACCGTCTGGTTTTTCAGAAGTGTAGTTAAGCTCGCATAGTGCTGCATGCCCTGTTCCTGCATTATTCCATTCATTAGAGCTTTCCTCACCGGCGTTTGAAAGTTTTTCAAACACAGTAATATTCCAGTCCGGTGCTAATTCTTTGAGCATTGTCCCCAAAGTCGCACTCATAATTCCGGCACCAATTAAGATGACGTCTGATTTAGTTACTCTGTTACTCATTTTTACCATCCTTATATTTTAAGATTTGCAGAAATGATGTAGGTGTAAACTAGTCACACACCTTTTCTGTATCAACTATAAACTTACAATAGTCTATCACAACTATTTAAAGAATAAAATATCTACTACAATATTATAGTAATAAACTAATCAAAAAGTAGTAAAAAGTGCGAAGTCCGCTCATAATGTCCTTTGTACACATTAAAACAAAGACCTTCCCCCTGTTTTCAAGAGTATGGTGCATTGGTCTGCCGTTACATATCAAATCGGATAAATGCATCGCCTGAAAGATGTTTATGTTGTATAAAGTCAACTGATTGAATTTTAGTATGCTACTACTAAAATAATTTATCCATCATTTTTTAATGAAAGATATTTTTTAACTTCACTCATACTAAAAGCACTAGAACTTTTAGTCTAAAAGCTCGTAATCGACTCTATTTTACATGATTTGCTAACATTCACAAGGTACCTTCAAACTAATTTTCGCTTTTTCGACGGGATATTACAGCATTTTTACTCCAATAATATAAAAGGCCAAAAGACACACTTCTTTCAACAAACGAAACAATTCACTTCCAATCATCTTCAATAATATAAGCTCAACGACTTTTTTCTCATTTAGCTATGTTTACAAATCGAATGATGTTCACCTGTCTCAATAGTTACTGTATACGCTTCCATTAAATCTATCAAGACATAAACCTTGGTTTTATTCATTTCCTCTTGTTTAAGGAAATCCTAAACGACTTACAAATATTTTTCTTTATATTGTTATATAACACAATCAAGTTTACCATACAACGACAAAAATTATTAGAATATTTTATTTTTTAAATAATATATACATCAAGTAATTTATTTCCCTCATATATTTATTGCTAGAAACAGTTCCAACCAAAAGGGCAGGTCACTCAATTGTAAGTGACCTGCCCTTTTGGCATTCAAAATATAAATGATTATAAATTTAAATGTATATTCATTCAATTTATATATATCGTAAGCCATCTAAAATACTACAGGTACCTTCCTCTCTAGAGCGCAAGAAAAAACGCCAATCCACGGATTAACGTTTTCTATAAATGGGCATCGCAATTTTTCATCGCTAGAATAGATTGCCACAAACAATTATAAGAGTGCATATTAGTCTGACAGCACAATGACATTTTCTGCAACCTGCTTTTGGTCAGTAGAATTGGGTATTTCATGTAAATCAAAGGAGACTTTTTGACCTTGTTTCAAAAAGCGAAATGCAGTTGAAAATCTCTCCTTATCGGGTAAAATCGAACTAAAATGAACAAAAACATGATTGTCTTTCTCACCATTAAGCATAATACGTCCATAGCCTTTTTCGTCTTTATACCATTTGACAATTCCTTCTTGTTTCATCTCTATCCTCCAATATTATTTTTGTGACGTCCCTAAGGTTGCTAAATCGGCTAATGTTAGCTGTTTTACAATTTCATAGCCATTGCCCACACCTTTAGGCTTAATAATAACGGTTCCCATGCTTGAAATTTCACCTATGGAAGTCCCTTTCGGAAAACTGTGCGCAATAATTACTTGATTAGTTCCAAGTGGTGGTTTTACTTCTAAATGTTGTTGGGCATCCTTTAAAATTTGTTGTTGTTCAGTTGTGGAAAAGGTTTCTGCTAATTTAGTAATTGTAAACCAAAACGGGTCAATTTGTAGATACATTGTTGGGAAGGCAAGCTGTGCCGTTTCAATTGTTCGACAAAACGGACTTGTTATTATAGGTGAACTAATTGGAATTTGCCAATAACGTAGCATCTGTCCATAGTAAACGGCTTCTTGCCGTCCGTAATCAGATAAATTTCTTTGTGTATAACAGTTTTGAAAATTAACATATGGCTGATCTTCACCAACAGTTGCTTCTCCATGTCTAACATATAAAATCAGTCCACCTGCTCTTAGTAAATCAAGGATTGGTTTTTCCAAATGGTTTTTATCCTCCTAACCTGCCCGCTTAGATTTACTGTTAATGTATGACTTATATTAGCTAATACATGCTATTCAAATACAAACGCATTTACTTATCAACAAAAGCCTCCTACGCTAATAAGTAGGAAGCTTAAGTTATTATACTATCCAGTTAAAAAGTGGCTTTGCTTCACGCGAAGATTAGCCGTGAAAGAGATAACAACTGCCCATTTACTTTAAAGGAATGATTACAATCGCCGTTGTCTCAAATTCCCCTGTTGATTGGATAGAAATGTTGCCGTTGTATTTTTTCACAACTTCTTTCACAATAAACAAGCCTTGACCTCTAATTTTTCCTAGTTCAGCTTTTTTCGTTGTAAACCCTTGCTTAAAGATTTGATCTGGGTCCGTAATGGTTGGTCCTGTATTAACAATTTCAAATACATACTTCATTTCATCCGCATGACAACAAATTTTCATTTTGCGGTCACTTTCAGGCAATTCAATTGTCGCATCAATCGCATTATCAATTAAATTTGATAATAATTTAATGATATCAGTCGTTTTTATTTTATCGAAAGTATCCTGCGAAACTGATATATCCATCTCAATATTATGATTTTGAGCAGCTAACTTTTTAGTTTGCAATAAAATCGATAGCCCCGGATGGTTAATATTTAATTTCAATGACTTTATTTCCTGTACCTCTTTAGATAATGATGATAAATACTGTTTCGCTTGATCTGGCTCTCCCAATTGTAAAAGCCCATGCAACACTTGAATATGATTGGTAAAGTCATGTCTTAAGGACGATACAGAGGTAATTAACGCTTTTATTTCAGTTTGGTAGGTATCTTCTGTTACCTCTACTTCTTTTGTCACTTCTTTTTGATACCATCTCTGTAAAAAGAAAAACGATGCAATAACGATCAATATAAATATTCCATTATAAATAAACAAGAATAAATTATTTTCTAATACTTTGCCTTTTATACCATTAAGTTTGTCTGCGCTTATATCAATCCCTAGATAGCCAATAATTTGACCTTTGTCATTCTTAATTGGAGCGCCTACAGAAAGATAGTCTCCGTGTTGAGGGTCATTAATGACATTCGTAACATATGTCAACCCTTGATAAGCTAGTTTGATTTGCTTTTCTGGAACAGTACAAACTTGCCCAATATCAAAGCCTACTGTGAGATGATTGGGAACACCAGCAATCATCGTTTTTGATACTTTAGGATTATCAATTTCTAAAGTATAGACATTTAAGGCCCCTAATTTTTCTCTTGCATCATTTAAGTATCTTCTTATTTCCCAATAAGTTGCATTTTTCACAGGATTATTTGCAAATTGTTGATACAACTTAACATCAATTGATGATGCGATGGAAATAGCCGCTTCTAGGCTCTGGTTAGCGATGGATTCTTCCACCGTCTTTTTCATTTTCACATATGAAGTGAGCACATTTAAACTTGTGAACAATGACAATAAGACAGTCGCTAATACTAATATTAGTTTAATTTTACGATTTTTCATACAAACTGGTACTTCCTCATCTATTGTATTCATTATTTAACGATGTGTAATTACTCCTAGAACAAATTAGTATTTATATAAATAACAATAATATTATACTATAGTAATTTTCGTTTTTTCATGTGTATTTTTTAAAGTATGTTGAAAACAATACTTTTATCCAAGTTTATTTTTTTAATTTAGTATTTTTATACAAAAAACGGAATATTTTTTTATTCTTTCGAAAAGCGAAATAGCTACAAAACGAAAGGAGAATAGCCCAACAAATGTTACGCCATTCCCCTATTTATTCTATTAAATTATAAACCAAGCCTAACAAATTAGATAGCCTGAATTATGTTTCCTTTTATGGTTTTCGGAAGAATACGTTTACCTTCGATAAATTGTTGGAGTGAAAATGATTGTGGCTCACAATTTTCACCTATTCCAACAACTATCTCTAATTGCTTTGGTGAGTATATAACTGTATGGAGCGTACCAAAGTATTCTTGATATTGTTTAACAAATAACGGAGAATCTCCGTTATTGAAATGATGATATACAGATATTGTCGTACGCGGATCTGCTACATAGCGATTTATATAGTTTTTTCGTTGTTTTGAACCTTTAATACAAGCTTTATTTCTTCCTGCAAATTGTTGTGATTCAAAATGATTTGTGCAAATAAGTGGATGTTCCACATAATTCACCCGCTTCATTGGCGTAGCCTCCACCACAATTGCTTTTCCACTTTGATCTGTCATCGAGTAATTGTAGCAATAGCGATGTGGAAGTTTGTTTATTAGTGCAGTAGCTTCTTCAATATTTCCACACTGTTCAAGTAATATTCTAACAATAGTAGTCGCCAAAAAGCCATCGCCTGCCCATTCATTATTGACAAAATGCAGCCCTACTACAAGCCCTTTTTCATTCATTCCATCTAACCTACCAATAATTTGCTGGCTAAAACCTACACTAGCATACCCTTCAGACGGTTTAGAAAAAACGAGTCTTGCATCTTACATAGCTGGACTGAAATCGTAATTTCTTACATACTTCCCATTGTGTACAAACGAGGTACATCCCATATTTGGAAATGTCATATTATAACCGCTATACATTTTAATAATGGTTTCACATGACTGTTCTAAGCCAAACGCCAAACCCTTTATCTCTTGCAAAAGATTGGGCGAACAATCTAGCAATAGCTCTTTTACCTGCTGTACATTACAAGCAGTAGATAAAGCTAGCAGCTGTTCCTTTTGCGCTAAATGCGCATATGTTGTTACTTCGTTACTTTGTTGGAAACCTATTTCATAGGCATCGCCCCTTAAAGCTACTACGGATACGATTAACTCTTGATATTTATTCATTGAAATACCTCCCATACTGCCTATTGTGACTTCTGTATCATCGTAATCCTTCAAGTAACTGGAAGGTCAAGAGAATTATAAAAGGAATAAAAAAAGTTGTCTTCCTAATAGGAAGACAACCTTTAACGTGACCAAATCAGTAGAAAAGGTAAAGATAAATTATTTTGGTGAAATAAAGATATTGTCTTTATTTACATTGTCCAAAATAAACGATACTCATTATCTAAAGTTTTTTTCTTTCGATCTGAATGTTTTACAACACGTATCGGATGATTGAATGGCTGCTGCTTCTTCTGACATTGTATGCAACTCAAAGTCAGAAGCAAATTCCGCATCACGTTTGTTCGTATTACGTTTATCCATGTCAATTGCAATTTTTTCAGCTCCGCAATAATTACCTTTGGCATGGAACACACAATTTGATACTGCACAGCTAACTTGGACATTCGGCATAACTATCCACCCCTTGTGATTGGTCTTGAAAAGTATAGAATGGAAAATCTAATCTATACTCTTCACTTTGTATTTTGTCCAATCAAAAGGTTTTTACAAGTAAAGCTTAAAAATAACTTCGACATAATCTGTGAAGACGATTTTAAGCACAGCACAAGCGATAGATGTAATGTTCTAATTTTTGCTCGATGTTCTTGTCTCATCTTGAGGATGTAAAAATTTTGGTCGTTTACTATATCCTTTTGGCGATAGACGTATTAAAGTTTTCTTGGTATCGGACCAGTTTAAATTGGCACCAATATTTAAGTACGGAACGCCTAATACACGGATATTCGCAAAGTAAATAAGAATGAAAAACAGGGACAAAAAGAAACCAAATAAACCAAAGAAAGCGGCCATTAAGATAACAAATAAACGGAAAATACTCATTGCAGTTACAAAGGATTGATTGACAAGAGTATAGGCTGCAATACTTGAGATAGCAATTACGACGATCATGGAAGGGCTCGTTATCCCTGCCTTGATTGCCGCATCTCCGATGATTAGTCCCCCTACAACACTCATGGTTCCGCTTAAAATAGACGGTAAGCGTAGATTTGCTTCGCGAAATATTTCAAACATAAATAACATTAGTAATATTTCCAATATCGTAGGAAAAGGCAAACCAGTACGTGATTGGACAACCGTCGCTAACAGTAGTATAGGCATCTGCTCTTGATGATAAGTCGATAAGGCTAGCCAAAAACCGGGTAAAAGCATACTTATTAATATACCTACGATTCGTAACAGTCGCTCTAATGCACCGACTATAGTTGGATAATCGTTATCCTCACCTGATTTAAAAAGTAAAAAATTATTAGGTGGCGTAATGATTGCGTAAGATACACCATCGACAAAAAGAAGAATCCGTCCTCTGCTTAGCGCTTGTATTGCAAAATCTGGCCGACCTGTATAATCATGTCGCGGCAAAATTTTTGCGGTTTTTTCCACACTTTCCATCATTATATCGCCACTAAAGACAACGTCTGTATTAATTTTATTTAATTGTTTTTTTATTTCAGTAACCATTGCTTTGTCGGTTATATCACCCATGTACAGAACAGCTACTGTCGTTTTAGAGCGCTTTCCGACTTCCACCGTTTCCACGCATAGGGAATTTGTAGGCAAGCGCTTACGAATTAAGGCCACATTAATAAAGACATCTTCTATAAAATCATCTCTCGGCCCTTTTACCACTAGTTCTTGCTTTGTTTCTTCAGGATTTCGATTTGGTTTTTTAGTAATTTTACTTGAAAATAAAATTTTTTCCCCTTCAAAGTAAAGCAAAACAAACCCTGAATAGACACGCGTAATAGCATCATCTAAATTTGTTACTTTTTGAAGATTAGGAATGTGTAAATCGTTTTTTATTTTTTCCTCTAATAATTTTACAGAGCTGTCTTCAAACAAAGATTGAACTCGATCGATAATGACCTTATTCAATAAAAACGGATCGACCATCGACTCACATGTAATAAAATAAACATGATGTTGTTGAAAGGTAAAGGATTGAAAAATTACGTCAGCAGAGCGTTGAAATAATTCTTTCAACATTTTCAATTCGATTTCTTGTTCTATTGATTGAATATTCCTCATCTCCTACTGAACCAAATTCAAACAAATTATTTTACTAAAATACTTATAAACATATATTTCCCAATGTCCAAAAAATTATGCAATAAATCTTACACTAGTGAGATAATTCATTAATTCTAAATATAGATATCCTTTTAGCCAATCATTTTTTGTAAATTAGCCATTTCAATTGCGGACATCGCTGCGTCATAACCTTTATTGCCAGATTTTGTTCCAGCACGTTCAATCGCTTGCTCAATATTTTCCGTTGTGACAATCCCAAAAATAACTGGTACATTTGTCGAAAGCGATACGTTTGCAATGCCTTTAGCTGATTCGTTACACACATAATCATAATGTGTTGTAGAGCCACGAATAACTGTACCCAAACCTATAATGGCATCATATTTTTTCGTTTCAGCTAGTTGCTTTGCGATAAACGGTACTTCAAATGCACCTGGCACCCACGCAACATCTATTAAATCATCGTCTACACCATGACGCTTTAGCCCATCTAATGCACCACTTAATAATTTACTTGTTATAAATTCATTAAAACGACCAACAACCACCGCTATTTTTAAATCATTGCCAATTAATTGTGCTTCAAATGTTTTTCCCATCATTTCATTCTCCTCTTTTACATAGTAAGTGAATTTTCTATTTGCATATGTTGACGACGATATGTTGCTAATGCGTCAATCGAAATCATTTTTAATTTATGTTTTTGTGCATATTTGACTAACTCATCAAAGCGCAGCATTTCTCCATTATCGCCCATAATTTCACATATCACGCCAGCTTGTACACTGTTGCAAAGTTTTGCTAAATCGATAGTAGCCTCCGTATGTCCTCGGCGCTCTAATACCCCATTTTCTTTCGCAATTAGCGGAAAAACATGTCCAGGTCGACGGAAATCCGATGCTTGTGCATGTGACACTAGCATTTTTTGAATCGTCAAAGCACGTTCAAAAGCACTAATGCCTGTTGTTGTCTCTTTATAGTCAATACTGACAGTAAACGCTGTTTGGTGATTATCGGTGTTATTTATGACCATTGGCTGTAACGCTAATTTTTGTGCGAGCTGCTGTGAAATAGGTGTACAAATAAGACCTCTTCCATATGTTGCCATGAAATTAATCGTTTCTGGTGACATAAACTCTGCAAGGGCCAGTAGATCTCCTTCATTTTCACGGTCTTCATCATCCACAACAACAATCATATTGCCCTGTTTTAAATCGGCAATTGCTTCTTCAATTGAATGTAGCAACATTGCCACCTCCTAATAGATTTGACTTTCAATGTATGTTTTTTTCTTTCTATAGCAGGTTAAAAACCATGCTTCGCTAAGTAATCTTTTGTAATGGTTGACGATTGCAGACCACCCTTTAACTGGTGAATAATGTATTTGCCTACTAAATCGGTTTCAATATTGACCAGTGCCCCAACATTTTTAACACCTAGTACGGTTTCTTTGTATGTGTGTGGAATAAGCGATACTGTGACACTGTTTTTTTCAACATGAAAGAGCGTTAAACTCGTTCCATCAATTGTGATTGAACCTTTAGGAATACAATAGCTAGTTAAGTCCTCTGAAAGTTCGATATCAATATAGACCGCATTTGCCATTGGGCGTTTGCGTATAATTTTCCCTACACCATCTACATGACCTGAAACAAAATGGCCACCAAATCGTCCATTGGCTGGCATTGCACGCTCTAAATTGACTGCATGACCAACAGTTAATTGCTGTAAATTCGTCGCTTTCACTGTTTCAGGCATTACATCCATTGTCAGCTCTTGGTCATTGTAATGAGTTACTGTCAAACAAACCCCATTAACGGCTATACTATCCCCGAGCTTCACATCCGCCACTATTTTGGGCGAAATCACTGTTATTTCCATACTTTGCCTATCGCTTTGCAAGGTTTTTACTGTGCCAATATCCTCAATAATACCTGTAAACATTTTTCCACCTACTTTCTCAACCCTATGTCGTAAACCTTTTGATAGTTATGTTAATCCCCCCTCCATTTTTTATGACCAAAACAAAGAAAAAACCCCTTTAGCATAAAAGGGGTTTGGGAGTACTTATACATAAGACGTCACGAAATAAACCTAGTGGATACAAAAATTTTCCACAGGCTACCATCTTATTGTTCTTCTCCCATCCAGACTATCACTGTCGGTTTTGGATTTGCACCAAATCAGCTTGCGCTCACGGACTTTGAATTGCTTCATCACCGCCGATTGGGAATTTCACCCTACCCCGAAGAACAGATACCTATTCAATTTTTTCCCTAAATAAAAAACTTCCCAACAGAAGCGATGGGAAGTTATATTTCATATAAGCGTAGCCAAATAGACCTTTTAAAGTCATACGAATTTAAAAAGCTTATACTTTCATCCTTCTCCCATCCAGACTGTAACTGTCGGTTTTGGATTTGCACCAAATCAGCTTGCGCTCACGGACTTTGAATTACTTCATCACCGCCGATTGGGAATTTCACCCTACCCTGAAGGATATATTATTTAGTTACTTCATACGATAACATTATTTTAATAGATTATCCACCTAAAATTTTTTAATGCACGCATGCTGATTACTTATTTTTGCCAAAAAAAGCTATACTCTATTAATTTTTATGGTATTTCTTCCTTGAAATCCAATAGTGCGAAATTGTTACAGTTAAAGTAATCCATATGAACGTTATCACCATATTTCCATATAGTTGTGAATCTATTGAACCTGTTATTAATACCATCATTGCCTGTTGACTCATGCCAGCAGGATTCACTAAATCAATTATTGGATGTAAACCACTAATGATTTTCAACAATAGCAAGCAAACGATACTAATTAAAGCTATAACGCCCTGCCCATTAAAAATAGTACTGATCATCGAAGTAAAAGAAATCATAAAAAGTACCCATACTAAGTAAAATCCAAGCGCTAATATCAGCGTAAAAAATGGAATATTACTAAACAAGAAATTTACATAAACGTAAGATACAAAATAGCCAAATGTCACACTAAGCGCTACAAATGAGAAATTAGAAAAAAGCTTTCCACCGATATAGGATCCTACCTTTACAGGTCTTGTTAATATAAAATCAAGCATCCCATTCGCTTTATCTGATTGAATTATACCCATTATGGCAATAACAATTACCATAATGCCCAACTGATCAAATTGGGAGCCTAGAGTTGCCGCCATTACTTGTGCTCCATCCTGTTGCATGATTGCAGGATCAATCGTAATGCCTTGATTTCCGCCGAGCGCTGCTAAAATTGAAGGTAAATAGTATGTAACCACTGGTTGTGTTGCGCCTAAAAACATAAAAACAAGAGGTAACCAAAGGATCTTAAACTCTCGAAACATTTGTACATACTCTTTTTTCGTTAAAATATATAAAGGTGTCATACACTCACCACCATTTTTAAAAAGATATCTTCTAACGTCTCACTGCTTCCAACTTCAAATTTAACGATATCCATGTTGTTGTCCATTGCATCACGAATCAACCTATCTTTATTTTGCTGAATATTATCGAGGGTAATCTTCGCCTTCTTGCCTAATACTTCAACATTCTTAACATATGGGAGCTTTTCAATGATTTGCACCCAAAGCATATTATGTGATGCCAATTCAAGATGCACAACCGCTTCGTGATTGTTAGTTAATTTATCTAATGTCGTATCCTCAATTTTCTTACCTTGTTTCATAATGACAAAGCGTTCACATATTTCTTCTGCATCCCCTAAAATATGAGTAGATAATAGAATAGTCGTTTCATGTTTAATTTCTTGTATTAAATTTAAGACCTCTCTTCTGCCTATTGGATCTAATGCCGATACAGGCTCATCCATGACAATAAAAGATGGCTTATGTAACAGTGTTTGGGCAATGCCAAGCCTTTGCTTCATTCCCCCAGAAAATGTTTGAACTTTCTCATGTTGTTCATTTATAAGCCCAACTTTTGTTAAAATAGCTGGTACTTCCTTCACCAACTCTTGTTTTGTTATGCCAGATAACTGTCCCATAAAAAAGAGTGTTTCTGTAGCTGTCATCCAATGAAAGAAATCAGGATATTGTGGAAGGTAACCAATTTCTTTTTTCATGGTTTTAATTTTTTTCCCATCTAGAAGGACTTCTCCTTTTTCCGCATTTAAAATATCTGCAATAATTTTGATTAACGTAGACTTTCCAGCACCATTAGGTCCAATTAGCCCTACACATTGTCCAGTTTCAACCACCATCGAGAAATTATTGACTGCTGTCTTTGCTTTAAATGTTTTAGTCACCTCTTTAATTTCTAACTTCATGATGTTTCGCTCCTTTTCGCCCAATAGTGAAATATAAAATTGGACCAATAGTATTAAAAAATAAAATAAGGATTGTCCATAACATAACATTTGTTCTTGCTTTTCGATGACGATACAAATCAATTAATGCAACAAGGATAAGGATGAAGCCAACCATCATAAACGGCCATATAACCTGTAATACAGCCAACCAATCAATGTCATTCAATTCATCTAACCCATAGTGAAGTTTCAATAAAAACGCTCCTCTCAACATTCATTATCATTACTAATAATGATAACATTAACACACATTTTTTGGAATTGCACTTGTTATTTTATTAAATGCTATGCTACAGTCAATATTATCTATAATGATAATATTATCGTTATAGATAATAAATTTTACATTAATTTTACTGCCAAAATTGTTAAAAGGAGAAAATCGCGTGAAAATGCACCCGATAAGAATTCAAACTAGTCAAACGCAAAAAGAAACTGCTACTATGCCTATTCCAAATTTGTTTATTTTAGGGGGAATACTATGCTACCTATTCAAATAGATACCAATAGCCCATTGCTATTATATATGCAGGTCGGCAATCAACTAATTGAACAGATTGCAAAAGGACATATTCAAGACAATGAAATGCTTCCTTCCATTAGAAATATGGCGCAAGATATAGGAATCAATATACATACCGTTTCAAAAAGCTATCGTGAACTTGAGAAAAAAGCGATTATCAAGATGGAAAATCGCTTGAAAGCAACTGTTATCGCTCGTTCAAATCGACGGTTAGACGAAACCCAATTACATCATCTCGAACTTTCTATAAAAAACATGATAATGGAAGCTTATGTAATGGGTTATAGCAAGAAACAAATCAAACAATATATCACAAAAGTATTAGACCAAGTGCAGTAATTTACCTCATACTGAAGAAGCAATGGTAAATAATTCTTTCCTCTCATAATGTAAAATCAGATAGTGTATACTAATTCATTTCTTTTTTTCCGCATTCATGTCATCATGAACGAATGACTATATTGATTTAAGTATTATTAATGGTAAAGCCAAATACCCTTTAAGGAGAAAAATACAATGAAACATATTATATTTGATTTTGATGGCACACTTGCGGATTCCACGGCAGTGTTTGCATCTGTATGGAATACGATTGCTAAAAAACATGAATTCAAAGAAGTACAGTTAGAAGATATTGATGCACTAAAAAAATTATCGATTGCTGAACGAAGTAAATTATTTAACTTCCCGTTACACAAGCTACCTACTATACTCCCGCAATTTTATCGCTTATATCAGCAATCATTACAAGATGTTCATCTATTTCACGGTATGAAAGATGTCATAAAAGAACTCGATAAGAAAGGATATACAATCGCCATTATTTCCTCCAACTCAAAAGATAATATTTTGGCGTTTTTACAAACTAATGGTATCGACCATGTCTCCGAAGTACTATGTTCGAGCCGAATTTTTGGTAAAGATAAAGTGATAAAAAAATATTTAAAACAAGCCAATTTAAAAACATCAGATGTTTTATATATTGGGGATGAGCAACGTGATATTGTCGCATGCAAAAAAGTAGGTATTCCAATTATATGGGTTGGTTGGGGGTATGATGCTATTGAGATTGTTCAATCAGCAGAACCCGAATATAAAGTATTTACTCCTGCCGAAATACTAACTATTATGGAAGATTTATAAACTACTTTCACCATTGCTTAGGCACTAAAAAAGACACTCTTTATAAGTGCCTTAAAATACAAGAGAAGTTGATTTTTGTTTAGTCTTACATCAACTTCTTCCTTATTGTGAGGGAAGCTTTGTTAAAATTTCTTGATATTTTTTTGCTGTCCTTATTTCCACTGTCAGAAAATCTTGTCCATAGGTTGCCTTTATTAAAAATGGTACATCACTCGTGTTTTGAAATCTAAAATCTAAACCACCATAGGACACCGTTGCATCTCTGCCCTTTGGAACGTATCCTACATCTAAAGAATGATGATGTCGCTCCACAAATTTAATCGGGAGTTGATCGACTGCATTAAACAATGTTGAAGATGTTTGGCAAATCCCCCCACCAATGCCCATAACAAGTTTTTTATTAATAATTTCAGGTGCGGGCTGATAGCCATTCGCTTCATCTCTAGGGCCTACAACAGTATTAAACGAAAAAGTATCTCCGCTACCAACTATCACATTGTGAATGGCTTTTGCTGAAAGTTCAATATTTTTATTTCTTCCGATATCCGAAGCAGTGAAATATGTTGTATAAGAAGCCACTACTACATCCTCTAAATACGGTATGTCTTCAAAATAATAGCCACTTTCAGTAATATACAATGGCATTTCTACTGTACCACCCGTTACTGATGCTGCCATAATTTTTTCTACTAATTCACTTTCTTTTAAAATAACCAATGGACTACCTTTTATAATACGACCATTGTCATCGACTTTATCAAGCATCATTCGCTTATCAAAACCAACTTTTGTTTCTGTGCCTCTCGCTAATTGTTGTGCTAATTGTTCAATGTTCTTTTTATACAAGACTGGGTCTGTTTCAAAGCCTAATTCTATGGGCGATACGATGTGGATGATTTCTTTAGATTGTGGATTAACAATTTCAACCACTACAGGACCTACTTCCTGCTCCTTGTCCTGCGTGTACATAACGGGTTGTTGCACGTCGTCTTTTTCAATTTGTTCATGCTTTATTTTATCCTGACAACCTGCTAAAGCCATTACACTGCCTAAACAAAATACAACCATCCATTTTTTCAAGTTTAAACACCTACCTCCAACATACTTACAGCAACATCTTATTCGACTCGTTAGGATAGTGTGTTTCTTTTCTTAGATTTTTATTGGTGTATATCCAATTGAAAAATGTTTTTTTGCACAGCTTAAGGAAAAAACACTCCCAAAAGTTTAGATACTTACTTTTGTGGAGTGCTTTTTTGAAAATAAGTTGTCATTATCACATAGTACTTATGTAATTTTATGGACGATCTAACCGTTAGTAATTCTTTAACTTAAGGGCGATAATTTTGATAAAATAAATTAGTAATTGTATACGGAACAATTAAAAAATAACACAGTATATTTACATATCTTTTGCAATATAAAAACCACCTTTCTACTATATTACTACAAAATAATATACGTGTATTTTATATCTACTTATTGTATATCTTCTACCAATTTCAATTCTAAGTTAGTAATACCATACTCTTTTATTTTTTTTTGAAAGTCATTAAGAATAAAAGGTCCTTCTACATATTCATCTTTAACATTTAAAATCCAGTAAAAATACTCTTCATTAGGGTAAGCCTGCTGTTTTGCAATTATGTAATCTTTATTCCAACCAACTTCTACAACTTTTGCAGGAATAACATTCTCATCCCACATTCCTTCACCATTCTTACTTTTAGGTGCAATCGTAATATTATGACTTGAAGTTCGCAAAAGTGAATAATTCCCAGATAAGTCAATACTATAATCTCCTAAACCGGCACAACCACTTATGAATAAACAAATCAGAATTACTATCCATCTTTTCATAATAACCTCCATCTCTAATAATATTATGAATACTTATAAATATTCCTTTTTTATGTAAAAACATAATTTTTTTCTATTAAAAAATCAATAATTTCTTGAAAATAATTCATTGTAAAAATAAATTTTGCATATAGGATAGTACATTATTTGGTCTTTTCTCACCCATCCCTAAAACGGAACATACGTTTGTTTATTTTCACTGTATTCTGTATAATAAAACAGAAATGGTGCTAAGAGGAGAAATTTGGATGTATCGGGGATGATGTTTTAATGACATTTGCAGTGGCGGGAAGGAACATTGCCAGTATGCCAAATTAGAATAAGATATTTTATAGGAGCATGCTACACTTACTATCCATAAAAAAATTCCCTTCACGGTTTCGTTTTTTGTTCTCCACTCCCCTGAATTACACTAAAACTAGAGGTAGGTGCATAGATGATTCACTTAACAAACCGCCAGGCACGACAATTTCTGTTGTTGAAACATGGACTTTTGGACGACTATAAATTTAGCGGGAAACGGGGTGTATTGGACTTTACTCGACAGGTTGGCTGTATTCAGTACGACCCTATCGATGTTTGCGGAAAAAATGCCGAATTGGTGTTACAGTCTCGAATCAAAGAATTTACTAAAGAAATGCTCGCCGATTTGCTGTATGAAGAAAGAAGCCTTGTCGATTATCCCGACAAGAACCTCGCTATTATCCCTATTGAGGACTGGCCGTATTTTGAACGCTATAGGGAAGCCGCCCGACAACATGCTAAACGCTATCCCGAAATGGAAGCGTTGACAACGCTAGTACGGGCTCATATCCAAAATCACGGTGCACTAAGTTCAGATGATTTAAAATTGGATGGAGATTTCTCTTGGCAATCAGCCATTCACTGGAGTAGCGGAAACAATTCATCTCGCTCAGTACTGGAACAGATGTATTCAACGGGTGAGTTGATTATCCATCATAAAAAGGGAAGCCGTAAATATTACGATTTAGCTAAGAAGTACATACAGCCAACTCTGCTGACTGCATCAGAGCCCCTAGTTGATGAACTTGCGCATTATAAGTGGCGGGTACTACGTCGAATCGGCTCGGTCGGTCTCTTATGGAATCGTTCGTCAGATGCATGGTTGAATATTTGGGGGTTGAAAGCAGCACAACGCAAAGAGGTTTTTAGCCAGCTATTACAAGAAAATCACATTGTTGCCGTTGCCGTGGAGGAAATGAAGGATATGCTGTATTGCCTTGCGGAGGATTTACCGCTTATTGAAGCGGTTTTGCAAAATCCGGAACCAAAATGGCGTTGCGAGCTGATTGCGCCGCTCGATAATTTCCTTTGGGATAGAAAACTGATTACTGCATTGTTTAACTTTGATTATACGTGGGAGATTTACACACCTGCAAGCAAACGAAAATTCGGCTACTATGTGCTCCCCCTCGTATATGGAGAACACTTCATTGGACGAGCCGAGATTATCGCAGAGCGAAAAACTAGCACACTCATTGTTAAAAACATCTGGTACGAGAACAGTGTGAAGCAAACAACTCAATTGCGTACAGCTTTAAACAGCTGTCTCAAAAAATTTGCTACCTTTAACGGGTGTGAGACTATTTAGGTAGAGTCTTTGAACGAATAGCCATAATTTTTTACCATATAGGCGATATAACATACTTAATCTCTCCACTAGTATGACATCATATAATTGTTACAGAGTTGGATGCCCAAAGTAAAATCGGCAGTTCTGAAATGATTCAAAACTGCCGTTTAGGTCTATAGCTATTCGCTACATTTTAAAATTAATTCATATCATCACGAAGTGCATCGACGATATTTTCCTTTTTGATCATGCGAAGTGCGTACATTGTTGTAATAAATATAACAAGGAATACCCCCAGTACGCTAATGCCCATACTGCTCCAAGGGAATGTGAATGCGACTTCCGCTCCACCGATAAACATCCCTTTATAGATAAGCCAAGCCAAGATACCTGAAATAGGGAGACCAATTAGTAATGTTTGGAACCCATAAAGTACACATTCAAAGCGCATCATCTTATTGAAATCACGATTGGACATACCAACTGAGCGAAGCATCGCAAGTTCTCGTCGACGTAATCGAATATTCGTAGAAATTGTGTTGAACACATTGGCGATTGCAATAAGTGACATCATTATGACGAAAACAATGGTGAACAAATCAATGATAAAGATGATATTGCGGTTTTGGTCAAATATTTCATTGGCATTGTATATCGAATATTCGTATGAGGTTTCTTCCAATTCGATTATTTTTTTCATTTCATCAACTGACTGCGACGCATCCTTTGATAGGAACGTTAAGCCCCAATCCATCGGAACATCAGCTAGTGCCCATGTATCCATTAATTGATATGGTGCAACAATCATAAACGTGTACGGTCTTACTTCAGACGGTAGCTTTGGTAATGGATCGACAGGATACGTATCGACAAATGTAATCGCTACATTTCGTCCTTCGTTTAAGATTGTGCCAGTATTTGCGTTTGGTGTAATAACTAAATTCATCGACTGTTTTGTAAACATATCTAGTATGTTATCTTTTTCCGAGGCAGTAGCCGTTTTATTTTTCATTTTAGCAACGGCAATGACTTTTGCATTCTCCCCTGTATATTCCGCTATATCTAAACCTTGGCTTTTAATAAAATCTAGGTAAACACTATCCTCTAAAAACTGCATGTCTAGCGGTACATCAATCGTCTTATCATGCTCGACATAACCTGCTGCTTGACGGTAGTCTGCTGAGAAATCATTTAAGTTAATTTCACTTTTATATTCCATCATAGATTGATAAGAGCCTTTATAAACGCCATCTACGTTTTGTAGTTTGTCAAATAGCTGAAATGAATCGTTTTCTTTCATGTTCTCACTAAAAAACATAATATCGTAATCCGTATTGACAACAGATGACTCTGCAGCCTGTTGAAGCGTTGTTTTGAATGCGCTAGACGATACAAACATAACAACACTTAATGTAAGTGATAGGACGATACTGCGATAGCGTCTTCTGTTTCGCTTAAAGTTTTTAAGCGCAAGTGTACGCTCTAAGCCGTAAATCCGCTCCATCCATTTAGACGTATTAATTGCTTTTGATTCCACTTTAATTTCATTTGTTTGACGAATACAAGCCATAACAGGAGTGTTGGCAGCTTTGCGTGCTGGGATATAAGCTGAAATTAAAATGGTCACCAAACTAATGACTACTGCGGCAATGATTATAGGCATCGAAACTGTCAAAGTTAAAGGTACATTATCATAGGCGATATTTCCAAAATTTTCCGACACAAGAGATAGGACACCCTTGATACTTGGGATGCCAACTAACACACCGATTGGTATACCAACAGCGCCAATACAAAGCCCTTCAAATAATACGGAATTTCGTAACTGTTTTGCCGTTGCACCTACTGACATCAAAATCCCATATTGTCGCATACGTTCGTTTAACGAAATGGAAAACGCATTGTATATAAGGAAAACTGAACCGAGCATAATTAAGGCAACTAAAATGCCACCAATCGAGTAGAGTAGACGATTAAATGTTTTATCATTTGACAGACCCATAAATCGTAACACGTTGTCATTTGTAACAAATTGATGGTCAGTTGCGAATTCATCTGCATAATCATGTGCTTTACGAGGACTTTTCATTTTAATAAAGGTACTAAAGCTACTCGCTTTTTTCATAGCATCAGTTGTTGTAATTAACGTATAACCAGGTGCCTTTACCTCTTCGAATCCAGGTCGTTTAAATGTCCCAACGACTGTGTAGTTTTTCTGACGCTCAGCTACAAAGCTTTCTGGATTAGTTGAAAGATAAGGGTCATATTGTGAGAGCTGTTTATCATTGCTTATACGTCTTCCAACATTCAGTGCAAGGGTATTACCAACAGAAATCGTCACGCCCCCATTTTCCTTAAGGTGCGAAGGAATGAGAATTTCTGTGTCATTTTTAGGGTATCGACCAGAAGTAAGTGTTATTGGTAAATGGGCATAAGTGTCTTGGTCGAAGCCAGCAATAAATAAATACGGCTTGTTGACGTTTTTACCTTCCTCCAGTTTGGCATAACCAATGTTTTCAAAGGTAATGGTGTTGGCTATTCGATTATCTTCATTTTGTTGTTCGATAAATGTAGCGTCAACATCAGAAAATCCAACGTGCCAATCACCATATTTTATAATTGAGCCATTAATCATGTAGTTTTGCAGGGTGGTCGCAAAAGTCGTAACGCCTGTAATCATTGCGGCAGATAAAATAACGCCAATAATGGTCACAATCGTTCGCGTGCGGTTTTTTAGTAAGCTTTGCAAGGCGACTTTATTGAAAATATTCATTATCTTGCCACCCGTTTCTCATCTCGAATGACTTTGCCATCAGACATGGAAATAATCCGATCCGCTTGTAGAGCGATATTTTCATCATGCGTAACTACAATCAGCGTTTGCTGATATTTTTCGTGGCTGGATTTTAACAAACGCATAATTTCATGCCCATTTTTGCTATCTAAACTACCCGTAGGTTCGTCAGCTAACATCACGGCAGGTGCGTTCATCAGTGCACGTCCAATCGCAACACGTTGCTGCTGACCACCTGATAGTTGATTTGGTAAATGGTTTTTTCGCTCTTTGAGGCCAAGTAGGTCTAATAAGTCCATTAATCGTTCTTCATTCACATTGCGTCGATCCATCAAAATCGGTAATGTGATATTTTCTACGACATTCAACGTAGGAATAAGGTTATGAAATTGATAAATCAGACCAACTTCTCGACGTCGGAAAATTGCAAGTTTTTCATGATTTTGAGCATACACATCTTGTCCGTTCAAGTAAATTTTTCCGCTTGTCGGTACATCTACGCCAGCAATTGCATGTAGTAATGTCGATTTACCTGAACCAGATGAACCGATAATGGCAGTAAATTCCCCTTTTTCTATCGTAAGTGAAACATTGTCCAATGCTGTTACTTGATTTTCACCTTGCCCATATGTTTTACATAAGTTTTCAATTTTTAAAAACTCCATTATGTGAGCCTCCTTTTGTGCTGTACCCTTATAATAGAATTTTTAACTTACATCTTCGTGACTTTAAAGTGAGAGATTCGTCACTTTGGGAAACGAATAGAAAAAATTGCCCCTCCTTGCGGATGATTTTTGGCACTAATCGTCCCTCCTTGGCGGGTAATAATGGTTTTGCAAAGCGCGAGGCCAATGCCATATCCTGTTGTGCTCGTATTTTTCCCACGGTAAAATCGTTCAAATAAGTAGGGTACATCTTCTTTTTTAAAACCTGGTCCACTATCATGCAAGGTAATTTCTGTAAACAGCATATTTTCCTCACAAGCAATTTGAATCGTCCCGTTATCGCCTGTACTTTCAATGCAATTTTTTAAAATATTTTGAATGGCCTCTGAAAGCCAACCGAAATCTCCATGAATAACTAGTCTGTCCGCTATATTAACTTGAGGCGTAATATTATGTAAATCCATCGACATAAGAAATGGATGAAACGAATCCTTTATTAAGGTTGCGACATCTAATGGTTCCATTTTGAAATTTACAATATCTGCATCTAAACGTGATAATTTCAACAGAGAGGTTAATAGCCAATCCATTTGTACAAATAATTTTTGTATATCCCATAGCAACGTTTTACGCTCATGTTCAGCTGGGTTGTTTTTCAGTAAAGATACAATCAAATTCGCTGAAGTTAGCGGTGTACGTAGTTGGTGTGCAATATCGGCTAGTGAATCAGCTAGATATATCTTCTCTTTTTTCAGTGCTTCATTTTGTTCTCGTATGCGAAGCGTCATTTTAGTGATTTCATTTTGCAAAATAGACAGTTCGCCTTCTTCTGCATTACTAATAAACAAATGATCGGTATTATGCAGCACTAAATTAATTTGCTCTGAAATTTGTGTAATCCTTTTATAATGCGCTTTTGTAAATAAGAAAAATAAGGTACCAAACGCAACACAAGTAGAAAGTATTAATAGGCCAGCTACGGGCTGAATAGTAAAACCTAAAATGGCGGTAATGATTGTGATGCCGGTAAATAAAAGTGTAAATTGCCGAATCTCCCTATTCCGCAACATAGCTAGCTCCTAGTCGGTATCCTGTACCACGAACAGTTAAAATATATCGCGGGTTGCCAGGATTTGTCTCAATTTTTTCTCTTAGGCGTTTTATATAGACGGTTAGGGTATTGTTCGTTACAAACTCGCCCGATGCATCCCATAATTCGTCCAATAGCCTGTCGCGCGTGATAATACTTTTAGAGTTATTTATAAACACTAATAATAATCGGTATTCCAGAGCAGAAAGAAAAACTTCTTGCCCGTTTTTTTTGACAACCCCACTCGATGGGTCAACATGAACATCCCCCATTTCAAAGACAATTGGAGAATGTCCGTTTTTTCGTAAAGCTGTTCCAATTCGAGCAATCAATTCGCGTGGGCGAAAAGGTTTAGTAACATAGTCATCAGCCCCTATATTCAGCCCCGTTACAACACTACCTTCATCGCCAGAAGCTGTCAGAAAGATTACTGGAATGTTCTGAGTTTGCTTGATATCCGTGCAAACTGCAAAGCCGTTGCCATCAGGAAGGGAAATATCAAGCAATGCCAAGTCATATTTCTGCGCAGCAAGCATGAGTATGGCTTCTTTTTGCGTCGCAGCATGGGTGATGGTAAACCCTTCAGAGCGGAGTAGAAGAGCGAGGTTTTTCGCAATTTCCAAATCATCTTCAACTAATAAAATATGTTTCATTTATTTTCACCAACCTTTTTTAGCATATTTTGTATTTTTACTATACTGATTTTCTGTTTAAATTGACCATAATCCATACTTCAACACCTCTGAAATTGATTTCAAGAGAAATCATACCATGTATCTCAATGAATCCGTACAGACTATAAAGTTTTTGCATTAAAATAAGCTGTGGTACCTGTCACATACTTTTCATGGATGACGTCGCACTTATGCAACGTTTCGATTAAAATAGACAATGATTGGAACTGTGAAGTGTTGGAACGAACCTATCCAATAAAGGCGCCAAGTGTGCCGAAATCGGGTCCGTTTACTTTTGGAAAAGAGGTTGAATATGGAGAAACAACATTGTTGTGAGTATATGGATTACCATGCAAATTTCAAATGTGACATGCATATCAATCCGTTTGCATGTCCTGACAAAATAATCATTTTTTCGGATAAAGATAATACATACGGTTTAATCATTCATGATGGTGGTTCTTCAAGTATAGAAATTGAATTCTGTCCATGGTGTGGTTCTAAATTATAGTTCGTTGTTCCTTGCTGCATGTGTTTATTGAATACATGAATAGTAGAATCAGATACTGAAATTGTATTGAGGGAGAGTTATAAATGAAAAAAATTAGAGCAATATTTGTTGGCGATGTCAGATTTGACCACTGTCCAGTTTTTGAACTTAATGTTGAAACAAATTATTTTGAAATGCTGATTGATAAAGAGTTTAGATATGAAAAAGAAGTTGTAGAGGAAGATAATGATTTTTTAGTTTTTGAAATAGAAAACGATGTCGCAACATTGATTAAATAAAAAAGTGCAATTGTGGAACACAATGATGGAAATAATTTGAATATGTTCCCAATGTAAAATATGGATAATCAATATACCTGTTTTTCGAATGATCTTAATGGTAGCGTAACTTTTATATAAAAGGAAGAATATTTATAGTCACGTGTGAAAGGTGGATATCTAGTGAAAGTTGTTGGAACAAAAAGTGGTAAATTTAAATTAAAAAAGAATAAATCGCATGTAAATGCTAATAAAACATTACACGCAAGTGATGTGCAACAGTTAGATTTAACGTCGTTTCCAATTGTGAAAGATTTTGAAGTACTAGTAACAGATGCTAACCTGATTTCATTTTATAGTGCGAAAAGAAAGGAACAACTAACGACTTTTCCTCGATATTATGTATTGGAAGAATGGGATGAAGAGGATATCCCATTAGGAACTCGCACAGCGCCGTATATTGATCGAGAAAAAAGCTGGCAAGTAAGGATATTCGAAGAAAATGACTTCGTTTATATTTTGCAGGGCCATAATAAAGACATACATACATGGTATAAAACACCGAGAAAAGCATATTTGAAACAATGGCTAAAACTATTGAAGCGATACTGGCAAAAAAATATCGTCATTGGAACAACGAGTGGGGAATTGAATATTAGAAACGTCAATCAAGAAGCACATATTAATAATGGGAAACGGTTAAAAAAAATATATAGTCATAATTTACATAAGCTGAATTTGGCATCTTTCCCAATTGTAGAAGATTTTGAGATTTTAGTGGGGAAGAAAAACTTCGATTTTTTGTATTTTTATAGTGCCGGTAGAAATGAAATACTGAACAATTTTTGGGGCTTTTCTTCATTTCTTTATTTTTTGAGCAGAGCAAATATTTCAATCGATAAGCCTTTTAGTGACATTGATCAAGGCTGGCAAGTTATCCTATTTGAGCATGGAGAATTTGTATATGTATTAAGTGGTGGCGAATATAAAAACAAGAAAAATAGTATAAAAAAATGGTACAAAGTAAAAAAAGAAATATTTGAACTTGAGTGCTGTAAGTTGCTACAAGAAAATTTTCGCTAGTTTAGAATGATAGCTTGTCTGGTAAGCTTACTCACTACTATCTCCTTGCTCTTACTTCTCAACTTCTAGCGAACCCTTCTTGTCACAATGCTTACCACTTAAAATAGAGATGTGAGACCTTCTTGGGTCACCTCAATTCTCCTTCCCTCGCATCTAGTACTCTTATCAAACTGGTATTATAGTGGTTTGTACTTCAAGTTGATACTGGGGTAGCGTCTGAAAAATGCAGATTCACAACGATACGTGCAAACTAAACCAATATTCAGTATAATTTGTAATTATTGTTACACTTAAAGTGTTTCGTGACAATAAAGTCGTTTAATTCATAAAGTAATTTGAATACTATGCATTAAGTTGCTCCGCACACGAGCCAGCTTGGTTAATAAGCTTATTGATTTAAAGGGGGGTTACATTTTTGAACAAAAATATATTAGGCGTTTTATCAGTTTTGACAGTAGCAATAAGCATCATTTTTTTCTTTATCATCAGAGGACCTAACGCTAACTTAACTTTGGGTATAAATGTGTTTACAGTGCTTTCTGTACTAGGCATTATCTTTGCTATCTTATCTAAAAAACTGTGGTTTATTATTACAGGAATCTTGTTAAATGGTGCCGTGTTAGTATTTGTTTATTTTCTGTTGCTTGCAGTAGGAATTAGTGAACCATAAAAATAATATTCATGAAAATGTTGTGATTGTGGTAGATCCACTTTTCTAATTCAACTAACTTGTAACTTAAATTCTACAGAGATTTATGAGGTTATGGCACTTATACGGCGTGCTTCAAGTTTAAATTGCCTACAAGTATCCATTAATTGCAGCTTTACAATAAAGATTGGTTTACTAAATTCCTTCATCCTTTATGGGGCGAATGCAAAAACGCCATTTTGAAAATGGCTGAATCAAAATGGCGTTAATTTTTCTAACTAACGTATGAATTAAATAAGTCTTATTGAACTAAGGCATAGATAGTATAGGTTTAGTTTTGCAACGGTCTTTTTACTAAACATTCAAATCTCTTTTTTTATAATAAACATAGGTTACGACCAAAAATGATAGAATCAATATTAGGGAAATTACGACAAAGCTTACGTCTAAACCACCGCCATACATTACATTTTTCGCTTCAAAATATTTAAATGGTGTAAAATATTTTATGCCGTTTATATTCTCATTTAAATCAATAATGATTGATAACATATACATAAGTAAGAGGATTCCAGTAGCTACTGATACAGCCGTTTTTGGTTTCTTCTTTACAGCAGCAATTGCACTGCCAATAACCATAAACAAAACCTGCAAAATGAACATTGCTACCATTAAGATTGCAATTTCACCATTAACCGCTTCACCATCGCTGTATTTCCCTAAAAGAATAATGGACGAAACGAATGTTGCGAGATTGAATATTACAATATTTATAAAAGCAGCTAATAGCTTTGCTGTAATTACTTTACTTCTAGATACTGGTTTAACGAATAAAAACTCAGATGTTTTATCCCGCTCTTCTTTGGCAATAATGGTCGCTCCGAGCATGACTGCATGAATGGTTGCCATTAATACTAAATAGAGAAAAAGCATACCATAGTAGCCGCTAGCTTTCGTTAAATCCAAATCATTGAAACCAAATACAGCCCGTAACGATTTTGGCATATCTGCCATCAATTTATTTATCGATTGGCCCGATGACGAATACGCTTCATATTTAGTCATTCCTGATGCCACCATAAGGAAAACACCGATGCTCCAAAATATGAGTGATTTTCGATGAGACTTCAATTCTTTTAAAAATATATTCATTACCGAACCCCTCCATTTCGCTTCCTACAAGCAAAGCTAACATTCTTAAACCGCATGGATATCCTTCTTACTATAGACAACATAACTAGCTGCAATTGCAAGAATAATAATAACTGCACCAGCAATTAAAAATGTTGTTTCATAGCTGGAGTGTTTCATGATATAGGCGGTGTCGAAGTATTTAAACGGCGAAAAATAACGTTTCACTTCATCACCAGTCGTATCACTGAACATTCCGACAAAGTAGAAAGCAAAGACGGTAGCTAGCGAGACGGTCAGCATGGATTTAATCTTTTGGACAATAACGGAAATGATTATTCCTAAGGATAGAAATATCAGCTGAATAAAGAATATTGTAAGTGAAAGCAGAAAGAAAATTTTTAAGCTAAAATCATCTGTCTTGACTTGTAATGCCACAAAGCTAGCTGCAGCGAAATAAAAGATATTCGTGATGACAATCGAAACTAGCGCTGCGAATAATTTAGCTGTCAAGATTTTTGTACGGGTAACAGGCTTTGTTAGTAAAAAGTCCGCTGTTTTATCACGGACTTCCTTACTGACAATAGAAGTGCCGAGATTCATCGCCTGGATTGCTGCGCACAGAGTAATAAACGATAATGGGAAGCTATAGAATCCTAAAATAGTAAAGAAATTTTCTTGATTAAACCCGATTGCATTTCTGATTGCCTCTGGATAGTTTTCTACTATTTTCATAAAGCCCTTTGCATCTTCAGCAAATGAAGAATACATTGACATAAAAATAATAATGATGGCTATTAACGATAGCGACCATATGATGGTAGACTTTCGATAAACCTTCAATTCATGCATAAAGATATTCATAGTTTTTAGACCTCCTTCTCGTAATAATGTATAAAGATCTCCTCAAGGTCTGGTTCTTCAATCCACAAATTTGCAATTTCAATTTCAGCGATTTT
Source organism: Lysinibacillus sp. FSL M8-0337 (assembly GCF_038593855.1). Classification (NCBI taxonomy): domain Bacteria; kingdom Bacillati; phylum Bacillota; class Bacilli; order Caryophanales; family Bacillaceae; genus Lysinibacillus; species Lysinibacillus sp. FSL M8-0337. Next base: position 1,625,397 of record NZ_CP151996.1, on the reverse strand, counting down.
TTTCATCACCGTATTAATATTACCTTTGAATAAAAAACTAGTTACGTTATTGTGAACATTTAATTTATTGACCCCCTCGATTTGGAAGTAATCTTTGTCTAGGGGTGAATTCGTCTCAATTTTAAATTTTTTATAGTTATTCTCTTGTAACGTACTAATCTTTTCTACGGTTACGATTTTACCTTCTTTAATGATGGCAACACGATTACATAATCTTTGGACCTCACTAAGGATGTGCGACGAAAATAAGATCGTAGCACCTTTTTTATTCTCTTCCTCTAATAGTTCAAAGAATTTTTGTTGCATTAATGGGTCTAGCCCGCTTGTCGGTTCATCCAAAATAATGAGTTTTGGCTCATGGAGCAGCCCTTGAACAATCCCGACCTTCTTCTTATTTCCCAAAGATAAGTCATCAATTTTTTTATTCAGATCCAAGTCCATCATTTTTGCTAACTCTTTAATTCTCTTGCTGCAATCTTTTTTATAAAAGCTAGCTGAGTATTTTAATAGGTCCTTTACTTTCATATTGTCATAGTAAAAGATTTCAGATGGTAAATAACCGATTTCCTTTTTTATTTCGGGAGCAAATTGAATGCAGTCCTTCCCAAAAATCGTGGCACTGCCGCTCGTTGGGTAAATGAGTGATAATAATGTGCGAATTGTTGTCGACTTCCCAGCACCATTAGGCCCAATAAACCCAAAAATTTCACCCTGTTCAACGTTAAAACTAACATCAGATATGCCCCTTGCTTTGCCGTAAGTCTTCGTTAGATTTTTAATTTCTATTACGTTCATTGATAATACCTCCCTTTTTCTCCTTAAACAGCTTCGCAAAATGACTAATAGGATTGGATTACTGTCTTATTCGTCAGTCAGCTCACAGGCAACAACGCTATTTCTCAACTCCCTATATTCTTCTTTTTACTTTATATATACATACATTAGTATTTTTGTAAATTACAATTTGGAACATTCTAAATGGAATCTATATAAAAAGGGGTGTTAAAATGAAAAAAAGACTTTTGTTTTCGAGGTTGAGGTAAAATAAAAATTACAACTACTAATTTTAAGTATTTAGTTAGGTAGAGATCACGAGATAGCTCTTTATATAGGGGTGCTGTTGAAGTAAGCTTACTGTTTAGCCTAGAAGCTTGTTCTCTAAAATCATAAAAAAAGTCAGATCACAGTGACTATCCTAGGTTTTTTGTGAAATGAACTTTATTAGTAAGGTTCACCTTCTACTTTTATTACTTAAAGGTATATACTGATTTTCCACTTTAGGGGGTAAATTCGTGAAATTGAAATGCAAGTGTTTGCTATCTATCGTCTTATGTTTGAGTATATTGAGTGGATGTAGTAATGAGAATCGTTCTAAGGGGACATACGTTTCTTTTGCTAAAAAAGAAAATTTATCAGACGCGTTACGAAAATCGTTATTAGAACAATTAAAAGAAAATGATATAGAATATATAATAGATACTGAAGGTTCCGTGTATGTAAGTGAAAAAGATATCAATAAAGCTGTTTCGTGTTGTTCATAATACAACAAAGCTTGGAACAGAGGTTGCTATACAAAATTGTTCTTGTTCCGCAATTCGGCCATAGTGTTGAATAATATTTTTTTAAGATATGTTATTATTACCTTTTCAGAGGCACAATTTAAACCTTTGGAAACAGCAATTGAATGGTAAAACCACGCTTATATTTTGACTCAACCTCAATTTCAACTTGCAAATCGTCACATAATTTTTTCACTAAAAACAATCCCATCCCTGTAGATTGCTTTTGCTTGCTCGTATCTCCTGTAAATCCTTTATCAAATATAAATGGCAAATCTGATTGCAAGACGCCTACTCCATTATCAGCTACTTTAACGTAATAGCTGTCTTTAGCATGTTCAATGCCTGTTTCTAGCCAAATCAAACTCTCACTATCTACGTTTCGATATTTAATTGCATTTACAAGTAGCTGTATCAAAATAAAATGTAGCGCTCTTTCATCAGATACAATGGGTACATCCTTTATCTCCGTATAGACACTTACATGCTGCTCTTCCAATAACGATTGTAGCTCTATTAATACATCTTCAAAGCATTCCTCAATAGAGACCTTTTTCAAGCTATAGTCAACATGTACAGCTTGTAGCTTTGCATAAAATAATATGCTTTCTACGTGATTATGAATCGTGATGTTTGCATAATTTAGCCGTTGATAAACCAACGGGGACATTTCGCCTTTCCTATTTTGTATTACAAACTGAAGTAACGAAAGTGGTGTTTTAATTTCATGCACCCAGCTTTCGATAAAGGTTTCATATTCTAATGACTGGTACTTTGCCTCTTGCAATTCATCATATAGATGACGTAATTGATTTGCCAAATCATGCAGTGGTTCCGTATGTGCGTCCCCTAAAACTTGTAGCAACTTAGCCTCATGCTCAGCGGAGGGCTCTCTTAAAAATTGATAGAACGTGTCTCTTAGCTTTCGTTGTTTTTTCCATGTAAAAAGCACACCGATCAAAATGGTTACAAAAGTAAACATGAGCATCGTCAAAACTAATAGTTTAAATGTCTCTGGATACGCGACCCACGCTAAAAAAATAAAAAAACCGCTATTTACACATAGAAGTAACATCCACTGACGCGATTGCTGTAAAATATCAATGAAATCTAATGGCCTCATGGGGATTCACTCCCTATTAATTGATAGCCACTGCCTCTGACCGTTTTAATATGATGTGACATCCCTACTTTATCTAATGTTTTACGAAGTCTAGTCATGTTTACTTGTAATATATTTTCGTCCACAAATTCACTACTTCCCCACAATTCATGGAAAAGCTGCTCCTTTTCCACAACTGCCGGTGCATGTTGTATTAAAAGCTTCATAATGGCGCCTTCATTTTCAGATAATGAAAGTGAATTGTGAGCAATATATAATTCATTTCTCTTCAAATCTAGTTGAAAATTTCCCCAATTTAAAAACATCGGCATTTTGGCATATAGCTGTTGTAGCTTTTGTACTCTTGCAATAAGTCTTTTCGGATGACAGGGCTTTGTTAAAAAGTCATCGGCTCCTAACTCTAATGCATGCAACTCATCTCGCATCTGATTACGAGCAGTTAAAATTAGAATAGGACCAATTCCTTTCATTTTTAAAGTACGACAAATTTGAAAACCCGATAAGTTAGGTAAATTTAAATCTAACAAGACTAATCCGGGCTTAGCAGCGATTATTTCTTCAACAGGTGTATCAAAAGAAGAGATACTCACTACAGAGTACCCCTCCTTTTGTAAAATATTTTGTAATTCTTCGCGTAGGAAAATGTCATCCTCTACAATGACAATATTCACCATGCCCTCACCTCTAGTCAATTTCTTTTAACTTTCGAATTTCTACATCACTTTTTCGTTGAATCATCCGAATATAGCCAACTTCCATTACAATAAATAATAGCACCACTAAACCAATAACAATACCATTTTTAAGACTGAAAACAGTTGCCGGCATAGCCGTTAATAAAGACCAAATGCCAAAAATTCCACTAACAAATGCAACCGAAATAGCTAAGAAGAAGTATAGCCAAATTTGCTTACGTGCTGATGTACAAATTGTTTCCACATTTGCACCGAGCATCGCTAACGTTTGATAGCGATTACGCGTGCTTCTTTGCTGCATTAAAAAGTTTAAGCCTAGCACCGTATTGGCGATAATTAAAAACATCACACCTAAATAAAACGTTGTATAACTCCCTGCTACCGTATAAAATAGCTGTCTGCCCATGCTCGCAAGATAGCTCTCATATTGCAAGCCTGTTGAATTAAGCACTTGATCGACTTCAAGCATCGCCTGCATAAGCCCTTTTTCTTCAATGAACTCGTCTTTTAACGTCATATTCCAAAGCCAAGTATCATCAGCGTCAAAATATTGCTCGAATAATGCATCCGGCACAATTAATGAATACATTAACGTAATGGCTCTATCCGCCACAATCTGATTCGAATAAAGCTTCGGCAATAATGTGTATTCATTTTCAGCTATTTCAACAGTCGGACTCTTTTTTAATATATCTTTTAATATATCATAACTAGCACCTGTATCGTCACTTGTATACATAGCCACCTCATTACTAGCTAACTGAATCGGCTTCTTTTCAGCTGCCTCAAGCATCGCATTATAGCTCGATAATGCAATAAAATATGGCGTATCCTGCATCGATAAGTTGTTTAATAAAATCTCTTTTGGCTCTGAATCGTCTTGACTCGATACTGTTTCTATTAAGCCGGTCCATGCAAAATGATAATTTAATACAGTCTCATCAGGTGGGTAGAAATTATGTAACGCCATCCTATAATAACTATCAACATAAGGTGCTAGCTCATCGGATTTAATCAAAGGCTTAATGTCATCTTCATTATTACCATTAAACGTATAATCAACCGTTCGATTAGCTACAGCGCTATTCGTTAACGCTGTCGATGTACCAAACGCGAAGCAAACCATCGCCATTAAAATTAGTAATGTTGATATTGCTAGTGAACGCCATTGATACAATACATTTTCCTGTAGCTGTCTCGCCGTAAACATTGACAAACCTGTTGAAGAACGGCCTTTTCGCTTCACATAAACACCAATCACACTCCCTAAGCCACGGAATAAAATAAATGTCCCACACACACCAACAAACAAAATCAGCGCAAATACGCGATAATCAAAATTTCGTAAATATAAAATCGCCATGCTGTAAGCGATGCTTAACAAAATTGTTCCGAGTAATAAAGCCGCTCCAGACAGTAAGCTCACGGCGCCCCATTTAGGTGTCATTGTACTTTGCGATTTTTCCTTTTCCTCATGAAGTAATTCTATCGGCTCTTTGCGACTCATCGTAAAGCTTAAAATAAGCATGGCTAGCAGTTGCACAAGGAAGAAGCCACAAATCGTCAAGCTAATGCCTGTCCATGAAATACGGAATGTATGGCCTATAATCCCCATGCCAACTAAACGTGATGTCGTTAAATTAATAAGCTCGGTTAAAAACAATGAAATTGGCAGGCCAATACACAGGGCCACAATACCATTCCAAATTGTTTCGCCCATAATCATGAGAAACAGCTTACTTTGCTTCATTCCCATCATTAAATACAAGCCCAACTCATGACTGCGTTGCTGTAGCTGGTAGTGATTCGCAAAATACACGAGGAAGAACACGAACACTAATGAAACTGCATAAAGCACTGGAATTAATAACAACAATCGCTCTACCGCATCACTTTCAATCGTCTTCAAATATAGCATCACATCTTGCTCACCTAACGACAAGATTACATAAAACGCCACAATTGATATGATGAGCGATGCAAAATACACACCGTTTTCCTTCCGTGTTTTGTGACTATTTTGTTTCACAAAGTCAAAGAACATTACTACTACCTCCAGCAAGTTGCGCCATCACCATAACGATTCGCTCATAAAATGCCTCCTGTGATTCGCCCGGTATATTTCTACGCAGTTCATGGAAAATGACACCGTCCTGAATAAACAAAATTCTTGAACAATAGCTAGCTGCATTCGCATCATGGGTCACCATTAAAATAGTAGATTCCAGTTTTTGGTTATGTTCAGACAGCTTCTCCATTAAAATCTTGGCGTTTTTCGTATCTAACGCACCAGTCGGCTCATCCGCTAACACAATGCTAGGATTTGAAATAAGCGCTCTCGCCGCTGCAACCCGTTGTTTTTGCCCGCCAGACAATTGTGATGGAAATTTATTCAACAGTTCTTCAATATCAAATCGTTTCGCTAATTGCAGCAACGCTTGTTCCTGCTCCTTTAAATTAACCCCATGTATCGCTAACGGCAGCATGATATTTTCCTTCGCCGTTAAATTATCAATCAGTTCAAATTGCTGAAATAAATACCCAATTTGATCGCCTCTATATGCCGCGAGTTGTGATCCTTTGAACGACGAAATATTTTGCCCGTCTAGCAATATTTGACCTGATGTCGGCTTCAACATTGTAGCAATTACATTTAATAGCGTCGTCTTGCCTGAACCACTCGCACCCATAATGCCAAGAAACTCCCCTGGTAACACATTGAATGTTACACCTTTTAATGCCATTGTTTCATTTTGTCCCTCTCCAAAAACTTTACGTACTTCCTTCACTTCCAGTAATTTATTCGAAGCATTCATCTGTCTAGCCTCCCATTTTTATTCCTAGCAATACCTTACTACAAAAAATCGGAAAATTACTCTTACAGTTGACGTAAGGTTTGGAATAGAGGTGGGTTAATTTACAATACCTAGCCGTATTTCAATCTCCCTTGTTAAACCTTATACTTACAACAGTGCAATAATTATCAAAAACATTTCTTATTTCCCCTATATAATTAATCTTGAGGTGAGCAGTTATGTATAGTGAAATCGTTCAGAAAATCGTGGATACATTAGAGGAGAACTTATTAACAACGTGGCAGTTGGAGCATTACGCAGAAAAAATTGGCTACTCGAAATTCTATTTGACGCGTCAATTTAAAAAAGAAACTGGTTTAACAATTGGCGAGTATATTCGAAAAAGACGTCTTGCCGTATCTGCTTTTCTATTACTCCATACTGATTACACAATCCTTGATATTTCATTCGAATGTCAATTTCAATCACAAGAAGCGTTTTCACGCGCATTTAAAGAGCTATACAGCATGCCACCCGGTAAATATCGCCATATGATGCGTTCTTTATACCCAAAGGAGGAACAGGAAATGACAACAACAAACGAGATAAAAGGTTGGTTATTAACAGGGACAGACCCATCTGCTTATACAATGAAAGCAGACCATGAAGTATTCCACACAGGCTCAAAAGCTGGTTATCTTGGCTCTACACGTCCTGCAAAGGAAGGACAATTTGGTACGATGATGCAGGTATTTTCCGCTAAAAATTGGATTGGTAAGCGCATGAAAATGTCATGCTTCATCAAAACAAAAGATGCAATGAAATGTGGGGCTTGGTGTCGAATTGATACAAGAAATGGTGATTTATTGCAGTTTGATAATATGGACAATCGTTCTATCCATGGCATGACAAACTGGAATTATTACGCCATTGTGTTAGATGTGCCCGAAGAAAGCGCCGCTATTCATTTTGGAGTTTTACTTGTTGGTTCAGGTGAAGTATGGATTGATGGCATCACCTTTGAAGAAGTAGACGATTCAGTACCATCTACTAATATAGTAGGTGCTAATGGTGAATTGCCGTTAGAGCCCGTGAATTTAGGATTTGATGATTTATGATGTTACTCAATTTACTATTGGATATTGTTATCAACAGCTATACGTCGTTAGGCTATGGAACAGAGGAACTAAATGTAAAAAAATAACTGTTGTCAACAACACCGTCAAAGAGATTTACATCCATTAATGGATGTCATCACACTTTTGCAATGATTCTAATAAATAATGGGCAAAACGTAAACATCATTGCTGAACGATTAGGTAATAGCTCTGCAATGATGTTTGAATTTTACGGACTTGTAATGAAAGCGTTAGAGGAGCGGTCAATGGAAGTGTGTAGCATCATTTATTTTATTAAGATTAAATCTGGGGATTGTGATTTTCAAGATTATCAACAAATCGCTGAATACGTTTCATTGCTTCTTGTAGTTGTTCCATAGAGGCAGCGTAGGAGCAACGAATATTTCCTTCACCGCTTTCACCGAAAACATCTCCTGGAACAACAGCAACTTTTTCAGTTAATAACAACTGCTCTGCGAATGCTTGAGAACTTAGTCCTGTTGACGCAATGGATGGAAATGCATAGAATGCTCCGCCCGGATAATGACAGCTTAACCCCATATCATTAAAAGATTTAACGATAAAATTACGACGTTGGCGATAAATGTTTCTCATTTCCTCTACATTGGATCTACCATGTTTAAGTCCTTCTAGCGCTGCATATTGTGCCATCGTTGGAGCACACATAATGGTGTATTGATGAATTTTCAACATGCCCTGGGATATTTCTTCAGGAGCACAAACAAACCCTAAGCGCCATCCTGTCATCGCAAATGCCTTTGAAAAACCGTTAAATAAGATCGTTCGCTTGTGCATTCCTTTTATAGAGGCAATGCTCGTATAGTCTTCATCATAAACAAGTTCTGCGTAAATTTCATCGGAAAGTACAAGCAAATCATGTTGTTCACAAAGTTCAGCAATCTTCTCTAATTCTGTTTTATTAAGCAAAGAACCTGTAGGATTATTAGGAGAACAAATCATAATCGCTTTGGTCTTTTTTGTAATAGCAGCTTCTAATTGATGTGGAAGAATTTTAAATTCATTTTCTTTTAATGCTTGCACAGTAACAGGTACGCCTCCAGCCATTGTTACGAGCGGTGCGTATGAGACAAAGCAGGGCTCAACAACAATAACTTCGTCACCTGGATCTAGTATTGCTCTTAAAGCAATATCAATTGCTTGACTAGCACCCACAGTCACAATAATTTCTGATTGAGGAGCATAGGTAACCGAAAAGTATTTTTTCATATATAAAGCGATTTCTTCTCTTAGTTCAAGTAGTCCAGCATTTGCTGTATAAGAAGTATAGCCTTGTTCTAACGATGAAATTGCCGCTTCTCTGACATGCATAGGAGTGACAAAGTCTGGTTCTCCTACGCCAAGAGAAATAACACCTTCCATTTTTGTAGCCAAGTCAAAAAAGTGGCGTATACCAGAAGGCTTTAATTGTTCTACAGCGTTTGCTAAATAAGATTTTGTTTCGATCATTATGGGACACCACGATTCTTTTATCTTTATCTTTTTGTTCGTATATTATTTCAATAATATGTAAAATATTGCCGAGGTTAATTGCTGTTTATTATTGCTCTATCCATCATTTCTCCGTACTTTAAGTGAATTATCAATGATCAAGTCAAGTAGCTGATGATAAGGAATACCTGCTGATTGTGCACTTTTAGGCAACAAACTGTTTTTCGTCATTCCAGGTAATGTATTAACCTCCAATACATATGGAATTCCATTATTCATTATCATATCAACCCGCGCGTAAACGCTACATTTCAATGATTTATAGCAAGAAATCGCTGAAGAAACAACACGCTTATATGTTTCGGGCGGGAGCTGAATCACCTCTTCAATTGTAGCTACATCATTATATTTGGAGGTATAGTCAAAAAATTCGCTCTGATGACGAATGGAAATTACCGGCAAAACCTTGCCATCCAATATGGAACAAGTGATTTCCTCACCCGTTACAAGCTTTTCGATGATTACTTCGGAATCCCATTTGGATACTTCCGCAATTGTAGATGTTACTGTTTCTTTGTCGTAAACAATTTTCACTCCTACACTCGAGCCACCTGAATTGGGTTTCACCACTACTGGGTACCCCATTTTATCTAATTCATCCATATTCAGTTCTTCCATGTTCATAAGATGAATCCAATCTGGTGTTTGCACACCTTCATACTTCATGATTTTTTTCGAGATATTCTTATCCATACATAAGCTACTGGACAGGACACTGCTTCCTGTATAGGGAACTCCCATAGTTTCAAGTGTACCTTGTACGGTGCCATCCTCACCGTACTTGCCATGTAGCGCCAGTAACGCAACGTCAAGATTCCTTGCATGTTCTACTAAATCTTCTTTTTTCTCTACATGGATTGGTACAATTGTATACTTATTTTTATCTAAATTAGCTATCATTTCTTCACCTGTCATAACCGAAACTTGCTTCTCGGAGGAAACTCCTCCCATAATGACGCCAACTTTCATTTTTTTAACCTCCATAATTATGTTTTACAGTGTCCCCTATGATTTTAATGCCCTGAATAATTTCTTTCTCATTTAACCTAGAAAATCCTAACCGTAACGTATGTTGTCCACTACTGTCTGTGTAAAATACATTCCCGGTCGAAAAAACAACTCCCTTTTGGTAACACTTTTCTAAAAGTTTTTGTGAGTCAATGTTGTGATCTAGTTCTATAAAAAGGTGGAGCCCACCGTCACTGGTGATTCGTTTACATGGAATATATTGCTTACAATACTGGACAGCTAGTTCATATTTTTTCTTATAGACTGCTTTTGCTTTTTTTATATACTTCTCAAAGTAGCCATCATTTAAATATTGATATAGCACGGCTTGATCTAAAGTTGACGTATGCACCGTTCGGGCTCTTTTCATACTCTCCAAATAATAAATCAACTCTTTGTCTGCTAAAATCCATCCAACTCGCAAGCCAGGAAAAAGAATCTTAGAGAAGCTACCGATATAAATAACATTATTGCCGTTTCCAGCAAAGGCAGCCAATGGAGCCTGATGTGATCCTGAGTAACGTAATTCTTCATTAAATCCATCTTCTATAATAGGAAGCTGATAGGCCGAAAACAGGTCCATGATTTTCTTTCTTTTTTCAGAGGATGTTACGATTCCAGTTGGATTATGATACGACGGGATGAAGTAGGCAAAATCATATTCCTGTTTTGATAAGCATTTTTCCAACTCTCTAATATTGACACCGTCATCCTCCATTTCAATGCCATCAATATCATAACCATGTAATCGAAAGAGCTTGAGGGCAGCATGATGGGTTGGATTTTCACAAATAACACGGCCGTACTTTTTATTTAAAGTGGATAGAAGAATATCCAGTCCTTCTGTGAAGCCATTGGTAATTAAAATATCTTTGTTTCGAATGTCTACTCCCTTAAGCTCCATGTAGTTAAGGAGGTAATCGATAAGCGGTTTATAGCCCTTTGCATAGCCATAGTTAAGAACAATGTCTCCTTCAATGGACATACGATTTAAAAATGCCTTTTTAAAATTTTCTACATCAAATAGCTTTTCATCGGGCGCGATACTAGTAAATGAAATCATTTCCTTATTCCAACGCACTCCATGTTTTATGAGATCTAATTTTTCCGATAAAAAGGTTTGCTCATTGATTTTTTCAGTCCAATTTAACTCAATAGTTGGAGATTGAAAGGTCTCTACATGACTTACAAAATGCCCTTTTCCTTTTACTGCATAAATCATGCCTTCTTGCTCTAAATCTGCATAAGCCGTGAGAACGGTATTTCGACTAATAGCTAATAAGGAGCTCAGTTCACGAGTAGATGGAAGCTTTTGATGTTCAAGTAAATGCCCGTTCGTCATCATTCTTATTAAATATTCCTTAAGCTGAATATACAAAGGCCTGCCTTCCGTTATCTTAAAATCCTTAAACACTGATTTCATCTCCTTATTTACATTTTTACATTTCTGCACCGATTCCAAAAGGTCCACTCAACATGGATTTTTATCGTCTGGTGGTAGGGTGTGGAACTATTCTTTTCTTTCAAAGAACCTAAAAACGAGGAAACCCTTTATTTTGGGAGTATACTCACAACATGGGAAGACGATTAGGATAATCTGTGCTGCTATATTTTCTACTCCTTTTTCTCCATATCACTATCGAAGAATCATCTATCATTTGCTTGATTCGTCCATCAATAATTTGTCTTCTCCTATTTAAACGCAAACGATGTGAGACTTACAATCCATTGTACGGCGTTTTTTTCTTGTGCTAGAAGCTTTTTAGAACTGCCCAAATAATTGCTTCAACTAACTTGCTGACTCAACCTAAACTACAGCTCCTAAGAAAAATGGGTTTTCAGTTCTGTGGCAGACCTTCCATCATTATAGTATCTACTTTATCGTGTACAGTTTCCATTATAGGGTAAACCAAATTGCTCCATTTAAATGCTGAACAATTTATTTTTTATACTTTACTTAAACAAACTTACATCCCATAAAGTGAGCCAAAACATCTTCTCGCAAATGGGATAGTCTTAAAAGATTGAACATTTCCTCATCCCTTATAATCCAGTTAACGTGGGCATTAAGGACATATTCTCTATTTTTCGTTTAATAATTATGTTACTAAACACCACCAAAACAGAGAATAAAAATCCAAAAATCCTATTAGAATTGCTCTTTTAAATTGTCCTAAAAGTCATTGCCTTCGAATAAAATGCAAATACATCTGATAATTGGAGGCTATTTTTTATGAATTCTATATTTACCTATATCTTTTTAGGCATATCAATGGCCGCAACCATTGGACCTGTTAAAACTTTCCTATTAAATACAGGTTTAAAAAATGGCTTTTTTCATGCATGGTTTTTTAGTCTAGGTGCCATAGCAACCGACATTATCTATATGTTTATCGTATATTTTGGAATTGGACAATTTATCAATTCCATCTGGCTGAAAGCAATACTTTGGTCTTTCGGCTGTTTTGTTCTTTTGTACACTGGTATAGAAAGTTTACTGTCGTTACATAAAATAGAGATGGATTCAAAAACTGCTAAAAGAACAAGACTCAGACAGTCGCTCATGGCTGGTTTTTTCATGTCTTTTTTAAATCCACTAACAATCCTTTTTTGGCTGGGAATATACGGCTCCATTCTTGCAAAAACAGCTGATATCTCTACAGGGTATGAAATTATATTAGTAAGTACCGCTATTTTAATTGGTATTATCTTTATAGATTTTATTTATGCCTTTTTATCCAGTGTCGCTCGTAAACTATTATCCACAAAACTTCTGAAAACGGTCTCTTTCATCTCAGCCTTATTAATGATTGGTTTTGGGATTCACTTTGGCAAGCAAGCTTACCAAGTGTTATTCCAATAAACTTTACAACAGCGCATAAAATAAACACGAAAGGAAACTTTAACTTTAAGAATATTAATCGAGGTGTGGTAATGGACAAAGAGAAGGATACTGTAAGTGTCAGGTGTATTGTAAGTTTGACTTCAATTCCACTCATCATGACACTCGGAAATTCAATGCTTATTCCCGTGCTCCCGATACTGGAAGATAAGGTCGGGATAACATCATTTCAGTCGAGCATGATCATAACCAGCTATTCAGTCGCAGCGATTTTTCTTATTCCAGTAGCTGGCTATTTATCGGACCGCTTCGGCAGAAAAATTGTAATATTACCGAGCTTAATTTTAGCTTTAATAGGAGGTCTCATTGCTGGATTTGCGTCTTGGAAAATGAATGATCCGTACGCTATGATTATTGCAGGCAGAATTATTCAGGGAATAGGAGCGGCTGGTGCCATGCCAATCGTATTGCCTCTTGTAGGTGACCTATATCAGGATGATGACGAAAAAATAAGCTCTACATTAGGGATAATTGAAACGTCTAACACGTTTGGAAAAGTGTTAAGTCCCATTTTAGGTTCAGTATTTGCTGCTTTTTTATGGTTCCTACCCTTCTTTTCCATTTCAGCGCTTAGTTTGATTTCGATTGTACTTATTTTTTTCTTTGTTAAAGCTCCTAAAGATAATGATGAACCATTGAAGTTCAAAAAATTTTTACGCAATACAAAAAAAGTTTTCAAGGAGGAAGGAAAATGGTTGTATACCGTATTCCTTAACGGGGTCCTTGTGATGCTCATATTATTTAGTATGCTATTTTTCTTGTCAGAAAACCTCGAAAAAGTTCATGATATAAAAGGGATTAAAAAAGGTTTTGTCCTTGCCATCCCGCTTTTATTACTTTGTATAGCTTCATTTATATCCGGTCGAAAAATTAAAGGAAACCTGGGGAGAATTAAAAAAATAATCATCGTCTCCTTGATTGCCATGTCTGCTAGTATTGTCTTCGTTGGGTTTACAAGCAAAAACCTGATTTTTTTATTAGTCATAACGAGTATAGTGGGGATTGCTATCGGTGCACTATTGCCTGCACTTGACACAATTATTACGGACAATATTAGAAAAGAATTAAGAGGAACAGTATCTTCTTTTTACAGCTCAGCACGTTTTATAGGCGTTGCAGCTGGCCCTCCTATTATGTCGCTTGTCATGAAAAACTATCTCAATGCCAGCTATATTACGGCTGGTGTATTGGGTTTCATGCTCCTGTTTGTTGTTTTGAAATTTATTAAAGTAGAAGATATTGAAAAAACCAATAAAATGACACAAATATAAGGACCTGACAGCTATTAAGGCTGAAGGTCCTTTTGAATGCACTTGATTTATCCAGATTTATACAAAAAAATATTAAGTAAAATCCCACGAATCTTTTTGATCAAATGAGCCGTTTCGTGTCAATTTAATGAAAAGCTGCGCTGAAAAATACACTTAAATAATCCTTGCCATAGTCGATTTTTGTCAGAGTTGTTTGATGTTCAACGGTAAACATATATCGTAGGCGTTGCCCAAAGCACAACTACCATCTAGATTACTTGGACCACTTTTACTGATTCAATTAGTTTGTCGTCTCTAACCCTTTTCTCTTGCCAATTTTTCTATACGCTTCATTTTCCTGTTGTCGTCTTTTGAATACAGTTTCACGTTAAGCCTTTCTCCCAGCTTCTATAGTAGCCTTAATTTTTTCTTTTCTTTAAGCAATTCTTCAATTCTCCTACTTTCTTACTGCCCCCTTGAACACCAAGGGGTTTTTGATTTCTGAACTTCCAAAAAAATTGGCCCTATGTTAACTAGGTTTGTATAAAGTATTCATTATGGGTTTATCCATTACAACACCGACTCGTTAGGAGCAGCTACTAATATAATGAGCTTTAATCAGTATCTATATTGGTTCTATAATTCAAATTAATCGTGGTGGCCTTTAGCTGATCAATAAACATACGTGTAGCCGCACCCATATATTTATCTTTCCTATAAACGATTCCTACTTCTCGTGAAAGATTATTATTTAGAATTGGAATGACTCTTATTTTATTATTGTTAAGGCACTCTAAATAAGGTTTAGGCAATATAGTCACTCCTACTCCTTTTTCAACCATGTCAATTAAAGATTCCATCGTTGTTATTTCAAAAGTCGGCTGAGGGAGGAATCCCAAGTCATTACAAGATTTATTGATAAGTTGTCTTAAAAAGTAGTTTTCAGGAAATAAAACGGAAGATGTTGTCCGCAATACATCCAAATGGACCATTTCCTGTTCCTCTAATGGATGCCCGTTGGGTACCGCAAGAGCCAGTTCCTCCTTGTACAAAGAAATCGATTCTAATTCTCTATCTTTCATAGGTAAAAAAACAATCCCTATATCCAATTTATTTTCTAACAAGCTTATCCTTATATCTTCCGTGCGTAGTCCAAACACAGAAATTTTAATAGCAGGGTATAAACGATGAAAATTAAGTAATGTCGGTGGAATTAGGTAGTTTTCAACTGTTAACAATGTTCCGATAGAAATATTTCCTCTTTGGAGTCCGTTTAATTCCTTTATAGCAGTTTGTGCTTGTTCTATTTCATGGAAAATATTCTGGGTATACTTCAGAAGTAGTCTTCCTGATTCTGTAAGTGCCGTCTTTTTACCAATTCGATCAAATAAAGGTGCTCCAATCTCATGCTCCAATAGACGAATTTGTTGGCTTAAAGATGGTTGGGAAATTCCAATCTTTTCTGCAGCTCTTGTGAAGTGAAGTTCCTGGCATACTGAACGAAAATATTCAAGTTGTCTTAATTCCATTCTAAGGTCCCCCTCATAAATCAATTTATGGCAATATATATTGTATCATAGGTTTAACCTATTATTACTATATAAATAATTGAATTGAACTATGGTTTGATGTCCCCTAAACTGTAATTACAAGCCCAGTTTATAACAGTATTTAATAAATTGGGTTTACCTTTCCAACGCTGTTTTGCTTTAAAATCACTTAGTCCTGAAAGGTGGTGCCTTTAAGATTTGATAGGGCGATGGAAGCACAGGAAGGTTAAAAAAGTTCTCAAAAAATTTAGGAGGTTATTAGAATGAGCGATCAAAGAACTGCTATTATTAGTTACAAAGATTTTTTACAAAAAAGTACCAAGCCGACTGTTCGTCCTTGTATTTGGAAAGGAACAGATATAAAGGCACAATTAGATGATTCATTGTCTAGCGATTTTATGGGTGATGGCAGAGGTGCAGTATCGCTGGTAAATAAAGATACTGGTGATAAATACGGAGTGACTCCTACTATAAATGCAGTGGTACAAGTATTGGCGCCAGGTGAACATAATAATCCACATAAACACAGTAATTTAGCTATCTTCATTGTATTTGAAGGAGAAGGCTATAGTATTATTAATGGTGAGAAAATTGAGTGGGAAAAAGGCGATGTCTTTGTATCTCCTGCTTGGCTTTCACACGAACATTGCAATACGTCTGATCATGAAAATGCAGTTCTTTACACTATCCAGGATGTACCTACTGTCTCCGGTATGGGGACATGGTTTTTGGAAGAACCTGTTGGGTCAGGAGCAAAACATGTTGTTAAAGAAAATATAACTAATAAGAACGATATTTTACCCCAAAAGTAAAATTAAAAGCTTCTGCCAGCAATGAATATTTACTCATACTTCGGACAATAAGTTTGTACGGATTCGTGTGCACGCGTGGAGAGATAGTTCCCCCTCTTATCCGTACAAAATGAATACACTCGACAAGTATTAAATTGTATTCAAATTGCGGTATTACGTTGGTTCAATATTAATATTTGGGTAAATAATTGGAGGATATAATTGATGAAAAATCTAAATGTTGCTATTCCAACTCCCTTTCATGATGATGAAAGCTTATATTTAGAAGGTTTCAACTCCATTGTTGAACATTTAAAGAATAACGGAATTGAGTCACTACTTGTATCTGGTTCTACTGGTGAGCAAAATTCAATGAGTATTGATGAACGATTGCAAATCATTGATTACTTTAATAAGCAAAACTTTCAAAATATTGAACTTATGTTTGGTGTTTCAGGTGCAAGAACGAGAGATGCGATAAAACTTATGCAAGCACTTGAGAAATCTGTTTTTGATGCAATTCTTGTCCAGTTTCCACTTTACATTCAACCATCACAAAAACAAGCCATTGCTTATGTTAATGAATTGCTAAGCCATACAACCAAGAAAGTTGTGCTATATAATAATCCTGCCCGAACTGGATTTAACCTAAGTGTTGAATCCCTTAATGAACTTGTCTCTCAACAACACTCGAACCTTATCGGGCTTAAAGAAGAGTACAATGTGAAGCGTCATAAAAATACACAGTTACCAGATGATTTCATTATGTTTGCTGGTGGAGATGTTGACCTCATAGAAAAAATACTCGGTGGCTGCAATGGACTTTCCAGTATGGTAGGAAATGTTTACCCTAAAGAAATCAAGCAAATTTTAAATGACCTACTAATGAAAAAACCAGTTGACGTTTATAAAATAAATCAACTAATTGACGAAGTGACACATTATCAAGCCGTTATAAACATAAAAGAACATTACAATTCCCTTGGTATAAAAGTAGGTCCTTGTCGATCACCCATTAATTAATAACAAGTGTCCAGCTACTATACAAAGTTATAGAAACATAGCCACAATAAGACTTTTCAATAAATGTCAAAACATTTTAAAGCTATGCTATAAGAATAGAAACATGCAAATATAGACAATTTATGCTGTAAATCAGAATTTAATCGGTACTTCAACACAAACAAGAACTTTAGTTGAATAACAATCAGGCGCTTTTCTGGATTAATGATAAAAGCCCAATTTCTCAATTTTAATGCGAGAAATTGGGCTTTTTTATCTTTACTTATAGTGCAAAATAACGCTTATAATAAGGCGTAAATTGCCTCTGAATACTTTTTTCAGAAAAGGTAAACTGCTCTGGTACATCCGACTGAGCATCTTTGTTAGAGCTGACGATGAGCTTTTCTTGGGCAGCACATCTGGCTTTTTTGGCTCTGGTGGCCAAGCATTCTCTTCAATAATGTCAAAACGACTCTTACTAGTATACGAAAAGCGAAGTTTGCGGCTTACAGTGGCGCAACATAGACTTTTTAAAAATCACGATTACAATTGAGCAAATAGGTACACGTACACCTAAAAAAAATAGTTATCGAAAAATTCTAGTGGATAGTCTCGTAATCAATCAATTAAAAAAATATCAAATGTGGTGTAAACAAGGCTGTTGAACAATGATAAAACTTTAATGATCAATTATACGTTTTTATTAAAAAAAGTTGGAAGAGTAGTCAATGGAAGTATTCAGCACAAGTTTAGAAATCGGTGGTTGATAAATCAATGCTTTTATCAATTATCTAATGCTAGGACTATTAACATTCGAAATTATGTTAATGCTTGTAGTACAATAAATTACATCATTATCCTAAATTTTAAAAAATGAGGTAGAAAAAAAGATGGCTACTACACTAGTATCTTCTAAATTAACCATTCCTCTCAATACACCCGATTTAATTGAGCGCAAGCAATTGTTTGATCTTTTACAGAACCAAACTTTTAAAAAAGTGACAGTTCTCCGTGCACCAGCAGGTTATGGAAAAACGACTGTTCTAAGCAGTTGGTTCAAATATAAGAAGGCAACGGTCGCTTGGCTTTCACTTGATGCTGCTGATAATGATCCGATTCGTTTTTGGACTTACGCTGTGCATGCCGTGGCGAAAGCCTATCAATGCCCTATCAATCAAGTACTTGCACCACTTTTACACACTCAAGACCTAGCAACACTTGAATTTTTTATTGATTCATTTTTAGAGGAACTACAAGCTTTAGCAAAACCGATTCAAATTGTGTTAGAGGATTATCATGTAATCGATAATCCAGTAATTCATCAACTTGTGACACAGTTTATAGAGTGCTTACCTTTAGAGATACACGTCTATTTAACGACTCGAACGACCTTAGCCCTACCTATCGCTAAGTGGCGAATGAAACAATGGCTACAAGAATTCGATGCGGATCATTTACGCTTTACGTTCCAAGAAACGAAGCAATTTTTTTCCTGCAAACAGGTAGCACCACTCAATCAACAATTTTTACAACATGTGTTGGACAAAACGGAAGGTTGGGTAGCCGGTCTATTATTAACACGCTTAGCAAATGAACAACAAGTAGACCTATTCGATCATATCGCACAACCGTTTATTTCCGAGTTTCTATGGCAGGAAATCATTCAAAACCTTCCGACATCAACGCAAAAATTTCTTATAAAGACCTCCCTACTACACGAGCTCGAACCAGCGATATGTGACCAGCTAACAAAGCAGTCAAATAGCCTTGAACTGTTGGAAAGTTTAGAAGCAAAAGGTCTATTTATTATTCGTCTCCAAACAAAAAAGCCTGTTTTTCGCTACCATCATTTATTTGCCGAAGCTTTACAAGTAGAACTAAATAAACAATATTCCGTTCAGCAAGTACAGTCTATTGTCCAAGAAGTCTCACACGCTATTTACTATCAAGGAAATTATCTTGCTGCCATTGAGCTAGCACTTAAATATGAACAATATAACCAAGCTACTTTATGGATTACAGAACATCTTGTCCAGCTATACGCTTCAGGGCAAACGACAACATTCATGCGCTGGTTGCATCAACTTCGAAGTGCTCATTATACCGTTTCGTATGAAATGCTTGTTATTGGCTTTTTAACTTCCATTACAACAATGGACACAAAAATAGCTACTTCCCTAATGGAGGAGCTCGAAATGCGACAGCATGTAGAACAATGGATGGCGCAAGAAGAGCATACTGCTATGGCCTATATTTATGAAAGTGCAAAGGCATATGCCATTGTCGCTTCTGGTGGAAATTTACAATTGGTAGAAGAGATTATGCGTAACCTGCTTGCGAATGGTCCTGCTCCATCGCGCTGGGATAACGTTCCGATTCCCTATAATATTTTTGAATATAAGTTTTCGCGTACAAGTATTGGTTCTAAAGGAAAACTGCAACTGTTTGAAGAAGGCGAAGCTGTTAACAAGCTGTTTCGTGAAACATCTTTACAAACTGCGAATGTGACAGCATTTAGTTATGCGGTTGCTGCTGAATCTTTATATGAGCGAAGTTTCATAGAAGCTGCCCAAAAAGAGTTGGAAATCGCCATTGAATTAGGTCATCAACATCAAGATCCAGGTTTATATATCCCTATGTATTTACTTAAAGCGAAAATATACGCTCATCAGCAACAATCAAATACAGCCCGTATCATGTTGTCTCAAGTATTAGAAGATGTTTCGGAAAAACATTGGCAAACGCCGCTTCAAGTTATGCAAGCCTATTGTTTTATAGTCGATGGAGATAGCCAAAACGCAGAGATGCTCTTAATGGCAACGAAAACAAAGCAACCATTTTGGCAGCTCGTTTATGCTCGTTTATTGTTACTAAAGGACACACCAAAGGATGCACTACCTGTAATCATTCAAGTTAAAACAAAGGCACAGCATGACAATCAGGTTGCAACGATTATAGAAGCGACAGTACTAGAAGTCATTTGTCAGCATCGTTTAGGAAACACTGCTGTTGCATTAGATATTTTACATAAAGTATTGCAATTGGCGGCTAAATACTACTATGTTCGGACATTGGCAGATGAAAAAGAGCTACTCCCCCTTCTAGAGCAATATTTTCAATTAGAGTCGTTGGCAGCCAAGTGGAATCCCTACCCAGACAATTATTTAAATTATTTACAAAGCTGTACAACCAATGAAGTTCGTCACGAAGTCTTGACACCACGTGAAAAAGAGGTATTTGATCTGTTAGCCAATGGTGTAACCAATCGTGAAATTGCTGACATGCTAAATCTATCGACTGGCACCATTCGCGTTTATTTGTCTACTATTTATCAAAAACTAGGTGTAAAATCCCGTTCACAAGCTATCCTCCTTGCCAAAAAGTAATAAAAAGCAACTAACAGCTCTTGAAAGCTGATAGTTGCTCTTTTTTGTTGTCACCTTATAGACGACATGCAAAAGCTACGTGTAATTCATGTGTTCACATGCTATATTTTGTCGTAAAAAGAATTGTCCTACTTTGCATAACAGTTTTTGAATCAATTATTTTTGAATAAACATTTGTGACCAATAGTTGCCGTCTTTCACAAAACCAATCCCGATATGTGTATAGGTTTTGTTTAAAATATTAGCGCGGTGTCCTTCACTATTCATCCATGCATTTACGACTTCAGAAGCTGATTTTTGACCTTTGGCGATATTTTCTCCAGCTGCTTTATACGTAATGCCAAATTTCTTCATCATTGCAAATGGTGAACCATACGTTGGGCTAGTGTGGTCAAAGTAATTTTTATCATGCATATCTTGAGATTTATATTTTGCTACTCGTGATAGCTCCCAATCTTCTTTTAATGCTGGAAGACCTGCTTTCGTACGTTCAGCATTGACAAGTTTCACTACCTCTTGCTCTACAGATGCTTGTTCATTCGTTGGTATATTAATTTTTTGACCTATATTTATTTGATCTGGGTTTGCTAGTTGAGGGTTTGCATCTATTAATTCTTGTACACCTGTTTGTGTTTTTACAGCAATTTTCCAAAGAGAATCACCTGCTACTACTGTATATGAATCAGCGGCCATTGCGCTAATTGGTACTAATAAGGATAGTGATAATACGGATGCCATCGCTACTTTTTTTACTTTTTTAAACATGTAAATCATTCCTTCCTGTTTAGCTCTATATTTATGGTAAATAGATTAGCGAAATAATGCATCACTAAATATTTGGAAGGATTTTTACAGTTGTATGACATTTGAAATAATTGACGAATAGATTACGAGATTATCGGTGTTTACTCTCAACTTGACAGTAATACAATTGAAATATAGTTGTAACAGGAATATATTACTACAAGATTTAACAAAGCAAGGGCACCATTTCTTTCTTTTTTGGTGCGTCTTGCACTATATTCAGAATTGTTTGGGTGACTGGCACTTTATTAAAGCAATATATAAACAGTCATACATAAAGGTTGCCATAGAGATAATTGTAATAAGTGGGATGCTACTATAGAAATAGAAAGCGACGGCTGCAAATAATGTCCCAATCATTTTACAAACTGCAATAGTCATAGATTGACCTGCCAAACTACCCCTTGCAAAAAACAAGCCGATAAATAACCCTGACATCATTAAATTTTGTATAAACGCCGCATAGATCCCTTGCATATCATGAAGTTCATGCGAGAGCGCCAAAATTACTAAAAAGCTTGTTCCAAATGTAAAAAGGAAAGATGTATAGAAAAGTGTTGTAGACATTGTATTTTTATATTCCTTGCGCCCATATATTAAATACTGCCACATAATCACAAGGTCAAGGACAAACCAACTAAACGTAATAATCCTTTGCAAATCATTGTGAGGATAGATAAACGTAAAGATAAACTCCCATGAAATATTGGCACATATTGCAACCATTGGCATACCATAATGTTCATCCTGAAAGCCACGTTTTATAATAAATATGTATGTCACTATCCAAAACAGACCCATACCTAATTGACAAATTAAGAGCAAGTAGTCTTGATTCATAAACACACTCCTTTTTACTTGAACGTTAGTAATGCAACCTCTACTTTGCTACTGTATGATAAAGTATGAATCTATTATGTCTGTTAAAAGAAAGTCCGTTTTTTTATAAGTAAAAATAGGAGGTCAAATAGCCTGTAACATAAGATACGTATTGCATAAGCTATACATTGGCAATCCAATCCGATATAGTTAAACGGGGTGATAATATGAAAACTAAAATTTATTACAACAATGAGCAATTCATAGCAGGAACGACCTTAAAAGACCATTTGGAACTTGAACAAAATAATATGGCACTACATGTCTGCACAAGTCCAGAGGATGTATTAAGCAATCGAAAAAAATTAGCAAGTTCTTTGCAATGTGATATCAATGATTTTATTTGTACTCAACAAACACACAGTGCGAATTTTTATCGAGCAACCGTAGCCGATAAAGGCTTAGGCGCGCTGAGGCAAGATACAGCCATTGCCAATACCGATGCGCTCTATACATTTGACCAAGATGTAATGCTTTGTACTTTTACTGCTGATTGCGTACCTGTTATTTTTTATAATGATCGTAGTGGTGTCATTGGTGTCATTCATTCTGGCTGGCAAGGAACAGTTAAGGAAGTGACATTGAAGCTTTTCCGTCATTTAATAGAACAAGAGCACTGTAGTCCACAAGATTTCCATGTTCAAATTGGCATGGCACTTAGCCAGCAAAAATTTGAAGTTGATGGTGATGTCTATGAACAATTTAATCGTCTAGGCTATGCCGATAATTTTATGTATTTCAATGCTGACACAAACAAGTATCACATCGATAATCAGCAATCTGTGAAAAAGCAATGTGAAATTGCAGGCATTCCGTCACACCAAATTACGATTGATCAAACATGTACGTATCTTAGTGAAGAAGGCTTCTCCTACCGTCAAGACAAAACATGTGGCCGACATTTAAGCTTTATTATGCGAAAATCATTCTAAAAAAAGGCAATTTATCACTTTTTCAAATGATAAATTGCCTTTTTATAGTTTCAAGTTCAGCTGTGTTGGTGATAGTTGTCAACATATATCTCAATAGTGATATTTTCTTCACTAAAGCAGTTTATTTTAAAGTTCCTGTACTAATGATGGATGTTTTCACCTGTACATCGATTGCTACTTTACTAATAATCTCCCGCTTCTTTTCTGTTGTCCATTTTCCGCGATGGTACATTCGGAAGTATTCACTAAGACCACTTGGATCTACTTGCCATTCATTGAGTTTATCTAAAAACTTTTTAATATCTTGCTCCAACTCTTTATTCACATCTTTTTCTAATTCCGCTAAACTTTCTATGGTGAATAAATCATTTTCTCGTTCACCTTTGTATTCACTTAATGTTCCTTTGATTGTTAATGCTATCGTGAGTTTAGGTGAATGCATATTTTTATTGCTCTCAATCTGCACATCATTTTCCACTAAGTCAATCAATAATTTTTCTTTGCCATGCCCTTGTTCCATTTTAATATCTAATGGCGCAAGATTTTTTCTTCCTTGAATTGCCTGAATAATGAGTGCCTCATTGGGCGTAATCAATTCAATCATTTGGTTACCTTTAAATACAGCAATTCCTTTTATTTCGATTTTGTCACTATTTTTATCAATAAACGGAATAATCGGATCAAACACCGGATTTGAAATGGTATACATAAAATCATGGATGTTCGTATTAGGATTAAACGCGGTGTTAATGCTAGGTTGCAATAAATCGTTTAAATAGAAATTAATATTCGGTTTATCGGGATAATTATATTTCAGCATTTCCTCTCCTTTTTCCTTCACAATCGCAATAAGTACTTTATTCCCAACTTCCGCATTTCGGTATAAATGCTGAAGAACTTTCCGAATATTGCCTTGACGTGCGAACTCTTCATTAAACAACACAACGCGTAACTGATTAAAAACAATTTTTTTGTCCGAAAGCTTTTCTATTTTCACAATGCCATTTGATACAAGTTCCGTAGTGACAGTAAAAGTCTGTGTGCTACGTTGCGCTTCAGGTGAATATTGAGGAATGGCGACGGTTAATTTCATACTATCCTTATCAATATAATCAAATGCGATAATGCCCACCATTCCGACATCTTCAAGCGGAACTTTTACTTCTTTTTCCGTACAGGCGGCTAAAATGAATAGTTGGATACACAGAGTTACATAAAGAAGTTTTCTGCTCATACTTGCACCTGCTTCTTTTTTCGAAGTACATAAACCATCATTAATAATACTGGCCAAAGAATTAACATATAGCCAACATAATTGGCACTTGTAAATAATTTATCTTGAAATTCTCTTGAAGATGGCATTTTTACAACAAAGAAAATAATCGCGACTAAGATATACAAATAAACATTACTTTTTTTAGATATTAAAGTCTCTACCCCTTTTTTTGCACACCATAAATAGACAGCCACGGTCGATAAAATTAAAAATACCCATAATGTAATGCCGAAAATATCAATTCTCTCAATAAACGAAAACTCCCCAGCTTTAAATAAGTTTAGTACGGAAAACTCCACATACTCTAGCTGCCATTCGGAATAATACATGACACTAATCGCTGTCGTAATAAAACAAAGTAAGATACTAATCCAAATGCCCAATAATGAATGCCGAAATGCTTTTTTTTGATCGACAATGTAGGGATAATAAAACATGACTAATTCATAACCTAGAACCGATAAATACCCTCTTTTTAATGCCTCATAAAAATCATTCACACTAAAAAAATTAAATAGAGGTAAAAAGTGACTCATATCGCCCTTTTCAAATGCCCAATGTGTAAAATATAGAATGCCTATCGTCAGAAAAAAGGTCATGATACAAAAACGGGCAATTGATTTAATGCCTCCACTGACAATATAAATAAGCAATAATAAAAAACAAAAAACAGGTCCCGTAATGGTTTGCTCTTGAAGAGCCGTACTTTGAATTAGATGCATATAATTACTAATAATGCCTGCAATAAAAACGAGAAATTGAATAACGAAAAAAAGATTGATACATTTCCCTAACCATTTACCTAGTAGGATTTCATTGATACGAAATAGGTTGTCATTTGGATATTTTGACATAATCCAAATCATTGGGTAAAGTGTAACACTCGCAATCACACCAAAAAGCAATGGCATCAATGCTTGGCTATATCCTAAAGAACTAAGTTGCTGAGGCAGGGAGAGAATACCAGTACCAATCATGACGCTTTGTGCTAAAAAAACAACATGATATGCATTTAATAGCTTTTTCTTACTCTTACCTGTACTCAACTGAATCCACCTCAAATGCTACAAAAGCTTTTATTTTTTTTGTGCTCTAGAAATACCTTTCTTGGCTTTTAAATATTTTGTTGGAAATCGAATAATACTATCGAATAAATCACTGGCATTACGAGGAACAACGGGTGACATATAGGGTGTTCCTAATGAATTTAATCGCAGTAAATGAGCAAATAGCCATGCAAATGCTAGCATTAATCCGTATAACCCAAATAGACCTGCAGATAAAATAAAAATATAACGAATAAATCTACTTGTATTACTCAATAAAAAAATTGGTGGTAGAAATGACAGTAAGGCAGATGTCGCAACCAATACAATTAGAATATTACTAAGCAATCCCGCTTCAACAGCAGCTGTACCGATAACGATACCTCCTACGATACCAATCGTTTGACCAACTTTAGCAGGCATTCGCGAACCCGCTTCGCGCAGCACTTCAATAATTAATTCAATAAACAAAACTTCTATTAGCGGTGGAAATGGAACTTTACTTCTCGATTCCTGAAGATTTAACAAAAGCTCATATGGTAACACTTCAGGATGAAATGTTAAAGCAGATATATACATCGGCGTAATCATGATGGTTAGGAAAAAACCAAAAAAGCGAAGCATTCTGAGTAATGATGCTGTGGTCCAACGGTTATAATAATCTTCGACCGAAACAAACATTTCAAAA
The DNA here is from genome assembly GCF_038593855.1 of Lysinibacillus sp. FSL M8-0337. Classification (NCBI taxonomy): domain Bacteria; kingdom Bacillati; phylum Bacillota; class Bacilli; order Caryophanales; family Bacillaceae; genus Lysinibacillus; species Lysinibacillus sp. FSL M8-0337. The sequence continues at coordinate 1,599,063 of NZ_CP151996.1, read as the reverse complement.
AATGATGTAGGACAAACAATCGCTGCCTGACTATTGTCCATAAAAATCACGATTCTTCCATCAATCAGATACTGACTAACACTATCTGGTCGTACGCTCATATAATGCTGTGGAAAAGGAGATAACGGATTATCTTCAATCAGTTGCTTGAGCTCTGATATATCTGTAAAAAAAGGATATTGTATTTGATTGATTCGCTCTCGTAGCGTGTCTAAATTTTCTTTATTTACGATATTGTCTATATATAAAATTGAAATTTTAATATTGGTTTCCGTTCCTACAGTGCGTGTTTCATTTTTTAACATTGGATTTTGAATCCGTCTTTTTACTAATGAAATATTGGTCTCTAATGATTCGGTAAAAGCATCTTGTGGTCCAATAACTGTTGACTCTGTTTCCGTATTTGTTATCGAACGTGTAGGGGCACTATAGGTGTCAATGACACGTAGTTGAGCTGTTTTATGGAAAAACAATAAGGTTTGGCCTGCATCTAATTTTTGCAAAATCAAATCCACATCGTCTAATTCTACTGCATCAGATACTTGAAAAATTTGATTAACATGGTTCGCTAACGGTATGAAAACCATCGATTGTAATGTCATTTTCTCGATAAGAGAAGAGAAATAGATAATTGTCGCATCCCCTGCATCAGTAACCATCTCTTTTATAACGACATCATCAATTTCTTGAACCTTGTCCTTTATCTGGTCAATTACTTGCTGTTCTCTTTCTTCCATGCCATTTCAACCCCCGTTAAACGCCTTTATGTATCATGGACACAACATATTTCTTTATGTAGCTTATCCCTTTTTTGAATAACTATGTATGGAATTATGGAACATCTCTAAAAAATCTTGATTCTACTATAGAAAAAAGGATGTATCTCAATTAAAGAGATACATCCTTTTTCTATTATTTTGTACGCTTGTCAGCAGGTCTTTCTTTTCCAATACCAAACACATAATAACTAAATGTTACAAGTATAAGGAAAGCGATCCCTACAATTAACGAAACACGCGTATCCTCATTAAACCACATACCGATAAGCACCATAACTAAAAACGCGATGGTTGCATAGTTTGTCAAAGGAGCTAAAGGCGTTTTAAATGGGTGATTTTCCATTTGCGCTGCTTTTACTTTTCTAAACCGAATTTGACTAATTAAAATAATAAACCAAGGAATCATCCCAGGAAGTACACTTGCACTATAAACATAGACGAATAGGTTTTCTGGTGCAATATAACTTAAAATAACACCAATGACTAACCCAACTAATACGCCAGCAGTACCTAAAATCGGAACACCGTTATTTGAAACCTTTGCAAAAAACTTAGGTGCCTGACCATTCATAGCCAGTGTATAAAGCATACGTCCCGCACTGTAAATGCCACTATTACAACCACTCATAGCTGCTGTAATTACAACAAAGTTAATAATACCAGCCGCTGCCGTAATCCCTACCTTAGCAAAAGTAGCAACAAACGGACTACCAATCGTTCCTAACTCATCCCAAGGGTAAACCGTTACAATAACAAAAATCGCACCGATATAGAAAATTAAAATGCGCCAAATAATACTTTGGATAGCATTGGTAATTGTTTTTTGCGGATTTTTTGCTTCTCCAGCCGTAATTCCGATAAGCTCTACCCCTTGGTAAGCCGCCACGACTAAAGATAATGCAAAGAAGAAACCTGTCCAACCACCTGTGAAGAAGCCACCATGTGACCACAGATTGGATAAACCGATTGGCATACCGTCATTTCCAAACCCAAAGAAAATAAGACCAATACCTGCCACAATCATAAGCACAATTGTAACGATCTTAATCATCGCAAACCAAAATTCAAATTCGCCGAATGATTTAACAGAAATAAAGTTTGCTACACCTAGTATAACCATAGCAATTAACCCAGGAATCCATGCAGGTAAATCAGGATACCAATATTGCATATATGTTCCGACTGCTATAATTTCAGACATCCCGACGATAACCCACTGAAACCAGTTACTCCAGGCAGTTAAATAACCCGCCAATGGATGAATATATTTATAACCGAATGTTGCAAAAGATCCAGTACTTGGCTCTACATAGAGCATCTCACCCATAGCTCGCATGATGAAAAATATAAAAATGCCCGAGATAGCATATGCAAGGAGCACGGATGGTCCAGTCCACTGGATAGCGCTAGCTGATCCCATAAATAGGCCTACACCAATCGTACCACCTAGAGCGATCATTTGAATATGTCGCGCTTCCAACCCTCTCTTTAATTCTTTTTTTGCCACTTGAATACGCCTCTTTCTATCTTAATATAAGAACGATAAATTACTTTATAAATAATAATAAATTCTTCTCAAAAATACAAATGTATTTTTAGGAAAAACAATATTTTTTTAATTTTAATATAATAAATACATCGTTTAATATTCTCTTTGAAAGGGCTTTATCTACACCCCACTACAGAAGCCAATAATCCATATAAATCAAGTTATAAGTAAATAATAAATTGTCTACAAAAACAGACATCCTTAAAATTACTGCCTTCTTTTCCCATGTATAGTGCCCTCTCAATTACTATATTAATAGCGTAATATTATATTTAAACTCAATGCTCTTTTTAATGGTATTATTATTTCAGAATATTCATAATTATCATTCCTATACCAAAAAACTTCTTTCTTTTCTTTAGATTTTAATATTTCTTAAAATTCGACCAATTTCACTTCGAATTCGTATAAATAATTGACCTGAATGTCAAAAAAGTATAAGATTTTTACATATTTCTAAGAAAAAGAGGCTTTCATGTGAGAAATTTATTATTTAGAAGAAAAAATATAGCGGATTTATTAAAAAAAGAAGGAACCATTCAGCTTAAACAATCGCTAGGGGCTTTTGACCTGATATTGCTTGGTGTGGGCGCAATTGTTGGCACAGGGATATTTATCTTGCCTGGAACGGTGTCTGCTACCCATGCAGGTCCTGGAATTGTTTTTTCATTTATCATAGCAGCCATCGTCTGTGCGTTAGCGGGTATGTGTTATTCTGAGTTTTCATCAAGTGTACCTGTCACAGGGAGTGCCTATACGTATGGTTATATTGTATTTGGTGAAATCGTTGCTTGGCTAGTTGGCTGGGCACTGTTATTAGAGTATGGATTAGCTGTTGCAGCCGTTGCAACTGGATGGTCATCGTATTTAAGTGCGCTACTTGCTGGCTTTAATATTTCGCTACCAACAGCAATCTCAGGGTCATTTAACCCTTCCGCTGGTACGTATATCAATTTACCAGCCATCGTTATTATTTTTGCCACAGCCTTTTTCTTAATGCTTGGCATAAAAGAATCCACTCGATTAAATTCCATTATGGTCTTTTTGAAGGTGGGCGTCATTTTACTATTTATTGGCGTTGGTGTATTTTACGTTGAACCAACAAATTGGCAACCGTTTCTTCCGTTTGGCGTAAGTGGTGTATTAAGTGGCGCTGCTCTTGTATTTTTCGCTTATCTTGGGTTTGATGCTGTTTCATCAGCAGCTGAAGAAGTAAAAAATCCTCAACGTAATATGCCAATTGGTATTATTGGCTCCTTATTAATATGTACAGTTCTTTATGTTGTCGTTTCACTTGTATTAACAGGTATGGTGCCTTACACAGATCTTAACGTTAGTGATCCTGTCAGCTATGTTATGCAACTCGTTCATCAAGACTGGATTGCGGGTATTATTTCCCTTGGTGCCGTTGTAGGTATGATGACGGTTATCCTTGTTATGTCCTATGGGGGGACACGCTTGCTATATGCGTTAGGTCGTGATGGTTTACTACCAAAAAGTATGGCTGAACTGAGTCCTAAGTTTAAAACCCCTGTCAAGAACACTTGGGTATTCGCTATACTTGTAGCCTTCTGCGCCGGCTTTGTCCCGTTATCGAAGCTTACTGAACTTGTCAATATGGGTACGTTAGTAGCTTTCACAATCGTTTCGATAGGCGTCATTTATTTACGTAAAAACGTAAATATTCCATCAGGTGGTTTTAAAGTACCGTTCTTCCCTGTACTACCGATTCTGTCATTCTTGATGTGCTTATTTTTAATTTCCCAGCTATCTATTCATACATGGATTGCTTGTGGACTTTGGTTTGTATTCGGTTTAATTGTGTACTTTGTATATGGACGAAAGCATAGCACGATGAATTAAATCGTGCCAGTCACTCAAACAATTTACAAACAATTTAAAAGCTGTGTTGCTCCTTGTGGCAACGCATAAAACGTAAGCCGCAACAATCTGCGTGGTAGCAGAGGTTGCGGCTTACGCTATATCTATTGCAATAAGGTTTGTTCCTGAAGTTTTGCGGCAAAATATTTGCGGGCATCCGCTGTAAGAATTTGCAAATGTACAACTTCTTCCTGCCGTGCAAATTCTACAAACATGCCACTTAAGTTTTCATAGACATATTGTATTTTAAAGCCGCTGTCTAAAAAATCATCCACTTTCTTGATTTCTTCCGTACTTTGTAAGAAATCAGACATACGCTCACCCCTTCTCTCTACTAATCAGCACCTTTTACTTCTAAAAGTGGTTCCGTTTGATCTACTGTCTTAGCGTCATCTGAGCCAACTGCGGGCTGTGGCACCAAATCTTGCCCAAATAGTTCATCCAAGTTATGACCAGCTGTAATCCCTAAATACTTCGCATCACTTGGATCTTCTAATTCAGCTTGAGGATACTTTTTAAACCACCAGTACTTCGCTAACACATAGTAAACAAGCGCTCCAACAATAAAACCAACTAGTGACGAATAAGCAGAGAAAATATTTGCAATGACACCGCCGATAACCCAAGCGATTAAGCCAGCTAAATTAAAGCCATTCATATATTTGAATTGACCGTTTAGCTCATACAAGTCTTTGACATTGATGCGTCTTTTTCGAATTAAATAATAATCTGCGTATAAAATACCAACAATGGCTGTTAAAATACCACCTATAATTAAGAGTGCGTTGACTAAAACATCAAATAAGCTCCATGGTTGTGCAAGAATTCCTATTACACCCGCAATTACAACGCCAACCCAAAACGGTACTTTTGGACCGCCAATATTAGAGAAAATAGTAGCTGCTGGAATCACATTAGCAGACGTATTCGTTGACCATTGCGCTAAGACAATCATTAATAACAAAATTCCCAGGATAAAGCCACTTGCACTTTGCTGTAATGCATTGATTGGATCTGCCGATGCTACAGCCATATAACAAACGGCGCCTATTGTAACGATAAATGTATTCGTGATGGGCATTACAATTAAAGAACCGACTAACTGAGTTTTGTTCCGTTTAAACCAATTGCGCTCATTTTTAGGTGCTTTAAAGAAGCGAGACAATGAGGGCATATCAGCGGCTAACGTAGCCCAGAATCCCATATTTGCCATGATAACAATCATAAATGCTGTAAATGCCGCCATACCCGTAGTTGGCGTCTCAACCCAAGTCCACACATCTTTGCCTTGTGTTGTTGCCGCATCTGCTAATGTTATATACATCCAGCAGGAAATTAAAATAATAATCGGAGCTGCTAAATCTGCAAATCGCTCAATTGATTTAATACCTAAGGAAGTATTAAATAATTGTAAGGCAGCAAAGACTAGAAAACATAGAAACCAGTTATTAAAATCAAACAGTAAATTGAGAATACCATTGATAGCCATAGCCCCGAAATAGGTGTTTATACCAAACCAACAGGCTGCTGTCACGCCCCGCACTAACGATGGAATATGAGTTCCAAAAGTCCCGAATGGAGCACGCATATATACAGGGAAGGATAAGCCATGCTCAATCCCGATATCACCAATCAATGTCATAAATACACCGATTAAACAAGAACCAATCAATGTAGCTAAAATAACCATCGGCAAAGGTAAACTCATAATTGCAGAACCACCAATTGCAAATGCAGCTAATACAATAGCCATTCCTATCCAAATGACTGCAAAACCGAATGTTCCAATATTTCTTTGTTGATGTGTCACTGGAAGTAAATCAGGGGATTTCAAATAATTCCCGTCATGTTCCATACATTTCGCTCCTTTTTGAATAGATTATGCATCGGCATAAGGAATCCGAATAAGGAAACAACAATTATCGCGCATTATTCGTTCCATGCACCGACAGCATGCATTTATTCAGACATTGAATCATTATCCCCTGAAATATAGCACTTTGTTCCAGCTAGCTTTTACATGGGAGAATGCTCTACTGAATAAAAGAGATTTCCGTGACAACTCCATGAGGCTTTCCTTCCTTTCCGAAATCATTTACAAGGAAGGTGGAAACACAGTTAATCCTTACACAGTTGAACCTTTTATTTAGATAGACTATTCATTAACATTTGACGCTCATTCCAAGTCATTGGTGCAATGGCGGATTGTTTTTCGACCATGGATATTGCTCCATCAACCGGACACACAATCGAACATAAATTACAACCAACGCAATCTTCTTCGCGAACTTTTAGCATGGGCTGCCCGTTTTCCGTATATAAATCGATACATTGATGAGATGTATCTTCGCATGCAATATGGCACTTATTACAGTTAATACATACATCATTATTAATTTCTGCAACGATTTTATAGTTTAAATCTAGATTGCCCCAGTCTGAATAACGAGGCACCGAGCGACCAACTAATTCCTTTACCGATGAAATTCCCTTATCATCTAAATAATTATTTAGTCCATCAATCATATCTTCAACAATACTAAATCCGTGATGCATGGCTGCTGTACAAACTTGCACACCCGTTGCACCCATTAATATAAACTCGGCTGCATCTTGCCAATTGGAAATACCACCTATACCCGATATTGGAACCTGAATGTGAGGATTACGAGCACACTCTGCTACCATATTAAGGGCAATCGGTTTAACAGCTGGACCACAATAGCCACCATGCGCACCCTTACCCGCAACATGAGGGACTGTATACCAAGTATCTAAATCAACACCCGCTAAGCTATTAATGGTATTAATCATACTAATGGCATCTGCGCCACCCCTTGTTGCTGCTTCAGCCGTTACGGTTATATCTGTAATATTAGGTGTTAGCTTCACAATAACCGGCGTACGTGCCACTTCCTTCACCCAGTACGTTTGCTTTTCCACCAATTCAGGTACTTGACCAGAGGCGGAGCCCATTCCTCGTTCTGCCATGCCATGTGGACAACCAAAGTTAAGCTCAAGACCATCTACCCCCACATCTTCTACGCGTTTCACAATTTCATGCCACTTTTCTTGCTTAGGTTCTACCATAAGGGAAGCAATAATGGCGTGATGAGGAAACCTTTTTTTCGTTTCATAAATCTCTTTTAAATTTACCTCCAACGGGCGATCGGTTATTAATTCAATATTATTAAAACCAGCCACACGTTGTCCGTTATAACTAACCGCTGCAAATCGTGAAGAAACATTTAAAATCGGTTCCCCCAATGTTTTCCACACTGCACCACCCCACCCTGCTTCAAATGCACGCTGCACTTGATAGCCTGAGTTCGTAGGTGGTGCCGATGCAAGCCAAAATGGATTGGGTGATTTGATTCCCGCTAAATCAATTCGTAAATCTGCCATGTCACTTCCCCCCTTATGCAATCTCGCTTGGTTTTCTTAAACGTTCATGAATCTTATAAGCGGCATCTTTTCCTTGCTGAACCGCTGTTACAACCATTGCCTCTCCTTGTCCGTTGCCAAAAACAACATCCCCACATGCAAACACTTTTTCATTCGATGTTTGCATCGTCATTTCATCAATATCGACAACACCATTTGTATGCTGTAAGCCAAACGCTTCAATCAATGACACAAAACGCGTTTGACCAATTGCTTTAATAACTGCATCAACCCTTAAAATAAAATTAGATCCTGCAATCTCTTCTGGTCTTTGACGACCATCCGCTCCTGCTTCAGTGAGTTTCATGTGAACGCATTCAATGCCAATCACTTCACCTGCATCATTGCCGATGATTTTTTTCGGCGCTGTTAACCATTGAAACTCCACGCCATCTTGCTTGGCAAATTCAAATTCAAATTTGTATGCGGTCATTTCTTTTTGCGTTCTTCTATAAAGTATTTTCACATTATCCGCACCTAACCGTACGGCACAAGTAGCACCATCAATTGCGGTATTCCCAGCGCCAATAACAGCTACACGTTTCCCTACTAAATCAGTTGGAAGCGCTCCCACTTTTGTTTGTTTTACAAATTCAATGGCATCATGTACGCCTAACAGATCTTCTCCTTTGATGCCGAGATGTGGCACAGCCCCCATACCGACTGCTAAAATAACACTGTCATATTGTGCTAATATATCCTCAGCAGAGATGTCGATACCTACTGTCGTGTTTGTTTGAATGTTCACACCTAGTTTGACAATTTGCTCAACTTCCCAATCAGCTACCTCATTTGGTAAGCGGAACGACACGATACCATAGCTTCCTAAACCACCTGCCTTTGATTCAGCCTCATAGATTGTGACACTATAGCCAAACCGACTAAGCTCACGCGCCGCCGAAAGACCAGCTGGACCCGCTCCAATAATGGCTACTTTCAGTCCATTACTTTCGCCTTTCTTAAATAGCTGTGCACCTGTCTCCATCGCCCAATCTGTCGCATAACGCTGTAGTTCTCCGATTTTTATTGGCTTTGTTGAGGAATTTAACACACAGGCTCCTTCACAGAGCTCTTCTGTTGGACAAACTCTTGCACAACTTGCACCAATTGGGTTTGCTTCTAATATAGTAGTGGCAGAACCCTTCATATTCCCTGATGCAATTTTTTTTATGAAATTCGGGATTTGAATGCTTGTTGGACAAGCTTTAATACAGGGTGCATCATAACAATAAAGGCAACGATTTGCTTCTTCCATTGCTTCATTTTTGGTCATTCGACTTGTTAACTCAACAAAATTACGTTGAAGTAGCTTGGTCATTGCATGCTCTTGCATCGGAACCATTTCTACATCCCCCTCATGTGTTCTTGTTGAACTTGCCATTGTTTAATAGCCGATTGTTTTGTTCTCCAGTAAAAACAATCGGCCATGCCTATTTCTCAATTACACCTTTGTATGATTGTTTAAATCCTGCTTGAAAGGTGCTACATTGAATGTATGACAACAGTGTTGAAGCCACACGGAATATTTGCAAAAACAAGTTAGATTTTTATCGTTTCCGCAGCCGTTTTCAATTGGCGTTTGATATAGCGACCACTGCCTAGTACACCAACAAATTCTTTCTCTTTAATAACATAGTCACCACGGACAAGCACAGTAACCGGTTCACCCGTCACTTCCCAACCTTCATATGGATTGTAGTCCACATTCATATGATGGGTTTTTGCTGAAATTTCGCGTTTTACATTAGGATCGAAAATCACGATATCTGCGTCAGAACCAATAGCAATTGTCCCTTTTTGTGGAAACAGACCAAAAACTTTTGCAGCATTTGTAGCAATCATATCCACAAATTCATTGACTGTTATTTTCCCTTTGGCAACCCCTTCTGAATATAAAATACTAAAGCGATCTTCAATAAACGGTCCACCATTCGGAATTTTAGAAAAATCATTTAAGCCTAATTGCTTTTTGCCGTTAAAACTAAACGAGCATTGATCGGAACCAATTGTTTGTAATTGCTTCGCTTTTAAGGCATGCCATAGATGTTCCTGATGGTATTTCGGACGAAGTGGTGGTGACCATACATATTTCGCCCCTTCAAAGCCTGGTTGTGCTAAAGCAGACTGGTCTAATGTTAAATAAGGTGGACATGTTTCGCCATAGACGTCATATCCTTTTTCACGCGCTGCGATAATTTCGTCTACCGCTTCTTTACAAGTTACATGTACTACATACAGCGTAGCACCTGCTATATGCGCTAGTTCAATCGCGCGTTTTGTGGCTTCCCCTTCTAATTGTGCTGGACGTGTAAGTGCATGATAAATTGGTTCTTTATGTCCCGCACGTCTTGCCTCTTCGACAAGCTCATCGATAACCGAACCATTTTCACAGTGCACCATAACAATCGCCCCAACATCTTTTGCAATCTTAAACGCTTTAAAAAGCGTGCGATCTGTCGCTTGGAATTCTTTTGCATAGGCCATAAAAACCTTTACAGAGGTAATTCCCTCTTGCTCTAGTAACACGGGTAATTCCGCTTCTGTCTGTGGTGTTAAATCTCCAATCATTAAATGGAATCCATAATCAATCGCAGATTTCCCTTTTGCTTTTTCATGCCATTTTTCAACAGCCGTAGAAAGTTTCTCTTCACCTGCTGTTAAACAAAAGTCTAAAATCGTTGTGGTGCCGCCAAACGCAGCCGCTATCGTGCCTGATTTCCAATCATCGTCTGTTACTGTATTATTAAAAGGCATATCTAAATGGGTATGTGGATCAATTCCTCCTGGCATTACGTATTTACCAGTCGCATCAATGATTTCCGCACCTGCAACAGATAAATTTTTACCTATCTGTACAATGATTCCGTTCTCAATAAGAATATCTGCTTCGTAGACATCTGAAGCAGTTGCGACTCGTCCACCTTGAATGATTTTTTTCATACTATCCTACCTTTCGTGTTCCATATTCAAGTAAACTATTTTGACTGTATCCATTTCATTTGATTCTTTGCAGCATCACCTTGGCAGCTTTTTAGTTAGTAATAGAGACGTAACAATCATGATAAATTTCAAATTTTAATGTAAGCTGTACGTTTGCCCCATACTGTATTTTGTTTGCATCGTTAATACTGTTTCGAGGAGAATATCTGCTCCCTTTGCGCAATCTTCAAATGATGTGTCTTCCTCCTCGCAATGACTCTTTCCATTAATACTTGGTACGAAAATCATTGCTGAAGGTATCATCGTTGCTATATATTGCGCATCATGCCCTGCTCCACTAAACATTCGATGAGAGGTATAGCCAAATCGTTGGCAAGCTGTTTCGATTTCATCACAAATTTGTCGATCAAATAATACTGTATCTCTTCCCCATAGTTTCACCGGTTCTATTCGACACCCTTTATCTTCTGTAGGCAAGTTTTTCAATACTTCCTCGACCTTTTGCATAATGGCAGGATTTTGATGCCGTGAATCAATTGTAAACGTCACTTTATTTGGTATAACGGTATGGATATTAGGTAAAACATGCATCCGCCCAAATGTATATACTAGTTGCTCGTCGATTTTGCCAAGCTGTTCATGTAAAAATACCATTGTTTTTGCGGCAACAATCATCGGGTCTTGGCGCATCGCCATGGGTGTTGTTCCTGCATGATTGGATTGGCCAGTAAAGGTAATTTCATAACAAACCATTCCTAGTACCCCTTCAACAACACCTATTTCCATTTGCTTTGCCTCTAAAACGGGCCCTTGTTCGATATGGAGTTCAATATAAGCAAGGGCTTCCTTTAAGCGATGTTGTTGCTCTCCCTCATAACCACTTGCTTGAAGTGCTGCTTGAAAAGTCATGCCATTATTATCGACGGACTGTAGCATTTGGGCTTTTTCAAATTTTGCAGCAATGACGCCTGAGCTCATCATCGCCGGATCAAAGCGAGCCCCTTCTTCATTCGTAAAATTCGCAATCATTAATGGCACATCTAACTCCACTTCATTGTCCTTTAATGTTCGAATCGCTTCCAAGGCTGTTAACACACCTAAAACACCATCAAACTTTCCACCCTTTTCAACTGAATCCAAATGAGAGCCCATAACAATTGGCGGAACTTCTTTTTTGCCTGGTAGCATTGCATAGATATTGGCCATATCATCTACTTTGATTTCCATCCCTAATTCTTCACAGCACTTACAAAAATAATTTCTAGCTAACACATCTTCTTTCGAAAGAGATAAACGCGTGACACCACCGTTTAAAGTAGCTCCAAACTGACTAAATTGTTCAATCGAATCTTGCAATCGTCTACTATTACATTTATACATATGCAAGTCCTCTCTTTCACAGTAGTTACTAAACATTCTAAAATAGATAATTTTTACGAGATATGGATATCAGACTAAAAAAATATGTGCATCTGCACATGATATATGGTAAGTTATGTTCATAATAAGGGGGGAAAAGATGGGAACGATTCGCAAAATTGTGGAGGGAGTTCAATTCCCTATGCTTACATTAGTAGCTGGACATAGTGGTGTACATCGAAGAGTTACAGGTATTAACGTAGTAGAGAGCATTGATTTAATTATGTTTTGTCGGCCAAATGAATTGGTCGTCACGACAGGTATTAACTTATCACAGCAGGAAGATTTCTTAGAACAACTCATTAAGTTAGCTTATAGCAAAAAAGTAGCAGGATTTATTATCAATATCGGCCCTTATATTCCTGCCATTCCTGAATCTATCATCGCTTTTGCTAACGAGCATGATTTCCCTATTTTTCAAATGCCTTGGCATTGCCGCGTAGCTGATTTATTAAAAACAACTTTTCAATTTATAGCCAACCATCATCAAGAACATTCCATTGAAGAAAAGGTGCTTTACAATTTACTTTTTCACTCCAAAAAACAGATGGATACGCAGAAAGTACAACTGGCACAACTTGGTTTCCCACAAGGTAGAGAACTTGCTATTATCACTTGCACAACAATAGGTGCACACTCTAGCATTGATCGCTATGAAGTGATGATCCAATTTGCCTTTCAACATCGGTATAAACGCTTTTTAAAACTAAAACATAAAAATCACCTCATTTTTTTAATTGACCGAGCGCAAATTAATACACCGAACATCCCCTTCTCAAAAGTAGTTGAAGAAATCTATGAAAAAATCAAACAAAAAAATGGCTTTCTCGATATCATTATTGGCAAAGGCAACTATCAAAAAGAATATGAAAATATACGTAAAAGCTATGAAGAATCGTTAACCGTTATCCAATTAGCACAGCTTCATAACAATCGTTTTTTGTACAAATATAAAGATATCGGTGCCTATCAAATTATTATGGCCGTACAAAACCAGCCATTAATGCAATCCTTTAGCCATGATATTCTCGGTCAATTACAACGATATGATGAACTGCACAATACGGATTATGTAGCATTTTTACGCATATTTCTCGAAGAAAATGGGAGTACAAGTAAAATTAGCGAACGGCAATATATTCATCGTAATACTGTTCTATATAAAATCAAAAAAATAGAATCACTGTTAGATATGGATTTAACAAATCCATTTACTAAAACCAATCTCTACCTAGCATTTTTAATTGAAGATGTCTTAACACATCAATAATGGGATACTACGTCCATGCACCTCGTTTTATATATCAGAATTTTCAATCAATAGATAACCCTTCTAAAATATTTTTCCTATTCATATAAAGTATTAATGGCGTAATCTTTAAACGTCATAGATTGCCCACCTGTTGGTATAAGGAAATTGCGACATTGGTAGCTTGCAAAGTTAATTAAATAAAGCTTATTAAAACTACTTATTCGTCGCATTATTTTCACAATGAATAGAGTAAGAATATCTTGTGTAATGTTTTTATTGCATGTAATCGAAGGAGGAATAATTAAGATGGTAACGAATACGGACGTAAAAGAATTAGGACATTTTATTAATGGCACCATTGTGGCGGGGCAAAGTGGGCGCTTTTCTAATGTCTACAACCCGAGTACAGGAGCTGTCATTGCCCACGTCCCACTTGCTACAAAGGAAGAGGTACAACAGGCAATCGCTACTGCTCAAAATGCCTTTCCAGCTTGGCGCGCACTTTCTGTTGGCAAACGTGCAGAGATTGTACTAAAGTTTCGACAGTTATTAACATCACGCATGGATGAATTAATCGACATGATTTGTACTGAAAGTGGCAAAACGATTGAGGATGCAAAAGGTGAAATTACACGGGGGTTAGAGTCAGTCGATTTGGCAATTAATGCTCCTCATTTAGTTAAAGGGGAATATTCGGTCAATGTAGGCGGAAATATTAATGCCTATTCTACAAAAGCACCACTTGGCGTTGTGGCGGCAATTTCTCCTTTTAACTTCCCAGTGATGGTGCCACTTGCCATTACAAGCATGGCAGTTGCAGTAGGAAATGCCGTTATTTTAAAACCGTCTGAACGTGTTCCTTGCTCTGCCCTCTTGCTTTCAGAGCTGTGGAAGGAAGCTGGCTTGCCTGATGGGATTTGGACGGTCATCAATGGTGATAAAGAGACGGTAAACGAATTATTAGAAAATCCTTCTGTTGAAGCGATTTCTTTTGTCGGATCAACACCAGTTGCTGAATATATTTACGCAACAGGCTCAAAATATGGAAAACGAGTAACAGCATTAGGTGGTGGTAAAAACAATATGGTGGTTATGCCTGATGCCGATTTGGAACAAGCTGCAAATGCCTTTTTAGGGGCGGCATATGGGGCGGCTTCTCAACGTTGTATGGCGATTTCGACAATTATTCCAGTCGGTGATACAACCGCTAACAAGCTTGTTAAAATATTAGCCGATAAAATTGCTAATTTAAAAGTAGGGCCTTACACGGATCCAGAAGTAGATTTTGGCCCTGTTATTACACAACAATCGAAGGACTCCATCATCGGCTTTATCGACCGCAGTCTTCAAGAAGGCGCTACAATTGTGTGCGATGGTCGTCAACCAGACATCTCAAAAAACTCTAAAGGATTTTACTTAGGGCCAACTTTATTGGATAACGTCAAGCCAGGGATGGAAATTTACGAACAGGAAGTATTTGGACCTGCACGAAATGTCGTACGTGTACAAACATTGGAAGAGGCGATAAGCTTAATTAATAACCATGAGTTAGGGAACGGCGTCACGATCTTTACAAATAATGGCGCGGCTGCGCGTAAATTCACTTCTGAAATAGAAGTTGGGATGGTAGGCGTTAACGTACCTATTCCAATTCCCGTTGGCTATCATAATTTTGGCGGCTGGAAACGTTCAAAGTTTGGCGAAGGTCATATGTTTGGGCCAGACCAAGTACGCTTCTTTACAAAGGCTAAAACCATTTCCGAAAAATGGTTTGAGGATACGAACGAGTCAGCATCCTCCTTTGCCTTCCCAAGTAACAACGACTAATAGGAGGAGCCGTTTCATTTTTTTGAGGCGGCTTCTTGTTATTAAAAAACTGACGCACCCAAAGGGCCATCAGTTTTAAAAAGCTTACATTTTTTTATTACCTGAATCCTTTTTCTTCGTTTTTGGAACGTCTGTGAAATCTGCTTCTTCCCCAGCTTCCATACCATAACTCGGATTGTTGTGAATACGAGTATGTGCATCGAAGTCCTCTTCCTCATCTAAACGCTTCATAAGGATTGGGATTGAAATAAGCCCAGCAATTCCGACAAGTGCATAAATCCATCTCGACAATACCGCTGTTTGACCACCAAATAAATATGCGACTAAATCAAATCTAAAAAATCCTATTAGTCCCCAGTTAATTGCACCGATAATTACAAGAACTAAGGCAATCCTATAGACTACACCCATTTGTAGCACCTCCTTCCTTCTATTGTTGGGCGAAGCACTCATTGTATGGCAAAGACAAACCTTTACCATTCTCAAAGGCAACGCTGTTATAACTGTCTTGGCGATAAAGCCAAAAAAATACGTGCCATTTAGATGAATGTGTCATGTAAATTTTTTACAACACTCATGATGACGGTCTTATTTTTTGCAATAACCGTTTTTTTATACAATGAGCCACTTCAGCTCGTGAAGAAGAAATTGTTTTCATAAGGAATTTTGAAATACAAAAAATGCACGAATAAATACTACATATAAGCATGCATTAGTGCCCCAATTCCATCTAGAATGGTGTTAATTACGATGATTATCTCCCACATTTTATCAAACGAAAAATTTACGTTACTGACCATAAAATACCTTCATTTTTTCAACTATAAAAGATACGTATCCTCTGTCTCTACAAATCGTCTTGCTTTCTTTATAGGCCATGGTTGTATCGGATAATGCATTCCCAATGCTAAAACGCTAAACGCTCATCTTAAATATCATCTTGTTTTCCAAATTAATTTCCCTCATGCTTCTCATATGGTCTAAGGTAACATTCGATAATATAAAAACCATGTATTTTATTGGTAAATTCAGAAAATAGCAAAGAAAATATGGTATATTACTTAAGGTAATTCTTCTTAAGGAGCTAATTCCCTAAGTTGCTATGTATTACGTATAATTCTAGATACGATTAATTAAATGACTTATTTATGAAACGTAGGTGAAAGAAAAATATGAAAAAGAAAATTGTAATAAATGTTATGGTTATGATTGCAATGCTCGTGACATTAAGTACGGTAATGTTCTTTCCTTTAAAAAGTAATGCCACAGAACTTTCAGAGCCTATTGTATTAGGGCAATACTTTGATATTTTTCGTGATCCTTCAAAATCCATTACAATTGAGGACATCTTATCTGGTGATTATGATCAATCCTTTGAGACAAGTAACCAAAATTATTTGTTTTTTTGGCATACAAACGATACGATTTGGCTAAGGCTCCATACCGCAGAAATCATGGATAATAAACAAGGGCCCTATTGGTTAGAATCTATTGATAAACTAGACAATGTTGAATTGTTTTTAATAAAAGAAAATGGTTCTTATGAACAACAAAAAAGCGGCATTTCCCATATAAACGAGCAAAAGATTGACTACCGTTCGAATGTCTTTACTATAACAGACCCATCTACTACAGCAATTTATGTAAAGTTAGATGGCGTTCTTCCAAAAAGTTTTATGTCCTATTTGTATACAACAGAGGGTTTTTTAGAAAAAATCATTTCATATAAATTTTTCTCGGGTATGTTTTATGGCTTTATGTTTGCCTTATTAATATATAATTTATTTTTGTTTTTTTCTTTAAAAGAAAAAGCGTATTTTTATTATGTCTTGTATATGCTAAGTTTTATTTTTTATCAAGCGACGATGAACTCCTTAGACTTAGAAATAGCAGGCCATTTCTTACCTGAATGGTTTTTTATGCGCTCGTTAGTGATTAGTGGGAATTTATTACTTATTTTCATGATTTTATTTTCCAAAGAGTTTCTGGAGCTAAAAACATATTTACCGAAGTTTCACTTACTTGCAACTGTCTTATTATGGCTTTCTATTTCATCACTAATCGCCGTATTTATTATTCCAGATATTTCTATTGTCAATAATTTCACAACCATTTTTGCAGTTGTGGTACTCTCCTTTCTTTGGTTATCTGGACTACTTGTTTGGCTTAAAGGACAAAAAATGGCTCGTTTTTATTTGATTGGTTGGTCAGTATTACTAGGGTCTGTCATTGTTCAAGCGTTAGCTTTTTTAAGCATCATCCCATTTCATCCAAG
This sequence comes from Lysinibacillus sp. FSL M8-0337, assembly GCF_038593855.1. Lineage (NCBI taxonomy): Bacteria > Bacillati > Bacillota > Bacilli > Caryophanales > Bacillaceae > Lysinibacillus > Lysinibacillus sp. FSL M8-0337. The sequence goes on along the minus strand of NZ_CP151996.1, from coordinate 1,581,697 downwards.
AATATTCGAGGATATACCAGCAATTGGAGCTACTTTTGAAGCAATCTTTTTATCACTAGCACTCGGGGATAAAATTAATCTTATAAAAAAAGAGCATCAAAAAATGCAGCAAATGATAAATGAAACGCTTGAATATAAAGTACAGGAACGGACGCAAGAATTGGAGAAGGCAAGGCAGGAACTTGAAAATATCGCTAATACTGATAAATTAACGCAAATACCGAATCGAGTTCGCTTGGATTATGTATTGGATGAGGCATTAAAACAGGCACAAAATCAGGCAATGCCTCTTTCCATTATTTTGCTTGATATCGATTATTTTAAAGCAGTAAATGATACATTCGGTCATCAAGTTGGAGATATTGTATTGATCAATGCAGCAGAGTTATTTAAAAAATCCATTAGGGAACAGGATACAATCGGTCGATGGGGTGGTGAGGAATTTTTAGTTATTTGTCCTCAAACCACATTAAATGAAGCACTTCAACTTGCTGAGGAGCTCCGACTTCAACTAGAAAATTATCAGTTTCCAATTGTTAATCAAAAAACGAGTAGTTTTGGTGTAACCACATATGTACAAGGCGATACGCTTACAACATTATTAACAAGGTGCGATCAAGCATTGTATCAAGCTAAAAATAAAGGACGTAACTGTGTCGCGTATTTAAATAAGGAAGACGCCACCTCTCTTCTTTTTAGTAATTAGTATCAACGCTAAAACCGAATGGCCATTTAAAATTAAAATCCCTTCTAGCATCAAGCTAAAAGGGATTCTTTTTATTTCTGCCAATTACTTAATTCCTTCAGCAATTCCGGCAATTGTAGCTTCTTGACATCTATAGGTGGTAATGCATGAATAAATTCTTTCCCATAAGATTTTGTGCTAATACGGCGATCTAGCACAATAAATGCGCCCTTGTCTTGGGATGATCGAATTAAACGGCCAAATCCTTGCTTAAAGCGCATAATCGCTTCCGGCAATGATAGCTCTGTAAAGGAGTTGCGCCCTTGTAATGTTAAATGTTTGGCTCGTGCCTTGAACACTGGCTCCTCTGGTGAAGAAAACGGTAGTCGTACAACAATAACAGAAGAAAGTGCATCACCAGGAACGTCTACCCCTTCCCAGAAGCTGTTTGTGCCAAATAGCACTGCTTGGTTGAACTTCTGAAATGATTTAAGAATGCGCATGCGACTACCGCCTGTGACACCTTGTGCAAAGAGCATATAGTCATCGAGAAGCTCACTATCTTGTATCAGCTCGACCGTTTTTCTTAACATATCTTGGGCAGTGAATAATACAAAGCAACGTCCTTCCGTCATGCGAACCGTGCGTGTAATCGCATGCGCCACAGCTTCAATATACTCTGCCTGCGTCACTTGTTGAATATCTGGCATATCTGTGACAATAAACGCCTTTGCACCGGAATAATATGATGCTGGTGCTTGTAACTGCATAACTTGCACACAATCTGAAATGCCAAGCTGACGCGTAATAAAGCGTTCATTGCCTGGTACGGTTAAAGTGCCAGAAGTCCAAACGATACTGGCTTGTTTACGAAGTGGCGCCATTACTTTTTCAATAATTGGCGTAACATTCACTGGCTTTTTATAAACGTGTAGACTGCCAGGGACACTGCGTAAATCAAATTCAAACCAAACAGAATGATCGTCCTGATGTAAAAGGAAGATTTCCTCCCATTCTGCAATTCTTAGCTTCATCTCTCGAATCCAATAGTGCCACTCAGATAAAATAAAAACCTCATTTTTATCTAACTGTTCAATGTTATTTTCAAAAGCTTTACCGGCTTCCACCGCGAGATCAAGCCAATGCTGTAATAGTTTACTGACTTGTAAGAGCGGCTCTTTTGCTAGTGATATATCCTCTAAGAACAGGGTACATTTGCTACTAGCCTGTTTGCCTCGAACTTGCTGTTGCATTTTTTGTACAGCATGCCCAATAGTTTCATCGAAAACGCGCTGTAAGCGGATAAATTGTTTGTCAAGTTGCTGTAAACTTTGCATCGCTATGCGCTGTTTCTTTTTGGCAGCCTTACTGAATTGTTGAAAGAGCGCTGTATCTTCCAATGTACCAATTTGACCAAAAATATACTTCCATTGTGTGTAGGAAAAGATGGTTTCATCTTGTTGCATAGCTGCTTGAATAACCTGATGCGCTTCATCAATAATCCACCCATCAATTTGTGTAAAAATTGGTGTTTGACGAACTAAATCACTAATGACCATCGAATGATTTGTCACGATGCAATCTGCTGTCGTACTATTTTTTAATGCTTGCTCATAAAAATCAAAGCCCTTTGTCGGTTTCTCCTCGGGTAATTTGCGAATTTTTTCTAAAAAAAGCTGTCCTCCACCAGAAACATTAAGTTCACTTAATACGCCTGTCTGCGTTTTTGTCAGCCACACAAGCAACTGTAAAATGGTAAAAGTATCATCATATGATTCATCCGCATATGCCATACACTGTTCAAAACGAGCAAGGTCGATATAATGTTGCATGCCTTTCAGTACAGCAACGTTTACTTTTGTATTAAGAATTTTTTCGATTTTTGGTAGTTCTTCTTCTACAAGTTGCTCCTGTAAATGTGCTGTATACGTACTAATCGCAATTTTTTTATTGTTCGCCCGTGCATATAAAATACTAGGTAAAAGATAGCCAACTGTTTTACCGATCCCCGTGGAAGCCTCAATCACACATTCTTCTTTGTCATTTAATGCTTGCCAAATCGTATCCATCATCGTAAATTGGGCAGGTCGTTGCTCGAAATTTGGCATAGCCTTTGTCATCAATGCTTCTTTAGCATGTGTTGTTTTTGGATAAGGTGCTAGCTCGGATTTTAGCACCTGTTTTTGCCGCCCATCACAAATTGCAAAATTTCGATTGTACGTAATATTTTCATCCGTTGTTCTATGATGACGTTTAATTTGTAATGCTTCAAAGAAAAGCTGAGACAAATTAGATTTTAAACGGAATGAGCGTTTATGCATTTGTTCGAGCGTTAGTTGTGGAAGGTTTAGAAGCTCTTTCCAACTACGTTTAAAAAGCTCAGCTGTTGCAAGCGCATCATCATCCGCTCTATGTGCATTTTCAAGTTCAATATTTAAATCTGCGGCTAAATCACCTAGCTTAAAGCTAAGTGACATTGGAAATAATATTTTCGCTAATTCAACTGTATCCATTTTCTTACCATGCCATTTTGGTAATCCCGCTCGTTTAAATTCTGCTTGTAAAAAGGATAAGTCAAAATCCGTATTATGCGCGACAAAAACACAATCGGAAATTAATTCGTATATGTAGTCGGCATGTGCCTCGAACGGCAAGGCATCTTTCACATCCTCGTCCGTTATATGCGTTAAATCTTGAATAAAGGACGGAATTGATTTACCTGGATGAATAAATTTCGTATAGGTGCGTTCAATTTTCCAATCCTTCATAATGACAATGGCAATTTGAATCATTCGGTCACCATTTGCTGGAGAATGACCCGTCGTCTCCAAATCAACTATTGCATACTTTTGACTTTCCATCATACATCTCAACTCACAGTTCACATTAGATAGATGAATTTTATCATAAATACATCTCGCAGGTCATCCTTGCGCCATTTCAATAAAAAAAAGCGCGAGAATCGTATGAATTATGTGAATTTTACGAATTGTTCTGGTGACTGGCACCAAAAAAATTCCACTTCGCTTTCTGCGGACATACCGTAAGCGAAGTGGATTTTACTAAAAGAATTGTGTGGGTGACTGGCACTACAATATAGTTGCTTCTGGTTCGTAGGCAATCATTTCTTTAATGGTATTGCCTTCTCCCATAATGGCTACTGTCGGTTTATGATCCTTGGCCTCAGCATTATCCACATAAACATAAGCAATAATAATCACAATATCTCCACGTTGAACGAGACGCGCTGCTGCCCCATTAACACAAATCACGCCTGATCCGCGCTCACCTGCAATAATATACGTTTCAAAGCGCGCCCCATTATTATTATTCACAATATGCACTTTTTCATTTGGCAACATTCCAACCGCGTCTAAAATATCCTCATCAATTGTAATTGAGCCTACATAATTTAAATCCGCTTCCGTGACAGTAGCACGGTGGATTTTACTATTCATCATCATTCGTAACATGTTATTTTCCTTCTTTCACATTAAAGATACAATTATCAATTAAACGCGTTTGGCCGATGTAGACGGCTGCCGCCAAAAGAACTTGTGCCGTTTGGGCTGTTACAGGCAGTAGGTCCGGATAAGCCAATAATTCAATATAGTCAATTTTGCCATGTGTGCGTGCTGCGATATGAGCTTTTGCCTTTGCAAGGGCTGCTGTTACATCACCATTCGCTAAAAAGCTATGTTGAGCCAGTTGCAAAGCCTCATATATAGCTGGTGCTTCTTTGCGATCTACCTCGTTTAAATATACATTGCGTGATGACTTCGCTAAACCATCCTCCTCTCGGACAATTGGTACGACACGAATCTCTAAAGGAAAATGGTAATCTCGCACCATCGTAGAGATAAGTGCCACTTGTTGGGCATCCTTTTGTCCGAAATAAGCACGTGTTGGCTGTGTTAAATGAAATAATATTGATACCACCTGTAAAACACCATCAAAATGCCCCGGACGGCTTGCCCCGCATAGCAGCGTTGCCTGCTCACCTGCGCGGATACGAATACCACCATCATGCGGATATATTTCTTCCACACTTGGTGCAAAGATTATGTCTACACCGACAGATTGTGCTAAAGCAGTGTCCCTTGCCAAATCACGAGGGTAACTTTCAAAATCCTCATTTGGACCAAATTGTGTTGGGTTAACAAAAATGCTCATCACAACAAGGTCATTTTCTGCACGAGCTTTTGATGCTAATGTTAAGTGACCTTCATGTAAAAAACCCATTGTTGGCACTAGTCCAATTGTTTTTTGCGCTCGTTTAGCTGCTTGAATTTCTGATGTCAGTGCTTTAATTGTAGTAATGACTTTCATTTACTTTACGCCTCCGTATAGCTGATCCAATGCTTCTTCTTTCATCGTAAAAGAGTGGTTTATTGTTGGAAATGTCCCCATCTTCACAGCATTGACATAATTGGTAATGCCGCTGCTTGCTTCACTTCCCATATCAGCAAATTGTTCTACAAATTTTGGCACGTGATGCGAACCATAACTCAGCATGTCATGGAACACTAACACTTGTCCATCAGCCTCAATACCCGCCCCAATACCAATCGTCGGAATCATAAGTGCTGCGGATACTAAATCCGTTAGTTGATGTGGAATACATTCTAATACAACTGCACATGCGCCTGCTGCTTCACATTGTTTGGCATTTTCAATAAGTTGTGCTGCCTGTTCGGCTGTTTTTCCTTGTACCTTATAGCCTCCAAGTACGCCTGCTAATTGCGGTTGCAAACCTAAATGTGCAACGACTGGAATACCTGCTGATGTTAATTTACTAATCACTGGCAGCACATCTCCTGCACCTTCAACCTTAAGGGCATCTGCACCAGTTTCTTGCATCATAGATACCGCAGTTTTTAACGTGTCATTGACATCCCCGTGATAAGAACCAAATGGCATGTCCACGACAACAAACGTATTTTTTGCCCCACGACGGACAGCTTTTGCATGATGAACCATATCAGCTACTGTCACTGGCATCGTAGAAGAATAACCGAGTACAACCATTCCAAGTGAATCTCCCACTAGAATCATATCAACGCCGGCTTGCTCGGCAAATGTTGCGGAAGGATAATCGTAGGCTGTTAGCATCACAATTTTCTCCCCATTTGCTTTCATCTTTAAAAAATCTGATGTTGTCTTCATTGTGTAGTCCTCCTTTTTTAAGGAAAGAAAACAAAAAAGACCTTTCTATTCCTAAATTTGGACAGAAAGGTCATGAGTTCGTTCAGTATCGTTTTTTCCTCACTTTTGCCAACACATCATCTGAATTTTGTTATCTGGATAAAACAAAATCGTATTGAAGTGATGCATGAAGAGGTTTTAACGTTAATTAGGCAGATAAAAACTAGTCGCGACTTATCATTTGCGATTAGGTTTCCCACTCAATTAAGTTAAATTTTGAACGTATCGTTTTCTTCCGTCCCTGTCTATAAAAGATCAAGGCAGATATTTGTTGTAAATTGTCAAACGCTATTGAAGGTGCCGTTCACAAGGATACTGCCCTTCAGCCATTACTATAACAGATTCACTAGCTAATCTTCAAATAGTTTTTTCTAGCAATTCACTACAAGGAGCATTTATTTGTAAAGATAATGGTAAAAAAAATTGACAAATATATACTATACGTCATATACTATCCACATACTATACAACATATAATATAAAACCTTGTATAGGTAATAGAATGTGAGGTGGAAAGATGACATTTCAGCTTGGCTCCGCATTACTTGACGCTTGTGTACTTGCGATTGTCGATAAAGAGGATGCATACGGTTACTCGTTAACACAGCAAGTACAATCTGTGATGGATATATCCGAATCAACGCTGTATCCGGTATTACGTCGTTTACAAAAAGCTAACTATCTAACAACGTATGACCAACCCTATCAAGGACGAAATAGACGGTATTATCAGATTACCGAGCAAGGGCGTAAACGATTGCTAGAGCTTTTACAGGAATGGCAAATGTATAAACAAAAAGTTGATTGTGTACTTTTAGGAGGGAAATTAGATGGATAGAGAAAGCTATTTAAAAAAGCTACGAGGGAAATTACGTCGTCTTCCCGCGCATGAACTAAATGCAGCGCTTGTCTATTATGAAGAGTATTTTGATGAAGCAGGCGTAGAAAATGAGCAGCAAGTGATACAACAACTAGGCTCTCCTTCTGTTGTGGCCTCACAAATAATGGCTGACTTTGCCTTAAAGGATTTAGATGCAACACCCGCTTCTACAAAGAAAAATATGACGGCTATTTGGCTTATTATTCTTGCAATTTTATCGGCACCACTATCTTTACCATTACTTGCTGTAGCGGTAGCACTTATTATTTCGGTTGGAGCAGTTATTTTTAGTTTTGTTATTGCAATCGTGGCAATGGTATTAAGTATTTTCTTTGGCGGTATTATAGCACTTATTTCAGGAGTGCTCGTATTAACCGAACACTGGCCAACCGCATTACTCTTTATAGGGATAGGATTAGTGGTAACAGGTTTAGGCGTCCTGCTTTTCCCGATTGTGGCCCGCTTACTGAAGAAAATTGGTATGGTTTGCGTGGAAGTACTGGCAAACTTGTTCCATAAAATGACGAAAAAGCACAAGGGGGGACTATAGATGACTTCACGACATAAGCTCATCGCTTTTAGTATGATTACTTTAGGGATTTTACTTGCCGTCATTGGTTTTACCTCTGGTGGTAAATGGGTTATTGTAAAAGGGGATAACGGCTTCACAGTACCAAGTAATAATGGGCTCGAAAAAAATGCCCATTCACTTAAAGCATTTTCAGATATTCATGTAGTAAATAACTATGGAGATGTCGAAATTCTTCAGGGTGATGCCTACACATTAGAAACAAATGTCGTTAAAAACACGGATGTATCTTATAGCATGGACAATGGTACATTAACAGTTGAAACAAAAAGTAAAGGAAAAACTGGCGTCACATTTGGCATTGGAAATTTTCAAACACCTTCGATCATCATTACTGTGCCAAAAGATGCAAAGTTAAATTCGCTTATAGTAGACAGTGATTTTGGCGATACGATGCTTACAGGGCTACATTACCAACAGCTAACTATCAAAGGGGATTATGGGGATATCCTACTCCAAAATATTACTGGTGAGAAAACGGAGATTACACAGGCGTTTGGGGATTTGACACTCGAACAATTTATCAGTAATGGCGTTGTTGTTGAAAGCGAGCATGGAGAAATTGATATAGAAGGAACACTTAACGGTCAATCACAAATCACCTCTAACTTTGGGGACACAACGTTAGACTTGCAAAATAAAAAAAGTGAACTAGGCTTTGAGTTAAACACAAGTTTTGGGGAGATTACAGTGAATGATCGTGAGCACAATGGTAAGGCTTCACAACTTCTTGAAGGAAACAATCAGCTCAATGTGTCTCTGTCACATGGGGATTTAGATTTATCTTTAAACTAAACGTCACATAGCCTAAGCGCTAATAATGAAACGTTATCTTACTTAAAAACAAAGAGGCTAGGACAAAACTAAAAAAATTTAAGGAACAGAGGAAAGCTGTTCATAAATTTTTGCTTTATGGGGACCTTAGCTATTCTTGCTTTTGCAATTAAAAAATTAGAAGTGTTCACTAGTTGTTGGTAGCGGAGGTGGTGACTCCAGCGGGAACAGCACATAATGTAAGACGCGGGCATTCCGCGCGTAGCGAGGGTTGCGGCTTACTGTGCTGAGCGGAAAGCACCGCAGTAGCGGACAACAACGGCATAGCAAAAAAGTGTTAGATTGATTGGGTTCAATCTAACACTTTTTCTCTTATGTCCCAGCCTCTTTATTTTTTATAAAATTTTAACATCGCCCGAATAAATCGTTCGTATTGTCCCATCGTTTTGCGTTAGCTGAAGCACGCCTTCATCTGTAATACCGCTGGCAATTCCTTCAAAGCGTTCTCTTAAAGTCGTCACTTCGATGCGTTGACCAATCGTGCACGACATCTGCTCCCAAAGCGCTTTAATACTAGAGAAGCCCTCTTTTACGTATAATGCAGTAAACTGCTCCAAATATTGCAAAATTGTTGCGACAAGTGCAGCACGGTTAATTTCCTCCCCTGCCGCAATACGTAACGATGTCGCAATATCTGCGATGTCTGGTGAGAAGTCACTCTCTAGCTGGTTGGCATTGATGCCGATTCCTACAAGCAATGCTTGTACAAGGTCTGCCTCTGCCTGCATCTCTGTTAAAATACCTGTGCATTTCTTTCCGTTTATCAGTAAATCATTTGGCCATTTAATAGCAGGCTCTACCTGTTTATACAATGTTTTAATCGCCATTGTAACTGCAACCGCTACGACAAGTGTGAACGAAGATGCTTGCTGTGGTGAGACGTCTGGTCGTAAAATGATAGTCATCCAAATGCCCGTGCCATTTGCTGATTCCCATGGTCTTGCCATACGTCCACGCCCCGCTGTTTGTTCTTCACTAATCACAATTGTGCCATCTGGAGCTCCTTCCTGTGCAAGTTTATGGGCAATGGTTTGTGTGGAATCGACTACATCAAAATAGTGAATTTTTCGCCCTAAACGTTCTGTATTTAAAAATAATTCTATTTGTGTTGGACTTAAGCTATTCGGTACACCAGTCAACACATAACCTTTTTTCTTAACGGTTTCAAAAGTGTAGCCTTCCTCCTGCAACGTCTGCATATGCTTCCAAATAGCAGTACGTGATACTCCTAGTGAATCTGCCAGCTCCTGTCCTGAAACCGCCTCACCGCTAGATGCTAATAATCTTTTTAAAATTTCATCTTTCATGGACATACTCATACTCAAACCATTCCTTTAGTATTTTTCTTCATTGCAAACCTTAACCCATAACCTATCTCATTAGCACGAAATGCGTATAAGATTTAGCATTCATGCTTTAAAATACTGAATAAAAAAGAATCTCGCCAGCCATCTTTTTATAGCAAATCTTGCCGTATTCTATCTGCGTACGTCACGCCACTTTTTTCCAACACTTTTGCCGCGCTTAGAATGACTCGATTCTTTTCCATAACAGCAAAAACGAAGCGACTTCTCGGAACGTTAGCCACCACCAAAACCACTTGTGTTACAAAACCTTGTGACTCTTTCTCGAAATCCGGACCCAAAGGTTGATATCGGCAAACAATTGGTTGTGATACATATGCATGCACAGGGCTCCAATCTTCTTGTTCCAGTTCTCTCAGTATAACCCTCTCGCTTTTAAATGGTTCATGTCACTCATCACCAAAACACCCCTTGGTTGAAAGTTACTACACGTTGTTTATGTATCAAGTGTGTCCATGTCTCAAAAAAGATAAAGCAAGTGACCTTTTAATGACGTATTTTCAATGGTCACTTATTGTCACTTGCTTGATTTACTTTTTATATAATCAATGATTCATCCTTTATGGACATACGCACGCTCAAACCAATCCTTTATGTGGTTTCGCTCATTCATTATCTCCCCGTTAACAACAGCCGTTAAAATCATTTGCAACGCTTCTTTTAGCCATGGACCACGTTTTTGTTCAGACCATTGTAGTAAATCCATTCCATTCACTACAAGCTCTTGGCGATTTCGTATTGGTAATCTTGCCTGCACCTCACGTATACTGTGCTGCGAAATGGTAACTAGATCTTTCAATTGTGCAAAGTATTGTGCTGTTTCGAGCTCCTCTAGCGAATACGTAAAATAGTCCATACTCGTCCAGCCATTCTGTAAGGCATGGAATGCACTTAAAACAGCCTTCACAAATGCCATTTCCTTATTCGATAAACGATAGGTACGCAACACTTCCTGCCAATTTTCTTTTTGTCCAAGAGCAAAATACGCCCAACCACAAGTTGTATTTTCTGCAGTAAAGCCACGCCAATGGTCTACTTGGAAATCCCCTTGTAAATAAGACACCAGTCCACTTTCTTCAAGCTTTTTAATGCCATTATATACATCTTTCCCTATCCATAACTTATCAAGTTCAGCCTTCATGCGCTCTTTGGCAACCCATGCAATATCGGGAGCCTTCTCCTGCATTGCCTGGAGGGTAGCCGCTTCAATCGAAAAGCCAAGCTGTGCTGAAAATCGCACAGCTCTTAGCATTCGTAAGGCATCCTCGGCAAAGCGAACCTTCGCCTCGCCTACAGCTCGAATTACGCCAGCCTTAATATCACGTTGTCCACCATAAAAATCAACAAACGAGCCATCTCTACGCATGGCTATAGCATTCATCGTAAAATCACGGCGCTGTAAATCTTCTTTTAAGGAACGTACAAAATGAACTTCCTCTGGTCTTCGATGATCTGTATACTCTCCATCTGTGCGATAAGTCGTTACTTCGACAGGCCCTTCTGGCACAATGACAAGTACAGTACCATGTTGAATACCGATATCTACAGTACGATTAAAAACAGTTTTAACTTCTTGCGGCAATGCATTTGTCGCTACGTCAACATCATGTGCAGGACGATGTAAAATTGCATCTCGCACAGCGCCACCTACGACAACTGCCTCAAAGCCAGCCTCCTCCAATTGCTCAATAACTGTGAAGGCTGCTTGCCATTCTTTAGTGTTTTGCATGGTTTATTTCCGCTACCTTTTCATACAGTTGTTCATACTGCTCGACAATTTTAGATGAATGGAATTTTTCATTGACTGCGCGCATTGCTGCTTCACGGAAACGAAGTAATTTATCTTCATCATTTAATAATTCTACAGCATACTCAGCTACAGCATCTGTATCGCCTAATTCTACTAAGTAGCCATCGACACCATGATCAATGACTTCTGGTATTCCACCAACGTTCGAACCGATACATGGCACACCACAAGCCATTGCTTCTAGCAGTACAAGGCCAAAAGATTCCTGTTGGGACAGTAATAGCTTTAAGTCACTAATAGCGTATAATTCAGCTAAATTTTCTTGCTTACCTAAAAATAAAACATCCTTAACATATGGACTTTCCTTTACTTGATCCATCACACGATGCTTTTCAGGTCCATCTCCTACTAACAATAGTTTCGCTTTCATATTAGCACGGATTTTCATAAAGGCATCGACAATATGAGGCAGGTTTTTAATTTTACGGAAATTTGACACATGAATGATAACTTTTTCATCAGCTTGAATACCAAACTGTTCTTTTAAGTTACCAGCGTCAAGTGGACGATATTCACGCTCATCTACAAAGTTATAAATTGTTTCAATTGGTTTTACTGTATCAATTAGTTTGTAAGTTTGTTCTTTGAGTGACTGTGATACTGCTGTGACAATATCAGATTTATCAATGCCGTATTTAATAGCTTGTGAAAGCGTTGAATCCTGTCCAAGCACGGAAATATCTGTGCCGTGTAGCGTTGTCACAATACCTATATTTTGCCCACTCATTTCTCGGGCTAACACCGCACATACGGCATGTGGGATGGCATAATGTACATGGAGTACGTCTAGCCCTTCATCTTTAATCACGTCCGCCATTTTACTCGCTAATGCAATATCATACGGCGAATACTGAAATACTGAATAATTGTTTACTTCTACTTCATGGAAAAAGACGGTCGGATAAATTTTATTCAATCGAAATGGTACGCTGGAGGTGATGAAATGTATTTCGTGTCCTCTCTCTGCAAGCATTTTTCCTAATTCTGTTGCAATCACACCAGAGCCTCCAACAGTTGGATAACAGGTAATGCCGATTTTTAGCTTTCTCATTCGATGATCATCCTTTCTAAAATCACGTCTTTTAGTCTCGTCTTTCTTGAATCAGTCTCCAATCCACAAAGCCTTCTTGTAGGCCTTTTAGTAATATTTCTGCAGTTCCCATATTTGTTGCCAGTGGCACTTGGTAAACATCACAAAGACGGATAAGTGCAGAAACATCTGGCTCATGTGGTTGTGCTGTTAATGGATCACGGAAGAAAATTACCATGTCCATATCATTATTGGCAATCATAGCGCCAATTTGTTGGTCTCCTCCAAGAGGACCTGAGCGAAAACGTGTAATTTCTAAGCTCGTAGCTTCCATCACACGTTGCCCTGTTGTACCTGTAGCATAAAGCGTATGCTCATTTAAAATATTGCGGTAAGCAATAGCAAACTGTACTAGATTATCTTTTTTGCGATCATGTGCAATCAATGCAATTTTCATAAGTATTCCATCCGTTCTTTAGATGATGTTTTCTAAACCATAAACGAGCTGATCCATTTTCATAACTTCTTCTACACAAAAAGCAACGCCAGACATAAAGGAATTACGATTTAATGAGTCATGACGGATGGTTAACAGTTGCCCGTCTCCTCCAAATAATACTTGCTGGTGTGCCACTAAACCAGGTAAGCGAACAGAATGAATGCGCATGCCATCAAAATCTGCTCCTCTTGCTCCTTCAATCGTTTCTTTTTCCTCTGGATGACCTTGCATTTTTTGTGCACGCACCTCTTGGATCATTTGTGCTGTTTTAACCCCTGTACCAGATGGTGCATCTAACTTCTGATCATGGTGCATCTCAATGATTTCTACATCAGGTAAATATTTTGCTGCTTCTTTAGCAAATTTCATCATCAGAATCGCGCCAATCGCAAAGTTTGGTGCAATTATACAACCTAACTCCTTTTCATTCGCAAGTGCTGATAATTCTTCTAGTTGTGCATCTGTAAAACCTGTTGTACCAACCACTGGTCGTACATTTAAATTTAAAGCTTCTTTTGTATGATGATATACTGCATGTGGATTCGTTAAATCGACTAAAACATCAGGGGCCGTTGCCTCTACTAGTTCATGCATATCTGTAAATATTGGTGCTGTATAGCTTGCTGGGAACATTTCTAAATCCGCTAATGTATGACCAACCTCTTTATAATCTAGTACAGCTACTAACTCCATTTTGGCATGTTTCATAACTGTATGTACAGCTTCTGCTCCCATTTTTCCTCTTGGCCCTGCAATGGCTACACGAATCGACATTATTCCTCTTCCTTTCTTGTCCAGCGATCCTTATCTCTCGTCTCAAATTTATGTATGACACGCAACAGTGCCTCATCTAATTTTATACCTTGTGCATTCGCAAAGCATACTAAAACAAAGAAAAAGTCACCTAATTCTTCTTCGATACTATTCGTTTCTTCTGTGCTCTTTTTCTTTTTTTGACCGTAAACGTCCTGCACTTCGCGCGACAGTTCTCCAAGCTCCTCCGTTAAACGTGCGAGTAGTTCAAAAGGTGGGAAATAGCCTTCCTTAAATTGCCCAATATAATCATCCACACGTTTTTGCAAGGCTTGCATCGTTATTTGTTCTGTCATCCAATATCACACTCCTAATTACCATCGTATAAAATTTACACCATTGTTGTCAAAAACAATAAAATGACAGATAATAGAATCCACTACTTCATTGTTAAGAACTACAGGAGGTCTTATGTTTAAACAGATTAAAATACGTAATATTATCGCAATAATGCTCGGAGCAGCCATTTTTAGCTTTGGTTTTGTACACTTTAATATGCAAAATCATTTAGGTGAAGGCGGTTTTAGCGGAATTACCCTTGTTCTCTATTTTACACTAGGTTGGGACCCCGCATTACTTAATTTACTATTGAATATTCCAATGTTTATTTTAGGTTGGCGCTTACTAGGTAAAAAATCTTTTATTTACACATTAATTGGTACAATTTCAGTATCAATTTTCCTGAAAATATTCCAGAAATATCAATTCACCATTCACTTAGAGGATGATTTATTTCTTGTGGCATTGTTTGCAGGTATCTTTGTTGGACTTGGACTAGGCATTGTGTTCCGCTTCGGTGGTACAACTGGTGGTGTGGATATATTAGCACGTCTCGGACATAAATATCTAGGCTGGAGTATGGGGAAAACAATGTTTATATTTGATGCCATTGTTATTTTATTATCTTGGTTAACATTTTTAGATGCACGTTCGATGATGTACACGCTTGTCGCTGTATTCGTAGGTGCTCGTGTTATTGATTTTGTACAGGATGGTGCCTATTCAGGGCGTGGCGCACTCATTATTTCAGAAAAGTCTAGTGCGATAGCGGATATGATCGCTTTGCGCATGGAACGAGGTGTCACGATTTTAGAAGGTCATGGTCACTTTACAAAACAAGCAAAAGAAGTGATTTACTGCGTTGTCGGACGCAATGAAGTTGTACGCTTAAAATCCATTATCCATGAGGTCGATCCACATGCCTTTGTCTCTATTTCAGAAGTTCGGGATGTTGCGGGAGAAGGTTTTACGCTAGACGATCAAAAGCAACCTTTACATTAAGTAGGTTCGCACCTATTGCAGTAGCGTAGATTAAATAGATTCTAAAATACTAGCTATGTAAATCAATTAAAAAAACTTGTTATAGTGGTTAACCCACTATAACAAGTTTTTTAGTCGTCACTACGCATATTTGTAAATATTAATATTAAACGTAATAATTCTAATACAGCTACTGCTGCAGCTGCCACATAAGTTAACGCAGCGGCACTTAACACTTTACGTGCTGGGCGTTCCTCTTCATTCGTAATAATACCAAGCGAATTCATTTGCACTAATGCACGTTTCGATGCATCGAATTCAACTGGTAGCGTAACTAATTGGAACACTACGCCTGCTGCTAATAGGACAATACCTAGTAATAACATGTTTGATAACCCAGAAAAAATACCAATCATAACGAATATCCAAGATGCGTTCGATGAAATATTTGCAACTGGTACAAGCTTACTGCGTAAAGTAAGCATTGAATATGCCTCTTTATGCTGAATAGCATGGCCTACTTCATGGGCAGCAACTGCTGCGCCAGCAACACTTGCTTCATAGAAATTGCTTTCTGATAATGCGACTGTTTTTGTCGCAGGATTGTAGTGATCAGATAACACACCTTGGGTTGGCACAACTCGCACATCGTACAAGCCGTTCGCATCTAAGATCGCCCTAGCTACCTCAGCACCAGTTTGTCCCTTCATGGTACGTTCCTTTGCAAACTTTTTATACGTACCTTTTACCTTCATCTGTGCGTACAATGGCAGCAGCATAATAATCGCAAAATAAACAATATACATGCTTGTTGACAATTTTCTAACCCCTTTCTATCTCGATACTATAATTCTATAGAGATTTCCCTAATTGGGCAAATATTTGCGCCACCTAATTGAGAAAATGGCGATAAAAATACAAGCAATTGATAACCAAAATGTAAAATAGCCAATGACACTTGTATAGTCTGCTAAATCACGGTACATTGGCATTTGTCCAAATACATAGTCAATGACATCATTATGCAAAGTCCATACTGCAGCAAAAGCAACATGCCAATATGAAAATACATATTTACCGATATAAAGAACACCTTGGACAGCCATCGCAAAATGTGAAGCAATCAGCATCCAACCTTGCCAGCCTATATAGCCCGTTTCAACTAGCGTCCAAAGATTCATCACATCCGCCCAAATACCATATTTAACCAATGTTACAAGCGCTAATACTTCCATCAATGGCCATCTTTTTCCTAGAATCCATGCCAGCAACACAAAACAAAAAAATAAACTAGCAGTGGGACTATCTGGTACAAAAATATAAAAAATCGGCTTCGTTATCGCAAGTTGCCAACCATACCAGTAATAGCCGTAAATGGTTCCTAACAAGTTAATAAGCAGTAAAATGATTAAAAATGTTTTATGCGTAAGGAGATACCAAATATTTGCACGCGTTATTTGCATGATTAAAACTCCTTTACTATCCGTCTATTCTAAGATGTCTTTTTTCCTCGATTTTTATGTATGATGTGACGGCTGCGCTTCTTAGTCCACTATTCCTATCGTAGTTTCCTTTCAAAGCTTTGCCTTAATAAGTATATCGTAAACATCCATATAATTTTGATAAAAACTAGAAAAAAAGAGTCAGTTTCCTGACTCTTTTTGAAATTATTCAGCTTTTAAGCTTTCGATAAACTCAGCAAGCTTTTGAAGATCTTCATCAGATCCTGTCCATAGACCTGCTGGCATTTTACCGCTAGGCGTACCATTGTGTGCGATATCCTTAATTTCATCAGCTGTTAAGCCAGTGTTCATAAGTGTTGGCGCACCAGCACCACCTTCTAAGCCTTCACCGTGACATGTAATACATGCAGAGCCGGCATAGATTTGGTAACCTTCTGAGCCTTTATCGAACTCTACAGTTTCCACGATAGCACCTTGAATTTTTTGAGCTTCCCAGTCATGATTAACAACTGACTCCCAAGTTAAATAGAACATAGCAGCCAATGTTAATAACATAAACGCAGTTGGTAACGGACGTTTAGACGGACGGCGTTCTGGACTCTTATCTAAAAATGGCATTAATAATAGCGCTCCAAATGCTAGACCTGGAATGACAATTGCTCCGATAACATTATATGGACCAGAAGCAAATGAGTATTTTAAGAGTTGGTACATGAATAAGAAGTACCAGTCCGGTAATGGCGTGTATGCTCTTGTTGGATCAGCTGGCCCTTCAAGTGGAGATGGGTGAGCGACTGTTAACAGTAAATAACCGATTAAGAAAACAGCACCTACCATCCATTCTTTTAGTAAGAAGTTCGGCCAGAAAGCTTCAGTTTTACCTGGATATTCGGAATAATCCTTTGGAACGTTCGGCATTCTGTGATTCGCTTTGATACGAGAATCGCCGACAAATTTCATTCCTTTTCCGCGATGCATAGTGTCCCCTCCTTTAAAAAATCATCGAACCGTCAAGAAGTATTACAACGGCCCTGAAATTCCTTGACGACGAATCATGATAAAGTGTGCTGCAAGTAACCCAAACAATACTGCAGGCAAGAAGAATACATGAATCGCAAAGAATCGTGTTAACGTTTGAGCACCAAGAATAGTACTGTCACCCGCTAATAATACTTTAATCATCGAACCGATAAACGGTACAGATGCTGCAATTTCGATACCTACTTTAGTAGCGAATAATGCTTTCATATCCCATGGTAATAGGTATCCTGTAAAACCAAGACCCATCATTACTCCAAAAATACCTACACCAACCATCCAGTTTAACTCACGAGGTTTCTTATAAGACCCTGTGAAGAATACACGAAGCGTATGTAAGAACATCATTACGATTACTAATGAAGCTCCCCAGTGGTGCATACCGCGTACGATTTCACCAAATGCTACTTCGTTTTGTAAATAATAAACTGACTTCCAGGCATTCACGACGTCTGGTACGTAGTACATTGTTAAGAACATACCAGAAAGAATTTGAATTACTGTGATGAAAAATGTTAATCCACCAAAGCAGTAAACGAATGCTGAAAAATGGTGTGCAGGGTTCACGTGCTCTGGCACTTCGTGGTCGGCAATATCACGCCAAATTGGTGTAATATCTAATCGTTCATCGACCCAATCATAAATTTTATTTAGCACTGAATTCGTACCCCCTTACAAATTAAACTAGAGTATTTGCTCTTGCTGGACCAATCATTAAATAACCATCTTTTTCTTGTACTTCAAATTCATCCAACGGACCTAGAGGTGGTGTACCTGCAATGTTTGCCCCGTTTTTCTCGTAACGCCCTGCATGACAAGGACAGAAGAATTGATCTGGGTGTGCTTTATCGCCACCCCAGTCCACCATACAACCTAAATGCTTACAAACTGGTGATAGAGCAATTATTTGGTCGCCACTTTTGTAAACCCAAGCTACGTTTGTAACGTTAGATTTGTACCATGCGTCAACTTGTTCAAAAGTAAAGTCAACTTTAATTGGCTCTTCTGTGATGTCGGCGACTTTATGTTCGGTTTTGATAAAATCCCCACCTTCATGCTTTTGTAAGACTGGGTCAATTGCAAAACGAACCATTGGCATCAACATACCTGCCGCCATAAATCCGCCAACACCAGTAAGTGTGTAGCTTAGAAATTGACGACGTGAAACTCGATTGTTACTCATCCTTTTCCCCCCTCTAACTTTAAAGGTCAGTCCAACGGACATACTTTTACAAATAGTAATACTAGGACATATCTATGATATATCAAGTCCATAGCTTGGTCAATATAGCATTCTGTGGAAACCTGGAGAATGTGAACATTTATTGAAACAAATTGCTAAATTTGTGACCATTTAGTCGAAAATACAGGGATTACTTGCCGTAACTGATCTTCGAGAATGGTGTTTTTCACGCCTTTATCCATGGATTCTAACGGAATAGCTGGCAACCAAATTATATTTACTACATCTCCAATATTTGTCCAAAAATGGTCACAAGTAATGAAGAACACATGCTTAAAACCAGCAGTATGTAATTGTGCTTCTAATTGCGCTGGCAATTCTTCGTTTTTCAAGGTCGTACTATATGAAAATGGTGGCATCACTAGTAAACGTCCTTTAAACTGTTGTTCAATAAAAGCCGTTAACGATAATAAGTAATCTGCTTCTGCGCCACTTTGCTTCAACTTTTCAGCAGCAAAATCGATCCCTACGAGTGGTACAATCGCTGTATCGATAAAATCCTTCTGCGCTAAAAAAGATGTTACATCGTTTGCATTAAAATACATCCAACAACCCTCCTTACGATTACAAAATAAAAATGCCCTTTTCCACTCTTTAATAGGATAACCAATAAAAAGTGAAAACAATCATTCACTAGTCATGTTACCATATAGAGGTGGAGAAAGGGCATTCAATTTTTACCTATTCGGCTTGAGATTATTGTAAATTAGCAGTTTCCTTTAAAACTTGTAACAAATTAGACAATTCATAAAATCGTTCTTCATCGCCCTTATCTAGAGCTTCATCAATTTGTGCAAGTAATTTTTCTTCTTGGAATACGAGTAAACTATTGGAAAGTAACTCTTCAGCCAGTAAACGATCTTTTTCACTAACAATCAATGTTTCTGGCATATAAGGGTTTTCTTCAAGAACTGCTAAGTATTGGGCACTTGGCGGTATATTTGGGAAGTTCAATTGTATATACATATCTTCTTGCTCATGTAAACGTAAGTCATGGAAAGATTTCTCGGCATCGGCTGTCATCACATTGCCTTTATAAAAACGAAATGGTACACCTGTTGAGTCTACTGTAGACATCACCATTGCTCTAGGACAATAGTGTGCTTCTTCTACAAACCGTATTCGTTTTAACAACTCATCATTACTTAATAAGTAATTTAAAATCCATACACACTCACGACGTTTTAATTGGTAATTTTTCAAAAACCAGCGAACAAATGCTTTTTTATCGACAACTGATACAGAAGCAGTCATACCCACTCCCTCCTTTACTCTAATTCTAAGCCTTCTAACATCTCTTGCCATTGTGGTTCACCTGGCTGAAGCTTGATTAAATAACCGATTACCTCTTTAACCTCTGAACGCTTGCCTTCTTCTAATAAGAAATAAACATATTTTTCTAAAAATGCTGCGTCTTCCTTAAAATCAGTATATGCCAAACGGTAAAATTCGTATGCACGGTCGTACAATTCTAAATTTGCATATGCGTCGGCAGCGTAAGGGTATAAAGTGTTCCACTCAAAATCATTTTTTTGCAATGTCTCAAATAATTCAACAACATCTTCAAAACGTTCTTGCTGTGTCAATATAGAGATGAGTGTTAATACTGCCTCCATATATTCAGGATCTAAAGCAATCGCTTCACGTAAATAACTTTCAGCTTCATTTGGCAAGGCATTTTTTAATGCCATTTTACCCGCGAATAAGAATAATGATTTATCGTACTCATCACGCTTTAAACCTTCTTTAATGGCAGCATATGCTTTTTTATTGTCTTCCGTCATAGCATAGCTTTCCGCAAGCAATAAATAAGCAGAAAAATAATCCGGATCCAATTCCTTTAAGTCCTCTAATTGTTTAATCGCCATTTCATATTTTTGTGATTGGAATGCAGCGTATGCTGCGCCAAATAAAATATCTGGCTTCACTTCGTCCTCAAGTGCTGCTAAATAATAGTCTAAAGCTGTTTCATAGGCAGCGCCTGCACGATATACTTCAGCTAATCGTTCAACGAGACTGATACCTGCAAAGTCTTCCTGTTGTTCATGTAATTCTTCATAAAGGCGTGCGGCCTCTAGAAAACGCCCTGTCTCAAATAAAAGCTCGGCTTTAGCAAATTGTAGTAGTGGTTCATCAGGTAAGATGGCTAGCGCTTCATTAATGCGCTTTTCTGCTACCTCAAATAACCCTTGCATTTGATAATAATCAGCTAGCACTAGTAATGCTTGCGGGTACTCTGGAGCTGTATCTTCGACTGCTAACAACATGTCTAACGCCTCGTCCTCATCACCAAGCTCCATTAAGACATTGGCACGATCAATTTTTAATTGTGCCTCTTCAGGGAATAAAAATTGCAAATGCTCCAGTACACGGTCCGCTTCTTTCATATACCCATATTGCATAAAAACTTCCGCCAGTGCGTAAATTTCCTCAGGTAACTCCTTCATTAAAAAAGATTCGAGTAGCTGGTCTATTAAAGCTAAATCCCCTTGCTCAAGTGCTTGCATCATTTCAGTCATCGCATTATTCACAGTCATTCACCTATTCTTTCTTGTATATCTTTATGCTACAAAATATTTTCTTTCGAAACAAGAAAAAACTCCCCAAAAGGATTGGGGAGTCCAGACTTTAGACAACCCAAAGAATGACGCATTTGTCTATTGTCTTGTTTGATTAAAAATACTTGTACATATTACTGCCTGTATTATTCGACAACCCACTACAAACTGGTGGAATTACAGCCAACTGCTACATCAACTAAACTGTCATGTAAGAAATCTAGATAATAAAGAATGACAATAGATGAAATCATTCATTTGCAGACTATTTCTTTACAGCCTCAACATGCTCGAAAAACGATGGGTAGGATACAGCGATGCATTCCGCATCATCTAATGTCACTGCACCATTCGTAATTAACGCTGCCACAGCGCCCATCATACCGATACGGTGGTCTCCGTATGTTTTTAAGCTAGCCCCTTGTAATGGCGTTGGTCCTTCAATCACCATGCCATCCTCAGTTGCTTCAATACGTGCACCAAGTTTTTGTAATTCATCGACCACAGCTGTAATCCGATCTGTCTCCTTCACTTTAAGCTCCTCAGCATCTTTAATAATGGTTGTACCATGTGCTTGTGTTGCTAAAAGTGCAAGAATCGGAATTTCATCGATTAGTCGTGGAATTATATCGCCTTCAATAATTGTGCCTTTTAACGTAGACGTTTCAATTGTAATAGTTGCTGTTGGCTCAGATTGATCGTCTTCATTTGGCACTACCGTCATTGACGCCCCCATATTTCGAAGCACTTCAATAACCCCATCACGCGTTGGGTTAATGCCCACATTTTCTAAAACAACTTTACTATTTTGGCAAATAGCACCCGCCACTAAGAAAAATGCTGCGGATGAAATATCTCCTGGCACTGACACATGTGTTCCTAATAGTTTTTGTCCACCTTCAAATGAGATAACGCCTTCCTCCACATTTATTTGTGCCCCAAATTGACGTAACATGCGCTCTGTATGATCGCGAGAAATTTCCGTTTCACGCACTACTGTTGTACCTTGCGCACGTAAACCTGCTAGTAAAATAGCAGATTTCACTTGTGCACTCGCCACAGGCATTTGGTAGTCTATTGCTTGTAGCGTTGTACCCTGTATGGCAAGCGGTGTATATTGTCCATCTGCACGTCCCGTAATATGAGCACCCATTTGACGTAGTGGATCGATGACACGTCGCATCGGACGCTTCCCAATTGATGCATCCCCTGTCATTACAGAATGTACGTTGGAGCCTGCTAAAATGCCAAGCATTAAGCGAGTCGTTGTACCGGAGTTCCCTGTATATAGCACTTCGCTAGGCTCTTGCCATGCTTCCATTCCTGCGCTTTCAATTGTTACATTTGTACCGTCCACATCAATCTTGACACCAAGCTTGCGGAAGCAATCTATTGTGCTTAAACAATCCTCTCCAAGTAAAAAGCCGTCCACCGTTGTTTTCCCTGTTGCGATAGCGCCAAACATAACTGAACGATGTGACACTGATTTATCACCTGGGATTGTTAAGTGCCCTTGTAATGATGGTTTATGATACTGTAATACTTTTTCACTCATCGTTATCTCCCGCCTCCATATGAAGATAGAAAGCGCCGATATATCGACGCTTTCTTTTAATTAGTAATTCAACGTCTCTCTTAACGCGAATGCACTTTCCTATGAAATATATGTTTCAAATTTGGCACGCTGTTGAATACATGCAGCTGCGCGCTCACGATCACTTTCACTTTGCAGGCTAATGACAAGTATACCGAAGACATCCTCGCGAGATTCTACGATACGTAAATTAGTAATACTAATTTTTTCATCCGCTAGTAAGCCTGTTACTTCAGAAATTACCCCTGGGTAGTCAGGAACATCGACATACAAATCAAACGACGTGAACATTGCTCCAGCACTTATTGGTAATTCATCACGGAGCTCCTTAGCAATTGCAAAATAGTTTTCAATATCAGCAGAGCTTCCATTTAGTAGAAGCTCCTTCACACGATTCATTTCGGATTGCCACCCCTCAAGCTGGGCTACTAATTCATCACGATTTTGTAGTGTAATATCACGCCATAGTATCGGATTAGATGATGCAATACGCGTGACATCACGGAAGCCCCCTGCTGCCAGTGAGCGTGTCATCGGATATTCACCATTTTCTCCGCCTAATTGATGCACAAGAGATGCTGCAATAACATGCGGGAAATGGCTAACTACGGCTGTCATATGATCGTGCTCACGTGCAGATACACTAACAACTTTGGCATGTGTGAATTTCAATAGACTTTCAAGTTGGGCCATATTAATAATTTCTTCACCCGCTAGTGGTGTTAACATATAGTACGCATTTTCAAAAAGATGAGCCTTTGCCGCTAAAACACCACTTTTATGAGACCCTGCCATCGGGTGTCCACCGATAAAGGTAATGCCTAATTCACGTAACTCTCCAGCTTTTTGCATAATCATTTTTTTCGTGCTACCTGTATCTGTTACAATCACTTTATTTTTTAACGGCCATGTTTTTAATTGTTCCATCCACTCAAGTGTAGCGTTAACAGGTGTCCCAAAAATAATGATATCAACCTCTGCTGCAACATCTTGTGGATTTGTCACAATATCATGAACAATATTTAAGGTTTTAGCATGTTCACGTGTTGTTTCGTCCATATCATAGCCTATAATTTTTGTGTCAGGTGCTTTTTGTAAAGCAAGAGCAATCGAGCCCCCAATTAAGCCTAAACCAATTACGAGTACTTTGCGTGTCATGCAAAAACTCCTTGTTCTTTTAACACCGCTTCTAGATGCTGTAACAATGCCGCATTTTGCGCTTCAGTTCCAATTGTTACACGAATAAAACCAGGGGCACCTAAAGCATTCCCACTGCGAATAATAAACCCGCGCTTCATAAGTTCCTGAAAAACAACATCACTATTAGCTTTCGTGTCAAATAAAATAAAGTTCGTATCAGATGGGTAGTATTTCAAATTATGCTTTTCACAAAAATCAACATATTGCTTTTTACCAATTTCATTTGCTTTACAGCAATTTTTAATATAGTCTTGGTCACTTATTGCAATTGCCGCGACTGCTTGACTTAAAATCGTATTGTTAAACGGTGCACGCACTGGATCCAGTTTAGCAATGACTTCTGGTTGACCAATTGCGTACCCTACTCGGAAGGAAGCAAGACCGTATGCTTTTGAGAATGTGCGCATTAATAGTACATTGGGATACTCGTTAATTAATGGTAGTGTTTCTTTATGACCAGGGTGTGTCACATATTCGATATACGCTTCATCTAACACGACCAGTACATCGCTTGGTACTTTCGCTAAAAACGCTCGTAAATCAGTATCTGCAATGACAACACCAGTTGGATTATTCGGGCTACATACCCACACAATCGAAGTATTTTCATCAATTGCTGCCGCCATAGCGTCCAAGTCATGTGCGCCATCAATACAAGAAATTTTACGAACTTCCGCGCCTTCAATTTCAGCATTATGAGCATATTGTGAGAATGATGGATCTGCCATGACTGTATTCACACCTGGATACAACAGCGCACGAGTAAGAATTGCAATAATATCATCCGAGCCATTGCCAAAAAGAAGCTGTGTTTCTTTGACACCTACATGATTTGCTACAGTTGTACGTAAGTTTTGCGCATAGCCGTCTGGATATAATGCATGGTTTACTGCACTATTGTGTAAATATGCTGTTACCTTAGGGGAGCAACCAAATGGGTTTTCATTTGATGCTAACTTTACGACTTCTTGTAAGCCAAATTCACGTTGTACTTCTTCAATTGGTTTACCTGGCTTATATGCTTGCATACCGTCCAATTGTTGTTTCCATTTCATCTCAAACATCTCCTCTTAATTATTTAGCTTGGGCTAAATCTGGTCTTAATTTGATTGCATCATTTAAATAAATATGCTTTACATCTTTTTGCGCCATTTCTACATTCGCATGAATTAACACACGAATACATAATGGCAGAGCTCCAGGCACGTCCATTTCATGCATACACATAACAGGCACATACTGCCAACCTTCCATTAATCTTACAGCACGCGCTGGAAACGCTGATGTAATATCTGGCGTTGTCGAAATGACAATAGAAGCAATATCCTCTACTGTAACATCGTTTGCTGCCACTACTTCACGTACTAATCTAGCTGTCTCATCCCAAACAAACTCTGGCTTGTCCAATTCAATTGTAATTGCGCCTCTTAATCCACGAATCATCCAAGCACCTCCGCTAATAATTGGCGGAATTCAGCATCTATCTCTTTGCATTCTGCTAACTCAATTGGTCGCACAAAAGGTTTCCCAATTTCTTCTAGTAAAACAAATTGTAGTACGCCATATTCCGCTTTTTTATCTTTTAATAAATACGTTGTTAACTGTTCAAATGAATAATCATTCACCGCTTCAAAAGGATAGCCATTTTTTACAGCAAAATGTAAAAATGCTGTTGTAAAGTCACGATTTAGCTTACCATATCGCTCACTAAGTAAAAGACAATACACAAGACCAATCATCACTGCCTCACCGTGTGCGACTTTCCCATAACCTGCTGCTGCTTCAATGGCATGGCCATATGTATGACCTAAGTTTAAATATTTGCGCACAGATTGCTCCGTTTCATCCTCGGATACAATTTTCGCCTTTACTTCAATGCCCGCCTTTAGCTGTTGAGCCAATTCCGTTGTACTAAAATGAATAACTGATTCAGCCGCCATTAATTGCTGTAGCCAGGAAGCATTTGATATCATTGCGTGTTTAATGACTTCAGCTGTCCCCGAACGCACCTCTCGCTCAGGTAAACTCTCAATAAAGGCCGTATCGAATATGACCCCTTCAGGCTGGTAGAAAGCACCAATCATATTTTTGCCTAGTGGATGATTGATGGCTGTTTTACCTCCAACGGCTGAGTCATGTGCTAAAATCGTCGTTGGGATTTGAATAAACGGTACTCCTCGCATATAGGTAGCTGCAACAAAGCCTGTTAAATCGCCAACTGCCCCGCCACCAAATGCAAAAATAAATGATTTTCGTGAACATTTTTGTTCAAGTAAGAAAGTTTGTGCTGCATTGTATTGTTCAAACGTTTTACAAGCTTCACCACCCGGTAGCACAAAGACCTCAAAGTCATATGGGAAATGGCCCTTAAAATATTCCCCTTGGGCAGCCCACACATTGGCATCTGTAAAAACAATGAGTTTATCTGCTTTTTGCAGTTTATCGTCAAATGTTTTGACTGCTTCAGCTAAAAAATTATGCCCAAGCACTACTTCATACTGATGTGATGTTGTCGCTACTGGTACACGCATATATCAAAACTCCTTTGCGTAACGGCGTTGTTCTTCAATTTGAGCTTGTAGTTGTGGCAATTGATCTCCGTGGAATTGTTCCATAATCGCACTTGCTATTTCCCAGGCAATAACATGTTCAGCAACAACTGATGCCGCCGGTACTGCACAGCTATCAGAACGTTCAACGCTTGCTTTAAACGGTTCTTTTGTTTCAATATCAACACTTTGCAAAGGTTTATATAGCGTTGGAATAGGCTTCATAACACCGCGAACGACAATTGGCATACCTGTTGACATACCGCCTTCTAAGCCACCCAGTCGATTCGTTGCACGTGTATACCCTTCTTCTTCTGACCAAATAATTTCGTCATGTACTTCTGAACCTTTGCGACGAGCCATTTCAAAACCAATACCAAATTCAACACCTTTAAAGGCATTAATTGATAACATAGCGGCCGCTAATTTCGCATCAAGCTTGCGATCGTAATGCACATAAGAGCCAATACCAGCTGGCATACCCTCAACAATTACTTCAACAACACCACCGATAGAGTCACCTGCTTTTTTCGCTTCATCGATTGCCTCCACCATTTTTGCAGAAGCAACAGGGTCTACACAGTAACATGGATCTGCTTCAACAATTGTACGAATTTCTGCTGCTGATTTCCCTTCAATTACAGAAGTGTCTGCCTTAATGCCTACGATTTCTGTAACATGTGACACAATTGATATACCAAGCTCATTTAATAATGCTTTAGCAACGGCACCAACAGCGACGCGGACAGTTGTTTCACGCGCAGAAGAACGCTCTAAAACATTGCGTAAATCGCGATGCCCATATTTCATACCGCCTACTAAATCTGCATGACCAGGACGCGGACGTGAAATCTGACGTTTTATATCTTCTGGATTGATATCTTCTGCTAATGGTTCTGCCCCCATAATTTTTGTCCAATGCTTCCAGTCATCATTTGTGACAACAAGCGCGACAGGAGAGCCAAGCGTTTGTCCGTGGCGCACACCACCTACTATTTCTACTGTATCCGTCTCAATTTGCATACGGCGACCGCGGCCATGCCCTCCTTGACGACGTTTTAAATCATGATTAATTTTCTCTGCTGTAATTGGTAAAAGTGACGGTAAACCCTCAATTATCGTTGTTAATTGCGGTCCGTGTGATTCTCCTGCTGTTAAGTAACGCATAAACGCTTTCTCCCTTCAACTCGCTAAAGTATGTATTTTTCACTATAACATATATTCTCTAAAAAAACAGTCCTTTTACAAATGTCATACCACCTTGACATTAATACGTTCAAATAGACAGCACAACATTATATGCGAATATTCTGAACGATTCATTTAAAAAAAGAAGGTTTTTTAGTAACACATCCAACTCTTAACGCTACACATTCTCCTGGAAATTATCGGCAGTGAAATGGTTAACTTAATAAAAAAATACGCTTTTTGCTTATGACAAGCGAAAAGCGTACGATCATCTATGTCTAGTGTCTTGGCAATTTATGTACGTGACAGTCATCTTGTTCACTGTACGAATGCTTTTCATCATATAGTTTGCTATTTTTTTCGATAGAAGAATGTATCCTCTACCTCAAAGTCATAACGCGAAGGATTAAATATTTGCTCCGTTGAGCCGACAAATAAAATACCATCTTGTCGTAATGCTTTACTGAAGTTTGCATAGATTTGATCCTTTGCTTCTTCGGTAAAGTAAATCATCACATTGCGGCACACGATAAGATCATAATTGGCATCATAATGATCGTTAAGCAGATTATGCTTTTTAAAGGTCACACAACGTTTAATTTCATCTTTCACTCGGTAGAAGCTTCCCTCTTGCTCAAAATACTTCGCCTGAATATCTTTTGGTACCTCTGCTAAAGAACGCTCTGGATAGACACCCAATTTAGCTTTTTGAATAACATTTTCATCTAAATCTGTGGCGATTATTTGAATTTGCGATAACGGCACTAATTGTGATAATACCATTGCTAATGAATAAGGTTCTTCCCCAGTAGAACAAGCAGCACTCCAAATTTTTAAACGCTTGTTCGATTGCAATAACTTTGGAAAAATTTTCTTTTGTAATACTTCCCAGCGCTTTCCATTTCGATAAAACTCCGAAACATTAATGGTCATACGATCTAGAAATTCATTCATTAAATCGCGATCTTGCTCAAGAGCCTTTAAAAAATCAACAAAATTACGATATCCCTTTTTCTCATAGAGTGAAGTTAATCGTCTTTTCATTTGCGCTTCTTTATATAACGCTAAATCAATACCAGTTTTGCGCTTAATACCTTCTACAAATTGTTCATAATCTGACATACGGTCATCTTCCCCTCTAGCGTCGTATTTCCATTATAGCGGAAAAATGCCTTTACTGAAATAGTCTTTCATGTGTATTCAAGGTTACCTCGTTGTATTTTTCTTCTCTTCTAATAGTAGCACTTTCGAATGTTCCAATTCTAGTCGCAGTTTTTCGGTTTCTTTTGTATATGATTCCAATCTTAGCTTCTCTAACTCCACTTCTTGTTCGATTGTCTTTAATTTAAGTTTTTGCCCCTTTGTACGCGCATCAGTAAATATTCCAGCCAAAGCGACCATTATGCCACCAATAATAGCAACAATAGCGATTTCCATAATTTCTCTTCCCCCTATCTATAAAGATTATACGATAAAACAAGCAAATAGTTTCCTTTTTTAAGTGTACTCCATTCATTTTCTAATTAAGCAACAATGAAAAATTAGTTCGAGGAAAAACATACGTCTTTTGTTATAGACATCAAGCGTTTTCTCTCAACACAGCGTCCAATGCAATAAAAGGCATCAAAAGAGAAAAAGTGTTAGATTGACTGCAATCAATCCAACACTTTTTTGCTATGCCGTTGTTGTCCGCTACGGCGGTGCTTTCCGCGGCACACCGTAAGCCGCAACCCTCGCTAACGCTCGGTCTGTTGCGTCTTACATTATGTGCTGTTCTGAGCAGGAGTCACCACCTCCGCTACCAACAACTAGTGCACACTTCTAATTTTTTTATTGCAAAAGCAAGAATAGCTAAGTTCTCCATATAGCAAAAAATTATGAACACCTTTCGTCTGTTTCTTAAATTTTTTGAGTTATGTCCCAGCTCCAGTCTATTACCATATTAATATAACTGTTAAATTTTCACACGATAATCTTTTAAATTTTCCCTTAACTTAGCTTTCATAAATTTGCCAACGGATGTTTTCGGCACTTCATCTAAAAAAACAACATCATCGGGAATCCACGTTTTATGGAACTGTGCTCGCAAACTATCGAGCAGTTCCTCCTTCGTAATGGAATCTTTATATTCAGGCTTAGGAACGACACATGCCAGCGGACGTTCCAACCATTTCTCATGTGGAATGGCCACCACTGCCGCTTCAAACACTTTCGGATGTGTCATTAATGCATTTTCAAGCTCCACAGATGAAATCCATTCCCCACCACTCTTAATCAAATCTTTTGTACGATCTGTAATTTTAATATAGCCGTCAGGGGTCATCACCGCAATATCTCCAGTATATAGCCACCCATCTTTAAAAGCTTCTGCCGTGCGCTCGTCTTTATAATATTCACTAGCAATCCAAGGGCCTCTAATTGTAATTTCCCCCATCGTCTTGCCGTCCCATGGTACCTCACCATGTTCATTAACGATTCGCATATCAAGAAGTGGCATCGTAATCCCTTGCGTTGTGCGAACGTGCATCTTTTCATCTGTCGTATAGTGTTCCATATGTGATAAGTACGTCGATAAGCTAACAAGCGGTGATGTCTCGGTCATTCCGTAGCCCGTGAAATACGGAATTTTTTGTTCTTCTTCAAAACCACGCACAAGACCAATGGGCGATGCGGAGCCACCACAAATAATGGAACGTAACGACGATAAATCACGTGGTTGTTGACGTTGCGCTTGTAACACACCAAGCCAAATCGTTGGAACGCCTGCTGTTAATGTTACTTTATACTGTTCAATTAAATCGGCTAATAGCTGTGGTGTAAACATCGGTCCAGGTAGTACTTGAGTAGCCCCAAATAACACACTAGCAAACGGTAAACCCCAAGCATTGGCATGAAACATTGGGACGACCGGTAACACGACATCACGTTCACATATAGCGATGCTATCAGACAGCCCAGCTGTAATGCTATGAAGAACAATGCTCCGATGTGTATAGACAACACCCTTTGGCATGCCTGTTGTTGCACTTGTATAGCACATGCCAGCAGGCGCATTCTCCTCTATATCATCTGGAAATTCAAAATCACCATTTGCCTCTGCAAGTAGTTCTTCATAGGAAAGTACATTGGGTAGTGGCGAGTTTTGCAATTCAACTGCATCCCCCATCACGATAAAATGCTTCACCGTTTTAAGCTGGGACACGATTGGTGCAATAACAGGTACTAGATTTTCATCAATAAGCAAAATTTCATCTTCTGCATGATTTATCACATACACGATATGCTCAGGCGCCAAGCGAATATTAATCATATGCAGTACTGCACCAGCACACGGTACGGCAAAATAGGCCTCTAAGTGACGATGATGATTCCAAGCAAAAGTGCCAACTTTTATCCCTCGGTCCATGCCAAGTGTCGTTAAAGCATCCGCTAATTTACGAGTACGAATAGCAAACTCTTTATAAGTAAACTCATGAGTCATTGTAGGGCTTGTACGCGAATAGATTTTTTTCGCATGAAAGAATCGTTCTGCCCGACTTAAAAAACTTGTCAGTAGTAAAGGTGTATCCATCATATGCATAACATCGCTCCCTTTCATTATCCTGACGTTTATCACGCCCTAATTAAACCGAAGCTGACCGCTGCTACAAAACATTCGTTTTTATCGACGACTATTCTTTTTACATCATAAGTACTTAAATTTTTTTATTTCGGTTGCATTCGTATCGCACCATCAAGGCGAATGACCTCGCCATTAAGCATAACATTATGAATGATACTTTCTACAAGCAGTGCATATTCGGATGGTTTGCCAAGACGTTTAGGAAACGGTGTCATAGTTGCTAGTGCTGTACGAGCTGGTTCAGCTAGCGACGCAAACATCGGCGTTTCAATTAGCCCAGGCGCGATCGTCATTACTCGTATGCCTAGCTCTGCAAGCTCACGCGCAATCGGCAATGTCATCGCCGCTACTCCACCCTTTGAGGCACTATAAGCTGCTTGTCCAATTTGACCATCAAATGCAGCCACAGATGCTGTATTAATCATAACGCCTCGCTGCCCATCTTCATCAGGCTTATTATGCTGCATTTGTTCGGCTGCAAGACGAATAACGTTAAATGTGCCAATTAAATTGACAGCTATCACTTTTGAAAATAATCCAAGAGCATGGACACCACGTTTTGAAATGACTTTACTCGCATCCGCAATCCCTGCACAGTTAACAGCAACATTAATCAGTCCAAATGTTGCTATCGCATGTTCAATCCCCGCTGCCACATCCGCTTCCTGTGTCACATCAACACGGACATAGCGGACATTTTCACCTAATTCTTGCACGAGTGTCTGCCCTCTCTCATCATTGACATCAAAAATAACAGCTTTGCCACCTTCTCCAACAATTTTCCGGACAGTTGCCTCCCCTAAGCCTGATGCACCACCTGTTACAATCGCTACAACTTCATGACATTTCATCCCACACAACCCCTTTACATTTTTTCAATAATTGTGGCATTTGCCATGCCCATACCTTCGCATATAGCAATAAGGCCATAGCGTAAATTTTCACGTTGCATCCGATATAACATCGTCGTTAACAACTTCGTACCCGTTGCCCCTAATGGATGTCCTAAAGCAATGGCACCACCATCTGGATTTAGCTTTGCTGGGTCTGCACCGATGTCATGTAACCAAGCAAGTGGCACAGGGGCAAATGCTTCGTTGACCTCATACGTATCTATTTCTTCAATTGTCAGTCCTGCACGTTTCAAGGCTTGTCTTGTAGCCTCGATTGGACCTGTAAGCATAAGCGTCGGATCAGAGCCTACCACAACGCGTGTGACAATTTTTGCAAGCGGTTGAATGCCAAGCTCTTGTGCTTTTTCTAACGACATCAGCACGACAGCCGATGCCCCATCACTCATTTGGCTAGCATTTCCGGCTGTAATAACCCCTTGCTCTTGAAAGACGGTTTTTAAGTCTTTTAATCGTTCTATAGTTGTATCTGCACGCGGTCCTTCATCGACTTCAAATATGGTAACCGTTCCGTCTTCTTGTGTTATATGAACAGGCATAATTTCCTGTTGAAAATGACCTGCCTCAATAGCTGCTAAAGCTCGTCTATGACTTTCATAAGCAAAATGATTTAAATGGTCTTTTGAAAATTGCCATTTTGCCGCCATTTTCTCAGCTGATAGCCCCTGATGAATAATCGTATAATTTTCGTGTAAGCGTTTGCCTTTATGAGCACTCTGCATATTTGAAAACATTGGCACCCTTGTCATACTTTCTACACCACCAGCAATAACAATATCCATATCACCTGCTAAGATAGCTTGTGCGCCAAAATGCACAGCTTGCTGGCTAGAACCGCATTGACGATCAATCGTGACGCCAGGAACTTTCTCTGGGAAGCCTGCCATTAATAACGCTGTGCGGGCAATATTTGCACCTTGCTCACCTGATTGCGTCACACAGCCGAAAATAACATCCTCCACTTGACCTTTGTCAATCCCAGCACGGTTTACTACTTCTTGTAGCACATCTGCTGCTAAATCATCTGCACGTACATCCTTTAAAGCGCCTTTACTACGTCCAACTGCGGTACGAACAGCTGCTACTATTACTACTTCTCTCATATAACTACCCCTTTTCTAAAACGTTTCTGTCATTCCCCTTAATGCATTACGTTTAAGTTTATTTGCTTGCTAGAAAATATATACCGCTTTATGAAACTATTTACTAGCAATAAATTATCTGAATATTATAGCATTTATCCCCAAAAAATTAAAGCTTATAAGGATTGCACTCACAGCCAAAACAGATGGAAAGTTTGTAAATTCATTTGTCTTTCAATAGCTATTTTGTCACTTATCATAGCGCCTTCCATTGTTATGCTTTCTCCAAGGGTGTCAAGAAAGGATTTATTAAACCTAAAAAAGAAAAGATGACTTTTATAGTCACCTTTTCACTTGTAAGTAGCAATTTAGTTATTGAATGTTTGTTCGTAACGGTGGAAGAATGCCACTGTGTGCGCTCTTGCTAGAGAATCATTTGGTTTAAACTCTTCATTTGTTTTAGTAGTTGTTAAACCATTATCACGAAGGAATTTAATAGCTTCTGACTGAGATACAGTCTTACCATAATGCATTGAAGCTAAGATACGAGCGAAGTTACCCCGTGTAATATCCTTCCCTGCAATGGCTTGTTTGGATGCTGTGTTTGCACCTAGAACTGGTAGAGAGTATTTTGTAGCCAAT
This sequence comes from Lysinibacillus sp. FSL M8-0337, assembly GCF_038593855.1. Taxonomy (NCBI): domain Bacteria; kingdom Bacillati; phylum Bacillota; class Bacilli; order Caryophanales; family Bacillaceae; genus Lysinibacillus; species Lysinibacillus sp. FSL M8-0337. The sequence goes on along the minus strand of NZ_CP151996.1, from coordinate 1,547,638 downwards.
TGGTAGTTTACATCTCCATACCATGAAGTATTAGCTATCGTTGAAGCTAGTTCTGATGGTTTGAAGTAACGGAATAGGATAGATAACATTTGGTTTTCCGTTAAGTTCGTGTACGGTTTAAGTAAGTTTTCGTACTTACCTGTTGATGGGTTTTTCACATTTGGGTATCCACTGATGATACCGATATTGACTGCCCACTTAAAATCCTCAGCCCAATATTGGTTTGCATTGTAATCAGCAAACTTTGATACATCAACATTGCCCGTTGTGGGCGGTGTTACTGGAGGTGTTGGTGTTGAAGCTGAGTAGTTTAAATAACTTGATGCTACATAGCCCTCTGTCCCGTCACTTCTTTTCACAGGATACCAAACAAAATGGTTTTTCTTCGTTGATACTTTTTCATATTCAAAAGGACCCGTAATGGTAACAACTTCACCTTCACGTAAAGTACCCAAAGAAGGACTATCCGTAGTAGGTCTTGTCCTAATTGTTACATTCGTTATTGCACTAACTTTTTGATTTGTTTCAAAAAAATACTTAGATTTTGTTAATGGTAAATCAAAATCATAGTGCAACGTTGAAAATTTAATATTTTCCCTGCTGTTAGAGTCATATTGAAAATGTTCACGTGAAAAAGGCAGCTCTGTTAAGTCTATTAATTCCAATTTATTAATAATTCGGAGTATTCTTTCTTGATAGGCATTGGTATTTCTTTCACCAGTTGCTTGAACAATTGGACTATTTACTGGCTTAGTACCGTTATAAGCCATGATAGCGAAGTACCAATGTTCCAGTACATCTCTTTCTCCACCGTTGATGCTAGGTAAATCCTTTCGCTTAAACATATTATCTAAAGTCTCTACACCAGCTTGAATATTATAGACAATATCGCTTTTTAGTCTATCTTGATTGTAGCCTGCTTGATTTGTAATTTGCATAATGCCAATTCCATTATCAGCTGTCACAATTGCTTCACCATTCTTATCAAAATGACGCCAATTTCCACTTTCACCTTCCGCTATTGCCTTCACAATTTCAGGAGGAACATCATAATTCAGTGCTGTTTCGGTTAACAAACAGTTCATTGTGGAATAATCAGGGTTTACTTTCGATGCCGAATCATACGCACATGTATTTGCAATATTATTAGCTAATACATTTTTATCTATGTTTATAGATAGAGAGAGGGTACCAATGGCAATAACACTAAGCAATGGTTTCAATATCTTTTTCATATATGATCATTACACTTCCTTTCATATTATTTAAAGTTAAAAGATTCATATATATGTTATCATAAACCCAATATTTGAGATAGAGGTAATAGTCATTTTTTCCTTATTTTAACATTAATGAACGATAAATGATAGCTCAAACATATATTGTTTAATTTTAATTCGGTGAAATGTTTGTACATAGTGATTGTTGGATTTTTACTTTTCGTGAAATAGGTAAGCTTCCTAAAGTCCATTGAAACAAGCCCAAGCAAAATCTATCAACTCATACAAGCTCGTTAAATGGCTCTGTAAGTTTGCTACAATTGTTGTAGTAAGCTGGCTGACTCAAAGTTAAAAAAATAGAACTTTGTCACACTCCTTATTACAACCGTGAGCGTTTTTGCTTTGTCGCTTCTTATATTTATTCATTAATCTTATTCATTTAGAAAAAGCACACCAACTTAATGATAGGCTACCGCAATCTCATCATAATTTGTTTTATAACCTCGCACTTTTACGCACCCATTTATTCAACCCCCATGAAAGATGAATTGAGAGAATCTTTGTTTATATGTTTAAATACTGAAGAAATTATTTATCAGGTCGATAACGATAATAATGTTTTAATAAAAAATAAAGATGTTGACCATGCAGTTACACGTTGTTTATAAAAATGGAGTAATGCTTTTCGTTATTCACCCCCCCATGGTTGATTTATCTAAAAGCAATAACACTAATGCTAACTCTTTTCTGTAGCAGCTTCCTTAACGCTTATATTTGCTTAAAACAGCTTTAAACGACCATATAAAGAAGTGTCCTTCACATTTTCAAAACTTGATAAATATTGATCAATTTTTCATTATTAATTTTATGTAGATATTCAACTTCGGTAACCTCAATAAAACGCTTAAAATTATAGTTATAACTATCAATTGTCCTTGGTCTTAATCCACTTAGTCACCATTGTTGATTTAAAATTTTCATTGCATGTCCAATTTTTATATTTCTGCTATCCATATCATCAAAAGAATCAATTTTAACTATTGGGTTATTAGTTTTTTTCACCACTTCTTTTTTTGATTCTTTTTCAGTTTTGATAGTAAATAACTCTAAATCAATGTTTGAATTAACTTTGTTAAAGGATTTAGACAAACAAAAAACCTCCTAACATTTTTTTGTTAGAAGGTAAAAGTCACATCGGAAAATAGATGATTTTATTATTTAGTTCTATCCGTAGTTTTTTTCGCTACTCACAACGAAGATAAAATTAAACTAAATCTTCACCGAAGAATAAGCCGATTTCGCGCTCTGCAGAAGCAAGAGAGTCAGAACCGTGGATGATGTTGTGAGATACAGTTGTAGCGTAGTCACCACGGATTGTACCTGGGTTAGATTCTTCTGGTTTCGTAGCACCCATCATTGTACGTGCAAGTTTAATTACGTTTTCGCCTTCCCATACCATAGCGAATACTGGACCAGAAGTGATGAAGTCTACTAATTCACCGAAGAATGGACGTTCAGCATGCTCAGCATAGTGTTTTTCAGCTAATTCTTGAGGAATTACCATTAATTTAGCGCCTTTTAATACAAAACCGCGACGTTCAAAACGGTCAACGATGTCACCTACTACTTGTCGTTCTACGCCATCAGGCTTAACCATTAAAAAAGTTTTTTCGATTGCCATGTTTAAAACACTCCTTAAATTCGTCTAACAGGTTTTACACCTACCGATAAATATTAACAAAAAATAAGCTTTAGCACAACAAAAAGCTAGAATTTACGCTTGCCCATAAACAAAGCGATGTCACGAAGCTTTTTCTTAATTGGATGTTTTGGTAAAGCATCTATTTCTTGTAAAGCTTTTTTCAAATACTTATCACTCATTTTATTAGCTTGTGTAATTGCGTCAGATTTACGCACATATTGCAACATATTTTGGCGCTCAAGCTCCGTTAATGTCCCTGCAAACACTTTTGCTAAATAAGGTTGCATTTGTGGATCATCTTTTAATAACAAAATCGGCAATGTAATATTACCTTGCAATAAGTCACTACCTGCTGGCTTCCCTAATTCTTTATCTGTCGCCATAATATCTAATACATCATCGATTATTTGAAAGCTCATACCAACAAAGTAGCCAAAGCGTTTCAAATGGCTTACTGTTTTTGCATCAACACCTGCTGCCACTGCACCAATTTCACAGCTTGAAGAAATAAGTAATGCCGTTTTTCGTTTAATACGTCTGAAGTAATCCTTTAAGCCCTGATCCAATCTAAACTTGTCCTCAATTTGTATCACTTCGCCATTGCAAATTTCCACCATTGTACGTGCCAAAATTTGATGAACAAGTGGATCCTCTAGCTTTGTGATGTACTCAAGTGCACGTGCAAAAATAAAATCGCCCGTGTACATTGCTACTCTGTTATTCCATTGGGATTTGACAGTTGGACGTCCTCGTCGCATATCGGAATCATCAATCACATCATCATGCACTAGCGACGCCATGTGAATGAGCTCTAAAGGCACAGCCACATTTTTCATCTTTTCGATATCATAATCGCCAAATTTTGCGCCAAGCAACACAAAAATTGGTCGGATTCGTTTGCCACCAGCTTGTAATAAATGGAGAGAAGCATCGTTAATTAAATGCGAAGACGAATTCACCGCTTTTTCTAATTCTTGTTCGATGATATCAATATCTGACTTCAAATCGGAATAGAGTAGTTTTAACTTCATCTTTTCCACGCTTGAAAACCTTCCCCCATTAACGTACCTTTTTAAAGCCCATATGCATTGCCGCAGCACCGCCACTGTATGCTTTGTACGTTACTTTTTCTAAACCTGCCTGTTCAAACATTGCCGCTAGCTTCTTCATACCTGGGAAATCATTTGCGGATTCCTGTAACCAAGAATACTCTTTATAACTTTTTGCAAAAATTTTACCAAATATCGGCATAATATATTTAAAATAAAAACGGAATAGTTGTCGATAGCCAGGTATTTCTGATTGAGATGTTTCTAAACATACAACCATGCCACCCGGTTTAACAACACGATTCATTTCTTTTAACACTTGTAAATAATCAGGAACATTGCGTAGACCAAAACCAATCGTCACATAATCAAATGTATTGTCTGGAAATGGTAATTCCATTGCATTTCCTTGTATAAGTTCTATTTGCGGGTAAGGCGTTATTTTTTTTTCGCCCACTTGCAGCATGTTATGACTGAAATCCAGTCCCTTTACTTCGCCACTTTCTCCAACTGCCTCAGCTAGTGCAATTGTCCAGTCAGCTGTGCCACAACAAACATCTAGCGCTTTCGATCCAGGCTTGACAGCCATACGCTTCATCGTGTCATTGCGCCAACCTACATGCATTTGGAAGCTAATTACACCATTCATTTTGTCATAGCTTTCAGAAATACTTTCAAATACTTCGTGAACGTGCTCTTCTTTTGATTTAGCCATTTTAGAAAAACCTCTCTTATCCGTTTGTAGAAGCAATCGATGCATCTACACGTGCTTGTAGAGCTTGTTTCACATCACTTTGTAAAAATGATGCTTGTGCTATTACTTGCAACAGCTCTGTTTTTAAGCGGGCAATTTTATCTTGTAAGACGCTATTGAAGGTCGCGCCTGTTTGTAATGCACTTTGTTCCAGCACTTTACTCATCAATGATTTTTGTCCACGTTGATACATAGCCCATTCTCTTTCTAATCGTAAGATCAATAAGCTCTTCTCCATTATTGGAATATACTGATGCAATGCATAGAGCTCAAAAAATTTCGCAATTAAACCTGACTCGATATTGCTAATTGAAGAACACCATTGTTCCACTGTACGCTGTTTTGCCTCATACACTTTTATTTGATGTTCGCAACGTGACACGATACCTTGTGATAAATTCCGAATTAATGCGACATTTCCCGACATTGCTAAAATTTCATAATACCGGCCACTATAAAAATCACCAGCTAAAACGGTTAGCTGCTGTTCTTTTGAAGTGGCATCTAATTCTTTTATATGATCATGTGCCGCTAGCGCTGCATATACAATTCCAACAGTTATTGCAGCTTCTCTTTGCTCTTGTTGCCACTCTTCTCCATTCAAGAAGGGTACTAACAAGTAAAACAGTTGATTTTCATCGAGCACAGGCGCTCCTGTGTATTTTTGCAAAGTTCTATGACGAACATCCATGAAAATCTCTGTTTTTAACTGTGCAATTGAATTTTGAATGTATGTTGCATTCATAGACCTTACTCCATTTCACTTTCAAATACGTTCATCATCAACATGACTTAACGCTTGCTTACTGAGTCATTATAGCATAAGCATCGTTTCGGAATAAAAAGTTTTTGCTTTCACCAACACGAACGGGCAGTAGAACCCTACCAAGGAAAGTACAAGAAAAAAATGGTAGGAAATCTACTTGCCCGTAAAAGTCAGTTTCACCAACACATATTACTTTTTTCATATGCGTTCGGCACATCTGCAGATTATAACTAACCAGTCACCAGCACTGTATGTTGACTCTACCGATGGAAGCTAATTTACATGACTATGCTACTTTTTACCTTCACTTTGGATAATACCATGTGCTGTATGGATTTGTGCTTTGCCACGAATTTTCATGGCAGATGTATGCTCGGTAAATTGAGCAATCATTACTTCCCCTGCATCTAATTTTTCAGAATGATGGAATTTTGTATCTGTACCACGTGTTAAGCCAATTACATGTACACCATCTTCTTCTGCCTGTATTACTATATAATCTTGCGCCATTGTCTGTACACTCCTTAAATCCGACAAATTCTTAGTCCATCATAACATAATTAGACATGCAGTTTAAGACATTTGAATAAATGACAAGACTTCTCTACGTTTTACCTCATCTTGTTCATAAATGCCACGTGCCACTGACGTTACCGTTTTAGATCCAGGCTTTTTCAGTCCACGCATAGTCATACACATATGTTCTGCTTCAATTACGACATAAACCCCTTTAGGAGATAGCATGTCCATAATCGTATCGGCTACTGATGATGTAATTCGTTCTTGTAATTGCGGACGACGTGCAATCGTTTCCACCGCGCGGCCTAATTTACTTAGTCCCGCTACAATGCCGTCGTTTGGTATGTAAGCGACATGTGCTTTGCCGTAAAATGGCACTAGATGATGCTCACACATTGAGTAAAATGGGATATCTTTTACAAGCACTAGTTCTTCATGATCCTCATGGAAAACCGTTTTGAAATAATCTTTCGCATCTTCATGTAAGCCACTAAACATTTCAGCATACATTTTAGCAACTCGTTTTGGTGTATCGAGTAATCCTTCACGATTCACATCTTCGCCCACAGCTTCTAAAATCATTTTCACTGCTTCTTCTATTTTCAATAAATCTACATTCGACATTCGTAAAAACCCTCCTGCGTATCAAAACATTACACATTTCCCTATGCATCGTAGCATATCCAAAAGTTAAGCGCAAAACGACTTACTTGAATTAAAAGAAATTCAACATAACTTCTGTAATTAGGCATTGACTGCCATAATTGTTTCCAAATTTTATATTCAAGTTTGCTCAAAAAGCTCCTTTTAAATTCTATGTATCCTTCTAAAGCGTTTAACTTGATTCAATCTTTGATGGAATGCTTGCTCTAATCAGTTCCTATTTGGCATTTATCCTCGTTTTTAGCGAAAGACGACTTCTGGTGAAGCAAATTATCGTTTTCGTTCATCATGCTATGTATACAAATCTTAGTAAAACGATTTCATGTATTACTGCTAAAAGCCATTTTATAAATTAAGTTAAAAAGAGCAGCCCTCATGCTCGTTTACATGAAGACTGCTCTATGTAACTACTAGACGTGTATTATTTTACAGCATCTTTAAGCGCTTTACCTGGTTTGAAAGCAGGTACCTTGCTAGCAGCGATTTCGATTTCTTTACCAGTTTGTGGATTACGACCTTTACGAGCCGCACGTTCACGTACTTCAAAGTTACCAAAACCAATTAATTGTACTTTGTCACCCTTTGCAAGAGCATCTTGAATTGTATCAAATACAGCTTCAACTGCTTTAGAAGCGTCTTTTTTAGAAAGACCTGCAGCTTCAGCAACAGAGTTTACTAATTCTGTTTTATTCACACCATTCACCTCCTCTCAAAGGGTCATGAACCAATTCTGTAAAAAGAGTAACACATAGAAAACCGCGACGCAACTGTATTCATTCATGATTATAACCAAAAAATGCGTTTTTCACCCAAAAAACAAAAATAACAGGACTTTTCGCATAAATACGAATAGTCCTGCACTATTTTTTTGCTCAGTATTTTCCATTTTATCTCTATAAAATAAATGTCACTAATCCTCTATCACCTTCATTCACCATACGCTCAATTGTTTGGCGCATACGTTTTTTAGCTGTAGGTGGTACTGCATTCATTTTATAGCGTATGCCCTCTTTTAACACTTCATGCAACGGCGTACCGAAAAGTTGTGTTTGCCAAAGTGCCTCACGATCATGTAAATAGGCATGATTTAAATCCTTTAGTAACTGCTGACTGTGGAATTCAGAACCAATAAGTGGCGCAAATTCTGATTCCATATCAACACGTATAATATGATAAGATGGCGCTTTTGCTTTCATACGTACGCCGTAGAAATTATTTTGTTTAATTAGTTCTGGAGCAGTTGGTTCGAATTCTTGCATCATTGGCAATGTTACGCCATAACCACTATTATCTGCTTCAGTAATGGCATCTTTAAAGCGTTTTTGGGCTTCTTTTGCTTCAGCAGCCTCTTTTATAAATAACAACCAATCTCGTTTTGACTCAATCGGCTCATCTAACCATTCATTACAAACTGCTTTATATAATTCACCTTGTAATGACACACGAATAACTGCTGTACCGATTCCTGAATCAACATGCACCACTTCACTTTGATCGATAAAATCAATCGCTTTAAAGGCATCAGAAGCTTGTTGCACGTCTCTAATTTTCATAACAGACGAAAGCACTTCTTCCATCGAATCAATTAATGCCACGTTTAGCGGATGGGTAGCATCAAGGACGTCGAGCCAATCTGGTTTTTCAACCTCAATCGTCCGAATTGGAAACTCAAATAATGCCTCTTGTAAAATATATTGAATATCTGAAGCACGCATTTGATCGATTGAAATCGCAATTACTGGAACATTATAACGTTCAAATAGCTCATTTCGAAGCTGTACCGTTTCTTCTCTTGCGGGCATTTGACAATTTAACACAATGACAAAAGGCTTGCCAATTTCGGTTAATTGCGCAACAATTTCTTCTTCCGCTTTTTCAGCAGCACGGCGGCTGATACCATTAACTGTTCCATCTGTTGTCACAACAATCCCGATATTCGCATGGTCACGAATTACTTTATCTGTACCGATTTTTGCTGCTTCCTGGAAAGGGATCGGCTCCGTATGCCAAGGTGTATGCACGTATTTCGGACCATTTTCATCCTCATAGCCCTTTGTACCATCAATCACATAACCGACGCAATCCGCTAAGCGTATTTGGAATGTCATTTCATCTTCGCCAACCGCAATACGAGTCGCTTGGGCAGGCACAAACTTCGGCTCAGCAGTCATGATAACTGGGCCTGGCGAGCTTTGTGGCAGCTCGTCCTGTGCTCGCATTCTTTCTGTATCATCCACAATATTCGGCAATACTACAGCTTCCATTACTTTTTTTACAAATGTTGATTTACCTACCCGAACTGGACCAACAACACCAATATAAACATCGCCATTTGTGCGCTCTGCAATTTCTTTAAATACTGCTTCACTCAAGGTTTCTGCCTCCTTTATCTACGCTTTTTCACTATATGCGCCCATGCAGATAAATATGAAAATGTATGAGAATTGTTTGAGTGACTGGCACATAAAAAAAATCCCCAATCATTAGACCAACATCTAATGATTGGGGTGAAAAACTTATTTTGATTCAGTAGCTTTGCTTTCTTCTTCTTGCGCTGCTTTAGCTTCTTCCTTAGCTTTTTTGACATCCGCTTGATAGGCATCCATCATATAAGTTGGCTCTCCGTTTTCATCCACAGTATAGGGCACTGAATAAGCTGGAACAACAGGATACTTTTCGACAAGCAATTGACGAATATCATCCCCTGGTTTCACATCTGGCTTGTCTTCTTTTAAAAGTTGGCCTAAATCAATGGAATAATCCACATGCATTTCGCCATCACCAGTCATAAAAATTGGTAATTCAGCACCTGAATACGGACTTTTCACCGTCACTTCTGATTTATAGCCTAATTTTTCAAAGTTAATTTGGTACACATTATCGGCAATTGCACCCTTAGTCGGGATATATTGCGTACCCAATTTTCGAATATTAATCTCTCGCATGCGCTCAGCAGAGTTTAAGTCTACTAATTTAACTTCGGCACTGTTTTCTGGATCCCAAATAATGTATTGATAAATACCGCCCTTTTCATAGGCATTCCCAGGAATTTGAGCAATATATTTTGGCATAAGCTTTTCAAAATCGATTAAATATTTTATATAAATATCTGTATCCATTTCACTGTTTTTAATTGGCACAAGGCCACCAGTCGCTTCACGATATTCATTGACAGCACGTTGTACGGCTGCTAATTGGTCGACATCTGGTACTTGGTTTGCGGCTTTTTCTTCCTCAGGATAGGCACAGCCCCCTAACAATACGGCAATTGCCACTGTTAAAAGAAAAGCATTTAGTTTTTTCATAACACGTTCTTCCTCCTTTTTAAGGCCATGTGGCAATAATAAGTACCATTAAAAATGTTCCAAGTCCAAACAGTATGTATGCTAATAAATTTACGATTGTACGTAAAAAACCATTTGAAATTTTATTGCGGCCTAAATAAATTAAACCAACCGACAAAATCATAAAGCCGATACAATAAAAAGATACCCACATGACATCTAGTGCAGGCATATGTGCTAACGGACCCATTTTAGTCTACCACCTTTCTTCAATGACACGAGACAATCAACGTTTATTATACTATGGGCAACTTCAAAAAAGAAATGGCGCTGTAGCAAAAAAGAAAATAGCATAAAGACTTATTTGAAAATACTATTTTTTTGATATACTAATGAAATTTAAGAAATGCATTACAGAATAAAACAACAGCTGTATTCAACTATATCCCCATGGAAATTATAACATATATTCACTAAATAGAGAGAGGATTATGGACATTTAAAGGACTTTTTACACAGTTTAGTTATGAGTAAAGCACTAAAAATTATATTTCCCTTTTGCCATTCAAATTAAAAAAGGTATCTCACAGTGTGTCTGAGATACCTTTTTTGTGTCCATTTCATGACAAATTCTTGCTGTTTAATAAATTGAACGTTACGGTGATTTAGTGCATCATTTCGTCAATTTCACGCTTTTTCATACGCATCATCAATGCATCAACCGCCACTTTTGGCTCTACATCGTTAAACAATACACCATAAAGTTCTGTTGAAATCGGCATTGCCACATTATATTTTTCCGCCAATTGATAGGCTGCCTTCGTTGTTCGTACGCCTTCCACTACCATTCCCATTTGATCGAGTACTTCTGGCAGTTTCATGCCTTTACCTAACATATTTCCAGCACGCCAATTACGAGAATGCACGCTTGTACATGTTACGATTAAATCACCCATACCTGTCAGTCCCGCAAATGTGAATGGATTTCCGCCCATTTTGACACCTAAGCGCGTAATTTCAGCGAGTCCACGTGTAATTAGTGCCGCTTTTGCATTATCACCATAATTTAGACCGTCTGTAATGCCTGCCGCTAACGCTATCACGTTTTTTAACGCCCCACCCATTTCTACGCCTATAACATCCTCATTCGTATAAACGCGGAAAAATTGATTCATAAACAAATCTTGGACTTTTTCAGCTGCTTCAATATTGGCACAAGCTGCCGTAATCGTTGTCGGATGATGCAATACGACTTCCTCTGCATGACTTGGCCCCGAGAGTACTACAATTTCTTCAATAAATTCAGTTGGCAAGCTTTCAGCCAAAATTTCAGATATACGTTTTAGTGAATCAGGCTCAATTCCCTTTGATACATGGACAAATAATACTTTTCTGTCTAATGTAGCAGTCATCTTTTCACAAACTTCTCGAATAGCCTTCGTTGGCACTGCTACAATTATTGTATTTGAGTGTGCTACTGCCTTTGCAATATCATTCGTTGCATGTAAATTCTCCGGTAAGAGCGTTTCAGGTAAATACTTTTTATTTGTATGCTGTGCATTAATTTCTTCAGCCTGATCTGCTCTATGCGTCCAGACAAGCGTATCGTGTCCATTTTCCGCAAGTACCATTGCTAGTGCCGATCCCCATGAGCCTGCTCCTAGTACACAAACTCGTTCCATTGTTATTCCCCCTTTTAATTCTTACAGGTTAATCGCGAAAAGACCATATGTGTGCTACACATATTTTAACCAATTAGTGATTTAGCCTAGTCCTTTGAAAAAAGACGCCACCCAACAACAATTGTCGGGTTGGCGTACTGAATGTGTAATATGTTAAATTATGCACGGGCACGTGTAATTAAACGAATTGGCGTCCCTTCAAAATCGAATGTTTCACGAATTCTATTTTCTAAAAATCGCTCATAAGAGAAGTGCATTAATTCTGTTTCGTTGACGAATACCACAAACGTTGGTGGTTGAATCGCCACTTGAGTAGCATAGTAAATACGTAAACGGCGACCTTTGTCAGTCGGCGCTGGGTTACGTGCCACAGCATCTTCAATCACTTCATTCAGAATAGACGATTGAATACGCATTGCATGATTTTCACTTACGCGCTGCACAATCGGTAAAATTTGATGTACTCGTTGTTTTGTATTGGCTGATACGAAAATAATTGGAGCATAGTCTAAGAATAAAAAGTGCTCACGGATTTGCTGAGTAAAAACATTCATTGTTTTTTCGTCTTTTTCAATCGCATCCCATTTGTTAACGACAATAACAATTGCTTTTCCAGCCTCATGTGCATAGCCTGCAATTTTTTTATCCTGTTCCTGAATGCCCTCTTCAGCATTCAGAACAACTAATACAACGTCAGAGCGTTCAATGGCACGTAGCGCACGCAACACAGAATATTTTTCTGTCGTTTCGTACACTTTTCCTTTTTTACGCATACCGGCTGTATCAATAATGACGTATTCATGCCCATCATATTCGTAAGGTGTATCAATTGCATCTCGCGTTGTACCTGCAATGTTGCTGACAATAACGCGTTCTTGACCTAAAAAGGCATTGACGAGTGATGATTTCCCGACATTTGGACGGCCAATTAAAGAAAATTTAATTACGTCATCGCCATATTGGTTTTCATCCTCTTGAGGGAAGTGTTTTGCACACTCATCTAATAAATCCCCTAAGCCTAAGCCATGAGAGCCTGAAATTGGCCAAGGTTCACCAAAGCCAAGTGCGTAAAAATCATAAATCATTTCACGCATGTCCGGATTATCAATTTTGTTAACAGCAAGAACGACAGGCTTTTTTGTTTTGTATAAAATTTTTGCAACTTGTTCATCTGCTGCTGTTACGCCTTCACGGCCATTCGTCATAAATATAATAACGTCTGCTTCTTCAATAGCGATCTCTGCTTGTTGACGAATTTGTTCTAAAAACGGTTCGTCTCCAATTTCGATACCACCTGTATCAATAATATTAAAATCATGTGTTAACCACTCTGCCGAACTATAAATACGGTCACGTGTTACTCCCGGAATATCTTCTACAATCGAGACACGTTCTCCAACGATACGATTAAAAATCGTCGACTTACCTACGTTCGGACGACCTACGATGGCTACTACTGGTTTCGTCATCTGTACTTCATCCTTCCAACTTCTTATCTTTCGCTATTATACACGAAAAATGCCATTATATCATAACATATCCATCAAGGAGAGTACTTTTTACCTTTCTGCTCGACATAATCGTTGTTTTTCGTACCAGCGTGCTCTTTATTACGCGTATCATTCAACTATTTTTAGTTTTCCCTTATTTTCTTTTTGCGCTCGTGCAATCCCGCTTTAGTATCACCGAATCGGCAACAAAACATGTAAACTAGGATAGCCCCACCAAATAGGCTTCTGGTAGCAGCGAGATAGATATAACTTCACTCATTTCGCAGGCAGATGCCATAGATAGAAGCACTTACTCACCCACTAATAGCGCAGTGATGGGGCTTGCATATTTAAATTTTATGCGGCTTCATTAGCCTATTTTTGACAGACGAAAGCGAGGATACAACATCATATCCTCGCATATCATAACTATTTAAAATTTTTCAGTTGATCACCGATGACATCACCAAGAGAGAAACCTGTGTTTTCTTCTGGTAATTCATAATCGATTACTTCTTCAGCCTCTGGATTTTCCAATAAATCTTTTATACTTAATGCTAGACGACCTTCGTCAACGTTAACATCCAGCACCTTCACCTGTACCTCTTGCGCTTCTTTTAACGCTTCATGTGGTGTGTTAATATGTTTGTGTGCAATTTGCGATATATGCACTAAGCCTTCCACACCTGGGAACACTTCTACAAAAGCACCAAAGGACGTAAGGCGTTTGACTTTCCCTACAAGTACTGTGCCTTTCGCTGCACGCTCTTCAATATTCGACCAAGGTCCAGGAATTGTTTCCTTAATGGATAATGAGATACGCTCATTCTCTGGATCTACCGAAAGAACTTTCACTTTCACTTCTTGTCCTTCTGATAAAACCTCACTGACATCACTTACATGCTCATGTGATACTTGTGAGATATGGACAAGCCCATCGATACCACCAAGGTCAATAAATGCACCAAACGATGCTATCCGTTGCACTTTACCGTCTAATACATCCCCAGCTTTAATTTGGTTAATGACATTTTTCTTCTGAGATGCTTTCTCAGATTCAACTACAGCTCGATGTGATAAAATTAAGCGATTTTTTTCTTTATCTAGCTCAACAATTTTAAAGTTTAATACTTTTCCTTTATAATCTTCAAAATCATCAACAAAATAATCTTCTACTAAGGATGCCGGAACGAAGCCACGTACTCCTAAATCAACAACAAGACCACCTTTAACAATATCCTTTACTTCCGCTTCGAAAACTTCCTCAGCAGCAAATTGTTGTTCTAGTGTATCCCATGCTTTTAAGGCATCTACTTTACGTTTTGATAATACATAGTTTCCTTCTTCAACTTTTGTAATCATCAATTCTAACTCATCCCCAACGGAGATTGCGTCAGACGCTTTTTCAATGTGTAAGCTCGATAATTCACTTATTGGTACGATACCGTCAAACGGTGCACCTGGAATTGAAACAGTTACCGCTTTTTCATCAACCTGCTCTGCAATACCTTTGACGATATCACCTTCGTTAAACGTTTGTTCTGCATAGTTCATTTCTTCAGACATATGTAACCCTCCTTCGCATCTTCCCTTACTATTTTATTCGATATTGAAGACAAAGACAAAAATAAATCCTTTAAATTCAAAAAATGTCTGAAATTTTAGGATTTATACCATTTTTTCTTGTGCTAATTTTAAAATGGCCTGTGCTGCGGCATCAATTGATAGCTCCGTTGTGTCTAAAAATATAGCATCCGCTGCTTGAATCAGTGGCGATGCTTCGCGCTCACTGTCCATTTTGTCGCGCAAAGCAATCTCTTCTTGGAGCTTTTCTATTGAAGACGCTATCCCTCTTTTTTCATTGTCAATAAAACGACGTCTTGCACGTTCTTCTACAGTAGCAGACATGAAGATTTTGAGTTCAGCATTTTTTAACACATGCGTAGCAATATCCCGTCCATCCATCACAACACCACCATTTGCAGCAAGTTTTTGCTGCTGTGCGACCAACAATTCACGCACTTTGGCATGTGCAGCTACTTGTGAAACAGATGATGTCACTTCGTTAGAGCGAATTGCATCTGATACGTTTTCGCCGTCTAAAAAAACAAGTTGACCTTGAGGAGATGGCTTTAATTCAATTGAGCTAACTGCTAACATTGCTGCTAAGTTTGCTTCATCATCTAAATGTATGTTTTGTTGCATAGCTTTATACGTAACTGCTCGATACATTGCACCCGTATCGATATACGTGAATCCTAGTGATTCTGCAACGATTTTCGCGATTGTACTTTTTCCAGCTCCTGCAGGTCCGTCAATCGCAATTTGAATGTTTTTGTTCATTATGCTTCCCTACTTTCTTTCACACCATATTGTATCACACTAACAAAAAAAAGCCCTCTATTTGCAAGAGGGCTACTGTGATTTTAATCATCAAAAGGATTTAATTCTTTACGACGATTTACTAGCTGACGTTCGAAGCAGAAACGTACGATATGTTGTTGATCAATATCATCCGTATCTGTTAACTGAATGGTAGCAATTGTCTTATCTTCTTTTTCAAATATCTTAACAACAGTAGCTTCTGTTACGACATAAATAACATCTCCATTGGCAAATGGTAAGACAATTGTTAACTTAACATCATCCCCGTCTTTAAAAGCTACATCACCTTTCAAAATCAGTGCAATACCACCCGCACTTATATCCGCTGTTACTAGTTGATACTTAAATTCATTAAATTGAACTGCCACATCAACAGGTGTATCAACACGAACATATTCACGGCGTTGAATTTTAATAAATTCATCTTCTTGTGGGCAATGCAACATAATCATCGGTATATTGCCCGCCTTGCGTCCTATTACTTCTGTATTGAATGCATAGGAAAGCTTATCCTCTGTTCGAAAGGTTGCCCTAAATTCTGAACCATCTATTAAAAAAGCGGTTTTCTTTGTTACTACATTGGTTGGATAGTCAATATAAAGAATATTGTCTTTTTGTTCAACTACTTTACAGCGGAATTTCTCTATACGTTCTGTATAAGTAGGTTCTAGTTGTAATAGTGTTCCAATTTTTATTTCCATGAGCATCTCCCCGAACAATATATATACCTCCATTATCGCATGGGATGTAAATTTTGGCTATATGAACTGGGAGCTTTTTCTTTATCTTAGGTTAAATATTCTACTTTTAAAACATTGTGATTTTCAGCATCAATGACAATACGGAATGTTTCTTGCGTCTGTTCATCTCGAACGGCTATCACTTCATAGCAAAGGCGTTGCTCGAATTGTCCATTATCCGTATAAATATTTTTCACTTCTTCCACGCGCACATTATCATCAAAGAAAGATTTCCAATCAATTGGATTAGCCTTTTGAGGTTTAATTGATTCTTCTTGGATATATTCCATTGCATTGGCACCAAGTAATTCCCCAGTATCTTTTGCAATTTTTAACTGAACGCCATCCGCATAGATTAATGCATTATCACCAGGATGAACGCGCGCAAAAGTAACATGCCATGCTAAATGATTTTCACGTGCTTCAACATAAGCAACATCTTTCATTTCCAATCGCTTTAAATGCTCTTCAGCTTTTTTAATAATTTCATCTTGGGAAAGTTTTGCTTCATCCACAGGACGTTCCACTAAATAGGACAGTAAATGTCCTCCTTTTTCAGTTAAATCTACATAGCCTAAGCGAATACCTTGGTGGAACTGTATGTGATAAAACGGATATGGTGCGGTATCACTACTTTTGGTCACAGTAAATGTAGCATCTTTAATAAGAGGGAATAAATATTTCACTTTTTCCAATGCTTCTTTTTCCGTAATAACTGAATCTTGTAAAGCTTTTAATTCTATTTTCTTTTGCCAATCGGCTTCACTTAAAGTAAGCGGGAAATCACTTTCACCATAATCTTTTAGTGTCTTTTGAATGTTATCGAAAGAGGTATTAGGATTTTTATTGTCTACTTGACGCATCCAAACATCCATTTTTCCATCTTGCTTGTAGTAATCAACAGTAGCTGTCGTCCACTCGTCAGATAAAGCTTGTAAATTAGTGGAAATTTGTGGCATTTTTTCTCGCCATGCTTCATAATCCCCCGATTTTGCTGTTTTCTTTGCTTCATCTCCTATTTTTCCCAAATAACCTAGCCACTGATTAGAAAGTTCTTGCCCAATTGGAATATTCGCAATAGAAGAGCGTACTTCAGAGCTGAGTCGCCAAATAGAATCTAACTCACTATCGATCGCCTGTTCATCCTTAAATAATAAGGATTGTGAAACGGCTCTTTGTAAGTATGATAATTTTTCAGAAGCGTCCGTTAATTTTTCTGTATACTGCGCATGTACAGTACGTTGTAAACTTTCTTTATCGCCATGTAAATCAATGCTATAGGCACCCAAACCAATTACTGCTATTGTTAAAATAACGAGCATTGTTCTCAATTGTTTTCCCCCTTTCTATGAACAGAAAATATGCTCACCTATTTGTTTTATTTGAGGACGCGTCCAAATCCACTTACTTGTTGCTGTTTTTGGATTAAAGTAATAAAGTGCATTTTCCGATGGATCCCAGCCATTCATAGCATCAATGACCGCTTCCTTTGCACGTTGGTTCGGTTCTAGCCAAATTTGTCCATCTGCTACTGCTGTAAATGCTAATGGTTGGAATATAATACCTGATATTGTATTAGGGAAATCAGGGCTTTCTAGTCGATTTAAAATAACTGCTGCTACAGCAACTTGCCCCTCATAAGGTTCTCCCCTCGCTTCTCCGTAAACGGCATTAGCGATTAGCTGTAAATCTCGCTCTGTATACTTTGGTGGAATTTGTGTATCGGTACCATTACTATTGCTGCTACCACTGCTATCACCACTATTTGCTGTACTGCCTCCACCACTATTTTTCACCTGTTGATCAAGAGGCACACCACCATAATAGGTAAATTGATTGCCTGCTTTTAATTGCGCTTTTACCCAATTCTCATCATAATCTGAATAGCCAGCTAACGCTTTTTTCGTCTTTGCCCCCGCTATTCCATCAATCGGCAAGCCATATTTTTCTTGGAAATTTCGCAGTGCCCAATACGTGTTGTAGCCAAATTTCCCATCAATTTTACTTTTATAAAATCCTAAGTATTGTAGTCTAGCTTGCAGCTCAATCACGTCATCTCCATAAGCACCACGAGCAATCTGTTGATCGCTAAACGCGATGGCGTCATTTTGCGGAATCGAGACTATACTAATCGCAAATAGGAAAGCAAAAAGTATGCTTAATAAACGCACAATCATCACTCCTTTTTTTTATAGCTTGAAACAAACGACACTTTTTATACATTGATAAAAAAGAAAAAAACGTAGAAATCGTTATAGATTTCTACGTTTTTATATTTTTTTATGCATATGCAAATGTTGGACAAGATGATAGTGCGCTAACTTTACTTTACGTAAGCCAAACCACCATAAAAATAACATAAACGGTATCATTAAATATACCCAATGCCCTTTAAATGATAATATTGTATTGTATAAAATGTGTAATACTACCGGTGCGCAAATGGCCATAGCAATCATTTCTTTTGTCTTTGCATTTTTGGAAAATTTAGCACGTCCATAGTAATAACCCATTACTACACCGAACAGAGCGTGACTAGATACAGGTAATAACGCGCGCATAAAGGCCGTGTTCAAACCGAAAGAAAATAAGTATAATACATTTTCTATCGTAGCAAACCCAAGAGATATACTTGCACCGTACAATATACCATCATAAGGATCATCAAATTCCACATGATTGTAAATAGCTATTAACAGAACAAACCATTTAAAAAACTCTTCAATGACACTTGAAAAAAGGACATCTTGTAAATAAAGATATCGAAAAACTCCCTCCTCCGTTAATACATATTGTAAAAACAAGATAGGGAAAGTTAGAAAAGCACCATACAAAAACGTTTGAAGTAAAGTTCTTCTTGGCTCCGTTGCCATTTGATTGCGCAAATAGAAGTAACTAAAAAGCGCTAGACCGGGAGCAATGGCAGCTGATAAAAGGATGATCATGTTGCCGGCTCCTTTCAACAATAGACTGATATCATTATACCATGTAATGACAAAAAAACTTTTTAAAAGGAGATATATTTTTTATGAAAAAAACAATTTTATTAATTCATACGGGTGGCACAATTTCCATGGCAATGAGTGATGAAGGTGCGGTGATGCCCAATAAAGAAAATCCACTTATAAAAGAGAGTAAAAAACTTGATACACTGGCAACTATAAAAGAAGTGGAGGCGTTTAATCTTCCTTCACCACATATAACACCAAATGAAATGCTTCATTTACGTAACTTAATTATGGAAAAAACTTCAACAGAACAATTCGATGGTGTGGTTATTACACACGGCACAGATACATTAGAAGAAACTGCCTATTTTTTAGAGTTAACAACCAATCTATCCATTCCAATAGTCTTAACAGGTGCTATGCGCTCCTCCAATGAGCTAGGTGCTGACGGCATATACAACTTAGTGGAAGCTGTTCGTGTAGCGATAGATGCCGAAGCAAAAGACAAAGGTGTGCTAGTTGTGATGAACGACGAAGTCCATTTGGCTGTCAACACAACTAAAACGAGCACGAGCTCAGTTAATACATTTCAATCTCCACAATATGGCCCAGTCGGACTTATTACAAAAACACGTATTCTGTTTCATCATGCCCCGATTCGTCGCCAATACGTAGATGTACAAAGCTTAACAAAACGAGTAGCGATGCTAAAAGTATATGCGGGTATGGAAGTTGATTTACTCGATGTTGTCCTTGCCTGCCAATATGATGGTGTTGTACTTGAAGGACTTGGACAAGGCAATGTACCACCAACAGTTGTAAAAGGCATCGAAAGTCTATTGGAACGAGGTATTCCGGTCGTTCTAGTTTCTAGATGCTTCAATGGCATCGCAGAAGGCGTATATGGCTACATTGGTGGTGGTAAAATGCTTGAAGACTTAGGCGCAATTTTCGCCACAGGCATTAATGGACAAAAAGCACGCCTAAAATTACTTATCGGTCTAAATACAGCAGGAAATCCTTTAGACTTAAAAGAATTTTTCCAGTAATACTACTGCCCCCAATTGTTAGACACCACCTAACAATTGGGGGCAGTTTATAGTTATTAGAGATGTCACTTATAAATCCACTGTTTGCTTATAAAAAGTTAACAGATTTTGTAAGCGACTATAGGCTAACTCAAAATCAGGTTGAATCACGGATAACTGTATGAAATTTCGCTGCTGTAAATAGGCACTATCTGCATGCACAAATAACCCGTTTAATTTTAAATCTGTTGCTAGCTTGGTTAAGCCATTTGGACATTGTATAGTGATGATCATTGGATACGCTGTAATCGGTAAACGATAATGCATAAAAGGCAACTGCAATAATGCTTCATAGCGCTGCTGTAGTTGATGATAACGTGCTGGATAGGCTTGTAAGGCTTCCACTACATTCCCAACAAGTGCTGCTGGTAGTGTATACGGAATCGTTCCATGTTGATAATTGGTTAAATCTAAATAAGCAGGCAACGCTGTTACAGGCTCTTCAAGTTCTTGTGAAAACACAAAGGCCAAGCCACTCAGTGCCCCAATAGCTTTACCACTCACCGCTGTCGCTAAGTAACAATCGTCCAATAAAAACGGCATAGCGCCAAAAGAGCTAATACAATCAACACAAAGTTTTATATTATAGCGCTTAGCCAACTGTTTCATCCCATGTAAATCATTGCAAGCACCTGTTGACGTTTCTCCGTGCACCATCAGTAGCCACTGATAAGCCCCTGTTTGTAATAAATCCTCCACCGCCTGTATGTCAAATGCACTTCCCCACGCTTGCGTAACCACATCAAAATCCAATAACCAGCGTTTTGCCTGCTGATGAAGACGTTCTCCAAATTCGCCATTTGTTAAAATAAGTCCACGCCCTGCTTGCTGAGCCTTGAGTTGTCCAAGCATTACTTCATTTGCTAGCGTCCCTGATCCAACGATTGTAGCGACTTGTTTAGCCCCAGATAATTCAAGCAACTTGCTTCGCATACGTGCATAGAGCGATTGAAAGGCTTGTGACCTGTGCGACATATCAGAATACACAATAGGTCCTAGCTGTTTCACTGGTCCTGGGTAAAATGTATAACTTTCCTGTGCAAGTTTTTGTTGTAACGACTGTTCAAATTGTTGCCTAGTTAAAACCATTGGTAAAAACCGTGCTTCTGTTGTTCCTACCGCAGGTGCAAATTGGCTAAAGCCCATTTGTTTATACATCTTTTCCTCACGAGTAGTACCTGAGATAACAGCTGCTGAGTACCCCTTTTCATACGCAAAAGCATTTAATGCTTGTGTTAATCTGATTAGTACTCGACCTGAGCGGTAAGGCTTTTTCACTGCCAGTAAGCGAATTTCACAAAGCTTTGTACAAATCTCCTTTGGTAAAAATTGCTCCACTTCACCGATTTTTTCGTCGATTGAAAACGGCCGCTGATCTCGAAAGGCTAACATACCGATCAGCTCAGTACCTTTATATACCACTAAATACGTATTTTCATCATGGAAACGATCGACTTTTCTTTTCAGCGCATTGGGTTCATGTTGTGGAATTTCCTCAACAAAAGTTTCATAATTCAACTGCGCGATTGCATCAAATTCCTTTTCTGTCTGTGCGACTTTACACCAGTACATAATTTCACTTCCCTCTTCTCAATGACTCCTTTATATTGGATGAATGCTTCAATAGCATACACATAATGGCAACAAGTATCGGTATGTATAACTGTAAATGTCCTGTCAGTACAATTGCGCCAATGTAAAATACAAAGCCACCTAACATGCCAAGTGTTAAACTTCTTGTTATACCAAGCACAATAGCTGTACCGACAATCATCATTGAAAATAAAGATGGAGATAGGGCAAGTCCAACACCAATAAACGTTGCAACCCCCTTACCGCCATTAAATTTTAGCCAAATCGGATATAAATGACCAAGAATCACGAAACAGGCTCCAGCCATAATTACCCATTGTTCCAAATGCCAGAAATAGCCTACTGTGACAACAAGTACACCTTTTAATGCATCCCCTAAAAATGTCCACATAAATGCAGCCTTGCCAATTACACTCCCTGCATTTCTGGCTCCTAGATTTTTACTGCGTTCTTGTTGTAAATTGACACCATACATTTTCCCAACGAAATAAGCCGTCAAAAAGTTTCCAACACCATAACTAAATAGCCAATAAAGCCAAGCCATTATTCCCCTCCTTATACAGTTTAAAAGAAGCTGTATAAGCAGTGCATGCCTATACAGCTTCCTTTTCTTTTATACCTTTCTGTCCGCAATAGCTTGAGCAATACAATCCCCATGGAAACGGCCGTTTTCTATAAAAATTTCATTGGCATTATTTCCTGCTGCAATAACCCCAGCAATAAATAACCCAGCTACATTGGTTTCCATTGTTTCTGGGTGACAAAATGGTCGACCAGTTTCTTCGTCAATTGTAACTCCCATCGCACGGATAAATGAATGGTCTGGATGATAGCCTGTCATAGCAAAGACAAAGTCGTTTTTTATCATTTCTTCACGACCATCAATATTGATGATGACTTCATGTTCACGGATTTCCTTCACAATTGTATTAAAATGCATTGTGACTTCTCCATTGCGCACAACACCTTCAAATTCTGGTAAGACCCATGGCTTAATGCTTGGTGAATACTCGCTACCTCGATAAACAACTGTGACGCGAGCGCCCGCTTTGTTTAATTCTAAAGCTGCATCTACTGCTGAATTTTTGCCACCAATCACAAGGACATCTGTATCAAAAAATTCATGACCTTCTTTAAAATAATGGTGAACTTTAGGTAATTCCTCGCCCGGAATATCCATATAGTTAGGATGATCATAGTAACCCGTTGCAATGACCACATAGGGTGTTCCATATACATCCTTATCCGTCGTAACAGTAAATAATTCCCCTGATTTAACAACACTTTCGACTTTTTCAAAACGGTTTACTTGAATATTTTTCAAGCGCACTACTTCACGATAATAAACAAGTGCCTGATTTCGCTTTGGCTTCCGTCCTTCAATAATAAATGGTACATCACCAATCGCTAAACGTTCACTCGTACTAAAAAAAGTTTGATGTGTAGGATAATTGTAAATAGCGTTTACGATATTTCCTTTTTCAATTACAATCGGTTGTAAACCAATTTTTTGCAAAGATATTGCTGCGGCTAAACCACAAGGGCCTCCTCCAACAATAATTGCATCGACTTGTTGCATTGTTTGACACTCCTATCAAATTGGCATCTATTAAACACAGATGCTTAACTGTTGCAGATGAACTCCCTTTAGGGTATCTACATAATGATTTCAAAATCAACTATCGTTTCCATTATACGCCTTCTATACATTTTTGGTTGTTTATTTATCCGAAATATCAATGTCAATAATATGACACTCTGGTTTCGCTCCTAAACGAAATGGCAATAAAGTTGTACCATAGCCATTACTTACGAGCGTCATAATACCTTCTCGTTGTCGATAGGAGCCTAGTGGATGCACCCCATATGGACCAACTCGTATTTGCCCACCATGTAAATGTCCACCAATCATTAAGTCAGCTCTAAATTTTGCTCTTACTCGGGCAAAGACACCTGGATTATGTGAAATAAAAACGACTAAATCCTCCTCACCCACTTTTTCAAAAGCAGCATCAAAACTATATTTCATTGTCGAAGTATCTTCAATAGCACTTATCCAAAAGCGGTTCTTATTAGGCAATAACACAGCATCATTGGCGATAATCTTTACACCATGCTGTTGTAATATAGCTCGAAGTCGCTCCTCACCCACTTCTCTATCATTATTTCCCCATACAAAATAAGTAGGGCCTAACGGTGTCAATAAATCGAGATTTTCATGAATACGCTGAATTGGCGTGCGTCCATCTGCAAAATCTCCACCGATAATGACCGCATCAAATGTACTTTCTAATCGTTCAATCATTGGGCGATTAATTTTCCGTAAATGCGTATCTGAAATAAAAAATAGCCGAATCTTTTCTGGTTGACCTTTAAGTGATAATCGATGGTGCAACACATTATTTTCGTGCGCGACCTTCCACATGTAGAGTAGGAAGGCGATAACTATTAAAAGAAATAGTCCAATATATAGCATTCCCTCACTTCTCCTTACGATAGCAAAAAGGCGATTCAATACGCTATAGAATCGCCTTTTTGCTAATTAGACGTTTGCCTCAACCTTATGTTGGTGTTGACGTTTGTCCTTTATTTTATACTAGAAAAACATCGTTGCCAAAGAATGACACCGTTTTTCTTATGGTAGTTTAATGACTTGCCCAACAATTACCGTGTCAGACGTCATACCGTTCGCAGCTCGAATTTTCGCTAGCGTTGCTTCACTACCATCACCGTAGTGATTCAATGCAATACGATATAGATTTTCATTAGGTTTAACTGTATGTGTTTTTACTTGTGTCGCATTTTGCTTTTCTTGTTCTGCTTTACGTGCTTGCTCAGCTTTTTTCGCTTCTTCAGCCTTTTTCGCTGCCTCTGCCTGTTGCTGTGCTTTCTTCGCTTCTTCTGCTTTTTTCGCCTCTTCAGCCTTTTTCGCTTCTTCTGTCTTCTTTGTTTCTTCAGCAGCTTTTTGTTGTGCAGCTAGCTTTTCAGCATCTTTTTGCGCTTGTTCTTTTGCTTGTTCATTTGCCTTATCATCTTTTTCTTTATCCGCTGATGTAGAAGCTTCCGCTTTTCCATCAGTTTTATCAATTTCTACTACAGCATCCATCGTATCTTTTTCAGCTTCTTCAATCGTTTTACCAGGATCATAGAATTGCACAAAATAAATTAATATAGTTAATGGAATTAAGATAAATGTAACAAAAAGAATCGTCATTAAAGGAAATTTACGTTGTTTTGTATTTTTCGGCTTTTTGTTATTACTTCCATTTTTATTCATTCTTGAAACTCTAGATAGATTTTGCTGTTCTTGTTGTTCTTCTTCAAATGACTGACGATGTTCTTCGATTTTATCACGATAGTCTTCTTTACTCATTCGACTTTCCTCCAACCTTGCTACGCATTCTTCTATCATTCTATTATGACGAATTTTGCGAAAAAAGTAAATGACCGTAAGTTTAGTCTAGTCGCTTATTAAAAGCTGTTTTAATCGACTTTCCCACGCCATCATTTCTACTCTCTTCTCTTCCTTCATGCGTACTGTATTGATTTCATCATAATGGATTCCACAATTTTCACAACAGTTTTCAGGTTTTTTCTGCAATTTTTGCCCAAAATACCCGACAAGCTGCTCACGTATACAATTTTTTGTCTTTGTAATTTTTAACATTTCATCTACTGCCTGATATTTTTCAAGTGCGAAATGATGAAGTCGTGCTTTTACTCGTTCTTCAGATTCCTGATGGAGCCAGTAATCTAGCACACGAAAGGCTGTTTCACTCAACTCACCATTTTTTAACATTTGAGAGGGGGCAATACGCTGCCATACAAGTTCTTGATAGCGATCGACATGACTAGATGACGGTAAATCTCCTGTTACTACAAATTTCGCCAGTTCCTCGTCACCATCGCTGTAAAGTAAAATCGCAAGTGCAGGTTTACCATCACGACCTGCGCGCCCAATTTCTTGCATATAATTCGCGACATTGGCAGGCATTGTTTCATGTATCACCTGTCGAATATCTCCCTTATTGATGCCCATGCCAAACGCATTGGTCGCCACAATCCAATCTAACTCTCCATCGATAAACTGCTGTTGAATAAATTGACGGTCCTCCGCGCTATAGCCTGCATGATAAGCGGCAGCTCGCAAACCCGCTTGCATAAACAGTTCACAATATTGCTCAGCACGCTTGCGTGATGACAAATATAAAATACCTGGTCCAGCTGTTTTTTTTACATGTTCCACTATCCATCTTGCTTTATCGGCCCTATCCTCGAAAAGAACACGTCCGAGGTGAATATTTGGACGATCAACATTATACATAAATTCAAACGGTGCATGCAGTGATAGTGTAGCATGAATATCTTTTACTACTTTTTCAGTTGCAGTCGCAGACAACGCTAATACAGGAGGACGATTACCTTGTGAAAACCAGTCGCCGATGCGCAAATAATCCGGACGAAAATCAAATCCCCACTGCGAGATACAATGTGCTTCATCCACAACGATAAGACTTAACGTCATATTTGCTAACTTCTCCTGCACCTGTTGTTGTAACAGCATCTCTGGCGATGTGAAAATAAAGCGATACTGTTCTAAAAAATGGAGTGCATATCGTTTTTCTTCTACTGTTAAAAATGAATTTAATGCTACTACTCTTTTTTCACCAAATCGCTTCAGTTGCTCTACTTGATCTTGCATTAAAGACAATAACGGAGACACTATTAACACTGGTTTTTGCAATAAATAAGCGGGCAACTGATAGCACAATGACTTACCCATACCAGTTGGCAATAACGCAATGACATCTTTCCCGCTAAGAATTGCTTCAATTACCTCTTTTTGACCTGGCCGAAAGGTGGAATAACCGAAATATTTTGCTAATGTTTGCTCTAGTTCCATTATACTTCTCCTTTCGCGAGGACAAGTCTGAGCTGGAAATAACTCAAGTCATTGACCACTTCATGCAATGCCTTTAATTTCTTTGTTTGATATTGCTTGGAAGCCTGCCAAACTTTTTCCGCTTCCTCATAAGAGACGAACGGACCAATCGAAAAGTTCGGTTCGTTCATTGCTATTTCAACTAAATGATCTTCAATTGTACTTTGTTTCAACTTTCTAATTTGTACAATTTGCTCAATTGAATACCCTTGGTCATATAAATAGGCAGTTTGCTGTGTCGAATCTGTCAACAATGCCTTTACTCGCAATTCTTCTGCTATTTTGCCAAGCAACGGGTAGTTGTTTGTTGCATGCACTTCATTCAATAGTGTATGTAGTAACTCAATAAATGCTAATTGACTATCAAGTACCGTTTCTTTGCGTTCACTGGAAAGTTGCTGCCATGTCCAACCTGGTAAACTATAGCCACTCAATCGATAAAGAGCAAGTTGCTTATTGCTTTCAGAAACGGCTAGTGTTGCGAACACACGCAAGCATTCATCTAGTAATTGCTGTTGCAAATGCCCTGATTGATACTGCTGGTCTTGTAAAAAAGCACGTACCCATGATTGTACTTGTGTATCTTTACTTATAGGTGAAAATGACCGAATCCCCTCTTTTTGATAGGACAAACTTTGTACAACTAAGGAAAGCCGTGCAAAAAACACCTGTTCATTTCCTCGATAATGCCAACCGTCAAATAAAAAAGATGGTGTTTGCGCTGCTCGCTGTAAACCTAGCTTTTTCATGGAATAGTGACCTGATTCCTGCATAATTAACCAACTATATTGCAAAAAGGTAGAAACAGCTTCATCAAATATCGCACGAGGCAGCTTTGGGAGTAATCCAAAATAGTTATGTAACTGAAACAGTCCAACATCTTGAATGGTCTGGCCTGAACGCTTTCCTCTAAGGATATGATAGGCCGCTGAAACGGTACGTTCGTTATTTAGTTTTTGAAAGATTTGCAATAAAATTTGATAAAACATTGAAGCAAATTCCTCCAATTTAATAGTATTAGGTTGAAATGTCAGTTAAACATCTTTAAAATGAGTATGAAGCTTTGTAGGAACATCGTAAAAGGAGAGAAAGAAATGGCTAAATACACAATTGTTGATAAAGATACATGCATCGCTTGTGGCGCATGCGGAGCCGCAGCACCAGATATTTATGATTATGATGATGAAGGAATTGCCTTCGTTATTTTAGATGATAACATGGGAACTGCTGAAGTTCCAGAAGATCTATTAGAAGACATGCAAGATGCTTTTGAAGGTTGCCCAACTGATTCTATCAAAGTGGCTGACGAACCTTTTGACGGCGACTCTTTAAAATTCGAATAGTCTATACCTTACTAAAAAGGCATCCAATAAAGGGTGCCTTTTTTTATGCATATGTCATTAACAAACTCAATGTTTCCTAGAATTGAAGAGCGCATTGAAATCAATTTTATGCCCTTTTCATCTTGTTATTGCAACCATAATTTATGTATGATAAGATTTTAGTAGTTGGTACTAATAACAGATATTATTTCGTAAAGGGGATTCTTATAAATGATGGATAATTTATTACAATTAAAAGATAAAAATATTGTCGTAATGGGCGTTGCAAACGATCGCAGTATTGCTTGGGGGATTGCTAAACGTTTATTTGATGTAGGGGCAAACGTGATTTTCACGTATCGTCAGGAACGTTCTTTAAAAAAATTACAAAAACAACTTGAAAACTATGGGCATGCAGATGCTCTTGTTGTGCAATGCGATGTGAACAGTGATGAAAGCACAAAAGCAGCATTCGATGAAATCGGTTCAAAAGTTGGCGTTATCCACGGTATTGTGCACTCAGTAGCATTTGCCAATGCAGAAGATTTACACAATCGCTTTTTAGAAACAACTCGTGATGGCTATGCATTTGCCCAAGATACAAGCGCCTATTCCCTTATTTCAACAGCAAAAGCAGCACATCCATACATGACAGAAGGCGGCTCTATTGTAACAATGAGTTACCTAGGTGCAGAACGTGTACTTGATGGCTACAACGTAATGGGTGTTGCCAAAGCTGCATTAGAAGCATCTATGCGCTACCTTGCTGCTGATATTGGTCAAGACAATATCCGTGTCAATGCAATATCTGCAGGTGCTATTCGTACACTTGCTGCGAAAGGTGTTCCTTCATTTAATACAATTTTACACAAAATTGAAGAGACAGCACCGTTAAAACGTAATGTTCAACAAGATGAAGTAGCTGATATGACAATCGTGATGTTATCTCACTTATCACGTGGTGTAACAGGCGAAACAATCTATATTGACGCAGGCTATAATATTATGGGTTAACACCTAAAAAGTGTTAGATTGACGACAATCAATCTAACACTTTTTCTTTGCTCGCTTTTATTAATGCCTAGTTGTAAAACTAACTTAGCACCTCAATCTAATGCCCAGTAAGGAACCGTTGTTTGGCAATAATGCTTTTTAAAACAAATGTTAGCCCACAAGCAATGACTA
This sequence comes from Lysinibacillus sp. FSL M8-0337, assembly GCF_038593855.1. NCBI lineage: Bacteria > Bacillati > Bacillota > Bacilli > Caryophanales > Bacillaceae > Lysinibacillus > Lysinibacillus sp. FSL M8-0337. The sequence continues at coordinate 1,518,306 of NZ_CP151996.1, read as the reverse complement.
AAAAGATCGTGATCATTGCAACCACACCAAACCAACCAAAATGCATCCAAAATATGCCCCCTACCGTCCCACCGACACTAGAGCCAAAATAGTAGAAAAATAAATATAAAGAAGATGCTTGTGCTTTATCATGAGTAGCTCGTTTGCTCACCCATCCACTTGCGATTGAATGGGCTGCAAAAAAGCCAAAGGTAAACACTGTAATCCCTACTATTTTTAATAGTAGTAGACCTTGTAAAGTAATAATGGCACCAGCAAGCATAATTGCAATGGCTAACAATAACATTTTTTGTCGCCCAAAACGATCAGCTAAACTGCCAAACCACGCGGAGCTAAATGTCCCGACTAAATAAATTACAAATATCCAACCGACAATTGTGGCACTCAAATGATAGGGAGGTGCCATTAATTTAAAACCAATATAATTGTAAAGTGTCACAAAGCTTCCCATTAGCACAAAGCTAATAGCAAACAAGCACTGCATGGATGGATCCTTTAAATGCTGCATAAGTGATTTGGTTAAAGCTTTTATTTGTAACGGCCGTGCCGAAAAATGCTGCGAGTTCGGTAGCATCCAGACAAATAACACACTAATGATTAAACTAATAACACCAAGTACAATCATACCAACCTGCCAGTTATAAAGATCTGTTAATGTACCAATAATGACACGTCCACTAAGACCACCTACAGAATTACCACTTATGTAAAGTCCCATTGCAATACCAAGGCTAGATGGGTTCATTTCCTCTCCTAAATAAGCCATCGCAATTGCTGGTAAGCCTGCAAACACTACACCTTGAATAACACGCAATACTAATATTGTTTCAAAATTCGGTGAAAAAGCGAGTGCTAACGTCAAAATGGATGCGGCAAATATCGAAAGCGTCATTAATGACTTTCTTCCCCACGCCTCAGAGAATGAGCCGACAATGATCATACTAATTGACAGTGCCAATGTAGTCACCGATAGTGACAAACTCGCAACTGCTGGCGAGACATGAAATTCCTCTGCAAATGTCGGTAACAATGGCTGCGAAACGTATAAATTCGCAAAGGTAATAAATCCAGCTAAAAATTAAGCCCAATTTGCTTTGTGGAATGCCTTTGTTCCTTTCTCTATATAATCCATTTCAATCTCCTTCCATTTACGAGTCCATCTATCTATTATTCTAATACAATATTCTCTAAAATACATTGTAAATTGTCAAAAAATAGACAAAAACAAAAATCATCTTTATATTTTCCACCATTTTTATTTGACAATTCTATAGATTGCTAAATGGTAGTCTTTCTATTTTCTCTAAGTAATCCATTTAGTAGTAAGAACAGTAATTTAATGTTAAATGCATGTTTTTGCTATGTTGAATTCGGCATTAATATGCTACAGTGAGTAATATAATGACTGTTATTCTACAATTTGGAGGTATTTCATGAAAATAATCGAAGCTTTAGCACAATCAGCGCACTATATCCATCTTGCATTAAAAGAAGAAGCCATTGTAGCTGTCGTTGATAAAGAAAGTGAAACAGTTGTAAAATATTTAGCAGGCAAACGTGTTGACTCAGGTTATGTAGATGGGCAACAAGTAAATGCAAATGATCAAAATGTTTACATCGCCTTTACTGGAAAAAATGCAGATGTCATCATACCCGAGGATGTATATGGCATTGCCATTAACGCCTTTGCATTCCCAATTCGAGAAAATGGCAAAGTGATCGGCGCTCTAGCGTTTGGACTTCCTATCGATAATGAGCTAAAACTCGAACATTATATGAATACAATGGATAGTATCGTCTATAACCTTCAAGATAAAGTACATAACATCGCCTCTCATTCGGAGGAGTTAGCTGCCACGAGTGAGGAAATTAATAAACAGGCACAACATGCCCTAGAAGATTCTGAAAAAACAAATGATGTCACAGATTTAATAAAAAACATTTCTCAACAGACAAATTTACTTGGCTTAAATGCCTCGATTGAAGCTGCACGTGCGGGTCAGCATGGAGCTGGTTTTAATATCGTAGCACAGGAAGTTAGAAAACTTTCTTTTGAAACGTCAAGTGCCACGGAAAATATTGAAGCTTCTCTGCGCAATATTACTAGAAATCTTGATAATTTAAAGAAAAACATGGGTCAAATCTCCGACGCAACTAATGAACAAGCACAACTTGTCCAAGATTTTAGTGAAATTATTGACGAACTCACAACATTAAGTCAAGAAATGAAGGGCTTTATGCATAATGCCTTGAAATAAACTACGGAAACGGAGGGCTACAAAACCAATGCAGATTACAATCAATCACGAACTAATGTTAAGAACCATCACGCTAGATGATGCAGAAACGGTTTTCGCACTAACAGATACATCGAGAGCATATTTACGGGAATGGTTACCATGGTTAGATTTCACAAAGGAACTAGCGGATACAAAAGGCTATATAGAAGGCTGTATTGCTGGCTATGAAGCAAAAAGTAGTATGTCCTTTGTGCTTATTTTCCGCGATAAAATTGTAGGCATTGCGGGTTTTAATACGATTAATCATGCAAATAAAATTGCAGCCATTGGCTATTGGCTTAGTGCAGATGCTCAAGGGCACGGCATTATGACGACAACAGTACAAGCGCTATTACAGTATGCTTTTGTCGAGCTCCAGTTAAACAAAGTGGAAATCCGTGTTGCTGTTGGCAATACAAAAAGTCGCGCGATTCCGGAGCGACTTGGTTTTAAAACGGAAGGAACAATTCGCGCGGCAGAATGGCTATACGATCACTATGTGGATCACGTCGTTTACGGCATGCTTGCGAGCGAATGGACATAAGCATCGGTACTATTGGGTAACGAGATTCGCCGCTAATAGTAATTGGCTTTGCGCCACTATTACTTCATCCATCGCCATTAAAAGTTCCACTTAGCATAAAAAAGCTACCTAATCCCGAAGTTTTAGGTAGCTTTTCTTACTATTTTATTGTTCGACGGTTTCTTTTACTTGTTCTGTCGTCACAACAGGCTCTGGCTTTTTCACTAGCTCCGTTGCAATACGCTCAAGCTCTGGACGCAATGTATGCTTGCCCGCATAGCTTTCGATTAACTCCTTCATATCAATACCGGAAGTTTCCTTTAATGTTTCTTGCAAGGTTGACATTAAATTCGTTGCATAAGAAGTGACCTTGTTCGCGCCACTGCCTCCTTCTCCACCACCCGTGTCAACAACTGTAATTTTGTCAATATTGCCAAGTGGACTTGCAAGCTCTTTTGCATACTCAGGCATCATGCGTACAACCATATCAAGGACAGCTGCTTGACCGTAGTATTCAAAGGCTTCCGCAATTTTACGTTTTGCTTCCGCTTCCGCTAGACCACGAAGACGAATAATATCGGCATCTGTTTCACCTTGCGCACGCTCAGCATCCGCTTTCGCAATACCATCTAAACGTATTTTCTCTGCTTCCGCTTTTGCTAACGACTCAATACGATATTTTTCCGCATCTGCCTGTGCAAGCTCACGCATTTTTTCTGCCTCTGCATTTTGCTCAACTGCATAGCGGTCGGCATCTGCCTTTTTCTTCACTTCTGAATCATATTGCTTTTCACGACGTAGAATCTCTTTTTCTTCTAATTCAATTTGCTTTTGACGTTCAATAATGCGAATTTGCATTTCTTGCTCCGTTACTTCCTGCTTCGCACGTGCCGTTTCTAATTCATAAGCTTGGTCAGCACGCGCTTTGGCTATATCTTGTTCACGACGGAATTCCGCCACTTTTAATTGATTTTCTTTTTCCGCTTCCGCAATTTCTGTTGCCCGTTCTAGCTCGGCTTTTTGCGCTTCTTTTGATGCTTCTGCTCGTTTAATGCGCGTTTCTTTTTCTGCCTCGGCAGTTGCAATATCTGCATCACGTTTCACTTGTGCAATTCTTGGCTTCCCTAGTGAATCAAGGTAACCATTTTTATCACGCACATCTTTAATTGTAAAGGACACAATAACAAGACCCATCTTCGCTAAATCTTGAGAAGCTACACGTTGTACCTCTTGCGAAAATTTATCTCGATTTTTATAAATTTCCTCAACTGTCATCGATCCTAAAATAGAACGTAAATGTCCTTCTAATACTTCACGTGCTTCCCCTTCACGTTCTGCCTTTTGCTTTCCTAAAAACTGTTCAGCCGCTGTAGCGATTTCTGAAATGGAACCACCAATTTTAATAATCGCTGTACCATCCGCCATTACGGGAACACCTTGCTCTGTATAAACTTCAGGCGTTGTCACTTCTAACTTACTTGATAATAGGCTTAATGGTTGTGCTTGCTGGAAAATTGGGAAGACAAATGTACCGCCCCCACGAATAATTTTAATACGGTTTCCCGACTCATCTTTATGTACATTTTTTGAGCCAAGATAGCTACCTGTCACAATCAGTGCCTCATCAGGACCCGCTGTACGATACTTTGTTACATACAGTGCCACTAGTGCGATTAAAATAAATGCTACAATTCCCAAGACAATTAAAATCTCCATTGACATTACTGTATCTCTCCTTTATATAAACTTTTTTTCATAGGCTCTTACAAAAAGAGTGCCTTCCTTCACTTCAACAACAAGGACGGTCGAATCATAATCAATGACCTCATTGTCATAGCCTGCTGCGCGCTTTGCAATCATACCGCTCGTTGTCTCAATAACAACTTCACCAAAGCCATCTTCTGGTATTGGTACAATCACTTTACCTAACTGCCCCTCAAGAGATTGTTCCGTATAGGCTAATGAAACATCCGCTGATTTTAGTGGAACAAGAATAAATAAATAAAATAGGGCACTTAAAATCACGCCGATGATAGCAGCCACACCTATGTTCCATACGCTAGGGAAAAAGGCTAACTTTTCTAATATAAATCCAGCTGCTGACATCAATGTTAAGAATGATAAAATGACACTTGGATTAAAAATCGGTAGACCATCCCCAATGCCCTCGACTACTTCGCCGAAAAACATAAACAAAATCGTTGCAAGTCCCGCGAAAATTAATACCACCAAATAAATTTGTTCGAGTGAATAGCCAAATAGCGTCAAGTTGTTCACCCCTTTTCATCATATTACCTACTATACGGATGCCCTAAGAAAAAAGTTTCATAATTTTTAAGATTATCAAAATTTTTAAAATTAAGAAGCAAGCATTTATCCCTTGTCATTCTTTTGCGTATTTTTATTTCTTCAACTCAAACCATGTTACAATAGAAAAGAATAAAGGCATCGAAGGAGATATTGCATGAAGCGATCAACAATTATTAATGTTTGTATTTTCATTTTTTTCACTTTACTATTCGTCAATGATTTTTTCCCTGCCACTCCGTTAGCAGAAATATTGTCGAAAAAAATTATTCTTGTTATATTAATTGTCCTAGTAGGTATAAATCTAGTGACTTCAAAAGGTACATATAAAAAGCTATCCAAAAAAGCATATGCTGGTTTAACACTCTATACAGTTGGTCTTTGGATTGTGCTAACATTATTAGGTGGCGAGTCCGAAATTGGCTTATCCTATAATAGCCCTATCTTCTATCTTATCGTAATTGTACTTGGGTTTGACTTATTACGAGTTTATCGCCAATGGAAGCGTGAAGAAGCAGAAAAAAATAATGCAAAATAAAAGCATGTTGCCAATTAGTGTTCATTACTAATTGGCGACATGCCCTTTTTTGTATATAGCTAGTTTAAGATTCTAGTACATTTAAAATCGTATCGAGCTCATTGACGGCATGGTCTAACCGTTCCTTCGCCTCAATGTTTTGTTGCTTTAACTGACTGAACTCTAATAAATTTTTTTCATGCTTTAATTTAATAGAAGATAAGCGCTCAATGCGTGCTTCTACTTTGTCAATTGCTTGCTCACAAACGCTCATCCATAATTTTTCCGATTGCTGAATTTCTGTCGTGGATGGATTGTGCTGACGCATAATGCGTGCATATATTGCTTCTATTTGCTCAATCATTTCACTATAAAAATGACGTTCAACTCGCGTAGTTTGGAACGTTGGATGCTCTATATCTTTTGCATATGGCGTAATTTGACGTAATAGCTTTCCAGCATTTTCACCAAAACTATGCGATAAATTCAATACATTCATCAATTGCAATAATAAGCGAACTTCTTCAAGATTAATAAGCTGTGAATCGATATTTTCTTTGACTTTTAGCGACTCCATATAGCGGCGATCGAAATGTTCAATTTCCCCTTTATGTTGCTCTACTAAATGGGCACTCGCATTTTCTTTTAAACTTTTAATATATCGGATTGCATGACTTCTTAGCTCCTCCATTGAAAGCATGTTGTCATTATCTTGTTGTGGTTTTCCTCGTTGAACATACGCAAATGCATCCACTTTTCGGGGCCATTTTGCTTCTTGGTTTTTTTCTGAGACATTGTAGCGTATATAAATTCCGTGCATTCCATATCCTCCAAGTCCATTTAACAAGTATCTCTAAAGACAATAAATCGAATACCACTTTTTTTCAAGTAATTTACCTTCAAAATTTACGGATACATGTTTATTTTGCAGACCTTATTTCTTGAATCGTCTTCCCTTCTGTAAAGGCATGTATTGATTTTATTTTACCAAAAGAATAAAAATTTGCCTTTTCATATACTTTAGCGACTTGCTCATTAATAGGCAATATCCAAAGATGTTCTAAGTTTCTTTTAACAGCTTCTTTTTGAATATGCTGCAATACATAACCAATTAATCCTCTTCCGCGATAGCTTTCTAATGTTGCAACACTTTCAACTCGACCTTGACGACCAGATATAAACAAATTGGCCGTACAGCAAGGAACACCATCCATTTTTAATAAATAGTACGTAAAATGCGGTGAACGGTACATGTTATCGAACGCCTTTTTTATTAAAGCAGGCTCACCAAATGTAGAAATACTCATTTCAACTTCTAGTGCTTCTTGTACATTTGTATCTGCCACACGTTCAATGCGAATCGCTGGATTATTCGGTAATATAACATTTTCGCCATTCCAACATTGGATATCATTCGTAAAAGACTCATATTGAAAACCATGTGATGATAATGCATCCACACAGTGATGATTTTCCTCAACATTATATAAATACATTCTCGGAATCAAGCCTTTTGAGTGATAGAATTGTTTTATACTAGTTAAAAATGTCTTTGCTTGCTCTACTCTCTTCCATATATGTGCATGGTTGGCGTCATAGTACATAGGCATTTCCTTATTGTAAAAAAATACTCCTTCAGAACATCGTTCCATTTCACTAAATTCATTGATATAGTCAATGTCTAACTGCATAATGTCTTCGAGCTTATGCATGTGCTGTTCCTCCTTCCAACCATTTAACATATAGAGCTTCTAGCTGTTGTTCCAATTTTTGACGTTGCTCTTTAGCAAGTGTTGGTTCTTTTAATTTGACCTCTACCTTTTCAATTTGTTCTTCAATCGGAATTTCCTTAACACTGTGTTCATTTGTCTTTGTGCTACTGTCCACTTTTACTTCTGGCACTTGCTCAACAAGAACATGCTTTGTTCTTGCCCATTCATAATCCCCTTCATATACATAAATCGTTTGTTGCTCAATCCATGCAATTTTTGTAAAGATTTTTTGTAAGAAGTAGCGGTCATGAGATACACCAACAATAGTACCTGTAAAGGATTCAAGGGTGTCTTCTAATACCTCTCTTGCTTCTATATCTAAATGGTTAGTCGGTTCATCTAAAATAAGTAAATTAATATCTTCATGCATTAATTGCGCGAGACGCAGACGCATCTTTTCCCCACCACTTAAGTCCTTCACTTTCTTAAAGACATCGTATCCATAAAACAGAAACTGTGCTAACAAATGACGCGCCTCTGCTTCTGATACGGATACACATTCTCGAAAGGCATCAATTAAACGAATGGCAGGATTTTCATGGTCAAATTGCTGCGATAAATATCCTATTTTTACACTACTACCTACTTTACACTCTCCTTGATTCGGTACTATCTCCCCTAACATCATTTTTAGCAAGGTTGATTTTCCACTACCATTATTGCCTATAATCGCGAGACGTTCGCCAAAATAGACCGATAGATGACTATTCTTAAATAATGACTTATCAAATGCATGACTTATCGCCTTCATTTGTATCACTTCTTTTCCACTACGTTCAGCCATCGTTAACGCGAGATTCATTTTCTTTTTTGTACCAGGTTTTTTAACTCGTTCTATACGATTCAATGCCTTTTCCATACTTTTAGCACGGCGAAACAATGCGGCATTCGGTGGATTCGCTTCATTTGCCCACTGTCTTAAACGTTTAATCGCTTCTTGCATCTTCTTAATTTTCTTTTGCTGTTCCTCATATTCAGCAAATTGCTGTTCAACTTTCGCTTCTTTCTGTGCAGTAAAATCATCATAATTTCCTGCATAAGTTAACGCCTCTCCATCCTCAATTTCAATGATTTTTTGCGCTACATGATTCATAAATTGACGATCATGCGAAACAGCAATGACAATGCCAGCAAAGTGTTGTACATAGTGTTCGAGCCACTCAATTGCTTGCATATCTAAATGATTGGTTGGTTCATCTAAAAGTAAAATAGATGGGTTACTTAAAAGCATTTGACCTAGCATTACCTTTGTTTTTTCGCCACCGCTTATGCTTGCAAAGGGCACAGAAAGTAAAGACGTAATATTAAGTCCATTTGCAATAGCAGCTAATTGCGCATCGACTTCATAGCCCCCCTGTAGCATAAATTGTTCCTGAACTTGACCATATTGTTGTAACACTTTGTCCGTACCATCCACTTGCATGGCCTGTTCCAGTGTGGTCATTTTTGCCTTCAACTTGTAGATGTCAGCAAATGCTTCCTCCAGTACTTCTTTCACAGTAAGCAAAGGATAGCTTGGAATTTGGTGTAAATAGCCGATAGTTGCTCCTTTACTTTTAATAATACGTCCAGCATCAGGTGTATCGAGCCCTGCTAACAATTGCAGTAAAGTTGTTTTTCCACTACCATTGACACCCACAATCGCTACATGTTCCCCTTTTTTGATTTCCAGTTGTAGTCCTTCAAATAATACATTGCCACCGATGATTTTTTGTATTTGTTCAGCCTTTATTTGCATTGTTTTTTCCTCCATAAAACGTGCGAAAAAACATTTCTAGACAACAAAAAAGACTGCTCAATTAACAAGCAGTCTTTTTCTTCAATATATGTGTGAAAAAGAATGGTTAATTCGCTACGTTTAGTATTTGATTTTGCTTAAAAATAGACAGACTTATCCCGTTGTTAGCAAAATCGAAAGTTTGAACACGTGTAAAATAAATAGCTATATCAATTTCTATGTTTACACCTGTTCTCGTAGCGTTTATATTCATTCCTTTTCACCTCCGTTCGAATTAGTTAGGTATAGCATACCATATTCCATATAATTTGGGAATGTCTAAATTCCACAACTGGAACAACCATCATTACAAAATCCCACTATTTAACAATGAAATAATCTAAATGTCACTAATTATATTTAATTTTGAAATATACAAATAGCGTAAGTAATTATATACTAGTAAAAATACAATGTTTTCCTGAAATACATACAATTACAGCAAGTTACTTTGCAACACTTGCTGTCTATTTATGTGGACAAAAACGTGGAGGGAATCTATGAAAAATTTAACGATGCAAATGAAAATGAGCTTGTTGATTGTAACAGTTATTTTATTTGTTTTAATTGCTGTTGGAATTGTCAATACAAGCGAAATGAAAACGACCATTGAAGCAGAAAATAAAGTACGCCTTAGTCAAATCTATGATTTAAGTGTTTATAATTTGGATCAAACATTACCTGGTGAATGGCATTTAAAAAATGGAGAGCTTTACAAAGGTGACGCTAAAATAGCAGAGGAAACTGCATTAATTGATAAATTAGGAGAGTTATCCCACGCAGCTATTACTATTTTTGCTCAAGATACACGAGTTAACACAAATATACTGGTTGATGGACAACGTGCGATTGGCACAACAGCCGATCCTAAAGTGACAGAAGCCGTGCTTACACAAGGAAACCTTTACAAAGGAGCAGCTGATGTAGTTGGCAAACCTTATTTTACACAGTATGGCCCAATTCAAAATGCGAACGGGGAAACGATAGGTATGATTTTCGCAGGTGTTCCTTCCTCTGAAATCAATGCTATCGAACAAAAAATGCTTCTCAAAATGGGGGTTGTTGCCATCATTGCGGCAATTATTGCTGTCATTGCCGGAACATTGCTCGTGCGTAATATTGTCAAGCCTTTAAAGCGTTTGAATACGCAATTGGAAACCATTTCTGCTGGCGAAGGCGATTTAACGCAACAGTTAGTTGTTACAACGAAAGATGAAATCGGAGATCTTGCTAAATCCTTTAATGCAATGCTTGCAACACTCCGAAAAATGATGCAACAAGTTGATGAAACAGCCAATGAAGTCTCGGCATCATCTGCTGAGCTTTCTGCAACAGCAGGCTCTACAACAAGAACAACGGAACAACTAACAGCCAATATGCAAGAATTAGCGAGCGGTGCAAGCACCCAAAAACAAAGCGCCAATGAAAATGCAGAAGCCATGCAGGATATTGCAGGCGGTATTCAGCTTGTAACGGAAACAAATATGGAAGTTTCATCTCATGCTTCAGAAGCGTTTGATACGGCGAAATATGGCGAAAAAACAGCACATGCCATGCAAACTCAAATGCATGCTATGACAGAAGCCGTCTTACAAAGCGTCAATTCAATCGTAGCATTAGATAAACACGCCAATACAATTGGAGACATTGTAGAGGTTATTCATGCCATAGCTGATCAAACAAACTTACTTGCTTTAAATGCATCTATAGAAGCTGCACGTGCTGGAGAACATGGCAAAGGCTTTGCTGTTGTAGCAGAGGAAGTTCGTAAATTAGCCGAGCAATCTAAAACATCTGCCGCTCAAATTACCGAGACTATTCATACAATGCAACAATTAGCAAAAGAAGCAAGCGACTATATGCAACAAAGTGAAAAAGAAGCCGCTTCAAGTGTAGAAATAGTTCGTACAACAAATAGCGCATTTGAGAACATTACAACAAAAGTAGCGGTAGTCACACATAAAATTCAGGAAGTTTCTGGTATTGCAGAGGAGCTATATGCGCGTATAGAACAAGCCAATGCCTCTACCCAAATCATGGCTGAAATTGCGGTTGATGCACGCGAACAATCAAAGGTCGTGACCCAAATCGCCGAGACAAATCTTTACTCTATGGAAGACATTAATAACGCAGCTACAACACTTACAAAAAATGCCGAAACACTCCAAAACTTAATTCATCAGTTTAAATATTGAGGCCAAAAGGTTGTTCATCGCTAACGCATGAGCAATCTTTTTTATTCTCTAATCATGAACTTTCACCTTTTTGACAAACACCTTTACCAACGGGACAAGAAAGACAGATACTATCAATACCCTAAATAACTGAAAAGCGGTCACAATAGTTACATTTGCATGTACAGAAGCCGCTATAATGCCCATTTGATCGAGTCCTCCTGGTACAATACTTAAAAATCCTGTACGGAAATCAAGGCTATACAAATGTTTCATCACAAAAGATAAAACATAAGCAGAACCGATAAAAAGACTTGCTGACGCAAAAGCATAAAATACATGCTTCTTTGATAAATGTAAGTCTTCCTTTTTCAATAAAAGACCAATATAAATACCGATTACTAGCTGTGCTATATGCAGAAATGATAAGGGCATCTTTGGCACAGCAACTTCTGCTATATTCAACCCCATTAATAAAAATACCGGTCCTAACATATAGCCTGTTGGAATTTTCACCTTTTGAGCAAGCCACCCTGCTAAGCCGCAAATAAGTAGTAAAGTTAGCAACTGCCAAGAAAAGACGCCATCTACCGTGACAAGATTTTCACCAGTGCCTGTCACCATTAGTGGCACAAAGCCAACGATTAAAAGGACTCGCAATACCTGATAAAACGTAATGACAGCCATATTCATATTGCCTTGCTCCTCGGCAAATGCAATAATTTGTGTCATGCCTCCTGGTACACAGCATGTAAGCGCAGTGGAAAAATCTAAATCTGTACGCCTTGCAACTAAAAAGCTGATGGCAAAAAATAAAAGAGTAAAGATTATATTTAGTACAATTATACTGCCTAAAAACTGTTGTATATCCTGTATGGCTTCTTTAGTAAATGCAAATCCAATGGAATAGCCCGCCACGATTAAACCAATATTGCGGAAATAACGATGCCATCGTAACTGTATGTTTGTAAATAACTGCACGCAAAGTACAGCGGCAATAGCCCCTAACAACCACGGCATTGGTATATGTAAAAGTTGAAATAAAAGCGCTCCTAACAACCCTATACAGAGTGTTATGAACATCTGCTTATAAAATGTAAACATTGCTAGCAACCCCTCAAGAATGAATAGTTCTATTATGACGTGAACATCCCCAATTTACTACTCACGCCTTTTATCCGTGCCAGACACCAAAACAATTTTGAATATTCAGAAATCAATAAATGCAATGGAAATAATTGATGGTAGTTGCCGTTATTGTATAAATCTTACCTGTTAGTCATTAATTTTTACCACTTATTAAACAATTTGCCTTCGCTAAAAATTTCTATGCTACATTAATATTAAGCTGATTCAGTACATAAATGCCCTTTTCTTTTACGGGAGATGAGGTAATACGATTACCAAAGGAGGCCTCCAATGAAAATTCATTTAACCATTAATAGTGCGCTAGAAGAAACAGAGATTCATATACATGCAAAAGAATACAACGAACATATTGAAAAATTGATGAAGCAATTACAAGCAGTCCAAACAACCATGCTTGATGGCTATTTACAACAGGAAATTCATCTAATCAAAATCACAGATATTTATTCGATTTATGCTGAAGGTGCAAAAGTTTTTTTTGCAGACCGAGGAGCAAGAATTTGAGTCCAAACGCAAGTTATATGAGCTAGAAGCCCAATTAGCAAAAGACTTTGCAAGAGTCAGCAAATCGACGCTCGTCAATATCAATAAAATTTCATCTATTCAAATGGGTAAAATTGGCGCAACAGAGTTACTACTTGAAAATGATGTATCCATTCATGTCAGCCGAAAATATTTAAAAGAATTAAAACGCCAATTAGGGATCGGGAGGGAATTATAATATGAAAATATTACGCATGATGATAATTGGACTACTGATTTCACTAAGCTCATCCTACATTTTAGTAACATTAAGTGTTATGTCGAATCATTCAACAATAGTAGGAGCAGAACTTTTCGAACAAATAATCATTGCCGCCATACTTGGTGTTGTAATAGGTTCACTATCCCTCATCTTTGAAATAGAACGGTTAGCATTTGCTATTCAGCTCATTGTGCATTTTATTGCCGTGACATGTTGCGTAATGATTGCTGGTTATTTTGGGCGTTGGTTCGAACATTCAAGCATACTGTATGTGATCGTAGCGGAAATTATCATTTACTTCATCGTATGGTGCATTTTATATGTCTTGCAAAAAAATGATATTGAAGAAATCAATCATGAAATCCAAAAAAGAAAGGAATAGACGAATATGACATTTGCGATTCAAGTTGACCACTTACAAAAGCACTATGGCGAGCATTTAGCCGTAAGAGGAATTTCTTTCAAGGTGGAGCAAGGCTCCCTCTTTGCATTTTTAGGTGCTAATGGTGCCGGTAAATCGACAACCATCGAAATTTTATGTACATTACTACAAAAATCTAGTGGTACCGTTACGATTAACGGCTATACACTGGATGATAAATCTCATAATGCCAAAATACGCAAATCTATCGGCGTTGTCTTTCAGCAAAGCCTCCTAGATGAACGATTAACCGTTCGAGAAAATATCCTGCACCGCGGCAAAACATATGGCTTATCGAAAGCACAGCTGACAAAAAATTATCAATTCGTCTCGACCTATTTACACTTAGATGATATAGAACTGCAAAAATACGGGACATTATCAGGCGGACAAAAAAGACGCGCGGATATCGCTCGGGCACTTATTCATCGGCCACAAATTTTATTTTTAGACGAGCCCACAACTGGTCTAGACCCCCAAACACGCCAATTTGTTTGGCAAGCAATCAAACAACTTCAGGCAGAAACAAATATGACCGTATTTTTAACAACACACTATATGGAAGAAGCTGCCGTGGCGCATCAGGTGATAGTGTTAAAACAAGGTCGTATTGTCGCTGAAGGAACACCTGATGCCTTAAAAACAAAATATGCCTATGACCAGATGGCACTTGTATTTCATGATCGTTCATTAGGGCTGAAGTGGCTGAAGGAAAATACCTTACCGTACACAGAAAAGCTAGGCATTTTCTATGTTCGAGTTAGCTCTACACTGATAGCACTTACACTTTTAAAAAGTGCCGAGCCCCTATTAGCCTCTTTTGAAGTCATGAAGGGCACAATGGATGATGTCTTTATTCATATCATGGCACAAGGAGATGGTACAAATGGAAGCAATGATTAGCTTAATACAGCGCAATAGTAAAGTTTTTAGAAGAGATAAAACACAAGTCTTTTTCTCCCTGCTTTCCGTCATTATTGTGATTGTTCTTTACGCAATTTTTCTCCAAAAAATGCAGGTGGATGCGATTGAGCAAGTAACAGAGGCTACTCCTAAGTTGATTACAATGGTCAATGAATGGCTTGTTGCTGGTCTATTATCAATGATGGCGGTTACAACAACCTTAGGTGCATTTGCCATTGCGGTGCGCGATATGGAGTCAAAAGCAACTGCAGATTTTCTAACAGCCCCTATTTCTCGTGCAACGATTCATATGAGCTATGTATTGAACGCTTTTATCATCGGCTGTCTGTTCTCCTTCGTAGCTCTAATAGGCTGTGAGATTTTCATTGTGTCAACTGGCGGGGAGCTCCTTAGTTTTAGCGCCTTCATCAAAGTACTTGGCATACTTTTATTATCCGTACTCCTTGCGAGCGTATTTAATATGTTTCTTGTACTATTTGTTAGCACGCAAAGTGCCTTTTCTACTTTAAGTACAATCGTTGGTACAGTACTCGGGTTTTTATGTGGCGTTTATGTCCCTGTGGGCGTCCTCCCTAGCTTTGCCCAACAATTAATCATGTATTTTCCAATTAGTCATACTACATTACTATTGCGAAATGCCTTTATGGAAAGCTCGATTGCGAACGTGTTTGATGGCGTTCCTACGGAGCATGTGGAAAGCTATAAGCTGAATTACGGTATTATTTATGAGCTTAATGGCCATGCTGTTAGCCTAACTACAAGTTATATAATTATTTTAATAACTATTGTTCTACTTGCTCTATTATCAATTATTATTTTCAAAAAGAAAAATCACTAGTTTCATTGAAAATACACATCGACGACAATGCGATGTGTATTTTTTATTGCTTTTTAACAAACGTTTTGTTATTTTAAATATAAATAAGCAAACAAAAATTAAATACGTTTGTTTTTAAGGAGGTTTCACAATGGATCTAAACCAATTGTTTTGGCAGGCTTCTATCGAAGATATTAAACAAGGCTACACGGATGAAGATACACACTACACTTGCCTTCTTTGTGGAGAGAAAATTGAAAAAGGGATTATATATCCACATGAAAATGTCCTGTATGAAGCAAAAAAATTTATGCAACATCATATTTTGACAACACACCAATCCGTTTTTCACTACTTAAATGGATTAAATAAAAAAATGACAGGCTTAACGGACCATCAAAGCCATATTCTGCGTTTATTTTATGAAGGTAAAACCGATCAGGACATTAAAGAAGAGCTTGCCATTGGCAGTGCCACAACGATTCGTCACCACCGTTTTGCCTTAAAAGAAAAAGAACGTCAGGCTAAAACATTCCTTGCCATGATGGAACTATTAAAAGAACAAGGTCAAAAGGAAGAACCATTTGTCCCTATTCACAAAACAGCTACGATGGTGGATGATCGCTATAACATCACCTTGGCCGAAGAACAACAGCTACTGGCTAAATACTTCCCTCATGGCATTGGGCAGGAGCTTGTCCGCTTTCCAAAACGAGAAAAGCATAAAATTGTTGTGCTCCGCGCCATTACAAAGCTTCTCGATGAGTCAACACACTATACAGAAAAGGAACTTAATGCAATTATCCAGCCGATGTATGAGGATTATGTACAAATTCGTCGCTATTTAATTCAATATGGATTTATGGATCGTCAGGATGATGGTAGTGCATATTGGGTAAAAAAATAAGAAAGTAGGGTTATGAATGGACCACAAAAAAGAATTAAAGGAACTTTATAAAGAAATGAAAATTGAAGCAGGCGTTTTTACCATGACGAACAAACAAAATGGCAAAGTGTTTGTTGGTAGCTTCAATAACTTAAAGCGCCTAAATGGCTTTCAGTTTATGCT
Source organism: Lysinibacillus sp. FSL M8-0337 (assembly GCF_038593855.1). Taxonomy (NCBI): domain Bacteria; kingdom Bacillati; phylum Bacillota; class Bacilli; order Caryophanales; family Bacillaceae; genus Lysinibacillus; species Lysinibacillus sp. FSL M8-0337. Next base: position 1,501,832 of record NZ_CP151996.1, on the reverse strand, counting down.
AAAGACAAATACGTATACAAATAAAGCGTTACAAGCAGATTACATTACATTTGGTACGGATGCCTTTCAGCTCGAAGTAGTGGAGTACTTGAAGCAGAAAGAAGAGGGATTTTTTGATGCCAAAAAAGAACTCGAAAAGCTTGAACAAAAATGGCTTGAAAAGCTACAACCTTATGGTGAACAAGGCTATAACTCTTGAGAATTATTTTCGTGACTGGCACTTAAATGCCTATTTCCTTTTGTGCTTTTTTTGTTAGCTTTTCGAATACGAGCTCATAGGAATGCTGAATTAAATTTTCAAGTAACTCGTTCGGAATATTGGCATCTAAATAAATAGAATTCCAGTGTGTTTTGTTCATATAGTAACCTGGAATAATGCCTTCATAGGTTTCTCTTAATTCTTCTGCACGACTAGGTGCACATTTTAACGTAATAATCGGTTTTCTCGTTGCATCTCCGCCCATCATGGCAAACATTTTGCCACCGATATGATAGCGATCAGCCTGCCATTCGTCCTTGTAATCATGCGTTGTGCCACGAAGTTTTAAACAATACGTATGAATAATATCTTTTTGCATATTTACTCCTTTCTTCAAGCTCAAAAATTTAAAAACACACGTTCGATTATAGTATAATCAATTACGTGTGTTTTTAAAATACATTTTTTCCAAATGATTTAACTTTTCTATCATTTAGAACCGCGGTCAAACATACCAATCACTTCTGTTGTTTGCAAAATATTCACAAACGCTTTTGCATCTACTTCTTTTATTAGGCTTTTCACTTCAGCCAGCTGATAACGTGTAATGACGGTAATCAGCACTTTTCGCCCTTCTCCTGAATAGCCACCTTTCGCATCCATCATCGTAATCCCTCGATGCAGTCTAGTTAACAGTTGTTGTTTCACATCCTCACCGTTGCTAGTAATAATCATTAGCGTCAGTTTAATATTACTCGTATGGATGGTATCAACAACTTTCCCAGTGGCATATATCGAAACGAGTGTCAGCAAAGCGGCATCCCAACTAAAAACAAAACCTGAAATCGCTACTACGACCCCGTTCATAGCTGAAATAAGTACCCCCAATGGAAAATCCCTTTTGCGACTCAACAGCATCGCAATAATATCAAAGCCACCTGAGGAACCAGACGCACGAAAAATCAGACCTACACAAAGACCAACAATAACACCACCAAATAAGGAAGCTAAAATCGGTTCCTGTGTTGCCTTATAAATTGGAATAATTAACAAGGCGATAGACATTACTGCAACTGAAAGAATGGTATAAGCAATAAAACGTTTCCCTAACTTCATCACACCTAATATAAGCAAGGGCAAGTTTAATAAAAGATTTAACACACCTGTATTCAACGGCGTTACGATGCCAAGCATAATGGCAATCCCACTTAATCCACCACTTAAAATCTCATGCGGTATTAATAAAAAATTATAAGCAAATGCCATTAAAATGGATGCAAGCGTTATAATAACAATATTGCGCATAAACTCCCCTACCATTCTAAAACGAACTAATTTTGATCAACTTATCGTTAGAATACCCAATTTATTCGCCTGAAAAACCTCGGCAATTGTGGATTATTTTACTTCCATCATTACCTCGTTTTTTTCTGTTCTTCCTTGATCGGCTTTTCTTTGATTGGTTCTTCCGTTTCCGCTACTTTCATAATGCGGTCAAGCATGGTTGGATGCGTATAGCGGAACCATTTCACAAGAAGCGGTGGATTCACTTCACTTAATCCTGATATGGTAAGCTTTTGGAATGCGGTTACAGCTGCCTGACGATCGTCCATCATTGATATGGCATATTGATCGGCTCGTGTTTCCTGATATCTTGATATAAAATTCGATAAAGGGCTCGAAGCAAATAATAAAAAGGATGTAATAAGTAAAAATAGTGGCAAAGAATTGATGTCACTTATTTTTGTAATTTTTAATGCATGTCCGTAACGGGCTATTACCCACCGCATAATTTTCGCTGTTATCCAAAGCCCGACTAAGGTCATTAATAAATAACCCGCAATGCCAAAATAAATATGTTTCTCAACATAATGCCCCATCTCATGCGCCATGATAAATAAAATTTCATTATCTGTTAAACGATTTAACGTCGTATCCCACAGCACAATTCTTGAATTACTACCAATACCCGTCACATAAGCATTTAATGCATTGGTCTTTTGTGCCATATTCACTTCATACACATGCTCTGCCGGAATATCAGCTTGTTCTGCTATTGCTAATATCTTCGTTTCTAGTTCCTTGTTTTTTAGCGGATAAAAATCATTGTATAACGGATCAATCACAACGGGCTGAATAAACATTACAAAAATCGTAAAGGGAATCGTTAATATCCACGCATATAGCCACCATCTCTTGGCACTCTTTTTCATAAGCCAATAAAGAACAGATACGATAATAAAAGTCATGCCAAAGTTAACCCAAAAATCAATGACACCATCACGCATCCAAGACGGAAAAGCTTGAGTGCTAATGCCATAGCTTTTACTTAAATAGTAACGATAGTATTCAATTGGAAAAAGGACTACATACAGCAAAAACGATAATAAAAATAAATAGGCAGCATTTTGTAACAGCTTCCTTTTCGTTTGGGACGTCGAAACTTTTTCAAAATAGCGAGAAACACCCATTAACAAAATTACAATATAAGCAAGCCATTCAAATGGTGTTACTACAAAAAATAAGAAATTTCGTATTTTCGAATATTCCAGACTTAAGTTTAGTTCTTTTTCAGACATAAACATAACTGGGTCCGCAACGGAGCCTTGAAACGCTCGCGGTATTGTGCCACCACCACTATGAAATATATACCAATACATGCCCAGAACGTAGGCACCAAATATTAGTAGTGCCACAACTCCCATTTTTTTCGCTATGTTATTTCCCCCTTACTCCACACAAAGTTCGTCCTATAGTAAGTGTAAGCTAAATTAAAAAAGTTAGAACAAAGTTTATAGGTTTTATTTTCACTCTTTGACCAATTCACTCCATAGTCAACACGATATTTATTACCTACTAGGTTGTTCCTTATCCATACTTATTTTAAAGCAGCTAATTAACCTAAAAAAATTCCGTGACGTCTCACGAAATTTTTTTATAATCCGTATTAACAATATTATTGCAGGTCCTCGTTCTTCGCGGGTATTTACCTTGTTCCGCGGGTAAAACCTCTTACTTCGCGGGTATTTCACTTTGTTCCGCGGGTAAAACCTCTCATTTCGCGGGTATTTCACTTTGTTCCGCGGGTAAAACCTCTTACTTCGCGGGTATTTCACTTTGTTCCGCGGGTAAACGCTCACTTCGCGGGTATTTCACCTTGTTCCGCGGGTAAAACCTCTTACTTCGCGGGTATTTCACTTTGTTCCGCGGGTAAAACCTCTTACTTCGCGGGTATTTCACTTTATTCCGCGGGTAAAACCTCTCATTTCGCGGGTATTTCACTTTGTTCCGCGGGTATTCTTATTGCTCCATTACAAAGGCTGTTTTTCCACGTTGATCCGCACTAAGATATCCAACTGCTGCTAGCTGATCATGCCATACTTGCTCAATTACTGCAGCTTTTGTGGCGTCGTCTTCTTTAGTAGATAGTTCTATCATAACATCCCCTTGATAATGCCAAACCTCAATATCAGCCTCGTAGCCTGCAAAGCTTCCTTTATAGGTTGTTGCATTGGCAGGCCCATACACGATGGCTTGCGCTAACGTGTTGTTATACCATGTTGCCGAATCCCAATTTAAAATTTTCTTTGGAACATTATCTAAAATCATTTTTTTCGCAGCATTCACATCCACTGCATCGAAAGATACTTTAGTCGTTGCTTTTAATGATTCTTTGCGACTAATTGTAAATGTACGATTTCCACCCTTAATATCCATTTCAAACTTATAGTTAGATTCATCCCCTGTAAAGCCATGGCTTTTTGTGATTGCTAGTGCTTCGTCAAGCGGTGTATTAAGAAATCTCTTTTTATACGTAATATCGATTTTCGTGCTATCTTTATAGACACGTAAACGGTTGTTATAGTCTGCATTTAAAAAATCTTTATTATTTGTATCGAAATAGTAAATCTTTACCTCATCTTTTTTCGTTGCTGCAAAAAGTTTTAAAATGGCTGATTCATTAAATAAATCCGTTCGCAAATTATATTTAATCTCATGACTAGGCTCCATTGCTGCTTTCGCTTGTACTGTATTCAATAGGCCAAGCGTGCCCAGTACCATGGTCATTACGACCAATTTCAGTGCAATTCTTTTAAAATGATTCATCCTATATCCGCCTCTTTTCCGATTAAAGTTAATAGTGTTGTTTCTTCATTTGTAAAATGGCTGTGAAAGTAAATGGTTTTCTCAGCATTTATGTGCTTGGACAGTGCAATAATATCCTTATAATCCGGATGTGTTTTGTAAAAAAACTGTTTTACTTGATGGGGTGCTAATGGTTGAATATAACAAGCTTTATTAAAGTATCCTGTAAAGATCACAATTGCTGATGGACTATTTTTGAATAGTTGCGATATGGTTGCTTCATCTCGTTCTGGAACAAAATAAATAGCATTTTCCTCCACAGTCTTCTCTTGTAAGCATTCACTTCTAAACAACGGCAATATCGGAGTAGATACCACATTTTCAGGTGCTGCATAGTAATCTTCAAACAATGGGAAAAACTGATGATCAATACACACTTTTCTTGTACTATGCGCAAAAAGATAAATCGCAATATCAGCCGTTTTACCTGAAAAGGAAGAAGGGAAAATAATCGGTCTACTATCGTTCGTACAAATAAACTCCACTATTTGTTGCAATACTTCTTCATTCTTAATGGTCTTTTCAACATGCCCACTATCGATAAACGCGACGTTATACTTCCCACAATCCTCATACGGAAGATTCGCCTTTAATAGATAGGAATCCAAAACATAATCTCCCGAAAAAAATATCACCTCCCCCAAAAATCGAATGCTGTACCAAACACTTCCTATTAGATGCCCACTAAAGCCCCATTGAAAAGAAAGATGCTGATTAATATGTAACCAATGACCAATCGATCTTGGTGAAAAGGTTTTAATGTTTGGATAAGTGCGTTTTAATTGTTTTGCTGTCATCTCACTCATAATTAGTTGACCCTTGTAACCCCACTGTTCCAGTAAAGGAAGCGCGCCGACATGATCAATATGCGAATGAGAAATAAACACAGCATCAAGTTTTGCCATATGAGCGGGAGTTAAAGTGGGCATCGTTTTTTCTCGATTATTCATGACACCACAATCAAGTAATATCGCTCGTCCGTCCTTTTCGAGATAAAAGCAATTTCGTCCGTACTCTCCAACCCCTCCTAAAATCTCTACATTAAGCACGTACATGTCCTCCCCATCTTTGAAGCCAATTTAATAGGAACATAAAAACAACTGTCATCCCGACTGTAATAACTGCAACAGCCATTCCTATCCCAACATTACCTTGTTCAAATTGGCTATAAATAAACGTTGCGCCTGTCTCAACTGATGGAGGCAAAATAAGGAGACCCGCGACTAGTTCGCGCATTGAAATAATAAATGTCATCATCATACCAGCAAGTATTCCTTGCATTAGCAGCGGGATGATGATAGCTCGATACACGTCCCAACTATTGCGTCCAAAAATCGCAGCTGATTGGAAAATAGATTGATCTAACTGTGATAGTGAGGATTTTGTATATTGCACAGCGTAGGGTAAGAACAGCACACAATAAGTTACAACAACCATTGCCTTTGTATTGTAAATAGTTGCTGGTAACCAAGGAGCATTCCAAAACATAATTAAGCCGACAACAAAGACGATACCAGGAATAATATTCGGCATAAGACTAAAGAAATCTAATAGTTGTTGCTTTTTCGTTTCTCCCTTTTTAATGTAAAGGGCAATAAATAAACCAATTATCGCTGTAATAACTGCTGTAAGTATTGAAAAAACAACGCTATTTAAAAATGCCGTTAAGCCAGCGCTACCACTAGTAAAGACAGCCTGATAAGACGCTAATGTGAAATTGCCTGCACGTAAACCGTCTCCCCTTACTTTTTGTAGCGAGGTTACAATTATTGAAAAGTAAGGAATACCGATTGCAAACAATAAAACAAATCCTACATAAAACCATGATCCCAATTGGATAAACCATTTATCTTTTCTTTCACGAGCAGCGGGCGTTTTTCCTGAAAGTACGCTATATGTAAACTTTCGTCCGATAAGATTTTGGAAATACCAGATAATAAGACATACGGAAAGCAAAAATACAGAAAGCGATGTAGCCATTCGAATATCTACAGGCCACCTTGAAAGATAAGCGTGAATTTCTGTCGTAAAAACTTGAAAACCGATTCGGCTTCCAAACGTTGCAGGTGTCCCAAATTCCGCTAGCGTTTTAATGAAAATTAACAATATCCCAAGACCATAGCTAGAAATCAGTAACGGCAGTATTACTTGTAGCCAGTTGCGCAAAGAGCTACGTCCGAAAATAAGTGCAGCATCCAAAAAGGAACCATTTATTCTAAGCAACGTATTTTTCAACATTAAATATAAAAAAGGAAATAGATGTAGACTCATAACCATGACCATGCCAAATAAGGAAAAAAAGGCATCTGACAACCAAGCCGTGCCTGGCACTAGTTGCTGTAAAAATCCATTATTTTGCATAAATAATATCCATCCCATGGAACCGATATAAGGGGGTGTCATAAAAGGAATCGTTAGGACAATATCTAGCCAATCATATTTTTGTAAAGTTGTTTTCGTGCGAATGAATGCCATAGGGAATGCTAATATCGTCGTTCCTAAAATAACCAATACACCTAATAATAAAGAGTTGCCCAAAGTCTGCCATAATCTTTCATTAGCAAACATGCTACTAAATTGTGAAACATCAACTATACCATCACGAACAAATGTATAATACATAATGGCTATTAATGGTGCGATCGCAAACGTTGCGACAATCGTCAATAACAAGCCAAAACTTCGTCTACTTTCCATTATCATGTTGCATCATTCCTTTCATAGAACAACATTTTTTGAAAAATTCGCAATAGTCAGTATTAAAAAGTTATGACTGACCAATAGCGAATTTTTCACAGGCAGGATGAATGCATCATCAAGAAGGACGCTTACAACTTAACGAAAAATATCATTGAACTTCGTTAAAATATCAAGTTGCTTTGCTTCTGAACCTTTCCAGTTCACATTTAACTGCGGGATTTCATCCAATGCTGCGCGATCTTTTACAGCTATATCATGATTGCCAGGTAGTAGATAAGCATCTGCCACTAGTTTTTGTCCTTCATCTGAAAGTAAAAAATTAACATAGGCCTGCGCACCTTCCACATTTTTAGCATCTTTCATAATGCCTACTGCTCGCGGACTAACAACCGTTCCACTCTTCGGATAAACAATTTCTACTGGTTCCCCACTCGCTTTCGCTTTATACGCCATATAGTCAACACCTGAAATGGTTGCATTTTTATCACCTGTAATAACAGCATCCAATGCTTCCTTATTGGCTCCATTCACTTGTAGTCCATTGTTTTTCCATGCTTGGATTGTATCCCATGCCGATTTTTCCGCTTCTGTATAACCGTAAATAAAATCAACAGCAGATCCAGACAAACTTGGATCAGGAATATTTATTTTACCTTGCCACTGTGCTTTAGCTAAATCTGTCCATTCGCTTGGTATGTCTTTCGTATTTTTCGTATTGTAGGCAATGCCTAATGCCGATGCGCTATAGCCATAGTAATAGCCTTCTGCATCTGACCAATCGGGGTTCATTTTACTAGCATTTTCGGTTTCTTTGTAACTTTGTAATTGATTGGCTTCCTTTAATCCATCCATTGATGCAATAGAAGCTAGCACAACGACATCTGCGACAGGATTATTTTTCTCTGCTTCTAAACGAGATAAAATTTTGCCCGTTGTCCCTTGAAACATCTCTACTTTTATGCCCGTTTTTTCTTCAAAAGCTTGTTGAATATTTGCTGCCAAGCCATCAGGACCAGCAGAATAGACGGTTAGTGTTTGCACTTCAGTTGGCTTAGCACTTGCTGCATCATTGTTAACACTGTCTGCCGATTTATTATTGTTACACCCTGCTAATGTTAATGCCACAAGAAAGCCCGCTGTTGCTAATAATTTGAAACGTTTTTTCACTGTAAACCCTCCAATTGATAGATTTGTTTAGTATCCACAAAAACTTCCAGTTGCTGTCCGTGTTCAAGCGGTACAGCTTCATAAAAGCTCCATTGCTTCCCTTCAACTTGCGCATGTACTAAATAGCGATCTCCAACAAAAGTACTTTTCACAATCATTGCCTGTTTCGCAATAGCACCAGGATATTGTTGTCTCGAGACACCCTCTGGACGTACAATTCGATTCCCTTTACCGAACCAATTGACCTTCCCTATAAAATCCGCTACATAAGGTGTTGCCGGCGTATGATAAATTTCCTCAGGTGACCCAACCTGCGCAATTTTGCCTGATTCCATCACAATTATTTGATCTGACATCGTCATGGCTTCTGTTTGATCATGTGTTACAAAAATAGCTTGGCAATCTAGTTCATGAATAATATGCATAATTTCATCCTGCATTTTTTCTCTAAGTACGGCATCCAACGCTGATAATGGTTCATCAAATAAAATTAACTTTGGATTCGTTGCCAGTGCCCTCGCCAGTGCAACCCGTTGTTGTTGACCTCCCGATAATTGTCCCGGCTTACGATTTTCATATCCTTCCATCTTCACTAACCGCATTACATACGCTACTCGCTCTGCTATTTCTTCTTTTGGCATCATTCCTTTTAAGCCGAATGCGATGTTTTGGAAAATGGTCATATGAGGCCATAATGCGAAATCTTGAAAGACCATGGCAATATTGCGTTTATTTGGTTTAACATTTTTGTGAAGCTTAGACGAATAAATGATTGTGTCATCGAATGCAATTTCACCATTTGTTGGCTTTTCAAGACCAGCTAGTATTTTCAATAAAGTCGTTTTCCCACAGCCCGATTGGCCTAAAATTGTAATGAACTTACTATCTAATTCCACATTAATGGGCCATAACACTTGTGCTTGTCCATAGTTTTTCTCTAAGTTCGTTATTGAGATTTTCATGGTATCCTCCTCGTCTATCTCTACTATAGTTTCCAGATATTTAGAAAATATTAACCTACTATTAATATGTCGTTAAAAAAAATCTAATAAACTTAAGGAAATGCAATACTTTTTCGAATTTCCTTTAGGAGGCTAAAATGAATCATCTGAAATTACAGGCATTTTGTTTACTCGTCGATTTTAAAAAATTAGCTCCTGTCGCTAAAGCGCTAGGTATTACGCCGCCTACGGTATCCTTTCATATTCGCTCGATTGAAGAAGAGTACGGGGTACGTTTGTTTCGCACAAATGCGGGTGGCTATCGTTTAACAGAAGCTGGAGAGGGGCTCTATCACTACGCAAGACAAATCGTCCAACTACAAAACGATATGAATCGTTTCATTGAAAATTTATTAGCAGGCAATATTGGCTCCATTCGATTAGGTGCAAGTGCCGTACCTGCGCATATTTATATGCCTGAAATTATTAATCAAATTTCCACCGCATATCCTGACATCCGCATATCCTTAGAGGTAAAAACAGCACCTGAAATTGAAAAAATGGTAGCCCTGCAAGAACTAGATTTTGGTTTACTCATGGAAACAAAGCAAGAAAACCCAGCACTAATCTATGAGACAATTGGTGAAGATTCGCTTGTTTTAGCTCTAAGCCCTCGTCACGAACTGGCAGCAAAAAAGGACATCTCGCAATCCGATGTCCTTAAAAATAAAGTATTATTACATACTTCCTCCAGTTCAACTAATCATTTTATCGAAAAATGGTTGGACCCTTTCCAACCAGCATTTAATACAATTGAACTCGATTCTGTTAGTACGATTAAAAAAATGCTGACGTTTGGTAAAACCATTGCTTTTCTTTCCGTTTCCCTTATTGCGGATGAACTACAATCTGGCTTATTAATCAAAAAAGATTTAAATAATATTACGCTCAAACGGAAAATCCAACTGGTTTACCCGCAATCTAGACTAGACAATCAGATTGATGTATTTGTCAAAAAAGTGATTTACGATTTAGCACAAAAAATCAAAACATAAACCCGCTACAAGCGATGAGTCTCACAGCTTCAACCAACTGTGAGCTCTCCCTCATCTATCTGCACAAAACGACTTCCATTGGCATACCAATAATCACTTACTCCCCTTTTTAACATATTTATTAAAAAAATTCAGTAATCTGACATCATTACATAGTAAGCATTCATAACATGGATAGAAGACATGTTGTGCTCTAACGAAAGGAGGGATGACAAGTTGCTTACCGAGTTGCTTCATAGAGAAACTATCCAAATTACAAACGAAGTAGCCAACTGGCAGGATGCTATACGCTTTGCTGCTTCACCACTGTTACAGCAAAACAAAATAGAAAAGCGCTATATCCAAGCCATGATCGATTCCATCGAACAACACGGTCCCTATGTTGTACTTACACCTAAAGTAGCAATTCCACATGCGCGGCCATCTGATGGCGTAAACGAATTATCGATGAGCTTATTAGTTTTACAAAAGCCGGTATACTTTGGACTCGATAAAGCTGTGTATGTAATCATTATTTTAGCAGCTACGGATCATTCAACACATTTACAGGCGTTAGTCGATTTAACACAAGTATTACAAGAACCTAGCCAAATCGACAACATTATCGGATGCAAGCGTGCAGAATGCGTCATGGATAAAATAAAACAATATACAACAAAGGAGCGATTATAATGAAAATTTTAGTCGTTTGTGGAAATGGCTTAGGCAGCAGCTTCATGATGGAACTGAATGTAAAAAAGGCATTGCTAGAACTCGGCAAGGAAGCAGAGGTAACACATACGGATTTAACATCTGCAACTTCTGAAAAGGCTGATATTTATATTGGTGCAGGGGATATCATCGACCAACTAGATAATGGTGTGCGAAAAATTGTGCGTATCGTCAATATGATGAGTATCCCAGAAATCAAAGGAAAGCTTGCCCCACTATTGTAATGGACAATATGTTGCGCAGTTGTTGCTCTTACGTTTAGGTTTAATTTTCTCTTTACGCTTTTAAAATTGGATAGGATGAGGTGTTGGTATGTTAGATGTTATGATGAATGACATTTTAGGTACACCAGCAATACTAGTCGGCCTATTTGCTCTTGTCGGCTTACTAATCCAAAAGAAATCTGCTTCCACTGTTCTTTCAGGAACGTTAAAAACCATTATGGGCTTTGTCATTTTAGGTGCCGGTGCAGCCGTTTTAATTGGTTCTTTAACTCACTTTAGCAAAATGTTCGATCATGCCTTTCAGGTGCAAGGAGTTATCCCCAATAATGAAGCCATTGTAGCTGCTGCACAAACGACCTTTGGCACATCCACAGCCTTGATTATGGTATTCGGGATGGTAATGAATCTTTTGTTAGCGCGATTTACGCCTTTAAAATATATTTTTTTAACTGGTCATCATACATTATTTATGGCGTGTTTAATCGCAGCTTCCCTCTCTGTTGGGGGGATGAGTGGTACTCCTCTTATTATTATCGGTTCTATAGTGTTAGGTTTATGTATGGTGATTTTCCCCGCCATTTTACAACCTACCGTGCGTCAAATAACAGGGAATAATGACTTTGCAGTTGGACATTTTGGCAGCATTGGCTACTATGTATCTGCTAAAATTGGTCAACTATTTGGCAACAAAGCCAAATCAACTGAAGCGATTGCAGTACCTAAATCACTTGGATTTTTAAGAGATACATCTGTTGCCATTTCCTTGACAATGAGCTTATTTTTCATTGTTGTCGCTTTATTCGCAGGCCGTTCTTATATTGAAGCGCAATTATCCGGGGGATCGAACTTCATTGTTTTCGCGATTATCCAAGCGATTACCTTTGCAGCGGGGGTCTATATTATCCTTGCAGGTGTTCGTATGCTGATTGCAGAAATTATTCCTGCATTTAAAGGGATTGCTGATAAACTCGTACCAAACGCTAAGCCTGCTTTAGATTGCCCGACAATTTTCCCATTTGCACCGAATGCCGTTATTATCGGCTTCCTCTTTAGCTTTTTAGCTGGCTTATTGTCCATGTTTGCCCTCCCACTGATTGGGCTTAAAGTTATTGTACCTGGCCTAGTGCCACATTTCTTTACAGGTGCTGCGGCAGGTGTTTTCGGTAATGCAACGGGTGGTCGTATTGGCTCCATGGCAGGTGCATTTGCTAACGGGATAATCATTAGCTTTATCCCAGCTATCTTGCTTATCTTTATGGGGGATATCGGCTACGAAGGAACAACATTTGGTGATTCTGACTTTGGCATCGTAGGCATTATTATTATTAATATTTTAAAATTATTTGGTGCAGTGTAAGCATATCACTTCAAAAAACTCGTTCTGACATGCAGAACGAGTTTTTGAATTATCAGAATTGTTTGGGTGACTGGCACGACTATCTTTTTTACTTGGCACTGATTATAATTAGTTATGTCTTGTTATAACGAGTTATAAAAGGAGTAAAATAGTGAAAAACTTTTATCGTTTATTTGCGGCACTGGCTCTACTAGTGGGTTTATTAGTAGCTTGTGGTAACCAAGAAAATGAAGGGACTGCAAACGAACCTGTTGAATTAACGATTTCTGCGGCAGCTAGTTTACAGGATGCCTTAGAAGAACTTAAAACAACTTATGAAAAAGAACACGATTCGGTCAAAATCCTCTATAACTTTGGCGGCTCTGGTGCATTGCAACAACAAATTTTACAAGGTGCACCGGTGGATTTATTCTTTTCAGCAGCGGAAGATAAATTCGACGCCCTGGTAAAAAAAGAAATGATTGAACAACAGGGAACAGATCTTTTAGCTAATGAGTTAGTCTTAATCGTTCCTAAAAACAACGAAAAGCAAATCCATTCCTTTGACGATTTACTTCAAGCAGGAAAAATTGCGCTTGGCACACCGGAAACAGTCCCTGCTGGGCAGTATGGCGTCGACACGTTAAAAAGCATGCAGCTTTGGGAATCACTTGCATCTAAAGTGGTATATACAAAAGATGTGCGTCAAGTACTTACTTATACTGAAAGCGAAAATGTAGATGCTGGAATCGTTTATAAAACAGATGCCCTCGTCTCCGATAAAGTCGATGTCGTTGCAACTGCCGATGATGCGACCCATGCACCGATTATTTATCCTGTAGGCGTCCTAAAAGCGAGTAAGCATGGACAAGAGGCAAACGATTTTTATCAATTTTTACAAAGTGATGAGGCAATGAATGTTTTTATAAAGTATGGCTTTAAAGGAGCTCAATAAATGGGTACCGATTTTTGGTCTCCTCTTAGGCTTTCCATTGAAATTGCCTTTGTTGCTGGAATTACTGCTATTATAGTTGGTATTTTAATGGGTAAATGGATGGCAACCCGCCATTTTAAAGGTAAACTCTTGTTAGAAACAATCTTGCTTTTACCTTTAGTATTACCTCCTACTGTAGTTGGTTTTTTGCTCATCGTTATTTTTGGAAAAAATAGTGTATTAGGAAATCTTATTGTGTGGCTTTTTGATCAACCAATCATGTTCACATGGTGGGCTGCCGTTATCGCTTCTACGATTGTTGCCTTTCCATTAATGTATCAATCCGCTAAAACGGGCTTTGCCTCTATAGATAATGATATTGAAAATGCAGCACGTGTTGATGGGGCGAATGAATGGCAAATTTTTGTTTTTGTGTCTATTCCGCTCGCATTAAAGGCACTTGTATCTGGTGGAATTTTAAGCTTTACACGTGCTTTAGGCGAGTTTGGGGCGACCCTGATGTTTGCGGGGAACATTCCCGGAAAAACACAAACAACACCGCTAGCGATTTATATGGCACTTGATTCGGGTAACATGACGCTTGCTTGGACATGGGTTTTGTGCATGATTGCTATTTCCTTTCTAATGCTTCTTAGTATCCATTTACTAAAAGTATAAAAGAGGAAAGGTGTTAATAAATTTTCGCTATATGGAGAACTTAGCTATTCTTGCTTTTGCAAAAATAAAAAATAGAAGTGTTCACTAGTACTTGGCAGCGGAGCGGGAAATCCTGCTCAGAACAGCACACAATGTAAGACGCGAACAACAATTGCATAGCAAAAAAGTGTTAGATTTCAGGTTCAATCTAACACTTTTTCTCTTTTGCCCCAGCTTCTTTTTCATTGTACGTTGGATGAAAGCTACAGCCGATGCTCTCGTAGCGCTACACTCATAACTTAGTCTTTTATCATCCCCCGCTAATAGGTGGGATAAAGGCGATGGTATCACCCGATTTAACGATTGTCATATCGGTTGCAAATTCCTCATTTACTGCTGTCATTATTTGTTGTAATGATAGCTGCGGATACTGCTTTTCTAGCCACTCTTTTAACTGAGCAACCGTGACATCTGACAGCTCTACCTTGAGTTGTGATTCACCAACCAGTTCCTGTAAGTGCGCAAATAATAAGATGTTAATCACGCTTTCCTTTCCTCCCTCCGAATAACTGGTTTTCCTTGTGGATAGGGGATATTTTCTAATTGGTCACCAATCCATTCCGTCCCGTCCTCCCAATGCTCTTTTTTCCATATTGGAACAATTTGTTTAATGCGATCAATCGCATATTCATTTGCCATATACGCCACTTTACGATGTGGCGATGACACAGCAATAACAACAGCTATGTCTGAAATATCCAAGCGACCTACTCGATGGGTAATAGCCACTATCGCTTCTGGCCACTGCTCTTGTATTTCCTTTGCAATCTGTTCAAACATTTTTATCGCCATCGCGGGATAGGCTTGATATTCCAAATGCAATGTTTTTTTGCCATTTGTAATTTCACGCACTGTGCCGATAAATAGTGTAATGGCACCAGCATTTCGATTCATTACTTTTTGTCTAACTTGCTCAACATCAATCGGTTGATTGATAATTTCAAACAACGCTACCGTCATAGTCTTCCCTCATTTCTTTCAACAAAAATTCCATATATTTTCTTTCTTCATAAATTGAATACGCTGGGATTGTTAACGGTGGATCCAGTGGATAGTTCGGCCAATAAATAACACAAATAATATTGGTTAGTTGCTGCAATAGCACTTGGTCCTGTGCTGTTCGGAGTAGTACAACTTTTGGATAATGTTCCTGTTTATATCCTTCAATCAGCACGATATCCATCGAAAAGGAAGCATAGATTGCTAGAATTTCAGCTAATCGCCAGCTATTTTGGTGAATACTCATACGTAAAGTACCCTCCCCTTCCACAGCAGTAACAATCGCACCTGCCTGCTCATGCCGACTACTATCTTTGGACGTTTCGATCATTGGCACACCACCATGTCCGTGATGCTTGATTGTTCCTACTCGTAGCCCTTCCAGTGAAGCTTGTTTAATTAATTGCTCTATCAATGTTGTCTTTCCACTATTTTGATAGCCAACTATCTGTAAGATTTTTCGATGTTGTCCCAAGGCCATTCACTTCCTTGTAAATCTTCTAACAATAAGACTGCTACGGACATGCCTTTTTCATAACCTCTAGAACCACCTGGTAAAACGATAAAAGCATTAGCTGTCGCCAACGAAGAAACGGCACTCGATTTATCAAAACCAGATGGCACAGCGACTAGCTGCCCTGTTTCATAATAAGCTGTCGCACGCACAAATCGTGTAAAGGGATTCGGTTTTGTAAAATCTGCTCCTAATATAGCCTGCTCTCTGCGTAAGTGAGGTTGAGGATGACGATAGGCAGTGCGAATAATTGGACGTACAAATAGTTCAAAACCAACATAGCAGGCTGAAGGATTACCTGAAAGGCCGAACAACAATTTATCATTGCGAGCTGCGACTGTTGTTACACTGCCTGGTCGCATTGCTACTTTATTAAATAATACCTTTGCCTCCAGCGCCTGATAAATGGCTGGTAAATAATCATAATCACCTACGGAAACGCCCCCCGTTGTAATTAAAATATCAACTTCCTGTAATGCTTTTTCCACGATTTTAATACATAACGCCAAATCATCGCTAAACTTACCAAAATATTTGACTTCTGCACCAGCACGTTCAATTTGTGCCATCATCATATAGGCATTACTATTTCGAATTTTGCCTGGTTGTAAACATTCACCGGGCTCTAGTAATTCGCTACCCGTGGCTATCACGCCAATGACCATTTTACGATAAACCGGTACTTGCTCGTAGCCAAACGTAGCGAGCAAAGCCATTACACCAGGGTTAATATATTGACCTTTGTCAATAAGGATTGTACCCTGGTGTACCTCTTCCCCCTTATAGGAAATATTAGTCCCCGCTTCAAAAGAACGTTTAATCGACATATACTTTTGATGATTTTCTTCAAAAGTATTGGTTAACTCAAGCATTACCACCACATCACAGCCTTGTGGTATAGGGGCTCCTGTCATAATGCGAACAGCTTGTCTTTCCTCCACTACACCATCATAGACATAGCCTGCACCAATCTCGCCAACGACCTGAAATCGAACTGGCTTTTGTGAACAAGCTCCTTGACTATCAATAGAACGAATAGCATAACCATCATACGGTGAACGATCAAAAGCGGGTACATCTTGGTCGGCTCGAATCGCTTCCGCTATAAAGCGACCATGAGCTTGTGTTAATGGCACGAGCTCATTTTGTGCTTGAAAGGCATAGTCCATTACACGATGAACAGCTTCTGCCACAGGAATTGGTTGTCTTTTTTCTAGCATTTAGTACACTCCTTTAACCTAATAACCGATAGTAAATCGTTTTAGCTTTTTGTATATCTTGTATACCATGAATCACAACTCGCCCATCTTGAAAAATAACGATTCGATAATCGTCCGCTTGACAAGAAAGCAAATAAGGATTCATCTGAATTTCACCATAGGAACGAAGCTGATGTGCCAACTGCTCGAACTGATAGTAAATGGGCTTTGGTGGGCGAATTTGCACAGCGTCCCGTCCACAAAGTATTTGTAATTTCGTTTGATTTTCATAGGATAAATAAGGATATGTTGGCGCATTGCCGCAAGATGGACAATCAGCCTGTCTCATTTTATCGACATTGATTTCATAGTGTTGATTTTGCCAAACATCAAATGTTAAATAGCTTTTTCGTAGCGCTTTGTCATCTCCAACAAGCAGTTTTAATACTTCAGCCACTTGATATGCGGCAACGATTTGAACCGTTGGGCTAATAATACCTACCGTATCACAAGTTATCCCTGTTTGGGGTATTGCTTTTAATAAGCAGTGCAAACAAGGTGTTTTGCCTGGCACAATCGTATAGGTTGCGCCATAACTACCGACACAAGAGCCGTACACCCACGGAATTCGATACTTTTGTGCAAGGTCATTCATTAGAAAACGCACATCAAAATTATCAGTCGCATCAACCATTACATCTACATCTTTTAGCAATGGTAGCAAAGTCTCTATACATGCATCCATAATGGCAACATTGATTTCAACCTCTGTGTTAATTTCTTGCAGACGTTTTTTAGCTGCGATAACTTTTGGCATTTTTTCTTGGGCATCTTGCTCTGTATATAATTGTTGCCTTTGTAAATTACTCCACTCTACATAATCACGATCAATCAGTGTTAACTTGCCGATACCAGCACGTACAAGCGCTTCGGCACTAGCACTCCCCAATGCACCGACACCTATTATAAGGGCATGTTTTTGTTGGATCGATACTTGCCCAGATTGTCCGATAGGGGTAAATAATTGTTGTCTCGAATATCTATTTTGCATACATATGAGCCTTTCTTTCTATGAATATCGTTTGACCTTTTTATTTATAGCATTATAATAAAAGCAATGTTTTTTAGTAATTTTGAAGGAGGTCTTTACTGTGCATCCCACATATCATCAGCAACCCATTCAAGTTGCTCTTTTAACTGTCAGTGACACACGCACAAAGGCAAATGATCACGCTGGACAGCGTATTCAAACTTTACTTCAAGAAGCAACTTTCGAAGTAGTGGACTACCAACTCACAAAGGATGAACCACGGGATATCGCTCGTTATGTGAAACAATGGTCCAGTGACCCATCCATCAATACCATTATCGTAACGGGCGGAACAGGCTTTACACCAAGAGACCAAACTTACGATACCATTTTGCCTCTTTTCGAAAAGGAAATGATGGGATTTGGTGAGTTATTTCGAACACTTAGCTATGACGAAATTGGCCCAAGGGCAATGTTTAGTCGTGCCACTGCTGGGAGTATTCAACAAACAGCCATCTATGTTTTACCTGGTTCCACAAATGCGGTATCACTAGCTATGACGAAACTTATAGTACCCACTGTTCAACATTTTGTTGGTGAGTTGAATCGTCTATGAAAATTGCTGGTATTATATTAGCAGGTGGTCAATCCTCTCGATATGGTAAACCTAAAATGTTCGAGCTGTTTGCTGGGCAGCCTTTATACAAGCATAGTCTCATCGCTTTACAAAAAAATCAGCTATCCCCTATTATTATCGCTACAAACGCACAGTTACAACATCAGTTTGAGCAGGAAAACGTCCAATGGATTATCGACAAACAGCTACATCAAGGACCACTTTTTGCTTTACATCATATCATGACAGCCTACCCTGATGTGGCATGGTTTTTTGTCGTGGCTAGCGATATGCCTTATATGAATGCTGATTTTATCAAAAAAATGGTCGGTCGAATAAGTGACGATTATGATGCAATCGTTCCTATGCAGGCGCAAAAACATCAGCCATTAGCTGCATTATTTCGACGTACAGCTTTACCTAAAGCACAACAATTAACGAAACAAAACAAACGAAGTATGAAAGTACTGTTAGAGCAACTGCGAGTTTGTTACGTCCCCTTTGATGACGATGACACAACATTTATCAATATTAATGCACAACAAGACTGGTCTCAAACAAGGAAAAAGGAGTCTAATAATGAATAATTTTACACACTGGAACGAAGAAGGTCGCCCTAAAATGGTTGATATTTCAGAAAAAGAAATCACAACACGAACGGCCATTGCGCGTAGCACAATCACGTTATCCGATACTGTCTATGAAGCCATCCAACAAGGTGGCATTAAAAAAGGCGATCCTACACAAGTTGCCCAAATTGCAGGGATTATGGGGGCTAAAAAGACCGCTGATCTTATTCCCATGTGCCATCCCATCATGCTACAAGGCACGGATTTCCAATTTAACTATGAAAAAGTGGAGAAGGGCTATGAGCTGCATATTCAAGCTACTGTCAAATGCAGTGGGAAAACGGGTGTTGAAATGGAAGCCCTCACAGCCGTGACGATCGCTGCCTTAACTTTTTATGATATGTGTAAAGCAGTTGATAAAACGATGGTCATTAAAGATACCTATCTTGTTGAAAAAACGGGTGGAAAAAGCGGCACTTTTGTGCATAAATAAACAGAAAAATTCGGCATCACTTTGCCGATTTTTTCTGTTTTTTTGCACTACCCCCCAATATGAGACATTTCAATTTTTGTATTTTTCCTTGTTGTTATCGTTTGTTCATTGCGTTCATCTGAGTAACGATCGTCTCTTGTTTCCCATACCTTCGATATGCACTCGCGGATAGCGGCATCATCTTGTCCTGATCGTAACAGCTCTCTTAAATCTGTTCCCTCTGTTGCAAATAAACAAGTATATAAGGTACCTTCTGCCGAAAGACGAGCACGTGAACAATTGGAACAGAAGGAATCTGTAACGGATGAAATCACCCCTATTTCCCCTTGTGCATCTTGATATTGATAACGTGATGCCACTTCCCCTTTGTAATTAGGTGCTACTTGCTGTAACGGAGAAAATTGATGGACTCTCGCAATAATATCCTGCTTCGACACAACATCCTGTAAGTTCCAACCATTCGAATTGCCTACATCCATATATTCAATAAAACGTAAAATATGCTGTTTTTCTTTAAAATATTGTGCCATTGTAACAATATCCTGGTCATTCTTTCCTTTTTGCACAACCATATTAATTTTCACTTGTAAACCTGCTTCCGCAGCCTTTTCAATGCCCTCTAACACCGTTAATACCTTACCTCGACGTCCGTTCATCTCCAAAAACCGTTCATCATTCAATGAATCTAGACTAACTGAAACGCGAGTTAAGCCTGCTTGAGCCAATGCTGGTGCATATTTTTTTAATAAAGTGCCATTTGTTGTTAAAGCAATATCTTCTACACCTTCAATGCGGTGAATGCGTGCAATTAATGCTGGTAAATCACGACGAAGCAAGGGCTCTCCACCTGTAATTCGTATTTTTTTCACATTGAATGACGCAAATATTTTTACTAATCGTTCAATCTCATCAAAAGTTAATATTTTATTAGACGGTAAAAATGCATAATCTGGACCAAATACTTCAGCTGGCATACAATAGCGACAACGGAAATTACAGCGATCTGTTACAGATATTCTTAAGTCTCTTAAAGGTCTATTGAATTGGTCTTGTAGAGCCGGCATTTAATCTCCTTCTTTCCGTGCATTCTGGGCTGGTAGTAGGATGCGTTGTGGCTGTGTATAAATATTCAGAGCTTGTTGTCGGATAAAACCTACCGTTGTAATGCCAAGCTGCTCGGCTAATTGCAATGCCAACTCAGTTGGTGCTGATTTAGATAGCACGATTTCACAGCCTATTTTTGAGACCTTTAGTAAAATTTCTGACGATAGTCGTCCACTAAAGACGATAATTTTATCTTGCATACTGATATTGTTGCGCAGACAATAGCCGTAAATTTTATCTAATGCATTATGACGCCCAATATCCATGCGACTTAAGATAATGCCATTGACATTACATAGTGCAGCATTGTGCACACCACCCGTTTGCTTAAAAATGTCTGCACCTTCCTGCATATCATGCATTAAACGGAAGCAATCCTCGGTTGTGATTTGCACATGCACATCGTCCATTTTTTTCGCCACTAATGCATCATTCGTAAAAACAAATCCTTGTCGACTCATACCACAACAAGAGGTAATATAGCGTTTGTTTTGCGTCTGCTGGTAATAGGGATTAACATGTTTTGTTTTAATATGCACAAAGCCTTCTTTTTCTTGGTGCCAAATTTCCTCAATATCATCAAAGCTACGAATAACTCGTTCGGAAGCTAAGTAGCCAATAACCATATCTTCCACATACTCTGGTGAACATACCATCGTGACAAATTCTTGCTGATTGATTTTGACAGTTACAGCGTATTCTGTGACGATTACATCATCTATTTCTTTTACTTGCTGTCCTTCAACGCGCATAATTTTCCTTGTGATTGCTCGTTCCATAAGGCATCCCCTTTAAACACTGATATTCTTTTCAAAAACGAAGACGGAAATTGCAAAATCCTCTTCAATTTTAATATCTGAAAATAAGTGGAGCAATTTGCTGCCCATCAATTCTTCCATACCCTCTGGTGGTGATTGGGCATATAAATCTTGAATCATAGTTGTCCTTGCAGCATGCACCATTTTTAGCCCTTCTGGTGTACTGGCAATAAATTTTTCCGTTGGTGTTATATTTCCATACAAAGTAGATACAGCCATATTCTCGACAAAAACTGTATGAATACGCTCTGGCCCTTTACCAAATACTTCTTTTCTTAATTTACGTATCATATCATTAAATTCATGTATTTTTTTAGACATAGCAACGATTCTCCCATCGTAATAAAACTTTTTTAGTCAATTTGATATGACGGTCACCCTTACAGTTTGTTAATGATATAGCAACTTGAAAAAAATTAAAAGAGAAAATACTTTTTGATAACCATTATCATCTAATAATTTTTTATGATAAATATTGTTCATTTTGTAGAAAAAGGCTATAATTATTGTTATTCCAAATGGAGTTTATCTATTTTGATCCCTATCTCACGATGTTGGAAAGTGGTTTTAATAGTTAAATTCTATTGTTATTAAACATAAAAGTAGATTGAGTTTTTAGCAAGACCTGCTAAGAATTTTATCCACCATGAATGATTAGCATGTCTTGGACATGTAATTTCATGGTGGATTTTTTTATTTTCATGAACCAAGACATGGATAACTTGTTATGAACTAGACATTTAACTATTTCTAGGTAGATTAAAGACCGAGTGGGAATTACAATGATAACAAGACAATCAATTCAATCATCAACTCAATTCGTCATTCCCTTTTTGTCTTAAGCCGTAACAAGTTGTCTAAAGAGTCTCAAAGTGCAAAAGGAGGAAGTTATCTTGACTCAAATTCATATTAATGGGGTACCGTATGATGTCAAAGAAGGAGCTACGATTCTTGATACGATTAACCAACATGACATTCCTCATCCACAGATTTGTCATGTGCCCGCTGTAGACCCAATCGAAACATGTGATACATGTATCGTGGAGGTGAATGGCCAATTAGTTCGTTCTTGCTCCACTAAGGCAATTGATGGCATGAATGTGTTATTAGCTTCTGACAAAGCAAAAGCGGCACAAACAGAAGCGATGGACCGTCTACTCGAAAACCATTTACTGTACTGTACAGTGTGTGATAATAACAACGGAAATTGTACATTACACAATACAGCCGAATTAATGGAAATCGAGCATCAAAAATATCCGTACAAACCGAAAGTTGAACCACATGAAGTAGACATGTCACACCCTTTTTACCGCTATGATCCGAACCAATGTATTGCATGTGGGCAATGTGTAGAAGTTTGTCAAAATTTACAGGTAAACGAAACATTATCCCTCGATTGGGAAGCAGAAAGACCACGTGTTATTTGGGATAAAGGTGTTGCCATTAATGATTCTTCCTGTGTAAGCTGCGGTCAATGTGTTACCGTTTGTCCTTGTAATGCCTTAATGGAAAAGTCCATGCTTGGAGAGGCTGGATTTATGACGGGTTTGAAACAAGATATGTTAGATCCAATGATTCGTTTGATTAAAGAAGTTGAACCAGGATATAGCGGTATTTTTGCCGTTTCTGAAGTGGAAGCAGCCATGCGTAGTAAGCGCACGAAAAAAACAAAAACAGTTTGTACTTTCTGCGGTGTAGGTTGTTCATTCGAAGTTTGGACAAAAGACCGCAAAATTTTAAAAGTACAACCTTCAGATGGTCCGGTCAATGCAATCTCTACATGTGTAAAAGGAAAATTCGGTTGGGATTTCATCAATTCGGAAGAACGTATTACAAAACCACTTATTCGTAAAAATAATGAGTTTGTTGAATCTTCTTGGGATGAAGCGTTGGATTTAATTGCCACAAAACTCGGTGGTATTCAACAACAATATGGTCCTGGTTCTGTCGGTTTTATCTCTTCTTCTAAAATTACAAATGAAGAAAATTACTTAATACAAAAAATGGCGCGTCAATTATTTGCCACAAATGACGTCGATAATTGCTCCCGTTATTGTCAGTCTCCAGCTACAGACGGTTTATTACGTACAGTAGGTTTAGGCGGTGACGCTGGTACGATTCAAGATATTGCTAAAGCAGGCCTTGTCATTATTGTTGGTGCTAACCCAGCTGAAGGCCATCCTGTTTTAGCAACACGTGTGAAACGTGCACACAAATTACATGGTCAAAAATTAATCGTTGCCGATATTCGTAAACATGAAATGGCTGAGCGTTCAGACATCTTTATGCGTCCAAAACAAGGTACTGACCAAGTGTGGATTATGGCGGTTACCAAATATATCATCGATCAAGGATGGCATGATGAAGCCTTTATTCAAGACAATGTCCTGCATTTTGAAGATTTTAAACAAGTGCTTGCAACCTATACACTTGATTACGCTCAAAATATGACCGGAATTAGCAAGGAAACATTGATTGAAGTGGCTGAAATGATTCGTGATGCAGATGGCACTTGTGTTCTTTGGGGTATGGGTGTCACGCAAAATACGGGAGGCTCTTATACATCAGCCGCTATTTCGAATTTACTATTAGCAACGGGTAACTATCGTCGTCCTGGGGCTGGGGCTTACCCGCTACGCGGTCACAATAATGTTCAAGGTGCCTGTGATATGGGGACATTACCAAATCTATTGCCAGGCTACCAAAAAGTGACCGATGATGAAGCAAGAGCAAAATTCGAAAAAGCTTATGGTGTCCCTATTCAATCTCAACCAGGTCGAAATAATATGCAAATGTTAGATGCTATTATGGAAGGTAAAATGAAAGCGATGTATTTAGTGGGCGAGGATATGGCACTTGTTGACTGTAATGCTAACCATGTAGATGAGGTACTTTCACAAATAGAATTTTTTGTTGTCCAAGATTGCTTCCTATCACGTACTGCCCAATATGCAGATGTGATTTTACCAGCAGCCCCTTCGCTTGAAAAAGAAGGCACATTCACGAATACAGAACGTCGCGTTCAGCGTCTCTATCAAGTTTTGCCAACACTCGGTGAGTCGAAAGCTGATTGGGAAATCCTCCAAGCAGTTGCACGTCGATTAGGAGCAGATTGGCAGTATAATCATCCAAGTGAAATTTTCGATGAAATGGCGAGTTTGTCTCCACTATTCTCACAAGCCAACTATGATGTCTTAGAAGGCTGGGGTAGCTTCTGTTGGGGTAGTCATGATGGAAAAGATACACCATTATTATATGAAGATGGTTTTAACTTCCCAGATAAAAAAGCTCGTTTTGCTTTACATGATTGGGTGCAACCAGTTGAATTTGAGGCACAATACGATTGTCATATTAATAACGGTCGTATGCTTGAGCACTTCCACGAAGGAAATCTAACAAATAAATCGAAAGGTATCCAATCAAAGGTACCAGAAATTTTCGTTGAAGTATCACCACAATTGGCGAAAGAACGAGGCATTGAAGATGGCGCCCTACTCCGTTTAGTATCTCCATATGGCGCATTAAAGCTCAATGCATTAGTAACAGATCGCGTGCAAGGGAATGAATTATTTTTACCTATGAACTCTGTTAGCAAAGATTCAGCTATTAACTTCTTAACTGGTCCTGCAGCAGATATTAATACATCAACACCCGCGTACAAACAAACAAAAGTTCGAGTAGAGGTGCTAAAAGCAAAAGGCAAGACGCCGCTGCCGCGCACTAACCCGCGCTATAAAAAGCGTCATCCTCAAAATGGTGTAGAGGTACAACGAAAATGGAATCGTCCTGGCTACGTTCACTTAACAACCCTAAACGAAAGAGAGTGAGAACATGGCTGAACCCATTACAAGCATAAAAAAACAACAAGTAACAGACGAACAGCTCAAAGAACAAAAATTAGATAATCTTAAACAACTACTTTCTGAGCAAGAAGAAGCGGTCCAACAAGTATTGCATATTATAGCTGAATTAAATGATATCGGTGCACTAGAAGCTGCAATGAAACTACTAGAAGCTAAAGAAGAAGTGGCTCATGTTGCACTTGGACAATTAACACGAAAGCCTGTAACCAATATCATTAATAATTTAATGGGTGTTGCGGGAGCATTGACAGAGCTAAATCCTGAAACAACGACTAAGCTGATTGAAGGCTTAAATTCAGGTGTAGAGGAAGCTAACAAAGCACTTGAATCCGATGACAAAGTTAGTGCCTTTAAACTAGTCAAAATGTTAAATGATCCAGATGTCAATCGCGCACTTAATTTTGGTGTGCATTTCTTAAAGGGACTTGGCAAAGGGTTAAAAGAATAAGGTGGTTCGAATATGTTAGTACAAGAAGATGTTATCAACGCATTACAACAAGTTCAAGATCCTGAGCTTCATCAGAGTATTGTCACATTAAATATGGTACGCAATATTCACATAAGCGGCACCCATCTATCACTGGATATTATGTTAACTATATCAGGCTGTCCGTTAAAAGCGAAAATCCAGCAAGATGTGGAGGAGGCACTACAAGCGATTGGTGCCTCCAGTGTTGCTATTACCTTTGGCGCGATGACTGAACAGGAACGACGTACACTATCGACCTCTCTACAAGCGAAGAATGTCAACGAACAAGGAATGCCAAACATGTTGCATCTTCATTCAGGAGTGCAGTTTATTGCCATCACAAGTGGTAAAGGCGGCGTTGGGAAGTCGACAGTGACCATTAATTTAGCAGTCGCTCTTGCCCGTCTTGGCAAACGTGTAGGCATACTAGATGCTGATATTTATGGCTTTAGTATCCCTGCTATGATGAACATTGAGCAAAAACCTACCATGCTTGACCAAATTGCGATTCCAGTTGAAAGTCATGGGGTTAAATTGATGTCAATGGGCTTTTTCACCAATGGGAACCAACCTGTTATGTGGCGTGGACCAATGCTCAACAAATGGATGCGCAATTTCCTTGTCAACACTTTATGGGGAGAGTTGGATTTTCTGCTAATTGATTTACCACCAGGAACTGGGGATGTGGCGATTGATATGGCGGCGATGATTCCACAAGCACAAGAAATTATCGTAACGACACCGCATTTGGCTGCTTCTCACGTCGCATCCCGTGCAGGCTTAATGGCTCAACATACGAAACATTCTATTCTTGGTGTAGTTGAAAACATGGCTTATTTTGAAGGGGCAGATGGTCAAAAAAACTATCTATTTGGACAAGGTGGAGCCGAACAATTGGCAAAATTACTCCAAACTGAAGTGATTGCCCATATTCCTTTCGCCCAGCCTGAAGAAAATACAGGCTCCTCCATATACGATGAAGAAACAGTGATTGGCGAAATCTTTACACATCTAGCAGAAGATTTACTATTTCAATAAAACAACAATCCCTTGATTTGCTTAGTGACAAATCAAGGGATTTTCCTTGCTACAAATAACCCGCTTTTTTTAACACTTGTATGAAATAAAAACGATACGTATTTTGGACAAATGTATCTAAAGGTAACCCTACATGCACCTGATACTTTGTAAAAATAAAAGAAAAGCGTTTATCCCATTTTAAGCGTAATAACGCTCCTGCCTCTTCACCGTATTTCGCTGTAAATTCTCCAATCAAAGTCTCAATTATGTTGTAACAATAGCTTTTTAAATGTGCCAATGCTTCAATATCTTGATCCCTTTGAAAGCGTATAATCCATTCCACTAATTGCTTATCCATGTTGTCTAAATGCCATCCTTCAATATAGAGTTTCTTCCTATTTAAATAACTACTACTTTTCGATACGAATAATTATCAGAATTGTTTGGGTGCCTGTCACTAAAACTAAATCGGGGTAGCAAATATTTGTTTTTCTTTTGGATCCCATAGAACAATGCCGACATCTTCTTTTTGATCGATAATACGAATCGTCACGGGCACATAGTCAAATAAAATAGTGTTTAGTTTTGTCCCTATAAACTGTAAAAGCCCAATCAGTTCTGTATCGTTTATTAGAGGGGCATGTACCTCTATTTTTATATCAGCTAACTTACCATTTTCATATCGCAACTTTCCAATTATTTTAGGATTTAAATGTTTGAAATTCTGTTGTATATCTTCCTTAAACTTCAATAATTGATTATATGTATCTTGATCCAAACTATATAAGGCATCAGAAGGAAACGTATAGTCTTTTTTATCAATGTCATTCCATTTATCTATTTTCTCCTTCCCTTCTGCAATATAAGTATCAGCTAAAAACACACCTGGAATAATATCGTTTTTATTGGACTCTTGATACAACGTTAAATAGATTGGAACATTAGGTATTGTTGCATTTTTCCTTATATCTTTTATAATTCTTTCAGCCATTTCTTTACCATACTTAGCAACATCATTCACATCATCATCATTATTATCTACTTTCACTTGCCCTGTATAAATCAAGCCTTTATCATCAGACACGCGAATATCATAAAATTCATTTAACGATATAGCTAAAGACATTCCTTCGATTTTCCCACTTTTTTTGTTAATAAAATTTTGCTCTAACACATGTGATAAGATGAGCGGATTCTCTTTTTCATCTTCTAAAACATTACCCGTACTATTTTTGATAGCTGGATTTAACCCTAAACCTTCTTCCGTTTTTCTAGCTAACCATTGATTTATAATAGTTTTATCTAAATATTGTCCTTCTTGCATATAAAAACTATTTGGCGAAAAATGGTCAACTGATAAATTCATGAGTCCTTTTTCGATTTCATTGATATTTATTGAATTGTTCATGTGACTAACAATTAGCCCTCTTGAAACGTTCTGTTTGGCAGGCTGTTGAATTTCATAAATTTCCTTTTTTTGAATTGAAGAAATATACATTTTTTCTTCTTTCGTATTTACATCGTCATTATCACTACAAGCAGCTAAAAAAAACAAAGGGGATAGCCAAATGAGCGCACTCTTTTTTATAACCATTTCATTTTGCTCCTTAATCATTGTCATTTCAGGCATTTCTCTACAAATAGGTCTATACCTAATATTACCATAAATTGTACGTAGATAGGTTAACGCCATAAATAACCTTTACCTGATTAACTACCCTCTTATTCTATTTTTTACACCATACAAAAAACCCTGCAATAAAACAGGGTTTTTAATGAATTCATACTCAAACATGTCTTGTTTTTTGGATTAACGACAACAATACTACCCCTACTACACAAATACAACCAATAAATAACAACAAAAATCCTATTGGAATTAAAAAGAACGGTTCCTCTAATGTACCATCAGGTGCAACACTACTCCCCTTTATCATAAAGATTAAAAAGCTGATGACTCCTAAAACAATTGGTGTTGAAGCTAACAGATATTTCTTCATTTCTTTGTCCCTCCATATAAATATTTTTGATTCAGTGTTTTAATTTAGCCACCAAATCTCTTGCTACCCTGTTGCTATCATAAACGAATTATTTAACCTAAGTCAATTATTTTTTATCGTAAAACGATAAATTTTTATTCTTTAGAATGTGCTTTTATTTTTGACTTTCAAAATTTAATATTATAAAATAACCAAAAATCTTATATAAATATGGAAGGGTGTATTTATGAACTATGAGGATTTAATGCAGCGAGAAGGTTATTTATTTTTAGATAAGATAACAGAGCCTGGAACAAACTCTTTAAGGATTTCGATTAATAGAGCTTCCATCAGTTCAAAAAGCGAGGATGTCAACATTCATGAATATCAATTACATGATGCCTATCCCATTGAAATGGATAAGACATTACCACAAATCCATATCGAATTCGATTCGTATGTAGCGTACACTGTTTTTGATGAGTCATTCCACTTTGTCAATAACGAAGATGAATTTCGAGGACATGCCATACGCATCTTTACAAAATCCGCCTATTTAGATTTTGTATGTCAAACAACGATTGCACAGGAAATATATTCTTATAAAGAATTAATCCACTATCAGATTGTTTGTCTAGACCATATAGTAGATATTGTCTCCTTCGAACAACCTAGCATTTGGACAAGCGAAAAATAGATTTCAAAACAGACAATCATCATATGTCTGTTTTTTTATTTCTATTCATTTCATTTATTTTAGATAATTTATGAAACAGCAATTCTATTATTTGGTATAAACACGCTATCATTTGCATATTCTATTAAATAGAAAACTAAAGGAGGACACTGTAGTGAGTAATGCCGAAAATGATAATCTCTTAGAAAATAAAACGATTACATCTCTTTCTACATCTCTCCTAGAAAATATTAAGACCATTCAAAACTCACTAGGTAATAGCAATGATATTATTATCCGTGAATTTTTGGTTGGCAAACCGTTGGAGATACCAATCGCTATTATGTATACGGATGGTCTAGCAGATAATACTTCGATTAACGACTTTGTTTTAGAATCTATTATTTCTAATTTTGAAGCGACATCTGAAACTACTTTGCAAGAAATTGCGATTCGATTAAAAGCTTATTGCATAACTGTTGGCAGTATAAAAGATATTGCGGACCTTTCATCATTGTTAAATGCTATTTTAAGTGGCGAAACTATTTTATTAATAGATGGGCTTGCTATCGGTATTTCAACAAGTACTAAACGGGTCAAAGATAGGGCGATAACAGAGCCCGTTACAGAAGCTGTTATTAGGGGGCCTAGAGAATCATTCACTGAAACTTTACGAACGAATACAGCTTTAATTCGACGGAAAATAAAAAGCCCTAATCTATGGATAAAATCAAGAGTGATAGGTGAGGTTACACAAACCGAAATCGCCGTTATGTATATAAACGGCATAGCCAATGAAAAAATAGTGAAGGAAGTACTGCATCGATTAGATGAGATTAATATTGATGGTATTTTAGAGAGTGGTTACATTGAACAATTAATTCAGGATACAAAGTTTACTTTATTTCCTACCATCTACAATTCCGAAAGACCAGATGTTATAGCTGCAGAATTATTAGAAGGAAAGATTGCGATTCTAGTGGATGGTACACCTTTTGTTTTAATTGTACCTGCCTTATTCACTTCCTTTTTACAATCAGCAGAAGATTATTATCAGAGCGCATTTGTTAGTTCCTTCATCCGTCTTATTCGATTTATAGGGATTAGTTTGGCATTGGTTGCTCCATCACTTTATATTTCTTTAACGACCTTTCATCAAGAAATGCTGCCAACATCACTACTAATTAGTATTTATGCGCAGCGAGAAGGCGTTCCATTCCCTGCTTTTGTTGAAGCTTTAATTATGGAAATCGCATTTGAAGTTTTAAGAGAAGCTGGTTTGAGGATGCCGAGAATGATTGGATCAGCCATCTCGATAGTTGGCACACTTATTATTGGACAAGCAGCCGTTGAGGCAGGCATTGTATCCGCAGCAATGGTCATTATTGTTGCTTTAACAGCCATTTGTAGTTTTCTGTTCCCAGCATATGGCCTTTCCAATTCAATTCGTATTTTACGCTTCCCATTAATGGGCTTGGCAGCGATGTTCGGGTTGTTTGGCATATTTATTGGAATTATGCTATTAATCATTCATTTATGTAGCTTACGTTCTTTTGGCGTTCCATATATGAGCCCATATGCCCCTTTAATACCGAAGGATCAAAAAGATGCTTTAATTGTTTTACCGCGTGGTTCTTTACTAACACGTCCGCGACTAATTAGTCAAATTAATAATGTAAGAGGACGCAAAAATCGCTAATCACTATTTGGTTAAATGAGGGTACCTAATGAAGAAGACCATACTAATGATTTCATTAATCTTTCTAATTTCAATTCTTAGTGGTTGTTGGAGTAAACGTGAATTAAATGACTTGGCACTTGTTGCTGCTCTAGGTATAGACTTTATTGATGATGAATATGCCATTTCTGTACAAGTAATAGATCCTAGTCAAATCTCTTCAAAACAGTCGTCATCTAGACAAGCACCCGTAGTTACTTATCATGCAAAAGGAAAAACTGTCTTTGAAGCCATTCGAAAAATATTAGCCTTGTCTCCAAGAAAATTATATTTTGCGCATATACAATTAGTTGTGCTTGGAGAGGACTTAGCTGTAGACGGTATACGAGATTCTATTGATTTTCTAGCAAGAGATCAGGAGATAAGAAACGATTTTACGATTATCGTTTCGCAGCAAGCTATGGCCAAAGATATTTTAAATGTCTTAACCCCAATAGAAAAAATACCAGCAAAAAAGATGTTAAATTCGCTTACAATTACGCAAGATGCATGGGGCTCTACTTTAGAAGTCGATGTTGAAGACTTAGTAACAAAATTAGGAGTAGGAAATCAATATTTTGTTCTATCAGCTATTGAAATTCAAGGGGATAAAAGTTTAGGCATTGACCAAACAAACGTAGAAAGAATTGAAACACCTGTAAAACTTAAGTTTACTGGCCTTGCCATTTTTAAAGAAGATAAATTAATCGGTTATATGGATGAGTACGACAGTAAAAGTTTTAATTACTTAAACGATAATATAAAATCAACTATTGAAATTATTGCATGCCCTTCTGAAGGTGTGTTAACAACTGAAATTACGCAATCCAAAACAACAACAAAGGGATTAATAAAGAACGGTTCACCTACCATCAACGTTAACATCGACATTGTCCAAAATGTTGCAGAAGTGAAATGTGACATTAATTTAACAGATTTGACCACGATTGATTGGATTAATCGTCAAACCGAGTTATCTATCGAAAAGAATATTGATGAATCGCTGCATGTTCTCCAAGAAAAATATAACGCAGATGTTCTCGGTTTTGGTGAAGCGATCCATCGCGCTGACCCTAAAAAATGGAAAAAGATAAAAGGAGATTGGCATACCATTTATCCAAATGTTGAAGTAAATGTCAAGGTAAACGTCAATACACACGGTTCAGGAACGATGCAAAATTCAAAATTAAAGGAGTAAAAAACACTATGTTCATTGCTCTAGGCATATTAGCGATTGCTCTTGCTATTGTTTTGGTCGAACGTCCTAAATTAAAAAAGGAAGGAAAAAAGCTAATTTGGACATTCTCCATTCTTTTAGTCATAGGGACATCCTTAAACATTGCTATAAGTTATAATGCTATAAAGTCTAGCCCACTGGACCCAATTATGTATATTTTTCATCCAATTAGTGACTTTCTAAAAGAAGCATTACTAAATAAAAAATAACAAATAAGAGGCTATTATGAAAAAACAATTGATAAGCTCCCGTCAATTCACAATCATTGTTATACTTTATACAGCAGGAACAGGAGTACTAATAATACCTGCAAGTATTGCCTTAGAAGTACAGCAAGATGCTTGGATTGTAGCAATAATCGGCACTCTATTAAGTTTACTTTTAATAAAGCTATTTATTATGTTATCAAATAAAATGGCGGAACTTTCTCTTGTAAAAGTAACTGAAAAATTTCTAGGAAAATTTATCGGCAAAGTTGTTTCTATCGGATTTGTTCTGTTAACACTTTTGTCATCCGGTGAGTTACTATATTTCATTGGTAATTTCCTACAAACAGAGGTGATGCCTGAAACACCTCCAGTTGTTTTTTCCATACTTTTTTGCTGTATTATTTTATTTGCTGCATATCAAGGGATTGAAGTATTTGCACGTACTTTAGAGATTCTATTTCCTGCCTTTTTATTGTTATTTATTATTTTTTTGTTCTTTGTTTCACCCCAAATAGAAATAAAACATGTGCAACCAGTTTTTGAAGTTTCCCTTCAACCATTTATCTATAGCATTATACATTTTATGGGGCTATTTTCTTTTCCATTAATCGTGCTATTAATGATTTTCCCTTCGGTTATCAATAACCTACAATCAGGTAAAAAAGGATTTTATATAGGCACATTAGTTGGAGGATTTATTATTACTGTCTTTATAGCTTTATCAATACTTGTATTAGGCGTTACCAATACCACTATTCGAACATTCCCTAGTTATACATTGGCACAAAAAATTTCTGTAGGAAAATTTTTGCAACGTATTGAAATTATTATGGCTTTTATGTGGATGGTCACAATATTTGTACGAGCGTTTATGTATTATTATGCTTCTTTAATTGGGATTAGCCAAATACTGAAACTAAAAGATCATCGACCATTAATTTTGCCACTTGGCATGATCTCAATAGCACTCTCTCAAATTGTTCATGCAAATATTATTCATTCCGATAAATACAACCAACAAACATGGCCACTTGCTATCGCTGTTTTTTCTATTTTTCTACCCATCATCTTGCTATTGATAGCGATGTTCAAAAGATCAAAAAATAAGAAAAAAATCGACCCAGCTATGAACGATGGTGAAACGCCTCCTAATGCATCATCATAAGGCTCAATTTAACACTAAAAGAAACGCAAAAAAATCGGTAGCCAAGGATTTTTCCACTGGCAACCGTTTTTTTATATTCAGTATCTATTAATATCTTGCCGCTTCAGAAGAAGGATTTAAAATATCGTGTACTTGTTCTTCAGTTACATCATAATTGTAGAATTTAGTGTAGTAATGTTGAATTTCTTCAGTCATATTATAATTGAAAATTTCTGGATGATTGTGCTGTGCCATCCATTTTAACATAAGAGGTGCATCTCCATTTGGTGGATACCAGCGATAAATACCTAGTGGCACTTTGTACACTTGTTTGTTTTGTACTGCTTTTAACTGACTCCAATCTTGGCCTTGAATTGAATTATTGAACAAGTCTTTTGGCTGTGTTTCAGTAAAATTAGTAATATAGATAATATCAGGTGAAATGTCTTTTAAGATGGAATGCGATGCTGCATTATATGAATTTGGATGCATACCAACAATTTCTTGTGTCGAATTCGTGGCAATATACCAAGTTGAGAAATAGGGTAAAATGCCTCCTACTACAACACGCGCAGGATTCATTGGTACTGTTATTTGACGATTGAGCTCGTCCTTTATAATCGCTTCTTCTTTTGTTTCTACAATATCATTAGAAGCCGATTTATTTGCGTTATCCGACTGATTACAGCCGACTAATAACGCCGAAATGGCTAATGCTGATAATGGGTATTTCCAATTCATGTGTTTACACTACTAAAACAATGTTAGTTCTCACTTTTTTGATAGATTATCAATATTGATTGATGTTTTACAGGATGTTAGTACGAAGAATCAACACCTTTCAACAATAGATTTTATATTAATGCCTCAATATAAATATTTATTCAGTACATATTTATATTGACTATTGTTAATAGTAAACAAGAAAAAGCCCACTTGGATGATAGATGAGTGTCAAAGGCATTTACTCATAATCACGTAGTAGGGCTCTTTAATCACGATAATTACTTCTAAGCATTACATACTCAAGGAAGCTTGGTCCCCTAAAGCGAAATAAATGAATCGTTTACTTTCACTTCAATCCAACTGAGCTTATGAACGAAGCTGTGATTCTGCTGGTATAAATGATTCGACAATGACTGCTAAAGCTTGAATCGTATCGTAGCTATCACCTGGAAACTCCGCTTGGGCAAACTCCACTTGAAGTTCTTCACATACTCGTTGACAATCACTTCCGATTTCAAAATAGGACTCAATATCCGCTGATAATGAAAGAAGCTCACATGTGACGAAGCCTTGAGCTCCTTCGCCATGCAGTGTATAAATGCTATCCTTTACATTTGGACCAAGCCAGTCTCCTTTGCCATGACCGCTACGATAAGTAATGTGCCAGTTATCACAGCTTCGGCTAATTCGGTAAACTGGCGAACGTAACTTTCATTTCGTTCAGGATCAATAGGCTGACTATGCACAGTATATAAAACATGCGTCTGCGCTCGTTTTTCTGCAGGCATCCATTCGTAAGCACGTCTGATGCGATCTTGATATACAGCAAGTAATTCCGCATTTAGATGCCAATTTTTCGCAGGAATAACAGTCACATTATGCCCTTCTAATAACGATTTTACTTCATCATGAAACGCGCTAGCACCTGAAGACATAATCGGATTGACAGGTAGCGTAATGAAAGTTGTGATGCCATCTTTTAGCATTGTATCAATAACATTTGGAATATAGGGTTCAGTATGTTTATAGGCGTTATAAACTTTTACAGTCTGTGATAAGCGCTTTTGTAAAGCATGTTCCAACCCTTTTGCGATACGGCCGGTATTTGCGGCTAATGGATCTACACCACCTAATTTTTTAAATTGTGCCGTAACGTTTGCAATCACTTGTGGTGGTGGCGTTTTGCCTTTCATAATATGCGAAAAGTAAGGTGTAACATCGTCTAAAGATTTCGGTGCCCCATAAGCGTAATAAATTATACCAATCATTATGTAAACCCCTTTGTTCATTATTTTATGTTAATTTTTATGCTTGATTTTTTCCATCTTTATTAATTAAACGTAATAGCGTTTGCTTTCATTTACTTGCAGTTGCCATTGCAAAAAAAGGGTTTTTAACAAACTTCCTGTGACCGCCGAAGCTAACATTATTTACAAGGACTTGCGCACAATTTTATAGGGGTAAAGATTGGATTGCCACCTTGCATATAAATTTCAGCATCAATTTCAAAAATTGATTGGAACATTTCTTTACATACCACACAATGTGGAGAACCATCATAGTGTATTTTCCCTTTCTTTAGTACAATTAGACGTTCGCTATTTTGTGCAGCTTGGTTAATATCATGTAACACCATAATCACTGTCATCTTGTATTTATGATTTAACTCTTTTACGAGCTCCATCACTTCTAATTGGTGCGCAATATCAAGGTATGTTGTTGGTTCATCGAGCAACAACACTTTGGGATGCTGTGCGACAGTCATTGCAATCCAAGCGCGTTGGCGTTCTCCTCCAGACATCGATGGTAATACTCGATTTTGCAAGTGTTTCAAGCCAGTTACGTCAATTGCCCAATCGACAATTTCTATATCCTTTTTTGTCAGGACCGCTTTCCCTCCGCTATGCGGATGACGCCCAAACTCTACTAGCTCACGCACAGTTAAATCTAATTGATGACTATTCATTTGTGGAAGCATCGTTAATGTTTTAGCCACTTCTTTAGACTTCATTTCATGAATGTTTTGCTCATTTAAATATACAGTACCACTATTCGGTTTTAAAAGACGTGATATTACACGTAATAATGTTGATTTTCCCGAGCCATTTGGTCCTATTAAACTAATAACTTCCCCTTCATTGATTTTCAAGTTAATATCATCTAACTGAAAATTGGTGAACTCATGTTGATAATGAATGTGCTCAGTTCGTAGCAATGGAATTCCCCTTTCTATGAATTAAATAGAGGAAATACGGTCCTCCGATGAATGCTAGTAAAATGCCAACAGGAACCTCAATCGGATCAAATATTGTTCTCGCAATTGTATCGGCGAAGACAACTAGTAAGCCTCCAGCCAATGCTGATGCAGGTATTAAATACTTATGATCTCCACCGATAATTAAACGTAAAATATGCGGTACAACTAAGCCAACAAATCCAACTAATCCAGCAACGCTTACAGCAATTCCTGCTAATAACGTACTCAACACAATTAAAAAAAATCGACTGCGTTCCACATTGTGTCCTAAAAGGCTTGCCATTTCATCTCCCAGACGCATGATGCGAATATGTTTGATCGCTACAATGGATAAGAAAATTGCTACAATGACGTAGTAAATAATCATATTAAACTGTACCCAACCAACACCAATTAAACCGCCTGACAACCATGGCAATACAGATTGCACACGATCACTATACAGAATCATCAGTGCATTTGTCCCCGCACCACATAGTGCATTAATGGCTACCCCTACTAAAATAATACGCATTGGGGATGTACCACCTTTTTTCACCGATAACGAATAGACTATCATTGCGGCTACAAATGCACCTACAAAAGCGGCAATAGGTAAATAGATAATATAGCCTGGAAAGACAACCATAATTGCTACTGCCATAATGCCAGCGCCAGAAGTAATACCAATAACTCCTGGATCAGCTAATGGATTTTGCATGACACCTTGTAAAATCGAACCTGCAATAGCTAAACAAACGCCAATAATAATACCCGTCAGTATACGTGGCATCCGAATTTCCCATACGATTCGTCGTGCCATTGTATCTTCTGA
The DNA here is from genome assembly GCF_038593855.1 of Lysinibacillus sp. FSL M8-0337. Lineage (NCBI taxonomy): Bacteria > Bacillati > Bacillota > Bacilli > Caryophanales > Bacillaceae > Lysinibacillus > Lysinibacillus sp. FSL M8-0337. Next base: position 1,464,246 of record NZ_CP151996.1, on the reverse strand, counting down.
ACTAAAAATCCCACTAAACACTTCACTTACTGAAAACGAAACTTGGCCTAACATAAGACTACTGACACTTACGATAACTAACAATATTGGTAACACCATCAGCACCATTCTTCGTTTTCTAGCAAGAGGGTGTGCATATTTTTCCTCTTCTATCATCGTTATTTCCCCACTATAAAAGATTATTTAACCGCTTCTTCAGCTGTCTTTAAAACGCCACGCATATAATCAATGGCTTCAATGACTTCTGTGCCAGGGTTGTCAAATACTTCTGATGGTAAAATGATGATTTGATTATTCTTTACTGCATCTAAATTTTTCCACGCTGCATTTTCTTTTAATTGTTTTTCAAAACCTTCTTTTACTGAAGCAGGATTCGCGTGTGTAATCAGCATGATTACTTTTGGATTACGCTCCACGATTTTCTCAACACTTAAATTCGCGTAAGTAGGATATTTATCTGTCGCTGGTAAATCAGCTGCGATATTTTTTCCACCCGCTTTATTTAAAATGTCACCATATAACGAATTATCAAGCGCGGCTAAATATGTACCTGGTGCTCCATAAACGATAAGAGCATCTAACTTTGATTGTGCAGCGCTTTCTGCAATTTTCTCATCAATTTGAGCGACTAATTTTTCTGCTGCTGTTGTGTTATTAAATAACATTCCATACTTTTCAATCGTATCTTTTATATCATCAACCGAATTCATCGTTGAATAGACAACTTTCGTACCTGTTGCTTCTACCGTTGTAGCAAACTGCTGAAAGCTTTGTGGCACAATAAGCACCTCCGCATTCAATGCAGCAATTTTCTCAAACGACGGTTCATGCGGGTTGCCTATTTCTTGTATAGCTGCTACATCTGCTCCTATATCATAAGAAATCGTTGGTCGCCCCGTAACATTTGCTCCTAACGCTAACAAAATATCCATTACTCCGCTATGTAACGTTGCAACCGAATTAGGCGTTGCTTCAAACTCATGCTTATTTCCTAAGTCATCAATTAGTGTTATCGCTCCTGACGATTGTACTTGTTGCTCAGTTTCTACTTTGTCTGCTGAAGCATTAACATCCTCTGTTGTGCTTTTCTCACCACATGCTGCTAATGATAAAGCTAACGCACAAATTAATAGAAATGTAAACTTTTTCATTTTACTATCATCCTTTCTTTTATTTTTAAGCTTAATTGATAATCATTCTCATTCGATTGTTAATGATTCTATTTTAAATAATAATAATTGTCAACAAACGTTTTTATTGTTTTATTTTTTTAATTTTTAATTGCATATCCAATTAATGCATGTTTTAATTGATAATGAGAATCAATATCAATTAAAAATGACATAAAGGAGTCAATAAATATGATTACAGTTACTAACCGTTTTTTAGTAAAAAAAGGTTTTGCTCATAAAATGGCACCACTATTTACAACTGATAAAACTTTATTGAACTGGGAAGGATTTCATAAAGTTGAAGTGAACATTTGCTCAGAACCAGAAAATCACGATGAAATGAATGTAATGATGTTTTGGGATACAATCGAGCAATTTGAAGCATGGCGCGAATCTGATGACTTTATAAAATTACACCGCCGTGAAAGGATTGCTAACAAAGAAAACAGCGAGTCATCTCCAATCATAAGTAACCGAATTGTTATTTCCGAAATTGCTGCTTCTTTAGTAAAATAAACTTTTGAAGATGTTCCAACGAATCATTAAAAAGTGTAAAAAAATGCAATTCGAATTTAACTTGAATTGCATTTTTTCACTTTTGGATGAGGCAACAGGTTTGTCGGAATGACTCGAGCTATCACCTCATCCACTTTTAATCAGCGTTTAAGGGATAGTATTAGCAACTTACTTTATTTTTGAATGAATTAAATTAAATTTACTAATTGCAATGATCGTTTTAAAATCTTCGCCATTTGAGCACGTGTTAAATTGCTTTGTGGGTATAAGTAGCCTTTCGATCCTGTCATAATGTCCTGTGCTTGTAATTCTGATACGGCTTGCTTTGCGTAGTCAAATACTTCATTAGCATCCTTAAATGATAAAGCATTTGCAGCAACTGTTGCTTTATAGCCTTTGTATTCAAGCATACGCATGATCATTGCCGCAGCTTGCTGACGGGTAATGTTTGCATTTGGATTAAATGTTGTTGCATTAACACCTTTCACAATGCCGACCTCCGCAAGTGCTTGTACTTCTTTTTGATACCACTTACCTTTAACATCCGTAAAGGCAGTTTCTTTATTTGAGTGAAGCTTAAGCGCTCGAGCCATCATCACTGCAAATTGAGCACGCGTTATATTTCGATTTGGACTAAATGTTGTAGCTGTTGTTCCAGTTGTAATGCCAGCAGCGTATAAAGCTAATATTTCATCCTTACTAAAGACAGTCTCGATATCTGTAAAAGGATTTTTAACAACGTTATTAGCGTTATTTTTATCTTCTTCTTCGATTTTTGTTTCTTCGTCTACAGCTGGTACATTAAACGTAAAGAATAATGTATATGCCCCATAACCTAAGCTGCCTGAATCAACAAATATTTTTGTAACGCCATTGCGATCTTTAACGAATGGTAGACGTATAACGCGTACTTGATCTAATTTTTCACCTTTAGAACTAATTATCTCAATATTTTGTTTCTTACCATCTGCATCAATATAAGCAATGGTTTCAAAGCCATACGCCTTACCTATTAGTGTCATTTCAATATAACGTTTACCATCAATTGTAACTAATTCTGCCTTCGTAAAGTATGGTGCTAAATAGTTTGTAATAAATTCAGGTATTTTACCATTTGGATCAGCTTCCATTTTATACGTAATTGGCTGACGAGTAATCTTTTCATTTGTTATCGGTGTAGGTGTAGTCGTAGTAGCTGTTACATTTGTAGAAATGGTCTTATCAGTCGTTACTGCTTCAAAAACAAGATTATCTAGTGTTTCAACTTCAAACGAAAGTGCTGCTGTTTTTACCTGTGCAACAGATGCTAAAGTTGCAACTGTGTTAGACCATTTGGCAATTTCTTTATCATTTTGTTTCACAATAAATTGCCGTAAATTTTTCCCAGAATTTAATGAAAGCGTAACTTTATATTTGTTATCTTCAAATACTGTCTTTGCTTTTTGAAGGAATGCAGCGATCTCTTTTGCATTCTGTGCAAATTCAAAACGTACTGCTCCCTCCTGCATAAATTCCCCTGTAGTTCCTTCAATCTTCGTTCCATTATTCGGCAAACCTTTATTCGGTGTTGAGCCGCTATTAACTGGGCCACTTGTAATTGGGAATGTTGTACTATCACTTATTTTAGACAATGAAGCTTCATTAAATTGTAAAAAGATATTGTAGTTATGATGATAGTTTAGATCGTCAATATCTACTTTTACCCATGCATTATGACGCTCAGCTAAACTTGGTAATGAAAATTGAACAACTCGCACATCATTGACGTCGCTAATGGTAGTTGGTGTTACACCGTTCACTGTAAACCCAGTAATCCATGAACTATTTTTTAACGTTAATTGTACTTGATAGGAGGAACCATTTCTCACAACGTACGCTGGTTTAATTACATATTGGTCCATCATTGAAGTACCAGAACCCGAACCCCTAATAAACGTATAGTCCGCTGTATACAGCCCATTTGTTGATTGCGTTGGACCACCACTCGTACCCCCACCAGTAATCGGCAATGTTATAGGATTAGTAATTTTTGAAACTGGTGCTCCGTCCTTCGTTGTTGCGATTACATTTGTTGAAATTTTTTTATCAGCTGTCACCGCTTCAAAAACAAGGTTATCTAGAGTGTTCGCTTCAAATGAGAGTGATGCTGTTTTGTTCATTGCAACAGGTACTAGTGAAGCCATTTTGTTAGACCATTTCGCAAGTTCTCTTCCATTTTGTTTTACAATAAATTCTTGTAATTTATTTTGTATATTTAACGATAGAGTAACTTTATATTTATTGTCTTCAAATACTGTTTTAGCTGTTTGTAGGAATGTCTTTATTTCTTGTGCATTTTGTGGAAAATCAAATTGAACTACTCCCTCTTGATTAAAGTTTCCTGTAGTTCCGTCAACCAATGTGCCGCTATTAGTTGATTGTTCAGCTTTTTCAGTGTTAGAATTGTTATTGCCAGCGGGATTTGAATTTGTATCGTTCTGCCCAGAACCTGATTCATTGCCGTTGGTATTTCCTTTTGAATTCCCTTTTTCTTGATTAGCCATTCCGCCCTTGTCTTCTACTGCTGTACCACCAGTGGATGGAACTTTTCCTGTATTCGCTTCATCTTTATTTTGTTCTTGTGTTTCTGGTTTCTTTGGTACTTCTTCACAAACGCGCTTAGTCTCTGTAACATTCGAGAATTCTAGGTAAACAGTATACTTTTTATTATTGTAATTGAAAGCCGGAACGTGAACATGAACCCACGCCTCAATTGATTCATCGTGTCTGTCGATGACGAATGTGTATATTTCATTGCCCGCCTTGTCTTTCGTTGTTTCAATAGCTGCTTTTAATTCGCCACCTGACTTCACTTTAAAACCTTTATACCATTCTACAAAGTTTTTCGGCACCGTAATTGCGACCCTATATGGATCATCTTTTTGTTGTTGAATCGTAACTTCCTTTAAAATATAGCCATTCATTACTGAATCTTTTGTTTGAGTTTCATCCCGAACATTAAGACTTGCTGAATAATCAATTGTACAACTAGCATCGGTACTCTCCTTTGCCTGTACTTCCATGCCAAAGCTCGGTAATATGGCACCTAGCATCAGCACTACCATTGCTACATATTGTAAAATTTTTTTCACTGCTCTGACCTCCTGAAAATTTAATTCGTTTAAATGACAAGAAATTCAGAATATCTAAATACCTTTTTCTACCCCCTTTTTATTTTAAAAGTTTTCACTAGTACTATCCCTAAACCAGAATGACAATCATTCTCAATTATAATCAAAAGAAAAACATCGATTCAGACATGGATGTTTTTATATAAATAACTTTCTTCAATTGATAACGATTATCATTCAATTTTAATTATATCCCGCCCATTATTATTGTCAAGAAAGTTAAAATACGTTGCGAGATGCTAAAAAATGTTATTGACTCATCTCCTTTTACTTATCTTTGCGAATTAAAAAGATTAAAAATGGCCCACCGATGATAGCCATTATTGTTGATGCTGGAATTTCTAATGGCGCAACTAAAATTCTACCTAGCGTATCGGCTGTCAAAATCAGCAAGGCACCCGCTAGTGCTGAAAATGGAATTAACCATTTATGGTCTGAGCCTACTAATCTTCTTGAAATATGGGGTATTAATAACCCGACAAATGCAATAACGCCTGCTGTAGCAGTTGAAATCGCTGCTAGTAATACGGCTGTTGCTGCAATAATTAGTCGTGCACGTGTTACATTAAAGCCTAAACTCTTTGCCGTTTTGTCTTGCAAAGTCAATAAATTGCACCAAGAAGCTAAAAGGAGAGAAATAATTAAACCGATTGCACCGTAAAATGTTATTAGACTTACATTACTCCAAGTACGCATGGACAAATTAGAGCCCCCTATACCACCAACCATAATATTCATATAGCTACATAGTGTAACAAATGCTTCGGTTAGACCAGTAAACATCGCATTAATCGCAATACCTACTAAAATAATTTTCAAAGGATTTAAGCCCGACTTCCATGACAACGTAAATACTAAAAAACAAGCAAATGCTCCTCCCAAAAAAGCCAAGAATGGCGTAAAGAAAAACAGCATTGGAAATAATGTAATGACTAATAATTGGACAAATGATGCGCCTGCTGAAATGCCAATTACACCTGCATCCGCTAATGGATTACGCATAACCGCCTGTAATAATACGCCTGCAACTGATAATGCCGCACCTGCAAATAATGCGACGATGATCCTTGGGAAGCGTAAATCTTTAATAACTGTGTAATCTGGATTTTCTTCACCCAAAAAAGCTCTAATAAATTCCAGCATATTCATTTTGATAGAGCCTGTAATCGCCGAATAGATAATCACGACTAAAAGTAAAGTACTTACAATTATAAAACTACTAATTTTTTTATTCATCTGAGCCCTCTACATTTCCCATTACGGATACATAATGTCAATTAGTTCTTCTAGTGCTTGAGGCACTGCAAGCGTTGCAGTTGTTCCAAATACAGGCTCCTCTAGATCATACACCCTGCCATTTTTCACAGCGTCAAAATGCTTCCAAATATCATTCGTTGCAAATTCCTCATTAAACATTTCCACTACTTGGTCGGGTATCCCATGTGCCAGACGTAAAATAATATCTGGATTGCTTTGTTGTAAAAATTCCGTATTGGATGGTAAAAACTCGGGCTCTTGACCACTCATGACATTTTGACCCCCAGCCATTCTCACTAAGTCCCCAATATAAGAATTTTCTGTTGCTACCAAATAGCTCCCTGGTATTCCTAGCAAAATTAAAACTTTAGGTGATTCGTTTAATTCTACTTTCATTCGAAGGGCTGAAATCTTTCCTTCAAGCTGCGACACTAGCTTAGTTGCTTCTGCAGTACGGTCATATTTTTTACCAATTTCTAAAATAGCCGCTTTCATATTATCGATACTTTGTAAATTGACATATGAAGCATTAATACCGACTTCCTCAAATGTATTTTTTAAATCTGCTTCCAATGTTGTTACAGAAAATACCTCTGTTGGATTCAGAGATTTTACAATTTCCATATCCGGCGACATTGGATTACCAATTTCCGGTAATCCCTTATATCGTTCTGGCAAATCATACATAGTTGTAGGAACCGCAATTGCCTCTAGATTCAGTGCATCTAATATATGTGTGACTGCAACTGTCGTTGGAATAATTCGATTTTGATTTTCATCTTGAACGACTGTATTGCTTTCGTTATTCTCTTCTTCTGCTTGATTTTTCTTTTCCGTAGTTGAAGTAATACATGCTGAAAGAATTATTATCATACTAAAAAGCCCTACTATATATAGCATTCGATGAAATGCTTTCGTATTTTTTATCTTCACTATGCCTATTCACTCCTTTTAAAAAGCACCCTACCCTACTTAAAATGAGTAGAGTAGGGTGCTTTGCAATACATCAAATGATTTTTTCTTCCTTCGATCGTTTCCTTAAATTAAATAATAGAATTCCACTTAAACAGAAAAACAATAGTATGCTAAATGGAAAAATATCATTTGTTTGAGGATTTGTCACCCTTTCTTGAGATGACGAAGTATTTATTACACCACTATTATTTGTTGTATCCTTGTTGTTACTATTTTGTACCACAGCACTTGCCACCGCACTACCATCTTCGTTTTTCAATGAAGATGCATCCCATACAAAATCTACTGTGTATTCATGATGATAATTTAAGTCATCAATATCGACCTTCATCGTAATAGGCGTCGGCGTTGTATAGGAAGGAAGTGCAAATTCAACGATACGTGTATCCTCTGCCTTATTTTCGCTAATTACTTTATTACCGCCTGTACTAGATTCAAATTTCGTTATCCACGAACTTTTTTTCATCTTCAGCTGTAATACCTGAGAGCCATTTTTCACAATAAGTGTACCAGGCTTCAAAAAATAATCATTTGCGATGGAAGCAGATGAAGAATTCGGTTTATTCACTTGATAGTTGATTGTGTATTTCCCGTCTACAAGTGCAGCAGATACATCGTTAGTTGGTGTAATTAAAAATCCAAACAAGGCTACTAACATGGACACTAAAAATAACTTTTTGATAGTAAAACCCCCTTGTAATTAGTAATTATCAACACCTTGTGAATAAAAAGGGATATTAAAAAATACCCCTTTATTATTCTGCGTGTTCGATATATTTTCAATGATAATGATAATCATTATCATTATGTATAAATGATATTATGCATAAATTAACTTGTCAATATATAAATACTTTGCTTTTTCATACCTCTAAAACCGTTATTACTTACTTGCCATTTGTTCAGAAACAGTTGTATCTTTCAAGTATTCAGGATTTATATAATAGCGAAATCATTGCCAGAAAATGGATTTATTCTGCATACGTTAGCCCAACTCAATCATTTGCCTGAAGGGTATACATTGCAAAGTGACCAAGACGCGGTATATACATCTTATCACTATCAATAAGCTGTAAAAGCAAAAGGCATTACCATGAGCATATCCCGTAAAGGAACGCCCGCTGATAATACCTCAATCGAATTGTTTCATTCTTTATTAAAGTCTGAAACGTTCTACTTAGACAATTTGCGAAATACTACGACGGCCATCGTAGAACAAACTGTCAAAGACTATATAAATTATTCTAACTATAACCGAATTCAAACGAAACAACCAGCCGCCGGTTCAATGCCGACAACTGGTTGGGTATGATTTTTTGATTGCTGTCTTATATACAGGGGTCAGTCCCGATAGTAAGTAGTTTTTTTATCCAGCTGCACAATCAAAGTGTCGTCCAATGTTTCGCAAAGCCCTATGCCTTACTTCTACAACTATTATTTAAAATTATATTGTGTAACAATTGGCTCACGGTTTAGTTGTTGATCTTTAAAATACTCATACAAGCTAATTCCTAAAAATGAGCCCGAGATATTGTAAACTTGATCATAACCATTATGCTCTAGCACCATTACCGCATTGTAACTACGTTGTGCAGAACGACAATGGACATAGACAGGTACGTCCTTTGGAATTTCATGCATACGCTCACGTAATTGACTTAATGGAATGTTTTTTGCACCCTTGATTGCGCCATTTGCAAATTCATTAGGCTCACGTACATCAATGATGACTGCATCCGACTCGACTAATTGGCGTACTTCACTGACACGCACTTGCTTGAAACGGCCTGCCATAATATTTGTTGCGACAAGAGCCGCTAAATTAACAACATCTTTTGCAGTTGAAAACATTGGTGAATATGAAAGCTCTAGCTCTTTTAAATCCTCAATTGTCCCATTCATTGTCATTAACGTCGCAATGACATCGATTCGTTTATCTGCATTCCCCTTACCAATCGCCTGTGCACCAACAATTCGTCCGGTTGGTACTTCATAAATTAATTTAAAATGAAGTGGATTACTTGTAGGCATCAGCCCAACTTTATCTGGCGCAATGATATACACGGCATCAACCGGTAACCCTATTTGCTTTGCTGTACGCTCATTTAATCCTGTTGCTGCTGCCGCATAATCAAAAACTTGAATACTCGATGAGCCTATAACACCTTTATTAGCCGAAGTAATTCCATATATATGATCCGCAGCTGCACGAGCTTGCTTTTGTGCAGGACCAGCTAATGCTAAACGAGTCTGTTTATTCATCAAGCGATGGTACACTTCAATGGCATCTCCAATAGCATAAATGCTCGGGTCATTCGTTTGATAATTTTGATTTACTTTAATGGCACCAGTTGCACCAATCTCTAGTCCTGCCTCTACTGCTAATGTTGTTTCTGGACGAACGCCAATCGCTAAAACAACAATGTCAGCATCCATTGTTTTTCCTGAATTTAATGTAATAGAGTCTGTCGTAATTTCTGCTAAGCCATCCCCTACAATTAAGTTCACACCATGATCTAATAACTCTTTGTGTAAAATTTGAACCATATCTTCATCAAATGGTGTTAAAATTTGTGGGGCAAATTCCACTAAAGTAACACCGCGTCCAGCTAAGCGGAGATTTTCAGCTACCTCTACACCAATAAATCCGCCTCCAATAACTGCGATATTTTGAGCATCTTTTTGAACAATTGCTTGTTGTAATTGTTCAATATCTACTACATTTCGCACAGTGAACACATGTGGTAAATCCGTACCTTGAAGATTTGGAACAATCGGGCTAGCTCCTGGAGATAAAATTAATTCATCATATACTTCTGTTGATAGCTCTCCTGTTTGTGTACTTCTAATCGTTACTGACTTTTCATGACGATTAATCGCAATCACTTCACTATTTACACGTGCATCAATTTTATATTTTGATTCAAAGGACTCTGGTGTCATCATTAATAAACGCTTACTATCTTCCACAACACCGCTTAAATAAAATGGTAAAGAACAATTTGAAAACGATACATGAGGTCCTTTTTCAAACATGATAATTTCAGCTTGCTCGTCTAACCGTCTAATTCTCGCCGCAGCAGAAGCGCCTCCAGCAACTCCACCAATAATAATAATCTTCTTCATCAAAATCCCCTCCAAAAATATGTAGAATAAAATAAATTGATTAGCACTTTCACAATACACTATATACCCATAGGGGTATATAGTCAACTAAAAGTTTACCATATTAAAGGAGCATTAGAAAAACTTTCGATTTCGTTTCCAAAAGCAACATCACTAATTTCGTATGCAAGTCATATAAAGTAACAATATGTTGCTTCTTTCCATACTTTAAAACGCTAAACTTATTACTAGCCCTCTCCCACAAACAGAAATACTCAAAGGGCGTAAAGCACTGGAAATGCTTCACGCCCTTAAAAGATTTATTGCTGCATCGCTCGATATAAAAAAGCTGCTAATTGTGCTCGTGTCACAGAAGCTTCAGGTCGGAACTTACCATTATTACCCAATGCAATCCCTGCTCGTTCTAGTGCCCCAATATACCCTGCACTCCAATGACTACTATCTACATCTGTAAATGAACTTGTAGTTTGTGGTTGGAGCTGTAATGTATTCGCTAATATTTTCGCCAAGGCCAAAACCGCTATTTCCCTAGAAACTTCCATAACTTAGCCCCTTGAAAATTAGATTTTTTTAAACGATTTTCTTACATTACAAAATCATGTTCATCCAAAACCTTTTAATTTTTAACATGCTGCACAGTCGCTTTCTGCCAGAGTAACTTCTTCAATGTTTCGTAATTGACTAGAACCGTTCCAACAATAATCGTCAAAGTACCTATGCCAGTTAACCAAGATAGATATTCTTGATAAAAAATAACGCCTAATACTACAGCGATTAAGGGAGAAATATACAGCCATGTAGAAGGAAATATTGGATTTGTCCGTGAAACAAGCCAATAATAAATGCTATGCCCAATCATTGAGCCTACAATAATTAAATAAAGAAGGGAGCCCATTGAAGCGAAGCTTAACAGATTGTCAAACTGAATGTTCTCGGTAAAAAACGATAAAATAATCAATAATATCCCGCCGTACATCATTTGCACTGCATTTAAGGCAATTGGTGATGTCGTTTCAAATTTTTGGATAACATGTTTCGTATAAATCGTTCCAATTGCATAAAATAGCTCACCTACTATGATGGCGAAACAACCAACCATCCAGAAGGTACTTATTTCAATCGAAAAACTAGGTATAATCAACAGTGTGACACCAATAACCCCGACAGCACAACCTATCAATGCTTGTCGATTTCCTTGTTGTTTCAATACTAATGTTTGAATAACGATAATTATCATCGGGCCCGTTGCAGATAAGACAGCGGCAATTCCTGATGTCACATACTGTTCTGCCCAGTATAATGCGGCAAACGTTCCAAAAGTTAAACATACCCCTGTAAAAAACATCTCTTTCCGCCATAATAACTGTATTGTCGTTTTTTCTCTCCAAACCATAAAACTAAATAGCAGCAACCCAGCAATGAAAAAACGAAGCCCAGCTGATAAAAATGGAGGTACCCCTGCATCAACACCCATTTTAATTGCTAAAAAAGTCGTACCAAAAATCAAACACATAAAAATATAATTAATCATCACCATATATATCTCCTCCTTTTTTCTATCATAAAAGAAGGAGCGTAGAACAGATTGAGAAAGATAGAACAGATTAACATCGTTCGTGGTACAATCTTTTTGAATAGGAGGAATCGACGTGGACAAAACGATTGAACATAAAGTTTTTACTTTTAAGAAAGTATATGATTATGTACTACACCGTATAGAACGCAACGAATGGAAAGAACATGAAAAGATTCCCTCCGTCCGCCAATTAGCTTCTGAAATGAATGTTCATCGATTAACGGTATTAAAAGCCTATCAATTATTAAAAAAGCATGACAAAGTTTATGTAAAAGATAAAGCAGGCTATTTTGTCCAATCAATCGAAACAAAACATCTTGAAAATCTAAATCAGAACAATCCAATTGTTTCTGCATACTTACAAAAAAATCATTTATCTGAAATTCATCAGTCAGCTGTTTCCTACCAATTCTCGCAGGCGTTAATTGATCCCAATCTTTTACCTAATCATTATTTTTCAGATTACGTGAAGAAAGTGTTTGATCTTTATCCAAAAGTACTTGCAACTTACTCAACTGTGCAAGGTGATTTAGAACTACGTGAAACACTCACACAGTATTTTATCAACCAATATAAAACACATATTAGTGCAGATGAGTTACTCATTACTTCTGGCTCACAGCAAGCGATTCACCTTATAGCCCAAACTTTTATTAAGCCTCGAGACGTCGTTTTATTTGAACGTCCAAGCTATAGTGCTGCGATTGATATTTTTAAAGCACAGGGAGCCCAGATTGTTACGGTTGATATTCAGCCAGAAGGGTATGATTTACAACAACTTGAATTATATATTCAACAATACAAACCACGAATATTTTATCTGAATCCGACATTTCATAATCCGACTGGTTATACTGTTCCTGTTGAGCAACGAAAAAAATTAGTAGAATTAGCTGAACAATATCGACTGTTATTAATCGAAGACGATGCTTATCATGACATATATTTTGATGAACCCCCTCCACCACCAATTTACACCTATGATAGTGCTGGGACAGTCATTTATATCCGCAGCTTTTGCAAATATATTTCACCTGGTTTAAGAATTGCGACTGTTATTTGTCAATCATCATTAATGAACGCACTGCTAACAGCGAAATCATTAGCGGATAATGGCTCACCACTGCTCAATCAAAAAATTTTTCTCCATTACTTTTCATCACTAAGATTGCAGCAACACTTGGAGAAAATTCGAATTGCACTTCAAATTCGAAAGGAAATCATGGAGGAAGAGCTAGCCATAACAGGTTGGCAATGGACTAGTCCAAAAGGCGGTTTGAATTTATGGGTACAGCTCCCAAATAATTTTCCAACTGAATTATTGTTAAGCAAAAGTTTCGAACAAAATATTTCCTTTGTGCCAGGACAAGTTTGTGATCCATTAAAACAATTATCATCTTGGATTCGTTTAAGCTATTCTTACGCAAATGAAAAACAATTAAAAGAAGGGCTAAAAAGGTTTGTAGCAGTGGCACAATCACTTGCTTAGTGAGCTGTCATACAACAACAGAGAAAAAGTGTTAGATTGACCGCAATCAATCTAACACTTTTTTGCTATGTCGTTGATGTTCGCCAAAGGCTCCGTTACCGACAACTAGTTTTTCATTAGATTTTTTGCAAAAGCAAAATACACGAACACTATTTCTCTGTTTCTTCAAACTTATTCATTTTGTCCCAGCCTCGATCTATAGAAAAAGAAAGTACAAGTTATTTCTCGTATGTCATTTGTCTTTTTCTTCTCATATACCATACAGATTATTGATTATTTTTCTACTATTACTTGTATGACACGGCGCGTACTTGTTTGAATCGACGTATCATATTGTTCTACTTCCCCCGTAAAGTAATGTTTTAATTTATAACGACGAGCCCATCTTAAAATATTCTCCGCGTTATATAAATGAGACATATCTTTTGGTCCCCCCGTATTGTATAAAAGCTGTGCGTATTCATATACCTCAAACATAAATACACCGTTTAGTTTTAAAGAGTTCATAATTTTATCAAGCACTACTAATTGTAAGCTATGAGGAAAATGCCCAAAAACCATTATTGCGCCATCATAGTTTTCTTTAGGTAGTTTGTTTTCTATTAATTCTACCCTTTTTGTGTCGATCGTTACGCCATTCATATTTGCCAGTAATTGAACTTTAGCTAGTCCTTGCGAAGTAGAATTATAAACCGTTACCTTATATCCTAGTTTTGCTAAAAATACTGCATTCGCCCCCTCATTTTCTTCATACGCAGCAATTTTGGCATGCTTAGGGAAATAATGTACAGAAGACTTAATAAATCGATTCGCTTCCGTTCCATACACATATAGTGGTGGACTCTCTTGTTCACGCCCCATGCTCATACCCTTCCCCCCATTTATACGTAAAACGATTCCAGTATTTTAAACTGATGCTTTGATTACCATCATTATAAAAAACAATTGAGAAATTCTAATGAATTTTAGTAACAAAAAAGTAAATTTCATTTAAAGTCGATATTTGCTCTCAAAAAATAGCATCTATTGCGTGAAATCAAGAGAAATCGGACAAACCTTTTCTACGTTATACATACTATTTTGACAAACTAATGAAGTTTAGTTGCTTTGGATTTCACATATTACTCATCTGCGTTTCAAATCTATTTAGTATGATATGCGTTGAATGTCATTAAAAACAGAAAGGAAGCGTAACTATGAATTTTCCATCGGTCGATTATACTTGGTTTGGGAACGGCACTGTCATTGCTCTTATTGCCATTATTCATGTAATTATTAGCCATGGCGTGGCAATTGGAACCTCTGTTTTAGTTGTATCTACTGAGTATAGAGCCATGAAAAGAAAGAACGAAGCATTAGATCAAGTAGCAAAAACAATGTTGAAATGGGTATTAATCATTACTACAACTATGGGAGCAATGACTGGAGTAGGGATTTGGTTCTCAACAACCGTCATACAACCGGACTCCATTTCTTCTTTACTACGTATTTTCTTTTGGGCATGGGTTGTGGAATGGGGCGCATTTATCTCGGAAGTGATTATTCTTATCATCTATTACTATACTTGGGATAAATGGAAAGAGGGAGAACGTAAGCGAAAGCATATTATGTTGGGGGTCGCACTTAGTATTGCTTCATGGGTAACAATGGTAATCATTACAGGTGTCTTAGCCGCAAAATTAACGCCGGGACGTTGGATTGACACATTTTCATTTTGGAATGCCTTTCTCAACCCAACTTACTTCCCTTCACTCGGATTCCGGATGTTTTTAGCAATTATGCTAGCTATCTCATTAGTATCATTTTTCATTCGTTGGCGCATTAAAGATAAAGCGTTACGAACAGAAGTCTTTCGAGTGTTTGCATTTGGGGGTGCTATCGCCTTACCACTCACTTTTATAACGGGATTATGGTATTTATGGGCCATCCCAACTGAAGCCTATAACATGATTGTTTGGTCGACAGGCATGTCTGAGGTCATTTTCAAAAGTCTCAATATTTTAGGTTTTAGTATCCTTCTTATTTTCTTAGTATGGCTCGTTAAAAGTCCAAAAAACGTTCCGTGGATGCTATCAATTGCAGTCATGTTTTCTTCAATCGGATTTATTGGGGAATTTGAAGTTGTAAGAGAGAGCGTTAGAAAGCCTTACATTATTTATAATTATATGTACGCAAACGGAATGTTAGCAAAAGATGAAGAAACACTGAAAAAAGAAGGTTATCTAGCAAATGCAACATGGGCAAAAGAAAAAGAAGTAACTAACAACAATATGGTTGAAGCTGGCCGAGACGTTTTCGTTGGTCAATGTATTACTTGTCATACGATTGATGGATGGCGAGATACACGAGCATTAGCTACTAGAATGAAAGGTTGGGATAAGCAAGCCATTATGTCCTTTATTCCTAATATGCATTATGCACAAGTAGCAATGCCACCATTTATGGGGACAGAAGAAGAAATTGAAGCATTAGCTACTTATATTGTAACAGAATTGGAAAATGATAAAGAGGTGACCCCAAAATGAACCATCTAGTTTTTGCATTAATTTCTTCTGATAACCCTTTACCGATTCCTGCACCCATTGGTTTACTAGAAATTTTGATTGTCTTAACATTTATTCTTCATATTATTTTTGTGAATTTTACTATTTCATTGACTGCAGGTGCTGTGGGGCTGGAAATTACGGGGATGATGAAAAAAAATAGTTTATTTGATAAAATGGCACAAATTTGTTCTTTTCATGCTTCAATACATAAGAGTATTGCAGTTGTGTTAGGTGTTGGTCCTTTATTAATTGTAAGTGTCTTATATACACAATATTTTTATTCTTCCACAATCTTAATAGGGAAGGCTTGGATGAGTTTATTAATTTTACTCATTGCTGCATTCCTTTTGTTATACATTTATAAGTTCACTTGGATTAAATTCCAAACAAAAAAATTATTGCATTTAAGTATTGGCCTATTAGCCATGTTAATTCTGTTTTTTGTCCCTCTTATTTTTATTGTCAATGTCACTTCCATGCTATATCCCGATCGTTGGGGAGAAGCAAATGGTTTTTTTGAAAGCTTATTTTACTACCCTCAAATTTGGCAACGTTACCTCCATTTTATGTTAGCGAGTTTAGCAACAGGTGGATTTTATATGTTTGTCTATTTTGCTTATTTGAAACGAAAGCAGAAGAAATTAGAGCAACATGAACAAGCATTAAAACTTTTTGGTGCCAAAGTAGGCTTTTGGATTACAATTACACAGTTAGTAACTGGTTTTTTATTATTATTTTCTTTTAATACGAATATTCGTATGCTTTATTTAGGAGAAGATTTATTGTTAACTTCTTTACTTATTATTTCTATTGTCTTAACAGTCATCCTTTGTATGTTACTCTATGCAGCAGGCTATAAGGATTCTGCTAATTCTTTTCTAGCCTCTATTTTGGTCTTCATGTTTGTTATTGGTATAATGGGCTGGATGCGTCATGAATTGAGAGAAGCCTATTTATCACCTTATCTCGATGAACATCCACGAACAGAGGAGCGAATAGAGTCTTCGTTGAAATAGAAGTATCGACCGCAAGGAACACCATAGACAAAGTCGATTTATTCGACTTTGTCTATTCAATATATAGTGATTACGTTTTAAACACTCATAACTTACTATTCTTCTTGCAACAGAAACTCTTCCTCATCTGGTTCCCACGCTTGACCAAATGAATGATCTTTAAATAGCGCTGCAAGTCAGTAATCTGTTTCTGTTAGGTAAATTTAAAAGGGGAATTTTAATAAAATAAAACGGTAGCCAATGATGTTCCTGTTGGCAACCGTTTACTATTTTCTATTTAAATATACAACAACGAATAAAACAATCAGTGCTAAAAAGTTTGTAATTGGCACCCATTCATTCTGATTCTTCCAAATTGCTAAATATCCGAAATATATATTTAATATAAATATAGGAATGAAAATAAATATAAATAGATAATGTTTTTTCATTATAACACCCCGCCTCATTTCCTTATTATTGAGACGTAATATTATAAATTGTTGCCCAAGCCATATCTACAATAACATAGCTACCTTTATTATTAGCATTTAAACGCTCCGAAAGTAGCCAAAAGTATCCGGACGTCAGTCCAGAAATAGCACCAACAGCAAGCAAAGAAGGGAACCAAACCCCAAGAGCAGTAAGACTTGTTGTCGTTATCGGCCACCTGCTGCAATTGTACCTGCATCAGAACTCACTTTAGCCGTATCACAACTATCTAACTTTGTTTTATAACCCCTCCAGAAATATTCAGTCGATGTAGTTACACCTCTACACCTTGAAAATCGTATAAATGTATTGTTTTGATTTTTATTATTATTTAATAGTCTCTGGATAGTTAAATCTGATGCTACACTAATTGCATTTTATTTAACCTGCTGATTTAAAAAAATAAAATACTCTTGTTGGCCTTTAATTAATATAGAATCAATTCCAGCTTCACTTGCACCGTTTTCATTAAGGACGAAAAAACCATCTTCGACATGGACAAAAGGCTTTAACGATAGAATATCTTCAAAAGTATAATCTTTAAAGTCCTCTATGCTATCCTTTTCTATTACAGAAGGTCCATAACTTTGAGACGCTGCTGGATTTACAGTAGGAAGCAAAAAAATTGTTAATAATGCTAAAATGAATATTTTACGCAATTTTAATTCCTCCATTCATGTAAATAAATATTTTGTAATTATTATAAAATGGAGTACAACATGGGAAAAGTTAAATTGGTTGAAAATTCAGTGAAATAAATTTATCCCATAATTAAAAAGATTATCACTGTAAGGTGACCTAAACTCGAGTGTTGTTAACTTTAAATAACTTGTTATATTTTATTATTTGGAAAACTGTAATAACTTTTTAGAATACTAAAAAATAAAGCTATAAAAATGACTAAAAAATAATTATGAAAGAAATTGACCCCAAATCAGTTACATTTGAGGTCACTCTTATTAGAGAGCACTTCTTGTATTGGTAGTGCTCTTCTTACTACTTATCCAATTAAACTTTTAAAGATTAGAAGCAGTTATGACGAAATTTAATCATCATAGTCACTTTGAAGGTTTAGAATAGTACCTGTTATTGCATCTATCTCAATATCGTATTCTATACGACCATTTTGTATTTCTATCTCATAAATAGCAATTCCATCATCATAGTCCAACTCAATCTTTGTAACATTACCTGAAACCTTTTCCTTTGCTATTGCAATTGCCTTGTCTTGAGATATGAATTGAGCTGATGAAGGTTTTGAAGGTATAGTATCGTTTATATCTAACATTGTATCACTCGTTGAATTGAGTGTATAAACATTTAAAGCAACAGATGAAACATTAGTAATATTAGCGTAATTTAATCTATAAAAAAACGTTACCAATTGCTTTCTAGTCAACACATTTTCTGAGCCAAAATATTTTTGTATATTGATATTTTGATATTCATTATTTTGCCCTGTCGTTATTTTATTTTGTAATAAATATTGGATAGATTCATTCAAATTATTACTTCCATTGGCTAAATAAGCAATTGCTTGAGCAACAACACCTCTATTCACAGCCATATCTTTCAACTTAGTATCGTTATATCCGTTTAATGGAACCCCATATTTAGCTAATATATTATAATTTATTTCCGTTTCTGAAATGTTACCATTGCTCTTATTATCTAGCTTAAAATAATTCACCAGTATTTTTGCGAACTGTCTTTCTGTCACCATATTATTCGGTCTAAAAGTCCCGTCTTTATAACCATTTATTAAACCCATTTTTCTAGCCCAATAAATAGGCAAATTATTAGGATCATTGACGTCTACATCTATAAAGTAATTATTAACCTCACGTTCTGTAACCCGTATCTCACCTGTATTAGCATCAACATCCATTTCAACTTTTTCTGTATTCGTTAAAACAGTGATTTCGAAATGGGATTCATCATTATCAAAACTCGCTTCAATTACCTGCCCCCCAAATTTCTTAATAGCCATTTCTTTTGCTGTTTCTAGTGTAATGTTCAGCGTAGAAGCAGAAGCCTTCTCTTTTACAATGCCAATAAGACAAAACAAAGTAAAAAATAAAACAAGTACGGTTTGAATATTTTTCAAAATAAAGTCCTCCAAATATTATTTCTATACTATTTTTCGTTGTAACTATGAATTAAAATTTCCAACTTACTGTTGTCATTTCTGGAACTTGATATTAAGTACAAACCATATAAATAGCGTCAGTTAGCTTAATCATTATGGTAATCTAGAAATATTTTAATATCCCTATCTATTTCAATTTATTAATTAGTTTTGATTGATATAAAGTAACAACCCCTTTAAGAGATACCCCTTGCATCTTTGGATGGTAGTATACGATCCACTTAGTCCAAAACTTGGATAATAAGAATAAATAAACCTTTTATACTAAGTATAATTCAGAACAAAAGTGAATTGAAGAATTAAATCATTACAATTTTTTAACAGGTATTCCTGAAAATTTTACATAAAACTACTAAATAACTTGACTAATTGACCCCTTGATTTGTCATTAAATAATCTGTCTTCTAAATTTTCCGAAAGGACAATGCAATACTTACATTTCCATGTCTTGAGTGCTAAACTTCGATTATATTAAACCCTTAATATCATAAATTTACAAAACAACTCAATGATACCATATTTTAATAATTGATTACGTTTACTAAAGTAATAGATAATAAAGTGGATAAAATCTATTACAAAGGAAGAAAGTAATGAAAAATCTATTAAAAAAATATTTGATAATACCAGCTATGCTCACTACTTTATTAGTTACTCCGTTTAGTGCTAACGCCTCAGCGAGTGATATACATATGTCATATTTATATAGCGGAAATACAAGCTCTTTCATAAAAAATATAGATATGACTCAAGGTGCGTTAAATACGGCAACACCTAACTTTTTTAATTTAAATGCAGATGGTAGTTTAAGTGCTACGATTGATAAAAGTTTAGTCGATGCAATGCATAATAGAGGATTAAAAGTTGTGCCTTTCATTTCTAATCATTGGGACCGTAAATTGGCACAAATCGCAATGACAAACCGAGAAATATTGTCTACTCAAATCGTCAATTCTGTTGTGAAAAATAATTTAGATGGCGTTGATATTGATATAGAAAATTTAAACTATACAAATAAAGAAGAGTTTACAGATTTCATCCGATTATTACGTGAAAAAATGCCTAATAATAAAACATTATCCATAGCAGTTGCTGCAAATCCATATGGGTGGACAACTGGGTGGCATGGTTCTTATGATTACACGAAACTAAGTGAGTATAGCGATTATTTAATGCTGATGGCGTATGATGAAAGCTATAATGGTGGTTCAGTTGGTCCTGTCGCAAGTTTATCATTTGTTGAAAATTCGATTAAATATTTATTAGATAAAGGGATTAATCCAAATAAAATAGTATTAGGCCTCCCTTTTTATGGACGAATTTGGAAGGATGATGTGGAAATAGGAGGCGAAGGCATTGCTAATAATGCCGTAAAATCTATTGTGAATAGCCATAATGGAAAATTTTATTTTGATAATACTTCAAAATCAGCATTTGCCAAATTTACAGTAAAAAGCAGTGACTCTCCTACTTATATCGGTGGTAAAAAGCTAGTACCAGGAAATTACACGATATGGTACGAAAATGATTTATCTTTAAAATATAAGTTAAGACTTGTAGAGAAATATAATTTAAGAGGAACAGGTAGCTGGGAGTTAACTCAAGCGGATAATGGTATTTGGAAATTTTATTCTTCTTGGGCGAATGGGGAACATAACTTTATAGATACGGAAAATCATTGGGCAGAACAGGATGTTATGGCCCTTTACCGAAAAGGCTGGATTAACGGCAAAAACGAATACACTTACGATCCAAATGGTAATTTAACAAGAGCTCAGGCTACTGTTATCCTTATTAATGCCATCGGTTTAGACACAACAAACGAAACTGTACCTAATTATTTCAAGGATGTGCCAGCAAATCATTGGGCAAAACGTCCTATAGAAATTGCCTATAAGTATCATATTGTGAATGGCACAAATGAAAACATTTTCGATCCAAATGCCAATATCACAAGAGCACAATTAGCAGGTATATTATCGAGAGTATTAAATTATCCATTACCTACGGATGAGTCCAGTTTTTATGATGTTCCAAAAGATTTTTGGGCATATGCAGATATTTTAAAATTAAGTAGTAAAGGGATTATTAAGGGAAAAGAAGATGGAGGATTTTATCCATTTGATCATGTCACGAGAGGTCAAATGGCGGCGATGGTAAACCGTGCAAGTGCAGATTTAGAAAAGAATGCAGTAAAAAAATAAGTCCTTTCGCAATAGTTGTATAAACAAAACAAGCAGTTATAAAACGATTCAATGCAAAACCTTTAAACTAATCTTTAAAATGAAAGACAAGTAATTATGGTTTCTTACATCATAGCTTGTCTATCATATTACACATATAATAAAAATGTACATGACTAAATTTAATTTTAATAGTGTACATTTTTTTATTTTGCTTAGTATTTCTACTAAAGTTTACTAAAAGGTGTAACATTTACAATTAGCAAAGTTATCAAGATATTGATGATGCGTACTATAGAATAATTGGTGTTCACATATCACAACGCCCACATCAGCTTTCATGAATTACAAAAAAAGGAGTGCCCCCAAAGCTTTTCTACTCTCCAGGACCTCATTTACTTATGAGTTCACCGTATTATTTCCCTTCCCAAATGCCACCGGACATTGGAAACATATTTGTCAGAAATGTATCGGCAGTATATTATGAAGAATTTTCAAGTTCAACTAATTTAGTTTATTACAATGAGTAATGAAAACATTTGTTTTAAAGCAAGACGTTCAATTACAATCCAATGACTAATGGCATTATTATAAATTTGACGGAAATAATTAGTTAAATTTTCTAGTTTATATATAATTCTCATGACATGAACCTACTGTGTATTTTTATCACATGACTCCCACCTTTTATTTCCGAAACTAATCACCATCTAAAATTCCTCTCATATTCTATAATTAGACCTATTTTGAGGGGGAAACTATATGGGGATTGAACTTACTTCTCTCCATTGGATTTATGTTGTTTTTATTGTTCTAATTATTGGCTTTATGGTGAAACGTCGGGATACTACCCTCATTTGTATTCTTGGCATTTTCCTACTTGCGATTGTCGCTACAGGTGATCTCACTTCGTCTATTAGCGGGGTTTTTAACAGCTTTATTTATGCGATTACAGAGCTGTTATCGACCATTTTGATTATCTCCATTATTGTTGCGATGAGTCGTGTGTTAATAACTTCTGGTATTAATGAGGTCATGGTTGCACCATTTACAAAAATTATTAAAACACCGACACTCGCCTATTGGACGATTGGTATATTAATGATGATTATTTCTTGGTTTTTCTGGCCCTCTCCTGCTGTAGCATTATTAGGAGCAGTGCTACTACCTGTAGCCATTCGAGCGGGTTTACCAGCGTTGGGCGTTGCCATGGCAATGAACTTATTTGGTCACGGAATTGCTTTATCTAGTGAAAAAGCACATTATTCTAAATGGTTAAATTCGAATAATAACGCCATATTATAGAATAACGGGAGGTTTATTTGTGTATAGACCAGTTGAAAAATGTGACATACTTCAATCTAATAAGCCTAAAGCCTTGTATTTAAGAAAGTCTAAAAAGAAAAAAGGGAAAACTGAAGAAGAGACTTTAGAATCAAATATGCAACGATTATTAGAATTTTGTAAAAATAACAAAATTGATGATTATGTAATTTATAATGATTTCGTTGCTAAATCGACTAAACTAGACCGTATAGAATATAGAAAAATGTTAAATGCTTGCTTACAAGGCGTACACGATACGATTGTGGTTTTAGAAGAATCTCGACTATATAGAACTGTATATGAACAGACAAATGTATATGAGGACTTAAAAGGCACTGACATAGTGATTTTTTCTGATAGAGAAGGCATTATAAACCCTAATGATAGAACTCAATTCTTGGCTAATATTGTGCGTGGTGCAGTTAACGAACACGAATTACATAACTATGCCCACCGTATGAATCAAACGAAACTTCAAACAGCTAAAAATGGCTCATATGTAAATAAGATTCCATTTGGTTATATAAAAGAAAGAAATAATTTAATACCACACCCCATTGAAAGTAAAGCGTTTAGATTGATTGTCGAAAAGATTATTGAGGGTTATACAATTAAAGAAGTGATAATCGAATTAAATTTAAGAGGATATACTACAAAGCAAGGAAAAAAATTCAAAGCTGCTACTACAATTACTCGACTCTTTGATAATAAAGTATATTTAGGAGAATCACATTATAATAGTAAAATGTTTGGTGAAGACGTTATTATACGTGATACACACGAACCTTTGATGACTATAGAAGAATATCAAAAAATTAAAAAGAAAATAGCTTCTCGTTCAAGAAATACACAAGGCATACGTTACACTAAAATAAATACACCTTTAGACAGGTTAATGTATTGTGGTATTTGTGGCCATCGTTTACCAATCCATAAATCATATGTAAATAAAGAAGGTGTCATATCTTATCAAATTAGTAATTGTAAAAATTCATATGGAGAGAACTTTGAGTATAAATGTCCTCATAAATCTGTGAGTTTAAATTTTTTATTACCCCATTTCTATAAAGCAATTAATAATTATAAAGAGATTATTGGAGAAGAACTTTTAAATACCTCAATAGATAATAGAAATGATACAAAGCTTTCTATTTTGCAAGAAATAAAACTATTTAATAAGAAGATAAAAGAAAAAGAAGAAGAAATCAAAAATACTGATATGTATTTGATTAAAGGTATACTAAAGGAAACTAAATATGTGAATATAATGCCACAATTAGAAAATGAATTGCAGGAATTAAAAAGTTTACTTGTAGATAGTAATAAAAAACTAAAAACAGTGAGTGAGAAAAGTAGTGTTGATTTAAAGAAAAAAGCTTTAGATTTTTTACAAACAGTAGAAAATATTGAAACGGAAGAACAAAACAGACTATTTAGACTACTCTTTGAAAAAGTTGTTTTAATCAATACTGATGATAAATTTTCAATTGAAATAATAGAAAAAGACACCTCCCTTTAAGAGATCGTGTCTTATTTTTTTGATGCATATTTAATTAATGCTTGTGCTACTGCTTTATAATTTGGCTTCTTTGATTTATTGATAGTTATTTTAGGAACTCTTGTTTCTTTGTTGTTTTTCATTTTCATCACTCCTTTTAAATACAAAAGAGATAAATAAAATCCAAATTTTTAGATATCAAATTTCATACAATGAATTTTATGTATCTAAACTTTGTCCTATTACCAAAATCGGCGATACTGTTTGTAAAACAAATCGAAACGCACTATTATATGTAAAATCAAACCTCGCTTCCTCAAAATATTAGAATTTATATATAAATTTAAAAATCCCAAACCAATTAAGATTACAGCTTCTTAAATGATGTGGGATTTTAATAAATGCTAAAGACTAAAAAAACATGCTGTTGCATACCTCTATTAATAAGTACGATTCGTCATAAATAGAAGCTTAACGACTTTTTATTTGTTCAGTTGCTTTGAAGTTCCAATCTTCCCCACGATATGAATACGGGTAACTACCTAGATTATCTTCAATTTTACCCGTATCGATATTGTAGATAAAAGTGCCGATATTGGCATACACCCCATCCGAATAATGCCACTGATTTCTGGTAGGCTCGCCTGATGGAGCAGTAGTATTGCCAAATCTATACATGTAATCGTAAAACCCAACGTAATTCGCTTCTATTAACAGAGCATTTTGAATGGTTTTGTTGAAACCTCTAAATGTGCCTTTGTATACATTACCAATTGTTGAAGTACCGTTTCTGTTTAACATAGTACTTTCATTTCTTGAGTAATATCCGTTATAAGGCTTTGAAGCATATTGATATTCCCAACTAAGATTGATTGCTTGTCCGTTTACATAAACATCATAGGTGCCTGCTGTAATAGACGGAGGTGTGGGAGGTGCTTTTACTACAGTAACATTGTATGGTGATTGCGGAGTATATTTACCATCATAGGATTCTACTCTTATGTAGTAACTCTTATTCGATTCTAATTCTAACCATCTAGATTCGTTACCGCTACTTAAAAAACTACCCATACTACCCAAATTTTCGTTATAAATGTAAAAAGCATATTGAGCGTCGGACGGTACATTATTTAAACTAACATAATGTTTGCCTGCGCTTGATGGCTTAAATAAGTACCAATCAGAGTCAAACATAAAGTCAATATTTGCATTAACATCCATTTTACCAGTGAAAAGTGATAAGTTGTCATTTGGGCTGTCGTTTTTCTCATACTGGTCATAAGTATTATTCACATTTGTTAAAAAAGTATAATTATTACTATTCGTTGTGCCATTTGGCTCTATACGGAAGAAATAATAACCTGCTTCCGCCATATAACCGATTGATTCGGACAATTGCCCATCATTTATCGAATAATCTACCAAAGAAAGTACACCTGTAGATTGATTTAGACTATAAACATATACATCAGAATCTTGGTTTGTAGCCTGTGATAAGTAAAAGTTAATCTTAGAAGTAGTTGGTGCATAAACATAATACCAATTTGGTACTCCGTCCCCGATAATGTTGTCGTTCAAAGGTTGGTCATAGTATGTTTCATCTAAGAATATAGCTTTATCAGGAGAATTGTTGCCAACAGCACGACTCGTGCCTGTAGTATCGTTGTTTTTAATCTCGTTTCCACCACTGAAAGTAGTTATACCCTTAACAGCGTTAATGTTTTCTAAAAAAGACTTTGACAGAACATAATCATTTGGAGCTGCATGGCGACTCATTGTTGATTTTGTAACAGGAGCAACATTAGTTGCTTCTATTGATAATTCGTTGTCTAATGCCATTACATCTTTCTCTTGAAAAGTGCTATCAACAACATTACTTAAATCAATACCAGTACTATCTATACCATTTAGCCCATTTTCTAAAGTTTGGTCAGTGTCGTTCGAAAGAGTAACTTCTTTGCTTGCATGCTCGCTTCCTTCTGCATTAGATAATAGAGCATCGTTTGAAGCATATGATACTGAACCAACGCTAAACAGCATGGTAACAGTTAGGCAAGAGATTAAAGAGCGTCTCATTTTCATTGATATTCCTTCTTTCTGATATAATTTTTACTCCAAGTACAAAATCAAATATGCGCTATAATACTTCATAAAAGTATCCTACAATTATTGGATCACCTACCCTTCCGTTATCACGAAATACTAGTACCATATGTAATTTATATTTATCCAAAATTGGCATGATACCTTTTATAATTACTATTATAATACCAAATTATACATAATTTGTATATATAATAAAAGTTTGGTATTTTAGTGCCCCCTTATCTTTTTACTACTAAAGAAGGATAGCTTTCTTTAAACCTAAGTTGAACACATACGCTTTATTACAGAAAAGTTATAATTTTATATGAAATTTTTTAATATGTATTAATAGTTGACGTTGATTGTAGACTAGATGTTTGTATTAATGTTCTAAGTGACAAAGCCCCTTACTTATAAAGCTTAGAAAGAAACGTTTTCTAGTGATATTGTGATTCAAGGCGCTCCAAAGTTGACTGCAGATGCTGCGGGTATTCCAGTAGGGGATGTCGTTTCAGCCAGTATTCCGCTTGTTATGACGATGGGCCTTGTGACGACGATAGCTGCTTTTATCTTATTAAAACGTGATATGAAGCGAGGCACTCTTCAGTTAACAACTTCATCTGAATCGAATGATGTTATAGAACAGCTGAAAGATGAACATTTGCTTACCCGCGGACAAAAACGATTTTTTGCGATACTTATTCCATTTACCTTTTTGCTCGATGTTATTGCCATGTCAGTATTAAAACTGCAAGGCGGTGACGCTACTGCTCTAATTGGTGGAACGGCTGTCTTTATATTGTTAGTGCTCTGTCTTGTTGCACATAAAAAACAAGGATTTGAGAAATCAACAAATTATTTAATTCAAGGATTCCAATTTGGATTTAAAGTATTTGGACCCGTTATCCCCATTGCAGCTTTCTTCTATCTTGGTGACTCCGGATTTACCCAAATTATTGGTGACTACCTCCCTTCCGCTTCTCATGGCATTGTCAATGATCTTGGTGTCGGCTTAGCCGCAGTTGTACCATTAACGAAAGAAATTGCGGTCGTGACCCTTGCAGTCGTAGGTGCCATTACAGGTTTAGACGGCTCTGGATTCTCTGGCATTTCGCTAGCTGGTTCAATAGGTAGCTTATTCGGCAATGCGATTGGAGGAGGTACAGCAACCCTAACCGCACTCGGACAAATCACGGGCATTTGGGTTGGTGGCGGTACACTGTCACCAATGGAAGACATATAAAAAAGGGACTTCTAATACAAGGTATCAATTTAAAGCAAAACGAAAAGAATTCGAAAAAAATAAAAAAACGGCTTGAAATGATCAAGCCGAAAATAAAAAGAGAGAGTTAAATTATTCGTAAATTTATTATGCTAATTTATATATTTATTATAGTAATTTGTCTTTTAAAGCATCCGTTAAAGTTTGGGAAAAGTTTATACCTTGTTTCATACCTAAATCATTTAAATAGCTAGGAATAGTTAACGTTTTTTTAACTGGCGTTAAATCTAAAGCTTTCTTATGTGCCTCTATATCAACATCTACAAGTGTTACAATATCATTTTCTTTTGGTGTAAAAGAAACCGTATTCGGTTTATTTATTGGTTCATCAGCAAAAGCTATAGCATTACCTATATAATCCCTTGCATACTCAATAGCTTCAGCAATAGTTTCCCCTTGGGTAATCCCGTCAATATCAGGAATTGTCACTAAGTGAAAACCGTCTGCTGATAGGGGTGAAATAACCACAGGATAAACTACAACATTTTTCATTTTCTACCTTCTTTCGTTTCTATTTTTATTGGGCTTGAAAGCCAACCCTTTTACAGGTTGTGCTTTCTAATGAGCCCTTTTGCTAAACCTTCATCAACTTCTCTATGTCTAGGGATTTGTTCTTTCTTGCCTGTTGGTGACACCCATATATCATGTTTACCACCATGGGTCAAAAATTCCCACCCTTTAGCCGAGAAGCGTTTCTCTAACTCTCTCTTTTTCATTTTTTAACCCCTTTCCGCTATACGTGTATTATACGTATTAAAAAGAAAGGAGTCAATGAATTTATACGTATTGTTTACGTATAACTAAAATTTTATGCAGCGATAATTTATTTATGTTCATCGCCATTTCACTATATGTAGCGCTTATTATTGCTACGATTATGCTCATTTTTTTTGGATTTTGAAGGACGAGCAGAAACGCAACACCATGTTCATTAATCGCTTTGCATAGTTCAAATATTTTTGTGTTTATATTAATTACACAATTTAATGAACAATACCCTTTTATTATTTAAACAATCTGTATCATGCTATTTAAAAATATGTATCGCGATTAAAGTTTTCTCATTGAAATCCAAACAAATTTTTTTGTTACAATTTTGTGTATTATATTTTCAGTTTTATGTTTTTTATTTAAAATATAAGAATAATCAGAATATTGGAGGAGGCGTTATACAAATGAGGAAATTATTTTTTATGCTGACTTGTTTGGTTCTCTTATTCTTTTTCACGGCAAATATTGGCTTACCTGCATCCACTGTTTCTGCAGCTGAACAGAATAGCGATTTTGCCATTACCATTTTAAATGAAAGTACCATGCGTTTAGATTTGTTAAATGAAGACGCAAAAATTGAAAATGATGAAGTTGGAAATATAATTGTTACAAAAGGTGATTATACAGAAATACTGCCAACTCAAGCGATAGATAGTCATGGTAATGAGGTGCATTTAATTTATAAATCAGTTGCTAATGGACTGATTATAGAATTACATAACGATGAACAACCGGTTCATACAACTAGATTAGCTCGTTCTAAATGGAAATGTACACTAGGTGTTCTTGGCGGGTATTATCTTGGTGCATTAAGTGGCTTAGGGGTAGGAGCTGGTGTCGGATCCGTTCTTCCTGTTATCGGAAATGCGGTAGGTGCTGCTGGAGGAGCTATTATAGGTGCAGCAGGCGGAGCAATGTCAGGTGCAGCGTCCTCTTGTTTTGATTAGTATATAGGAGGAAATTGTATGCTGGATTTAGATAAAGTTTTTTGTTTGCCCATGATATTGGCCTATTATGTCTGCTTGATTTTGTGGATTTTATTGCTTTTAGCATTAGAATCAAGTTTACTTTGGGCTTTATTAAATCCGTTAAATTTTTGTTTAATTTTTAACATAGTGTTTGGTATTACTTATCAAATTAAAACGAAAAAAAAAGAATAAGCTAACAATAAAGCCCAGGCTCAACAATCGAGTACCTGGGCTTTAAAACGATACAAATATGCATTTTCTCACTATGTCAGCACGTTAATAAATCGGTTTTAAAATTCCAATAGGAAGCCACGTACATTGTTCATCTTTTGCTTCCAAGTCTTCTTTTACACATAGGTAAGCATTAATGGAATCACTTACTGAATAAACCATGCTTCCTTTTGGCATCATTTTTTCTGTTTTCGAGCCTATTAGTGGATAGGTTTTCGCTTCGGAGTCTTCTGTTACTTCATAACGGACACCGGTTTTTTAAATATTGTATCAGCTACCTTCATATCTGAACCTGGATAATGCTCTTCGCACTTTAACCCATTTACAGTGTCCCTGCAATATCTCAACAATTGATCACCATTCATATCCGTGATGGAAGTATCACGCCATTCCGTAAAGAGTTTCCCATACTGGCCACTGTTACGATTAATATTAATATACGTTACATTTGGATAGAAAGATGCACGAATTTTCATCGGTATTTCTCTAAAAACTACTAGATTAGTTGCTTGTACTCGATATGGCCCCATTTGATAAAAGGTTTTACCATCATATTTTTCAATTTCATACGTTCTAAAATAATTATTGCGTTTCACCACTAACGAATCAAATGTACCGTCTTCATTTTTCTTATAAATCTTAATGTCTTTGGTAAACGTCATTTTCCCCGTTTGATCTTTATATACTTCTGCGCCATCATACCTAATAGCCTCTGATTTTGTTGGATTCACAATCGCAAATACCACCGCTGCTAATAACACAATAAATAATTTTTTCATTATGCTCCTCCTACTCTGTTTTATAATACTTACTTTATCTACTAATATCGTAATATTTTATCAATAGAAATGGATGATGTCAAAAATATAACAAAAGTGGTGCTTTTTAGATAAGAATAATTTAAATAATTGTAGCAAGAAGACATATATTTAGCATAATTTCCGATTGCCTTTCACTCCTCTAAAAGGCAAGAAACGTTCTTTCATAACTTAAACCCTTTTTACAGCGAGTGGGAAGTGGCAATCAAATCGTGTCGAAGTTGGTATTAGCTTATCCCATAAATCTTGTGACTACTCTATTTCGCGCAATCATTTTTATAAACTGTAATACCCCCCACTGTTAAATCCTTTAGTGTTACCTTTCTTCCGTATTCCCGTGACAAAATACTTTCAATAATCGGCAATAATTTTCGTACCTTTTCTTCTGTCATTTTGACTGCCGTCATTCCACACACTCCTTTTTATCAGAATATGTCGAATGGGCTTGTCACTTGCTTTAAAACAAATATATGATGTTTGAACACTTACTAAATCTAAAATAATATCCCCCTTCATTAACCTTTCTGTTAAAATGATTGTAGAAAGGAAGGTGACTGAAAATTAAAACAACAGAAAAAGAGCAAATGTCTGTTGGTTTAACACAGTTTATCGATTTCACCGTTAGGCAGACCATGCTGGCAAAGATCAACAAAATTAATGACATTAAAAATCAAGGAGAGTATCATCCAGTAAAAGATCATTGGAAGCAGTTACGAGAACGTATAAAATTGTGCTATGAGCAAAATCAATCTCTCAATCAATTAGATTCATTACTAACTGAAGTCCATGAACGCAAAATCAATTCCTATACTGAAGCAATAAAGGCATTTAAAAAATTTACACGGAACAAGAAAATTGAATGGTTTGATCCACCTAAATCCATGTGGACATCAACTAATGGCTTAGTAGTCCGTTCATCTCCCGAACTCGGTTTAGTGATTGACGGCGTACCCCACTTAATCAAATTATTTTTTAAAGGGAATACGGAAAAAATTACTGAACGCAACATTCAACCAATCCTAACGTTAATGTTAGAAGCACAATCGAAAGACCCTTATCCACCAAACATTGTATTTGCTGTGTTAAACGTGAAAACAGCTAAATTACATGTAGCAACGCAAGCAAACCTTAAAATCCTTCAAGCACTTCAACTCGAAGCACAAACATTCGAAAATATCTGGAGAAACTAATTAATTTAAACCTTCAATCAGTCTTCTGTTATGTACATTGACTCAAATCCCACTTTCATTATGACAACCTTCCATTAAGATAAACCATTCTTGTTTCTGTATCATGGTACTTATTGTCCCACATCGTTTCAGAATATTTGTGACATTAACAGATAAAGTATAGTCTTAAACAAAGGATGCTCGTAATAAATTATGTTATATAAATGCTCTTTCGTTACAGGCATTTTAGTATCTGTGTAGTTATTCGTTCTTAGAAATAGTAACGCTAAGTGTAGGAGTGACATAGCGATGAAATGCGTTATCTACGTTCGCGTTAGCACCGACGAACAGGCGAAGCATGGGTTTTCGATTGCTGCACAAATTGAAAAGTTAGAGGCTTATTGTGTGTCACAAGGTTGGGAAATTGTTGAGGCGCCTTACGTCGATGATGGCTATTCTGCTAAAGATTTAAATCGCCCCCATTTTCAAGCAATGTTACAGCGCATTCAACAAGGGGGCATTGATGTTTTACTTGTCTATAAGTTGGATCGTCTAACTCGCTCTGTGCCTGATTTACATACGATTTTGGCTGAATTGGACCAATATGAATGTAAATTTAAATCGGCTACGGAAGTGTACGACACGACTAATGCGATGGGACGCTTGTTTATTACGTTGGTAGCGGCGATTGCGCAATGGGAGCGGGAAAATACCGCTGAACGGGTGCGTTTAGGCATGGAAAAGAAAGTGAAGTTGGGCTACTGGAAAGGTGGCACCCCTCCCTATGGCTATCAAGTAGAAAATGGTGCATTAATAATGGATGAAGATGAGGCACAAATTGTTAGGAATATATTTACATTAGCAAAAACATTGGGATTTTACACGATTGCCAAGCAATTAACGAGTAAAGGCGTCCCTACTCGAAAGGGCGGGCAATGGCATGTCGATAGTGTGCGAGATATTGCCAATAATCCAACATACGCAGGTTATTTAATGTTTAGCTTAAATCCGAAAGATATAAAAAAACCACCTCGTGAACGGGTGTTATTTGAAGGTAATCATAAGCGTATTATTGATCGCGATGAATTTTGGGCACTTCAAGATTTGTTAGATAAGCGTAGAACATTAGGTGGCAAGCGTGAAACGAGTAATTACTATTTTTCTTCACTTTTAAAATGTGCACGCTGTGGGCATTCGATGGCTGGTCATAAAGCGGGCAAGAAAAAAACATATCGATGTTCTGGTAAGAAAGCTGGTAAAGCTTGTACTAGTCATATGATTTTAGAAAGTAATTTAGTGCAAGCAATTTTTGCACAATGGGATGACTTGGTCGGTGGCCATTTTACAAGTAATGAGGGGGATGCTACCTTTCCAGCGGCACAATTGACTGCATTACAACAGGAATTAGCTGTTGTGCAAAAGCTTTTACACAAGAAAAAAACGATGTTTGAACATGATATTATTGGTATTGATGAGTTAATTCGAGACAGCGAAAAATTGCGTAACAAAGAAAAAGAAATTCAAGCAAGTTTAAAAAAGATACAGCTGCTGGACGATCGCCATCATGAGGAAATCCGGGCGATTATTCGCAATATTGATACCCTATGGATCAATGCCGATGATACCGAACGCAAACAATTAATGACCACCATCTTCGAACAAATAGTCGTTGATACAAAGGATGATTATAGGAGCAGTAAACAAGCTAGAGAAATAACCATTGTTACAGCTAAATAATATGTCTTTTATTGGTGGCGGTACACTTATTCCATGGGCGCTCATTCCAGCAGCTGCGATTTGCAATGTAAGTCCATTTGAGCTTGCAAGGCGCAATTTATTGCCTGTAGCGATCGGTCTTATTGTAACGACCATTGTGGCAATGTTTTTACTATAAATCTTATAGAAAATTTAAAGGCCATCTGCTATTATCGATTGTCGATTACTAGCAGATGGCTGAATTATTTTTTATGGTTACGATTATTCTGATTGTGGAAGATAATCTTGATTGTTTATTGTTAGTTTAGAAGCGAAGAATAGAATTTCTTTATTTAAAGCAAAATAAGGTTCTAGAATGTTGTAAAACGCTTCCCATTTTTCGTCAGCCTTTTCATTATCAAGTTTCAAGGCTTCTTCATACAGCTTTTTTAATTGCTCTTTATCTTCTTTACTAACTTCGAAGTCATAATCAGACATGTATTCTTCAAATGTTAACGGCTCGATGAATTGACTAAGAAGATCATGGAATTGATTCCATACCGTTTCAGACAACTCCATATTCTCATCATTTTCAGCTTTTTGAGCATCTTCATATAACATTTTTAACTTCGCCATCGTTTCAGCAGGAATGTCTAATTCCATTCCTTCCATGTATTCTTCAAACGTTTGTGGTGGGTATAATTCATCAAGATATGGTTGAAGGATTGTATACAACTCTTCATATTTTACATTAGCTTTTTCTTCATCACCACTTTTTTCAAGCTTTACCCACTCTTCATAAATCGCTTGAAGCTGTTTTTTATCATTGTCTTTAATAGCTATATTTCCCTCACTAAACCCAAAGCCTTCTAAATATTGTTCAAAAGTCTCTGGCTGCCAATTAGCTAATATATAAGGTTTTGTAATTTTATACATTTCCTCATAAACTTTTTCGATTTCTTCATATTTCTTTTCAAGCTCTTCTTCGGTTACTTCTTTATCAACATCATCTGACGCTTCTTTTTCTAACTTCTTTATTTCGTTAAATAACTTTTCTAATTTCCCTAAATCTTCCTTAGTTACCTCTTTAGGAAGGTCTTTTTTATACACTTCAAATGTATAAAAGTCTGAATAATCATCTACTACTTTACCTTCTATAGAAATTTCTTGTCCTACTACTAAGTTCATTTTTTCAATTTGTTCATTAGAAAATTTACTAAAACTAATAAAGTAATTTTTACCATCTATTCCTTTCAAGTTCATGCCATCACCGAAGACTTCTTTAATAGTTCCAGATATTTTTTGTTCTATTTGAACATTAATATTACTATCCTTTGTTTCTAATGTTGTAGCTCCCGCTTGAAGTGGTGTCAGGACAGCCATCCCTAGTGTAAATGCTGAAGCAATCATCCAAGTTTTTTTAAATGGTTTTTTCATACTTTATTTCTCCTTAATTTAACAGATTGTTGTTACTAATATTTATACGCTTTTTCTACAGAAAATGTTTCATAAATTATCAAAAAAAGTTTATTAAATTAGATACTTCAAAATTAACTATAATTCAATATCTTTTATTACTATATACTTTTATGGTTATTATTACTATTTTTATATAATAAAAGTTTACCAATGTATTATTCGATGCTAACTATGAGCAAAATTCCCACTAGATAAGAATCTACTTTGATCTTTAAATGGTACTCTAATACATGGTGTGAGTATCCATATGCTCATTAGTTTGTAAACGATTAGTGTTGTTATGACCAACCTAAAATAAAATTTTTTATCTCACTTCAAAATCCTGTTTCATTATAATTTGAATTGTTAAAAGTGCACTAACAAAAGCAGTTATTAACAGTAACATTCCATCAGCATGAATGAAATTAAATCCATAAACGATGCTCCCACAAATCACACAACTTACTGTATTTATAGCGAATAAAACGCCCCACACCACTTCTTTGAAGCGTTTATAAGCTCTATTGCCTGCTAAAAACTTGATGTATAAGAAACAAATCAAGCCTATACCCAACACTCGCAACAATGAGTTTACGAAGGACGCTGTTAAGTTAGTGGGTTCCTCCCAAGCCATATCTACAGCAATAACATTTGTGAAATTCACCAGATTGAAAGCACCAATGCAGAGAAAAACATAAAAGAACAAAATCCATTCGGCTACATACACCATTGGCACAACCAATTTTTTTAATACAGACGTACTAACCAACTATTATCCCTCCTCCCCTCCTCAAATATGTTAATTTTAATATTAGACGGAAAAAGTATACAAAAGTTCTAGTAGCACTACACCACTAAGTTAAAAAGATTTCGATAGCTTAACTTCCTTTATAATTGTCAAAGAAATAGTATACCCTTGATTGAATTGAAGGAGTTCTGATTTGTCGCGTCTCCTATTTTGCATTAATTTTTTATGCAAGTGTGTTATATCAAATATGAGTGACATGTACCATAGCATACATAATGATTTAAAAATTCCGGTAGCATTTTACTGTACATTTGGGTAAAAATATAATATATTTTTTGATAATGTTCTCAAATTGATAACATTTGTTTTTTCTTGTCTACATATCATTTTTTCTTCAATTAGGAGGCTCGTTGATGCGTAATAAAGCAGAGGTTTTAATGCATCCTGTGAGAATGAAAATTTTACAAGCGCTAATGCATAATACAGACGAAGGCTTAAGTACGTTAGAGATGATTTCTGTTATTAAAGATGTACCGCAAGCTACCTTATATCGCCACATTCAAATATTAGTGGATGAAAGCATAATTAAAATTGTGAAGGAGCGAAAAGTACGTTCTGTAACGGAAAAATTTTATGCATTAAATGAAGATGCTGCAAAAATAAGTAAGGAGGATTGGTCAATACTCACGAAAAAGCAAAAACTCAACTATATTTCATACTATCAATTAGCTCTACTGTCCCAGTATCAAAATTATTTAAACTTATGTGAAGAAGATGAACATATCGTAGATTCTGCAACTTTTTCATTACTTGACTTATCCTTAACGAAAGAACAGTTTAACCACTTTCAAAATGATTTGAACGACTTATTAACGAAATACTATAATATGTCCGATTCCAGCAATGCAACGGAAACAAAAACAATCGCAGTAAATATTATTCCAAAATCGTAAGTAACAAAACAGGATTTAATTTGTAAGGAAATGGAGAAGATTTATGAAAAAAAGCAAGTCACTTGAAAATATACGAAAATTTATCATGATTATTATAGGGGCGATTATCGCTGCATACGGACTTGAAGCTGTATTAATACCAAACAATGTAATTGATGGTGGCGTTACAGGTCTTAGTATTATGGGTGCCCATTTATTTGAAGTTCCATTAGGCGTGCTACTCTTTGTATTAAATATTCCGTTTATCTACATCGGCTACAAACAAGTAGGAAAAACATTTGCATTAATGAGTTGTGCTGGGATTGCTGCGTTATCGATTTCCACAGTACTTTTACATGATGTTAAAACCATTTTAGGACCAAATGATCCTTTATTAATCGTTTTATCTGGTGGTATGTTACTTGGAATTGGGATAGGAATTGTTTTACGTAATGGTGGTGCTTTAGATGGCTCTGAAGTATTAGCCGTGCTACTATCACGTAAAATACCGTTTTCAGTCGGAGATATTATATTATTTATTAATGCCTTTATTTTCTTAGGGGCAAGCTTTATTTTCGGATTAGAGAGTGCTTTATATTCCGCTTTAACGTACTATATTGCGAAAAACGTGATTGATATTATTCAAGTTGGTTTAGAAAAATCCAAAGACGTCCGTGTTGTCAGTGCAAAATCTGAGGAAATTGGGGACGCCATTCAAGCTCGTTTAGGACGTGGTGTTACTTATACACAAGGGCGCGGCGGATTTTCAAACGAACCAACTGAAATATTAAACTGTGTCATTAACCGTATGGAAGAAAATAAATTGGTATCCATTATTAAAGATATTGATAGCAGTGCGTTTGTCGTCATTTCTGATGTTTCAGAAGTGCGCGGTGGCAATTTCAAAAAACGTGATATTCACTAATCAAAAAAGTAAGCAAGTGCATCATTTGCTTACTTTTTTGTTGTTTTCCGTGGAATTGGTCAGACCCTTGATGCCACTACAAAAAAGACTAGCATTTGGCACACTCGATGCTTGATCTAAAGGCTCTTTCAAGACAATTTCAACTAAAAAAGCTATAATTATTATAATTCTTAGACATTTTGAAGGAGAACTTAATGGACTTATTTATAGCAAGTGATCGCCAATTGCCAATTCGTTATTATGTAAATGAAGCTATTTGGATTCGCCGCGGTTGTTTTTCACCACCTCAATTAACTTTGCCTTTTTTTGTGGAAGTAGAAATCAAAAATAACGATAATTTGCCGATTATAACGCAGTATATTCGAGAATTTCAATGTCAGTATAAGTATACTGAGATGCAAATTCTAATAAAGGACACCATAATATTTACTGAAATGCAAGAAATGCTCACTGAACAGCTAATAAGCAATCATCTGATTTCTATCCACCCACTGTTATTAAAGTAGGCATATTTGTACTGCATTCAATAAACATAGGTTTCAAAGTGAATTTTGTAAGCTCATGGTCATTAAAGAAAAGGTCAACTTTTTTGAAATATCCATTTTGAAAAAGGCCTTGTAACCAGTAAAGAGCTATTTGTTTTTAATTAACAAGATTTCTTTATAGCTGACTGCAATTGACTCTTCTATATTCGCCCTAGCATTCGTGCTTAGTTAAAACCTCGGTTTACCACCATTCTTGATTTGGGAAGCACGCCATTAATGTAAGAGGTTTTCTCACTTCTCCATTTAACAAACTACTATCTCGCTAGAAAGCCTTAAAACATCAAATAATCCTACTTTAAATAGGCATACATTTGCACTTAAAAGAATAGAAACCTAGTAGAGAGTTTAGTTCAAGAAAAATAAAGTGAGGTGTAGAAGCAATGCTAGAAATAAGTAATGCAAAAGAGTTGGTACTCGGAATTGTGCAACATGATCCATTGTTTGTCGTACTACAACATACACCATTAGTAGAAACACTTTATGGTGATGCCTATTTAACACATATCCATGAAAAAGAATATTATAGCATTTCAGAAGTTGCAGGTTGGTTTGAAATAACAGATGCTATGCTGCGTTATTATATCAAACCTTTTGATCAGTATATTTTTGATAGCGCCTCTAATCATCAAACTACTAATATTCGCTTAGACCTCCCTGCTATTTTACGACTTCGCATGATTCTACTTTTGAAGGACGAATACCGTGTTAAAGGTCTAAAACTACTGCTAGGTATTGATGACAGTCATCAGCAGATTAAACATCAAATTACTGCCACTACTCTTGATTTTACGGATAATTTAGCCCATAAAGTCGATGTATTAGGTAGTGTCCTTCAGCAAATGATACAAACTGGTTTATTTCATATGGAACCAGATGAAAAACAAGGGACATTGCACATTACCATTAATCAAGATTTTTTAGCGCAAAATCTACAAGAGCTCTCTTCCGAATCAAGCCGCCAAATAGAGGAAATTCAAAATGAAACAGCCGAATTGAAGCATTTAAATGAGAATCTTCAAAAGCAAATGGTGGAGTTACAAGAAGGTAGTGTCAAAGATATCGTCAAAAAAATCCGTGAGCGTCATATTGAAAACGAAATCGTTTCAACTCTACGCACAGAGGCACTACAGCAATACTCTTTGGAAAATAAATCAGGGTTTTTCGCCAAAATTTTTAAATCCTCGCAAATTGAAATGGAAAAAGAGCAGTTTGTTGTTGGCTATATTTCACAACATTTAGAAGAACGCTTGGAAACAGCACTAAATAAATATTACAGTACCTGATTCTTTTACGTGCCTGTCACTCAAACAATTCTGAAAATTTAGGGTGACTGGCACAAATCACTAATAAAAAAGGTGTGTACGAATGAATACATTAATGGAAGTACAAAAGATTTCTAAACAATATAAAACAAAGAAAATTTTAGATAACATTTCATTTTCCATCTATGGAGAGGAGATTTTAGCACTTGTAGGGAAGAATGGTTCTGGTAAAAGTACGCTACTAAAAATTATTGGCGGTATCGTCGATTCAGATAGTGGCGCAGTTACCAAACATGTACAATCTTTAAAAATTGGGTACGTCCCCGAAATTACTCCTCAACATGTACTCTTTACGCCTGAAGAGTATCTTTTTCATATGGGTAAAATAAGTGGTATACCTCGGAAGCCTTTACAGCAAAAAATAGATCAATTGCTTGAGATATTCAATATGCAGGAGGCTCGTTCGACACGAATGACTCATTTCTCAAAAGGAATGAAGCAAAAGATTATGATTATGCAGGCAATGCTTGAAGAAACACATCTTCTAATTTTGGATGAACCTCTATCTGGACTTGATTCTCGTGCCCAAAATGAATTAGAAAAAATCCTTTTGTCTTTAAAAGAGAAAGGATATAGTATTATATTAACCTGTCACGAAACCAAATTATTGGAAAACCTGGTGGATCGGATTTTATTAATTGAAGGCAGCCAAGTGAAACAACTGGAATCATTTTCAGAAGCTTCTAACCAAAACAATCAAATAGTGTTTGAGTTTCCCAGCCACAAATCACTTGATTCAATACTTTCCTTTATCCAAATCAAACAAATGCGCACATTAAATAATGGCAATCAAGAGCTTACAATAACTGTAAAAAGCAAGGATACGGACAAAGCCCTTTTGACTTTACTTCAACACGAAGCTTCCATTAAACAGCTCATGCCTCTAAATTCAAAGAAAGAACAATTTTATACCCATTTCTAGGAGGTTTATTAAATACATGATGAGTTTATTACACTATCAATTCAGTAATTATATAAGGACTTACAAATACCTTCCGCCTTTTTTCATTTTCATCTTATGTACGGTAGTCAATTATGCATTTGTACCAAATCCAATATTGGACAGTTACTCATTTACTTCGACTCTTCTCTTTTTACTTATGGGATGGTTTACAGTAACAATATTTCATGCGGAGGACGAAGGACAAAAAGTCATTACTATACTACATGCTAAAGGGCAAAATGTGTATTTTGTTACGCTTTATTTGATTTGTATCGTAATTGGCTTTTGTCTAAGCTGTGTGTCAGTGTTGTACCCTATAACAATTGGTGCATTTGGTGAAAGACCAAGTTTATCGCATATCATATTGGGCTTCCTAGCTCATTTTAGTCTTTCTATGCTAGCTATTGCACTCTCTGCCATTTTCACAAGGGAACTAGTCAAAAATAGACAAAATTCTTGGTGGGGTGTACTTAGTATCTTAATTATTTCTTTAGCTATTGCCTCGTTAAAAAGCGTTATTTTACTAGTAAAGGGTCTTATATGGCTCTTACCCCCTGTACATCTTTCTTTAGAAATGATGAGTTCAGATGATAGCATCAACGTAATACCAGCCGTTTTTTATTGGCAATTTATTTGGATTTTTATTTATAGCATACTGGTAATATGGTTATACTTTTTTATGTTGAATCGAAAAAGGAAAATGTAAGAAGTGCCTGGCACCCATACAATTGTGAAAATTTCGAGTGCCCGGCACCTAAAGATTTAATCAAGTAATTCTTTTAACTGGTTAATTTCAGAAATTGTTAGCTCTGTTAGTTCTGCGATTGTTTCAATATTGGTTTCTCTCTTCAATAACTTTAACGCAATGTCCTTCTGCACCTTTTTTTCTCCGTGTTTAATGCCTTGTTCTATACCTTGTTCTATTCCCTGTGCTATCCCCTGCTCTATTCCTTGTTCTATTCCTTGTTCTATTCCTTTCAATAGCCCTTCTTGCTCAGCTATATATTTTGTATCTTCTAGCTTCGCCGCCTCATCAAGGATATATTTCAAACGAGATTGATATGCATAATAATCTTCAGGGGATTGACTTAAATCTTGCCAAACATTCATAGCATTGAATAACTCCTCATCCTTCATCGCAAGCTCCTCCAATTCTAAATAAATTTCTTCATAGACTTTCGCTTTACGTCCATCAACCATTCCCAGTAGCATTAACCATCTATCCAGGACATTTTTAAAAGAATCCAATTGTTTTGCATACCATTGCTGTATAAATCGATTAATATCGATAAAATGTATTTCAAGTACATCATCCATTTTCAAATTATCTTGATTATCATAAAGTTGAAAAATAGAATGATAATTTTTTGTGTGTTCAAATAACGTAAAATTACAAATATTTATAGTAATTGTCGGTCGTAATTTATGATACCCCATCCCTTTACGAAGTTGCGAAGTATAAATTCTTGACCAATAGTACAGTGTTCGTTTCATCATATCGTATTGATTGGTTAATTGAATTTCAACATTAATAAATAAATCATCTTGTGTTTTCACTAAAATATCCAAGCGAGATTGCTTATCATCTACATGTTCACTACCAAATTCTTGACTTATAAAAGTAACTTCTTTAATAGCGTTTCTCCCTGTACGATTTAATAAAGCATTCAGAAATACTATAGTAATAGCCTTATTCTTATCCGTACCAAATAATTGTTTAAAAGCATAATCTACTTTTAAATCTATAAATTTTTCAAGTGGGATTTTACGAAAAGTCTTTACACTCATGCGCATCACTCCAATTGATTTACCACAATTATAACATTTTTTTGATTTAGAAAAAAACGAAAAAGGTGCCTGACACTTGAACGATTCTGAATATTCAAAGTGACAGGTACCAGGCACTCAAACAATTCAGAATATTTCGGGTGTCAGGCACCCTTAACTAATGGTTGGATTGCATGTTTAAATTGGCTATCTTCTCTTGTTGTTTTAACACAATCCATTTACCGCATAACATCACAATCAGTCCTAGCAATACAATGCTGCCTGCAAAAATGAGTGCTGCCTTGT
Source organism: Lysinibacillus sp. FSL M8-0337 (assembly GCF_038593855.1). Lineage (NCBI taxonomy): Bacteria > Bacillati > Bacillota > Bacilli > Caryophanales > Bacillaceae > Lysinibacillus > Lysinibacillus sp. FSL M8-0337. Next base: position 1,421,811 of record NZ_CP151996.1, on the reverse strand, counting down.
AGCTACTAAAAATGACAACAAGTTGTCCAGCTATAATTGGTCCGATGATTTGTCCAAATGCATAGAACGTTGTCAACAATGACACAACTGGACCGCTCTGTGTTGGAAATAGCTGTCTAGCATAGGCGGTTGTTAACGTAACAATACCGACGAATGTTAAACCAAATAAAAATGAAGACAATAGCACACTCCATACTGTTTGTGAAAATACCGGCAACAAAATCCCTAGCACTTGTAGTATGTAAGCCACAAATAAAATTTTTATTGCAGAAAACTTCTCTAATAGCACTGTCCAAACTGGAGCAGATGGAATAGCCGCTACACCAACAATGACCCAACTATAAGAAGAATATGCTTGGAGCGATGGAATGTTGTGAATAATATCCACTAAAAATGTGCCTGTTATAATATAACCAAGCCCCTCAAACCCGTATGCCGCAATTAGCCAAGGCATAAAACCGCGCGACATTTTTGCATCTGCCGTTTTCGTTACTTTCACGCTATCATGAACTTGTAAATTTCTCCATAATAGAAACGTAATCACTAAAAATAGTGCAGATAAAATACCTAAGCCAATCCAAGTACCTTGCCAAGCAAAACGTGCTTCAATAAAAGGTACGAATAAACCTGAAATGGCAATACCAAGCCCTATACCACTAAATAAATAGCCTGACCACTTTGTGAGCGTTTGTTTGGCTAAATAATCCATAATGATACTAGAAGTTAAAACAAAGATAAGTCCCCCTGTAATCCCTGCAATTAATCGCAGAACAAGCCAAACACTATAAAGCTCAATTAGCCCCATAAGCACAACAGAAATGACATTTAATACTACACTCAACAGTAAAACATGTTTCCGCTGTCGGTAAATAAATCCCGCCCATAATGCCCCAATAAAATAACCAATATAATTACTAGATGCTAAAAAGCCTGCAACCTCAAATGAAAAGCCAACATCTTCCCGCATAAACGGCAAAATTGGCGTAAATGCAAAACGGCTAATCCCCATCGCTACAACTAGTAATAGTACTCCCCCAAATAAAATACCAATGTGTTGACGATTCATCGCATCCTCTCCCCCTTTGTTAATAAAAGGATACTGAATGCTCATTAATAAAGCAATTAAATTTATAAATTTTACCAATATTCAAAATAATAATTTCACAAACTACAATAACACTGATTGCATTTCACACAAAAAAGACTCAAGCATTTACACTTGAGTCGTGATTATTTTATTTAGCTTTTAAACTAATAATAATGAATAAAATGATCAAAAAAACAACCAAACATACTCCCATAATTATGCTTACTTTCCTACCAAGCATATCCATTCACATTCCCTCTATAGTCAGAATTTAATTGAATGTTAAAAGTTCTTGGACGCACCCCAATAACATTATCTCCTATTTTTGCACCTACAAAAGCTGTAAATGCAGCACTCGCATAAAATTTACCATCACTAACATACGCATCTAACGAAGTTCTTTCAAAACCACTTAAAGGAACAAAATTCTGAACAATGTAAGCATTTTTATACTGTACAGAGGTTACTCTTTGATTACTATATTCAAATCTACCTTCTAATCTAATTTTCACAAAAGTTATCCCGAATAATCTAAAATCTGCATCAAATGATACAGGTCTAGTTTGTACGGTTGCTCTAGTATATCTATGTTTTTCATTGCTTTGCATACTGCTTTCAATAAGTTCTACGTCAAAATCACCACCATTTTGTAGAACATCTAAAATTACTTCCTGCTTTTCTTTCGATAATTCACTATATTGCTGAATGAATTCATCATACGTATCACCAAATGACTTCAGATAGGAAACATATTTTTCTGGCGCTTCAAATGGATTATCTTGTCCATTCTCGCTTGCTGCCAAAGCAAAATTAGGGATTACTAATCCTATAACTACTACAAATAAAATGAATACACTACTTATTTTTTTCATAGTATGCTCCTTTCTCTGTTTAGTAAGTATAGTGATTCTAGCAGTGAAAGTTAGAATAATCTAATCACCATTTTTATACCTTGCTGAATTCAAATAAACCAACTGCCACCTCCCTTTTTGTGATAGATTTTTAATTGATAGTAATTCTCAATTATATTTTATTTAAAAATTTTTAAGTTGCCAACCCCTATTTTGATTTTTTATTCCTAAAACTATATATTCCCATGTCATTAAATTGCTGTAAAACTCTATTTACTACCCTTATATCACACAATGCAATTTATTCGTTTTTTCGTAGACTTCACAGTTTTTTTATCCTATAATATTCCCTGCTGATAACAAAATACGAACATTGAGGTGTAAACTGTGTTTAAATATACGCAAATTTTCAAAGGAACTGCTTTTTCAAGTAAGTCTTCCAAAGAAGTACAAATTTTACAAGACTACCTGTTTTGTATTAACGCAGACGGAATAATCGAAAAAACGATTGCGCCAGAACATCCTGACTATCAAACAGTACTACAAACATATAAAGGGAAAGGAAATTTCTACCAATTAACTGATGGCCAGTATTTCTTCCCTGGCTTTGTCGATTTGCATGTCCATGCACCACAATGGGCTCAAGCCGGTACTGCTCTAGATATCCCCCTATATGACTGGCTCAACACCTATACCTTCCCTATCGAATCGAAGTTCTCGGACTTAGCATTTGCGAAAGAGGTCTATGAAGATTTAGTAAGTACCCTTCTTGCCAATGGCACAACAACATCGTTGTACTTTGCAACAGTTCATAAGGAAGCAAGTCTATTATTAGCTGAAATCTGTGCTACAAAAGGACAACGTGGTCTTGTTGGGAAAGTTGTCATGGATGACCCTGAACAAAACCCTGCATTTTATCGAGATGCAAATACGGCAACAGCATTAGCGGATACAGAAGAGTTTATTTTAGCTGTTAAAGAATTAGCGAAATCTACCAAGCAAGGCGTATATCCTGTTGTAACACCTCGCTTTATTCCAAGTTGTACAGATAGTGCTTTAAAAGGTTTAGGTGAATTGGCAGCTAAGTATGATACACATATTCAATCTCATTGTAGTGAAAGTGACTGGGAGCATAGTTACGTGCAAGACCGCTTCAACAAAAATGATGCCTACGCTTTACATGATTTTGGTCTATTAGGTGATAAGTCTGTTATGGCACATTGTAATTTCTTAAACGATGAAGATGCCACACTATTTGCTGAAACTGGTACTGCTATCGGCCATTGTCCAATTTCAAATGCTTATTTTGCTAACAGCGTTATTCCCATTGCCCGCTTCCATGCAAAAGGTGTAGATATTGGTTTAGGCTCAGACATTTCAGGTGGCTTCTCACCTAGTCTTTTTGATAATGCAAGACAGGCGGTAATGTCATCTAGAATGTTGGAAGATGGTGTGAATACAGCACTTCCTGCAGACAAACGTGGCGTGCCAAATTCGCGCATTACTATCAACGAAGCATTCTATTTAGCAACAGCTGGCGGTGGTGAAAGTTTAAGTCTTCCAATTGGTCGCTTACAAGAAAACTATACGTGGGATGTTCAAGTAATCGATACAAAAGTAGCATCTGCTAAACTACCAATCTTTGATAACAAAGAAGAACTGATCGATATCTTCCAAAAAATCATGTATCTTGTACGTCCTGAAAATATTCGAGAAGTATGGGTGCAAGGCATTAAAGTGCACGAACGAACACAATAATCTAACGCGAACAGTGGTCTCCCCTTCTCTGTAGCAACAGGTGAAGGTCACTAAGTCGTTTTATTTATAAACTTAACATTTTGAGGTGGGCATCTAAGTGGAAACGCAAAAAAACAATTTAGCAAACAGTAATACCGCACATTTAACCGTTTTACCCGATGACAAAGTACCATTCGGTCAATCCGCTCTTCTAGGTTTACAGCATGTAATGGCCATGGACGTCTATGTAGTTCCTTTCCTAATTGCAATGTTAATAGGCATGCAATCAGGACAAGCAAGCGCTTTAATACAATCAACGTTTATCGCAGCAGGGATTGCGACGATTGTCCAAAGCCATTTCTGCATGAAGCTTCCAATCGCACAAGGACCCTCGTATGTACCATTAGGAGCGATAGTTGGTATCTATGCCGCAAGTGGCAGTGGCGAACTTGGTTGGAGCGCTGTACTGGGTGCAAGCCTAATCGGGGCCATTTTTGTCATCATTTTAGGCTATACAGGTATTTTCAACAAAATTGTTAAAACATTTATTCCCCCAATTGTAGGCGGTACAATTATTTTCGTCGTTGGCTTATCGCTTATGCCCGTTGGTTTAAGTAGTAATATTTTTGAAGGCGCTGGTGCTACGATTAGCCAAAACATATACTTGGCGCTGATTTCAGCTACCGTATTAATTGTCTGCGTAATGCTAGGCTCTGTATTCCGTCAAAAAGGTCGAGTATTTCGTATTGCCTCCGTTATTATCGCGTTGCTTATTGGTTGTGTCGCTGCAAATATTATGGGTATTTTAGATTTATCGGCTGTTGGAAAAGCAAATTGGTTTAGCTTACCGCAATTGCCTTTTGTAGATTACGGCTTTACATTTAACTTTTCAGCTATTTTAACAATGGTGATTATCTATATTGTCTTAATGGCTGAAACGACGGGTACATGGTTTGCTGTAAGTAATGTAATTGATAAACCATTGACAGATAGACAAATTAATCGTGGGGTAATTGGTGAGGGTATTGGCTGTTTCATCGCCTCATTACTAGGTTCTACACCGGTAACTGGCTATTCAACAAATGCAGGGGTTATTTCCATCACAGGTATTGCAAGCCGTCGTATCTTTATCGTTGCAGGTTTTTGGTTTATTTTGTTCGGGTTTTCCGGTAAATTGGCTGCCTTAATCTCTGCCATTCCTTCAGCAGTGATCGGTGGCGTTTTTGTCATCGTCTGTGGCATTATCGCCATTAGCGGGTTGCAAGTAATGAAAAATGAACATATTGGCGAAAAAGAAATGTACGTCATCGCTGTTCCAGTTATTTTAACATTAGCGTTAACACTATTACCAAAAGATTTTTTATATGCTTTACCTACAACGGTTCAATATTTATTCGGCTCTCCAATAGCAACAGCTGCGCTCGTTGCCATTATGTTAAATAAAGTATTACCAAATGTTAAATAGGTAAGGTTTGGAGACTGTAGATACACTCAAAGGGAGTTTATCTACAGTCTTTTTGTCTTAAGTAAATCTATAATATAAAGGCAAAAAAGTACAAACTTTATAGGAAAGATAAAGATATTGGCAAAACAACAAAAGTCATTACAAATAGTTACAAATAAAAAAGCCTTAACACCTCAAGCACTTGAGGTATTTTGGCTTTTTATGTTGTCTCTTTTGTCATTTTCTCAAATTCACATAAATCAATCCATTTTTGAATAGACGCTATGACTTCCTGAAATGCTAAGCCATTTGGCGTTAATGCATATTCTACCTTTTTTATCGATGAATCAATGTATTTTTTTTCAATTAGTCCTGCATTCACAAGCTCATTTAAGCGTTCTGTTAGTAAACGATCAGAAATGCCGGGTATTGTGGCATGAATTTCATGATACCTTTTTGGACCAAGCAACAAAGTATAAATAATCATTCCCATCCAACGTTTCCCTATAAACTCTATTGCCTGATGATAGCTACTACATATATGTGAACAGTTTGATTGTGTCATCTCATAACCTCCTGTCTGTAATTCCTTATTCTATTGTAGCACACAAAATATTTTTTATTTGACGAATAAACTTACTAATGGTAAGATTCTTATCATCAACTTACCATTAGTAAGTTTTAAGGAGGACATTATGTCGACAACTAAAACACAATCCAATCTATATACAATTATGGAAGAGCGTAAATCCGTTCGCGTCTATGATCCCGCTTTTAAAATTCCACAAGTAGAGCTTGAAGCAATTATTCAAGAAGCCACTAGCGCTCCGTCATCTAGTAACTTGCAACCATGGAGATTCCTAGTCATTCAAGACGAAGCTGTAAAAACAGAACTACGTGCTATTGCCAATAACCAAGAACAAGTTGAAACATCTTCTGCCATTATTGCAGTGTTAGGCAATGCCGAAATGTATAAGCAAGTTGAACAAATTTACACGCAAAATGTCGCAGAAGGGCATATGGGTGAAGCACAGAAGGATTTAATGATTACGAATACTCTACGTACTTACCCAGCTGCACCACTTGAAGTCAGAAAAAATATTGCTACATTTGATGCAGGTCTTATTTCCATGCAACTGATGCTGATTGCGAAAGAAAAAGGGTATGATACGGTGACAATGGGCGGATTTGATAAAGAGAAATTTGCTCAGCGTTTTGACTTACCGGAACATATTTTCCCTGTTGTTCTTATTGCTATCGGGAAAGCAGCAGCACCTGCTTATGGTTCATCGCGTTTACCATTAAAAGACATTGCTCGTTTTATTTAAATAAGTAATAATCTGTTGGCTAACAGGTTAGAGAAAGTGTTAGATTGACTGCCATCAATCTAACACTTTTTTGCTCATTGCATCATGCGTTTATTCGATCTAAGCAAGAGTTGTCCCTTTACCCCCCCTTCTTTTTAGTAATGGCCCAGCCTTTTCGTGTTTTCCTATAATCCCTATATAAGTTGTTGCAAAATTCTCATTTTATTTTGCTATACTAGAGAAAGAAAGTAGGGATGATTATGATTTATGATGTCATTATTGTGGGCGCTGGTTCAATGGGAATGGCGGCTGGTTATTATTTAGCGAAGGCAGGAAAAAACGTCCTTATGCTCGATGCTTTTGATCCACCACATGAAGAGGGCAGCCACCATGGCGAAACAAGAATTATTCGCTTTGCTTACGGTGAAGGAGCTAGTTATGTCCCTTTCGTACTACGCGCAGGACAACTTTGGAAAGAGCTTGAAGCGGAAACAAGTGAATCTTTATTTTTACAAACAGGTGTGATGAATGTTGGTCAATCAGATCATACCTTTCTTCAAAATGTTAGAAGAAGCGCGAAGCTATACGATTTACCTTTAGAACAGTATACAGCCGCCGAAGCGATGGAAAAATGGCCTGGATTAGCATTGCCTGAGGATTTAGTAGTGTGCTATGAACCAACTGCTGGTGTATTGCATGTAGAAGCTTGTATCGCTGCCTATAAAAAGTTAGCATTAGCACAAGGTGCCCTTTTACATACAAATGAAAAGGTCCACGCTATTAAGACCGAAGACATTGTACAGATACATACAGATAGTGGTTTTTATGAGGCAAAAAAACTCATTGTAACAGCAGGTGCTTGGGCATCGGAATTGCTCCAAACCATGAATCTTTCATTACCTATTACACCCACACGCAAAACATTTGCTTGGTTTGAAGCAGACGAACAGCTTTATCGTGACACTACGTTCCCCGCCTACTGTTTCGAATTTGATGATTGTGCCTATTACGGTTTTCCCAGCATTCATGGGGCAGGCTTGAAACTAGGTCGCCATGATGGTGGTGAACCGATTGACCCTAATGAGCCAATGCGTCCATTCGATAATCAGGATGCTGCTGATTTACAACATTTTATCAATCGCTTCATGCCACAGCATGGTGCACTTGCATTCGGCAAAACATGTAAATATTCTGTGACACCTGATGAACACTTTATCATTGATTTTTTACCTAATCATCGCAATATTGTCATTGCTGCAGGATTTTCTGGTCATGGCTTCAAATTTAGTAGCTCAGTTGGCGAAGTATTAACAGAACTTATTTTAAATGGTACAAGCAAGCAAGATTTATCACTTTTTCAGCTTAATCGCTTTGCCTAAATCACAACAACCAAGAGAAATATTTCGTTCTCTTGGTTGCTTTATTGTTGTATAACATTACATCCAATAGGCTAACGAACGTTTTTTCATGGACGTACGATATTGTTTCGTGGAAATTGGTAATATTTGATTTGTTTTGTAATCCATAATAACGCCATAGCGACGTACAACGTCCATTTGATTAATTTCACCTGTATTGTACAGACGCTCCACTTCATAGGGGTCTGTTTCAAGCCATTGTTGACGATTTTTTCGAATATACGCTCGCTCTTTCACAGTAGCTGCCATATCAATTTCAAATGCGTCAATATCGCGATCAATTTCACGAATAACAACACCATAATCAAGTTTCGCACGTTCAAGCGAGACATATTCATCAATTACATCCTCTAACACTGCGTTGACATCCCGCTTCAGAGGATCACCTAATCCTCCCCCGCCAGCAGATGGACGTGTAAAGGAGTCTCCTTTTTTCAATGCGACATTAGAAAAAATGGTACCCAAAAATTCCTCACCAGCTTGATTTGGATTTAAAATAGCCCCTTGTGCAATGGACGGTAAGCCTCCCATAATGCCCCACGTAATGGAACGAGAACGGTCACAACAGTACGACATCACTGTATTGTTTATATCCGTTAATAGCCCACCTTTTTCAACACCACAGCCGCCGCGATATTTCCCCGGACCTGCTGAATCTGTAATAATCTCATGTTTTGTTGTTAGTACAGGAGACAAACGTTCTTGCCCTTCACACGGTTGGACACTTAAACCGACCCCAAATACAGGTGATGTCGTATTTGCGCCATCACGATCCACACGCCCACCATGTCCTCCTGCCATCCAGTCATACCACATAAAATACCCATTATTATTTTGTCGTTGATCGTAGCCACCAATTAACAAATACTCTAGGTTAAATGAACAAGCAATTGCACGTTCAGGCATAATGTTCGACCATAACTCAAAACATGCATTCATTATCTTTTCAAAAGAACCTGAGCAATAGCCAGATACCGCAATAGGACTCGGAGCATTGACAACAGTATTTTCGGGCAAATGTATTTTGACAACTCGATAGAACCCTGAATTTAACGGAATTTCCGGAAAGAATGTTTTAGTTCCTGCATAAATACCAGAAAGTGCAGAACCGAATCCAGCATTTAAAAAGCAACTTATAGCAGGGTGTGACCCACTTAAATCATAGAAAATTTCATCTTCACGAATTGTCATTTTCACATGCACTGGTATTAAGCCATCCCCTAGCTCTGGGTCCATATCAATGTAATCGACTGTTTCCCATTGTCCTTTCGGTAAGGCTTTAATCTTTGCACTCGTTAAACGTTCTACATAATTTTGTACCTCTTCAAATGCTAGCAAAACCGTATCGATACCATATTTGTTAATCATCTCATTCAATTGTTTTTCGCCAACTTTAGCCGCTTCTACTTGTGAACGTAAATCGCCAATTCGTTCCTCTGGAATACGCATATTCATCACGATAATATTCACAACATCTGCTAAATACTGACCTTTACTATAAATGCGTACAGGGGGTATTCGTAATCCTTCTCCATAATGTTCCTTTGCTGTAATATCAAAAGAACCTGGATTAGAACCACCTACATCTGCCCAATGACCGTTTGTTTGCATCAAGGCAATCAGCTTATCGTCATGGAAAACAGGTAGTATAACCCGAACATCGCTAAAATGCGTGCCCCCCCGATATGGATCGTTTACTAAAAATACGTCACCAGGGTGAATGTCATTTGCAAAATCCTCTAAAACCGCTTTTGCTGTTAGATGTAAAGTACCGACATGTACCGAAATATCTTGTGTTCCCTGCATAACCGTGTTTCCTTGTGCGTCACATAATGCACAACTAAAATCCCGATTATAAATAACAAAAGAATAACAAGTACGCAGCATTTGTTCAGCCATTTGATCGACTAAATTTACAAAGCCATTTTTCAACACTTCAAATGTTACTGGATCTAGATTTTTAATTTGATTATTTAGGAACAATCCTGTTGTACTCATAGATTACTTCCCCCTTATCATGTATTAGTTCACGGTAATAATGATATTTTTATAAGCATCTACTTCAGCCGTAAATCCTGGTGGAATGACCGTTGTCGTATCTAATTGATCCACAATTGCAGGACCTTGTAATTGTGCATACACTGGAATTTTATCGCGATAATAAACGTTTGTTTCAACATATGCCCCATCAAAATAAACAGGTCGTGTCTCTTTATAAGCATCTTGTAAGGAGCCAGTTGGTGCAAATTGTGGGAAATTAGGTTTTGGCACTGTACCTATTGCAGTCACACGTAAACCGTAAATCTCAACAATCTGGTCCTTATCTGAAAATGCAAATTCTCGCTCATGTTCTTGGTGGAATGCTGCTAATACTTCCTCCAAGGAAGTGACGTAATCTGGTACCACAACCGCTAAGGAGCGCCATTGTCCCTTATAGCGAAGATCCATATAATTCATCAAAGTCGATGTTTCTTCAGAAATCCCTTCTTCTTCTAATAGTGCTTTCGCCTCTTTCCGTAGTGCTTGATATTGAATATCGAGCTCTTCGACTGATACTTCATTTGCTTTTTTTACAAACGTTTTTGAAATATCGTGGCGTACATCTACAAGTAAGCACCCCATTGCTGCTGCTACGCCCGGATGCGTAGGGATAATGACTTTCGGGATATTTAAATCTTTTGCTAAATGTGCGGCATGAAGTGGTCCTGCACCACCAAAGGCTACAAGGGCAAAATCACGTGGATCATAGCCCCGACGTACAGAAATTAAACGAACGGCATCACTCATATTGGCATTGGCAACTTCAATAATGGCACTCGCTGCTTCTTCAATTGTCTGATTGAAAGCTTGCGCAATTTTTTTGACAGCCTGCTGTGCCTTGCCTTTATCTAATTGCATCATACCATCTAACAATGTCACACCAAGACGTCCTAAAACGACATTAGCGTCTGAGTTTGTTGGCTCTGTACCACCATGACCATAGCAGGCTGGACCTGGTATAGCACCAGCACTTTGCGGACCATTTCGTAATGATCCTCCTTCATCTTGCCAAGCTAAACTACCACCACCAGCACCTATCGTTAATATTTCAATACTTGGAAACCCTATTGGATAACCATATTCAATAGACCAATCCTTTGTAATTCGAATTTGTCCTTTGTACATCAGTGAAATATCTGTACTCGTTCCTCCCATATCCAAACCTATCGCATTTTCAAAACCACATAACTTTGCTATATGTTTGCTAGCAATGGCTCCAGCAGCAATTCCTGAACTCGCTAATCTAGCGGCATAGCGAGGCACTGTACTAGAAGTCATGACACCTCCGCCAGAATGTAAAACTAAAATTTCCTCCTCATAGCCTCTTTTTTGCATTTCATTGCTTAATTTACTAATATAATTGCTCATGATTGGTCCTAGAACGGCATTAATAATCGTTGTACTCATCCGCTCATGCTCGAATATTTCAGGTAGTACTTCACTTGAAGTACATATATAAACATCTGGCAGTTCCTCAAGTAAAATCTTTTTCACTTTTGCTTCGTTTTCTCCATTCACATAAGAATTGATAAAACATATAGCAATGGATTCTGTCCCGCGACGTTTCAATTTCTTTGCTAGTACCCGAATTTCTTCCTCATCGATAGCTTGCAATACTGTTCCTTCATAATCTATTCGCTCGTTGACTTCAAAACGATCGCGGCGTTGAATATAGGGCTTTGCCGTATCTTTGTACGTATCCCAAATATCCTCCTTTGTGCCGCGACGTATTTCTGTTACATCGCGAAATCCTTTTGTCGTAATTAGAGCGGTTTTCGGTAGCTTTCGCTCAATTAATGCATTCGTGCCAACCGTCGTGCCATGAGAAAAAATTTTAATATCCTGTCCTTTCAACTCTGCCTTCTCAACGCCATTTAAAATTCCCTGTTCAGGGTTTGATGGTGTGGATGAGGTTTTTGTGACAAATATTTCTCCTGTATCTTCATTAAAAACAAACACATCTGTAAACGTTCCACCAACATCTATTGCTAAGCGAGTTTGTGCCATAGAGATACCTTCTTTCGTTTAATAGTGTGAAAATATGCATAACAATCTACTAATCTATAAGAAAAAACGGTCTCCCATATGTAATGGGCATTAAAGCCCATTACACTCCCTGTGTGCGAATTGTCACCGTTTTAAATGTTGTAAAAAATTCTTTTGCTGCTTGACCTTGTTCACGTGCGCCAGTACTTGAATTTTTCATGCCGCCAAATGGCGCTTGTGGTTCAGCACCACCTGTCTCGTCGTTCACTTGAACAAGCCCTACTTCACTACGCTGAATAAAATCAAAAGCTTTTTGAATGTTGTTCGTATAAATAGAAGCACTTAATCCAAATTCAGAGTCGTTGGATAATCGAATTGCTTCTTCGTAATCCTTTACCTTAATCACAGCTAAAACTGGTCCAAAAATTTCATCACGCGCAATGCCCATAGCATGTGTTACATTTGTAAAAATCGTCGGGTCAATATAATAACCTTCTGATTTACCTTGCGTCGGTCCACCACCATAGACAAGTTTGGCACCTTCTAATTTTGCTTTTTCAATGGCAGCTAAAATACTCTCATATTGACCTTTAGAGGAAACCGGCCCCATTGACGTGCCGACTTTGATTTCCCTCACTTGTTCAATTAAACATGCTAACACCTCATCATAAACTGCTTCCTCAATATAAACTCGACTAGTTGCTGTACAACGTTGTCCGGTTTGCTTCATTGCTCCTTCCATTGTTAACTTTGCAGCGAGATGAATGTCCGCATCAGCTAATATAATGGCAGCGTTTTTTCCGCCTAGTTCAAGCTGAATTTTTTTCTTAGTTGATCCTGCACTATCTAAAATACTTTGCCCAACACCATTTGAACCGGTAAATGTTATTGCTTTCACTTCTGGTGCTTCAAGCAAAACTTGCCCAACTTTCGAACCGCGTCCTTGTACGACGTTTAACACATTCTTTGGTATACCTGCTTGTTCAAAGAGCTCGCCGATAAGTTTCCCCGTTAAAGCGCTTTCAATAGAAGGTTTCCAAACAACCGTATTGCCGTATACTAATGCGGGCGCAATTTTCCACAAAGGAATAGCTACTGGGAAATTCCATGGTGTAATAGCTGCAACTACACCAAGAGGGACACGCATGGTGTACAACATTTTGCCTTCACTGGCAGACGGCAATACTTCACCTGTCGCCCGCATTCCTTCTTGTGCAAAATAGCGCAAAATAGAAGCGCCACGTTTCACCTCCCCAATCATTTCATTTTTGGTTTTACCCATTTCGTTGGAAGCTGTTTCAGCTACTTTATCAATATTTTGTTCGAGCAAGTCTGCAGTGACACGCAATAGTTCCCCACGCACTACTGACGATGTATTTTTCCAATCTTCAAATGCTTCATTTGCCGCTGTAACGACTTCCTTTGTCTCATCCACTGTCAAAAGCTCTACTTGACCAATACATTGCGATGGTTTTGCAGGATTAAATTGCTCTCGAATTTCCCTAATGATAGTTGTCATAAAACCCCTCCTTGATTAAGTAACTGATTTATTATTAGCTCACATCAACACCAGACATATTATTCTTTTGCAATAATCGTTTTACGCACAAATTCAAAAGTCTCGTCTAGAATACGTAACATTTCATTTAATTCTGCTTTCGATAAAATAAGTGGTGGTGCAAAAACAACTGTATCTTGCTCATACGTGACTGTTCGTAAAATTAAGCCTCGTTTCATTGTTTCCTGAACAAATATCGGGCTAATGGCAGTCTCGAAAAGCTCCCCAGTTTCACGATTTTTAACTAGCTCAATAGCACCTAGCAAACCAATTGTTCGAACACTGCCGATAAAGCTATATTTTTCTTGAAGCGCTTTAAAACCTGCCAACATCGCTTCTCCCATAGATGCTGCGTTTTCTATTAATAGTTCTCGCTCTAGAATGTCAATGTTTTTTAAGCCTACTTGGCAAGCCAATGCATGACCGCTATACGTATAACCGTGCATTAAAGTCCCTTTGGAAAGCTGGCAATATGTTTCATGAATTTTTTCGGAAATTACCACACCTCCAAGCTGTGCGTAGCCACTCGATACCCCTTTAGCAAATGACATCATATCTGGTACAACGCCGTAATGCTCCATACCAAACCATTTACCCGTACGTCCGAAACCGGTAATTACTTCATCCGCTATAAATAAAATGCCGTACTCATCGCAAAGATTGCGTACTTCTTTAAAATAATCTTCTGGTGGAATATTGACTCCTCCCGCTCCTTGAATCGGCTCGGAAATAAACGCTGCTACTGTTTCTGGACCTAGTGCTTCAATCATTTCTCGAAGATCGCGAACAGATTGATTGTAAACATAATGGAAATCAGGTGCAGGAGAGTTGGTAAAGTTACGAAATGCCTGTATACCCGTTGCATTTGTCGCACCCATCGCCACCCCATGATAGGATTGTGTACGTGAAATAATTTTTTGACGCTCTGGCTGACCCTTTAATAACCAGTAATGGCGAGCTAGTTTAATCGCCGTATCATTTGATTCTGATCCTCCGGAAGTAAAAAATACTGTATTTAAATCTCCCGGTGTTAAAGAGGCTATTTTTGTTGCTAAACGAATAGCTGGTTCGTTACTAAATGAAGCAAAACAAGAGCTGAATGCTAATGTAGCCATTTGTTCTTTTGCAACTTCTGCAATTTCCTCACGACCATGTCCAACGTTTACGTTCCATAAAGAAGACATGCCATCAATATAACTTTTCCCCTCTAAATCTTTTAAATAGATGCCTTTTCCCTCTGTAAAAATAGCAGCAGGCCCTTGTGTTTGCTGTTGCTCAATCGACGTCGTTGGATGTAGAAAATGCTTTTGATCTAAAGTTTTCAACTCTTCTTTTAGTTGAATTGTCATCAATACCAGCCTCTTTTCATTAAAAGTTTTATACACTTTATTACAAGCAATTTTCATGCCAACTCCATAAAAAAAGAGACATTATTTAAAAAATGCCTCTCTAATCTATTGAATTCGTTATCATTATTCACTGTTGACCACCTCGAACAACTTTATTGTTTTCAGATTGTCGACATTTTTTTCGGTTCAACAAATATCTTACTAGAAATACATACGCCCTTTCTCAACATCACAAGCACTTCACGCTTTTTTGCACTATTTATGCAAATATGCAAGTAGTGATGCATAACCGCATCATTATTCTTGATATGAGATATGCCGTGTCAATTGGAATTTTTGTATTTTCCTTACTAACGTAGATTGATCGCAGCCGAGCGCTTTGGCTGCTTGTCTTATACTCGGATGTTCGGACAATGCTTGCTTAATCAATTGCTTTTCAAACATTGCCACTTGCTCTTTTAATGTACCTTCTAAAAGTGGAACTGCAGGCTGTTGTTGTACATTCGGCTGTTGTACTGTATTGTCGACTTCTCGAATAACTAGTGGGTTGCTATCAAGCTCTTGTTGAACTGTACTTACTGTGATTTCAGGTTGGGTAGCCAATAAGCAAAGGCGTTCCACCATATTTTTCAATTGCCTGACATTTCCCGGCCATGTATACGCTTCTAACACTTTCATAGCAGATGACTCTATTGTTCGATGAATTCCATATTTATCACCTATCAACGCTAAAAAATGATTAACTAATGGGATAATATCTTGCCGACGCTGTCTTAATGGTGGAATTTCAATAGGGATAATGTTTAAGCGATAATATAAATCCTCTCGAAAGCTACCTTGCCTAACCATATCCGCTAAGTTTCGGTTGGTTGCTGCGATAATTCGTACATCAATTGCAATCGGTCTGCCGCTTCCTATACGCTGTACCTCCGATTCTTGTAGTACCCGCAATAATTTAGCTTGGAGTTGCAAAGGCATTTCTCCAATTTCATCTAAAAACACCGTGCCTCCTGATGCAATTTCAAAGAGTCCAGCTTTTCCACCTTTACTAGCTCCCGTAAATGCCCCTGATTCATAGCCAAAAAGTTCAGATTCAAGTAATGTCTCTGGAATTGCACTACAATTGATTGTTAAGATTTGCTTATGACTTCGTCTGCTATAGGCATGAATAAGTTTTGTAATCTCCTCTTTACCGACTCCCGATTCACCACCAATTAGCACGGTAGAATCTACTTCAGCAACACGCATCACCCTTTTGACTACTTGCATCATGGCAGAAGATACGGCAATTAAACTACTTTTTCTCGATTCTTGATTATGTAAGGCTTGTAGTTTGCATTTAAAATTTTCATTTTGATCTTCTAATTTTTGTACTTCTTGTTCAAGCAATTTGAGTTGTGTCATATCCCGTGTGATGGCAACAACATATTGCAATTTTCCATCTTCATCAAAAATCGGCTGACCTGTGACTAAAAAACATCTGCCGTTAATGAAGGTTTGCAATATTGTTACCTTTTCTTGCGATTCAATTACTTTCATCGAAATGGAATCACTCATTAATCCTTCCGCAATGACATCTTTTGCATATCTCCCCCGTAAATCGAAACCAACAATTTCAATATCAATGTCATTTTGAAATAAAATCTTGCCGTGGCGATCACAAATCGTCACACCATCAGAAATTGAGTTCAGCAACTTATGTGACAGGGGGTTCATAAAATCGATATCGTTAAACTGCTTCAATGATCTAGCTGTAAACAGCGTACCTTGTGATGTTTCTACTACATGGACGAAATATTCTTGCACCTCAAATGTTTCTTGTCCTTTACAGTATTTCTCACTTATTTGTTCAAGAAGCTCTTGTTGGATATCACTTTTGACAATCACTTCACCATTTTTCACAATAAAAAAATGCTCTTCCTTATGAAGTTCTGTTACTGACATCTGAACCGCTTCCTTTCCAAACCGTTTTATTATTGCAAGAAGTAATGCAAAAAAATTCGCTCCCTATCCACGGGGTCTCTGGCAAACAACTACTTGCGTATTTGTTTGCCAGGCTTGCATTCCCGTAAGCGTGTCGCGAATTTAATCTCATCGTATAGTTCCCTCACACTCATCATAGCCTCGTAGTAATATTCTACTCTGAAGCTAATTTATCCTCTAATTGCTCTGCTGGTTTCGTTGAAAGTTTTCGCATGATGACAAATAATACAATTGACACAATCAATACTAATGTACTTAAGTAAAACTGCGTACGCAACGATTCAATTAACACTTGGCATAAATAGACAATTGTTAAAACACCAATTGTAACATACGATAAGTAGGGAAATAACCACATTTTAATCGCTAATAGCTCACCCGAAACTTGATCATAATACCGTCGAAATCGTATTTGCGAAATCGCAATAAAAATATAAACAGCAATCATTAATCCTCCAACACAGTTACCTAAAAAATAAAAAATGACTTCTGGGGAAATAAAATAGAGCATGGCACAAATATACGCAACTAAGGTACTTCCAATAATAGCTGGTACTGGTGCACCGCGACGATTTCGTATTTGTGAGAAGATTTTTGGCGCATCTCCTTGACGTGACATTTCAAGTAACATGCGTGAACTTGTATAAAGTGCTGAATTGAGCACCGAAATTAATGAGATAAATATAACGATTTGAATAATTTGAGCTGCAATTGGAAGTCCAGCCATCGTTAAAATATTGGCATAGGGTGCTGCTAAAAACGTTGAATCATTCCACGGGATAATCATTACCATAATAGCTACTGAACCGACAAAAAATAATCCGAGACGGAATACGACATTGCGAATAGCACGAACAATATTTTTTGCTGGATTTTCAGACTCTGCCGCAGCAATCGCTGCAACTTCAGCACCGCAAATAGAAAATATAACAAACACAATTGCCGTAAATATTGGAACAACCCCATTTGGTGCAAAGCCACCAAATGCTGTTAAAATCCCCAATCCTTTAGGCTCATAATTAGGCCATATACCGAAAATCATTGCTGTTCCCACTACTAAAAAGATAATGATTGCCGTAACTTTAATAAATGATAGCCAATATTCAAATTCACCGAATGATTTCACCGAATAAATATTAATAATGGTCATTAACAATGTAATGCCTACACTTCCAACCCAAATCGGTATAAATGGAAACCAGTTATGCAGCATACCCCCGATTAATGCAGCTTCTAGTCCAACAATGAATACCCAGCTAGCCCAATACAGCCAGCCAACTGTAAAACCTGCCCATGGCCCAATATACTTTCCTGCATACGATGCAAATGAGCCTAACTCCCCCGATTGACCAGACTTCTCTCCTAATGCGATTTCCCCAGCCGCCATTTCACCAACCATTTGCATAATTAAGACAATGAGCAAACACGCAATTGCATAGGATATGACTGCTGCTGGACCGGTACTTAAAATGTTTTTTCCAGTTCCGACAAAAAGCCCCGTTCCAATTACCCCACCAATGGAAATCATTGTAATATGTCGTGTTTTCAGTGATTTTTGCAAAGCTCCCATTAAACCACCCCTTAGTGTTTTGATATAGACATTTACTAGCCCCTTTCTCTAATGCATGTCTTCTGTTTAATGAGCAAGTTCTATGCCAAACACTACAAAAAACTTAAAATTTATAAAATTCTGTTAAATTAAGTTATAGTTTACTAGCTTCTTATCTCGCTTCATCCTTTTATGGTGGGCACAGCTTATCAAGGATGACGAGTAACGAATCGCTTTTGCACAATGCACAATTAAAATTTTGATGCACATTTGCATCATCGGTTTATTTTTTACATCACATTACCCATACGCTCGATTATATGAACTTAAAATATTTAATTCCTCTCGATACTTTGCAACAGTTCTTCTTGAAATTTGAATTCCTTCTTCACATAAAATATTTGTCAATTGCTGGTCTGCTAAAGGATTTCGTTTATCCTCGGTTTCAATCAACTTTTGTAAGCGCTTTTTAATATACATAATTGAATCCATTTTTCCAGAAGAATTCAGCAAGCCCTTTGTAAACAAAGATTGTAATGCATAAATGCCTTTTGGCGTTTGAATATACTTCCCTCGAATAGCACGACTAATGGTCGATTCATGTACAGCTAACAAGTCAGCAAGATCTTTTAAACGCATAGGTTTTATCGCTTCTAACCCCTTCGTAAAGAAATTTTCCTGCTGTTGCAATAATAATCTAGTTAACTCATAAAGCGTCTTATCTCGCTGTTCAATTCCTTGCAATAGAGCTAATGCATCTTTCATTGAATCTCGGTAGTACGTTTGATAATTCGGATCATTTTTTAACAGCGCAACATAACTTTCATCAATCGATACGATAGGTAAGTGGTGACGAGTTAACTGAATCACCCATTCCCCAGCAATTACTTTCACTTCGATATCTGGCGTTACATAGGGAATCGATTCTAATTTATCCCCCATCATAATCGGTTTCAATTTTTTTATATAGTGAACCGTTTCGATGACATCTTGTAAAGGCATCTTATATTTTTTACTCAACTGTTTAATCGCCTGCGTTGCAACTAACTCTAAATCTGAACGAATAAAGGTCGAAGCCATTTTCGGCGCAAACTGATCATTATCCAATTGGATAAGTAAAAATTCTTGGTAACTTCGTGCGCCTACGCCAATCGGCTCAAAAGTTTGTAATAAATCTAATATTGCTTCTACATGCGAATAACTAGTTTGAAACTTGTCTGCTACAATCTCTAACTCTACATCCAAAAATAAGCGATCATCCAACGATTGGATTAAAAATTTTAAAATTCGTAAATCAATAGAAGATAAATTTTGGTGCATCGGCACTTGCTCTAAAAGGAATTGTTCATAATTTTCTTTTTCAGCAAGCTTCATCTCAATCATATTAAATTGGTTACTGCTAGACCTATCATAGGATGATGAAAAATGATGAACAGAACAATTTGCTAATTGCATAATCTCCTCATATTGCGTTTTTACTTTTGCGTCGTTGACCACTAATAGTGGATTTTCTGTTGCTCTTTCATAAATGTATTGCTCTAGCTCAGTCGCCGAATATTGCAATATTTCTAAATGCTGGACTAACTGTGCAGATAATATTTGTGTGACCTTTTGAGAAGTTTTAATCGTCATTTGCATCTTCTCACACCCCCAAAACGTAATTTTTCTACATAGTAACATGTTTTTTCTGTTTTTTTACACTTTTTCGTAAATTAAATACTTTTTACTATTTGTAAGGCATATCGCTAAAAGCTCTCTACCAATTTATATATGCTGTAACCAGTTTTCACTTACGGAATTTTCTAATTATTCTAAAAAACATTTGACTTATTTACATAACGAATCATAAAATACACATATAATGTAATTGTTATCACAATGCGGTAAAAAGGAGGAGTTATTTTATGTTTCAATTACCAACAGTGCAATTTACAGAAGCGCAAGAACAATTCCGTTTAGAAGTTCGAGCATTTCTACACGAAGAACTAGCAAAAGGAACCTTCGTGCCGAAATGTGATTCTTGGTTAAGTGGAGATAACCCTGAATTTTCTAAATTGATAGGGCAAAAAGGCTGGATTGGCATCACTTGGCCCAAAAAATATGGCGGTCAAGAGCGCAGTACTATTGATCGTTATATTTTAACCGAAGAATTTTTAGCTATAGGTGCACCGGTTGCAGCACATTGGTTTGCTGATCGACAAACAGGACCACTACTTTTGCGTTATGGCACAGAACAACAGCGTGCTTTTTTCCTACCGCAAATTGTGAAAGGTGAATGCTACTTCGGCATTGGGTTAAGTGAACCAAATAGTGGTTCAGATTTGGCTTCTGTCAGTACACGTGCTGAAAAAGTAGAAGGCGGCTGGATCGTAAACGGTCAAAAAATATGGACGAGTAATGCCCATCTTTGTCACTACATGGTGACTTTAGTTCGAACGAGCCCATATGATGGCAAACATAAACATGCGGGATTAAGCCAACTAATCGTCGATTTACAAGCGGATGGAATTACAGTAGTCCCAATCAAATTTTTAACAGGTGAACATCATTACAATGAAGTATTCTTTGATAATGTCTTTGTTCCTGACAATATGGTTGTCGGTGAAATTGGCAATGGTTGGATTCAAGGTTTAGCAGAGCTAGCATTTGAACGCAGCGGCCCAGAGCGTATTTTAAGCACGTTCCCTTTAATCGATGAACTCATTCAAGAATTAAAACGACAAAATAACATTGAAGGGTTAAAACAAGCATCTAAAGTTGTCGCACGCCTCTGGAGCTTACGCAATTTATCAATTGGTGTAGCCCAGCTTTTAGCAACTGGAAACGGCGATGAAGTCTCTATTCCAGCTGCTCTTGTAAAGGCTCTTGGCACCAAATTTGAACAAAGCATACCAGAAATTACTCGTTTATTAGTGCAAACCTACCCTACACTTGACGCGCAACGTAAAATCGACCGTTTAATGGCAGAGTCTATTTTACATGCACCAGGTTTTACAATTCGAGGAGGCACTTCAGAAGTTCTTTATGGCATAGTAGCGAAAGGAGTTGTTGCACAATGAGTGAAATGAAAGAAATGATACTTGAAGTAGTAGAACGAATGCTAAAAGAAAATGTTAGTAAAGATTTAGTTGATATTGTCGAGCAAGGTAAGTGGGCATCCGATATATGGAATTTGTTCGTGGAAAACGGGATGACGGCTGTCGCCATTTGTGAAGAAAATGGCGGTGCGGGTGGCGATTTAGAAGATTTATTAAATATTGTTCGTTTAACAGGAAAGTATGCGGCTCCGATCCCATTTACAGAAACAACATTAGCAAACTACTTATTAGCATATACTAACCTACAAGTAATGGATGATTTGGCAACCTATGCGCTAGCTGAAACGCCGAGCTTTACACTTGAAAACGGCAAACTAACGGGCTCAGCACAACATATTCCTTGGGCGCGCCATACAAAGCAATTAGTAACACTTGCACACAGCACAAAGGGTATCCATTTAGTAGCAATTGACTTAAGCCAAGCAGATATTTCACCGGATAAAAACTTAGCTGGTGAGCCACGTGATACGGTAACATTCCAAAACGCCAATGTTTGCCAACAATCTACTGTCTTAACTTCAGAACAAATTCAGACTTTGACAGCCATTGCAACAGCCTTTCAACTAGCAATGATGACGGGCGCTATTGAAAAAATAAATGACTTAACCGTGCAATATACAAAAGAGCGTGAGCAATTTGGTCGTCCCCTACATCGCTTCCAGCTTGTTCAGCAACATATTGTGAACTTAGCAGGTGAAACAGCGTTAGCTTTAGCAGCATTTAATAATGTGACCGTTGCCCTCGTTGCACAAAGCCCTCTGAGTGAAGTTGCCTATGCACGGATTCGTTTTGAAGAAATGATTCAAACGGTAGCGACCATTTCCCACCAAGTGCATGCTGCAATTGGTACGACACACGAACATAGCTTACAACAGTATACACGTAGGCTTTGGTCATGGCGTGATGAAGGAGCAAGCTCTTTTTATTGGACTGATTTGGTGGCAACTCAATTACTAGAAAATAGCGGTGACAGCTTATGGGCTTATATGACGTCATGCACTAACAATTCACTACTGCTCAAAGCTCAGAGCTAAAAACTATACTTTGTTAGCTGAAGTAAGCAGTGCCATTCTTCAGCACAAGTCAGACAAAATACCAATTTTGTAAAGGGAGAGATGAACATGGCAGATTTATTATTTGATGTAAAAGACCATATTGCCACAATTACGTTAAATCGACCGGAGGCGTACAATGCGTTTAGCGAGGAAATGATTGCAGAATGGATTACAGCGCTTGAAACTGTACGCGATTCAGATGATATTCGTGTTGTTATCGTGAAAGGGAATGGCAAATCATTCTGCGCAGGTGGCGATATTAAAGCGATGCAAGCTGGAGAAGGCTTTTTCAAAAGTGAGGATGATATCTCTTCGACTGGCTTAGCACGAAAAAATTCGCTATGGAAAAAAATTCAACGTATTCCATTGTTGCTTGAAGAAATTGATAAGCCAGTGATTGCACAAGTGCACGGTTTTGCAATGGGTGCCGGTCTTGATATGGCTTTAATGTGTGATATTCGGATAACGGCAAAATCAACAAAAATCTCAGAGAGCTACATAAACGTAGCAATCGTTCCTGGTGATGGTGGCGCCTACTATTTACCAAAGCTTATCGGCATCGATCAGGCTCTGGACATGTTTTGGACTGCGCGTGTTTTAACAGCTGAAGAAGCGAAAGCGAAAGGCATCGTTACCTTTGTTGTAGAAGATGAGGCACTCGAAGAATATACATTACAGTATGCACAAGAACTAGCAAGTCGCCCAACAACAACCGTACAATTCATTAAACGTGCGGTCTATCAAAGCCAACGAATGGATTTACGCACAGCACTCGATTACATTTCTTCTCAAATGGCGATTGTAACAGAACTAGAAGATTTTAAAGAAGGTGTAACAGCCGTCGTAGAAAAACGTAAACCAGTATACAAATAACATTTGTGGGAGGAAACCATATGCAACCTCTTAATAATATTCGGGTGTTAGATTTATCACGTGTCTATGCCGCTCCTGCCGGCTCCATGTTGCTAGCTGATTTAGGTGCTGAAGTCATACGTGTAGAGCATCCCGATGGCTCTGATAGTATGCGTGACTGGGGTCCATTTTTAAATGAGCAAAGTACCTATTATTTATGTGCCAATCGCAATAAAAAATCAATAACATTAGATTTAAAAACAGTTGAGGACAAAGAAAAATTTAAAGAGCTAGTAAAAGATGCAGATATTATTCTAGAAAACTTTAAAACTGGTGATATGGAGCGGATGGGGCTAAGCTATGAGGAATTGAAAAAAATAAATCCACAACTCATTTATTGCGCGGTGACCGGCTTCGGTCAAACAGGTCCCCTCGCCTACGAACCAGGGTTTGATCCGGTCATACAGGCGATGAGTGGATTAATGCATGTAACAGGTGCAACGGATGGTGAGGCGACAAGAGTCGGTGTCCCAATTGCAGATATTTTAACTTCCCATTATGTCGTCATCAGTATTTTATCTGCGTTGCGAATGCGAGATGTAACGAATAACGGGCAGTTTATTGATTTAGCATTATTGGATGTTCAAATGAGTAGCTTAGCAAATGTGGCGAGTGCCTATTTAAATACAGGATTTGCTTCTGAACGTTTAGGCAATCGGCATAATAACGTAGCGCCCTATCAAGTATTTAACTGCGCAGACGGTCCTTTAATGATATGTGTTGGTACTGATGGGCAGTTTCAAAAATTTTGCACAATGCTTGAACGTCAAGAGTGGGCAACCGACGCACGTTTTATAACAAACACGATGCGAAAGCAACATGAAGCAGAACTGGTACAACTCATTTCGGACATTACAATAACTAAAACGCGTGATGAATGGATTGCGTTATTACAACAATATAAAATACCCGGAGGTCGTGTGAATTCCATTGCGGAAGCACTTGAACAACCACAAGTTATGGCACGTGACATGATTGGAGAAATCGAACACAAAAAATATGGCAAAATAAAATTCGTCAAAAACCCGTTGCAGTTTTCAAATTTAAATATTCAATATAAATTAGCTCCACCTATACTTGGAGAACATACAAATGAATTCCAAAAATCGTCTCTACCGAAATAAATTTACGCTATAATAGTAATAATTTTATCATCATACAACCCTAATGAAGATAAAGGTTATAGCCGATAAGCGAAAGTAAATTTATGTAAGTAGGTGGTGACAAGATGAATCAAGAAACTTTCGAAAAAAACTATACAATGTCATCGTTGCACAAAGCGATTAAAGTATTAAAAGCATTTACAAAAGAAGAACCTAATCTCTCTTTAACAGAGTTGAGTAAAAAAACAGGTTTTAGCATCTCCAGTTTACAACGTTTTGTTTCTACCTTTGTGTATGAAGGATTTCTTCATAAAGATGAGGGAACAAAACGCTACCAATTAGGTCATTCACTGCTCTATTTAGGGAACCTAGTTAAACAAGAGTCCAGTCTAATTATTGTGGCAGAGCCTATTTTAAAAAAGCTCAATGAAGAAATGGGTGAAAGTGTCTCGATGAATATTATCGACGGCTTAGAAAGGCGCTGTATAGTAAATTATGATTCTACCTACCCTCTATCAACGAAAATGTATGTAGGTGACACCTCCCCTCTTTATGCAGGTGCATCTTCTAAAACATTACTCGCATTTATGCCAAATGTTGAAGATTATGTAGAACATATCACACTTGAACCGATTACAGATAAGACGATTTGTTCCAAAGAACAGCTATTAAACGAATTACAACAAATTCGCGCGCAACGTTTTGCCATAAGTAATAGCGAGCGGGTGCGCGGCGCCTGTTCTGTATCAGCCCCAATATTAAATGCTTCGCATCAAATTATCGCTTCCGTCACACTCGTTATACCGGAAGTCCGTTACAATGATTACGATGAAAATCATTTAATTGCAACGATTCTAAATGTCGCTGCAAATATTGAAAAACAACTGTTTTAAAACAAAAAGGAATGGTACAACGAAACCCGTTATACCAATCCTTTTAATCATTAATTTTGCTTAAAAACTCATGCCAATGATGCATTCGAGGTAAATTCACATACTGGTTGTATGATTGGTTTTTTAATATCACTTTTGTGTGAATGTCTTGTAGCGTTTCTAATACGGCTGGTTTATCATCTACATAAACATCTAATGCAAGTTTTTTAATAATATTTACTTTCTCCACGTCTTGCATACCACAATAGAAACGCCCCTGTTCCACAGGAAAACCTTGAGCCTTCATCCATTGTTGCGTTTGTTGACAATATTGCTTCGGACGTGACGTAATATAATAAATTTCATGCCCCTGTTCATGTAATGTTTGTAGCGTTTCAAGAGCCTTGTCAAAAATTGGACAATCCGTAAAGTATATTTCCTCTAAAGAACTATTCCACATTGCGGCGCCTTCTGCATCTGTTAAGCCAAAGGGCTCATGAATCTCTACTCTTTCTAAAGCATGAAAGGCTTCCAGTGTGATATCTTTACCTAGTTTTTTATTATAAAGTGAAAAGGCATGTGCCCGTAAATTGATCAATGTGTCATCTATATCAAAACCGAATTTCATCTATGTTTTCTTCCCCTCAAGATGCCCTATCGATGAAGTGAAAGGCAAAAGTCTGTTCTTTTTCAATTTGCTGCGCTAATACTTCTTCAATAGCCTGTGCTCGCATTTGTTGAAAATCTCGCACATTAAATTGTCTAATTGCTTCTTTGTTTAGTAAGGATGCGAGACAATCTGCATCTTTTAGCGCGCTATTTAAGCCGAATGCGCCAGTAGGTGTCATGGTATGAACAGCATCACCTAACAGCACAAGTCCTGCTGTACCCCAACAGTCGCAATGACTACTAAATACATCGAGTAACACAAAGTCCTGCCATGATTGAATACGGCGTGTAACAATATCATCTAGCTGTGGAAAGGCCTCAATCAGCTTGTGAATAAACGGTGTAAATGGCTGCTTTCTAAGTTGCGCAAAATTTCCTTGTTCAATATTCCAACCAATTTGAATAAAGCCTCCAGTCTGGGAGAATAGCGACAATTGTTTTTCATCAATTAATGCCATTTTAATAGCTGGCTCCCAATCTTGAGGTGCTGGAATTTTCGCCCACAGTAAATCAAAACCATGTTTCTGTTTTTGGCTAGCAATATGCGCTCGTTTTCGAATAGTCGAGTATCGACCATCCGCTCCTATAATAAGCTGACTCTTGATTTCAATTGTTTCATCGTTCTTTGTTGCCACAACACCGATATATCGCCCTGAAGTATCCGTCAAAAGTGTTGTCACTTTAGTATGCAAGAAACACTTAAAGTTTTGAAAGTGAACTGTTTGTTGAAGTATTCCCTTAAGCAAATGAGCTTGAGGCACGTGAATACCTAAATGCCCTATAATTGGATCTGGAACAATCGTTTTAATGACTTCGCCCTTCGCATAATATTCTAATTTTTCCATTCGTAATAAACCAAGTGCTTCAACCGCTTCAAAAAGAAAATGCTTTTTGAGAACCGCCTCACCCTCTTCGTTTAAATGCTCACCACGAAATGCCTGCCCGAGTGTTGCGTTTTGTTCCAATAGTATGACGGATAGACCCTTTTTAACTAGCAAATGCGCAAGAAGTGCACCAGCTGGTCCAGCTCCGACAATACAAACATCCGCATGATAATTCACTTTCCTTCACCTTTTTTCGGATAAGCAATAATGCGTAAATCTTGCCCTAACTTTTTAAATGAATCAAATTCAACATCCCATGCTTCATCCATCGTTGCTGCATTGTAACCAGCGATTGGTGTTAATGATAGACGACCACCTAAAACTTTAGGTGCTACATAGATGACGTATTTATCAATGGCAGCACTTTGTAAAAATGAGGCATTAATTGCGCTACCACCTTCCACTAAAATATCTGTAATACCAAGTGCATAAAGTTTTTCTAACATATCATTAATATGCAAACCCTCACTATCTCTTCGGACAGGAAGGACCGTAACACCTTTTGCCTCAAAAATGCTAATTTGCTCTTGTTTGACTTCCTCACTGCAGACAATAATCGTTTGCGCTTCTTCTACATTTAATACATTTGCATGTGCTGGTGTACGAAGATAGCTATCCATGATTATTCGTATAGGATTCTTACCCTGTCGATTGTTTAATCTCGTCGTTAAAGATGGATTATCTGCAATCACTGTTCCAACGCCGACTAATATTGCATCTACTTCATGACGAATATGGTGCACATCTTCCCGAGCTTCTGCACCCGTTACCCATTTGGAATGCCCTGTATGCGCTGCAATTTTGCCATCCAACGTCATAGCATATTTTGAAATAACAAATGGACGTTTAGTAAGCATATTGTGTATAAAACGTTCGTTTAAACGGCGAGATTGTTCTTCTAGTACACCTACCTCTACCTCAATGCCTGCATCACGTAGCAATTGTATACCTTTGCCTGCTACAGCTGGATTCGGGTCCTGCATCGCTACTACAACTCGACTCACTTCTGATTCTTTGACTAAATTAGCACAAGGTGGCGTTTTACCAAAATGCGAGCATGGCTCAAGCGTAACATAAAGAGTAGCACCTTTAGCGTGCTCTCCCGCCATACGAAAGGCATGCACTTCCGCATGAGGCTCCCCTGCTTTACGATGCAAACCAGTGCCTACAATAACACCATCTTTTACAATAACAGCACCTACAAGAGGATTTGGGTTCGTATTCCCTCTTGCACTCGCCGCCAAATCTAATGCCAATTGCATATATTTTTCATCTGTCGTCATCTTTACACCCTCCACTTACTTCATGTCACGGATATGACCAGATTTTTCAACTTTTGTATCTAAATAAAAGCGGTTTGTCTCTGTTACCCCACCCCATAACGGGATATGTCCATCTGCTGTTAGACCGTGCATCTGTAAAGCAGCTAGCTTTTTCGGATTGTTCGTAATTAGTGTTACAGGCTTTGAACGAAGAGCCGTTAAAACCGTAATCGCCTCTTCATAAGAGCGCGTATCATCTTGGAAGCCCAGTGCATGATTCGCTTCTACTGTATCTAAACCTTCTTCTTGTAGTAAATAAGCAAGCGATTTAGAAAATAAACCGATGCCACGCCCTTCATGGTCTGCTAAATAGAAAATCGCACCGCAACCATGCTCTGCAATCATTTTCATAGATTCATGTAATTGGTAGCCACAGTCACAGCGTTGACTTCCAAAGATATCGCCTGTATGACAGATGCTATGCATACGAATTAAAACATCTTCCTCATTTGTAAAATCCCCATAAACAAGTACGGACGATTGCTGAGAAAATGCTAAATTTGCTGTTGCTAGCCCGTCAATTATTTCTTCTTTTGATAGATTGCTATCAACTTTTACCCAGTTATACCATTGGAATGTCGCTGAAAATTCACCTTGCTTAACAGGTAATTTCACGGGACCTACAAGACAAATATTTTCAGTTTCTGAATGCTTTACAATTGTCATTTTGTCCTTCACTATATCCACTACTTTAGTAGTAATTGTCATATTTATCGCCAACTTTCTATGCTAAACATTTAGGTTATATTTACTAACTAAACACTTCATTTCATTTAACTTACTTAACGTAACTTAGTTTATAATAATAACTTAAAACTGTCAAACAACAGCTCTTTTCTACTAAAATATCATATTTGAATAGAAAGCTGTTAAATGATGCTTAGAACCTATACTAATAGCTTATGGAGGTGCTATTTTTTCTGTGCAGGCTAGTCTATAATAAGCGAAGGTAGGTTTGTTATGACGAAAGGAAGTTTAAGCATGAACTTAGAAAAAAATGTTCAAGTAAAGCAACCAAAATACCAGCAAATAGCGGTAGACCTTGCTTCAAAAATTGTAGAAAAAAAATATCAAATTGGCGATAAAATTTATGCAAGATCTTCGTTGGCTAGCCAATACAATGTATCGGCTGAAACGGCAAGAAGAGCGATAGCCGTTTTGCAAGATTTAGAAATTGTCGAAGCTTCCAAAGGTAGCGGTGTCATCATTAAATCGTATGAAATGGCAGCGCGCTTTGTCCGACAGTTCCAAGATGTTCAATCTGTTCATGAATTACAAAATGAGCTGTTGATCAGTATTCAAAAACAACAGCAGGAATTGTTGCATTTACAGGAAAAAACAAAACAACTAATTAGTCGCACTGAACATTTCCGTTCCGTTAATCCTTTTATTCCATATCAAATTGAAATGACTGCTGATAGTCCGTGTATCCATCATACATTGCAAGAATTAAATTTTTGGCAAAATACATCTAGCACGATTGTTGGTATCCGTCGTGGCAATGAATTATTACTTTCACCGGGACCTTACGCTTCAATTGAAGAAGGAGATATTATTTACTTTATCGGTAATGATGAAAGCTTAGGCCGCGTGCAGAGCTTTTTATATCCAAATTAAAATCCGCATAAGCGCTGATATAACAGCGTTTATGCGGATTTTTTCTCATTTATCAATTTGACAAAAGTAACAACTCTTTGTTAATGTTAAGTTGTTACTTGTTCATTTTTGGTTTTCATTATCCTCAAATAGTTTAAAATAAAACAATTCGCCCACGGATTTGTTTTTAAAGTAACTACATTCTCACTCTACTAATTGAGGTTGTATCTCACTGTATATTTGTAAGTGGGATTAGTTTTTGAAAGGAGCGGTTCTATGGAAAAAATAAAAGTAGAACATGTTTCTAAAGTTTTTGGTAAGCATATTCCTCAAGCTTTGGAACTCGTCAAACAACAAAAAAGCAAGACAGATATTTTAAAAGAAACAGGTGCAACGGTTGGTGTTTATGATGCTAGCTTTACCGTCAATGAAGGAGAAATTTTCGTTATTATGGGTTTGTCTGGTAGCGGGAAATCAACGCTTATTCGACTGTTGAATCGTCTTATCGAACCAACGAGTGGCAATATTTATATTGATGGCGAAAATATTTCTAAAATGGGAAAAGAAAGCTTACGAACCGCTAGAAGAAGCAAAATGAGTATGGTTTTTCAAAACTTCGGTTTATTCCCTCACCGTACACTTCTACAAAATACCGAGTATGGTCTTGAAATACGAGGTATCTCTAAAGAAGAGCGCAAAGCTAAAGCAGAACAGGCTTTAGCAAACGCAGGCTTACTTGCCTATAAAGACCAGTATCCAAACCAATTATCAGGCGGGATGCAACAACGTGTTGGTTTAGCACGAGCACTCGCAAACGATCCAGAAATTTTATTGATGGATGAAGCATTTTCCGCGCTCGATCCTTTAATTCGGAAAGAAATGCAAGATGAATTACTAGATTTACAGCGTACGTTGAAAAAAACAATTTTATTTATTACTCATGATTTAAATGAGGCACTACGCATTGGTGACCGTATAGCCATAATGAAGGACGGTTCGATTATTCAAATTGGGACTGGTGAAGAAATTTTAAC
Organism: Lysinibacillus sp. FSL M8-0337; assembly: GCF_038593855.1. Classification (NCBI taxonomy): domain Bacteria; kingdom Bacillati; phylum Bacillota; class Bacilli; order Caryophanales; family Bacillaceae; genus Lysinibacillus; species Lysinibacillus sp. FSL M8-0337. The sequence goes on along the minus strand of NZ_CP151996.1, from coordinate 1,390,957 downwards.
GAATCCAGCAAATGAATATGTAAAAACATTTGTTGAAGATGTTGATCGCTCTAAAGTATTAACAGCTGAAAACGTAATGGTTCGACCAGTATATGTCAACGTTGACCTTGATGGACCTACAGTTGCACTGAAAAGAATGCGTCAAGAAGCTGTTAGTTTACTAATTGCTGTTGACAAAAACAGACATTTGAAAGGATTTATAACTGCTGATGATGCACTAGCGGCCGCTAAAAAACAGGAACAAACAGTACATTCGATTGTTCAATCCGAAATGTTAACCGTTCCTCCAGATATGCTTTTACAGGATATTTTAGGCATGATTCATAACTCCCCTACTCCTATTGCAGTTGTGAAAGACGAACGTTTACTCGGTGTGCTTATCCGTGGCGTGGTTATCGAAGCACTTTCAACATGCACTGAGGAGGACGTAACACATGAATAATTTTTTAGATAATATTCCAACCTTACCACTTGCCCCATGGGTAGAATCAGCCATGGACTGGTTGACGAGTAATTTTTCAGCATTCTTCGATGTGATACAAAAATACGGAAAACTACTCATGAACCAGGTCACGGATTTATTAATTAGCATTCCCGCTATTATTCTTATTTTACTTGTCGTGATTTTAGCATTTTTCGCTGTAGGCAAAAAATTGGGGCTTGCAAGCTTTACACTAATAGGTCTGTTATTTATTTACAATCAAGGTTTATGGGATCACTTGATGGAAACGACAACACTCGTATTATTCTCTAGTATCATTTCTATCATCTTCGGTATCCCTCTTGGTATTTTAATGTCCAAGTCAAGCGTTGCTGAAAATATTATTAAACCAATTCTTGACTTTATGCAAACGATGCCTGGCTTCGTATATTTAATCCCCGCAGTTGCCTTTTTCGGCATTGGCATTGTACCTGGTGTATTTGCATCCGTTATTTTTGCATTGCCCCCTACTGTACGTATGACGAATTTAGGAATTAGACAAGTACCAAAAGAATTAGTAGAAGCCGCTGATTCATACGGCAGTACCGCAGCACAAAAATTATTTAAAGTAGAAATTCCACTTGCCAAATCAACCATTATGGCCGGTATTAACCAAACGGTTATGTTATCTCTATCAATGGTTGTTATCGCGTCGATGATTGGGGCACCAGGACTTGGTCGTGAAGTATTAACAGCATTGCAACGTACACAAGTCGGTAATGGATTTGTTGCTGGTTTAGGGCTCGTGATTTTCGCGATTATTATCGATCGCTTAACTCAAAGCTTTAATCGAAAAAAAGAACTGTAATAGAGCATTTAGGCATTTATTAGCAAGTTACAATCGCATTATGCAACTAAAATGCTAAAAACGTAGAGTAGAAAGGAAGATTTGAATGAAACTCAAAACATTATCAAAATTAGGGATGGCTTTAGGGCTAAGCTTTTTACTAGCCGCTTGTAACGAGGGTGATTCGACTAAAAAAGAAGATGCAAAAGATGTTAATTTAGCCTACGTAGAATGGGATACTGAAATCGCTTCGACAAACGTTGTCGGTCAAGTTTTAGAAGATTTAGGGTATGATGTTACTTTAACCCCACTTGATAACGCTATTATGTGGGAAGCTGTTTCTAAAGGGGAAGCAGATGGCATGGTCGCTGCATGGTTACCACATACACATGGATCACAATATGAAAAATATAAAAGTGACTTAGATGAACTTGGCGAAAACTTAGCAGGTGCGAAAATTGGTTTAGTCGTACCAAGTTACATGGATGCTAATTCTATTGAAGATTTAACAAATGAAGCAGACCATACGATTACAGGTATCGAGCCAGGTGCTGGAATTACGGCAGCAACTGAAAAAGCGTTAGAAGAATATGATAATCTTTCTGATTGGAACTTCTTAACTTCATCTTCAGGTGCGATGACAACGGCACTATCAAAAGCAATTAAAAATAAGGAAGAAATTATCGTTACAGGTTGGTCACCTCACTGGAAATTTGCCAAATATGATCTGAAGTATTTAGAAGATCCAAAAGGTGTTTATGGTGGAGAAGAAACGATTAATACATTTGTTCGCAAAGGTTTAAAAGAAGACCAGCCCGATGTTTATACTGTATTAGATAACTTCCACTGGACATCAGAAGATTTAGAGTCTGTTATGCTAAATATTTTAAATGGTGATGACCCCAAAGATGCAGCAAAACAATGGATTAAAGATAACCCAGATAAAGTTGCTGAATGGACGAAAGATATAAAAAAATAACGAAAAAGAACGCTGCATATAGTCCTTTAAGGGCTAAAAAACCCACCTTACTCTCTGCTGACATATTCCTGCAGGGGTCTAGGTGGATTTTTACTTTACAATGAAATTGTTTGAAAATTGTTTGGGTGACTGGCACTACTACTTAAGATAACAATTTTAAACAAATCGCAGCGCCTAAAACGAGCACAATACAGACAATCCTTCGCCAATCTTTCGATTCATTAAAAAACAACATGCCTAATAGCGCTCCCCCTGCTGCCCCAATTCCCGTCCAAATGGCATAGGCTGTTCCCATCGGCAAGGTTTCCATGGCATAGGCAAGCCCTAAAAAACTAACAGTAAATACGGCAATTAATAAGACTAGATTTTTTATACTTTTCACTTCATTGTACTTACTAATCATAAAAACACCCATCATTTCACAAAGTCCAGCGATGACTAATGCGACCCACGCCATTATCCCTTCACCTCTTTCTCTTTTGGCTCATCCGTCACAAGCTTCAAGCCTACAACACCTGCGAGTAAAACGACAATACACAAAATTTTTGCTAGTTTCCACGGCTCTCCAAACAGCAGACTATCCGCACATACCGTACCTGCCGTCCCCAAACCTACAAACACTGCATAAACCGTGCCAACAGGTAAACGCTCTCCAGCCTTAATTAATAAATAGAAACTAATAAAAATAGCAATTGCTGTTCCTAGCCATTCTAGTGTACTATTCGCATGCTTTAAGCCAATAACCCAGCCAACTTCAAAAAAAGCCGCTACAAAGACACTAATCCATTGTTTGTTCATTTTAAATCCCTCCGTTTTTGACAAATAAAAAAAGCCTACAGAAACACTGTTTTTCAACAGTATCTCCCAGGCTTTTATCCTTCCGTGTCACAAAATACATTTTGTGGTTTTCTCTCGGACCAGACTAGCTAGCGCTACGGAACCCTAGAAAACTATCATATCGAATTGTTACCATTATTATAGCCAATAAGCTAATCATTTTCAACTGGCACATAACCAACCTTTTCAACTAATGCCTGTCCTTCAGGCGACACAATCCAATCAATAAACTGTTTAACATTTGGATTATCCGTCCCAGCAGTTACTGCATAAAATTCGGATATTAGTGGATATGTACCATTGCGAATATTTTCCTTTGTCGGCTCAACACCATCAATGGATAGTAATTGTATTTCATTATTCCCAACCATTTCTGTCGAGTAATATCTAAACGTATAACCAATTGCATTTTTATAATTGCGATATTGAGAAACTTCATGGATTATGCCACCCATGCCAGTTGCTATATTTTCTGCAGGTGCTTCCATTATAGGTGTATCGCCCATAATTTTTTCTAACGTCGTCTGACTTCCACTATCAGCTGGTCGTTGGAATGCACGAATGGAGTCATTATCGCCACCAACTTCGTGCCAATTTGTAATTTGACCAGCATAAATTTGCTTCAGCTGTTCAAGCGAAAGATTTTTAACGCGATTTTTATGATGCACAAAAAAAACAAAAGCCTCACGCCCAATTGGGGTCATATCAAATGTCAGCCCATTTATTTCCGCGACTTTTAGTTGTGAATCTGATGGCGCTGCGGCAAAAATCACATCTACATCACCAGCAATTAAATTTTGATAAGCCTCGGGCGTTCGACTTACTTTCACCTCGCTATCATAGTACGGATAGCTTTTGTTCGGATAGGTCGCCTCTACAAAGGCCGCATATAATGGATACATCGCCGTTGCTCCATCTATACGAGGAAGTGGCTCTTCCAAGTGTAAGGAAGCGTCCTGACTATTCTTCACAACCTTATTGTGCGCTGCAAAAGGTTCATAGGCAGACACATCGATTTCAGCATCAACAGTAGCCATACTCATTTTATAATGGTACTGAATCGGTGCTACAGAAGCAATAAGTAGAGCCCCTCCAATAATAGTCGCGAACAATGTTTTGCGCTTTCTTGTCGTAAACCAGTCAAAAATCATACACGTAATAAATAAAAAGAGGCTAATTGATAACACAAAGAGGAGATTTAAATAATGGATATCCCCATTTAGTACTAAAGTCAAAGCAATTATTCCTGTAAAAAATAACAAAACTATAAACACTAGTATCGATTGTATAACCCTCATTGTCATTACCTCCTTATTCTTAAAAGTGTAAATTTACACCACTACTATTTACCTTATAAGATTTCCTTTTAAAACGCAACTATTAATTATGAAAATATTGGTAAATACAACATTAACATAGACCATAAAAAATTGAAGCATATAAAAAAGGTTGGGACATAACTAAAAAAATTTAAAGAACAGAGGAAAGGTGTTCATAAATTTTTGCTATATGGAGAACTAGCTAAAAAATTAGAAGGGTTTACTAGTTGTTAGTAGCGGAGGCGGTGACTCCTGCTCAAAACGCACACAGCGTAAGACGCACACAGCGTAAGACGCGGGCATTCTGCGTATTAGCGAGGGTTGCGGCTTACTGTGCTGAGCGGAAAGCACCGACGAAGCGGACAATAACGGCGTAGCAAAAAAGTGTTAGATTGACTGCCATCAATCTAACACTTCTTCTCTTTTGTCCCAGCCTCTAATCGTTATTATAGCAACTGCACTGCCTATCCAATATAAACCCCATCACATGTGTCAGGTGCTGGTTCATAAAAACAATGATTTTTAAATTGTCCAGCAAATGGTTGACCGTACCATGTTGGTGGGCACGGCGCGTATGGATTAAAGTACCAGAGTGCATATTTTCCTGGGTGCTCTCGCCAATAATCTAAATTTTGTTTAGCTAATCTTTTCTCCGTTTCTCTTGCTCTTTGATAGAACATATTTCCTTTTTGAACTGCTTCAAATGAATAATTTCCGCCTTGGACTTGGTAAATAACATCTTCAATTGATCTTAAATCTTTAAAGTCTAAACAATTGGACACTAACCGATTGACAATTACATTGCCAACATACAACATCCCTTGTTTACCTTCACCTTCAGCTTCTGCTCTCATCATCCTCGCCATTAAGTCAATGTCTGCATCACGGTATTTTACTCTTGGCAATTCATTCACCCCAAAGTTAGTGTATGACTACAAAACGATAAATGTGTCAGATGTAGACGAAGAAAAATACTTTTAAGACTGACCGTTAGCATTCTGTCTAATTTTAAAGTAAACGCTATATGGTTGCGGATTTATAAAGCCCAATTTAGTCCCTAAATTAATTGAAGCTCGATTATCAACATCACAGTCCCAACGAGGTTGAATATGAGCGGCTAGACAATAATCAATAAATTGTTCTGCCACAATACTTGCTAATCCTTTTCCTCTATAATTGGAATCTGTCACAATATCTATTTCAGCAAATTTTGCAGATTTAAAAATTGATACACTTTCGCTAATAACTTGCACATTATCCTTGACACAAAACCCTATTCCATTTTGGATAAAATTATTCGTTGAATCCCAATATGTATCGTAATAGTTGCTGTCAAACTCCAAACAATGTTGAATCTCCACCTGCCCAATTTTAGCTACGTCATATTCACTTTTATCACTGCTTGTTCTTTTTTTATACGTCTGGACATCAAATGAAAAAGCATAACGCTGGATTTTCCCTACCTGCTGCTTCAAATATTTTTCAATGGCACAATCCCACGCTGCACTAGGTGAAAATAATGTAAATCGTTTTCCTTGATCTACAGATGCATTAAAAATTTTTACAATGTACTGAAGGAATCGTTCATCTGATACCTGACCGGCAACATAATATAATCCTGAATCCGTTGCGATAAGCAATGTTCTGTAATCAACAGTATCTGCATAAACTGATCCTTTAATCATAGAATCCAATATGCTAAATACAAACGTAGGTGCTTCATTAAGTTTCGTTTTTATCAACTGATAATGGTCTTTTGATACTATAATCATATGGCTATACCTCTTTATTTTATCTTCTTTTCGAGTCCTAAAGTAAATAAGACATATTTGTTCCGTTATTTTACGTGACTACCCATTATTTTAGCAATTTTTCCAAAATAACTAAATTTCGTTCCAAAAACACAGCATTTTTCTCAAGTCCACGGCGTTTACACCATCCGATACTATTGAAAGCATCTGTAAATCGATAAAAAGGCAATACCACGTCTAAGTCGATTAATGGTCTAATACTATTATATCCTTCTTGGTAGGCTTGATAGACAGCAGTATCAAGGCTTAAAAAATCTCGATATAACTTCGTAAAATCTGTTTCGGTGGAACCAAATCGTACGGATTCAAAATCAATTGTGCCTAATACTTTATTGGCATCCACAATAATATTCGCTGGACGAAAATCCATATGTATCAAACTTGGTCCATCAGGCGATGGGAGCTGTTGTTTCATTTTTTCAAAATGAGTCATGGCTTGATTGTATAAACAAACATCTACCACATCTTTAACATCTTCTGCAAAACTATAAAACTGTCGTTCCACAAAATTAGACCAACAAGGAAACTCATTATCAATGCCGATTAATTTGTACAAAACAGATGGTTGAACAGAATGTATGGATGCATGCAAGACTCCTACTTGATAAGCTACTGTTGGTGAAGCTTCCGATGTTAACGGTTTACCTTTTAATTCGGATAATAAAAATGCTCCTGTGCAGGATTCATCACCAGCCCAACAACCCAGCATGTCTGGTATAGCTACCCTTCCATTTAATAGTTCATAGGCTTCTAACTCTCGCTGATATTTTAATTTTGAAAAAGGTATCTTCACAAAAACATTTTCCCCATTACCTAATGCACATTTAACAACTATTGAACTATTGGAATCTTCCACCTCACTTACGGATACAGCATCCAATCCAAAATGTTTAAGAACACGATCTACCATCCATACGAACCTCCGTTCTGTGAATTTCATTGTTGAATCGTTCACCACTTGCACCGATGGAAACTTTTTACCATTTTATATTATCCAGAATATTTGATGATTATGCAAATTCCTTAAAGATGAGAACATAAACTGCAATATTCCTACACAAAAAACATTGCGTAGAATAGTTTTAAGTTAAAGGAATTTCTTTATTTCCATATTGCATTTCAACTAAAAATGTCTTGATTATTTTTAACGTACGTAAACAAACAATTGTATGCTCCTACAGTACAAAGAGCCTAACGTTATATCTATTGTTATAATAAAAAAATTTATTTAGGTAGTTATTGTTTTCTTAATCATCTTATTGACGAATTAATAACTATTCTATAAAATTAATTTCGTGGCAAAAATTACCTAATAAAATACATAATTGCGCCATTCATATTACATTCATTTTTTTACCTAGAAAAGAGGAAACCTTAGTGAAAAGCATTAAACATAAATTATTAGGCGTATTTTTAATTATCGTCCTATTAATTACAGCTTTATGCATATATAACTTTAAGTCCGTCGTGAAGTTCAATCACGATACTGAAGCTATAATAAAAGAAGATTTACCATTGTTACTTGCTGACGAAGAATTAGCCTTTAATATTGCCGAACGAATTGCGTTAGCACGTGGATACATATTGTATAATGACCCTTCCTATAAAGAAGCATTTCTTGAATATACGGAGGAAAGTAAGGAATTACAAGATCAAGTCCTTCAAGAAACAAATTCCGAAGAAGCAAAGCAACTTATTGATAAAAGTATAGAATGGCGTAAAACAATTACAGAAGAAGTGTTTGTTGAGTTTGATAATGGTAATAAGGAACAAGCACTTGCTATTTTGGCCAATAAAGTGCAGCCCCTAGGCAGAGACTTGATGTCTGGTTTTAAAGAGATCGCTGATAAAAGAGAAAACATCATTCTTAAAGAAGGAAATGATGTAATGGATACAGGAACAAGCATTAAAAATGCCAGTTTAATGATGTCTATTATTATCATTATGGTTGCCATTATTTTAGCAATAGTAACTGCGAGAATTATTTCAACGCCAATTAAAAAGGTTGTTGACCGTATGTTGCAAATTGCGGACGGAAACTTACAAACTACCAATTTGGTCACGAAGGCGAAAGATGAAACAGCCCAATTAATTCAAGCTACAAATACAATGAATACCAATTTGAAAAATGTTGTTACGAATATTATTAACGCAAGTGACAATGTAAAAGAGCAAAGTAAAGGTCTTTCCGCTTCTGCAAATGAAGTGAAAGAAGGTAGCTTACAAATTGCAATCACCATGGAGGCATTAGCTTCAGGTTCTCAAGAACAAGCGCAAAATTGTGCCAATCTCGGTGAAACACTTTCCGACTTTATAGAAAAAATTAAATTATCAAATGAAGAAGGGATACAAGTAAGAACCCTTACTGAAAAAGTTAAAACAGCTACGATGAGTGGCAATAAACTGATGTCAATATCCGAGAGTAATATGCATAATATAGAAGATTTAGTGGAAGATTCCGTTACTAAGGTGAAAGCATTAGATCAAAAAACGGCCAAAATTAATGACATCATCTCTGTTATTACGAGTATTTCAGAACAAACCAATTTATTAGCGCTAAATGCCGCAATCGAAGCTGCAAGAGCAGGTGAACATGGAAAAGGCTTTGCTGTAGTTGCAGACGAAGTAAGAAAGCTTGCTGAAGAAGTAAAATTTAGTGTTAATGACATTACAAGTATTGTTAACGATGTGCAGCTAGAATCTGCCGAAGTTGCATCATCATTAGCATTCGGCTATAAAACGATCCAAAACGGAACATCCCAAATAAAAGAAACCGCAAAAACGTTTAATTTAATTGCGGAGCTGATTGAAAACATGTCAACAAAAGTTGGATTTATTTCGAATGAACTTGAAAGTTTTGTAGCTAAAGGGCAAATACTAAACATGTCCGTTGCTTCTATCGCAAGTGTGTCAGAAGAATCTGCTGCGGGTGTAGAAGAAACAACTGCTTCGACTGAAGAAATAGCCACTCTTATGGAACAAATATTAGCAAGCGCTCAAATGCTAGCTGACCAATCAGAACAATTAAACAACATCACCAAAAAGTTTACAGTCTAATGGTATAAGATGTGTACTGAAGTCATTACAGTACACATCTTTTTTAGTGTAGTATGAAATGGCGATTCTCACGGTTTTTGTGGCGATTTCTTGTGACTTAGTGGCGATTCGCAGTTTCATTTTATCCACCTCCCATTAACTTTTGTATTTAACATCAATACGTTTCTACATATAACAAATTTCAAAATTTATCCATCATTAACCACACACACCTTAGTAAGGAATATCATTATACAGCGCTTCAAAAGTATCGTATTTTCTCAACTTTGTTACTTGTACTAAAAATCCACTTCACTTTTCGAAGATTCCTAATGGTATAATAAGTAAAATATATTTTTTATGAAACGGGAGGAACTTTTATGTCATTAGCCGCTCTAAATATTTGCCTTTGGAAGCCACTTTCAACATCACCGCCACCACCGTATACTCCGAATAAGCTTATATACAAAACAGATTAAGAATCTGCGAGATATAAGCTGTTTCGCAGATTCGAAGGAGTATACAATGAAATCAAACATTCAGTTTATTTTATCCATGGTCATTTTCGCTACAATCGGTTTAGTGGTTCGAAATATTGACCTATCTTCGAGCGAAAGAGCTTTACTAAGCAGTTTTATTGGATGCTTGTTTTTAACAATCGTCTTATTAATTATGAAGAAAAAAATAGCATGGCAGTTGGTAAAAGCGAATGCTGTCATTTTAATATTTTCTAGTATTGCCCTGGGGGGAAATTGGATTTTCCTTTACCAATCCTACGACTATACGACAATCGCCAATGCAACTCTTGGCTATTATTTTGCACCCGTGTTTGTCATGCTTCTTTCTCCATACGTACTGAAAGAACCATTGTCTTGTAAAAAAATTGTTTGCGTTCTGGTTGCGATTACCGGTTTAGTGTGTATTGTCGGTGAAGGTCTAAGTGCATCAAAAACTGATGATCTTCTTGGACTTTTTTATGGATTAATTGCCGCCGCTTTTTACGCTATATTATTGTTATTAAATAAATTCATTCAAGATATAGAAAAACTGGAACTGACGATTATTCAGCTTGGAACTACCGCTGTACTTCTCTTACCTTACGTTTTGTTAACGTCCGGTTTTGATATCGTAAAAGTATCTGGTTCATCCATTCCTTTTATTTTAATGTTAGGGATTTTTAATACAGGTATTGGATTTTGGCTATTCTTCTCGGGTATGGAAAAATTAAAGGGGCAAAGTATTGCCATGCTCAGCTATGTTGATCCTTTTGTAGCCATCTTGATTTCTGCTTTTATTCTACAAGAGCACATGACAATGCTTCAAATACTTGGGGGTATGTTACTATTAGCCTCAACTTTTGTTAGTGAAATAAAAACGAAATCACTGAAATTTATAAAACACTAAATGAAGGAAGACACAGTGGGAAGTATTGATTTCCCACTGTTTTGATGGAAATAACTTGATGGAAACTACCACGTTAAATCATGTAAAAAAGTAAGTATATCCTGGTTTATGTTATGCCTATCTAATCCCAATGTCATCAAATGTTTAGAGTTTGGATACCCTTTTATTATTTTATGTTGCGACACAACGTTGTGAAAAATAACTTCGGCACTTTCTTTATACAATGGATCATCCAATACACCATACATTATTTGAATAGGTGTTGTAATAAATGCCAATTTATCCATTGTTACATCAATTAACTGTTGGAATTCCACCAATGCATGGTTAGGCAAATTTTGTAGAAGGGCCATTTCCATATTTATTTGGTCCTCGTTTTTTCCTTCGAGTCGTTTGTATTCCTTTGCATAATAAAAGGCGCGCTTTTGAAGAAATAAAGCTTCCCTATGTCTTGGTACGGACATTGTCACAACACCATTTACCTCTAATTCTTGAGCAACTTTTAAGGCAAACACTCCACCAAGAGAAAGGCCGATTACCGCTATTTTTTCATACCCTTCATTCTTCAACAACTGGTAAGCTTGTCGTACATCCTCCCACCAATCAGTCGGTCCAAATGTCAGCAATTCTTCTGCTGGTAAACCATGTCCTTTGTACAAAGGTGCATAACAAGTATAATTGTGTTGTTGCAAATACTTTCCTAATTTTTTCATATCAATCGTATTGCTTGTATAAGAATGTAATAATAAAACCGCTTGCTCTCCACCTTTATAGAAAAAAGGCTTAGGTGGTACAATTTTCATCATAATAATTGAATCCCTCGCTAAAATATACTTTGACGTTCTTTCACATAAAGTATACCATCCAATAAATAGTCGCAAATTATCACGAACTCAGCTACTTAAAATTGCAGAAAAACTATCAAAAGCTTGTAATACATCATCACCTAATGGATGACCAAATTCTTGTTCTTTTAAAGGTAATATCCCTTCCTTTTCAAGTTGCTGTAGATAGCTTACAAATGCGCAAGAAATAGCTTCCATATAAGCCTTTAGCTTAAATTGATATGTATCTATACGTTGTGGATAATGGCCTACATGTTCAATAAAAAGGTTTTGACCATCACTTGAAAATAAATAGTAATCAGCATTCCCGTGACAATCTAGCTGTGCCTCGCTGATTTCACCTTTATAAAGTGCCGATAGCGTTATGAAAAAATGCGGAATTGCTACAAAACCTATACCTGATTGAAAACGAAATAGCTGCGTATCATCGGAAACGTCGAATTGTATATCTCCACCGCTCAGTCGAATATCGATACAACCTTTATAATCACCGTCCATAAATCCTACCTCCATAAAAGAAAAGGACCAAAGAATGGCCCTATTCCTTATTCAACTACTCTATCAAACCCGTCATTCTACTATTTTTATTACTGCCATTTCCTTACCAAATCTATCCCCTTCATCCATAAATCCTAAACTTGTATACAAATGATGGGCTTCTAAATTTTCTGGATGATAACCTACAATTATTTTCTTTGCATTCGGTAATTTAGCCATCTCTGACAGCATTAACGTAGTTGCAGCTTTTCCAATACCCTTGCCTTGGAAGGTCTTATCGATCATTATTCGATATATCCAATAACCATCAAGTTCTTCTTGAACCGAATTGTACATTAAAAAGCCAACCACTTTTTCATTATAATAAATAGCGTATGGCTTTAAAGTAGGCTCAAACTTTGATTGGGCGATTGAGATCGCATTGGATTCCATGAATTTTTTTTGCTCTGGTGATACTTCTAGTTCACAACAGTCATACCAGTTTTCTGCATTTAATTCGACAATTTGGACATTTTGTTCCATCTTAATTTTCCCCTTTCGTTTTTCGGGGAAACGCTAAATAACTTTGTTAGTAAGGCGTTATCCCCTTGTAACCATTCACATTCAATCTCGTATTTTCCATACTGAACGCCCCCTTTAACAATTGCTGTTCTTCACACTTTTTAATTATACCTTTTTTTCACTAAAAACCTTTTATATCAAATTTTCATTCCTAGTCAGCTCGAACATTAGTAAACATCAATTTCAATGGAATCCCACACTTCCTTGATTAATTGACCATCCAGTTTAATCTTTCGAAGTAAATCTCCAGCGTCTTCGCCAATTATTTCACTTGTTGAATCATAGAATTTCCAAAACATAAACTGACCAGATCCACGACCTATATAGTAATTTTCTTTTTTATAAATGAAATGAATTTCTCTACCCATCGTTAGATCATGCAGCAAATCTGTATAATTGTAATCTTTCATAAATCTTCATTCTTTAAATGTTTGGCATTTATAAAAAAGGCTGTGCCAATTAAAAATAATCCTAGACAAATGAACATAGCTATCCCCGAATATTGATCTTGCAATATAGTTGTGCTTATTAACATAACGACCATCATTAGTACAAGTGCTCCATATAAGCCTTTAATATACTTCATTAGGTATTCCTCCTTATCCAACACATGGATTGCTAAAGTTTCTTGCGAGTTTGAGAAAAGATAAAGAATACGACAAATAAAAACGCTAGTATCCCTAAACCTTTAAAGATATAGTGTATATAGCTTTTTTTGTAAGTATAGGGTCCTTCTCGGAAGGCTTTGATATACTGATTGTCTCCAACTTGGACGGCAATTGTATCATCCGTATTAATACCAACAATTGAATAATATTTCGTCCCTATTGGATATACATTTGAAAAGTTCCCTTCATATTGTTCCATATCGGAATACTTCGTGACTTCTCCAATTTCTTTATCAATATTTTTTACATTTTCATCGCTTATCACATAAATATAATTGTCCCAAACAACGAAAGGATATGCCCAACTTGTTGCGTTTGCTTTGCATGGAAAAATGGCTATAACTAGCATACTTACAATAACCACAAAAGAAATAATTCTTCTATAACTCAAGTACTCCACTTCCTCACTCAAACGTTTGCTTAATTGGACGTTGCCAACATGAAGAAAGTTACAAAATATTCCACAACAAAACCTTCTTGTACACCCAACGCTTTAACTTTAAATTCTGAAAATTATGTTAAGATAGATAAAGAACACAGCAAGGAGGGTTTTAAATGGCAATTGAAAAAGTACGCGAGCATTTCGCACAGTGGCATTTACAACATAAAATACAGGAACTAAGTGAAAGTTCAGCAACCGTTGAAATGGCTGCAAAAGCACTTGGCTGTGAACCAGAGCGTATCGCTAAAACACTATCATTTCTTGTAAATGATGGGGCGATTTTAATTGTAGCAGCGGGTGATGCCAAAATTGACAATGCTAAATATAAAGCGATTTTTGGCACGAAAGCTAAAATGCTTGCCAAGGAAGAAGTAAATGAGCGTATTGGACATGATATTGGTGGGGTTTGCCCATTCGGTATAAATGATGGGGTTGCCGTTTACTTAGATGAATCACTTAAACGCTTCGCAACAGTATTTCCTGCCTGTGGTAGTAGCAATTCTGCTATTGAACTTAGCATTCAAGAGCTAGAAGCGTATACACCTTATCAACAATGGATTGATGTCTGTAAAGGCTGGAACGATTAATAAACTAACATGTAAGGTAAAAATCCACTTAGCCTCCTACATTTACGGAAAGCAAAGTGGATTTTACTTTATCTATAGCCTATAGCTAACCAGTGGGAATCCCATTCGGTAATTTGATTGCCCACGCGACAAGACAAACCACATGCGCGATTATCCGCGATAAAAGAGCCGATGAGCCATTTCTTAGAACGGAAGCCATCCGTCTGTTGAATATTGATGGAAGGCATTTCAACGTACTGCTGGTAAATAAACAAATTATCATCATAATGTGTATAGGCAGATGCATTTGTTTTCGAGCCGTCTCCTGCATAAATTTCGACTGTATTGCCTTCACGAGAATAGACAGGTTTTTTCACAAAGGGCATTCCTTCTGCTACAAAGGGCTCTGCGGACAAATAGGTTGGTAACATGTACTTATTAATTGCAGACCGCTCCTCCGCATTAAATAATAGCGGATCATTTTTTCGTTCCCAAATCAGCCATAATAAAATTTTGGACTGAAGAACATAGGCCGCTGGCGCATTAATAATGGCAAGCTTACGATCTTTTACAAGTTCTAATAATTGCAGACCGATTCTTTCACCATCAGATGCTATATCGTCAATTAAAAACTCCACTGGATGTGCGGGGCGATATAAAATATCGATTTTTTCCATCGAAGGTGTATAAAGCCCTCTCATTACGCTAGGCGTATCTTTAGCAAAAATAATTAGCTTTTGGATAGGTACATATTCAACATCAAATGGGATACAAGTTTTTAAAAAATTCACCTGGCAATACTCCTCAAAATCGTCCTCTGCCGTTTTTCCTGTTATAACTATTTTAGGTTTTTTAACATCATGTAAATAATGCATTGCGGCAAAAAGTGCACCAGAAAGCGTTTTTTGTAATGCTGATACATCATTGGGATTTTCTAGTTGGAAATGCTGGCAGAGCTGTTCATTCATTTCAAACGTTTCTTGGACAAGAAATGGGGTTTCTCCATTCAGTTCTAGACATTTTATATCGCCTTCCTCCGTACAAATAAAATCAAAACGAGCAAGGATAGACTGTTGCTGTAAATAATCCAATTCGATATAAGGCATCATTTCCGACCGAATGCCAAGGGCAAAAAGCTGTTCATCTGTTAAATGCTTAAATTGTTTTCCAACTTTTAAAAAGATTTGCCAAAGCATCTTCGTGGCGTAATAAATCTCGTCTATCTTCTCTTTTTGCAGTTCCATCACATCGTACAAAGCATATTCAAGATCTTCAAAATCAAAAAAGAAATTAGGAAATTGCGAATAGAATTTTAGCCGTTGCTTACTATATGTAGCGTGTTCCATCGTGCGTCCTCCTTTTCCAGTCGGTTAGGACGATGACGAGCCTCCTCTAGAAGCCCCTCCAGAGCCGAAACCTGATTTCCCAGCGTTTGATGAAGAGCTATTATACGAACTACCACTTGAAGAGGAACTAGAACCATTGGAATATGAACGCTGACCGCTCGAATAAGAATTCGTGTTAGTCGAATTTGTATTTGAACCACTAGATGTTGAAGCATTCGAATTCGTATTATTTGATGTAGAACTATTTACATTTGAGCTTGAACCACTTGTTGAGGTGCCAGATGACGTCGAAGAGGAACCTCCCGTTGTGATGCCATTTTTCGAGTTTGTAGCATTCGACTTATTCGTAGTTGTCGATCCTGCCGCGCCGCCACTGTGATTGTCACGCTCCGTGCCATTTTTTAAATTGCGACTTTTGTAAATGGCACTGCCAATCATTGCACCCGCAGTAGCATACATTAACCCATTAAAGAAATGCTGTGCGTAATACGGAGAATTTTCATCTAAACATTCATATGAACCATCATCACTTTCTTGCCACTCATCACAAGCATCCGCCATTTCACTGTTATGTACATCGAGTAATTCATCTTCGTTCGTCGTTTGGGAATTATTTTCAACCGTATCCGTCGTATTAACGGGGTCAGACTCCTTCACTACCTCCGTTTCAGCATTACCGCATGCTGCTAGTTGCATCACCATAAACGATGCTGTAGTCACTGCCATATATTTTTTTAATTGTTTCGCCATATTTATACTCCCCTTATTCTTGATATCTTTTTTACGGATGACTTGTCATTTAGTTTCATTGATTTTACAAATTTATACTTTCAATAGTAACAGTATATGATTGTTATTTCAAAAAACGCCAGTGCAATAATGCCCTGACGTTAATTTTTCGCTATTTATGATTTTACCGATACTTTTCTTCCATAAGTCATCCATCTCCACACTTTTTCTAACGGACCCATTTTAAAGAATTTAAACCATAAAACGCTAAAGATGATTTGAATAACAAAAATCATAATGGCAATTATGACTATACGGGAAGTCGACATGACTTCAAATCCCATTAACTTTATAATAGCTAGCCCTATAAAGCTCTGCACTAAGTAGTTTGTAAAAGCCATTTGTCCGACACGCCCAATAGGCTTTAATATTTTTACAATTGGCTCATGTTCTAAAATAAGCAATAAGCAAGCAACATAAAAATAGGTCGTCGGGATTACACCTAAGCCAAGTAGTAACTGAAGATGACCATCTTGATTTTGAGAGGCAAACCCAATCCAACTAGATAAGCCTACAAACAATGGACATGTTACATAAATCACCCATTGAATTTGCTTAGTATGTTGTCTTACGTTGCCTATCCAATTAGCTTTTGCAACGAGAAAACCAGTTAAAAACATAATAAAAATCGTCATCATATCATTGCCTAATAAATCAAAAACTGTTGATAAAATACTTATATTTGGCATAAACATTTGGCCTAATATGCTCACAATATAAACCGCAATCAAGCTAAATAGCCATTTGCTAATTGTAGAAACTTTTGCATGATAAAATGGCAACAAAAAAAGACCAATTATTGCATAAGCAGATAAGATGGAGCCCCAGAAAAAAATTAAATGGACAATCCCTATAAGAAATAATGCTAGTAATCTTCTTGCAAAGCGCCATCTCGGCTTATCCCCCCGAGCTTCAGCACGTGATGTAAAAATATAATAACCTATACCGAAGAGTAAAGAAAAAATCGAATAAAATTTCTTCTCGATAAATATATCAATTACCGTATCTAGCATGCTATTGAATTTGCTATAAACAGGCAATGGTTGTCCTTCAACTACCAACTGATAAGCCCCCACATTTATAAACAATATGCCAAATAACGCTAAACCACGAATAATATCTAAGGAAACAATCCTTTCCTTTTGTGTAACGGTTGGATTCATTCTCCATAACTCCTTTCATCAATACTGTATTTTTTGCTCCTTCGCAAGTATAACTACGCAACCTTACAGCAGTTTTTTAATTAGCTTACAAAAACCTTAACTGTTCTCCACCTTCTACATAATTAGTAAACAAACTTCATAATATGATAGAGTATGTAAAAATATAAATCACTTGAAGGAGTTCATATGACCATTCGCCTCCAACATATTCGACACGCAACGTCGATTTTATTTATCAACGAAAAACGCATACTAATTGATCGACTATTTGGAACGTAAACTAAAATATCAAAGGGATTTCGAACTCTTGGACGGACGAAAAAGTTACTCAAAAACAGAACCAGATACGACATTTATGTGTATTAAAGATGACTATATGAAAAATAGTCAGTTGAAGGCAGGTTATAACATACAAGTGGAAACAGAAGGTCAGTATACCCTTGCCTACAGCATTTTTTCGAATCCAACTGATATAATTAATCCCTTTTTTAGGATGAAATCGAACAACATTATTTGAAGTTACCAAAACATATCGTAGCAGATGCTGGATATGGAAGTGAACAAAATTATGATAATATCCTTGTGAACCGTAAGCGAGAAGCCTTAATCACATACAACATGTATGTAAAAGAACATAGGAAACCGTATAAGCAAAACGAATTCAATACATCGAACTGTGCTTCTGATGAAGAAAATTATCGTTACACTTACCCAAACCAACAACAGCTTGAATTTAAATATCGTACCACAAAAACGGATAAGTATGAGTACACGCGTGCGTTTGTCAAGACTGTTCCTGTTGCCACCTCCGTTCATTCTGTACAAAAGCAAAAGAAGGAACGAATCGTAAGTTAATAGTGAATGAGAAGCGGGAACAACAAAAAACTATGTGAGAGCAAAGCTTTCAGAAGAAAAAACAAGAACCATTTATCGTCAACGCAAAATTAACGTGGAACCCGTTTTTGAATTCTTGAAGGCTAGTTTGCGTTTCACTCGATTTTCTGTACGAGGAAAATCGAAGGTTGCTAACGAGATGGGTCTCGCATTAATGGCTGTGAATTCTCTTGAATTCACAGCCATTAGCAAAAAACTATAGGGAGACAACATAAAAAACAGAGAAATCCGAATTTGAATGAATTCAAATTCGGATTTCTCACTAATAGAAGCTAGTTATGTCCCACCTTCTACATATTATTCCTAAACACTGAATGCTAATCTTACTTGTTCCTCTATTTCTAACTCTAACTGTTTTATTTCTTCTATTTCTAAATTCTGAGTAACAATATTTTTTGTTACTTCTACAATCTTTCTAGAATAAATAGAACTAGGGTCTGGTAAAACATAATTATCTACATATTGAGTCAAATATCTCTTACGTCCTGAATAAAGTACATTTTGAAATTCAATCCCATGGAAGCGATTCATTAACTGTGAATTTGCTATAGCTGCTGCTAAATATAATAAATCTCTATCTGCATCTTGTTCCTTCAATGTAATCCAATAACAATTTCCATCAACTAAATATTCGTTAGTATCAATAGAAAATTTCGGTTCAAGACTTATATCAGGAAAAACAATTTTTAAATCTTTAAAAGCCATTGGTTCTTGAGGAACCCAAATTTCATACCAATGTCTAGTTTTTGATTTAGCTAAATATGTTCTACCAGCTAATTGCTCATGATGATGTAATAAATACGCTTTAGCATTTACATAATCATCTAAATCAATAGCCTTTCTTTTACCTTCAACAAATTGATGTGTATATAAGATTTTTTTCTGTTCTACTAATTGACCATCAGATTTCCACTTTTGAATATTATCAGATGAAATCAATGGATTTAATAATTCTGCTTCTGGCTTTATATTTTCAGCTAGAGCTTCCCATTCATTATTATTATGAATAAAAACATTATCAGCTGTTGTTTTAATACCTACACGGACTTTAAACATATCCGAAAACTTACAAAAACTATTATTTTTAATCTGATTAACCCACTCTTTATCCTCTTTTGAAGCCATAACCCATAATTCTTTAGAATCCTCAGGAACCTTTAAATATCCAGACATCACTGAATATTTTTTATTACCAACTGCATAAATTCCTGATTCATTTTTATATAAAATTTCATATATCGAAGTGCATACTTCATCTACTTCTCCATCTGAAGTATCTTCATAAATTCTATAGCATTTAACGTTTTCATTTTTTATATTTTCATTTTCAGCTTTCTTACGACCGATAAAAATTGCTGGTAAAACGGCTGCATTAAATAATTTAGTATCGCCTAAATCAATAACTTCTAAAATTTCATAATTTTTATCTAAATAAGCCCGAATATCTTTGCCTCCAGCCGTAGTTAAATACCGATTAGAAGTAATAACACAAATTAAACCATTCGCTTTTAAATGTTGTGTCATTGCAACTAAAAAAGCTTGATATAAATCTACTCGACCTTTAAGTCCAAACATTTCTCCTAATTTTTGAGCTCTATCAGCTCCCATTACTTGGGTACGTACATAGGGCGGATTGGCTAATATCAAATCTACTAAATTTAATGTACCTTCGCTAATTAAATCGTTAGATTTATCTCCGTTCAAGCTGAATAAATCTGTTTTATAATTGTCAAAAAGCTCTAAATAATCACTTTGAAATACTGAAACACTTGAATCTTCACCAAAATAATTGCTAGCACTTTGAATAGCATTAGCATCTGTATCGACTCCAAGTAATTTAACGCTATTATCTTCAAATAACGTAGCTGCTGCTTTTAATAATTCTCCATCACCACAAGATGGATCAATTAACGTTAAATTTTCTATTTCATTAAAATTATATTTTAAAAATGCTTGTTTCAATCTGTCAGCCATAAAGTGCGACAAATCATTTGAGGTATAATGTGAACCCGTTTCTTTTGCTTCTGACAAACTAACCATAAAAAAACCACCTTTTTATTAATAATACTTGCAAAAATGAAATTGCTACTTATAAACATGGAAATGCTACTTATAATAGGTCGATTGTTTTATGAAAAAATTAGATAATAAGTATATGAAAAACAGCAATAACCACTTAACAGATGAAGAAAATGACCTTGAATTCCGAAAAGCTTTTGGGAAAAGAATTAAATTCTTACGAAACAAGAAAAACATCACACAAGAACGTTTAGGCTTTTTAGCAAACGTAGATCGCACTTATATCGGCGGATTAGAAAGAGGTGAAAGAAATATTACGCTAAGTAATATAAAAAGAATCGCCGATGCATTAGGAATACCTGTAATTAAACTATTTAAATTTGAGGAGGCAAAACATTATGAACCCGAAACAACTAGCACAACAGATTAAGGAAAACATCATGAATCATGAATTAACAATTTATCACGAAAGTGAAGTAGGTGACCCAGATTTCTGGTACCCAGCTAATGAAATGGAATATCTTTTAACAGACCAATTAGCTGGCTACAATCTAGATGGGTTTGCACTACGCACACGTTCTAAAATTGTGAAATCTCAAGTTTGTGAGGCTTTAGGTTATCCTGTTCCTAAATCCTTTAAAAAAACACAACCACGATTTTTATGTCAAAAATTTGACGTATATACCCAAAAATCAAACAACTTACAGATATGGAATGAAGAAATTTCTCCATCTCGACGCTACGTTTTAATCCGTATTTCAGAAGATGACATAATTACTAAAATTAAAGTCGTTACTGGAGACGTTTTAGCTAAATTAGATACAACTGGTAAACTCACTCAAAAATATCAAGCACGTTATTCGCATGCTCATAAAGAGCCAGCTGTACTTCTATCAAATGACACTGAATTCATCAATAATATTACTCAAGAATACAATATCTTTGATAAATTCACATCACCAACGTCTGACCCTAAAGAAGACGAACTAATGCCAATCGAATTAATATTCGATAAATTAAAAAATATCGTTGGTAAAACTATTCCTTACATCGGTGCAACACAAGAACGCAATCGAGGAGGACATCTTCATAAATTAATTTGTGAAGCTTTAGGTTATAGCTACTTTAAAGATAATGGCGATTTCCCTGATGTGAAACACCAATTACTTGAAGTAAAATTACAAACTTCTCAAACTATTGATTTAGGTTTATTCCTGCCTAGTGATGAAGAACCTTTAGACATTCCACAACTAAATCATCAACCGATTCATATGTGTGATGTACGATATGCTATATTCTTTGGCGATGTAATAAATAATCAAATTATCATAAAACACTTTTATTTAGTTAATGGCCAAGATTTCTTTACCTATTTCACTCAATTTGGTGGAAAAAAAATAAACAAAAAACTTCAAATTCCTTTACCAGCTACATTTTGGAATGAATAAAAATCGGCACAGAACAAAATATGTTCTGTGCTTTTATTATACCTGAATAAGAACTTATGCTCTATTTTCATCATTTATTATATTATAAACTGTAGCTCGACTAATACCATATGCTTTTGCAATATCTATTGCACTTTCACCAGATTCAAATAATGCAACAACTCTTCTTTTCGTAACTTCCTCTATCTTAGGTCTACCACCAATTCGGCCACGCTTTCTAGCTGCTTCTAAACCTGCCTTAGTACGTTGTTGTATAATATCACGTTCAAATTCAGCAAAAACAGCCAGCATACCAAACATAGCCTTTCCTGTAGGAGTTGTTGTATCAAAAGAATCACTTAAACTTACAAAATGAATACCTTTTTTCTGAAACAATTCAGTTAACTCATATAATTCTTTAGTGGATCTTGCTAAACGATACAATTTATAAACTACAAAAATATCATCTTCAACTGCAGCCTTTAATGCATTTTGAAGTTCGATACGTTTATCTTTTCTAGATGAAATCTTCTCAGAAAAAAAAACTAAAGACATACCTTTTTCTAGAGCATACTGCTCAATAGCCTGATATTGCATATCCAAATTTTGCTCATGAGTACTTACACGACCATAACCAATAACTCTACTCATCTAAAAACATACACCACCTATAAGTCTAAACCAATACGTTTTTTATAACTCTTATTTTAGACGAGTTTTTAGACATTTTCAACTAAAAAAATATCAATAATTCTATATTTATAACTCTAATAAACGATGTTTATTTAAACATATAAAATACTAAATTATCCATAACGATCTCTTAATCTTTTCAATATCAATCACATCACGCCATTCTAAATCTTTTTTTAATATATCCGTAGCAACTTGATAATAAATTCTAACCATCTAATATATTTCACAAATCGAAAAAATAAGATTTTGATCAACATCTAATGACATTTTTTCTTCTTCTGAAAACAATAACAACATACAATTCTTAATGTTGTCATGAAAAAATTCCATTTAGGTGCTCCACAAAGGCTTAATTATCCAGCAATGATTTATTCATTAATCATTCGGATCACTGAACATATTCCATTTATCAAAGATTTGATAACACGCCTTCGTACAGACTTACGTTTCAAGGTTGATTGTGATTTCCTCGTGTCGGATGAAACCCAATCAGAGGCCTCTTTTCGCGTATGATTACATAAATCAGTGAATCAAATTTCATCGTAATAGCGTGTAATCGCACGCATTTGTTCATAATTCTTGTACATATGTCGTTCTAGGATTCATTTTAAAATGTGTTTTCGCTGATTCATGAGCATCACACACATCGGTTTTGTTTCTACGCATTGAAGCCATTTGTAAGTGCGGTTCAAGCGGATTCAAACGGCAGTATGTATGATTGTAATCGCGTAGAAATTTATCTACACATTTTGAATAAACACCTGTGGCTTCAAACACAATTTCTAGCGTTTGTCCGTCAAGTATAGTTATCTCTTCGATGCGTTTGTGTAGCTTCTCAAAATCAACAAGCGTATGATATAACTCACCTTAAATTCACAATGTTTATAGTCGGCATAAATGGCAATTGTACTTTTCCCTTTACTACCTACTAATACCAAGTGCGATGACATGTTTCATACAAATTTTCTCCTTCAAAGCCAATCATAGAAGTCTCCACCTGACCTTATCGACTCCATTTTCTTATACACGATCTCTTAGACCCAACATACTAAACTGCTTCTAATAAGGATGTGAAGTTAGCCGGTTTATAATGGGGATTCTTGAATGATCCCAGAGGCTGGTCGGCTTTCCTTCACTTCTACTATAAAAAAATAGTAGCACAAACCATGGCCTTGGATTGTACTACTATTGTTAGAATATTTTGATTGAGTACTTAATATCATAATTATTTGCTATAACTGATAGAGCCTTTACATCATACTTTATATTTTTTCTGTTTATCTGTACTGATATAACTGATTATTAAGTGGTTATAAGTTAAGCGGAAAACGAGCCAAAGGAGAGCTTTAGCCTACTCTCCAATAGCTGTAATATTCATGCTTACTCACTTGCTTTCGTATCTCCTGGAGCGAGTAGAATCGTTACATCATGTTTATGAACTCACTTGGGTAATGCCAATAACTCGCTCCGTTTCTTCCTTCCATTTGCTCCAATTCAATGCAATATTGTGATCCTCGGTATTATCCAAAATACGTAATACAAGCTCCGTAGCGTAGTCTTTCGAGTAACCGAGGGTGTAACGAGAGCAAACTTCGCAGTATGACGTGTATGAGCTTCTGTGAGCTTCATATTTTGCACTAAAGCGGAAGCGAAGCCTTTGAGGTCTAACTTTCTCCTCATCACTTAAGGCGAAGTATTCACGGCTTTGTATTGGTGCCTTACGTGCAGGCTCCAATTGCTTAAGCTTGTCCAGTGGAATGTTTAAAAAGCTCGTATATCTTTGACCCGCTCACTGTTCAACAAGTAACGAAAATCTTGAATAGACTCGAAGGTCGTTTCGATATAGTACCGTTTTTAACTTCACCATTAACATTAGTATTAAAATACAAATTGTTTGAGAATTGTTTGCGTGCCTGACACCGCTTTACTACTTAATCGGTATCCAAATTTCCGAATATAAATTTTCACTTGTAGGGTCTTCATCCGTATAAACCTCTAATTCAGCTGTTCCAGCAGGTTCATATGGATTGGATGGGAACCATTCCGAGAAAATTTTCTTCCAAGCATTTTGCATTGCATCTGGCATCGGGCCTCGCACTTCAAAGACAACCCATTTCGATGCTGGTACTTCCATTGCTAACATATTTTCAGGTACTTCCCCTACGTGATCCGTTGCAATCCAATAGTCTATTAAATGATTATCCTTATAGTTTTCATCTGGTACACACACACCCAGTACCCCTTTGATTTGCCCGTTGTTTAAAGTAAATAATTGCTCGTCCATACCTTGCCCATTTAGTTCATTCCAAAATTGAGGTATGCCTTGTAAATTCTCACCTGTTTGGCAATTATACGTTCTTTTGACACCCACAACTTGAAACTTTTCTTTCTCTACAATGTTATATTTCATTGGTTCTGCTCCCTTCAAAGTCACCTGGATAATCAGGCGATTGTATGATTGTAATGGTCCTTGCTGTTTACGTACTTCACTTGGCGTTACATTATGCTGCTTACGAAACGCTTTGGTAAATGCTTCAGGAGAGTCGTAGCCATATTTGTAGGCGATGTCGATTACTTTACTATCCGTATTGATTAACTCTTGGGCAGCCAACGTTAATCTTCTTCGTCTAATATAATCTGCGATAGACATATCTGTTAAAATAGAAAATGTCCGTTGAAAATGAAAAACAGAGGCATTTACTTCTTGTGCTATTTGTTCCATCGTAATGCTTTCATGTAAATGCTCTTCTATATAATTTATTGCCTTTTGAATCGACTCAATCCAACTCAAATGCCCTCACTCCTTACTTCAAGATTATCGTATTCAATTAATATCATCCTGTCTTTTTATGCTATCTTTGGACAGGTACCCCCCACTTTAATTTCCAAACCTTTACTTCAATCATAATCGTTTCGACGTGCTAATTACATACATAGTTAGCATGTGAAAGCTGAAGATTCTAATCATGCCTATCGGACGTCACAACTAAAGTACGTGTTGCTCACCTGAAAAAACATTTCTTTATCTATGTAATGTTGGAATTTGTTGAATTAAATAAATATTTCAGCAATTTTATTAATTATTAGTAGATTCTTAGTATTTCATTAATTTAAAATAAACAGTATTATTAAGTATTATAGATAAATCACCTAATGACATAAGACGCGGAGGATATGACGATGTTAGAAATTAAAAAAGAATTAACAACAAACCCAAAAGAAAAACCTGCAGTAGACCAATTAGGGTTCGGACAATTTTTTACAGATCACATGTTTATAGTCGATTATACAGAAGGAATGGGATGGCATGATCCACGCATTATCCCGTATCAGCCGCTTTCTATCGATCCATCAGCAATGGTCTTCCATTATGGACAAGCTGTATTTGAAGGCTTAAAAGCTTATGCAACAGTAGATAACGGAGTTCTATTATTCCGCCCAGACCGTAATTTCAACCGCTTAAATCATTCAAATGAGCGTATCGTCATTCCAGCAATTGATGAAGAACTTGCATTAGAGGCGTTAAAGCAATTAGTAACATTGGATCGCGAATGGGTTCCAACTGCACCAGGAACATCTCTTTATATCCGTCCATTTATTATTGCAACTGAGCCTCACTTGGGCGTACACCCTTCGAATAGTTATCAATTTATTATCATTATGTCGCCATCGGGTTCTTACTACAAAGAAGGCATTAATCCAGTCAAAATCATGGTGGAACAGCACTTTGTACGGGCTGTCGTGGGGGGAACTGGCGAAGCAAAAACCGCTGGTAACTATGCAAGTGCCCTGAAAGGACAAGAAATTGCGCATAAGGAAGGCTACTCTCAAACATTATGGCTTGACGGCAAGGAACACCGTTACATTGAAGAAGTAGGAAGCATGAATATTTTCTTCAAAATAAATGGTACTGTAATTACGCCAGCATTAAACGGAAGCATCTTACCAGGTATTACGCGTGACTCGATGCTGCACGTATTAAAAGCAAAAAACATCCCAGTCGAAGAACGTCGTATTTCAATTGATGAAGTGGTTGAAGCCTATCATAACGGCACTTTGGAAGAAGCATTTGGTACGGGCACGGCAGCGGTTATTTCACCTGTCGGAGAGTTGAAATGGCGCGACGAAAAAATTCTAATTAACAACGGTGAAATT
Organism: Lysinibacillus sp. FSL M8-0337; assembly: GCF_038593855.1. Taxonomy (NCBI): domain Bacteria; kingdom Bacillati; phylum Bacillota; class Bacilli; order Caryophanales; family Bacillaceae; genus Lysinibacillus; species Lysinibacillus sp. FSL M8-0337. Next base: position 1,364,234 of record NZ_CP151996.1, on the reverse strand, counting down.
GGTGAAATTTCACAAATGCTTTACGATACATTAACAGGCATCCAAAATGGCACGCTTGAAGATTCATTCGGTTGGACAATTAAATTATAGAAATAAACAAATAAAAAATAGCTAGAAAATGCAAAAGTGTTAGATTGACCACAATCAATCTAACACTTTTTTTGCTGTTATCCACTTAGGAAGAAGCTTTTCTCCTCCGCTACTAAAATATTTTTACTAATGGTTGATTTTTAATGACATTGAAATAACACTAAAATAGTAGTACCTTTAGCGCTTTTCCAAAGCTCTACAAAAAAGCAATAGCATTAGGAAAATCATTTAAGCAAGCTTCATCATCTAGGCTAATATTATTTTTATACTTTGTACGCCATTCAGACTTAACATCATGCATTACTAAACGCTCTAACTTACTTATTCGTTCCGTTTGATAGTGACAGATAAAAATTTCTTCTAATTCGCCACTAAAAATCATTTGTTCAAGTTCCCGTAACGTAACATTATTAGCGTAAATTTCACTTGATACGCATACTTCATCGTGAAACATCTGATTGTTTTCTTTGTCTATGAAGTAGCCTTTTCTTATCACGTTGTTCAACCCTTTTTGTTTAGTACTTGCCTAAGTAAATTTCGATAACCGTTTGTTACAAGGGTCTGTCATTTCAATCTACCTATACAAAAACTCATATATTTACGTTATAAGTTAATGTTAACTCATCTCCAGGCAGTCCCCTTATTCCCCAATTATGCTTTGGCGTTTCAAAAATCGTAATTTCGATATCTTGAGGCGCTATACGCAGTTCACTATGAATCTTGTCAAATAGCAATGTAAATAATTGCTTTTTCGTTTCCACTGTTCGACCTTCAAACATGCTTATTTCAATAATGGTATAGGCATCACTTCTATCACTTGGAAAGAAAAAATCTTCTTTATCCATCGGAAAAATACGATGAAATTTCTTATCTGAAGGCAATGCAAGTGCCTCCATCATACATGCATGAATAATCGTCGATAATGTTGCCTTAATAGGATTTAAGCTATCTTTCATACCATATATTTTAACTTGCCCCATATGATCTCTCCCTTCTCTACTACCCCACTTATAACAATTCTATAAAAACTGCGAATGTCCTTTCAATCACTGTCGCTAATGTTGATTGACAATTGCATCGGCTACATGCATACCACCTAATGTCACAAGAGGTGATCCCCCTCCTGGATGCGTACTGCCACCTACAAAGTATAAGTTTGATGCAATCGAACTCTTATTGGGATGACGAAAAAAAGCACTGCGAAAACTATTGGATGCATACCCATATAAAGCACCTTGATAGCTATTGAAATCTTGTGCAATCGTTTGTGGCGTAATAATTTGCTTTTGTACAATGGCGTCTTTTATATAAATGCTATATCGCTCAAGTTGTTTCATTATTTTTTCATCATATTGGTCAGGTGGTGTTTGCCCAGCGGGTGCATTCACTAAAATAAGCAAATTATCGCCTTTAGGAGAACGAGTCACATCTGTTTTAGATGAATTGCAAATGTAAATTGTCGGCTCGTCTACATAAACCTTTTGCTCAAATAGTTGCTCAAACTCGTTAAAATAGTTTGGTGAGAAAAAGACATTATGATGTTTCAAAGATGCTATCTTTTTATTTAAGCCTGCTAGAATAACGAAAACCGAGGACGATGGAGTAATCTGCTTCTTCTTTGCGTGTAAGCTACTGTCCATTAACGTTGGCATTGCCTGTAAAATATCTGCATTGACTACCAATAAGTCACTAAAAATTTTCTCACCCTGTTTGAGTTCAATACTTTTTGCTACACCATTGTCTATATCAATATTTGTTACTTCACTGTTCGTATAAATTTTCACCCCAAGCTCGCGTGCACGCCTTTCAAAACCTTTGGCAATTGAAGCTGTCCCACCCGGTACATAATAAACGCCTTCCACAAGTTCTAAATAAGCAATCATCGCAAATGTGGCAGGTGTCTTATACGGAGACGACCCAATATACGTTGCATAGCGCATAAAACATTGCAAAACAAAAGGATTCGTAAAATAACGTTGCAAAAACTTTTCCAATGTTTCAAAGGGTCGAACTGCTATAAGCGCGTTGGCTAGTTTCGGAGATATAAAATCCTTTTTTGATAGAAAAGCTTTATTTAAAAAATGCTGTCTTGCTAAAAAGTATAGTCGAGATATTTCTGTAATAAAGGCTGGATAATTTTTTGCCCCATGTGGATCTAAATGCTGTAACTGACGAATCATAAACGCTCGATTATTTGACAAATAAAATGTTTCGCCATTTACTCCTACATTTTTCATATGTGGTTGTACCTCCACAAAGCGAAAATAAGGGGCTGCATCAACACCTGTTTGTTCAATTACTTGATTAAAGACATAGGGCATCGTTATCGTATTCGGTCCAAAATCAAAATAGTAGTCACCTAACGTAATTGGTCGCATTTTACCGCCCAACGTACTATTTTTCTCAAATAAATGCACATCATATCCTTTATGTGCAAGTGAAATGGCACAGGCAAGCCCGCCTAACCCACCACCAATAATACTAACCTTCATTTATAAGACCTGCCTTTCCAAGTATAAGCTCCCCCTGTTTTCGATAACACAACTGAACGCCATAAAATACATAACAACGCCACAACAGACCCCGAAATACCCAAACTATAAACGATTGGTGTTTTACTTGCTATATCACAAATCATTTTGTGTATAACTGTGATAATAAAAGGAAGTATGAAAAGTGGTTGCCATGTCGTCACACCATACACACCAAAGATCAATGGCACGATATACAATAGCGAATAAAATAATGTTAAGCCCATTGCCATTGGGATCGATCGACCAATTCCTACAAAAATATTTTTAGAAAAACCTTCCCACGTCTCTTTACTCGTTTCATACATATGACAATGCACACAATCCGTAACATTGGTCAGTAATACACGATAGCCATGCCGTTTCAGCCTTTGTGCAATATGTATATCTTCTACTAAAGAGCTTTTTACTGCCGCATGTCCGCCTACATGGTCATAACTTGCCGTTTCAAAAAACATAAATGCTCCATTTGCAGCTGTGGTAGCCTGAATTTTGGTATAGTTTGCAAGAGCAATTGGTAAATGGAAATAGACAATAAAATGCATCATTGGAATAAGCATTTTATCAAGCCAATTTGTATAATAGAATTTTGGAAACCCTGTAACTAGTGACGCATTGTATTGTTTAGCTCTTGCTATTGCATAAGTAAGCGTATGTTGATGAAGTGTCACATCTGCATCGATAAAAGCTAAGAAACGACCATGTGCATGTTGACGGAGCTGATAACAGGCGTGTACTTTTCCAATCCAGCCTTCCTTTAATGGTTCGCCACGAATAACTTGAAATCTAGTATCATCCCCAATTTCTTGAAGTAATAATGAATATGTGCTATCAGTCGATTGATCTTCATAAATTATTATTTCTATATTTTCATAGCGAATATTTTTCAGCATGGCAATACATTTTTGCACATTTCTTGCTTCATTTCTCATCGGCACTAAGACTGAAATCAAGGGATATTCATGCAAGGTGAAGTCACTTTTTAAGTTAGGTAAGAAAGTAAGATTTATAATCGTCCATATGCAAAAACCTAGTAAGATGCTCATTAAAATAATCAAATTCACACCTCATAATATATTGATATATTTTTCGTAGTGATTTGTAACTACATCTTGCTTCAACGAATTCAATTGGGCTGTCATGATTTCCTCAAAATGCTGTGTAAGATTTTCATTGTTTTTTCCTTCTATCTCGATGGGACCTCCGATAGAAATCCATACTTCCCCCTTCATCATATGGCGAAAAGTATAGTATATCGTGACTGGAATAACAGGTATTCGAGGAGATTTTCCCGCTAAAAAAGCGGCCCCTTTTTGAAATTGTAATGGGCGTGCTTCTAAATGAACCTCTGCCCCTTGTGGAAACAAGGCAACACTTTTTTCTTCATTTAATAACATTTGTGCATAACGGAGCGATTGCATCACATGTTTTGCACTATGTGGATTGACAGAAAAAGCACCGATCCATTTAAAAATCGGTACTTGTTTTATGCCATCTTCATGCGTCATCATATAAATTGGCGGTACTTTCTGTCGCTTTTCCAGTTGAAAAAATATAAGTCCATCCCACCAGCTACTATGATTCGCAATAAAAAGGGCATTTTTTGGCAAGGGCTCCTCTATAGCAAGCCAAATTTTATGAAAATAGCGAGTTAATAACCTTTGTTGCACGAGGTGAAACATCCAAGCAGCCACTTTACTTTTTTTTGCTTCAAACATAATGTTCATCTCGCTTCATAGTTACAAGTAGGATAGCTAAAACGATTACTGGAATGATTGCTGCTAAATAGAGTTTGTTTAACAGGGCGATAAATGCAAACATACAAATCATTAAGCTATATAAAAGGACCATTCGTTGTTGCCACTGCTTATCTACGTTTAGCAAGTTGCCAAAGAGCCCTATGACGATATGTAAAACCAAAGCAGTTAAAAACCAGCCAAGAAAATTGGTAAATGGAATGTCATAATAATACCCGCCCTGTTCCCATACCCAATATTCTTTGACTTTAAAGGAAACAGGATCAAGTACTAAATCAAACACCACCGCTAATAGACTCGCAATAATAGAGCGAATCCACCTATTTGGTAGACGAACAATATGCACTATCGCATGGGAAGTGGCAATCACCATAATCCAAGCGAAACCGATTGCAATAGGCACGCCAAAAAGATTAGGTTCGAAATATTGCGTATAATGATAAGAGCCAAAAAGAATGGAATGGGTAGATCCTAAATATTCGACAATAAACGTTGTGATAAAAATGAGTGTACTAATACTCACACCATAAATTGCGCCAAATCCCCTAAAAAAATAAATAACCCCAAGCACACCCGCTGTGATAATAAAGACACTGTTTGCCCATTCAAGCCATGTTGGCAATAGATTAAACCCTACTAAAATCACACCGAAGCTATACCAAATAAGAAAAAAATAAAAAATATGATGTTGCCATCTCATAAAGTTGTGCTACCCCACCTTTTTGTATTTTTAAAAAGATTCATACTAACCTTATGAACTTAATCCTTAGACATTACTCCGGTGCGATGAAAGGAAAACGCTAGATTACTAGATTTATCATTAAATTTGTACCGCATCGATTCCGTTACCATGTCCTTTTGGCATTTTAGGGTCAAAGAGTTCTACTTTTGGTAATGGCTTTATAGCGAATTCCGTCATCTTCTCTTTTCTTAAAATACCATTTGCCGTAATACGTGCCGACTCTAAAATAATAGGTAATCCACTTCCTGGATGCGTACCTCCTCCTACTAGCCAGCAATGATCCAACTCTTCAAATTTATTATGAGGACGGAATGTTAGCATTTGTGTTAACTGATGTCCTAGATTAAAGGTCGCCCCTTTATATACATCAATTTCCTCTTCCCAACCTCTTGGCGAAATCATTTTTTCTTCTTCAATATATTGTGCAAGATTATCAATCCCAAGTTTCTGTTCAAGCATTCCTATTAACATATCACGATAGTCTTTTTCACATTTCTCCCATTCGATATTACTAAAGTTATTCGGTACAGGTGCAAGAATATATAGCGTTGATTTCCCTTGTGGTGCAACTGTTGGATCAGTCACCACAGCATTTTGGATATAAATGGAAGGGTCGTCTGATAATATTTTGGCATTTGTAATATCTTCCACATTTTGACGATAGTCCTCAGCAAACCAAATTGTATGGTGTGGCAAATCAAATGTTTTATTGACACCTAGATATAACATAAATGTTGAACAAGAGTATTTTTTCTTGTCTAACTTTTCCTTCGAATATTTTTTTAGTACACCTGGTTCTACTAGATTCGTCATGGCATGAGCAAAGTCTCCGTTAATAATGACATCATCAGCCGCAACTTTTTCACCATTTTCTAAAATAACACCTCTTACTTTACGTCCTTCTAACCATAATTTTGATACACCAATGCCTGTAAAAATTTCTCCATTATTTTCACGTACAACTTTAGCCATCGCTTGTGTTAACTTGTTCAAGCCACCTTTAACATGATACACGCCATAGGCATGCTCAATATAAGAGAGGATCGAAAAGGCACCTGGACTTTCCCAAGGAGACATACCAAGATACTTCGCTTGGAAAGTAAACGCAAGCTGTAATTCTTCTTGTTTATAATAGCGCGATAATGTATCAATTAAAGATTTACCGACTTCTAGCTCTCCTAATGCTTTTAAAACCTTTGGTTGAAGTAAATCTGTAAAGCGATTCATACTCGTTTGTAAAACAGGGGCTAATTTTTCTAATTTGCGATTTGTTTCCTTCATATATCGCTCATAGCTTCCTTCATTTCCCGGGAAAAGCTCATTTATTTGGCGAATCATTTCGTTTCTGTCACGTGTCATTTTAATTTTTTTATCACTAAAAATCAGCTCATACATAGGATTCAAGTCAATTAGCTCTATGTAATCATGAATATTTCTTCCAGTAAGTTCAAAAATCTCTTCTACAATATATAGCATATTTAAAAATGTAGGGCCCATATCAAACTTGTATTCGCCTAGCTGTATTTCGCTCGTTCTCCCACCAATATAATTCTTTTTCTCAAATACTTTTACATTGAAACCCTTTGCAGTTAGCAACATCGCTGATGCTAACCCACCCGGGCCAGCTCCGACAATAATGATTTCTTTGTTCTTTTTCATCATAAAACCTCCCTATATCCTTAAGTTAGCTAGTATTTGCAAAGTTGTTTTAAATGGTCACGTTCTTGTATAAGTAATCCAGTTTTATATTATACAAGAATTCTACAACAAGTATACAACTGCTGTACAAAAATTTGCAAATAATAAAGAAGCTAAAAAATGCAAAAAAAATACCTTGAACAAAAGCTTGTACAAGATAAGCTTCATTCAAGATATTGTTGTTTATGTTTTTACAGTTTCCGTTGAGGATGTATGCTCGGTTTTCCAAAGAGGTAACCTTGAAAAAGCTGATAGCCATTTTCCTTTAACCATTCAAAATCCGCTCTGCTCTCAATACCTTCTGCTAACGGAATCGCATTCACTTCAAAGGCCTTCGCTAAAAACTGCTTGGCTACTGCTTGCTTTTCACTATTTCCGCTAACACCTTGAACATATTTGATGTCCAATTTCATATATTGAGGCTTTAAGTCTGCAAGCATTTCCAGCGTGTTGTACCCTTCCCCAACATCATCCAAGGCATATTGAAAGCCCTTTTGTTTATAGTAATTGAGAATTGATTTTAAATGCTCAATGTCATCGACTTTGTCTGATTCGACTACTTCAAAAACAAACTGATTCGGATCAATGCCTAATTGATTTGCTAATTGTACTGTTGTTTGTAAACAAAACTCTGGGGAATAAATAGACGTGGGAATAAAGTTTATAAATGTCTTTTTCTTTAATACTGCTGAATAGCGCACTGCCGCCATTCTACATATGCGATCTAGAGCATATAACCGTCCACGACTTCTCGCAGCAGTAAAAATTTCATTAGGATAGATTAGAGAACCATCCTCTCTTGGAAACCTAGATAATATTTCATAAGCATAAATTTCTTCATTTGCATCGATAATCGGTTGAGAGAAGCTAATAACAGATTTCTTCCTGATTACTTCATCAATCCACTTCATCTCTAAAATCGGCTCGATTTCTGTAATAGGTTGCCACGTTCTATTGTCAAAACGAAAATAAACTTGCGCTAAATCCATATAATCATGGCAAAAATCAAGCAACTCCCTGACGCCTGACTCTTGAATAATAAAAAAATCATCCTTTACCGAAATCAACAAGCCTCTTCTTTTAAAATAATTGACTACCTTTTCCATCAGTGATAGATTTTGTTGTCCCTTTAACTGTATGTCAAACTGTAACTCTAAAACTAAGCAGCTTTTACAAGGCATATTGATTCCCCCAGTATAGTAATAACGACTTCTCCTCTTATTTTCGTTAAATTATACAATTATGGATATTCATTATCAATTAATCTCTCACATTATTACTAGCTCTAACAGTTTGCTTGTCATGTTCTTAGCATAGAAGGATTTCAAATAGCTATAAACTGTTAGTTGTCAAATGCCTCTTTTTGTAAAACGCACTTTAAAATATAGCTTTTTTAGCCATTTTCTGTTTCTAAAACTTTGAATAATATTTCTCCTGACAAACCATCAATATACACAATAGAATCTCGGTAATCTTTTTGCAAAGCAACGATGTATGAAGTAAAAAAATAGGGCAAGAATAAAAGTATAAACATTATGAGGTGAATGAATGAAAAAATTATTTATCGGTACATTTACAGCAATTCTAGCAACAGGACTATTATTTGGATGTGGTACATCAAAAGATAAAACAGAGCCCAATGATACGGAAGCACCATCTACACACAAAGAACATATGCAAGATCACAATAAAACAGAAGACACATCAAAAGAATAACTTCTCCTATAATGCAAGAACAGTAACCAAAAAACCAGCTCAAATCATCAATCGAGCTGGTTTTTAATTATTTATAAAAACATAATGTTATTTCATGCAATCGAGGATAAAATTGATATGTATAGAAATAAAACTATATTTTAGGAGGGTTTTAATGTTCCAAACTGTAGACCATTTTATACAATCTTGGGCATTTGAAGCGAGTGCCACACAAAAATACCTCAACACGCTGACGGACCAATCCCTTACACAAACCATCACATCAGATAATTGGACTTTAGGACGCATTGCTTGGCATACTGTAACTGCTATTCATATTATTACATCCAATACAAACTTAACGTTTGAAGCTCCAACAGTCGATTATCCCGTCCCTACCTCGGCTCATTATATAGCAGACTGTTATCACCAAGCTAGTAGTGCATTTATCCATGCATTAACAACGCAATGGAAAGACAAGACAATGACGGAATATATACAATTTCTAGGCCAAGAAATACCGAATGGATCACTATTATTGTTTTTAATGCAACATCAAAGTCACCATCGCGGGCAAATGAGCGTTCTTATGCGACAGGCTGGTTTAAACGTTCCAGGCATTTATGGCCCTTCAAAAGAGGAATGGGCAAACTTTGGTATGGATGCCCCACAAATGTAACGCAATTTAAAAATGATGAAAAAGTGTTAGGATAACTGCCGGCAATTCTAACACTTTTTTGCTACGACAGGGACTTATTGAAAATCCATGCTAATTTGCAAACTTCTACCGAGATTTCCCCTTTTAATAAAGTGAAGAATTTGTCCTGCCCAAGGAGTTTTTTAGTAGTGTTGTCTAGTATAATTCGCCTTTTGTCAAGATTATGGCATTTCCTCCCACCATCACTCTTGGATCATTATTATGTATTAATTTAGTGATAATGGTAGAAGGTCTGCCCATGCTATAGCCTTGCAAAAACGTGAATTCTTCATTAAATTTCGTTAGCACGCGATTATGAAGAAGATAATACGTTAATGCACCATTGGAAGTCCCTGTTGCTGCTTCTTCATCAATCCCATAGAGCGGGCAAAAGTTTCTACTCTCTGCTATTCCACTATCTGTGTCCAGTGTAAATGCATGAACGCCTCCTATGTTATGGCGTTTGGCATATTGCGTAAGGGCATTAAAATCAGGGTTTAACGCGTATAATGCATCTTTTGTTTTGATTGGAAGCATAATATCCCAAAGCCCAGTGCTTACAGCTTGAGGCACTAGTTTAAAATGGTTATCGCCAATTTGCTCTTTATCCATATTAAAAAGAGTAGACAGCTTATCATAATCATCAAAGATTTTTCCGAGTCTTGGTTCAGCTTGCTCCATCATAAAAAATGATTGATTCACTTCAACAGCCAGTGTGCCCGCCAGTGTTTTCATATAGTAAGTATGGTTATCTTCAATCGCTTGACAGTCCAATAGCGCTTTAAAGGAGGCTATTGTAGCATGGCCACACAGTGCTACTTGGGAAGTTGGTGTGAAAAATTTTATATCAAAATGATTATTGTCTATTTTTTTAATAAAGGCTGTTTCTGAAAAGCGAACCTCCGCAGCAAACTTTTGCATAAATTCTTCGTTTAAATGTTCATAAATCACTACGCCTGCCGGATTTCCGCCAAACTTTATCTCTGTAAAAGCATCAATTACATAATAGTACAAAGCTAATTCCCCTTTATGTTGTATAATTTGCCGTGCTGAAATCGGTGAACGAAGCAGGACATCGATTAAAATGCTTTTCGTTGGTAAATTGCTGTAGTAATACCCCACGAAAGTAAAAATACTAGCAAAATCACCACTGTTGCAGCTATATAAATTGTTGTAATGGATAAGTGGATAATAAAATCCGTTATGGCTGTTAAATGTTCAGCTAAAAAGATAACAATAGACGGTCCTATACCTGCTAAAAGGATGAAACTAATCATAATAACCATTGTGATATAACCTGGTTTAAATATATAAAACATTGGCAAAGTAAGGGAAACAAATAATATAAATAACCCTACAGAAATTGCGATATCCGTTAGTGAAAACGTTTTATTAAAGACCATTAATGCTAAGCTTGTCACGGCAATGGATAAAATCATATAAACTAGTGCTCCAAGATAGCGTGAAGCAATAATTTCTTTACGTGTGTATGGTAAAGAATTTAATAGTATATTTGTTTCTGCTTTTTCATCGTAAGCATAAGCATTAAAAGGAATAAAAATACTAGCTACTAAAAAGATAAGAGCAGGATGCGAATCCATAAAAATAAAGAATGCTATAAAAGGAATAAACGTTAAGAGTAGCTTTTTTTGCATGATTACATCGCGCCAGATTAAATTAAACATAGCTTTCTCTCCCTTTCATGTAATACATAATATCTTCCAATGATGCTGGGTCAATGATAACGGACTCCCCGAAAATATTTTTCACTGCGCTAATATTATCCGTTAATGCTTCAAAACCTGTAGTTGCACGATGAATGTGTACAAAGGCTTGTTCTGTATCTCGATCCAGCAGATCCACTCTTCCTTTTACAATAGCATAGTTTTCTGTAACATCATGAATGGACTTATTAAACACTAATTGTCCTTTTTGTATAAAAGCTATATAATCTGCAATTCGATTTAAGTCTGTGGTAATATGCGTGGAAAAGAAAATAGTACGATTCCCATCAATCATTAACTCTTGTAAGAGATTCAACAGTTCCCGTCTAAAAATTGGATCTAAACCTGCTGTTGGCTCATCCATGAGTATTAGCTCGGCATGATGTGATAAGGCTATCGCCAACGAAGCCTTCATTTGCATTCCTTTTGAGAAAGTTTTCACTGCTTTATTCATCGGTAGTTCGAATTGTTCCACATAGTGATAAAATAATGTATCATCCCAATTTTTATAAGCCGGTGCAACAATACGCTTGATATCTTTTAAGTTGAGCCCTTCAAAAAATATATTGCCATCATATACAAACCCAATGCGTTCCTTGATTGCCTTCTCATGGGTCTTGTAGTCTAACCCAAAAACCTTCACTTCCCCTGCATCTGCCTTTAATAAATTCATCATCATCTTTATCGTTGTCGATTTCCCAGCCCCATTTGCCCCTATAAATCCTGTTACAAACCCTTGCTTTACTTGTAAATCAATATTTTTCACTGAAAAACCTTTAAAATGCTTAGTTACGTTTTTTAACTCAATTACATTTTCCACTCATCTCACTCCTCAGATAAAATATCCAATAATTGATGCAATTCATCGAGTGACAGGCCAATTTCCTTACTATTCGTTATAACGGCACTCAACTGCTCCTCAATGACTTTCTGTTTTTTCTCTCTAATTACTTCAAGATTTTGCTCTGCGACAAAAGAACCCTTTCCAACAATAGAATAGATAAAGCCTGCTTTCTCTAATTCCTCATAAGCACGTTTAGTCGTGATCACACTAATTTGTAAATCCTGTGCGAGTTTGCGCATCGAAGGTATGGCTGCACCCTCCTGTAGCTCCCCAGCTAAAATAGACGATTTCATTTGATTTGTAATTTGTTCATAAATCGGCTCCTTTGAACTATTGGAAATAATTATTTGCATGCTAATCCCTCTTCTTCCTATGTTGAAAACCTCTTTGTATAATGTCATGTACTGCTTGAATGAGAATGGCAATTACATGAACTGTTGTGACCAAATTAAAAAATGGAAAAGAATAAGGAGCAATCCATTTAGTAAAGAGCGTCAAATCGAGTATCCATCTTGCAATTCTGGCAAATAAGTTGCCACTATCGTTGATTTTTGGCTCCAGTAAAGTGCCATCAATAGCGATAAAAATCAATTGAACAATCAAAAATACACCAATGGTAAGCACCCATCGTTTTCCAAGTTGATTGTTATATACTTTATCAGTTCCTATCATCTAATCTCCTCTCTATAATTCACTTAGCATTCCAAATTCATCATAATGTATATATACTATATACACATTATATACAAAATTTAAATTTGTGCAACTTTTTCCAAAAAAATTCCCGTGGCTATTCTTTACAGTAATGACCCAACCTATCAGTAGAATTAAAAAAAGACACGCACAAAGCAGGTTATGACCCTGTCTGTTCGTACCTTTGAATTTTTCGAAGCTTATCTAAAAAAATTTTTTCAAATTTCTATTTTACTGTATCTCTTAATCTAAGCATTATACTTCATCTAAAAAAGGGTGTTATTCCTACTTCTCTTAAAACGTCATTATAGTTATTTCGAAACTCATTTGGATTAACACCTGATTCTAATAACACTTCTCTAAGTGTTATAAATAATTGCTTATCAACTGTTCTAAAAATATATTCAAAACGCTTTTCATTATCTAACCTAAGTAAATACCATACCAAACAATTGTATAAAAGTGGGAACTCTCGTTTAATAGCTACTCTATTGTCAAGAAACGATTTAATGTATTTCTCAAAATGATACACCTTATCTTTATTGAAGTCTGGATCTTTTTTTAGTTCTTTTATTGGTCTAAAGATATGGGCAGAACCTAAATACCAATTGCCTAGTCCTGCAGCAAAAACTAACAGTGAATACTTTTGTACTTCAATATCTGGATGCGAAAAATACAGGTAATAATTATCAAAATGATCATTGCTCCAATTTTTAGTTATATCCAAATCTACCTCAATTCCTTCTAAAATACACTTAGCTTTAGTAACTACAGCATTCGTCATCAAGTATTCCTCCTTTCGTGTAGCGTCATATAGCCACCATTACTTTTTGATTTCTTCAGCTAACTCCAAAATAATGCCCTCTGGACCTCGCACGTAGCAAAGCTTATAGCGTTCTTCGTATTGCTGTATCTCACTAAAGATTTCCTTACCGTTCTTTTTTAGTTTGGCAACAATCGCTTCAATATTTTCAACAGCAAATGCGATATGTCGGATTCCCAGAGTATTAGCACAGGGTTGCTGAAAATCCCCTTCAGCTAACGGCGAATAAAATTTTATTAGTTCTATCCAAGTCTGACCGTCCGGCATGCCCAATCCCACACACGCTACTTTTGCGTCAGAAAGCCCAGCTGCATATCCCATCAACTCCCCTGCCATTTCCCATTCCCCTTTCACCTCAAGTCCAAAATCGAGAAAAAACGATTTAGCAGCAGAGAGGTCATTGACAATTATCCCTATATGATCCATTCTTTTAATCTTCAATTTTTATCCCTCCTATATTCCCTTATTTTACTAGTACAATGCAACTGCTAATATCATAATATGATTTCAGCATTGCCAGTAAAAATTTTTTTATTATGTACGCATTTATGAAAAAAACAAATAAGTGTCGGAGCCTTACAGCCCCAACACTTCTTTGTTAGTACATCGTCAAATATTCATCGCGTTCCCAGTCGTGGACGCGTGTGCGGTTTCTGTCCCTATTAAATTTGAAGAATTTCTACACACCACAAACATTGATTTAACAGCATTTCTTCAACTTTATACCGCTTAATAACAGATAGTTTTATTAGTTCTTGTGGACATTTTGTGGGCAAAAATAAAAGCCCTTTGTGGGCAAATTTTTTATTAGTACTATGCATAATAATTGAATAAATATTTTCACTTAAATTCTGAAAGAGGGAAGTATTTAATTAGGTTCTAATAGAACGATTGAAGTATAAATGAATAAATAAACAGATACTCACCGATTAAATGAGTTCCTGGATATTTATTTTGATGATTTTAAATTAATTTTTCTACTTGCGATTTTAATGCCTGTTGTGAGTATGTCAATACTTCATCTTCCCTAGCTATAGTTATGGTTACATCACTAAAAATCTCATTAACCATCTCTCACTTAACAACAGGATGTATTATAAAATAGGTATCTGACCAAAATTAATCCTTTATACGATAAAATTTTTAATTACCTGACTCTGCTCATTCTAAATATTGAATATTTCAACGTAATCTTTATTCAAGCCATTTCATGTCACGATCTACTTTTATTACAATTTGTTTTGCTACTTCCGGAATACCTCAAACATCGTTCATTGAACTTTTAATTAACTCTATGTATCCTTCAGTTTCTTTTAAAAGTTTTAAGTAATCTGATAGCCCAGACCCTGCCTTATTAGGGATTAATAAAAGGTTTTGTGTAAACTTATTAGCTAAATTCACATCAAATGAGTATATAGTATCAATGTTATCCATAATTGTTTTTTTCACATTACCTTGAGCCATTTCTGAAATAAGAACAACAGGGGATATATACTCCATGGTATTCAAAATTTTACCATCTTTAATTATTTTGTTTTTAGCCTTCACTTTTTCTAATTCTTCTATTTGTTCAGGGTTTAAATATTGAGTTGATTCTTTTATAAAGTCCCAATTTTCATATTCAAATATAGAACCAGAATCTGCTGGTTTATCATTTAAAACATTTAATATAGCTTCTTTACGGATGTTATTCAATTCTTTCGATAACTCTTCAAAAGTTTCTTGATCTACCTTTACTCTATTATAGATGATAGCATCTTGAATGAATGTATCAATCCTATAAATTAGTATTTCTTCATTTGTAAGATCGTAGAATTCTTTTAGCAGATGAGGTTGAGGACGTATAATCTTATCTCTCTTTTTTACCCACCAGTCTGATTTGCTATCTTCAGTAATAAATATTATTGGTTTTTTTTCCGTTGAGTTTCTTACTCTGTCAATAATATGACACCATAATATATAGTCTCCATATTTCTGATTATACTGGTATTCTCCGAATGTACGAATACTCTCTTTTTTAGTACTGCCCTGTGCATCTTCCCAGCCTGGCGGTATTTTTTTCTTATATCTTTCTTCTGCTGTTTTTTCAATTTCTTCTAACTTTTCCTTCGGATATGGTTCGCCAGTAGATTCTTTCAATAAATTTAATAAATTTAATTGAATTTCGTCTGTAGACTTTAATGACCTAAGTTCGTAATTTTTAATTTCCTCAAGTTTATTTTGAATAGAAACTATGTCATCCATTATAGGATTAAAATTATTAAGTATTAGATATGGATGGGTTTTTTTAAATGTATCTGAAATATCTTGTATTTCTGAAGTTAAGTTATTTATTTTTTCTTTAATTTGCGATGAAAAATTATGAATACCTTGTTTTTGTAAATCAATTACATTATCACAATTGAAAAAGTATTCTAATGCAACTTGGTATGGAACATACAATCGGTTTTGTTCATTAAAACTTTTTAATATATCATATATTGTTGAATAACTACGTTTAGTAGAATAACGATAAAAATTTAACAGTACATTGGTATCTACTATAAAAATTGCCTCTTTCCAAATACATGATAGATCATTCTCATTGTATGGAGTTAAGCCTTGAAATTTACCTTTCAATGTAGTTCCTCCTGAACCTTAAATATTTTTTAGTTTATTTGTATACAAGTATATACTATTTCAAAGGAAATTTAAGCTGAAATTAAAATGTGTTTTTAGTTAGAAAGTTAATTAAAAGTGCAGCCCGACAATCATGGATATCCTTTATGTGTATGAATGTTGACGAGTTTATTGCTGTAGTACCATTCAATTAGAGATAGAGAAAAATAAAAATGCCCAGGTCCAAAATAATTGAGTCTGGGCTTTGCTATTATGCAACCACAACGTTCACAACTTTAGCAAGCTTAGCTGTCTTTATTTTATTCGTCCCATCTTGAGCAGCTACAGCACCTGTAAATGTTCCTGTTTTTACACGCCATATCTTACCATCTTGTTCAATATAAGCAACCCAACCGAATCGATGTTTTAACACATCTAATACATTTTCAGCAGCCTGTAAAGTACTATATGTGCCTGTCATAACACGGTATTTATTAGTGTCTGTAACAAGTTTTGATTGTTGTGTCCCTACTCCGCACGAAGTGACCATTTCAAGAAACTGACTCCAACTAATTCTTCCTTCACGTACATTTCTAGGACAATTTTTACCGCTAAAATAATTGTGCTGAACCACATTTGTTATAGGGATACCTTCATCTTTCATAATTTTTGCAACAAGTTCAGCCGCATTTCGGATGGCTTTTGTGTAGTCCCCGTCACTATTGACGCAAATTTCAAAATGTATCCCTTGATTATTCCCTGTTGCAGTCCCTGCAGCCCAACATTTCCAAGTATGTTCAAATGATTGCACAGCTTCTTTATCATCTATTGACCAATGCCAGCTTGCTGCTCGACTATTTCCGTTTGCTTGTAAGCGAGCGTGAGCATCAGCGTCTGCTCCTGAACGTGTATTGTCCGTCTCATGAATTACAATATATCTTTTCACATTGCCTTTACCGTTTGTGACTTTAGCTGCCTGTGCATCAGTTACTAGCTTTTTACGAATAGTTACCATTATTGCTCACCCTCTTTTTTAGCTGCCTTTAATAAATCAAACGTACCAGAAGCTGTAAGCCCTGCAATAAATCCTGCCATCAACATCATATACGCTGGATACTCTGATAACGGCCAACAAACTAAGCCAACAAAAATACCAATCACTATCGATGTGATTGGCATGTATTGTGTATTAATTTTAAATGTCTTTTTCAGTACTTCAGATACCGCTAAAACGATAACCATCATCACCATTGCAATCATAAAAATGTTTGTTAAATCCATCATTCATCACCCTTTTCAATATCTTTATTTTTAAGAGAGTGTTTTTCAATACGATCCACACGACCTTCCAGCACATTCAGCGATCGGTTCATTCCTTCGAGTGCGATTGCTGTCCTTTCTTGTGATTCATTTGACCGTTCTAAGTGTTCCATTAATTTATTTTCGCGTTCTTCTGCTCGGTTCATTAGATTATCATTTTTGCTCATTAAATAGCGAAATGCTCCAAACGCAATAATTAAACAAGCTATCGCCCATACTGCTTGGCTTGTAGCAATTTCATTTACTGCAGCTACATCCATTCCATCACCAATCCTTTGCCCTATTCAGTTAATATAAAAGCTATGAGAAGCATCGAGATTCTGTAACGTGTACTGTTGCCCGTCTCGATTGCTCTCATAGCGCATAATAAAAGCACCCTCAATCTGAGAGTGCTTAATTATTTGATTTAATTGGACAATATCATTTTCACAAATTCTTTATCAACTTCTTCGAAACTTGAAAAACCTTCTTTCCTTTTATTCGAATAATTTAGATTTAAATAATCGTTTATTATTTTTTTTAAAACTTTTCTTACTATTTCATCCAAACCAGTACTTATCTCACTTACCTTTGAAATGTCGTTATAATTGATATGTGATCCATGAACAAACTTTGATCTAAAATCATATGCCTTTTTTACACTACCAAAGAGGTTCATTTTCTCCTCAGAATTTCCACCTAATAGAGCAGCTACTCTTTCAGAAACTTTATAAGTGTTTTCACCATTCACAGCACATAATATTTCTAATATCGTAATATAGCTGGCAATTTTCGCAGGTAAAAACGATTCTCTTCTAGCAATATCTAAATATAAAAACGCTCTACTTATACTAGTAGTTTCGCTGTAAGGAAATAAACTAATATTTTCAATCTTATCTGCTTTTATTTCTCTCTTTCCACTTAGCTTAATAGCGTGAGTTACAAGTACTTGAGCCCAATATTCAGCCTCTTTGATTTCATTATAAGTAAAGGAAACATCTTTAATTTCTCCATCAGAACAACTGTAATAATCACCTGTTCTAAGAATTTGAGGAGGAATCCCCGCATCGCTAGATAATGTTGTAAAATACGGCATTACTGAGTTATCTTTAATGAACCAAAGAGATTTTGTGAAATATTTACTTTTCAAATGATGATAATGCATTTCTTGAGTTCTTATTGTTGAGTCAGAAGGACAATCCATATACTTTACTACACATCCGAAATTTTCTTTAACCTGCATTAAGTGCATAAAACCAAAATTCTCTCTATAACCAAAGCTATTTACTATTTCCTCTAAATCTTCATCACTATTATTTAATATCGTAATGAAACCTTTATCAGTTTCAGACGGAAATTGTATATTCTCTTTGTAATTTACTATTTTTAAGTGTCGCAATGTCGTTAATAAATAATCCATATAAATCCCTCTCCTTTAACTACTTCAATTCGACAAAAGGAAAGTATTTCCTTCTAATTTTGACAATAATAATTTTGCTAAGCCTATGTTTGCGTTTGCTGTGAGTCAATTTCTGTTAATAGCTGTGTGTATTCATCATCTTTCAATTGGTTATTAGCATAAAAAACATTCACTTTATTCTGCATAGCAGCCTGCTCATAACGTTTACGCTCAATTAAAAACATACATATTTCAAATACTGTCATTTTAGTTTCCTCCCAATCCTAGCTCACTACGTGATACCAGGTATTCCGTGTTTAATAATGTTTGAGCCTGCATTTCTTCAACTGTTGGCTGTGGTTCGATTGGTGTTGGCTCTGGAATGACAGGAGCCGTAAACTCACCTGTTTCTCGATTGTAATCCCAACCTTCTTGTACTTCATGTTGATCCGTAATATCAATAAAGAGTAAATCATCAGGATAAGGTGGTATTTCCACTTCTTCAAAAATCCAATAAGCTTTATTGTCTACAAATTGTGCATAACGTTGCATTTGTTTGCCTCCTACCATTCAATGATTACTAATCCTTTGCCGCCATTTCCGCCAGATTGGTTCGCGATACCACCTCCGCCGTCCGCGCCCCTTACAGAATACCAACTAGTAGATGCACCACCTCTACCAGGAAGATGGTTTTGTGATCCAGCTATATATTGCGCCCCCCAACCTCCTAAACAACTAAATCCCATTGCAGATGACGTGCCGCCTGCGCCAGCATTTACTGACTGAGAAGCACCCATAGATGGCGCGCCACTTCCGCCATTACCTACTACTATAGGATATCCGTTACCAGGCACTACGTTTGTTGCCAAGCGATAAATATAAGCACCTCCACCTCCGCCAACGGACGCGGTATTTGCACCTCCACCCCCGCCTCCGCCTCCGCCACCGAAAATGGTTAACCACACTTTTCTGACACCATCTGGGCACGTCCAACTGTAGCTTCCATTAGTATCGAAAATTGCAGTCCCAACTGTATTACCTAATTTGTCTAGTTTTGTATTTGCGTTTGCAATTTGTGCACTTATGTTGTCTACGCCTTGTTTGATTTGGTCTGACTTGCCGTTAATTTCATCAACACCTTGATTAATGCCATCAAGTTTAGTATCAATTGCAGTTAAATCTTCTTGTGACACACCACTTGCAACTTCTACAGCCAGTGTCTTTAATGCGCTATCGATTTTATCCATGTTGCCATTCTGTACATTAACGTCATAAAATTCCTCTTCATTCGGTTTTTCTAAGTTGTAATTAGGTGTGTTTGTTGACATTATTGCATCACTTCCTCTCTGATTTGTTTATGTGTAAATGCTTTTAATTGAGCATGAGTGTATTTTTTTAGTAAGGAATGTTGGTTGTATCGTAATTCGACGGATAAAATCATGTTTTGAGGTGTAATACGTTCTAGCATGATGACCACTGCATCAAACATGCCTTTCACTGTCAATTCGATTTTTACACTTAGCGTCTTAGCTGCTACATCCAGTTTCAATTCATATTTTCCCTCGCCTAATAGGCTATCAAGCAATTGTTTCAATACCCGATTTGTGTAAGGTGCTTGCTCTTGATAACGAGCTAAAATACGGAATCGACGTGTCTCGATGGAATCAGTTGCAGGAACGCTTAGTTTAAGCATTTTCTCATATCGACTAGCACCCTTCTCATCTGCTGTTACGACAAATTGATTGTTTAATGTGTTTTCGATTTCTTGCCATAACGCTTCTAATACAGGCTTTTCAGCATTTGCCATGGCAACGATTTCTTTAGTTTCATGTAGAACAGACGGTAAATAGCTGATGATGTCTACCTCTCTAACCACTTACAACACCTCGTTTCGGAATAGACTCAACATCTAGTGCGATATTGGATTGACTGCCATTTAATTGCGTATTTGCAATATCAAGCACACCTGTTACACCTAGCAATCGGTATTCAATTTGCGAGACACGAACTACTACACCAGCGTTATCTTCTTCATAACTGTTTGCCTTGGCCCATTCTTCTGCTAACTCTTTGAAATAATCATCAATCACCTTCTGTACTTGACTCTCAATATCTGTCCAAGTCCAACCTGCTTGATACGTGATATTCAGTGTAATATGAATGAGCGTTTCGCTTACGCCAAACACGGTTACTATGTGATCTATCGGAGCCGTCCCTACGCCCTCACCCTGATTTTCCAAAGGGTCAACAGCCTTTTGTACTTCATCAATTAGTGTTTGTGTTGGTTTTTCGTATTGAGAGTTAATAATGACTAACTTAACTGTCCCTCCACCATTCCATGCACGATAAACACGTACACCACCAACACCAGGTAATTGACCTACCTTTTCTTTATAGTCAGCTCGATTGCCTCCAAATGCGGTGGATTCAAAGCTATTGAAATAGCGCGTACGAAATGCTTCTGTTTCTTCTTCATCGTCTCCAGGTATCAAAACATCGGTTAATATAGCCGTTTCTAAATTGTTAATATAGTTAATCGGTATAAGTTGACCTGAAAACAAATTACCGACATTACCAGCAGTTTCACATCTCAATATGAATTGCCCCTGTGTAATCCGTTCAATAACTTCATAATTCAAATCGTCCAAACTAAAACGACTACCGATTGGAACGTCGATATTAAATACACCTTTTCGTTTTGCATAAGTAGCTTCAAGAGGCTTTAAACCACGTTCTGCAGCACGTCGAATTAAATACTCACGCGGTGAAGTATCAGCAAATACCATGTCGATAAAATTCTTCAAAGTGAATAGCATTTGAACGGTTTCAACACTATTAGCTGCGGTTGCGTTATACACTAACGACGTGACTTCACGCTTATCAAGAGAATCATCGATGCCTGCTAGTTTTCGAGCCATCAGTTCTTCAAAGGTCGTATCTAAATTAAATGGTTCGGCCATCAGTATTCCACCTCTTTCTCAAGCGTTATCTCCCAACGCACAGTTGCAGTAATACCGTTGTACGCTTTGTTTGGAGCGTAAACCTTTGCCATGAAACCCCTCCTCTTATTGCACTTTAATTTTTCGCATTACACCTGCTGCTTTTGTAGCCTTTAAAGCCACACCTGCAACCATTTCTACTTCACCTGTTTTCACTGCACCTGCAGTTTTATAGTCTGGGAGCCATGTATTGACTGGTGATTGTCCTGCCATTGAGATAGCATGGAAACCATCTAATCCTAAACGAGCTACATATAACGATGTTGTACCATCTACCTCAATATCTACAACACTCTGATTGGAGCCTGGCTTTGCACCGAAGTCCACTAATGGAATGCCGTTATAAGTCTCTACATTTTGTCCAAATTCATTTTGAGACATTTGATACATCCCAGCACGTCGAGCCGCTGCACGAATCTTAGCAATCAGTTTTAAATTACCACCAATGAAATTAGGCTTACCATCTAAGCCCATTAAGAACTCATCCAGCTCATCTAAGAATTTCGCATAGTTCGTCGTCACTAAATCAGAAGTTGATAGGTCAATAATTGCAGAAGGTTCATATTCAGTGGATGAGCCCGTCAATGCTTTTTCTAATCCATCGAAACCATTTGCTTCAACACCTGTATCACCCTTGATAACAGTGTCATTAAATAGTGCGGATGCTGCTTTAATCTTTTGTTGCATTTGTAACGTCACTTCATCCACAATGCCACCCATATTAGCGATAATACGGTCAATTTTGAAAGCACCACCGAATACAGCTAAATCTGTGGTAATACGCTCTTTCTCTACTTCACTTGAAGTGTACTCACTGTTTACTGCACGGAACGCAGCCGTTGGTTGTGTTTTCAATCGTGTATAACCATATGTGAGTGTTGCACCGCCACCAGTAGGAGAAACAACATCATCGAATGTAAGAGCATTGAACAGGAAATTTGATTTTGCGAATTCATCAATAACACCTACCTGTAAATCATCTTGTACGTTTAATTTAGCTTGTGCTAATGTTACTGCCATTTAAAAAACCACCTTTTTTTATTTATTAGTTTTTAGAGAAGTGAGATTGCACTGCATCCGATAATGAAGTTGGTGCAGTTTCATTCCCTCCCATTTCACCTTTTTCGGCTGGCTTAAAGCCTCTCCATTGTTGCTGTCTATTTGTTTCTATAGTGCTTTCGAAAAGGAATTTCGAATCCTCTCCTTCTTGTAATGCTTTAATCTGATCAGTTAGCCCCTTAACATCATCACCATCTAACTCCGCATCCTCTAAATTTAATAATGCTTTAACGGCTTTAATATTTTTGGCCTTAGCACCAAGCAATGCACGTTCTACAGCCCCATCTAACTTTAATTGTTTCACTTCTGCCTCATAATGCTCCTTAGCAGTTGTATTTTCACCTTGTAGTTTTTCAATTTGGGCTTTAAGGTCATCAGTTGCACTAGCTGACTTCTTTAATCCTTCAAGTTGTTCATCACGATCTGCTACGTCCTTTTCAAGTTGCTTTTTAGCATCGTTAACCTCATCAAAACGACTTTTAGGAATCATTGTGCCAAAACCGTCGATAATCTTTGTCGCTTGTTCCTCACTTAATCCTAAAGCCATCAGTTGTTCTTTTGTCATTGTTATAGCCTCCTAATTCGTGTTTTACGTGCAACGGCACGATAGGTTAAGAAACTTGTTCTTTTACGTCTACAAGCTCGAAAAAGACGGTAGTAGTTACTATCATTTCTTTTTTCAAAAAATAAAAAGCCACTCATTGAGTGACTTCTTTTAATGTCTCTTCAAGTTTTCTTGAAATCTTTTCAATAACTTCATCTATCTCTGATGGTTCCATTTTTACTAATAGACTTGGCTTGTCAGCTTCTTCGTAGTTCGCAACGAAAACACTTTGTTTACATGAATAAAATTCACCTTGTACACCTTTTATGACGTAGTCTCCCACGCTTGCTTTAATAATACCTTCCGATGTAGGTATCCAAATTTCATCATCTTGAGTTTGTGCACAAGCACATCCCCATTCATCAATTTCGTTCCAATTGTCACCTTTCCACTGAATAGCTTCAACAATCACAGGCTTTTTACGATACTTCATATCTTATCCCTCCCTTTCTATCTTCTAAATTCACGTTTGCTTAACACCGTATAAACGGAACCACTCGTTATAAGTCATATTTGAAGGAATGTAATACACATCATCTGGATCACTACTATTCCCTTTACTTGCAGCACGTTCACCATAGTTGTCATCAAAATAAGGTACGGTAACTGTTCGACACCAAGCATGAAATGGTGGTGCTGTAATACCTGGTGCATAATCACTCATCGGTAGTACTTTCCCGTCTAGTTCTCTACATATAGCACTTGTACGATTGTCTAATGCAGATACTATTTCATAGCGCTCTACATCTAAATCTTTATAAGCCTGTTGTTGACCAGCAGACGCAAAAAAAGCAGATTCCGTCATTACAAGACGACCTGCCTTATTCGTACAAACATCAAACTGTTTGGCTATTTTTGTTATAACATTATTTAGTGACTCACCACGTATTGTAGCTTGTGTTAGTTCTCTATGCAGCACACTAACTAACTCATCCTTAGCCCGCCATATACGTGTACTAAAGGTTGCTCCATCTGTAGTCCACGGCTTAGAAACCATCATCTTTAATTGATTTGCGTCAATAGAATGTAAACTATAACCGACTCCATAACCAGCCTGTACTTCATAAGCTGTGTGGTAATACGCTGACTGGTATACTTCCTTTGCAAGACGTTCAACACCTTCAATTTGTGTTCCATACAGTGCTTCTACGTGCTGTTGTGTTTGTAACTTAATAGATTCTAACCTTGAAATATGAACACGTGCAGATGCATTCTCAAGCTCTTTTGCCCATGCTGCATTAATGCCGTATTCCTCACCACGTCGAATGTACTCATGAACATCCCACTTGAACTCTTCTAAATCAGCGCCTTTAATCCACTTCTTGGCTTCCGCAAAGGTAATCTCATTATTATCTGCAAAGCGTAAATACCAATAGGTAATGTCCTTTTCAATTGCCTTTAGCGTGTCACGGTATATTTGCTCTAAATCTTTGTAATAAGTCTCACCCTTACTCATTTCCGCATTTGCTAGCATCTCAAAGCGTTTCTGCCAATAGGTTCTACTCTTGGCCATTTGTATTACCACCTACTAATTTGTTCGGAAAGTTATTTCGGTAATCATCATATTCCTGCTGTTCCCTTTGGCGTTCTTTTTCTTTACGATCTAATTCGAGTTGCGCGTTCTTTGTCCAAGGGTGTTGTGCAATGATACTTTCCATCGATAAGATTGGCATAGAATCAACAGCATTCTTTATGGATTCACTTTCATTAATTAATATGTCTTTATTAAAAATAACGTTGACTGGCTCCCCTTCAAAGTCACCTTTTTGGTTATTAGCTAGATGAACATTCACAAACCAAAGTAAATCCTCAAAGCTTGCTTGATACTCTGTTTCAGTACCATTTGCATCTAAATCAATATCGCTGTACATGCTTTGAATATTCATCTGATTTGGGTTATTACTCATTCGCTCGTCCTTGGCATCATATCCACGACCATTTTCAATCATTGCCTTTTTAAATAAAGATAAAATGGATTTATAGTTGTCAGCGTTCACTGTAATAGTTAGTGTTCGTACGTCCCCTCTGGAACCTTCATCACTACGAACCTTTACTGCGCCAAATTGAGCTAGATTACGTCTGAATTCACCTAAATTTTGCCCATCATAATTTTCTAATACAAGAAGTGTATTATGAGCATCTTCCTGCATGTTGTTTTCAAAGTCCGAAAGCATAATATTAATGCCATCTTGTAGTGATTTCACACGTTTAATAAGTGGTAGTTCCTTATTGTTGTACTTAAACGCTATTAAAGGAATGCGTTCCCAATTGAAACCTAATGATTTTCCAGTTTCATCAGTTGTACTTATATACGTGGTTTTCTCCTGTTCAACATCAGGTATTAGGCTATTATTAAGCCAAACGTAATGCTCAATGCCATCTGTTGTGTATTTCTCAACTTTATGGATAATGACTTCCTTATCACCTTCATATGCCGAAACAGGATAAAAGCGAATAGCAAATTCTAACTCCGTATGATCTGCATCCTTCCAAAATGGTAGTATTTCATAAGGTGGGAAACGCTTAAACGCCAAATTACCTTGTTCATCGTAATAAACGTACAACCACGCTATGCCTCCATTTAAAGAATCCTCTCCTAAATTACGAAAGGTTCTATGGAACTTCGCATTAAATATCAATTGTAGTTGCTCTAAGTAGTTCTTATCCTTTGTTTCAAACGTTAAAGGCTTTGCTAACAAGTAATTTACCTTTTGATCTACAAGCTTTGCATATTGATTATCGACAATCCTATTATTCGGTAGATTTTCAACCTCCATTAGTTGTCCATCCACTCCGATAACTTCACGCTTACGCTTCAATATCTCATGTTCACCAATATAATAAGATTCCCCTAACAGCATCATTTTACGAGGTGGTGATTCAAGCCATTTCTTTATTTCCTTCTCTAGCACCTTTTTATTTGATATAGCTGTCTTAGCACCAGCCTCAATTATCTTCTTAAACCGCATACGCTCCGTTACTTCCCCTAGAAATTCAAACATCTACTCACATCCTATTCAAAGCTAAATAAATCGCCTTTTAAATCTTCTAAGGCATAACGCATTGCATCCATTAAGTGGTTAAAATCATCTACTGGCTTATTGAGCTTCTTGCCAAACTTGTCTTGATTCCATGTGTAATTAGTGATTTCAGTTAAGAAATTAACACAGGATGGATGAATGATAAGCTTGTAGTCTTGAATCGTTTGAATACCGTTATTTATGCTATCAGGGCCTTTACGTGCCTTTTTAATGTTATACATTCCTAAGTTGTACAAATCGTCAATAGACTTAGGCTCCGCACTATCTGCACGTATTCGTTCCTTAATGTAGCCTTTGCGCTTTACTTCATCAAAAATCATGCTGTTACTCATACCTGTCTGATATATTTCATCAAAGACATAAATCTCTTTAGCTCCTTCATCTACTAAACCAGCAAAGAAAGCAGTAGGGTCATTGGTGTAACCAAAGTCTAGACCAAACATTGCTTTAATTCTTGGACGTTCCTTAATAATCTTATCCTTATCAAAGGAGCGCTCTTCCCAATTCTCAAACACAAGGCCGTCAACAATACCCCAGTTGCCTAAACCTGCTACTTGATAACGACGCGGATTATCACGTTTCATTCGTTCAAACACTCTCCTATCTGCTTCATCTAAGAACTCGTTACATAAGTAATTTGTAGACTTCGCTAAAATATCATCATCATTTTCGGCATCAAAAAAACGCTTCTTTATCCAATGGCGTTCATTCCATGGATTGAGCGTTAATGTAATTTGTTTAAATAGGGTGCCTGGTGCTGAACCACGAATTGATTCATCCAACATATTAAAATCATCTTCATTTAGTAATTCGTATGCTTCCTCTACCCACATCCAGCATAAGACACCTGTTTTAACAGTTATAGATGTTACTTTCAATGGATCATCAAGACCACGGAAATAAATCTTCTGTCCAGTAGGCATATATGTTAGCTCTAAAGGTGATTCTTTCACTTGCCAATACAGTTCAACACCTAATTGCGTAATTGCCCACTGTAATTCAGCAAAGCACGAATCTTTTAATGTACGATATGTTTTACGAATAACAAGGAGATTAGCTGCAGGATGCTTCATTATTTGTGAAATGTAGTAGATAGCAGTTGTTTTGGACTTTTTAGAAGCACGCGACCCTTTGCAAACTCGGTAACGACCTTTAAAGTTCCAGTAATCTGCATAGCCCTTACCAATTGTCTTTTGAATAGAAACACGTTTTACCTTACTCACTCACATCATCCTCAATCACAATTGGTACAGCACCTTCATGCTTCACCTTATCTGTCCACATACCGTAGCGTCTCCCTAGTAGTTCAGCAGCTTTAATTTTTTCGGCTAGTGTTGGTTTAATATCCAGTACTTCTTGTTCACCCATACCGACACCAACAAGTGCTACACCCTTTTCTTCACCACGAAGAACTTTAGTAAGCGATTCGAGTATTTCTTGTTGATCAGCAACACGTTCTGATTTTAATTCTTCCATGCGATTTTCTATATATGTTTTTATGCCGACATTTGCCAACAATTTATAAGATTGACCTCTGGCATACGTTTTACTGTAACCAGCACGTAATGCAGCTTCTTCTGCGTTACCAAGTTCAATAAAATAATCAGCAAATTCCTGTTGTTTTGGATTTATTTTTCTTACTTTCAATGGCATCACCTCATTGTGCTAATTGCTAGGAATCATAAAAAGCCCTCACTCCGCTCAAGTGAAGGCTCGCATTCGCTTTATTCAGTTGTAATTGCCTTTTGCTTCATCTATGAATATATATCACCCTGTCAATGAATAATGTGGCTTGTTTGTGGCTTTTCAAGTTTATCTCTTTAGAAATTATTGGATGTGTTTTTCAATACCCAAGTATTTTTTTGTAAATTATATATTTCTAAAGTGGTATAATTATTAGTAAATATTTAAAGAGGTGTTGAAATTTGTTTGATTCCGAAAGAGGTATTAATGCTAGGAAAATCAAAAATATTAGTGAACAAATTAAATCCGGTGCTCAATACGAGAACCCAGTAATAGAGTTAAAACGCGAATTCTGGGATTTGTCAAATGACGAGGGTAGAAATGAATTCGCAAAAGACTTAACTGTTATGGCAAATTCACAATATGATGTTGGGAACATTATAGTAGGTATTGACGGTAAGACTGGTGATTTGCACCATACTACACTGCCATTAGATGCTGCATCTTTAGCTAATATAATTAGCCGTAAGGTACTTGAACCTTTTACGGTTGAATTTATTGAAATTCAGGTGAATTATAAAAATATAATTGTTGTTCATATTCCCCGTACCTATAACAAGCCTCACATGCTTCGATTATATAAAAATAGAGAAATGTTCATTCCTATGAGGAAAGGTACTAGAACACAAGCAGCAGATAAATATGATCTTGATTTAATGTATACTGAACGTGAAAGGATTGTAATTCCCCCTTACCGAATTGAACCATTTAATGGTGATAGCCAACTTATCATAAATCCTTTAATCTCAAGAGGCAATTTTTCTTGGAGCTGTTTAATAAATGTTCTAAATACAGGTTCAAGAATAAATCTAGTTATTGGAGGTAGTATTAGATTATTTTCTGGGGATATAGAAATTGCCAAGCACAAACTTAATTCTTATTATATTCCTGGAACCACAAAAGAATGGCAAGATATCCGTAGTAATAACTTTATAAAGATTTCTCAAAACGATGCAATAAGAGTTAATTTTGGCTTTCATATTGCAAATCAAGAGCAATATCTTGAACTTAAATCTCAACTTAATTCGGGTTGTTCAGCACAAATTAGCTTAATTGATGTAGCAGGTAATGAAAGTTATACAGGTATAATTCCCCTTTGGTTAAAAGATTAATAACCCATAGTGTATTCACCTTTTCTTTTTGTATGAAGAGAAAACTCTCCATCTGTTTATATAAGTACAGATGAAGAGTTTTTTATTATAGAAGTTTAATTACACTCTAACCTTATAAATGCACTATATGGCATTGTTGACACAAGCTAATCAAAACTGTTGAAAAAATATCTTTAATAATTTAATACTACTTCTTTCTTTTTACTTTTACTCGCAACCCGTCGAATGTGGTCATGTGTATATCCAAGCTCATCAGCAATTTCTTGATAGGTCATGCCATCAATAAAACGTAGTTTAGCTATTTTATATTCTAAGCCCTCTAGCTTCTCAACATTTTCACGAATCTCTTTTTCAATGGCTTGATAATGCTCCAATTTAGTTTCTAATGATGCAATACGACCATTCAAACGATCTGTTCTTTGAGATGCAACATCAAGGCCAAATTTATCTGCCCCAATTGATGCAAATGGTAGTTGTTCATTCTTCCCCAACCAATATTCTTTATCCACTTCTAACATTTCAATCTCAGCTTTTACTATATCTATGATGCGTAATAAATCCGCATAATTTTTCATGATTTCCATATCTCTTTTTGCTCCTCTCAGTTCACTTCAATGTGTATTCTGTTGAACTCAACAATTTATATTTAGTCCAGTATTTACAATGCTTTGCGCCTTATCCTTAAAATCAGTTCACCACTATCTTTTTAAAGAGAACTGAATACAAAAGTTATATTCTAAAGTCCTTCATTGCTTTATCCATTTGATCTTGATTAATACCGATATAACGTAATGTTATTTTTGGTGATGAATGATTCAATATTTCTTGTAATAAAGCTACGTCCTTTGTCTGTTTATAAAAATGGTATCCAAACGTTTTACGTAATGTATGTGTACCAATATTCTCTTCAAGTCCAACTGCCAACGCTGCCTTATTTAATATCTTGTAAGCAGAGCTTCGACTAATGGATTTGTTAACCCCTTCACGACTTTTGAACAAATATTCATATTCTTCTTTTCCTTCTACATATTGCCTTAACTCACGTTTTAATTGCGGTGTCATTTCAATACGTCTAGCTTTTTTAGTTTTCTTCTCTATTACATTGAAATAATCACGCTTAGTGTCAGATACTTTAAGTTGCAGAATATCTGATATACGAAGTCCACTGTTAATGCCAAGAACAAACAACATGTAATTACGATAATTCCAATCAAATAAATACTTCTTAATTGCGCGGATATATTCTGGATTGCGGATAGGTTGAACAAAATTCACCAGCTATCATCCTTTCTGTCTAAATGAACCTTTTACACGTTTATAGGTGTTGCGTCTAATACCCATTAACTCTTCAACTTCTCTTTGGCTCATTTGCGTTTTAGGCTGACGTCTCTTTGACGTTTGCTTATTTTCTTCTTTACTTAACCCCTTTTGCGTTAACTCTGTTTGTAACGTTCTCATTTCCCACACCCCTTAATCAAAATAAAAAGAGGCACCAACAAAACAGGTTATTACCTGTCTGTTAGTGCCTCCGGTATTTTCCGTAAAGGCCTTTATTGTATTGTTGCTAAAATACCTCTATCTATGGTTAAAGTTTTATCAACTTTTACAGCTTGTAATATTTTTTCTAAATTACTTTTCAAACTTTTACGGGCTTTATCATTCAAGTAATCTTCATCTAAATAAAGATTATTATAAGTATCTAAATAGTATAGAATTTGATTAATTTTATAAAACATATCATTTTGATTGATGCAATATTTCTTTGTTTCGTAACGTTTTTTGTGCAATATTAAATACAAGCTTTTTTTAGTCATTTCAAATGTCTCGACTAGATATTCTCTTAATTCATCAGTAATCAATTCTCCATCGAAGTAAGCATCCTTATCATATGCAATAAACCGTATAAATTTATCAATTTCATCAAGTAATTCTCTCAATATTAGCCCTCCTAAAAGAACCTTAGTTTATCCTAATTATAAGAACAAACGTTCTTTTAAGCAAGTTAATTTCTTCATATTGTTCATTAATTAAATAAAGGAAAACTCATATTTTGATATAAGATTAATCAAAATATGAGTTTTTTATTTTCTTCGTTATGCTAAAGTTGTTCTATTTCAGATTCAATGCTCTGTACATTATTGCGACAAATTGTGCTCGTGTCACGGGTTGATCCGGCTTAAATTTGCCGTTATCACCAAGCACAATCTCACGTTCTGCTAATGCAGCGATATAAGCATAACTCCAATGTGTGGTAGACACATCTTGGAATGTACTCATTCCGCCTGGTTCTATCTCAAGGGTAAGCACCACAATTTTTGCCATCTGTGCACGAGTTAGTAGAGCAGTTGGATGGAATTTCCCATCTGAACCATCAATAATTCCTGCTTGTTGTAATGACATAACGGCTTCATAGTATGGATGATTTGGTCCTACATCTGAAAAAGTAGTGACCTTTCGTTTTGGTTTGAACTCAAAAGCACGATGGAATAACAGCGCCACATGCTGGCGTTGGATGAATTCATTCGGGCGAAATGAACCATCTGGATATCCTTTAATAATTCCTCGACCAGCTACTTCCTCTATCATTTCTTTTGCCCAATGATCAGAAATATCATTAAAGGTCACCATTGGTCGTTCTGGTTTCGGTTCTTCTGGTGCTGGATCTGGTTTCCATTCTGGGGTTTTGTTTGCAATCCATTTCGCATACAATTTCGTATTTTTTGTCACACTATCCGTTGTCAAATCCCACTGATTAATCAAAGCAGCCTCTTTATACCAACCGCCAAATGTAAAACCTTTCTTTGTAGGAATAGGTAACTCTGTTATCTTTTTGTCATACGCTACAGACAGACTATCTAAACTGTCCCCATCATTGGTTTCAAAAAACACATTTAAATTTGATGGTGACGTTGGTACATAGCTTCCTCCATTATTTTCAGAGGAACTATTTTTTACCCATTTCGCATATAGCGTTGTATGTCCCATTATTACCTCTTTAGCAAAATCCCACTGATTTGTTAGGGTAGCCTCTTTATACCAGCCTCCGAATGTATAACCTGCTTTTGTTGGGGCAGGCGGTTCAATCCCTTTTGTATTGTGAACAATAAGTTGTGATGGGACAGCAGTCCCTCCATCCGTGTTAAACGCCAGTTCATTTTGCACCACTTGCGCCACGTTCCACTTCGCGTACAATGTCGTATCCTTCGTCACTACATCTGTGGTAAAGTCCCACTGATTCGTTAGGGTAGCCTCTTTATACCAACCTCCGAATGTATAACCTGTTTTTGTTGGGGCAGGCGGTTCAATCCCTTTTGTATTGTGAACAATACGTTGTGATGGGACAGCAGTCCCTCCATCCGTGTTAAACGCCAGTTCATTTTGCACCACTTGCGCCACGTTCCACTTCGCATACAATGTCGTATCCTTCGTCACTACATCTGTGGTAAAGTCCCACTGATTCGTTAGGGTAGCCTCTTTATACCAACCTCCGAATGTATAACCTGTTTTTGTTGGGGCAGGCGGTTCAATCCCTTTTGTATTGTGAACAATACGTTGTGATGGGACAGCAGTCCCTCCATCCGTGTTAAACGCCAGTTCATTTTGCACCACTTGCGCCACGTTCCACTTCGCATACAATGTCGTATCCTTCGTCACTACATCTGTGGTAAAGTCCCACTGATTCGTTAGGGTAGCCTCTTTATACCAACCTCCGAATGTATAACCTGTTTTTGTTGGGGCAGAGGGAGGTGTCGCCTTTGCGTCCTCGTCAACCATCTGTGATGGGACTATACTCCCTCCATTGGTATCAAACGTGAGTTCATACTGTACTGCTTCCCATTTCGCATAAATGATCATTGGTCCTAGCACATTTCCTGTCCAAGAGATGCTATATAATGAATCTTCATACCATCCCAAATGACCCTTACCATTCCTGACTTGATTAGCAAATGAAAGCGAATTTACCTTTGTTTGTCCTTCAAATTCTACCTGGTTTAGCTGATTATAATGAAATGCAAAAGCCTCCATGCTTGTGACACTACTCGGAATCGTCACACTTGTTAGATCATTAGTACCAAATGCAGAATGCCCTATACTCGTGACACTATTTGGGATCGTCACACTTGTTAGCTGATTAGTATAAAATGCAAAATCATCTATACTCGTGACACTACTTGGAATCGTCACACTTGTTAGCTGATTATGAGAAAATGCATGTCGCTCTATACTCGTGACACTACTTGGAATCGTCACACTTGTTAGCTGATTTCGATAAAATGCATGACTCCCTATACTCGCGACACTACTTGGAATCGTCACACTTGTTAGCTGATTTTCCAGAAATGCAGATTTCCCTATACTCGTGACACCACTTGGAATCGTCACATTTGTTAGCTGATTTTCCCGAAATGCAGATTCTCGTATACTCATTACACTACTTGGAATCGTCACACTTGTTAGTTGTTTATTAGAAAATGCTTCAAAACCTATTGCCGTAACTAGTAGACCATTAAGTGTTTCGGGGATGACCAAATCCTTCTCTTTTCCTATATAGCCAGTTATCATGACACCCGTACCAATAGGTGTCACAACAAAATCGCTTTCGTTTGTTCCATTTGCATCGGCAGGGATATTTCCCCACGGTAAACCAAGTAATAACAGAATGATGCAAATGTTAATAATTTTTTTCAAGATTAAATGCCCTCCTTTATGTAATATTACGCCTTTCTTTCTATGTATCTCCAACAGATACATACTTTTCTACTATACAGTAGATATAAAAGAATAAATATATTTTTTAGCACATAAAGGAAATATGGCGAATTTAGAGATAAATTGTTACTGAACAATATTTATCTAATGTAATTAGCAAATCATCTGTAACTGCCCTGTTGCATCTGCTATTAGATTTGTTCCGTAATACTCATTAATAATGACCTCAAATATCGCCTCTAACTCTTGTACAACAATGCTGTTACCAGCCAATGCATATAGCGTAGCGCTACGACATTTATCTTTTTGCGGAAACTCTTTAAGCATCAAGTCGAAATCAGTATCATCGAATCCCATTAATCTCCACCACTCTCGTTCTGTTGGATATCTATAACGACCATCAGCCATCTTAAATACACCAGCACTAGGGCAACGATCTGGACGTTCCGTAATAGTGTTACAAACATCAGTGATTGTTTTTATATAACGAAATTTTGATTTGTTACGCTCAATTTCTCTGGAGTAGCTAAATCTTCTAATCTACTTAACATCGATGGAATATTAACAACATACTTTTCAATGTTCTCAATTTCATCGTCAGGCTGCTTAAAGTCACTCATAGGTCTCAATGGTCTCTTTTTAACTTTGCTAAAATCGAAAACGTTATTCCCTAATATGCTTATACAAAATACCCGTTCTCTTGTTTGTGGAATACCTCTATCCATAGCATTAGATACTTGATAAGAATTTGTATATCCTAACACTTCCATATCACTTAAATATTCATTGAAAATCTTAACTGTATTGTTGTATTCACCTGTTACAAAGCAACCAAAAGCAAAATAGCCGCAAGTCCAACAAACTTTTTCACACATGAATTGACACCACCTCTATGTTTCCTCACTTACACCTTTATTCGTTACATTCGCAACACATAGCAATCGTTCGTAAATGTTCTACTTCTATTTCTAACGCTTTGTATTTATCAATCACATTTTTTAAATTGATAATGTCAGAGTGATTGTGTACTGCTGTTTGTTCATCTTCACGTCCAACTGCATGAGTTATATCATCCAATAAATCCTTTAGATAACTTAAAGGCTCTCTAGAATCCATCAATTTCTCATCCTTTCCTGTGCTATATCTTTCTATCGTTTTATATTTCCAACGCGTCTACGCTTACTCTCACTTACCTCAAATACTTTGCCATGTTGCCACTGAATTGAATCTTGTCCGTACTCCTTTGGCTCTAGCACCTCTACAACTGTCCCATGTTGTACGATATACACGCCGTCCCCTAAATCCTCTAACTGCTTCATGTTGCCCATGTGTATGCCTCCCTGCTATAATTACTTTAGTTCTATTAAGCGAGAGGCTTAATTGTAGAGCTATGGTTGCACCCGTAGCTCTACACTATCCACACTAACTCACATTCATCACATAAAATAATTTCCTCTAAAAATTGAACCACTACACTATTTTTCTTTATCTCTAACACCGTCCCTATTTTTCCAATCAGATGACCAAAATAATATTTTCGATAATTATGGATTTCCCAATGAATTGATTCGTCTACTAGCAAAAGCTTCACTCTGTCATGAATTTGAAAATGATGTTTTGGTTTAACAGGGTAATCAAAGATACTTAACTGCTGCATGCTAAATCCTTTTTAGATTCTGGTCCTCGTTTTCCAGTTAGCCCCTGCCCTACCTTCCATTCATTGAGTTCCTGTATCGTGATGTCGTAATATTCTGCTATTTGATAATTTTTTAAGCCCATTTCTTGTAAATCTAAATACCGATCTATTGTTAAAACCATGCCGTGTGTTGTCATAGATTCTTTTAAAATATCATTCTTATTTTTTTTACAAGGCGCTTGTACATTTTGACGCTTATTTAGGTTTAATAGACTTTTACCTATTTCGTTAAACTGCAAGAAGATGTAGCATTTTTTACAGCTTTTCGCATTACGATCATTACGATTTGGACAAGTAACACAGTACTGATTGTGTAAAGTTTTTTGTTGCTTTAATAGTTCAATTCTTTTGCTCATTTGCTTTCCCCCCTTCCATACTCAACCTTCAATACTTCTGCTAGAATAGGAGCCACTTTTTCACAAAACACCCTACAGCGCCAATCCTCGTTATATGAAATAAACTCTTCCAACCGAGGTTCATTTGAGAAAATATCTTCTTTAATTGCACACTCAAACAAATGTGACCATTCGCTATAGAGATGGTTTTGTGTAATATCATCATTTCCTCTGAAATATTCAATTTCTTCCCAAATTTCACGTGCTTGCTCTTCGTCGATTTGGTTATACCGACGAGCTTGTAATGCCATGACCTTCATCGCTTTTGCTGTTTTCTCGGTATCCACAAAATCACGTTTGGAGAAATCCTCTAGCTTTCCAAATAAATAATCGTTATGTTTGCTAAATGTATCAATTAAGAACTGAATAAAATCATTACCTGGTGCACCCCAACTGAATGAATACGTTTCATTACACAAACGAGCTGTAAATCCATTTCTTGATTCATCTACTATCAATTCACAAAAATCATGGCCGTTTGTATATTTTGGCTCTAATTTAACCATTAAACTTTTAATAGTTTTTACTTCAACTGATACACATCCTTGAATATCACCCAACTGACTCACCCTCCTTCACTTGCACCGAATCCCAATTGAACGACATCAGAATATTGAGTAATCGTGCTACTTTCGGTGCTCGCCAAGCTGTCATAGCGTATGTGTGAGCTTCTTTCGTATAGTGGTAATGATTTAATTCAAGATGACGTTTGGCTTCTTCTTTCGTAAGAAACATAGTGTCCTGGACAATGAATTCTTCTCGCTTGCAGAAAACTTTACTGAAGAAACCGCAATCATTCAGGTGGTTCTCAATATGAGCCCATAAAGTATCAAAATGCTTTGATTCATCATTAAGCAATGACTGCAGATAATCATCTACTTCATCCTCGTAATATTCTTCGATAAAGTCTTTCAACTCATCAAAATTACGAAATTCTGTATGCTCACCATCGTTATGGAAATATGAATCGAAGCCATCGTCATAATCTTCATTTGCTGGTACTTCTCGATAATCCATTAGCACCCAGAATCGGGGTGATGCTTGGCTGTCATAATCATGTTCATCTTCCCATTTCATTTGAGTTTGTAAGTCCTTCAAAAACTGAATATCTGCATTCACTAATACCCCTCCTTCGATTTTCTCTCCATCACACAGCATCAATGACCACTGTAGTGATGCCGTGTGAATTTTCCTACTTTCCGCCAGTCACGTTTTTCGCTATCTGCAACTTTCTTTTGCAAATCATGTTGCGTAACGACTTAAACAACTTTGCCTCCATAGAAATGATTGGTCATTGACTACACCACTCTTTCATTCATGCCTTTGTCCATTTGAGCATCGTACATATGATTCAGTTCTTCGTCAGACAATTTTTCAAGATATTGTTCTGAATATCCAGTCAAGTGAAGAATAAAAACTAATTCATTTCGCATCGTTAGACCCCTTTCCTAGCATTTCTAATACCTTTTGGCGCTCTGCTTCAAAGTCAATTGTTTGATCAGTAGATTGGCTTTCACTATTATCCTCATTGCGTTTTTCAAACCATTCAGGCACAAGTTCTTTACGATTTTGACGATAGTTAGGTACTGATTGCTTGGCTTTCACTTCTTTAGCCTTATCAGCCTTTATTTGGCGTATAAGCGTTGTTGCTTTCTCACGTAACTTTTTGGTTGAGAGAATATTTGATTTCCAAAATGAATTATCTTGTGACCAGTCGATAAGGTATTCAATTTGTTCAACTGTTCTAGCATCCTGTTCCATCATTAAGCGAATACTATCAGCCCAGGTATTCATGTTCGGTTGTTTAAAGCTAGGGTCATCTATCAGTATTTTTTGATAGAGTCTATTAGCTAATTGATAATGCACAGAAGATTCGTCGTAAACTCGTTTGCGACTATTTTGTCTCTGTGTATTCTCTGTAGTAGTCTCTGTGTATTCTCTGGTTATTGGTACCGCCATTTTGTCGGAAACGTTCACGCCATTTTGTCGGTTTCCAATATGACTATTTGGCGGTATGGAATCCGCCATTTTGTCGGTTTGCATTCCGCCATTTTGTCGGTTTGCGTCTTTGCAACATTTATGAAGCATTTCATAATCAATGCGGTACCATTTTGTACGATCCATTCTGAGCTTGTTATAGTTGCCTGCAGCTAGAATTTTCATATCCTCAAGATTTTGAATAACGCGTTCTAAAGTTCGCTTTGACCAAAATGGAAACTCCTCATGCCACTCATCAATAGTTTTGTACACCCATTTGTGACCATCACGTTCATTCTTTGATACACGTAGCCAATAATGCACCTGCTGCACTACAATGGAATTGTTTAGCCCAATCGCAACTGCAAGCGTAGGTAACACTTGCAACGGTGGTTCGTTGATTAATAGATTCATAGTTGTTCCTCCTATGGTGCTGGTATTATGCGTGGCTTACCCGTCAAACGATGAACAATTATCCACTTGTCTATTAGCTTTTCGCTGATGAACCAATTGGCAGGATTCAAACGAAATGCTTTAACATGATTGCTTTCTTTGACAGTCAATTTACGTCCTCGTTTCATGAAGCATCACCTCCCCATTGCGCTACAAATCGTAATGCATCCTGTAGCTCATGTTGTTTGACGTCACGATAGGAGCCGACTTGGTAGCGTTCTTTGATGGCGGAATATATTGCGCGGAATAGCGCACCCCTAGCATCTTTTTTATTACGAACTAGCTGATTGACTCGTTTAGTTACTTCAATCCGTAGTCGCGTTTGTTCACCTGAATGTAATGTTGACTCTCGTAATTGTTTTTCCACAACTTCCAACCTGCTTTCGATTTGCTGAATGTGCTCATAAGTAATCGCTAATGGTTGCGCTTGATTCGGCACAATGTGTTGAGGTTGTTCTAAAATGTTATAGTAGCCGTCTATTAGTGTATGG
Source organism: Lysinibacillus sp. FSL M8-0337 (assembly GCF_038593855.1). Lineage (NCBI taxonomy): Bacteria > Bacillati > Bacillota > Bacilli > Caryophanales > Bacillaceae > Lysinibacillus > Lysinibacillus sp. FSL M8-0337. Next base: position 1,325,364 of record NZ_CP151996.1, on the reverse strand, counting down.
AGTGCTTCTTTTGCTCGACTGCCTTTTAAGTAACTGGCGTGAAGCCATGCTCCCTTTTCAGTCCAAAGATTCAAGGATGCTGTGAATTTAAGGCTAGCGTCATTTGGACGTTCAGCCTTGAAAGCCTTTAGTGCATCTCCTGTTAACTGGAAATAATGCTCGCCCTCAACAAATTGATTCTGATTACGACTAAAATTCCGATTAATAACTTTTGCATTTGTGCCAAATGGTTCTGCAAGTTGCACACTTGTTAAAACTCGCTTGCCACCATGCACGATAAGTTCTGACATATAATGCCCTCCCTTGCTGTTAGCTTGGATATTTGCTATAATCTAATTAATGTATTTTGATAGTTGCTTACTCGCATGCCAGTGCTTGTAAGCTTTTTTTATGCCTTCTAAAGCGAGCGTCCCAAAGACTCTTAGCTTCTTCAATACGGGCCATTCGTTCAGCCGACTTCAAAGCAAGCCATTCACCAGTAACGACTTTCATCAGTTTCACCTGCCTTTCAGATGCATTCGCATCATCGGACTCACAAACCATTTGTGAATCCTGTGACGAGAACAAATCAAATTACTTTTAATGTTTTTGTTGCTGACATTACTTTTTCGATATGGCGAATAACATCTTCAACACCATTGGTGCGACCTTTTTGAAGATTGTAGGCAATTAACTTTTCAATGTGCTCCTCATGGTTTTGTCCTGTACTATAATCAGCTACTGCCATTGCACGATCTGATAAGGTTTCCTTCTCTTGATTTAGAAACATATAAAGTTGCTCTAAAATTTGATTCATAATAAACCCCCCCTGATGTTGACTTATTTAGTAAATTTGTCCATAATTAAAGGACAAGGTTTGTAATATATTATTTGAACTGTTCACCGACCAAAGTTTCAGTTCAATCAGATGCAGGTGCATATGCGCTTGCATTTTTTCTTTTTATTACAAATGCAATTACTTATATTTCCTCTCATACAACCAACTCCTTTAAAAAATACTTAGCCATGCAAACCCACCTACTATCGGCAGTAACGTTTGTATAACTGTTGCAATGTCTAATCCACTCATCAATCCTTGTGAGAGAGTTATACCAACTTCCTGCGTGTTTGTTTGTTTAAACCAATCCATAAAAGTAAAAACATCAGGAACTTTACGTTCATTTTCATACCGTGAGATACATGTTTGACTCCGGTTCATCCGAGCTGCCAATTCTTCTTGAGAGAGGCCTGCAAATTCTCGACAAGTCTTTAATATCACGCCTAACTTCATTGTCACACCACCTTTTATGCCGAATCAGCATACTCTATATAGTTGTTTTCGATTAAAATTATTTATAAGAAGAAAACAATGTAAATGAAAACCCTCGTCCTATTCCTCAAACAACTTTCTTAAAAATTTGAATGTTTAAGGGTAGCGACAAGAAGACGTTACCCCCTCAATTCCTTGGTTGTTGTGCAATCCATGCCAACAAAAACTCTTCCGTTTGCTTAGCAGGCATAAGCCATTTCTTGCCTACTCTGAATTTTGGAAAGTCGGGATTATAAAAAAATTGTTCCTTCACAAACGTCTCACTCATTTGCACCTGTCTGCAAAGTTCTTTCATATCCCAAAACAACGTCTTGATGCTTACTTGTTCAATGTTCTTTTGAATTTCTTCACGTAGTATTGTTTCAGCAAATGATGGATCAATTTGCACTTGTAACATTTAGCTCACCTCTTTAAATTGCTGTTTTAGCAATTATTTTGATAAAAAAATTTTCAGTACTGCATTTCAACATTTTTGCTAGCAAAGGCAGTTGCTCGGCTTTGAATGAATATGTGCCATTTTCATACTTCAAATAAGTAGAAGCATTCTTCATATTCATTGAATCAGCTGCCTCTTGAAGTGTCATTTTCAACTCCTGTCTACGTTGCTTAACAAATGCCAAATTAAATATTTTCACTTGAATTTCACCTCTTACTAATTTCTGTTTTAGCAACCCGTTGGTAACAATATACCATTGCTAAAATAGAAATTCAAGTATTAAATTTCTATTTTAGCAATTTATTTATTTCTAAAACGGAAACATGATATATTTAACATATGATCTCACTGAAAGCGGTGAAAACATGGATATAGGAAAAAAGATAATCTCATTACGAGAAAAAAGAGGATGGACGCAACGTGAATTAGCCAATCGAGTTAATTTAAATGTTAGCGTTATGAATCGAATTGAATCTAACGAGAGACCCGTTAAAGATAGTGAGCTCCTTAATTTAGCAAACGTACTCGAAGTGAGCACAGACTACCTTCTTGGTCGAATAGACACCCCAGCACTTACACCACGTGAAAATGACGAAGAAGAATTTCAAGCTTTCGTTAACAATCCAGACTTACAATTATGGTACAAAGAACTTCCGAATTCGAGTGAAGAAGAACTACGTAAACTACGAAAAATGTGGGATATTATCAAAAATGATTTAAATTAAAAAGGACGTGTAATAATTACATGTCCTTTTTACTATCTGTTGTTTATAAAAATATATAACTATAATTTTTATTACATATGTTATGAAGGAGAATCAATTGTCATGACTATAGAATTTATTAAGCTATTTTTAAAAAGTATACAATATGAGAAAATTAACATTTCACCTTATTATTTAATTTGTACTATACCTGTTATCGTATTTATGATTTTAATTCCTAAACTTTTTACTTCTTTATCGTATGATTCATTTGATATTAAGTTAATGCATAAACGGAGCCACAGCCCTATTCAAATTACAAAAACAATTTTCATTTTTTTAGTTTTGTACATAATGTTCACAGGATTTACTTTTTTAAATGCATATATTATGGTAAAAGCCCCACTCATATTTGTTATTTTTTTATTTTTATCTATAGTGTTTGTTGTTTTATCCGTTCTCTTTTTATTATTCTATGTTTTTGCTCGTCTGAAGAAAATACAAATTTATGTGAATAAAAAACACCTTCTCCATTCAATATTTTATATAATTATTTTAATCTTTACTTTTATTTCAAGTGTAATTTTCGCTGTTTCACTCTTACTCCCGTTCTATATTACTTCAATCAGTGAAATATCCCAGCAAAATAATTTAGAATCTATTTTAATTTTTCTTTTTTTCTCATTAATGCAAGTTGTACTACTCGTAGTCTATAAACCAATTGAGAAAAAAGAATATATTTTGATTTCTATTCTAGAAAATAGATTACCTATAGAATTTAAATTAGAATTAGATTATTCAATCAGTGAAAATACATCAGTTTTATTTAATAAAGAAAAAAAAATTAAAGCTGTTAAACGAAATAATGGAGAAAAATATATAATTGAAATATACAAATTAAAAAACTAGACTTCCCCCCTACCAAATAGTGGGGATTTATAGTACACTTAAAAAGAACACTTGTTCTATTTTAAGGAGTCGATTTCATGTATTCTAGTCACTTAGATGATTTCATCAAACAGTTTTATATCAAAATGGATATTCTTAAGCCAAAACAAATAAATTTTTTTAAAATAGCAGATTGTTTAGATATCAAGATACATTACTGGGACGAAAGTAGCCAAGCTGCTTTTTTAAAAAACTCGAATTTTATTTTTTTAAATGAGCATTTGTCTTTCCAGCAACAATGGCAAGATTTTTGTCATGAGCTAGCACATGTCCTTTTTCACACGGGTCATCAAGGTCGTATGGCCCATACTTGGATAGAGTACCAAGAGAACAAGGCAAATAACTTCATGTACCATGCCTGTATCCCCTCTTTCATGTTGGATGAGCTAAATTTATACTACAACAATTCAATCACAGCAATCCAAATACAAGAGCTATTTAATGTCGAATACGATTTTGCTGTAAAACGACTGACACAATACATAAGCAATAAAAGAGTTTATGCCGAATTGGCATATCGAAAAAGTTTACAGGAACTGTGATTACTCGCTAGTGTGCTAATTAAGGAGGGATTAGTATGGCTTCATTTCGTAGGAGAGGTAAGTATTGGTCATACCGGATTCGTGTGAAGGATAATCAAGACGAGTGGCGTGAGTATGGTGAAAGTGATTTTGTAACAAAGAAGGAAGCGCAGCTTGCTGCACGACAAAAGGAACTGGAGTTTAGTTCTCATGAGTCGTATGCTGGTATGGCTACATTTGAAGAATTTTCTTTATCTTGGCTTGAACACTATATAAAAGGAAAAGTAAAAACCAGCACGTACCGCACTTATAAACATGCTATTACAAAACATGGAATTCTAAATTTCGGCAACTATAAATTGGGCGATATAAAACCGATGATGTATCAGAAATTTATCGATTCTCTAATGGAGAAAGGGCTTGCTTTAAATAGTGCTAAACGTATTCACAGTGCTATTAATCAATGTATGAAAAGAGCTGTAATTAATGGTTACATCCTCAAAAATCCATGTGAACATGTAGTTATGAAGAAATTGCCGACCAAAAAACTAAAATTTGTTGAGCCAAAGTATGTACAAGAAATACTAGCTTACATTTACAAACGAGACTATACGTATGGCTTATTTTTTGAAACGCTTTTTGAAAGTGGGATGCGAAAAGGTGAATGTGCTGCACTTCGATTGGATGATATAGATTGGCGAAATAATTCATTAAAAGTAGATCAGACGCTTAACTTTCATCCAGAAGATGAAGATGAGATATTAGGTTCGCCCAAAACAGCTGCATCTACTCGGGATATCCATATGCGAACTAAATACATGCAAAAATTGAAAACATTTATAAAGTATCGTACAGAACAAAAAATGTTAGTTGGTGCTTTATACAACCATGAATTGAATCTTTATTTTTGCTCGTGATGACGGCTCGCCACTGCCCCGTTCTACGCTGTACAATATATTTAAATCAGCACTTGAACATGTTGGTATAGAAAAACTTCCGATTCACTCTACCCGTCATACTCACACTGTTATGTTGATGGAAGCTGGATGGGATATGAAGTCGATTTCCGAAAGATTAGGGCACGAGTCCATAATGACAACTATGAATATTTATGCACATTTATCAGAAAATATTAAACAAAAGTCTATCGAGAGTTTCGATAAATATATGGAGCAACAAAAATAAAAATAATTCTTGTGGGCAATTTGTGGACAGCAAAACAAACCCATGTGGGCAAAAAAATAAAAGAAGTGTCGGAGCCTTACAGCCCCAACACTTCTTTGTTAGTACATTGTTATATATTCATCGCGTTCCCAGTCGTGGACGCGTATGCGGTATTTGTTCCATTCAATTTCTTTCGCTGCTGTGAACTTTTCAAAAATATGAATGCCTAGTGCGTCACGAACTATATGGTCCATTTCTAGTTCTATCAGTGCATATTCTAATGAAGATGGTAAACTATCGATGCCATTCATTTCACGCTCTACACGATTCATTTTATAAATATTTCGGTCCACAGCGTCTGGTGGTGTTAAGCCTTTGCGAATCCCATCGAGCCCAGAGGCTAAAATAACTGCCATTGCTAAGTATGGGTTGGCTGCTGGATCAACAGAACGCAACTCAATACGTGTAGAAAGTCCTCGTGCCGCAGGGATACGAATAAGCGGTGAACGATTTTGTGCTGACCAAGCTACGTAACATGGCGCCTCATAGCCAGGCACTAAACGTTTGTAGGAATTGACTAATGGATTCGTTACTGCTGTAAAGCCGTGCACATGCTTCATAATCCCTGCCATAAAACTACGTGCCGTTTGACTTAATTGCAATTCTGCATGTTCATCATAGAAGACATTATTTTCTCCTTCAAATAATGACAAATTAAAGTGCATTCCTGAACCATTCACTCCAAATAAAGGTTTCGGCATAAAAGTTGCATGCAAGCCGTGTTGAGCTGCTACCGTTTTAACAACTAGTTTAAACGTTTGAATGTTATCACATGCTTCAATGGCACTGGCATATTTAAAGTCAATTTCATGCTGACCCGGTGCCACTTCATGATGGGACGCTTCAATTTCAAAACCCATGCCCTCTAGCTCCAGCACAATATCCCGTCGACAGTTTTCACCTAAATCCGTCGGTGCTAAATCGAAATACCCTCCGCTATCATTTAATTCCAGTGTTGGATGACCTTTTTCATCTAGTTTAAATAAGAAAAATTCCGGTTCTGGTCCAAGGTTAAAAGAAGTAAAGCCCAATTCTTCCATTTCTTTTAAGACGCGCTTCAAGTTAGAGCGTGGATCGCCCTCAAATGCTGTACCGTCTGGTCGTGCAATATCACATATAAAGCGTGCTACCTTGCCTCTTTCAGCCGTCCACGGGAAGATTACGAATGTATCAAGATCAGGGCGTAAATACATATCAGATTCCTCAATACGAACAAATCCTTCAATCGAGGAACCATCAAACATAACTTTATTGTCTAATGCCTTAGCTAACTGACTAACTGGTATTTCTACATTCTTGATTGAGCCCAATATATCAGTAAATTGTAGGCGAATAAATTTCACATTTTCCTCTTTCACCATGCGGATAATATCATCTCTAGTATGATGTTTCATTCTTCACCACTCCAATTTGTCATTTTTCTTAACATCCGTTTTTTAGAACTGCTTTTAAATTACACTATAACAACTAACAAACGCAATGGGCATGTAATGTTTTATTACATTGTTTTTTTCGAATGATTTTATCTTTTTTTTCGATGCATAGAAGATAAATAACGATTTAGAGAAAGCGACAGAACAAAATGACTAGTAAGAATATTCAAAAACAGTCTATAAGTAACGCCATCTGTCAAGAAATACAACTAATTGATTATAAATTTTAAAATTAAATAGAACTTAAGTCTTGTGTTTTTTATTTTTTAGTGGTAAATTATAAGCGAAATATGTTCTCCCTATTATTTAGCAGGATATTTGGCCTATTTATTAAATGGAAAATCACCAATTTCTATTGATTGATTTGAAAGCAACTTTTATAATAATATCGTCGGTGGATATAGACCTTTTGATTCCATCTATTTAAACTTCTATTCAAACGGTCTTAAACTACCAAGTTAAGCCAAACTTCGCAAGTTCCAGATAAAAGATGTTAGTCATCGCCATTACTTCGAGACAATCATCGTCTCCTTTCAATGAACCCAACTTAGTGCAATACATAGATTTACTAGTACTTGTTTTTCCTAAAGACATGTATAACTACGAAATTTTTGATTTTATAATTAGATAAATTCTCATCATTAATTATATAGGCAATGTTATCAACCTTTTTGATTACAGGACCATCTACATGTCTACTAAATAAATAAAAAATGGGTACAATTTCTCACCCACTTACATTTCCGACTAATCAAATAATCTTACTTTTTCTATACATTTTACATCTTTCTATGAATGGTCATATGTTTCAATAGGGATAGTCGTTAATAGCCTTAAGGTCTCTTAAGTAGGAGGCGATGACTTACATTTTCTTCAATCATTGACTGGATATTGCAAATAAGCGAAAACATAAAAGTAATTTCAAATACAAGTTAGGTGATTGGTAATGGAATTTTCACTGCGTGTTCAAGCTAATTTGGAAGCAGTTCATTTTATAGATACGGTCATGGAAAACTACACAAATATTTATACGATTCCCTTTAGTAGAGAAATGAGATTTGTGTTACATGAATTAGTCATTAACGCGATAGAAGCAATGGAAAAAATTGATATAGCCCCTCCTCACAATACCATTCAAATACAAGTCATCCATAACGATGAGGAGATTAGGTTAACTGTTATCGATGAGGCACAAGGAATTACTGAAGATGATTTGGAAAAGAATTTGCAATTTGATCTTAACGAACATAATTATACAGATCGAGGTCGCGGGTTATTTTTTGTCAAACAAATGGTGGATTGTATTTGGTTCAAACATATTTCGAAAACAAAGTTTTTAGTCGGTGTTTCTAAGAAAATTCATGGATAGGTACATCTAAGATTAGGAGGGACTTTTTATGAAATGGACAATCCGTAAAAAAATTAACCTACTTATCATTACTTGCATTTTACTCATGATTACGGTAATAACGATTGTTGATTATACCGATGCAAAAAATAATCTTATAACAACCGTCAATGCAAAACTACTATCGGATATAGATTCAAGTTACGAGTATTTAGATGCCAAAATTCCCGGTGACTGGCACATCAAAAATAATGAATTGCATAAAGGAGATGTGAAAATTGTTGGTAATTTTGATATTGTTGACAAACTCAGTAATCTAACACATGGTGATGCCATCACAATCTTTCAATATGATACTCGGGTTAGCACAAATATTATCGAAAATGGTGAGAGAGCTATTAATACAAAGGCTCCTAGTGAACTAGTCACTACCGTTTTAGAGCAAAAAGAGCAGCGCTATATCGGTTCAGCAAATATACTAGGGGAGCCATACGAAGTCGTAACAGGGCCTATTACAAATAATTTGGACGAAATTATAGGCATGCTGTCAATCGCCTTACCATTAGCGACCTATACGACTGCCGCTACAGAAAGTGTCATGAAAAATGTTATCGTATTATTAATTATTTCAGCTTTACTGTTCGTCATCATCAGTTGGTTTCTACAACGCCAAATTATTGTGCCCATCAATCAATTAAGCGCAAATGCCAAAGAACTAGCAGATTTAAATTTAAATGTGAAAATATTAAATCCTAAAGGACAAGATGAAATTGCTAATTTAGCAAAAGCTTTTAATGCGATGAAGACCCGTATAACCGAAACAATCAACGTTGTCGCAAATAGCGCTAATCAAATCGCAAGTTCTTCACTAGTTTTAGCGGAATCTTCTCGCCAAACTAGCGAAGCCTCAAACCAAGTTGCATTAACAATGAATGATATTGCAAGTGGCACTAGCACGCAATCCGATCAGGCGGAACATATTGTAGAAATGATGCAAAAAACAAATGATGAAGTAGCCAATAGCTTACAAAAGGCAGAAACCACTTTAGCGAGAGCAATTCAATCAACCCACATCGCGCGAAAAGGAGAGGATGCGATTAATGAAGCCATTAAACATTTAAACTCTGTCACGCAAACAGTTTCCTACGCTACCGATTCTATTCAAAAACTAGGTAAACGATCCGAAGAAATCGGCGGTATTATAACTGTTATTACAGGCATTGCGGAACAAACAAATTTATTGGCATTAAACGCTGCTATTGAAGCAGCTCGAGCTGGTGAGCAAGGAAAAGGCTTCGCCGTAGTAGCTTCCGAAGTACGCCAACTAGCTGAACAATCAAGTTTAGCTTCTGGGCAAATTACGAGTTTAATTAAAGATATACAAGCCGAAACCGCTGTAACCGTTCGGACAATGGAAAGTAATTTACTCGCTGTCGAAGAGCAGGTACACATCATCAGTAAGGGAGGCAATGCCTTACAAGAAATTGTCGAACAAGTTGCGGAGACAGAGCAGGGTGTGAAGGAAATGAAATCAGCATTCACCAATGTCAATGACAATTCGTTAGATGTTCAACAAGCCATACATGATATCTCACGGATTATTGAAGATTCCGCAGCAGCGACTGAAGAAATTGCAGCAACTTCTGAAGAACAGCACGCAACCGTTGCGGAAATCTCACAAAACTCAGAGGAATTAGCCGAAATTTCGACTAAACTTCAGAACGAAGTGAAAAAATTTACATTCTAACTTTAAACATATAAGGAGGCGTAATATATGAATCAGAAAAATATGATTGATATTGATACTAAGGCTGATTATATTTTAATCGCCTTTACTGGTAAATTAGAATATGGATTGATTGGGGATTTAAAAGAGGAGCTCCACGCGATTAGTTTCGACACAAAACACGGCTATATTATCGATATGCAAAAGGTCACGAATATTGATAGTACTGGTTTTGGTATGATTATCAATTTTGCAAAGAAAGTGACAATGCTCGATAAGAAAATAGCGATTATTGTGACAGATGATTTTATTCGTAAACTGTTTGCTATCTCACAATGTGATAAAGTCTTCCCTATTGCCAAAAATGAACTCCAAGCGAAGCAAATGATTAAAGAAGAAAACTGGTTAGGCGAACTCGCACTAAGCGAATATTAATGGTGACAGGCACGCACACAATTTAGTATCTCCCAATCTACTACAGCAGCAGGCATATTTGTCTGCTCTTTTTTTGTCTAAGGTTAAAGAGAAATGAGTTAAACGCACACACAGGCAAAAAAATTCAATTTAAATTAACTATTAGAAAAATAGATTAGGAGGGACAGTCTTTGAATCGTTGTCATAAAAATTGTTCATGCGAACGTTGCCAATCTAGTTTGCCTGTTATTAAAGCAATCGATATTTGTAATATCACTCCAAACTCACAAACTCCACCCGTCTCATCTTCCACATACGGGAACTTTTTTCAAACGAATTTTTCACTCTCGCTACCAATCAAGCTATGCCTTGGAACGGCATGGGGGAAACTGCTGGCATCACGTTAGACCCCGATACAGTGACTATCAGGGTTACCCAAGGAGGGGCGTACTATATCGATTATCATGTGAATGGAAATTTCTCTCCATTTGGGACAGGTAACGTTACAATCGTTACAGCTCTCTTTGTTAATAATGCCGAAGTGAATCCAATTCAAACGAGATACGGAGCATTAAATACAGAAGTCGACAGATATGAATGCGTACCAATTACTGGATGAACAATTGTATTTATCCCAGATAATGGAATAGTTCAATTAAGAAATATCGGTCCAGACTTCCGTACTTGCGATGGCGGAATTGTACTCGCTGCTTCAATAAATTTAATAAAAGTTAGCACACCATAAGGTCTTGAAGTACCAGTAAAAATAGTACCTGTAGTTAAGATACTTGAAAAGAGTGCTTTAATGGCAGGTATTTTTTCACTACCACTTGGTGCTTAATCGAAAAAAAGATGGCTCCTGCGCAATACAAGAACCATCTCTAAGCTGCAATATATTTATTTTTGTATGAGCATATTTAATAAAACAACAATAATTACAATTGGGACGACCACTAACATTAATAGGCGATATGTGTTATAAAACCCTTGTCCCACCTGACTTCCCATAAGCAATTCTTTTTTCACAAAGTCTTTATCTACTACATAGGCAATAAAAATGGCGATCAATAAATTGCCCAATGGTAGCATTAAATTGGACACTAAGTAATCAGTAGCATCAAAAATGGACTTGCCAAATATTGAAACATCCGCTAATAAACTTGACGATAATGCCGATGGAATTGCTGCAACAAAAACAATGACTCCAAGTAATAACGTTAAGACTGAACGCGACATATGCCATTTTTCAATAAATGCTGCCACGATGATTTCATATAAACTAAACGACGAAGTTAATGTCGCAAATAAAAATAGTAATAAAAACAGGGCTAAAAACACTTCCCCAAAAGGCATTTGACTAAATGCTGTCGGCAGCACCATAAATAATAAGCCAGGCCCAGCTTGCGGTTCCAAATCAAAAGCAAATACAACTGGGAAAATAGCTAGTCCTGCTAAAAACGACACAAGTACTGTCAAAATAACAACGGAACCTGCTGAATTTGGTAAACTAACATCTTTTTTCAAATACGAACTATATGTAACCAAACAAGAGAAACCTACTGCCAAACCAAAGAATGACTGCCCTAGCGCCTCTAGTAACGCTTTACCTGTTATATTAGAAAAATCAGGCCATAAGAAGAATTTCACACCTTCCATTGCCCCATCTAAAGTTAATGCACGAATAACAAGAATGATAAACATCACAAATAACAATGGCATCATCCATTTATTTGCTTTCTCAATACCATTTTGTACACCTAGCGAAATAACAAGTACATTGGTTAATGTAAATAACGCTAAACCTAGTAATGTAATCCACGGTGTGCTAATAATCTTTCCAAATAAATCGCCTGGATTAACTGAAGAATCAATAACTGCACCCGATACTCCAAGGCCGCTATAAATAAAAATCCATCCTCCTACAACACTGTAAAAGGTTAATAATAGAAAACAACCCAATACACCCATACGTCCAACCCAAGCCCATGCCGGTTTCGTTGGCACAACTTTTTTATAGGCAGTGACAGCTTCCGATTGCGTACCCCGCCCTAAAATATACTCGGATAATAACATCGGTAGGCCGATTAATAATGTAAAAAGCACAAAAATTAGGAAAAATGCGCCTCCACCACTTTGCCCTGTGACATAGGGTAACTTCCAAATAGCCCCTAGCCCAATTGCCGCACCCGCTGATGCTAAAATAAATCCTAATTTACTAGACCATTGTCCTTTATTCTCACTCATCTCTTCAATCTCCTCAAAACTAACTAATCTCTTATTAATTGTACATTAAAATAGTAAATTAGACTAGACAGTTCCTGAATTTCCCAGTATGCTATTGGATCCATAAAAAAACTGCACCTCCAATTGTTAGATGTGTCTAACAATTGGGGTGCAGTTCAAAATATGCTCGAGGTGAAATGAATTATTTTGATAAATACATTGTGCGTTGTTGGTTGATCCATTTGCGCATCGTTGTGAATAATAACGCCATAACCGCCGTTAATAACACACCTTTCACGATATTAAATGGTAAAATGCCTGCAACAATCATTGTGTATAATGAATCGCCAACGACTGGCTCCATTCCTAAGAAGTAAGTGTACATCGGTAAAAATACTGCGATATTTAACAAGCTCATTCCAACCGCCATCACAATCGTTCCTGTTGCTAATCCTCCAACAAGACCTCCAATCGTTTTAAAACGGTTAAAAATAAATGATACTGGTAAAATAAATAATATGCCTGTTACAAAGTTTGCAATATGACCAACTGGCACTCCTGTTGGCGTACCAGAGAAAATCCAATCTAAGACATTTTTAAATAGCTCTACTAAAATACCTGCTACTGGGCCCATCGTGATGGCTGCAAGTAAGGCAGGCATATCACTGAAATCCACTTCCAAAAAGGCTGGGAACGGTGGAATCGGGAAATTAAATAACATTAATAAAAACGAAATACTACTCAGCATACCAATCGTAATAAACGATTGCAGTTTGACATTTTTCTTCATTGAAAACTCTCTCCTCTTTGCTGATTCAATCTTGCAAGAAGAAAGGTTACGACGTAATCGATTGTTTTTCACGAAAAAACCCTTATGCAAATCAGCATAAGGGAGAAAAGGCATGATAAAATAACGCCATTACTAGCTATTTTTTGTGCATAGCGTGCACTTAAAGACACACTAAAAAAACGTTCGCACATAGCTTAATTCGTAACAACGAATGACGATCGTACCTTCATCTTCTCCCATCCAGACTATACTGTCGGCCTTGGAATTACACCAAGTCAGCCATGCAAAAAAATCTTTGCACAGGTCGCGGGCTGAAGAGCCATCTAGTAAATCATGCGAGCTACTGTAGCTTACTACTACACTAGCGATTTACAACTCTATTACCGCCGGTCGGGATTTTCACCCTGCCCCGAAGATGAATCAATATTATTTTATAAACTAACTATAATGTTTTATCACATAAAAGTAAATACTTCTGCTTAAAATAATCCGATTAAATTTGTATGTTTTAATAAATGAAGCATTTTGCGAGAAATCATGGAGTAACTTACCCGCGGAGCAAAGTCACTTACCCGCGATATTTTATCATTTACCCGCGAATCAAGGTGCTTTACCCGCGGTATTTCAATTATAAAAAAACAGCTATCTCTATCTGATAGCTGTTTTCTATATTATGGCATCATTTGTTTATTGGCTCCTACAGGCATGGGTAAAAAATTTGTTAAATCAAAGCCTTCCCAACTTTCCTGTACAATGTTATCTAAACGTATCTTTTTATCAAAGCTTGACGCAGTCAACATCATTGCTTCGATTAATTGTGTTGCCCGTACAGCATCCATTGTCGTTAAATCAAGTGGTGCGTCAAATGTGACCACAACCCCATCTTCTTCTTCTTTTACAGTGTATGTGACATTTTCCGGAACAACTGGCACATAAACATCATCCTTTTTGTCTCGCATCGCCAGTAGAGCCTCTGTCACAGTAGGATACGTTTGATGGAAATCAGGCGATAAATATTCAGTCCCGTTTCCCTCTGTATATAAATAATAGTTATAATGATTATCTTTTGTTAGCGCTATAGGCTCACTCGGCTCTTCTGCTTGCGAAAACTCGTAAGCAGAACCATCTGCCTGTTTAATGGCAATGGCTTTATATTCGGATTCGGAAAAAGTATCTTTTAACGAGCTTAAATATTTTGTGACAGATGCCGAAGCTACATCATAATCATTTTCTTCTGGTAATACGTGCACAAGCGTCTTACCTTCTTCTTTTAACTCACCTTTGTACGGATGATAGTCCGTTAAACCCATTGCTTCTTCATCAATTTGAGGTGCGTATTTTTTATACATTTGTAAAGTTGTTGGTTTCTTCTTCCCAAAATCAGCAGTTATTTTTTCGTTCTTAATAATATAGGTCATTGGTATACTATCAGCCTTGCCACCAGGTAAACCAATTCTGAAAACGACTGCATCGACTAAATCATCTTCGTAAACAGATGTCCGCAACGATAGGATACGAGCATGCTCAGCACCAATATTCGCTTTCATCACACTATCTGCATCTGCATTTTCACTTTCTGTGACCGACCGATCCTCCTGCATGGAAGAATAATTTTCGATTGGGGCGTTTGCTTCATCCTTTACGGAAGAATTGTTCGATACATAGATGTACCCTGCTATTGATAGTACAAAAATTGCAGCAACACTACTTAAAATAGGCAACCTACTCTTGCGTCGTTTTATAGGATCAATATTTTCTTGAGCAGGCAATGATTGTGCTTGTTGTTCTTTTACTTCATCTACTATGGCCTCTTGAAGATGTATATTGTCTTGTAAACGTGCATCAGCAAGCAATCTTTTTAACACTTTGTCTTTCGAGCGGTGGTCAGTAAGCTTCGGGGCATTGCTCAACATTTGTTCAAGTTGTTCATCGTCAAATTGTTGTTTATGCGTCATTGCCTTTTCGCCTCCTGTTCCCTAGCCTGTTGTAGATGTTGTCTTAAAAACTTAATGGCTCGATGTTGCGTCGTTTTAACCTTCGCCTCTGTCCAATCAAGTATTTGCGCAGTTTCAGTAATTGATAAATCTTGGAAATAGCGCATAATAATAACCATTTTTTGATCCCCTGTACAATTTTCAAGTGCAGACTCTATCTGCTTTAATTCATCACTGGCCTGTAGCACATCTTCCGGTGATGGTGTGGTTGAATGTAACTGTTCCGTTTCCCAGTCAAAAAAATCGAGCGAATGTTTTTGGCGCACAGCCTGCTTTCGAAAATGATCAATTGCGACATTTTTAGCAATGGCAAAAAGCCAAGTTTTTTCACTGCTATTTCCTGCGAATTGTTCATAAGATCGCAGCACACGGACATAAACCTCATGTGCAAGATCCTCAGCCAGTGTACGATTTTTTACTAGATAAATAAGAAACTGGAACACGTCTTGATGGTATGCATCGTATAGTCGATGGAACACGGAGTCATTCAAAGCACTCCACCCCCGTTCTCATAGTATTTGTCGTCTAACACTCGCAAAAGTTACATTTAAATAATAATTTTATCTCAGTTTTGCCATGTGCCAAACCCGAGCAAAAGCCGACAGCTAGCCCCTCACAGGTATTGGTATTATTGCCAAATAGTGCGGCTAGTTCTAACTACACACATGACCTGTATCAGCATGAAAGAGCATTGTCAGATGGAATCAGCTAAGGGCTTCTTAATGAATTTATTCGAAAGGTAAATAGAAAGTAAAGGTTGTGCCCTCTTTTAACACACTATCGACCATAATATTGCCAGAGTGCGCCTTCACAATATTTCGAGCAATTGCAAGCCCTAAACCCGTTCCGCCTTTAGAACGTGTCCGTGCTTTATCCGCTTTATAAAAACGTTCAAAGACATACGGTAAATCTTCCTGTGGAATCCCATGCCCTGTATCCTGAACAGATATTTTGGCAAAGGTTGGCTCTTGCTCTATCTTGACAATGACAGAACCTTCGTCTGTATGACGCAGTGCATTATCTACTAAATTCGTTAACACTTGTTCAATACGATCTTCATCCATACTTATGCGGGCATTATTATCAAACTCACTATTAAATAAAAGCTGCACGTGCTTTTCTTTTGCCACTTGAGCAAATTTCTGCGTAATACGTTCAAATGTCGAATTAATCGGTACTTCATCTTTGTATAGTGTCATATGTCCTGATTCCATTCGCGCTAAATCCAATAAATCAGTTACTAAACGTCCCATACGCTTCGATTCATCATAAATAATTTTCGTAATCTCATTGCGTTCTTCTTGATCTTGAATAAAATCATCATCCATTAATGCCTCTGAATAGCCTTGTAACATGGAAATCGGTGTACGTAGTTCATGTGATACATTGGCAATAAAATCTGAACGTAGCTTTTCTAGACGATGCTGCTCTGTCATATCGCGGATTACAGCAACTGCTCCACGAATTAATTCCCCACTATAGAGCGGGCTAATCGTAAATGTATAATAATTTCCATCCATTTCAATTTCTTCTTCTAACTTATCTTCAAACATTAGTACATGATCGAGCATATGATAGAGTTCTGGTGGAATCGGCTTTGCGCTTTGCGAGCCTTTATTTACAAACCATTTTTGCATTAAACGTTCCGCCGGCGGATTGCTCAGTAAAATTGTTCGATCACGGTTAAACGTTATCACGGCATCTGTCATGGATGTTAAAATATTGGACAATTGCTCATTTTCTTGATTGATTACTTCTAAGTTATGCTTTAGCTGACGCCCCATTTGATTGAACGCAACAGCTAGCTGGCCGATTTCATCATTTTGCGTTGTCGGCATTTTTGCCTCGAAATTCCCTTTTGCAATTTCAAAAGCTAGTTCACGCATTTTACGTAATGGTGATGTAATACGGGATGATAAGAAAAATGCAAAAAATGTCGTTAACACAAACGCAATAAATGCCGCTAAAAAGACAATTTTGGTCGTCTCTTTCGATGTTTTATGTAACGCATCTGGACTTTGATAAATAAATACAGCACCATGCACTTCATTTTCCACATTTAGTGGAAACCCTAGCACAACATACGATTCCATCTTTCCTTTATCAGTTGAAGATGGCATCATCATTTCCTTTATAATAGGTTCATCTGATTGGAAAATTTCATGGAAGGATTTATTCGCTAAAATTCCATCTTGAATTTCTTTCTTGTTGACGCCTTCTTGCATCGCAAATGAGACTTCCAAATGATTTATGGCGATAAGTGCATTTGTACCCTCAGGTAAAATATCTGTCAGGAGTTGCGAAGTCGATTCTGCCGTCTCATTGTCATCCACTATACTCGCTATTGTTGCAGCCGTTTGACGCAGTGAAATCTCTGCTTGCTGCATATGATAGTTTTGAAGAAATTCGAGCATTAAAACCGTGAAAACAAATAATACAAATGAAACGAGAAGCAATATGGTTACCCATAGCTTCCCGACAACACTGTTCCATATTCTATTCATTGACAACCTCAAATTTGTAACCAACGCCCCAAACAGTGACAATCATTTTCGCTGCGTTCTCGGATACACGATTCAGCTTCTCACGTAGACGCTTCACATGTGTATCGACTGTTCGTAGGTCTCCAAAGAAATCATAATGCCAAACCTCTTTTAGTAATTGTTCACGGTCAAATACTTTATCAGGAGATTTTGCAAGGAAATACAATAATTCATACTCTTTTGGTGTTAAATTTACTTCGATACCTTCCGCTGTTACACGGTGAGCATCATGGTCAATCATCAAATGTTGGAATACAACTAAATCTTTTGATGACGATGCATTTGTCGTAGGTGAAAATGCTTGTGAACGACGTAAAATCGCTTTTACGCGTAGAACCACCTCACGAGGACTAAATGGCTTTACAATATAATCATCTGCTCCAAGCTCGAAGCCTTGTACACGGTTCGCTTCCTCGCCTTTTGCAGTTAATAAAATAATTGGAGTTGCAGCTCTTTCGCGAATTTCTGCACATACCTCAAGCCCATCTTTTTCAGGCATCATAATATCTAGTAAAATACAGTGGTACTCTTTTTCTAAAGATTTCTCGATCGCTTCTTCACCATTCTCTGCTTCGTCAACTTGATACCCTTCGCGCTCCAAATACATTTTTAATAAGCGTCGAATACGATCCTCGTCGTCTACTACTAATACTGAAATATTTTCTGACACTTTCACGATCCCTCTCTTCCGATCTTTCTCTACCCTTCTATTGTACATGGTACGCTACGACTTGAAAAGAAAAGAAAGCCCTTTCGCAGCAGCGAAAAGGCTTTTTGTTCCCATTGTTACGCGTAGGAGTGTAAACCTGCAAGAATTAAGTTAACGGCAATAAGATTAAATAATATAATACCAAAGCCAATTAATGCTAACCAAGCAGATTTTTCACCTTCCCAGCCTTTAGATAAACGTAGATGTAGGAATGCTGCGTAGAATAACCATGTAATGAGGGCCCATACTTCTTTCGGGTCCCAACCCCAGAAACGACTCCACGCAAGTTGTGCCCATATCATCGCAAATATGAGTGCACCTAATGTAAATACTGGGAAACCAATAATAACAGAACGATAACCGACTTCATCCAGTAATTGTAGATTTACACGTTTAACAAGCGGTTGGAATATCGCGCTTATGCGACGACGTGCAATAAGGCGAATTAATAAGTATAGTAACGAGCCTACTAATAATGACCAAACGACTGTTGTTAATTTTTTCGCATTAATCAATGCAGGCATTTCTACTAATGGAGACATGCCATGTTCCTCTACTGCCTCATACTCATTCATCCCAAAAATCGGTGGCAAATTATAAGTGATCTGTCGAGATACACCTTCTTTATCAATATACGTGTATTTCGATTCATAATCCATCGCACTAAATGTAGACGACACAATAACAAAGCCAAGCACAACGACTAAACAGTACATAACCGCTTCAAGCCAGAAACGCTGCTTTGAAGGTTTGTTTAAATCTACAACTTTTAATAAATAAATTAAACCTGCAACTGCACTAATCGCTAAAATCGATTGACCCATAGCAGCCGTAATAACGTGAATTGTTAACCAATGACTTTGCAATGACGGTACTAATGGACTTACTTCTGTCGGGAACATCGATGCATAGGCAATGATTAATAACGCTACAGGTAACGCCACTAAACCAAGCGCTGTTAGGCGATAAATAAAGTAAATTAAAATAAATGCACCAACAATAAACATCCCGAAAGCAGTCGTAAATTCAAACATATTACTAACAGGTGCGTGACCTGTGTGAATCCAACGTGTAATAAAGTAACCAATTTGCGAAAGGAAACCTATAATTGTTACGACAATCGCCAGCTTACCCCATTTGTCTGTGTTTTTGCCCGAAGCATTGGATTGTTTAATAGCGCCGCCAAATAGTAAAGTAGCTACTAGATAGGCTAAGAATGCAACAAATAATAGATTTCCACTTAAGTCAATCAAACTCATAAGGTGTTGTCACCTTCCTTTTTAGTATTGCCACGATTTGTGGACTCTTCGCCTTCTTCAGACGGCTCTAACTGATCCTTATATTGCGGTAGGCCAGCAAATGCAGTCACGGCATCTAAATCTTTTTTCATGCTGAACATATTTTTGTTTACATGGGCAGCCATCAGTACATGACCATCAGGCTCTACTTGTAACCAAAGTCGACGGTGGTTCCAATATGAACCGATTGCAACGCCGATCATGAAAATAATACCACCAACAAATAAAATTGGGATTGTGCGGTCTTTACGTATTGTAAAACCAGACATATCGCGTGTTTCCACACTATCAAACTTCATTTTGTATTGGTTTTCACCTAGTGGTTCGAGTGTTTGTTTAATCGCAACGAAGCTTGTTTCACCCTTTGGTGTTTCTGGTGTCGTCATTTTAAATAGAAATGCTGGATTATTAGGAACTGACGTCGCTGTTTGCGGAACACCATTTTCAAACCCAGAGAAGTCTGGCGTGTAAACAAGTAATTTAACAGATACACCATTTCCTAAATCGTATTCTTTTTTAGGATTTGTTAAATCGATTCCTACTTTACCAAGTGATTGCTCGGTTGTTTTATTTACTAGTTGGAAATTCATTTGCTTCAATTCATTTAAGCGATAATCCATTTGATACAGTGCATAGCCAGCTTCTTTTAAAGGGTGATTCACTCGAATTGAATAATCTTTCACCTTTTCTAGATTTTCCGTATCACCAGCAATAGCGTCTTCAGGTTGCTTATATAACGTAATATCTGTTTGGAAGTTTTTCGCAACGACGTTAACACCTTGCTTTAGCTGTTCACCTTGTGGTGTATTATCATGTGTTTCTAAAATAAAGTCTCGATTTTCAATAAAATAACCGTCCATGCCAGTAATTGCACGTGTTTCACCTTCACGTACCCATATCGATTCATCGACATAGAAACCAGGAACTAAACGCAACATTACCCCAGTTAAAAAGATAATGAGGCCTACATGATTTATGTACGGACCGTAACGAGAGAAGCGGCCTTTTTCTGCTAACAAAGCACTGCCGTCTCGACGAACAATGTATTTCATTTCAGTCATTTTCTTTTCAACTTTACTAAGCGTCTCTTCAGGACTTGCTGTTACCTGTCCTTCTGCCACAATACGTTGGCGCTTTAAAAAACTTTCATGGCGCTTAACACGTTGATTTTTCAATGATTTGTAAAGCGGTATACCACGGTCAAGACTGGCAACAATAATGGATACCGCAAGCATTCCAACTAAAATCTGGAACCACCAAGAGCTGTATAAATCAGAAAGTCCTAATGTATAATAGATTTTCCCCACTAAACCGTAAACATCCTCGTAATAGGCTCCCTTTTCCATGTCAGAAGCTTTTACGTAAAACTCTTGCGGTAGTAACGTTCCGATTGAAGCTGCTATTAATGTAATAATAATTAATGCTATCCCTACTTTAACACTTGAGAAAAAATTCCAAATTTTGTCGACAATTGATTTGTTGTACGTCTTTGAGCGAATAGCCGTACCATCATAACGCATGTCGACAACTTTATTTTGCTTTTCTTCTTCGGTTAAAGGACGACCACATTTCTCACAGAGCTTCGTGCCAAACGGATTACTATGTCCACAAGCACAAATAATATTCTCCATCGTCTATTACCCCTCATTTTGGCTTTATTAATTCCATGTAAGAAGCGATTGTCGCCTCCGTCATTTCTCCAGTAGTAATCTTCACTACCTTACCGTCCGGATCAATTAAAACTGTAGCAGGTAAATTGCCAACATTGTAAGCAGTCATTACACTTTTCGTTTTATCAATTACAACAGGAAATGTAAGGCCGTACTTATCAACAAAATTTTGTACTTCTAAATCAGTTTGTGCAATGTTGACGGCCAATGTCTGTACACCTAGATCCTTAAAAACTTGGTATTGGCTATTCATTGCGGGCATTTCCTTTTCACATGGTTTACACCAAGTTCCCCAGAAATTTAAAAATACTCCCTGCCCTCTATAATCAGACAGTTTGTGTTTCTCACCATTTAAATCTACTAACGTGAAGTTCGGTGCTTCAGAGCCAACAGCTACTAACTCTACCTTTTCCTTTGTCGCTGTCCCGTATACGGTATACCCAATTGCGATCGCTAAGATGGCTAAAATAATAGTGCGGGTTACGAGACGTTTCTTCTTTTTCTCCAAGTTAATAAACCCCCTACTCAAATACGCCTCGAGGGTATTTGTCGATATTTCACTTACACTTAAGAAATATCTGTTATAGCTCCCCCGAGACTTACTTTGTTTACGCGCCTGCTGGATAAAATTAAAACAGGTGTACTATTCTCACCTATTATAGCAAAATGATACAAAATCGCTTAGTTATTAATTATGAATGATTTATGAACGTTTTCACACGAGGAAAGTGAAAAACCCGCCATACGTATAGCGGTATATATTTTTTCCATGCTGTTGTTCGTTTAGCCGATTTGCCCAGTTTCAGCTAACACACGTAGTTGCTTGACTTCATGTTTCGACAATTCACGATATTCTCCTGGTGTTAGACCGTATAAATCTAAAAATGCAAAACGTTCACGCTTTAGTTTGACTACCGGTGTACCGATTGCCTCAAACATACGACGTACTTGACGATTTCGCCCTTCGTGAATCGTAATTTCACAAATCGCCTTGCCCGCCTGCTCATCAAAAGAAGTCATACTTACTTTTGCTGGTGCTGTTTTGCCATCTTCTAATTGAATACCACGTTGTAGCTTTTTTAAGCCCTCAATTGTTGGCACACCTTTAACACGTGCAATGTATGTTTTGTCAATTTTAAATTTTGGATGCGTTAACATATAGGAAAACTCTCCATCATTTGTCAGTAATAATAATCCAGATGTATCATAATCTAGACGACCAACAGGGAAAATACGTTGCGGAATATGTTTAAATAAATCTGTGACAGTTTTGCGTCCTTTATCATCCGTTACTGCAGAAATTGTTCCACGTGGTTTATATAGTAAGTAGTAAACTTTATCTTCTTTCTCAAGTTTTACACCTTCTACTTCAATTGTATCCGAGTTGGATACCTTCGTTCCAAGTTCACGTACAACAACGCCGTTTACCTTTACTTTACCTTCTACAATCAATTGCTCAGCTTTACGCCTTGAAGCGACACCTGCATATGCAATCACTTTTTGTAATCTTTCCATTGTTTCACCTCTAGTTAAAAATGTAACCTTTTGAAGGTTATTTTTCCCGTCAATCTGTGAAAATTATGTCATACTTTTGTGCAATATAAAAGAGAAACTCATTCCGCACTAGTAATACGATTATTCTAAATAGTGTATTATTTGCTAGTTTCTCATTTATTTGTCTTTGCACTACATAAAATGGCCTAGCTATTTTTCGATCTATTTCTAATATAGACCAAACCACAAAATTTTAAAAAAAGGTGCCTGACACCCAAAATATTCTGAAAATTCATATTTGTTTCGGTGTCTGGCACCCTAAAAAAAGCTACCCTTTTAGGTAGCTTTTTTTATTGATATACGTTTTCTATGGTAACGCCATTTTTACTCAATTCAAGATTGATAAATGGTTTGGCTTTCGCTAACTTGGCTGTTAAAGATTGTTCAATGGTCGAACCGTCCTTTAACGTAAAAATCAACTTATCTGGTTTCGTCACACCATCTTTTTGCACGTTTGTTTGTTCTGCTTTAATGATTTCTTCCCAGCTTGTCAAATCTTCCTGCACACTAAAAAATGCATTCGTATGGAGCCCTTTTTCATCCATTATTTGATAATGATTAATACATAAAAATAAAAATAACAGGACGATCAACCAAGATGTGCCGACAATCGCCCGTTGTATATTTCTTCCTTTTTTTGTTTTTGGGACAATGATTATATTTACCAAAAGAACCATCGCCATGCCAATTAAAGCAATCATTAATATAATATACGCTTTAAAAATAGTCTCAAAAAGGTAATAGTCATTCGGTCGATATAGTAGCTCTTGAATAGGGAATAGTAAAATAAATGGAGCGATAAAACTTGATATAAATAAAACAATAATGACTGCTATTTGATTATGCTTTCGATTCACTTTAGCTGTAGTCATAATTGTCCCCCTCCTTGCCATCATGCTTATACAATTTAACTAACATAATTTTACACCAATTACTATAAATATAAAATTCCTTTTTAGATAAACAATATACAGTATAAATAAAAATCAGCGTATCGCTTTTAACGATCCGCTGACTCTACTTTAACGGGTGTAGCATAAATTCGCTCTTCCCCTAGAAAAATCGACAATACCGCTTCCTTTCTTTTTCTAGAAATTTGCAGTACTTGCCTTACAACCTTTTTTTCTTCTTTATTTAATTGCAATTGAATTGGTTGCTCTAATCGGATAGCCAATTTATCATTGACATTATATTTTCCCTTTTTCACAACCGTCTCCATATTATAGTTTTGCCATACTTCATTCGCTAAGCCTCTGTGAACATTCCAATCATCCGATTCATTTAACGTCACAACTATACATGTTTGCCCGTCTTTTTGAAAAGCGGTTGCCAACGTTCGTCCTGCTACCTTTGTAAAACCAGTCTTTCCTGCAAAAGCTGTTCCCGTTGCCGATTTTAATGAGCTTACAGGTTGCTCCGTTTCATCATCTACTTCAACTGCGACACCCGAACCTTCCCGCAATAGACGATGCTTATTTTCCCATAGTATACCATTTACTGTATTGGCACGATAAAGAACGGTAGATGCAATTTTCTCAAAGGTTTTGTTTTGAAGTGCGATTCTTAGCATTTCAGCTGTATCTCTTGCAGAAGACAAATGCTCGTCGTGATGCAAACCTGAAGGGTTCATAAAAACGGTATTGGTAAGTCCCGCAATCACAGCTCTTTCATTCATTAATTTAACAAAGCCTTCTACCGAGCCGCCTGCATGCTCTGCTAAAGCTGTCGCAGCATCATTACCTGACCGTAACATTAAACCATATAATAACGTTTCAACCGTCACCGTCTCGCCCGCTTGCAAATAAATGGAGGAGCCTTCAGCCATTGCAGCTTTAGGTGAAATAATTACTTCATCTTGAAGATCACTATTTTCAATCGCGACGAGAGCTGTCCAAATTTTTGTTAAGCTCGCAATGGGGAGCCTCTCATCGCTATTAGAACCTGATAATACTCGACCTGTCTCACCGTCAAGCACGACATACCCACTTCCGCCTCTTGCCAAACCATTTTGTGGGATAGTTAAGAATCCCACAGCTATCATAAACACCATTAATCGTCGTAACCGTAGCAACAAGCCACTCCTTATTTTAAGTGATAGATAAGTAGAACTATGAAAATTAAAAGGAAAGCGCGTTAGCACTTTTCTTTTGTTTACTTAACGCCATTAAACGTTTCTTGGAATTTAGTCATAAATAAATCAGTTTCTTGTTCTGCTTCACCATTGTCCTCTTCAGGTAATGGTGGCATTTCTTCAATACTATTTAATCCGAAGTAGTTTAAGAACTCCTTCGTTGTGCCATATAAAATCGCACGACCTGTCCCCTCTGAACGTCCTACTTCTTTTACTAGCCCTCTTGAAGCGAGCGTTTGCAGTGGTCGTTCACATTTGACACCACGTAAATCTTCGATGGCTACCCGTGTAATGGGCTGTTTATATGCCACAATGGCCAACACTTCTAAAGAAGCCTGAGACAATGATTGCGCAGTTGGATTCTCTACTAATTTTTGAATCGTATCTGCTAATTGCGGCTTTGTAATTAACTGGTAAACACCAGCGATTTCCTTTATTGTAATTCCTCTAGTTTCATCTTCGTCAAATGCTACACGCAGTGCCTCCATTGCGGGCGCAACTACTTCTTCTGCTTCACCAAGTAGCTGTGCTAATTGCTTAATTGTTAAGCCATCATCTCCTACAACAAATAATAAAGCTTCAATTCTACTCTGTAGGATTATTGTCTTCGTCATCATCCCATTCCTCCTTCTGTAATGTGACCGTTAGTTCTTCAAAATTACCGTCTTGCTCTACAATGACAATTTGACGTTTCATCAGTTCAAGCAGTGACAGAAACGTTAAAATAAGTGTTGGTTTATCTTCATAAGGAAAAAGCTCGAAAAATGATGCACGTCCACCTGTTAAACGTAAAGAATTCACAACAGAACGCATTTGCTCCTTTACTGAGCGCTCCTGCCTCGTGACAGTTGTCTTCAATGGCTTCTTTAATTTTTTTCGGCGCATCAGCTTCTGGAAGGCGCCAAGCATATCATAAATATTGACGTTCATATCGAATAACGCCATCTGTTCATCAGGTGCTAATTCCGATAAATCTGAAGGTGGTCTTGTAAATACCTGTGCTCTATCTGTTTCAAGCTCTTGTAGGTTACTTGCCGCTTCTTTATATTTTTTATACTCTATTAATCGTTGTACCAGTTCTTCACGAGGGTCAGGGCCATCGATTTCGATTTCCGCATCTTCTAGCTCTCCTTCATGTATCGGTAATAGCATTCGGCTCTTAATAGCCAAAAGTGTTGCCGCCATCACTAAATACTCACTCGCCTCATTTAATTCAAGCACCTGCATCGCATGGATATGATCAATATATTGTTGCGTAATTTCAGCCATTGGAATATCATAGATATCAATTTCCAATCTGTGAATTAAATGCAATAATAGATCCAGAGGACCTGAAAAGGCTTCTAACTTTACTTCATAAGACATTATTTTACCACCCTGATATTCAATGTTCTTTTAGTATAGTGGAAAGGAGTTCAAAATGCATCCACAGCACCATACTTTATTTATTGATTACTGTGCCTATTTCAATGGCAATGGGGATTTTTTTGAATGCCATGAAGTGCTTGAGGAATATTGGAAAAACATTGCGCCTGGCAATAAAAATCATCCTCTTGTTGGCTATGTTCAACTAGCGACAGGATTATATCATTGGCGTCGTGGCAACGCAACTGGTGCTTTCAAAATCTTACATAAAGCACTCACTAATTTTCAAGTCAATAAAGGCAATGTGTTTTTTAACGAAATCGACTACACAAAACTTCTATTACAATTAACCGAAACACTTAGCCATATTCAAACGGGCAAGTCCTTTCAAGCTTTTCAATTACCGCTGACACCTACTTTACAAAATTTAGTAACAGCTCGCATACAGCTTTTACCGGAAAGCAACCCTAACTATCTTCTTCATAAACATATGCTACGTGATCGCTCACATATTCTTGCTGAACGACAAGAAAGCAAACAAAGAAAAAGCAGACGTTAACTTTCGTCTGCTTTTTCTTCATTACATTGTATACATTTGCGAACAAATTCACGCGTTTCATCTGTTGCACGCAATTGTTCGTATTGGCCAAGTTCTGCTACTTCTTGTAGCATTTCTTTTGCCACGCCTTCTCCTCTGTAAGAAGGAACTACAGAAACGTGCTGAATTGTTGCTGTGTGATTGTCTGTTACAAGCCCGACGATACCAACGTATTCATCGTTCTTTTTCCATAAATATAATACCCAATTATCATCATTTTCATAGGATTGGATTGTCTCTGTGAGCTTTTTTATGTCTTTTTCGTTAGGCATAAACGAGAGTAGCCCCATTGCTATTTTCTCGAAAGCTTTTTTATATCGAATTAACATATTTGTCTATTCCCTCTTTTTCTAGCTGTACATAATCTTTGACTATCCTACACGATTTGTACTATTACCGCAAGCCAATTTTCTGTCTTACGAACCAGGGCCGAGAATACCTTGCGACGCTAACACCCAATAGACAACGCCCCACAACAAAATAAATGTCGTCATAGATGCC
This sequence comes from Lysinibacillus sp. FSL M8-0337, assembly GCF_038593855.1. Lineage (NCBI taxonomy): Bacteria > Bacillati > Bacillota > Bacilli > Caryophanales > Bacillaceae > Lysinibacillus > Lysinibacillus sp. FSL M8-0337. The sequence continues at coordinate 1,297,925 of NZ_CP151996.1, read as the reverse complement.
AATAATACCCATTTGTTTTTTCTCAAATTTATTCACCCTTTTTTAGCGTTAGCGGGAGATCATTTTGTACAATATCTTCGTAACTTTCACGTTTAATCGCTAATTGATGCTGTCCATTTTCTACAAATACCACTGCTGGACGTGGTACACGGTTGTAGTTGCTTGCCATCGAATAGCCATATGCCCCTGTACAGAAGATTGCTAGTACATCACCAGAAGCTGCCTCTTGTAATTTTGCATCGATAATCAATTTATCGCCAGATTCACAAAGTTTCCCAGCTACAGTGTACGTTGCTTCTTTTGGTGCATTAGCTTTACTAGCGATGACTGCCTCGTATTTTGCATCATATAATGCAGGACGAATATTATCACTCATTCCGCCATCAACTGCAATGTATTTACGTACATCTGGTACTGTTTTTTGAGAACCTATCGTATAAAGTGATGTTCCTGCATCACCGACAAGTGAACGGCCTGGTTCAATCCAGATTTCTGGCATTGTTAGTCCAAGTACAGTTGCTTTATTTTTCACAACAGTAATCATGTCCTCTACATACACTTGTGGCTCAAGCGGTGCATCTTCTTCTGTATAGCGAATACCGAAGCCCCCACCTAAGTTTAACACAGTACACGTAAAACCGTGAGTCTTGTTCCAATCAGAAATCTTGTCGATTAGTTTTTCACCCGCTAAGCCAAAGCCAGCTGTATCGAAAATTTGAGAGCCAATATGGCAGTGTAACCCTAACAGCTGTAAGTATTCGTGTTTAAAAGTTTGCTCAAATGCCTGATCGGCTTGACCGTTGTTTAAGTCAAAGCCAAACTTAGAATCCGCTTGCCCTGTCGTAATAAAATCATGCGTATGTGCCTCAACACCTGGTGTGACACGTAACAAAATACGCATTTTTTGTTGACGGCGCTCAGCAATTTCTTTTAAAAGCTGAATTTCATAGAAGTTATCTACAACAATACAACCAATTTTCGAGTCAAAGGCTAGCTCCAATTCCGCAATGCTTTTATTATTACCATGGAAGTGAATACGCTCTGCTGGGAATCCAGCTTTTAATGCTGTAAATAGCTCCCCTCCAGAGACAACATCCAAGGATAGGTTTTCTTCTGCTGCTAATTGATACACCGCTACACATGCAAATGCTTTGGAAGCATACGCTACTTCAGCCTTTACCCCTAGTTTTTTAAATGTATCGATAAAGCCGCGTGCTCGCTTACGAATCAGCGCTGTATCGTAAACAAATAATGGCGTACCATATTCTTTTGCAAGTTCTAATGTATCTACTTGTCCTATTGTTAAATGCCCGTCTTCTGAAATCGCTTGTGTTCCATATAAATGCATTTGCATCTCTCCCTTTTCACGTCTCCATTTTGTGACATTTGCGTACCTCGTGGTATGTCAGCTCTTACTCAAACATTCCCATCGAGACATTGTGTTATCTTAGCAGGTTTTTGCATGTCACAAGATAAAAACACATAGCCATTTACTAGCAAAGATAATTTTTGCAAAAATCACAAAATACTATATGTGAACTTTATCACATGAAAAAAGTGAGTGCAACGGCTCCTATGATCTTTTTCTCTGTTTGGAAGCGACTACATATGGTCTTAGCGCATCTGACGTCATAGGGAAGCGGATAATGACGCGAAGCATCGCAGTTGGGAAAAATGGAACGAGCGGCCATAAATAGGGTGCTTGTAACGGACGTAATGAACATAAATAGGTAAATAATAAAAACAATCCAATAAATAATCCATCTTCTCCCCAAATACCTGTCATAATAAGCAAAACAAATCGGAAGAGCTTAATGGAAATACCTAGCTCGTAAGATGGAATAATAAACGTAAAGATTGCTCCTACTGCTGTATATAACACAACTTCGGATGAGAATACACCAACATCAATGGCAATCTGCCCAATAATTACCCCGGCTACTAAACCCATCGCAGTAGACAATGGTGTCGGGGTATGGATGGCGGCCATCCTTAGAAATTCAATCCCAATATCGGCGATTAGAATTTGCAGTAATATCGGAATATGTGATTTATCCTGACTACCTAAAAAAGATAGCGAATCAGGTAGTAACGATTCATTCGTTACAAATAAATACCATAAAGGTAATAATAGTAACCCCATAATTGTTCCGAAATAGCGCATAAAACGCACAAAGGTCCCGACAGTAGGCGCTTGTCTGTATTCTTCAGCATGCTGCAATAAATGGAACATCGTAACTGGCACTAAAATAACAGAAGGTGAAGTATCCACCATAATCGCTACATGCCCCTCTAGTAAATGAGCAGCGACAATATCAGGACGTTCTGTATAGCGTACAAAAGGAACTGGGTGAAACTTTTGCTTAAACAGCCATTCCTCTAGTGATTTATCGGCCATTGTCAAACCATCATGATTAATTTGACTAAGACGCTGTCGCAATTTATCGAGCATTTCCTCATTTGCAATATCCTTCATATACGCAATTGCGACATCGGTTTGACCGATTTTGGATATTTTATGTAGCTCGAAGCGTAAATTACTGTTGCGAATGCGTCGACGAACTAAAGCTGTATTTTGTGAAATCCCCTCTGTAAAACCATCCCTAGAACCGCGTATTACCTTTTCATTATCCGGCTCTTCTGGTGAGCGCCCTGGATAACTCCGAAGCTCCGCAATATAGCAGTAACCACTTTTCGTAATAAAGGTTACTTGCCCACTTAAAATAGCGAGCAAATAGGCTTTACGTTCAGTTTCTTCAGAACGACCATGAAAGTTGAAATGCGCTTCAAAATATTCTCGCTCATCATCAATATCAATGTCTTCTTCAGGTAACATGTTGGATAGTAATTGCGTCAGGGCTTCCCCATCTACAAGTCCGCTAATATATGCACAAAGAACCGGCAAATCTTTGACAAATAAATGCTTAATACCTACGTCAAATGATTCGCCGTCTCCAAATTGCTCTTTAAGAAAATCTTCGGCTTCTTCTAAGCTGTTAAATAGTTTATTTGTCATGCTGTCACCATTTTCTTAGATGTCTTTTTCTACTCCGTGTTCTACCGTGGCACTGGTCGCCATCCAACTTTTCAACTGCGCTAAAATCTTTTTCTCTAAACGAGATACTTGTACTTGCGAAATACCAAGACGAGTGGCAATTTCAGTTTGTGTACAATCTGAAAAATAGCGTAAATAGATAATGGATTGTTCCCTCGGATCAAGTCTTGTCAGCACTTCTTTTAACGGAATATATTCAAAAGGTTGCTCTGATTTTTCATCCTTCATTTGGTCCATTAATGTAATGGAATCCCCTTCACTCTCATACAATTGCTCATGTAAGGAAGCTGGATCCCTTAACGCATCAGACGCTGTCACAATTTCCTCAGTCGTGACGCCAAGAACCTGTGCTAATTCTTGAATGGTCGGGGGATGCTCGTTATTTTTAATAAATTCATCCGTCGCATGGCGGATTTTAAAGTTGAGCTCGCGAATTGAACGGCTCACTTTTACCATGCCGTCATCCCTTAAAAAGCGCTGTATTTCACCGATAATCATCGGGACAGCATATGTGGAAAATTTCACATCGTACGCTAAATCAAACTTATCTACTGATTTCATAAGGCCAATACAGCCTATTTGAAATAAATCTTCGAGCTCCACGCCCCTTGTTGTAAAGCGTTGGACGATAGACCACACAAGCCTCGTATTCCCCTCAATCATTCGTTTACGAGCTTCATGATCGCCCTGTTGTGAACGCGCAATTAAATCACGCATTTCCTCCTGTGACAAAAGCTTATCGGACGACTGTTCTATCGGCTTCACGATAGCAACCTCACATTACCGCCGTGCGAACCGAATAAAATTTTTTCGTAAACGTTACAGTTGTACCTTCCTGCCACTTGGACATGACAGTCAACTGATCTGAAAAGCTGTCCATAATGGTAAAGCCCATACCAGAACGTTCCATTGCACTTTTCGTCGTAAACAAAGGCTCCATTGCTTGACTTACATCCGCAATACCAACCCCTTTATCCATCACAGACACCGTTACAATATCATCCTCACGCTTTGCGTGAACTGTAACGACACCTTTTCCATCTTCTTCATAACCGTGAATAATGGCATTGGAAACAGCCTCTGAGACAACTGTTTTAAATTCTGATAGCTCATCAATTGTTGGATCTAATTGTGCAATAAAGCCCGTTATCGCCACACGTGCTAAGGCTTCGTTTTCGCTAATTGCTAAAAAAGTTAATGTCATTTCGTTATCCATTTACAATCCCCCTAACTCGATCAATCGCTTCTTCCTCTGTTGCATCCATCATCCACGGACCTAAGCCTGAAAATTGAAATACTTTTCGCATCGTCGGCGATGGATTTAATAAAATTGTTCGTCCAGCAACTGCTTCTAACTCACGCATTCGACCAAGCACTAGGCCTACACCTGAACTATCCATAAACGATAGTCGCTCAAAATTCCAAATGATGGTCGTTACAGCCCCCTGAAAAATTGCTGTAGAAATTTTAGCCCGAATTTGCTCTACTGCATGATGATCGAGCTCCCCAAATAAACGTATAACTACTGTCTCCCTTGTTACCATTTCTAATTGAAAATGCATGAACATCGCCTCCTCCTCGTGCAATTCCACATTCCATATAACAAATCCTTGCTGTTGACAGAACTAGTGCAAAGTCTCTTGAAATAGTGTCAAATCGACATTCTTATTGCTTTTAGGTTAAGTGCAGTATGGGATAAATCAAAAGGTTTTAAACGTCGTCTACATTTTTTGTCAGTGTGTCATTGTAGAAAGCTAATTTATGTAGGTATTCAATACGAGTAGAACGAAAAAAAGTGTTAGATTGACTGCCATCAATCTAACACTTTTTCGCTGCGCCGTTGTTGTCCGCTTCGGCGGTGCTTTCCGCTCAGCACAGTAAGCCGCAACCCTCGCTAACGCGCAGGTTTGCCGCGTCTTACGGTGTGTGCGTTATAGCAGCATCACCGCCTGTGCTACCATAAACTAGCGTTTTCTGTTAATTTATACTTATGCCATTGAAAAGGCTTGCTGTACTTTAGTGATTGTTTCTTCGTTAATTTCACTGTTTGAATACAGATAGGCAATGGTTTCATCCGCACTGACGCGGTCACCTTTTTTCGCGACTAGCTGGATGCCTGCATCATAATCAAGCGAAGATTCCTTCGTTAAGCGACCAGCGCCAAGACTAACGCTTGCTTCACCAATCATCAATGCATTAATCGACGCGACAACACCCTCTGACGCTGCTTTTACAGCCACCTTATGTGTTGTGTCATTTTGCACAATATCCGCTAAATCGCCGCCTTGGGCTACGATAAATTCCTCAAACTTCGCTGCTGCTGAGCCATTTTCCAACACTTTTTTGACAGCTGCTACCGCTGTTGTTTCATCTACTCCAGCCGCAATCTGATACATTAGAGAAGAAATAATAATGCACTCTTCTAATAAGTCTGCGTGCGTCTCTTCTAAGCGACCTTTTAGCAAGGCATACGCCTCTACTACCTCAAGTTTATTACCGATCATTTTTCCTAAAGGATTATCCATATCGCTAATATGAGCGACAACTTTACGGCCTAATTTTTCACCAATTGCTGTCATCGCTTCAGCTAATTTCTTCGCTTCTTCTTCCGTTTTCATAAAGGCACCCGAGCCACATTTCACATCGAGCACAATGCCATCTGCACCACTTGCAATTTTTTTACTCATAATTGAAGCAGCAATTAACGGAATAGAGTCGACAGTACCTGTCACATCTCGCAATGCATAAAGTTTTTTGTCGGCAGGTACAAGATTGCCTGTCTGACCAGCAACCGCAATTTTATGTTTATTGACATTATCAATGAATTCTTGTGACGATAATTCTGTTTTAAAGCCACGGATTGATTCTAATTTATCGATTGTGCCACCTGTAATACCTAAGCCTTTACCACTAAACTTCGCCACTGGAATGCCTAGAGAAGCAATGATTGGTGTAACGATTAACGTGACTTTATCACCGACACCGCCTGTAGAATGTTTATCAATTTTAAAACCTTCAATTGAAGTTAAATCAATTACATCACCTGATTCAATCATTGCCTTCGTTAAATAAAACGTTTCTTCATCTGTCATTCCAAGTAAGCGAATAGCCATTAGCAATGAACTCGCCTGATAATCCGGAATAGCACCTGTTGTATAGCCTTCAACAAAGTATTGGATTTCAGCTTGTGTCAGTTCTTTGCCTTGTTTTTTCTTTTCAAAAAGCTGCACCATATTCATAGACAATTCCTCCTTATTTTAAATCATTTAAGAAACTCTTACCGAATGGTGGTGCTTCTACTTTGAAGTTTTCAGCGACAGTTGCTGCAATATCTGCAAAAGTCTCACGAAGAGCAAGCTCGCTTCCACCTTTAAAACGTGGTGAATAGACAATTAGCGGTACGTATTCACGTGTATGGTCTGTGCCAGGGAATGTCGGATCATTACCGTGGTCTGCTGTAATCATCAGTAAATCATCTTCTGTCATTGCCTGTAAAATTTCAGGAAGACGCGCATCGAATTCTTGTAATGCGTTACCGTAACCAAGCGGATCACGACGATGCCCAAAATTGGCATCAAAGTCTACTAAATTTAAGAAGCTAATCCCATGGAAATCTTGTTTTGCAACTTTAGCGAATTGATCCATACCGTCCATATTATTTTTTGTACGAACTGCTTCAGTAACCCCTTCACCATTGAAAATATCAGAAATTTTACCAATAGCAATTACATCAAAACCAGCATCTTTTAAAGCATTCATCGTTGTACGTCCAAAAGGCTTTAACGCATAGTCATGACGATTTGGCGTGCGTGTAAAGTTACCTGGTGTACCGATAAATGGACGTGCAATCACGCGTCCTACTAAGTATTCAGGCTGTAATGTCAGCTCACGTGCAATCTCACAAATTTTATAAAGTTCGTCCAGCGGAATGATGTCTTCATGCGCAGCAATTTGTAACACAGGGTCAGCCGATGTATAGACAATAATAGCCCCTGTCTCCATATGTTCCTGTCCAAAGTCTTCAATCACCTGTGTACCACTTGCAGGCTTATTACACAGTACTTTGCGTCCTGTACGTTGTTCAAGCTCGGCAATCAGTTCAGCAGGGAAACCTTCAGGATACACTTTAAATGGCTTATCAATATTAAGACCCATTATTTCCCAATGCCCTGTCATTGTATCTTTACCGACAGATGCCTCTTGCATTTTACCGTAGTATGCTTGCGGTGTATTTGTTGCTTGTAGTCCTTGAAGTGGTTCGATATTCGCTAAGCCAAAAGACTCCATAACGGGCATTGTAAGCCCATTCATTTTTTCAGCGATGTGACCTAAAGTATGTGCGCCTGCATCTCCGAATTTAGCTGCGTCTGGTGCTTCACCAATCCCAACTGAATCCATTACAACGACATGGATTTTTTTAAATGCTTTATTCATAATTATTGCCTCCTAATCTCACGATTCCATTTTACCAAAAACAAGCGAAAGGATAAAGGTCAGACATCCGACTAAGTAATATATTTTCCTTAAACAAGAAAAAAGCACTATCTGTCACTTGTTTTTTATTAGGCACGCGGATGGTACTGCTTGTAAACTTCTGAAAGTCTCGTTTTACTAATATGCGTATAAATTTGAGTTGTGGAAATATCTGCATGCCCTAGCATCTCCTGCACTGCACGTAAATCAGCTCCATTTTCCACTAAATGAGTAGCGAAGGAATGACGTAACGTATGTGGTGTCAGTTCATGTTGGATGCCCGCCTTTAATGCGTGCTCCTTCATTAATTTCCAACAACCTTGCCTTGTTAAACGTTTCCCTCGTTGATTAATAAAAAAGGCATCGGTTTTTGGGTATTTCCCTTGTAATGTACCTCGTGCACCATCTAAATAAACACCCAATGCAGAAAGGGCACTTTTACCAAGCGGAATAATACGCTCCTTGCCTCCCTTTCCAAATACACGTACAAAGCCCATCGTTAAATGGATATCAGCCAAATCGAGTGCAATCAGCTCACTTATACGCATGCCAGAGCCATATAAAAGCTCTAGCATTGCTACATCTCGAACACCTTGTGGCTTGCTGCGATTCGGTACTGCTAGCAATGCTTCGATTTCTTCAATCGATAGAATATTTGGTAGTTTTTGTTCAATCGTTGGCATTTCTAAATGCACCGTAGGATCAGTTTCTGTGCGCTTTTCTCGAAGTAAAAATTGGTGGAAACTACGTATGGATGAGATATGGCGTGCAACAGTACGGCTCGTCTTTCCTTGCATGCGCAGTTGCTCTAAATGGCGCAAAATCGTTGTACGTTCAATATTGCGAAAATCAGCCATTCCCTCAGCTTCTTGCAAAAAATGGACATAGTTTTCTAAGTCTCGGCGATAGGATGCTAATGTATTAACGGATAATTGCCGCTCTACCTGGATAAAATGGATATAATCCTCTATTGCATATTGAAATTCATTCATCACAACGCCCCCTCACTGTCAATTATTCTCTATTTTAGCACGCCTATAAAAAAAGTGCGAAAAGGCTACACTTTAGCTTAAAGGTAATTTGCTTACAGGCTTATCCTCCCTTTACTAGAATAATAGAGCATCCCATTAAGCATAAAAAAACAAAAAACTGCCTGATGCAATCTATACGCAAGATTTCATCAGACAGTTTCTCGTTATTGTTCTTCATTCGTTTCGTCGTTTTTATCATGACAACGCCAGCAAATACCGTGGAAAGTTAGTCGGTGATCTTTTATAATAAAGTTCCAACGTTTCTCAACAACGGCTTCCACATCTTCAAGTAAATCTTCTTGAATTTCATCTACCGCACCGCACTCGATACAAACGAGATGGTGATGGAAATGCGCAGCTCCTTCTTGGCGTAAATCGTAGCGTGATACGCCATCTCCAAAGTTGATTTTGTCGACGATTTTAAGCTCTGTTAGTAATTCTAACGTTCTATAAACAGTAGCCAGACCTATTTCTGGTGCCTTATCTTTTACTAAAAGATAGACATCCTCTGCACTTAAGTGGTCCTCTTCATGCTCTAGCAAAACAGCAACTGTTGCTTCTCGCTGCGGCGTCAGCTTATAACTAGCACTATGCAACTGTTTTTTTATACGATCAATTCGGCTTTCCATGTGACGCCCCCCTAAACTTATTTCATTATACCAAAGGAGTAAATCCTATTACAAGATAGTGAATAGATTTCAAATAAGCTTTTAATGTTTTTAGCTGTTGCTTCATTTGAACGTATTTTATGCATTATTTGAGTACATACGATATAACGATAAACTCAGCAACTATTATGATGAAAAAAGCGATAAAATTCAACAAAATTGTCCGTCCATTCGTCTTTTTCCCGATTTTTCGCTTCGACCAAGCAGGTACTAGTAAATTACATAGGACTAGCAACAATATACAATAGATAAGCTGAAATGGAAACCACCAAATCGTATATAGCCAAAATGCTTCAAGTTTTTGTAGTAAAAATACAGAGCTAAAGCCAAAAAACGTTGCGCGTATTGCCACTGTAACACGTACTAAAACTTTTAAAACACTATGCGTTGCAAGTAACAGTACAATACCGACTGAAGCGACTACAGGTAACACTAAACGAACAATAGATTGCCTGTCCACATCTGCTAAACGAGGTTCTATAAACAAAATAAAAGGCTCTGCATTCGCCCCTCCAATAATATGAAAGCAGATGACGCCACAAACGAAGCTCACTGCAACAATTGATGCGTGATAAAATATAGAAACCGTACGAGACATAAGCATGCTCCTTTTCTATCAAGGTTTGTACAGCTTATGCTCGTCCGCTTCTATTATGCTAAACTTTATTTTTCTTGTTGCAATGCCAACCACAGCACAGCAAACGCTGTTTTCGCATCATATATGCGCCCGTCAGCAACCATTGCTTGTGCCTCTTCCAACGAAACTTCTAGTAATTCGACAAATTCATCTTCGTCTAGTTCTGCACTATGTTCAATGTGATATAAATCTGTCGCCACAAATAGATGTATGATTTCATCCGCAAAACCTGGTGAAGTGGCAAAAGCTTGTAAATACTTGAATTGATGTGCTCCATAGCCTGTCTCTTCTTCCAATTCACGACGTGCTGTATGAATCGGCTCCTCACCGCTTTCAAGTTTACCTGCCGGAATTTCTACAATGGAACGTTCCAGCGCTTTACGATATTGCTCCACCATTACGAGCTTGCCTTCGTTGGTAATGGCAATGATTGCTACCGCTCCTGGGTGTTTAATAATTTCACGCTTAGCAGACTTCCCATTTGGTAATGTGACATCATCAACCTGTAAGTGTACGATTTTACCTTTATAGATAGGTGTCGTCTGCGTCGTTATTTCTTCAAACTTTTTCATTGCCCATAACCTCGCTTGTTCTTCAGATATGTTCATTGTACCATTACAAGTAGAGAAATCGAAGGAGGGCATTCGCATGAAAAAAAGACAACTCGGCACAAGTCATTTATTTATTTCAGAGATTGGTTTAGGAGGTATGTCTCTTTCGACAGATAAACAAAAGGCAACAGCCATACTTGATATGGCGCTAGATGCGGGCATTAACTACATTGATACAGCTGATTTATATGATTTAGGTGCCAATGAAGAAATTATCAGTACAGTTTTGGGTAAACGTCGACAAGACCTGATTATCGCAACGAAAGTAGGGAATCGTTGGACAGAAGGTGTGGACGGCTGGCAGTGGGATGCCTCCCCTACCTATATTAAAGAGGCTGTGTATAAAAGCCTAAAAAGACTCGGTACAGATTACATTGATGTCTATCAACTACATGGTGGCACAATAGACGATGACTGGGACGGCATTATCGACACGTTTGACGACTTAAAAAAAGACGGTGTCATTCGAGAATATGGTATATCCTCGATTCGACCAAATGTACTGAAACGTTTTTTACCTGCAAGCTCGGCAAAAAGTGTCATGATGCAATATAGTGCGTTAGATCGTCGCCCAGAAGAATGGCTAGATTTTATAGCTAGTGAAGATGCTTCGGTCGTAACACGCGGCACCGTCGCAAAAGGATTATTAACAAATAACTGGAAAGAACGTTTGCAACGGGTCAATGGTTATCAAACATACACTATAGATGAATTAACAACAACATTAACAGACTTAGCCAAACACTATGAAGATTTACATGCATTAGGGCTAGCCTTTAATTTGAAGGAACCAACTATAGCTTCTACAGTGATTGGTGCTAGTTCGAAGGAGCAACTCGCCCAAACACTAACTGCCTATGAAAAAATAAATGCAATCTCTAATTTTGATAAAGCGAACGCTCTGACTAAAGCAGACCAATACGTTGATCACCGATGAAAAGATGGTTCGTTTTACTTTTATTTTTAATTATTCTCGCAATTTCCTCTAGCATGACTTATGAACAACAGTCGATTATTCCTGAACTAGAGGAACTATTAGCGCATAAGCCTTTTGAAAATCAACTGTCCCTTTTAAAAATTCCCTATTGGGATACAGTCGTTTCTATAGAAGAGAGAGGCTACTTTAAATTTGTAGAATTTTTAATTCGAAAATTCACGCATTTTGTAGGATTTGGCTGCATTGCACTGGGGATATATTTTGCATGGGGGAAACGGCGATTCGCCGCAAGCGTAGCCATTGCCATTACGGCTGTCATTGCCATGCTAGATGAATTTCGTCAAAGCTTTACACCTGGACGTACCATGAGCGGGCAAGATGTCCTAGTAGATACAGCAGGCGCTATTGTATTGATTAGTATCGCCGTAGTCGTAAAGAAACTACGGTCGCTTAGAAAATAAAATTTGTTTCTATCAACGATTTCCTAAGGGATAGTGGCGATTTAGAGCATTATTGTGGTGATTCTCACGGGATTTGTGGCGATTTACAGTTTTTTTGTGGCGATTCTCACGTAGATAGTGGCGATTCAAATTATTCTATATCAACATCAACGAAAAAACAGTGAATCTCATTCCTAGAGATTCACTATTTCTATCAAACTTAAAATTTCGAGCCTTTGTCACCGTATTCGTTCAATAATTCTTCGAACGTTTTGTTTTTCTCACGTTGCTTGCGCTCAAAAGCTAACTGTGCTTGACGCTCTTCCTCTACTGCTTGCTCTTTCGCTGACAAATCTTGTTTCGCAGCTTTTAACTTTGCTAACACATCGCCAGCAAGCTGATCTGCTAATGTAACAGCCTCCTGCTTTGGTAAACTAGCAGAAATACCATCGTCAACACGTTGCTGTTGTTTTCGTTTTTTTCCCATACTTTCACCTTCTTACTAACTTTAAGGGCGTTGAACAACTGTTGCTACGCCTTGTCCCCCACCGATGCATAATGTAGCAAGGCCCGTTTTTGCATCACGTTTTTCCATCTCATGTAACAGTGTCACTAAAATTCGTGCCCCACTTGCTCCAATTGGATGACCAAGGGCAATTGCTCCCCCATTTACATTTAGTTTATCATGATTAAAGCCTAGTTCGCGATCGACAGCAATCGATTGTGCTGCAAATGCTTCATTTGCTTCAATTAAATCTATATCTTCTAACGAAACATCCGCCTTCGCTAATGCTTTCTTCACCGCTGTGACTGGCCCAGTTCCCATAATGGATGGATCTACACCTGCGCTCGCATTAGCTGAAATAAGTGCCATTGGCTGAATACCTAACTCGACAGCCTTCGCTTTTGACATAACAACCACCGCTGCTGCTCCATCGTTAATGCCTGAAGCGTTCGCTGCAGTTACAGAGCCGTCCTTTTTAAATGCTGGACGCAGCTTTGCTAATGATTCCGCCGTAACCCCTGCACGTGGAAATTCATCTTGATTAAAAATAATCGAATCGCCTTTACGTTGTGGTATTTCCACAGCCACAATTTCATTATTAAATTTCCCCGCTGCAATCGCCGCTTCTGCACGCTGCTGTGAACGCGCGGCAAAAGCATCTTGCTCCTCACGAGAAATTTCATACGCATCACATAAATTTTCGGCAGTAATCCCCATATGATAGTCATTAAATGCACACCATAAACCATCATGAATCATCGTATCTACAACTTTTTGATCGCCCATGCGGAAGCCTTCACGTGCATTTTTTAATACATAAGGCGCTTGGCTCATATTTTCGAATCCGCCTGCCACGATGATATCTGCATCGCCAGCAACAATTGCTTGTGTTGCTAAATGCACTGCTTTTAAACCTGAGCCACATACTTTATTAATTGTTAAAGCGGGCACTGTGTTCGGTAATCCCGCAGCAATCGATGCTTGTCGAGCAGGATTTTGTCCAAGACCTGCCGATAAAACATTCCCCATAATGACTTCATCGACTTGCTCACCTGCTACACCAGCACGTGCTAATGCTTCTTTAATAACGATACTTCCAAGAGTTGTTGCTGGTACATCTTTTAATGTTCCTTGGAATGAACCGAGTGCCGTACGCACGGCACTAACAATCACTACCTCATTTGTCATAACCATTCTCCCCTTTTCCCCGTTCAAAAATCAACACTGCATGCATATGCTACTAGCAGATATGTATATTTTAACAAATGTTTAGACGATTTTCGATAACAGAAATAATCGCAGTTTTTCAAAAGTTGTTGTAAAATGTTGTCGTGTTTTAAACAAACGTAGTTGGGAACATTACAAATAAGAAATGTGCATTGGCTTACAATCATTAAGTACAATGCCTAGACATGAAAAGAAATAGGGTGTGGAGGTGTAGAAGATGAAAAAGAAAATGCTTTTATTTTCAGGTATTACAACGACGCTTGCTGCAGCAGCAACGGGGCTGTTCGGCTTTGCGCTTTCCAATAAATTAATGTACATTCAAAAAAAAGATCCTGAATTTATTCGTGAACGTGAGACAACTGCCAAACGGTTTGACGAAGCTTGGTACAATAAAAATTTTAAATGTGAATTAAATATTGACTCTCCCAATGGTTATTCCATTCACGGCATTATGTTTCAACCATTACAAACAAACAATACAATGATTATTTGTCACGGTGTTACAGAAAATAAAATTAACTCGGTCAAATATGCTCGTCTTTTTGAACGGTTAGGATATAATTCTGTTATTTTTGACCATCGAAGACATGGCGATTCCGGTGGCAAAACGACTAGCTATGGCTATTATGAAAAAAATGATTTAGATGCTGTTGTAAAAACGGTGAAAGCGATGATTGGTGAAAATGCCTTGCTCGGCATCCATGGGGAGTCAATGGGTGCTGCAACCATGCTGTTGTACGCAGGAACGGTTGAAGATGGCGCTGATTTTTATATTGCAGATTGTGCCTTTTCGGATTTCTCAATGCTGCTTAAGCAAATCGCGAAGACCGAATTTAAATATGGCTCCATTATCCCGATTCGTTTCGCAGATTTCTTTATCCGGTTACGCGACGGTTATTCATTTAAGAGTGTAACGCCCTCTGAAGCTGTGACCCATATTGAAAAACCGATTCTCTTTATTCACAGTATTCCTGATACATTTATACCTGCTTCAATGTCACTCGATTTATACAATAAAAAAAATGGACCTAAGAAATTGAAGCTTTTTGAAAAAGGGGCGCATGCTCAATCCTTTAATGAAAATATGGCTGAATATGAAGATCTCATACATGACTTTTTAGAAAGTTTTATTTATGAAAAAATCAATCATGATGCTTCATCATCCAATGTGATTCCTTTTCACTTTCGATAAGTGAAAAAACCTTGCAAGCTTTGACAACTTGCAAGGTTTTTTATTATTCTGCAAAAACAATATGCCATTCGTCTCGCTTCGCTAAAAATTCTTTTGCCAGCGCCTGTGCACCTTCAAGACTATGACTTGCCGCCCAGCCACATTGCACTTCGTTGCATGCTGGAACAGCCGTTGCTTTCGTTACATCTGTAAAAGTTTTTTCTAAAATCGTCAGCAATTCATCATAATCATTATGATTAATCAACGATACATAAAACCCTGTTTGACAACCCATTGGACTAAAGTCAACGATGTGATCTGAATAATTGCGGATAATATCTGCCGATAAATGCTCCAAAGAATGGAGTGCTGGCATTTCCATATGCTCTTTGTTAGGCTGTTTTAAGCGAATGTCGTACTTATAAACTTCATCGCCATTTTTCCCTACTTTTACACCCGCTAAACGAACATAAGGGGCTTTCACTTTCGTATGATCTAAATCAAAACTCTCGACATTTGTTTTTTCGCGTTCCATTGCTAACAGCTCCTTTTCTGACAATACTAACTATTATACCTAGTTTTCTATGAAATGTGTAAATTTTTGAAATAGAATGATAATTTGGGTGCTAATATACTAAAAAAGAAGACAAAACGCCCATTTCGTTTTGTCTTCCCTCTGAAAAATATTTTTGCTGGTGTGTTGCGGCTTCTACAATGGAAATTCAAATTCTTGAACACGGCTCGGTATGTTTAAAAGCAATGTAATCACAACACTCATTGAGATTAGTATTAACACTGGCTTCCATTGTAATTTAAAATCATTCTTTTTGAGTAATAACATTTGATTAATAAAGTGAAAGAACGAAACAAACAGCAACACAACAACAAACTGTAAGAAAAAATTCATTGTTGTCATCATCCTTTACATGTTCACGGTTCACGGTTCTCGCTAATGTTTAAGTAATATTTTTATTATCAGTTACTTTGGTTTGTACAGCACTTATGAAGATATTTGAAATGCCCTTTTTTCTAACTTCACTTTACTAAAATCATATCGTAATTAATACTACTTAACATGTTGATAGCTTGTCACATCTTCATCTAACAAGAAGTTTGTGCCACGTTTTTTCAAAGCTGTCCCAAAGAATATGGCTGTCATGATAAATCCGGCTATAATCCCAGCTGCATTCGAAAATGCAACATCCTGTCCGAATCCCATAGTTGGTTCATAAATAATATAGCTGAATACCATACTTGTCATAAATGAAGCTGGGATTGTTGCAATCCAATGGTTTTTACGGTCCAAAAATAAATACATTGCCGCTACCCATAAGGCAATTACTGCTGTTACACCGTTTGCCCATGAGAAATAACGCCATAAAATATTAAAGTCTATTTTCGTTAACACATATGACATGACGAATAATGGGATTGCAACCCATAAACGACTAACTAATTTTGCTTGAGCAAATTTGAAATAATCAGCGATAATCATACGAGCTGCACGAAACGCTGTATCACCTGATGTAATAGGTAGCACGATTACTCCTAAAACTGCTAAAGTTCCACCAATTGAACCGAGCATCAGAATAGATGCCTCGCTTACTACAGCAGCCGGCCCACCTGCTGCCATCATCTCATTTAAACCACCATATCCTCCAAATAGGCTCATTGCAGCAGCCGCCCAAATCATCGCAATAATGCCTTCAGTAATCATCATCCCATAGAAAATTTTACGTCCTTCTTTTTCTCTTTTAGTTGTACGAGAAATGATTGGCGTTTGTGTTGCATGGAAACCTGATAATGCCCCACATGTAATTGTAAAGAATATTAATGGAAATATCGGTAATTTAGCAGGATGCATATTCTCAAATGTTAGCTCTGGAATTGGTGAACCTTTTACGATCATACTAATACCAATTCCAATTGCTGAAATCACAAGTAGCGCTCCTAGATAAGGATAGAATCGACCGATAATTTTATCAACTGGAAGTAAAGTTGCTAAAATATAATAGATAAAAATTAACGCTACAATCATACTTATCGCAACTTTGCCATCCATTAAATTATTTATTAGCATTGCAGGTGATGTAACAAACACAGTACCAACTAGCAGGAGCAATAAAAGTGCAAAAATATTTACTACATGTTTCATTGCTTTTCCTAAAAACTTCGCTGCAAGCTCAGGTAAATGGGCTCCTTTATTACGAATAGAGATCATGCCTGTCAAATAATCATGAACAGCCCCGGCAAATATACAGCCAACTACAATCCATACAAATGCAACAGGGCCATATAAAGCACCTACAATAGGACCAAACACAGGCCCAGTACCCGCAATATTTAGGAGCTGAATTAATGAATTTTTAGGTGTAGACATTGGTACATAGTCTACACCGTCTGCATTTACATAAGCTGGTGTAGGGCGCTCATCTTTAGGAATAAATACCCTTTCAACAAATTTCCCATAAGTAAAATAACCTACAATTAAAATCACTATACAAGTTATAAAAGTTATCATAAAAATTCCTCCTTATATAACATTTTTAGTATTTTAATAAAAACTATTTTTCTATAAAATCATCAAATATACCGATGAGCTACAACAATCGCTTAATTATTATAGTAATATATAATTTAACTAAAACAAAATCCCTCCTTTTTTATTACTATTTAATATGACTTGAAATACAAAAATATTTCTAAATCAAATGCTAATAGAACATCCCCATAGTTCTTTCGTTTCTAAATGGGGAAATCGATTTCCTGAATATCACCATTATCACCTATATTTAAAAGGATGGTGATAACAACGCTAAGTGAGACTAGTATCAACATAGACTTCCACTGTATTTTAAACTCGTACTTTTTCATCAAAAGCAATTGATTGATATAATGAAAGAACAAAACAAATAGCAACACAACAATAAATTGAAATAAATAATTCATCGTTGGCACCATCCTTTACAAGTAAATTTGCAATGCATAAGTGTTATTGTTTAGGCTGATATTTCAGCTCTTGTTATTCTATAATTCCCGCTCCCTAATAGTTGAACAGAAAGATAAGTATTATATTCTACTAAATATTTAAACGCTTTAAAATTGCCATGACTATGAACATACCAGACACTTGGATCTAGTACATCAATCCAAGTATTATGAGATTCTGAATACACCAGCCCTGTTAGCCTTGCATCTTTTGTAGCACCCATTATTTTTCCATTACTATATGTAAACTCCCCTGCTAAAACATGCTGAAAATTCCAACCTATAGTATTCTTTACATATGCGCTATAAACTTTCTTTTTGACAGCACTAGCAGCAGCAGTTGTAGATGCTAAAAATTTAGTATTTGCAGCATTATAAGGATTGGTCAAAAAAGGAGTAACTTCATAACTAGTAAAAGTCAGTTCTATAAAACCATTCTCAACACTTTTTCTAAGATAAAAACTTTCTATACCATTTGCCAATTTTTCATTTGCTTGAACTACTAATTCATCAAGAGCTTCATTCGCTTTATCAATTTCTTGAACAGTGGGAAACTCTTCTATTCCCAAATCTTCTACTTCCTTTGAAATTTCCGCTTTGGCTAAAGTAAAGCTTGCATTTGATAATAAAGTTAACAACATAACGATAAATAAAATTGAAATCTTTTTCATCAATTACCTCACCTCTTCTTAGCTTTTGCATTTTTTATTTATAATAAAAAAAAGTTGCGTTTTTTGTAAATACAATTAATTTAATTTACTGAATTTTTTATCAATTAGTGTTTTTTGATGGCTAAAATAACGCACTCCAACATAAAAATAGAGGGCATTTTTACTGTCTCTCAATCTTTTAAATCTATTACTCGCTCTCTTTTAGACAGTTCTATACAGAAATTTTCCACTCACGATTCACAGATGTGCCTAGGTACTCATCTGCGTAATTAGACTCTATTTCTTTTTGCGGGAATTTCTTTAAATACCACTGTTTCATTAGGACATAGTAAATAATTGCCGATAGAGGGAATCCGACGAAATACATATAATCAATAAACACAATCGCGAGTACACTACTAATGAGCCAGGCAATCATACCTGCCAAGTTTACACCCCCATTGAATGTGAATTGCCCATCCTGTCGATACAAATCTTTGACATGTAAACGGCGCTTGCGAAGGATGTAGTAATCACAAATAATAACACCTGCTACAGCCGACATAATGGCGCCAGAGTATCCTAAAAAACGGAATAACTGCTCTAAAATAATCCACGGTTGAAACAATGTGCCTACTACACCTGCCAAAATAACACCCCACGTATAAGACAAGTTAATGCTAGCCCCGGCATTAACAAACGTTAACGAGGCAGGGATTAAATTAGACGCTGTATTAGTCGACCATTGCGCCAATATAACGAGCAATAAAATCATCACCATCACCCAACCAGTTGCTATTTGTTGCACAACTTCAATCGGATTCCAGTTGCCAGTAGCTAAAAAACTAACGGCACCAATAATACCGATAAACGTTTGGACTGTTGGTAACGCTAACAGGTGAGGGATATAATTATTTTTATTGCGCCGGAACCAATTGCGCTCATTGACTGGTGTTTTTACGTAACGAGTAATATTCGGAATATCTACGGCAAGTAAAGACCAAAAGCCCATATTTGCCGCCATAATGAGCAACCATGTCGTTTCCGCTGAACTGCCTTCATACGTAAAAATATTTAACCCTTCTTCAGTAGCAATGCTAGTAATTTTCACAAAAATCCAAATTGAAATTAAAATAATGGAAGGCGCGGCAATAACGGCAAATCGATCGATTGCTTTAATACCAATGGCCGTATTCACGATTTGCACAGCTGCAAATACAACATACCAGACAAACCATGATTCAAAACCCGTTAAATCTGCTACGATATAGTTGATGGCTGTGGCCCCAAGATACGTTTGAATACCAAACCAAATACAAGCAACTATCCCCCTTATTAACGCCGGTATATGTACACCTACTGTGCCAAAAGGTGCTCTTAAATAAGCCGCAAACGATAAACCATGTTCTATCCCAATATCACCGGTTAAACTAGCAACAATCGCGATTAATACATTCGCAACAAAAATAGCGCCCGCTAATTGCCATAGTGTCATGGATTCAATACCATTGGCACCAATTTGGAATGTTGCAATAATGACCGCCATCCCAACCCAAATATTAAAAAACCCTAATCCGGTTATAATGCGTTCCCTTCTCAAAGTTGGAACGATATCCTTTGTAATGAGTGTGTTGCGTTTCATAAAACCCCCCTGAGTAATGAAAGTAATTATAAACTTGGATAAAATAGTACTTTATTTAAATCTCGTAAGTAAGGGACTTCTCTTCGTTGTTGAATGACTTGTTGTATATCTATAGTTGCTACAATGCATTCATCTTCTTTTGTAGCTTCGATAAGGACATTGCCTTGTGGATCAATAATTCTACTTTTCCCACCAAAATTCGTTGACTGTTTTTCAATTCCTGAACGATTGGCGGCAATTACAAAACAGCCATTTTCAATAGCTCTTGCTTTACTCGCAGTGTCCCACACATAATAACGCTTTTCGCTAAATGCCGAAGGGTAGATAAGCAGATTGGCACCCTGTAATGTTAATAATCTTGCGCCTTCTGGAAATCCGATTTCATAGCAAATTTGTAATCCCATTTTCAAATCACCTTTTTGGATAACTGACAATGTATCTCCTCTAGTAAATCTAAGATTTTCTTGATCCCAAAGATGTGTTTTTCGGTATTTCCCCAATATGCCATTTTTCGCTATGACAAAAGCGGTATCAAAAATCATACCTTCAATTTCACCTCGTTCTAAAATACAGCCGATAATTGTGATATCGTGTTGAGTCGCTATACGTTGTAAATAACTGGTTGTTTCTCCTGGTATAGTCTCAGCATATTGCCAATCTTGGTCTTCTACGCGATAACCTGTATTAAATAATTCAGGTAATACAATAAGTGTTGCTTGTTGTTCAAGTGCTTGTTTAATTAATGTTTGTGCTTTTAGTAAATTGCCTTCTTTATTGCCTAGTTCACAATTCATTTGTATAGCTGCCACTACATGTTTCAACATAATCACTCCCCATTTTTTTATAAAATCAATCACTGCTAACATCTACTACATACAATCCCCCTCCTTTTCCTTCATACATGTTTACTAAGCAAAAATCGTGCCAACCTTTTATTCATTTTCAAAAATATTGTGATAACGCGCGAATATCGCAAATTTTATAAGAAAACAATGAAGATTTTGTTATAAAGTTATGCGTTTGAGCATAGCACCGATGCAATTTTAAACGTTTGGATATAGAGGGATTACACATGGAACTAGCGCTGCTAGAAACTTTTGAATCGCTGGAAGACCATTTCTTGAGTTGAAAATGATGTCATAGAGCCTGCAATTGCACGCAAAAAAAGTGTTAGATTGATTCAGTCAATCTAACACTTTCGCCATAGCCTTATATATGTTTAAATCAAAACTCATCTTCTATAAATCTCAAAAATCTGTTGTTCCAAATATTCTCATAAAAATCAATTGTCTCTCTTGCTGTCATAAATGGATTATTTAACGTAGAAGTAGCATGACGAACCATCAAGTTTTCATATCCTAAACCATGGGCAAATTTAATCGTTGCATCCATACAATATTCTGTTTGAGCGCCGCAAAATTCTATGCGTTGCACTGCTAATTGCTCTAAAATCGTTTGTAAGTTCGTTTTGTAAAAAGAATTTGCATGTTCTTTTCTGACCAAATAATCTTGTTCTTGTACATTTAGATGAGCATGAATTGCCCAAACTTCCTCTTCTGGTACCAGTTCTTCATCACAATGTTGAACAAAAATAATTGGTTTTTGGTGTTCCCGATATAGTGCAATTCGATTATTTACTTTAGTGAGTAAATTTTGTAAATCAAATAAATGCTCTCCGCTGAAACATACACCATTTTGTAAATCTATTACGATTAAAACATCTGCATTCGCCTTCATCATGTGTTCCTCTTTCATTTGTATTTTCTCTATACTGTTTTAAACCACTCACTTCATTCATTATATACATTATTTATCCATGGCTTTATCGAATATTGAATTTAGCCATTTTTCTACTAATTGTTGACTGATTCACTTCTAATAATTTTGCCATTTCCACAGTCGATTTACATGTGTCAAATGCCAGTTGCAATAATTCCTTTTCCGCAAATTCTACACACTTTTTTAATGGCATAATGTCTTTGACTTGCACAGATTTACTATTATTTTCGTTTAGTGCTAATGCTAGCGTTTCACTTGTCATATTATTTGAGTCACTCATAACATAACAACGTTCGATTACATTTTGTAATTCTCTTATATTGCCTGGCCACTCATACTTTGTTAATTTTTCGTTAAAAGTTGAATGCAATGTTTTGGATGTATGATATTTATTATTTAGATTCGTTAAAAAATAAGTCGCTAACGGCAGTATATCTTCTTTTCTTTCACGTAAAGGAGGTAAATGGATTGGCACGACATTTAATCGATAATATAAATCCTCTCTAAATGTTCCTTTTTTAACTTCTTCAGCAAGATTTCGATGGGTTGCTGCTATAAATCGAACATTGATACGGATTATTTTAGCGCTACCAATACGCTGTAACGCTTTTTCTTGAATGACGCGAAGTAATTTTATTTGCAAAGATAGAGGCATATCGCCGATTTCATCTAACAACAATGTTCCATTATGAGCAAGTTCGAATAAACCGATTTTCCCTTCTCTATTTGCACCAGTAAATGCACCCTTTTCATAACCAAATAATTCGGATTCAAGTAAGTTATCAGGAATAGCACTGCAATTGATTTTAATAAATGGCTTGTTTTTACGCTCGCTCATTTCATGAATAAAATTGGCAAAAACCTCTTTGCCAACACCAGTCTCTCCTAAAATTAAGACGGTCGACTCTACTGCTGCCACCCGTTTGGCAAGTGCTACTGCCATTTCTAGCTGCTTACTTTGATAGATAAGCGGACTTGTTGATTGGCTATCCTCTTGGCACAGTTCATGTTGATAGTCATGAAGTATACTTGTCAAACGTTGGATTTCTTGTTGTAAATTTTTAATATTTGTAATGTCTCTAGAAGCATTGACTACCCGCATAATTTCGCCTTGTTTATTTTTAATAGGCGTTCCGACAACTAAAAGCCGTCTGTTATTTTTCGTTCGTTGAATTGTCGATATTTTCTTGTTGCTTTCTAATACTAATCTTGTAATCGAAGGTTGATATACCCCCTCTCTTTCCAGCTCTAAAACATTTTTACCTATCAGTTGTTCTTCACTTACACCCCATATTTGTTTACAAGGAGCACTCACTCTTAATGTCTTCCCTTTGTGGTCAGATACATAAAGCACATCGTAAGTAGACTCAAAAATCGCTTTTAAATCCTCGCTTTCCTCTTTATAACGCTCATACTCTTGCTGATACGGCCATGTTGAATTGATGGAAACTAATATGTAATAATTTCCTTTCTCCATCATTCTAGAAAAGAAAAATTGATATGTTTGGTCAGCGCAAATAAGCTGTTTCATTAAAGGAATCTCGGTCCTTAATGTTTCTTTTAATATCGGGAGTAATTTCCTGTGATTGATAATTTCACGATTACGTTGAATGGCTTTTTGTGCTTTGGTATTTAGCATTTTAATAGAAAAATTTTCATCGTAAATAATGGATGCCAATGGCAATTTTTCGATTATTTCGGCAGAAATTTTTATATTTCCAAGCATAGTACCTCTCCATTCTTTTATTTTTTCAGCATTATAACATAAGTGATATGCAATTATGCATATTTTCTAAATATTTTTAAAAATATATTACAAGCTTTCTATTTTTCGTTAGACTAATGGTAAAAATCATAAAGGGATGGATGCGAGATGCAAAAAGAGATTTTAGTTGCATATGGTGTTGACGTTGATGCTGTAGCAGGTTGGTTAGGGTCTTATGGAGGCGAAGATTCCCCTGATGATATTTCACGTGGTTTATTTGCAGGGGAAGTCGGTACGCCAAGACTGTTAGATTTATTCGATAAACATAACATTAAAACATCTTGGTTTATTCCTGGGCATTCAATTGAAACGTTCCCAAAGGAAATGAAAGATGTTTTTGAACGAGGTCATGAAATTGGCGCACATGGCTACTCCCATGAAAATCCTATTGCCATGACACTGAAACAAGAGGAAGAAGTATTAGTCAAGTCCATACAACTTATTGAAGAATTAACAGGGAAAAAACCGACTGGCTATGTGGCACCTTGGTGGGAGTTTTCAGATGTAACAAATGAATTATTACTTAAGCACGGCATTAAATACGATCACAGTTTAATGCATAATGACTTTACACCGTATTATGTACGGGTCGGGGATAAATGGACAAAAATTGATTATAGTAAACAAGCGGAAGAGTGGATGAAACCGTTAGAAAGAGGCGAAGAAACCGATTTAATTGAAATCCCTGGCAATTGGTATTTGGATGATTTACCGCCAATGATGTTTATTAAAAAATCGCCAAACAGTCATGGCTTTGTTAATCCGCGTGATATTGAACAAATGTGGAAAGATCAATTCGATTGGGTTTACGAAAATATGGATTATGCTGTCTTTACGATGACAATCCATCCAGATGTCAGTGGACGTCCGCAAGTATTACAAATGCATGATCGCATAATCACCTATATTAATACCCATGAACATATACGGTGGGTTACATTTAATGACATTGCGGACGATTTCGCAAAACGTCATCCGCGCATATAAGGGGTCCGTTTATGTGTATTTTTTGTGGTGATTTTATTTCGAACGTACATTGGACGGACTTTAAAAATGATGCTTCATCGGAAATTATCGTTGGTGACTTACAGCGTGTTCGACAGCAATCAAGAATAGAGCGCGTTCATTTCATCAATAAAATTTTAGTTTTCTATCAGTTAAAGCTAACGGATTGGAATGGCAGTAAATTTATTCTTAACGATTTAAAAGGCAATTCGTCCATCGTGCATGATTTAGGTACTTTATGGGTGGAAGTCGAAAAATTACTTGGCTTTGCCATTGATCCACTGAGCGCTAACCTTATGGACAAAATCGAATTGAGTGAAGATACATGAGCACAACAAAAAAAGCAGTGACAATCATTACTGGGAGCTTAGGTAGCGGTAAAACGACATTGTTACAAAACTTATTAACGCATCATCAGCTTAAGGAAAATATCGCTGTTATCGTTAATGAGTTTGGCAAAATCGGCTTAGATCATTATTTGCTAAGCCAGGCAGAAGAACAAACGGGCTTACTACAAGGTGGCTGTATTTGTTGTCAAGCACGTGAAGATTTAGTGGAAGAATTAGAAAACTACTTATTTCGTTATGAACAAGGTGAAATTGAGTTTGATCGGATTATTATTGAAACAACAGGTTTAGCTGACCCCGCTCCTATATTATTTACCATCATAACGAATCCCATTTTACAACATCACTTTTCAGTAGATGGTATCATCACGACCGTCGATGCGAAAAACGGTGCCATGCAAATGCGCCATCATGAAGCAACCGTTAAGCAAATCTCAGTAGCTGATACCGTCGCACTAACGAAAATCGATTTAGTAACAAAGGAAGAACTTGATTTTATTCGTGCTGAAATAAAAAGGATTAACCCAACCTGTACAATCATTCAAGTGGAAAATGGCAACGTGGAGCCATCCATTTTATATGTGGACAGTAAATTTTGTAACAGTCGGCTACCTAGCAACTATCAGCTACCACCTTGCAATCATACATCGCAAATTCAATCGATTTCTTTTGCTTTTTTGCAACCTTTAAATTGGAATAGTTTCGGGGTATGGCTTAGCTTATTGCTTTATGCAAGAGGAGAAAACATTCTTCGAGTGAAAGGAATGCTAGATGTCGGTGAAACAGGACCCATCATCTTAAATGGTGTTCAACATATCATTCATCCACCTATTCATTTAAGTGAATGGCCAGAAAATATGCAGATTTCACATATTGTTTTTATTATGAAAGATATCCCCACTACGTTATTGAAACAATCATTACTATCCTTTCAAACATTTCTCGGCACGGAAATCGATTTAATGGATGTACATTCCATATAGGAAATATTGTCAAGACCACCGAAGAATCGTGCTTAGATGAATCCATTCTCTTCCTTCATCTGAGCACCTTTTTTATGCACTTCTTCGAGAAACGTCAACGAAAAAAGCAACCGGTTACCTAAACCAGTTGCTCCTTAAAAACTCCAATTATTTTTGGAATTTGTTCATTTGCGTCATCATTTGGCGTACTTGCTTTTCAGACGGCGTACGACCCATTTGTGCCATCATCATTCGAATCATTTGTTCGTTAATTGGTGGGTTCTCTTTTAAATATTTCATCATAGCTTGACGTGCAAAGTAGAAACCAAGTGCTGCACCAGCTGCTAATGCGATAATTACAATAATAATCCAGCCCCATGTAGGCATACAACCAACCTCCTCCACTACAATATACCGAGAAAAAAACTCTCCACGCTCCATTATACACCAAATACTAGCGTGTTACTATATATTATAGTGAAAAATCCTAGTGCATTGTATACTTCATCGGCTTTAGCCAACCACACTCATTATCTTGTTTATTAAAGGCAATAAAACGCTCACTCATCTTTGCTAGCATTTGAAATAAGTCCAAATCAAGCATACGTGAGCCTTCGCAATAGACACAAATTTTACGATCTACTAGATAAATCGCCATTTTTCCTTTTATCGGATGTTCTAAAAATAAAGCATTACGCGCTCTTTCTAAATGTGCATATTTGGAATCTAGCTGTGCTTCTAACATGATGGCAATGTCATCGAAGCGAACAGTTTCACATATATACGCGAGTTCTTTTAAGGATTTCTCATTGGCATCTTCACAGCCTTGCATCATCTCTAACAACTTACGCTCTCTGCCGAAAATAAACGTTAAATGCTCTTCTTTTATTTTATATATGGAATAGGTTCTCACCAGAAATCCCCCTTCGCTCAGTTTCTTTAACGTAAGTATAGCGGATTGTCTCTAGTTAATTTGTCAAACGAAGGAGGCAACCATCTTCTATTTTTGTCGAAAACCTTCTACTTTCAGCTTAAAAAATAACTGCTCCGCCTCAAGACCTAGAGGAAAATCCATTTCCAGTCCGTTTTAGATGTTCTTGTAAGCAGGTAACATAAAGGTACAAACGAAAGGAGCTAAAACATATGAAAAAATTTCTTTTACTAACTGGAGGTATTATTGCAGCATGTGTCGCACTTGCCTTAATTGGACCAATTACTGGTCTAGTATTTTCAGTTGCATTCGTTGCACTAGGCATGCACTTCTACATTGGTAGTAAATCGACATTTGCAAAAATTATTTGGTTTACAGTTGGTTTAATCGGTGTACTATCGGCTATCTCTAATATCCCAGCAATGATTGGTCTTGCAGCAATCGCCATTATTTATGTGATTTATAAAAAATGGAATGGCGAAGAAGTGAACATCCCAACAATTGAAGCGAAAGAAGAAGATCCGTTTACAAACTTTGAAAAAGAATGGTCAAACTTAACAAAATAAAAGGAGCGAACTAAAAATGAACTTATTACAACGTTTTAGATACACAATTGAAGCAGACTTACATCAATTATTTGATAAAAAGGAAGAAAAAAATCCTATTGCTTTGTTAAATCAATACATTCGTGAGGCTGAAAAACAAACAGAGCAAACAGGTACATTATTAGAGCGTCAGGGCAAACTAAAAGAAAAAATGGAACTGGAGCTTAAACAAAATGCCGATTTACTAGCAAAACGTGAAGCACAACTTCAATTAGCACTTGCGAGTGGCGAGCAAGATTTAATTGATTTTGCTTCTGACGAAGTAGCAGCCTATACTGCTCGTAACCATGCATTACAGACAAGTATCGAGGTGAACACGCGTGAATACTTTGAACTTGAACGCAAATTTGAAACAATGAAACACAAAATTAAAGATATGAAAGTTCGTCAATTACAGCTAATGGGCAAAGAAAATGTTACACGTGCGCACCATCAAATGGATGGCATGATTGCAAACAACAATAAAACGAATTTCGAAGATTTAGAATCCTATATCGATAAACTTGCCCATCGTATCGACAAAGATCATGAGGTAACAACTTTCGAAGCACGCCTAGCAGCGCTTGAAAAAAATTCAACTGAAGCTGTTTCACCACTACTCATTGAAAAGAAATAACATGTTATAATAGAAAGAAATGCGCCACTAAAAGCGGCGCATTATTTCTTGTTGTAAAATATTACATAGTAGAAAGAAGGGTGACCCTATTGCAAAACTTCACAACAAATAAACTCACATTTTGGGTACTATGCTTCTTTTTACTCGTATTTGTAGAGCTAACCATTTTCAATAATGGCGGTGCTTTTTGTTTGTTAATCGGTGCTGTCCTGCTCTATTTAAGCTTTTCAAAAAACAAGCGATTTTTAAAATGGACAGGAATTTTCTTTATTGCGATTGCTCTCTTTACGATGTGGAGTTTGCGATTATTTATCGTCATACTGCTCTTATACATGCTCTATCAATACTTACAACGAGAAAACGAACCGAAAATCGTCACATTGGAATTTGATAAGTTGCCGGCAACTGAAAATGAACTATTCGGTACAATACCTGCGCCTGAAGATGCTTACAAATGGCAAGATGTACAAATTCAACGACTCGCTGGTGACATTACAATTGATACAACCCAAACAATTTTACCTGCTGGTCCAAGTCTCGTAACGATTAGACAAGGCATTGGTAAAGTACAGATTTATGTTCCTTATGAAGTTCCTTTTCGCTTACACTACACAACGCTATTTGGAGACTTTACATGTTTGCAAAGACATCCACAGCGGCTTTTGAATGAAAGTATCGTGTTCTCAGATGGCAACCCTGAGGATGCAAAACGTACCCTCGTCATTCATGTCGCTACATGGCTAGGAGATTTGGAGGTGCTACGTAAATGATTGCCTTTCTTTCTAGAGCTTTCACTATATTCTTCATATTGATTGGCGCGGCATTCGGCCTCCTTTTTGCGATTTGGGGTGAACCAAATGAGAAAGTTTGGGAACCTTTGTGGCAACAAGATTATGATAATATTCCACTAGGTGGCGTCTTTTTAATCAGTCTCTTTGCGCTTAGTTTCTTTATTGCAAGCTGGATTAGTATGACCGCACGTGCGCGTGAGGCGCAAGCAACTCGCTTTGTAAAAGAATTAATCGAGCCTGATTTCGTGTTGCCTAAAAAACATGCACTACCGAAACCACTGAAAAAAGCACTTGTCCAAACGAGCGAGTTAATTGATACACAACGAAAAAGCTTACAGCGCCTTTCCAATGAACGTGCAGAAGCCAATGATAAAGTAATTCAAGAGCGCATTATTGCCGAACGTCAACGACTTGCACGCGAGCTCCATGACTCGGTTTCACAACAATTATTTGCCGCTTCAATGTTACTTTCCGCCTTAACGGAAAGCGATGAAAATGCCAAAAGTTTAAAGCAAGTAGAAAAAATTGTACAGCAGGCTCAGCTAGAAATGCGCGCATTATTATTGCATTTACGCCCTGTTGCATTGCACAATAAAACCCTCGCCCAAGGCTTAGAGGAATTAATTATTGAACTACAACAAAAAGTATATTTTCATATAGAATATGAACTAGAAGAAATAGCTTTAACAAAAGCAGAGGAAGATCACCTATTCCGCATTGCTCAAGAAGCATTGTCCAATACATTGCGCCATTCTAAAGCAACAGAGGTTGAACTACTTCTTGTTGCCCGAGATAACCTTGCTATTTTACGCATTCAAGATAATGGTCTTGGCTTTGACGTAGAGGCGGATAAATCGACTTCCTACGGTTTACAAAATATCGCTGAGCGGGCCGTGGAAATTGGTTGTAGGTATAAAATTGTTTCGGTACCTGGTGAAGGTACAATAGTGGAGGTAAAAGTTCCACTACAGAAGGAGGTTGTTGAAGTTGATTCAAGTATTAATAGTGGATGACCACGAGATGGTACGAATTGGCGTATCTGCCTACTTGTCAGCACAGCCTGATATTACCGTTGTGGGGGAAGCTGAAAATGGCGTCGAAGCTGTTGAACGCGCGCTCGCCCTTCGTCCTGATATTATTTTAATGGACAATGTCATGCCTGTGATGACTGGAGCTGAAGCAACCGTCAAAATACTTGAAGCTTGGCCAGAGGCGAAAATTATGATGGTCACAAGCTTTTTAGATGACGATAAAGTGTATCCCGCTTTAGAGGCTGGTGCGATTAGCTATATATTAAAAACATCCAATGCCAAGCAAATTGCCGATGCCATTCGTAAAACAATGGGCGGAGAAACCGTTTTGGAGCCAGAAGTCACATCTAAAATGATGCACCGTATGCGCTATGGAACAAATACACCTCTTTATGAGCAATTAACTGAACGTGAAATGGAAGTTCTTTTGTTAATGGCAAAAGGCAAGGCAAACCAAGAAATTGCGGATGACTTATATATCGCCTTAAAAACAGTGAAAACCCACGTCAGCAATATTTTAGCCAAACTAGACGTTCAAGATCGAACACAAGCTGTCGTCTACGCATTCCAAAATGGTTTAGCAAAGTAATTTTTATTAAAGTCGCCAGGTTTGTGGCGATTTAGACTGTTTTAATGGCGGTTTGCTGGTTTTTAGTGGCGATTCCTTCTGCTTTTGTGGCGGTTCGCCGAGGTTTAGTGGCGATTCGTAACATCGAAATGATCAAAAAATACCGCAGCGCTCAATAAGAGTGAAGTGACCCCTAAAAGTTAGACACGGTTATTTCATTTAGGCAGCTTGGATAAACTGAGTTCGGTATTGCACCGGACTCAGTTTTAATTTTGCCTTGATACGTTTTGTGTTGTAATAGTTCATATATTGTTCTAATTCTATTTTAAACTGCTCCACACTTTCGAATTCCTTTAAATAAAGGAATTCGGACTTCATTATGCCAAAGAAATTCTCCATTACGGAGTTATCATGACAATTCCCTTTACGTGACATACTTTGCACAACACCTTTTGCTTTTAGAGCGTGGCGATATTGCTTCATTTGATAATGCCAGCCTTGATCGGAATGCATGAGTAGTTTATGTTCTTCTGGCAAGCGTGCTAAAGCCTTCTCCAACATCTCTGAGACCAATGAATAGGTAGGTCTAGAGCCAATTGTATAGGTGATAATTTCTCCGTTAAACAAGTCTAAAACAGGCGATAAATAAAGCTTTTCGCCAAATAATTTAAACTCAGTAATATCCGTTACCCATTTCTCGTTTGGGGCATCGGCTTTAAAGTTACGATTTAAAATATTATCCGCAATTTTGCCAACTGTCCCTTTATAAGATTTATACTTTTTCATTCTTACTATGCACTTTAAACCAAGCTCTTTCATCATGCGTTGTACTTTCTTATGATTCACCTTTTGCCCACGATTCGCGAGCTCATCACGAATGCGACGGTAGCCGTAACGACCCTCATGTTCGTTATAAATTGCTTGAATTTCGGCCTTTAACTCGGCATCTGAATCTGGTCGATTCATCTTCTTCACTAAATCGTAGTACGTGCTACGTGGAATCTTTGCGAATGCCACGAGAGCCTTCACCGGGTATTTGTACCTTAGTTCATAGATGACCTTTACTTTGTCTTCTTTGGTGATTTTTCCTTGGCTTGAACTAAGGCATTCAACTTTTTTAAATAATCGTTTTCCATACGTAGTCGGTCGATTTCTGCTCGAAGTGCTTCCGGTGAGCCCTCTACTAGTACTTGTTTTGGTTGTTTGTTCGTTTCTTTTTTCATGGATGGACGCCCCTTTTTCCTTGACTGAAGGGCATCGAATCCTTTTGTTTCAAATTGTTTTCTCCAAACACATAGGGTTGAAGGAGCCACTATATGAAAAATAGCAGCTGTTTCAGTTAAGGATGTACCGTGTTCAATCATAAAATTTAGTACGTCTAGTTTAAACTGTGCAGAGTAATTTGTATATTGTTTTACAAAAGCATCAACACCACGTTGTTTATAATGTTTCACCCAAGTTAAAAGATTAGGGTGTAAAACGCCTATTTCTTTGGCAATTGATCTCGCACTTTCATTTCCATTTAAATATCTTAAAACAGCATTTAACTTTTCTTCTCCACTAAATTTAGCCATATAAAAACTGCACCTCCAATTGTTAGATGTGTCTAACAATTGGGGTGCAGTTCAGAGCTTGCGGTTTCTTTTTAATTATTTGTTTGTTTTAATCTAGCTAATAAATCAAATAAACTCCAATAACCTTTTATTAAATCCTCATTTGTATTTCCATTCAAAGCAACGCCAAAAGTAGTACCTTTATAATAACCGATAAAATAATCTTGAGCGTGATTTTTAAACGTATTTTCGTACGTGTGGTTAGGAATAATAAAAGCTGAAATAGCTTTGTCTGACTGAACAAATACAATCGGTATAGAGGCATCTAAATAAAATTGAGTATACTGTTCGTCGGAAGCTTCTTGTAAATAATCTTTCGTAATCATAATAGCATCAAAAGAATCTTCATTTTGTTTATGTAAATCTTGTAATATTATTTTTTTAAATTTTATATTGTTTTCTTTAATTAACGAAGGTATTTCCCCTACAATCCCAATTTCTATAATTTCATGTTTTTTGACGATATTTACTTCTTCATTTGAACATCCCACTAAATAAAAAAGCTAAAAAGTATTTTTTAATCATTTAAGCTCACCTTTTACATTTTTTTATGCTTTATGATAAAATTTCTTTTAATAATATTATCATATTGAAAGGATTGAGGATAAGCGGATAGTAAAAATTTTGACGGAACAATCAAAGTAGATTTGGGTAACACAGAAGGATATGGCTTACCATGTACAAGTAGCCAGCTTTTTTCATTGTTGTAAAAGTAAACATCGCCCGTAACGGAAATCAACGGTAGTTGTCATCTACATATATTTTTAAAATAAAAAAAGGACTGTAGACAATCTCGAAAATTTCCGAGTTTGTCTACAGTCTGACCGCAACGCTTAATAAGAGCTTGCGGTATTTTTTATGGAAGCCAATTCTTATAGTGCTTTAACTTTTGCTACAACGTTTTCTACAGTGAAACCGTATTTTTCCATAACTAACTCACCTGGAGCAGAAGCGCCGAACTTGTCGATTGCAAGAACGTCACCTTCAAAGCCAGTATATTTGTGCCAACCGAATGATGCACCCATTTCGATTGCTAAACGTTTTGTAACAGCTTTTGGAAGAACTGATTCTTTATATGCTGCATCTTGTTTTTCAAAGCGATCCATTGAAGGCATTGATACGACTGCAACGTCCATACCTTCAGCTTTTAATGCTTTTTGCGCTTCAATTGCAAGTGAAACTTCAGAACCTGTTGCAATTAAAATAGCATCTGCTACTTCTTTCGATGCAGGTGATACAGTGTAAGCACCTTTTGCTACACCTTCACGAACTGTTTCGATTGACGCGTCAAGCACTGGTAAGTTTTGACGAGATAATACTAATACAGTTGGTGTTTTTTCTGATGATACTGCAAGCTCCCATGCAACTGCTGATTCATTTGCATCTGCTGGACGAACAACAGAAAGGTTTGGCATTGCACGTAATGAAGCTAAATGCTCGATTGGTTCATGTGTTGGACCATCTTCCCCTACTGCGATTGAGTCATGCGTGAATACATATGTCACAGGAAGACCCATTAATGCAGAAAGACGTACAGCTGGACGTACATAATCAGAAAATACGAAGAATGTACCACCAAAGACGTTTAGACCGCCGTGAAGCGCCATACCGTTCATTGCCGCGCCCATAGCGAATTCACGGACACCAAACCAAATATTGCGACCTGCATAGTCATCTGCAGAAAAGTCGCCTGCGCCCTTCATCGTCGTTTTGTTAGAGCCAGCAAGGTCGGCTGAACCACCAAAGAATGATGGTGTTTTCTTGGCAATTGCATTGATTGCATCGCCTGATGAAGAACGTGTTGCCACAGATTTACCCGCTTCATATACTGGTAATTCTGAAGCGAAATCTTCAGGTAGTTTCCCATTCATTGCATTTTCAAATTGCGCTGCTAATTCAGGGAACTCAGCTTTGTAAGCTGCGAACTGCTCATTCCAAGCTGCTTCTGGCTGTGCACCTTGCACTTCAGCTGCTGCATTGAACGTATCATATACTTCAGATGGGATTTGGAATGGCTCATGTGTCCATTCGTAAGCCGCTTTTGTTAAGACAACTTCATCCGTACCTAGTGGCGCACCGTGAGAATCTGATTTTCCTGATTTGTTTGGTGAACCGAAACCGATGACTGTTTTCACTTCAATCAGTGTTGGCTTGCCAGAAGATTTTTTTGCTTCTTCAATAGCTTGGTTAACAGCTTCTACATCTGTACCGTCAGCCACTTTTAAATAGTTCCAGCCATATGACTCAAAACGTTTTTGTACGTTTTCAGAGAATGATTTTTCTAAATCACCATCTAATGAAATATCATTTGAATCGTATAACACGATTAATTTTTCAAGTTTTAAATGTCCAGCTAATGAAATCGCTTCAGCTGCAACACCTTCCATTAAGTCGCCATCACCACAAAGCGCAAAAGTATAGTGATCGACAATTTCATGTCCTGGTTTATTATAAGTCGCTGCTAAATGACGCTCTGCCATTGCCATACCAACTGTCATCGCAATCCCTTGTCCAAGAGGACCTGTTGTTGCCTCTACCCCAACCGTATGACCGTATTCTGGATGTCCTGGAGTTAATGAATCCCATTGACGGAAGTTTTGAATCTCTTCCATTGGTAGGCCGTAACCGCCAAGGTGAAGTAGGCTATATAAAAGCATAGAGCCATGACCTGCTGAAAGTACGAAACGATCGCGGTTATACCATTTTGGATTTGCCGGATTATGGCGAAGTTGTTTAGTCCAAAGCGTGTAAGCCATTGGCGCTGCCCCCATTGGTAAGCCTGGGTGACCTGAATTTGCTTTTTCAATTGCATCAATTGACAATGTTCGGATAGCATTAATCGCTAGTTGGTCCGCATGTTGAGTCATTATGTTGTGACATCCTTTCTCGTCCTATATATTGTTCTACTACAGTTTAGTCAACATTGTCCTAGAAAACAATGCTTTTGTTATACTATTTGAGATTTATGACATACTTTATCATCATTCTGTAACTTAGACATAGCAATGATAGAAATAATAACAAAATTACTGCTTATTTTGGAGGAAGGTTTAACAAATAAAAAAAGAAACCTTCTTCAATGATGGCAAGGATTTTGCTAGAAATCCATAGTGAAATGTCCACGCGAAATGCATTTGCTTACATCCTGTATGAAATGTGTCATATTAATTTAGAAATTTATTTTTTTTCGCTTGTTTTACCTTCTCAGGCGTTACGTCATTACCTTCTTGATCGACAACTTTAACATTTTCAATTGTATTGCGCATTGTTGCTCTAAATGTATCTAAATATTCTTTGCGAAGGGACGTACGCTCTTTCGCTTCCTCCTCTGTTAAACTGCCCGCTTTGGCTTTTGCTGCTAGTTCATTAATGCGATTAATTTTTTCTTTGGATAACATCGTTACACACCTTTCAATACCTTGATGACTTCAGTATGCAAAGTATAGCATGCTTTCCCTTAAAATGCAGTTATACCAACCCTTAATCACACACCTTAGCCATAATTTACATGACTTCCAAATGTTAGTCGTGTATAACTATTAATAATGAATACTTATTGGGGGGAAATAATGTGAACATTACAACACAGCGATTACATATCCGAAAATTTGAAATACAAGATTGGCGGGCTGTTGTTAACTATATGTCCGATCAAACAGTGATGCACTATATGCCAGAAGGCGTTTTAACTGCAGAACAAGTGCAAAAATTTATTTCCGATAATCGTGACGAAGCAAAGCATTTTGCCATTGTTTTACGTGAGCAGTCACAAGTTATCGGTCATCTCGTATTCCATCCTTACTTTGGCGAGCATACATATGAAATTGGCTGGGTGTTAAATCCTGCATATTATCGTAAAGGCTATGCGTCAGAGGCAGCACAAGCCCTATTAAATTATGGCTTCACGAAAATGAAGCTTCATCGCATCATCGCCACATGTCAGCCCGAAAATATTGCATCCTATCGTGTTATGGAAAAAATCGGTATGCGTCGTGAAGGATTTTTCAAAAAATGTATACCTTATGGTGACGATTGGTGGGATGAGTACTATTACGCTATTTTGCAGGAAGAATGGCAAAGTTGAGCTCTCTACTACCCTTCAAGACTAGAATAAAAAAAGACTAGCAGTGCAAATTATTTGCCTGCTAATCTTTCTTGTGTTCTTGATAGCGCCTATGTACGGTTGCTTTACTAACTTCGAAGCCGAGACCTCTCATTGTCATTGCAATTTCTTCAAAAGTAAAGCCTCGGTTTCGCAACTTCACAATTTCTTCTATCGGTACTTCCTTGCGCTCCTGACCATTTGGATTGCCACGATTGGACAAGTTATTTTCTGGACGATAGCCATTTTCTACTGCTCGACGCATACCGCGGCGAATTTTCGCATTATGAATTTTACGCTGATACTCCTCTACAATCGCTAATATTTCAAGCAACATCGTGTCCATCTCATTTAATTGGACAGGCCCCGCATCACGCATCGAAAAAACATCTGTTTCTGTTTTTTGCAATAAATGGAGTACAGCCATTCGGGCATTCCCACGCCCTAAACGTGTTTCATCTTGTACAAATAATGCTTGAATTTCGTTTTCTTTAATAAAATCGAGCATCTCAAGTAAACCTTCGCGTTCCACATCATACCCACTATGTTTGTCCTGAAAAACCTGTATCACTTCATAGTTTTGTTCCTTTGCATAACGCAGCAATTCTTCTTGTTGTCGTTCTAATGAAGAACTTTGGGTCTCTTTTTCCGTGCTCACCCGGCAGTAAAGTACAGCCGTTCGTTTTTTATTCATCATTTTCCACTTCTCGCAATTTCAATAGAATTGGTGGGCTTCGTATTGTCACCCACTACTGGTATAACGAGCGATTTCCCTGCAACAATATTAACGCTATGTAATTCGTTCTCGGCTTTCACTAGTTTAATCCAGTCATCCGTACCCATTTTACCACGGTATTGTTCGGCTAACGACCATAAGCTATCGCCATGCTCTATATGAATTTCAGTGTACGTAATATCTCCAGGATCAGTTATAAAAAGATAACTTGCAAATAATAAAATTACGCCCAATAAAATTGAAATATGTGTATTTTTTTTAAACCAATCCATGCATCATATCCCCTTTTTTAGAATGTTTGTTCGGAATGTATGTTCTTATAATAAAGCGAACAAACGTTTTTGTCAAACACTTTTCGAACCTATGTTTGCATAAGTGTTCGCATTCTGCTATACTATCTAGTAAGAAGAATGATATGAAAAAAAGAGGTGAGCAATCATGAAAAAAGTTTCGAAAAGACAAGAAGACATACTGGCGTTTATCAAAGAAGAAGTACGCGCAAAGGGCTATCCACCATCTGTACGTGAGATTGGTGAAGCAGTTGGACTTGCATCAAGCTCAACAGTTCATGGACATTTAGCTCGTTTAGAGCAAAAAGGCTTTATTCGACGAGATCCTACTAAACCGCGTGCAATTGAAATTTTAGAGCCTGAGGATTCAATTCAAAAGCAAAGTGTTATCCATGTACCACTTGTAGGGAAGGTTACTGCTGGATCACCAATTACAGCGATTGAAAATATCGACGAATATTTCCCTTTACCGGATATTTACGGGACAAGCGAAGATCAGTTATTTATGTTAGAAATCATGGGTGAATCGATGATTGAGGCAGGAATTTTTGACGGGGACTTAGTCATCGTCAAGCAAAAAGCTACAGCCGATAACGGTGATATCGTCGTAGCCATGACCGAAGAAGATGAAGCAACTGTCAAACGCTTCTTTAAAGAAAAAAATCATTTCCGCTTACAACCAGAAAACGCTACAATGGAACCGATTATTGTAGACCAAGTTTCGATTTTAGGACAAGTTGTCGGCTTATATCGCCGTGTACATTAATGCATTCTTATACTAATTCCACGACAAAAGAGAAGCATTCACTATGCTTCTCTTTTATATAACATGCTCGCTTTAACGAAAGCTGAAAAAAGTTTTTGCGCAGCAATATCTCCTACAATTGCCTGTTCTTCTGGGTGCCACTGAACTGCCAGACAAAACGGAAATTCTTCATGGACCACTGCTTCGACTAGACCGTCACTCGATTTTGCTGCAACGACTAGCTTCTCCGCTAAGACATTTACTGCTTGATGATGAAAGGAATTAACAGCAATTTTTTCTTCTTCAATAATTGTTTTTAACAATGTATGGGGTGTTATGTGAACATAATGTGTGGCAACACCACGAGCCGCTTGTTGTGCATGTTTTAGCAGCTTACTACTATGATATTCACTATCAACATCTTGGTATAACGTTCCACCCAATGCAACATTGAGCATTTGAATACCACGACAAATTCCGAATATCGGCATTTTCCTTGTAAAGGCTGCGTTAAGTAAAGCCAGCTCCACCTTATCTCTTTCTGGGTGTATCTGTCCTAGCTTTGGCAAAGGTTCAGCACCAAATTCAAATGGATGAACATCGTGCCCACCCGATAAAAGTAAACCATCCGTTAACGATAGAATTTGTGCCGCATCTTCCTCTACCCCCAGCGGAATAATAAGTGGGATGCCACCAGCTTCAATAATGCTATTGCTATAGGCTACATTTAATCTCGATGATAAATCGTCTTCCGCAAACGCCGTTATACCTATAATTGGTTTCATCTATCTATCTCCTTCCTTACCATAATCCTACATACCACTGTACTATGACATTTCCATAGAAATAAACTATAACCGCCGCTAGTGCGATGGAAGGGCCAAATGGAATCGGCGTTTTTCTACCTTGCTGCCGCACTTGAAGCACAATTATACCGACAACCATTCCAATGAAGGCTGCTATAAATAATGTCAATAGTGTGTTGATTGTCCCTAATACAAGGCCAAGTAAAAAGAATAATTTTATGTCGCCGCCACCTATCCCGCCACGCGACACAACTGCGATACTATATAATATGCCAAAGCCAAAGACAGCACCTACAATACTATCCCACCACGGCGTTAAAGGTGCTAGCATACGCCCAATCACTAATAATGGCAAAAAGCACAAGAGCACTTTATCCGGCATAAGCATATAGGCAATATCCGATACAACAACAATCACCAATAATGAAATTAATAATAAAGCTACGATAAATTCTTCACTAAATCCAAATTGCCAATACGAAAAGGTAAATAATATCCCTGTTAACAGCTCCATTAGCGGATAAATCCATGAAATTTTTTGCCCGCAGCTACGACATTTGCCTCTTAAAACTATATAGGACAATACCGGTATTAAATCTTTAGGCGTCAATTGCCTCTGACAGGTCGTACAGTGTGATGGTGGTTGGATTAGCGACTCCTTCATCGGCACACGTAAGCCTACCACATTAAAAAAAGAACCAAATACAAGCCCAAATACGAATACAAGTATTGTATAAGCCATTTCCATTTTTATTACCTCCTAAACTAACATAGCGCTTATTGTCCATTATCAAAAGGTTGTGACCTCGACGGTCGCGGAAATAGTAAACTCTACATTTTTCTGGTGTTTCTGACTCGTGTTTGAATTCAATACAAGTGAACTGTAATGATAAAATTCTACAGCTTCTATCCATGTTCCTGTCACCTTCATATAGAAATGGCACGTCTTTGGGGCACTTTTTTATGGACAAAAATTTTCACGGTAAAATAAAAGACCATTTACTAGTCACACTAGTAAACAGTCTTTATTTTTATTTCCTCAACAATCGGCCAGACAGTAGCATGCCGATGCCACCGATTGAGATGAAAAGTATTGCACGTATTAATAAATCGAGTGCGGATAAGTCAAAGAAAATTAGTTTTATAAAGGCGATGGCTAATATGACAAAGCCGGAAAGTCGCAGTATTCGTAATTGACGTACCACGCCGAGCCATAATGATAGGCTTGCCGTTAGGAATAACGTAATTGTTGTTAGTGCAATGCTAAGCTTCCAATCTAGTAAGTCGTTATAAGCAAGTTGTGACACAAGACCACATACTGCTAGCATCGCACTTACTACACCTACACTAACAATGGCATCTAAAAATTTCGGCATATAGTCTTGATAGATTCGATAAATACGTCCCTTCATGAGCAAATCAAGGATGATGGCCTTAATCGTAGCAATGAAGGTTAACCGTGTCATAATATTGAGCCATTCAATCCCTTGTATATTAGAAGGAATAACGCTTAACATAAATGTAAATAACAAGAATAATACAGTCAGCACTG
Source organism: Lysinibacillus sp. FSL M8-0337 (assembly GCF_038593855.1). Lineage (NCBI taxonomy): Bacteria > Bacillati > Bacillota > Bacilli > Caryophanales > Bacillaceae > Lysinibacillus > Lysinibacillus sp. FSL M8-0337. Next base: position 1,257,646 of record NZ_CP151996.1, on the reverse strand, counting down.
GCGTTAATGCCCGCCCTTTAAATGCTACTGGTAGCAACAGTGACCCTACAAACAACAATACAATGCTGATACTCATTAGATGCGGGGTATTACTAGGACTTACAATATAAACACTATCCAACTTACCTATATAAGCGATAAAGTAACTAGCTGTAATAACTGCTAATAAATCAAGCACATATAAATCTTTCATCCATTTCTCAAAGGCATTTAATGTTTCTTTAGGACGTAGTGCATACATATAAATAATGAAGAGATATACCCCTGGCATCAATAAGGCGAGATGTTCTATACTAAAAAATGGGGTTGGCTCGTGTATAACAAAGCTAACAATCAGTGCCATGAAAAACCCTATTGAACTGACAACTTTCATCACACTTACTCGAAGTCGTAAGCTCATCATAACGCCTGCAAATAGTATGAATGGAAGAAGTAAATCATCCACTTTTTCTGGTAGATTCATAATCAATAGCGTATTACAAAGTGTAATAAATGCGAGTGTTACGGCACTATCAAATGCCTCCTGCCATTTTTGCTTATAGCCATAACCCGCTATAACTATAAATAACATACATAATCCAAACAGTAGGAGCTCTTTATAGTCAAGTGGACTACTTATCAAGTTCATCATTAGTAAGCTAAAGACCCCTAAACTAAATTGCAATCCAACATAAATGTGCTTCCATTTCGATTCAGCATTATACAAGCGACACCAACTCGTGTAGAAAATAGCAAGTGTCATAAACAAACCTAATGCAAACATTCCTTGGTTATCATTATTCATAAAGGCGACAATACCAATTGCCAAAATTGAGAAAAAAGTAGCGACATACAGCGCAATCTTTTGTTTATGTTGCAGAATAACAAATTGCAACATTGTAAACAGGACAATGACAAAGAATAATATAATATATGTGCTAAAATCCATGTATTCTAGTAAATACGGTAATAACAATGAGGTAAAGGCGACAAATAAAGTAAGCACCTCATTTTTCTTTAGATAGCTGATGGCTATGCCATAGCCAATGAATAGGATGGCAATAAACAATGCTAATGTTAAACCTAATACATCATATAGCATAGCACCAGCAGCAGTAGTTAATATACCTACGATAAATGCCCCTCCATATAAGGAAATGGTTACGGCTGGTGACCCTAGCTTTCTACGTTCTACTACATAGGCTATGGTTGCTAATGCGATGGATAATAAATAAGCGAGGATGATTTTCACCTCGTTTGATAAGTAGCCATAATCACTAACTAGTTTTAACCCCCATAACACGCCCAACACTAAAATAACCATAAATACTTTCGGAAGCGCCCACATAATTTGCTCCTCGATTGAACGCCCTTGTTGTACATTTGTTTTCGGTGTTGGGATTGGCGGAGTTGGTGGCGTTGGCTTTGTTTTTAAGGTTGGTAAGGCTGATTGGACAGTGATGGATTTGTTCATGTTTTGTATCGTTGTTTTTTCTTGTGACTGTTGGTGCTTTAACTCATCCATTTCTCGGCGTAACACTACCATCTCTTTTTCTAGCTTAGCAATTCGCTGCTCCATTTCTAGCGACAATTCATCATCCCCCTTAGCGATTAGAATTTTCTTACATTATATCATATTCACTTTTATTGTAAAATTACACTTTATATAAATATCATTAAATTTTATCGAGGTTTTCGATACATTAAGGCACGTTCACTATCACTAGTACCACTCGTAGTCGGATCGACAACAACCCCCATTAAAACAAGAATCGATAACACTGTATTCAAAATGGACGTTAGTTGCTCACTCATTGCACTTGTTAAATCATAGCCAAACAAGGCACCCACTTGTTGAGCGAGTAGTAACAGCATGGAAAATAGCACCAATAAAAACGGCTTATGCATGAATCGAATCTTCCAGTTAATTCTCATAATTGCTCACCTCCCCCCCTCCTCACCACAGTATATGCACCACGTCACTTGACACATATGCAAAAATATAGCTTTAACGAGGAATAAATGAATGCTTCCTCCCAAATTGTCGTTACACTTTCTATCAACAATAGGCGCTAACGTATCGAAGATTTACATGGATTAATCGGTGATTTACACCGACTTATCAGCGCTTACAACCTTTTCTATGAACTAAAAGTTACAACTTCACATACTATAGAAAGGAACTATTTGATAAAGGGGATGTCAAATGTCTTGTAGGGAAAGACCCGATGTGTGGGACGAAGATGGGAGAGATATTGAGCGTTGGGAAAATGACGGTGGTCGAAGTAATTTTACGAAATACTTCTAAGCGGCTATATAACGGTTTCCAAAATCCTGTAAAAAAAGCAGGCTGTCCTCTAAATGACTAGGACAGCCCGCTAAACATTACCATATATCAATATGATTTAAAGTAACAATGGAAATCGGTGCTTCTGATAACTGCTTGGAACACAAGGCAACGATATGAAAATCATCTAAATCAAATAATTGAAAGCTATACTTCTGTGACAATTGGTTGCTTTCAAACAGTTGTATTGTTTCGGGTTGAATGCAAAACGAAAAAGAATCAAGGGGAATAGTCAATCCTTTTCCCTCAGCTTTTACATAACTTTCTTTCAATGTCCAAAGTTTATAAAAATACTGTATTTGTTTGTCTTTTGGTTGACTTAAAATATCTTGATACTCACTGCTTGTAAAATACGCTTTTGCAATGTCCATTTCTATCATTGCTACTTGTTCTATATCTATTCCAATAGGCGTATCACTCACTGCACATACAACCCAGTCACCTGAATGCGCCAAATTAAAATGAATATGGTCGAAATTTTGAAGGCTAGGCTTACCATATTCATTGATAGTGAAATGAATATGGTCATTTGTCATGCCAAAGTCCCTCTTCAAAGAATGACGTAAAAGAACTTCTGCCAATATAGAGCGCTTTTTATCTTCATCAAAGTGGAATTTGCTTACTTTCTCTTTTCTTTCAGCAGAAATCCTTAGCTCAAATTGTTGGAAAATATCTTGATACGCTTTTTCAGTTATTTTTATTGCATATTTATATATCATCATTGTGCCCCATATAAATTTTAATACTGTCGGTCTTTGGATTTTACTTTATAGTACAATGCTGCAACAAGAAATACAAAAGCTATAATTACTTGGCCATTTTCTCTCCAGATACATCCTTGTTACTATAAGTATCGGTACTTTCCACTATCCATTTCATAATGCTTTCTTCTCTTTCCTTAATATTGTCAACCTTCGCATCAAATTTATTCATTTTCTTAGAAGCGACAATTTTTCCATCTACCATAAATAGAACTCTTTCAGTTTTTGCCGCAACTTTTGCATCATGTGTTACGAGCATTACTGTCGTTCCTTTTTTATTGATTTCTGTTAAAAGTGACATAATCTCTGTCGCTGATTTAGAATCTAATGCGCCTGTCGGTTCATCTCCAAATATAATATCTGGATCATTAATTAATGCCCTACATATCGCGACCCTTTGTAACTGCCCCCCTGAAGCTTGATTAATATTATTATTTTCAAGCGCTGCAATCCCAGTCATTTCTAATAATTTTTTTGCTCTTTTATATACTTTATTTTTATCTGCATCTTTGGATACAAGCGCAGGGAACATAACATTATCAATTAACGAGAGGTTTTTTAAAAGATTTATATTTTGGAATATAAAACCCATATTATTTAATCGGATCTTTGCTAGATTTTCTTCTTTTAGTTTGCCGATTTCATTCCCTTTAAAAAGTACATCGCCAGAGGAAATTCGATCCATACCACTTACATTATATAAAAGTGTTGATTTTCCACTTCCCGATGGACCCATTACGGCAACAAATTCGCCCTCTTTAATTTCTAGATTTACATCTTTTAAAATATGCAGTTCATTGTTTTTTCCTAATTCTACTATTTTGTTAATTCTTGTCGCCTCTAAAATGTTATTCATATCTATTCCTCCATTGCATCGTCTTTCTACTTCTTAACCCTTTAAAATAACAGATAAATCATCTTTTACAGTTACTTTACAGCACACAGATATCGTGATACCAACTACTACTATTAATGCTAAAGGACATAGTAGCCAAGTCTGCCATGCAACGTTTACTAACTCTATTTTCGCAGCGCCCATAGAAGACATCCCCATACTTACAAGATACTCTCCTAAGTAATTTGAAACTAGTACACCTAAGAAGATTCCTACTATTAGTACTAGTAGTGTTCCTGCCATATATTGTTGTTTAATATTATTGGCTGTTAGACCCATACTTCGCATAATAGCGATTTGAGACATATCTTTTGATAATAACATTCTCAGGAATAGGGCTGTAATTAAAACAATAATGATTAATGAAATGGCAATTCCACCGATAACAACCGTGCTCATTTGACCAATAATATTGCCAAGTGTTTGTTGAGTATATTCTTTAATATCATTGACCTGTGCAGAGGCATATTGACTTTGATAATATTCCATTTTTTCCGGAATATTGACATCTTTAGCCACATCCATGTTCACTATATACCAAAGAATCGCATTTTCGTTTAGTTCAAGACTTGTTGTTGCCTTTGCCGTTTTCCCGCCATTTGTAATATCTTGATAGATACCACTTACTGTCATCTTCTTTTCTGCTCCAGCAACCTTTACAATTACCGTATCTCCGACTTTTTTATCCAAGCCATCTTTAGAGGCATTCGCATAAGATAGAGCAATTTCTCCATCCTCTTTCGGCGCATTTCCCTCCAAATAACTTAGTGGAAATACTGAAAAATCACCGGTTTCAATATTTATATAATCCCATGCACCTTCTGCATTTTTAACCTGAAACGAGCCTGTAATATAAGCAGCGTATTTTTCAATATCTGGATCATTTGCTAACTCTTCTTGCAATTTTTTATAATCTTCTGAAATAGTATCTGTTTTTCGAAGGTCAATCCTCATATCAGATTTCCCTACACCCATATAAGTAGAGAATTCCGGTGAATTCATTGTGTTATATACACTTATTGGAAGGATGATAATAAATGTACAGATAACAAATATAACGATAAGTAATCTATATAATTTGAAACGCTTAAATACATCTCTAATACCCATATAAATATTGGTACTGAAAAATTTATTTTTTAGCAGGGAGAAGCTATATTTTTTATTCTTACCACGTTGCATAATATCTGAACGAAGTGCTTCTACAGCAGAAATCTTATCAATTCTTTTTAGCACTTTCTTGAAATACAGCGTAATGATGAAATAAACAAATAATGGAGCTATAAGGGAAAGTACATATTTCAAGTTACCTGATAAATCAGAAGATATGTAAAGTCTCATATTCCCCGTAAACAGATTAACAACTACAAAGGACAGTAAATATCCCACAATACCCGCAACTACAGATATAGCTCTATACTTATTAAGATATACCTTTTTAATATCCTTCTTAGAGATTCCGATCGCTTTCATTACACCGATCTCTCTTAAATCCTCATCAATCGTTGCTAAGAATGTAAGTCGAATACAAAGCGAAGCAATAATAATAAGCAAAATACTAATCAGTATAATAACCATTGCTACAATCGTATCTGACATTGCATTAAATATTAAGAATATTTTCCCACCAACTGTAGGCCCATTTGCTGGAAGACCTGCATCAATATATGCTGTCTGAACAGCTTGAGCATCGCCAGTTTCATGTAGTTTAAATTGAATTAAATATTCGCGTTCGCCTACTTGATTTACCAACATTTCATTATAATCAGATTGATTGATAACAAAACGTTTGGACGAAGTAAGCGAAGAATTCATCTCATAGTCTCGGGCATAATCTGAAATGGTAAATTCCTTTTCATAATCGCCTCTTTTCACCGTAATCGTTTCGCCAATTTTTAAGTCATATTGTTGCATAAAGTAAATAGGAACTGCTACAGTACCTTCTTTTACGTCCAACTTGTTGTTGTTTAGATCCAATATATAGTCAAAATTTTTATTTTGAACAACAAATGATATGTCCTGTACAGTACCTGCCATTGTATTGTTGTTTCCAAAATGTATATTGTTTCCATCTAAAGTGAGAAGAACCATCGTTTCCTGCATTGCAATATGTTCACGTTGTTCTTCTGTAAATTTATCAATATCCCGCTGATTATAATCTCCTGCATGCATCTGCGTGATATCGGCCGGGTGTGCTCTTTCTTGCAGTTCTGACATTGACTGCGTTAAATTTGCAATGATATTTGTTGCACTAGCTCCTAAAATTACTGCCATCGTTATAAATACAAATATTGTTGCAGTAACAATTTTCTTTCTGTAGCAATCATTCTTTACCATTTTCAGAAACAAAGCTATTCCTCCTTCATCTAACTACACGACGTACCTATTTATTAAATTCTTCTTATTGAACTGACTGCCCAGTTGGTATTAGCTCAGTATCTTTTTGTTTTTCCATTTCTCGAATACCTTTAGATTTTGAAACAAATAATGCCGTAATTATTAGCCCTACTCCAGAAAGAATGATTAAAAAACCAATTCCCCTAGTTTCACCAGTACCTATAATTTTTCCAACAGTATTTGCTAGAACGCCACCTTCAACTAATGCTGGGTTAAATACGTAATCGGCCAGAACACCTGCAATAACGTAAGCAACGACGAAACCTATTTGTGATATTAAAGAAATAAGTCCCCATGCTCTACCTTGCTTCTCATTGTCTATCGATTTTCGTATTAAAACATCAATACATGTCGTTGCAAATGGCAATGAAGCAAAGAATAAAAATCCGGAAATAATAATAACTGGGATACTTGTTGTGGCGCCGAATCCTGCCATCGTTATACCAGATACAATAAAACTAACGACCATTACCTTTACAAAATTTCTTTTGATGATTCCCGTACCGATTAAAATACTGGATACCATCATACCGCATGCTACAACTGTCTGAAGTATTCCGGTTGTTTTCTCACTCGCAAATGATAAAATCATCGGTTTTGATAGTACTTGAATAATCCCCATATAGAACATTAAAACAGAGACCAGTACTATAAGAAGCATAACCCCTTTTGATTCCACAATAATTTGCCAGCCTTCTTTTAAATCTTTGAAAAAGTCTAAATCTTTTTTCTCCAAAGGCTTTACCGAAAGCGATTTTCTTACAAAAAGAATTGTGGAAACTGTTATAACAAGTGTCAAAATATCAATGATAATAATTAATTCCATACTGTAAAATGCTAAAATTAGACCACCAATAATTGGTGAAATCAAAAATTTAGAAGAGGAAGCAATCCCCACCATACCACTTGCCTTTGCATATTCATCCTCTGATAGTAAATCCGTTAGTGTTGCTTTATACGCTGGATCTAATAATGATGCGAAGGCTGAACTAAATCCTACACAAAGACAGATTTGCCACACTTGAATATTTCCTGTATTCATTAGCACTAATAACAAAACGAGTCCCAACCCTGAGACACAATCACCAATAATCATAAGGAGTCTTCTGTCAAATCGATCTGCAAGAACTCCTGCAGCCGGACTGAATAAAATCATGGGTAGTAGCGCTGCCATCTCAACCATAGCAACATCCAATGCGGATTTCGTAAGTTGCCAAACGTATACGCCAAGACCAAAGGCAGTCATACCAGTACCGATATTAGATATCAGCTCCCCCATCCAGATGACCAAGAATTTTTTAAACCCTGCATCTGTCTTTACGTCATTCATAATTCGAGTCCTCCTTCTTTTAAAAATACACTCCAATATTATTTTACAATTTTATCCGTTAAATAACACATATATATTTGAAATTTTTTAATTTTTTTCCATAATCTAATACTTTTTCATATGTAAAAACAGCTTCGATTTCAGTTTCTCATTTTCAAGTTTTATTGTTATGCAAGCATCCCTCTTTTTATTTCCGTAAAGCATTCCTCTTTCCGCCTGCGACACTCTGTTTATACAAGGTGCACCATTCAATTCCCAGATCTAAGATTCCTTAGACCTGGGAAGAACAGTAACTACTTGCCCTTAAGTTCTAACACTTCTAAGTTAAGAAACTGATTAATGTACTCGACAACTTCCTTTTCCATATTATGAATAAACATATGCTCTGCATTTTCAATAGAAGTTACATTTAAATCTTGAACAAGGTAATCATTCCACATGATCGCTGAACGAATATTCTCTGATTTATCATTTTCTCCCCATAACAAATGTGTTTCGATATCAATTTTTTTGTATGGCGCTTTTGCTGAAGATTCTAAAATGCCATAATCAGCGCGAAATATGGGAAGCATAATATTCATTAACTCTTTGTCTTGTAATACAGCCTCTGGCATACCACCATAAACCTGTATTTGCTTTATCAAGTCCTCATTACTAAACTTGCTATACTGTTTATTTGCAAAACTGGATGGTGCAACAGAAGCAGATAATATTAATGTTTTTGGAAGAACTTTTTCCTGGTTTTGAAACATTCTTTCCAACAAAAAATATGAAACTACGCCACCCATGCTATGCCCCAAAAATACGCTTCCTGGGCGAATAATCTTTGATATCTCCTGATAATATAGCGAAATTAGCTCATGAATATCACTAATTAATTCAAGTTGAGAACCAAAATGTCCAGGAGGATTCGCCACCCATATTTCAACATCCTCTGGCATTGCACGCACAATTTCATTGAATGAGTTGACATAGCCTCCTAGATAAGGAAAACAAATTAACTGCCCCTTACTACCTTCTTTGGATTTGAAAAATGTTTTTAGCTCCATCATGATATTTCTCCTATTTCAACTAAATATTATGCTCCAATCCCAACATATTCGGGTAATACTTGAAGCTTTTGTTCAATATTTCTCTTCTTCGTAAGGAAATGCATAATAACAACAGAAATTGCGAAAAATGCAATCTGCAATAATTGAACTTGTGCATTAAAGTAATATAACTCCAGTCTCGCACCTGATGAAATGAGCCAGAATAATAAAACGTAAAAGAGTAGATTTCCGTTTGTCGCATTAAACATATAACTAATAAAAATAAGGAATAACATTAATTGAATAACGTACAATGGGAAGATAGCTGCCAATTCAAATGATGTAATTACATAACCTGGTAATACATAGATGCCGAATATAAGACCTGTTATCACACCCGCTTTTATATTACTGTTATATTTTTTCTGAAGATACGGCATTAAAAACCCGATCCAGCCAAGTACTCCACCAAGAATTCCTGCTTCTTCAAACAGATTTTTAACTACTTCTATGACCATTTGCTTAAAAGTTAATGTCATCTCTGGTACTTCAAAACCAACAGCAATGGAACCATAATGAATACTACCTACATAAAGAAGAAACAAACCGATAATGATTGGAAACCATATCAAATCTTTTTTTCTAGGAATAAACTTAGAAAATAGATTTTTGATCGCCTCAAAGCCGCCCATTAACCAATAAACAAATAAACCTGCAATGGATGGCGAATACAAAGCGATCATAACAATCGGGTTCGTAAAGGACGTTTCACCAAAAAGTTTTGTAAAAAAATCATTAAAAATCATAGATGCCGATGCAAGCCCCCAACATAAGCCAAATGTAATAATTAAATAAATCGTTAAATATTTATTTTTCATTGTGATACCCTCCCTTGTTCGCTTCTTTTTTCTACAATAGTTCTAAATTTTTTCTCATCAATTCCAATAACATCTTCAAATTCAATGTACAGGTGGTCACTATCGTAATTTACTGTTACAGACATACGGGCAAGGCTGTTTTCAGTATTGTTATGACTAAATGCTTGTTTCTCCTCAACTTTAACAAATCCTTGGAAATTATAGAGGATGAAATTACAGTACTGTTTATCATTGAAATAGTATTTTCTAAGGAGTTGATTTAATTTTGGATACGCCTTACTAAATCGTTCTTCCCCCAGTAATGCGAGATAATTGATGGAATGCTCTTTACAAAGCTGAATGGCCGTTTCAACTGATGTTTTATTTCCTTTTTCACTAATAATCGGTACAATATCTAAAAACTCGCCTACGCTATTATAAAAATCCTTCCCCTGATAACTTCTCGCATACTCCAGCATTACAAAGGGAATGACTTCTGTATTTGTGTAATCTCTTAAAATATCAGATACAAAATCAAACGCATACCACCAAATATCTAAATGCTTTTTATCTGATAAAGGAATGATAATTTCTATATTATTTTGTAAGGTTGCGTTACCTTTTGGTTGTGCCATTACCTTACGATTATTTTCACTCCACTTCACCAAATGAAATTTTTCAATTAGCTCCTTCTCACTAATCCCTATTGGCCCTTGGTTTAGCACATCAACATACTCTTTAAAACTTGGAATAGCTGTTTCGATGCTCGTTGTACCTTTTAATCCTTGTTCAATCTGGGATTTGATAATCTCGGCACTCATGCCATCGAAAATTAAATGATCAGCACCCCAGATAATAAGATGTCTCGTATCACTTTCTTTTAGTACACACATTCGCCATAGTAGTTCATTATTTGAGTAGGTTCTTAAAAGTATTTCTTCACTAAGCTTATTGATGATAGTTGTTTTTACACTCTCGGTATACATAGATATATCTACATATGTAAGATAATTACTCATAATGGTTTCTAATTTGAGTACTTCATGTTCACACCATTTCTTTTCGCCATTGGTTTCCACCAATGAACAATGCAGCAACTGATTGTTACTTATTACGTCTGCAATAGTATTCTTTATTCTATTTTTCGAAATTATTCCATCGAAATGGTTTATAAATCCACTATAGTTCGACCCTTTTGACATATGACCTTTCTGAATTGGAGATAGAGAAAATGCCATTACCGTATCAGATGCTGCGATAATGTCGGAGAGACCTTCAATACGAGCAGTCACATTCTTTACAAGACTAGTAATTTGTTTCGCATTTAATGCTATATTTTTGCTTGTACTTATTTTATCAATCCTAGGCGGCGATACTTCCGCAAGCGGTTCTATCGATGCAGCAATTTTTTCTGCTGTCTGGTACTGGAAAATTTCATTTATCTTGAGGTCCACACCTTTGTTTGACAATGCCTTCACTAATGCAATGGCTTTAATTGATTGACCACCGAAATGGAAGAAGTTATCTTTCAATCCAAATTCCTTGACATCCAGTATCATCTGCATTGTTTTCAGAATCGTTTTTTCTAAAGGTGTTCTTGGCTCATCCTGCACTATAACTTTTTTAGAATATTGTTCAGCGTTTACAAGCGCTTTTCGATCAACTTTTCCGCTAAAGTTGAGAGGGAATTCTTTTAAGACCACAAATTTAGACGGTATCATATATTCAGGTAATCTATTTTTTAAATGATTGCGCACATAATCGCCATCATATTTTTCTATATGATGATTTTCATTCACCGTATAGTAAGCCGTCATAGATAATGTGTCTAGATGATCCCTATCAGCAGTAACAATGACATTTTTTATTCCATCAATATTTTTAATATGTCTCTCAACTTCTCCAAGCTCGACTCTGAATCCTCTTAGTTTTATCTGAAAATCTTTGCGACCTAAAAATACAAGTTGGCCTCTGCTGTTCCACATCACTTTATCGCCGGTACAGTACACTCTTTTACCGCCTACTGCCTCAAGGGTAATAAATTTTTCATTTGTAAGGTCTTCTCTATTTAGATACCCTACTCCTACCCCATCTCCACCTAAACATAATTCACCTGCAACGTTCATCGGTACCAACTGTTTCTTTTCGTCCACAACATAAACTGTTGTATTAGACAATGGAATACCAATAGGAATAATGGAAACATCCTCTATATCATCTATCGGGTAGTATGTTGCAAATACTGCCGATTCGCTTGGACCATAGGCATTAATCAGCTTCCCTTTGCCAATTTGATTTACTGTTTGTTGTGCATGTGTAAGCGAAATCTGCTCTCCCGCTACAATGATTTTACGTACATTCTTTAAAAATTCGACCTTCCCGTCAACTAACATATGGAATAAAGCGGTTGAAATACAAAAAACACTAATTTCCTTCTTCTCTATAAATTCCGCTAGCAAAGGAATATCAAGGGAGGTCTCTCTTGGAATAATGACAAGATTAGCACCATTTAGTAAAGCGCCATAAATATCAAATACAGAACAATCAAATACATAATTAGATATCTGCATAATGCGGTCATTTTCGTTAATATCAATATAGTTCGTATTCTTCACGACACGAACGACATTTTTATGCTTAATTAATGTTCCTTTCGGTTTACCTGTAGAACCGGACGTATAGATAACATAAATCAAATCATCACTATTGAAATATTGCGATGTATGGCTAGATTCTATGCCGATATCGTGTTCTCTATTGAGTGTATTTTCACCTTTATCAATTAAGAATTTTTCAATTTCTACACTTATTTTCTCTTCCAAAGAATAATCTGTAATAATTACTTTGCTTTGGCAATCCTCTAGAATATAATCAATTCTTTCTTGAGGAAATTTAGGATCAATCGGCACATAGACAGCACCAAGTTTCATAATGCCCAACATACTAACAATTTGCATATAACCGCGGTCTAAAAGTATGGCCACCTTATCTTGGTATCCAACATTTCGGTCTTTAAGTTTTTCAGCTAACTGATTGGCCATATTATTTAACTGTTTGTAAGAAATTTTATCTTCCAACCATTCAATAGCAATAGCATTTGGCGTATCTCTAGCATAGTCTTCAAAAATAGATAACACTGTTTTATGTGCTGGATAATCCGTAGTCGTTTGATTTACTGTTTCAATAAGCCAGTTCCGCTCTTCCACAGTCATCATATCAATATCTTTAAGCTTTACGTTTACATCCTTTAGCATTTGCGAAATGATATAAATGAGTCGCTCGCCCATGACACGAATCGTATCTTCTTTATACAAAGCTTTTGAATAGTCAATATCCATATAAAATTGCTGATTCTTTTCTTCCAATGTAAAACTAATATCAAATTTCACATTAATTTCGTTATTTTCATATGGTGTTAAGGAAAGTCCTTCAATATTGACCTCATCCGTACCAATATTTATGTAATTAAACAAAATATCAAATAACGGATTTCTAGATACACTCTTTGGTATACCAAGTTCCTCCACTAGCAATTCAAACTGACAATCTTGATTATCATAAGATTTGACTAGCTTATTTTTTGTATACTGAAGAAATTCTTCTAGTGGTGTATCTTCATCAAGCTCACTTTTAATAGCCAAAGTATTAACAAACATACCGACAATCGATTCTAATTTTGCGTGGTTTCTGCCTGAGATAACGGTACCAATGACAATATCTCTTTGGTTTGTATATTTCCAAAGCATTATATTAAGGGCTGCCATAATAAACATATATGGTGTGATTCCATGCTTCTTAGTGAAAGCAAGAATTCCTTGATTTAGATTATGTTCAAAAGAATAGTGAATTTGACCGCCTTCATAGCTTATAAATTCTGGTCTGTCATAATCGGTATACAAATCTAGTACTGGAACACCTTCTTTAAATTCATTTTTCCAATATTCCAGTTGCTTTTGCACTTTTCCACTGTTATAAAAATCGTTTTGCCATTTAGCAAAATCTTTATATTGTATCTCTAAATTTGGAAGCTCCTCACCCTGATAAATGAGCCCGATTTCTTTTAGCAGGATATCTAAAGAACTCTGGTCTGAAATAATATGATGCATATCCAGAACCATTACATGCTCTTCCTCATTTAAGCTAATAAAAGTTACGCGCAATAATGGTGCATTTTCAAGGTTAAATGGCTTTAAATTTGCTGTTATCGCTTCTTCTAACCGCTCTTTTTCAACCGTTTGAAACTTCACTCTGAAATCGACATTGTCTTCAATAATTTGAACTATTTCACCATCGACCATGTCGAACCGAGTTTTGAATGCCTCATGTCTTTCGACCACTTTAGAAAAGCATTGTTGGATTTTAGTATGCTGTAATTTTCCTTTGACATGATAGACGGCTGCAAAATTATACGGGATTGCATCCTCAACCAATTCGTTCATTATGTACATTCTCTTTTGCGCAGAGGATGCTTCATAATATTTCTGAACGCCAAGCTTTTCAATTACATCTACTGATTTTTGATCTAAATGAGCATCAATATATTTTTCCATTTTGCCAAATGTTGAATGAATAAATACGTCAGACACTGGAAATTCAATTTTTAATGTTTCCTTGATTTTAGAAGAAAGCATAATTGCATTCAGTGAATCTCCACCCATTTCAAAGAAATCAGTTGTTTTCTGAATATCCGTTATACCAATTACTTCTTCCCAAAGCTTCCTTAATACAATAGCAGGATCGAGTTGCTCTATTTCATCTTTTTCTATAGCAGAATGTATGGATTTATTACTTGTTAAAGGATTTATGCCATTTACTACGTCACTATCATATTCTTTTTTATCAAAGACATAAGTTGGTAATGCAATTCTTTTTAAACAAGAAGTAGTAGCACTAAGCGTATCCCAATCAATTTTTATCCCTCTACACCATAGGTCCCCGATAAGGCGGTAAACATTATTGATATAGCTATCACTCGGATTTTCTATCAGATTCAAGACATTTTCATCTTCAACATTTGTCATACATCGTTTTGTAATCGAATTTTCTAAATCACTACTGCCAAGTTTTATGACAAGCGCATCTTCAATATGTTGTTTAGCTTTTATACCAGGCTTTTTTATTAACGGAATTTGTTTTTTTCTTATAGCATATTTTTCATAAATGGCTTCATACGTAGCAAGTTGTCCATATGTTTGAATTATGCTAATCGCATCTCTCAACGTCACTGCACCTGCGCAAACCATAGCGACAAGTTCAGCAATCCCTTCCCCAACTAATGCGGATGGTTGAACGCCAAGCTCCCTTAGCATCTGGACACATGCATATCCACCTAGCAATGCTCTATAACACTTAACTTCATTATCGTCATTTTCAATGCTTCTTACTTTTTCCGCAGTTTGCTGTGGTAACATTTTTAATAGTTGCTCTACTGTACGTTCATAACCTTTTAATAGGGGATAGAGACCTTCTACCGTCCCGCTTTTTCTCCATAAAATATTAACATCTTGTACACTAGGTAATATCAATACTAGATTTTGTTTCCTTTTCCCATTGTTACTGCAGACATGGAAAGTACTACTTTCCATGTCCTTTCTGCTCGTAACAAACACTTTTCTATGTTCTAATGCTCTTCTCCCTTTTTGAAGGGTCCAGGAGGCATCTGCTAAATCAATATGATGGAGTTCCTTTAAATAACTCATCACTTGCGCAGAGGTATTATTCAAAGCCTCCCAACTCTTTGCAGAGAAAGGTAAAATGTATGAAATATTGTCTCTTTGCATGTTGTTCCATACCTCCTTACTTTGGCGCTTCTTCTAAAACAATATGTGCATTCGTTCCACCGATGCCAAAAGAGCTAACTGCTGCTTTTAGTTTCCCATGAGTTGTATCTAGCTTCTTCGCCTCAGTATTGAAATAAAATGGACTGTTGTTAAGATCTAGTTTTTCATTAGGCTGATTAAAATTAATCAATGGTGGTACTACTTTTTTATCAAGCACTAAAACTGTTTTTATAAATCCTGCCACTCCTGCTGCTGCATCTAGATGACCGATGTTTGCTTTTACCGCTCCAATGGCACAGTAATTTTTTTTATTCGTTCCCCATGCCTGTTTTAAAGCTTCTATTTCAATTGGATCTCCTAAAGAGGTTCCCGTACCATGTGCTTCTACAAAACTAATCTCCTCTGGTTTAATACCAGCGTTTCCTAATGCAGATTTAATGACATCTGTTTGGCCCTTAATACTTGGTGCAGTATAGCCAATCTTGTCAATGCCATCATTGTTAACGGCAGAGCCTTTAATTACTGCATATATATGATCATTGTCTTTTAAAGCTTTTTTCAAAGGTTTTAACAATACGACGCCGCATCCGTTCCCAGAAACCGTACCTGAAGAGTCATTAGAGAAAGGTCGACAATGGCCATCTTTTGAAAAAATCATGCCTTCATGCCATAGATAGCCTTCTTTTCTAGGATAGGAAATACTTACTCCACCAGCGATTGCCATATCTGCCTCTCCATTTATGACAATCTGTGCTGCTTGATGGATCGCAACAAGTGACGTAGAACATGCCGTCTGAATGTTCATATTAGGACCTTTTAAATTCAACTTGTATGCAATTCTAGTTGTCAGAAAATCCTTCTCATTGTATGTGATTGCTTCGAATGCATCGATGAGGTCATTCTGGTTGTTCCCAAACTTCGACATCCATAACAGATTGGAACCACTTCCAGCGTACATAGCAATTTTTCCGTCATAGTCGAATGAATTGTATCCCGCATTTTCCAATAGTTCATACGTACATTGATGCAATAAACGTATTTGAGGGTCCATCATGCTAGCTTCCTTATCCGAATAATCAAATAGTTTCGCGTCGAAATATTCAACATCCTTTAAGAAGCCTTTTGCCCTTACATAGTTCTCTTTCTCAAATACTTCTTTAGGAATGCCACTCTGTAAAAGATCATCATCATTAAAGAAATGAATACTCTCTTTGCCATTGACAATATTCTGCCAGAATGAATGAATGTTTTCTGCGTCTGGGAATCGACATGCCATACCGATTACAGCTACATCGTCATTACGAATTTCCTCGGCATTCAACGCTTCAGTTGAATCCTCGAAGGCTTCATCAAAACCGTCATCATCAAAATAATCTTGATCAAATGATGGTTCCTCGGCATTCGTCTCGTTTTGGCTACCATTCTTACCACTTTCCTGTGATAATACTTGAACTAAACCATCGATGGTCGGATATTCAAAAAGCTTCATGACTGGAATCGTTAGCCCTAACTCACTATTAAGCTTGTTATTGACCATCATTAATGTGAAGGAATTCCCTCCTACATCAAAGAAGTTATCATAGATACCAATATGGTCTTTTTGTAAAATCTCTTTCCAAATATTCAGTATTTCACTTTCAAGTACTGATTTTGGTGGCATATTAACTTCAGTTACTTTCTTTTCATCTAAAGTTGCTAATGCATTTTTGTTTATCTTTCCATTCGGAAGGACAGGCATCTTATCTAATTGCATATATTCAGTTGGTAACATATAATTTGGCAATTTTGACTGTAACCATTTTTTTAGCCATAGTGAATCTGTTCTTGCTGCACTAGGAGCATCATCCTTTAGGCAATAATATAATGTCAAATTTTTGTTATAATCTGCATCTTCATCCGCTTTTACTACAACCATATTGACATTTTGATGTTCTAAAGCAGCTTTTTCAATTTCACCTAGCTCAATTCGATACCCTCTGATTTTAATCTGATTATCTAATCTACCAGAAATTTCGATTTCACCATTAGCATGCATTCTCCCTCTATCACCCGTTTTGTAAACTTTAATACCAGGTAAATCTTCTACTAAAGTGAACTTTTTATCTGTTTCTAGCTTATCGTTGTAATAGCCCCTTGCAAGCCCTTCTCCGGCAATACATATTTCTCCATAAACTCCATATGGTTGTAACTGTTGTTCTTCATTCAGAATAAAAATTTGTGTGTTGGCAATTGGCTTGCCGATACTTATATAATCTGAATGTGTAAGGTCTTTTGTAGTTGACCATATAGTTGTCTCAGATGGCCCATACATGTTATAGATACTTGCTAGAGATTTTGATCTAATATCTTTAAGTAATTGAATTGGGAAGTTCTCTCCACCACTTAAAATACATGTCAACTGTGATAATGCTGGTGCAAACGCAGGATTATCGACAAATGCTTTAATTCTTGATACCGTACTTAAAATATGTGTAACGCCATACTTTATAATTTTTTGTGCAGCTAAAGTTGAATCTAGCTGTTCAATTTCATCTGCCATGTATATAGAATGACCTGTGCACATTGGTACAATGGATTCAAATGCAAAAATGTCAAAAGATAATGTCGTTAAGCAAATGACTCTATCTTCTTCATTTCTAAATAGCCTTCTATTGACAATATCGTAGATAAAATTAACGACAGATGCATGATTGACCATAACGCCTTTTGGTTTTCCTGTTGATCCAGAAGTGAATATCGTATAGGCTAGTGAATTTACGTTGCAGGTCACTTCAGGATTTTTAATATTTTGTTCGTGTGCTTCTAATGCTCTACAGTCTATATTGATCCCGTTATAATCAACTGTTCCCACGTTATCTCGATCTACTAGCAATGCCTTTGGTTTACTTAATTGAATCATATGGTCAATTCGCTCTTTTGGATAATTATGATCAATCGGAACATAGGCAGCTCCTGCTTTTAAAATGCCAAGCATACCAGCTAACATATTTTCATTCCTTGTTGTCATAATACCGACTAAATCTTCGTGTTCGACATGTAAGGATAGTAACTTGTGGGCAATTATATTGGCCTTTTTATTCAACTCTCGGTATGTCCAGACTGTACCATCTGAAGTAATCAATGCTGTTTTATCTGGATGTTTATCGACATTTCTTTCAAACATTTTGTGAAGTGTTACTTGATCTGCTAGATCAAGCTTTGTCTCTTCCAATTGTCTTAAGATGTTGTCTTTATCTATAGAAGAAACTACATTCATTTTGCCAATTAGCGTTTCGCTATCCTTTAAGATACTTTCAAGAATTGTCTTGTAATTACTTTGCATTCTCTCCATCGTATCCTCGTTAAATAAATCAGTTGAAAAGTCAATAAAGCAGTCAATGTCTTTATTTTTACTCTGTTGTTGACACGTTAGAACTAAATCATAAGCTGAAGTTTGCGTATCAAATTGGAACGGACTAATTTTTATGCCATCAATATTCAAATCGTGAGTCTCCATGTTCTGGAAATCAAAACAAACATCGAACAGTGCATTGCGATTAAGTGTCCGTGTAATATCCAATTGCTCAATCAAATCATCGAATTGATACTCTTGATTTTTTAATGCTTGAATGGTATTTTCTTTCACTTCATGGAAGAAATCGATAAACTTTTTCTTTGCCATTGGCTTGTTTCTTATCGCAAGCATATTAACAAACATACCCATGATATCCTTGACTTCATCCGTTGTACGTCCTGCTACCGGTGAACCAATCACGATGTCTTCCTGTCCAGAATATCTTTGAAGCAATACATACCAAGCACTTAGTAACGTCATATACATTGTGGCACTGTTTTTTTGTGCAAACTTTTCCAATCTCTGCGCCATTTCACTTTCAATAGAAAAATGAATTCTTTTTCCTGCGAAAGTTTTGATTGCAGGTCTTTCCTTATCAATCGGAAGCTCCAATACAGGAATCCCATCTTTAAACATTTCAGTCCAATATTTTTTAGATTCTTTTATTTTTTCAGATGCTAGATACTGATTTTGCCATTCTGCAAAATCTTTATAGTGCACAGTTAATGGTGGCAACGAAGACACATATAAATCATTAAAATCTTTTGTCAATATTTCAACAGATGTCCCGTCTGCAATAATATGGTGTACATCGAATAATAGGATGGATTTCTCATCTGAAACTGTCACTAATTTTAGTCTACATAAAGGCGCTTTCGATAAATCAAAAGGTCTTATGAAATCCTCAATTAATTCTTTTACTTGATCATCATTGTCAATCAATTGTTCAGTAAAAGTTAATTCCATATCTACATGATCCTCAATCAGTTGGACAACTTTATTATCTTTGATATCAAAGGACGTTCTTAATATTTCATGTCGCATCAATAGTTTTTCAGCAACTTGTCGTACCTTTTCCTCACTTAGTTTTCCTTCTATAATAGTGGCTGAAGGAAGATTGTATGCGGTACTTGTTTTATCCAGCAAATGCAAACTATACATACGTTTTTGCGCGGAAGAAGTATTATAATAAGCAGCTTTTTTTAATGGGACTATTTTATTTTTATTTACAGAATGTCCAGTCAAACTAGCGATATAGGCATTCATTTTCTTTGGTGTCGTATGTTTAAATATTTCAGTAACAGCTATTTTTATACCTGTTTTACCCTCTATCACATTCGAAAGGCTTACCGCTTTTAATGAGTCTCCGCCTAATTCAAAGAAATCCTGATTTTCTGTGATATGTTCAAATCCCAGTACGGATTTATAAGATTCAATAATGCATTCCTCTAAAGAATCCTTGCTTTCAATCGTTGCCGTAATTTGCTCTGAAGCTTCGAGTACTTTTTGCATTTCTGGATTACTTCTCACTGTATTTCCTTCTTGAGCTATTGTAATCGTAATAGGGTATCGTTTTTTCTCGAAATGATAGACTGGTAGCGACACTCTATTGCGGACGTTACTGCCCATAAATTTCTGCCAATTTAGTTTTACTCCAGCACTCCATGCAAGTCCAAGTTTTGCATAAACATAGTCCAAATCATGTTCTTTTTCTATTGCGTGTCGTAAAATATTCAGGAAGATTTGCCCTTCTTTTCTCTCTTTATGCTGTAATGCAAAGGTACATAAAGATCTTCCTCCACCTATCTCGATAAATGCTGCATGCTCATCTTGTAAGATTAATGCTAGGTTTTTATCAAATTGTACTGGGTTTATAATATGTTCTGCCCAATATGTTGGCGTGCACATTTCATTTTCCTTTACCCATTCACCAGTGACATTTGAAACAATCGGAATGGATGGATTGTTAAATTGAAATGCTTTGAGATATTCGCCGAACTCCATTGCGGCATCCTGCATCATATAGGTATGGAATGCATGTGAGGTTTTAAGTATTGTCGCATCAATACCTTTTTCTGACATTATTTTTTCAAATGCCTCTATTTTTTCTTTCGTTCCACCTACGACACAACGATCCGAAGTATTATTTAATGCTAACGATACGCCCTCAATTAGCATTTCTTTCACTTCGTCTACACCTTTCATTACAGCAAGCATGACACCCGACTTCTGCTTCTGCATAATATCTCCACGGGCTCTGACAATTTTTACGGCATCAGCAAGACTCCATACGCCTGCAACTGCTGCGGCTGTCACTTCACCAATACTGTGTCCGATAAACGCCTTTGGCATTATTCCAACATCCATCAGTATTTTGGCAAGTGAAAATTCCGTAACAAATAATGCAAATTGACTATATTTTGTCTGATTAACGAGAGAGGAATCGGCATTTCCATAGATAATATCAAAGAATTCATGTTGTTCTTCTTCATTTAGATAGCCGAATATTTCATCAACATACTGGCGGTAACGTTTACCTATAAAGCTGTCTGTTGCGTAATATAATTCTCTTCCGATTCCTTGATATTGGCTGCCCTGTCCTGAAAACATAAAGTAAACATGCTTACCTTCGTTAGCTTTTTTAAATTCACTGTCAAGAATTTCTTCTATAAACTCATCGACATTTATATCTCTTCCAAGATGCTCATTCACTACAATGGCTTTTCTATATTTGAAATGCTTTCTGCCCGCCATCAATGTCCAAGCAGCATCGGAACGGTTTATACTTTGATCTGACGCAACATACTTTAGCGTTGATTTTATATTTTCAATTAATGCATTTTTTGTTTTTGCTGAAAACAGGAACAGGTTGGTCTTTTCTTCCTCACCGCTGTTTTTTACAGGCGGTGCTTCCTCCAATACCATATGTGCATTCGTTCCACCAACACCAAACGAATTGATTCCAGCTCTAAGAGGACGGTTGTTGTCATTTTGCCATTCCATGCCATTACTTTGTACAATAAATGGTGTCTCATCGAAATTAATCTTTGGATTAGGATTTTTATAATTTACTGTCCCAGGTATAAATCGATTCTTTAAGCTTAATGCCACTTTTATTAATCCTGTTACACCTGCTGCCGTATCGGTATGACCGATATTGCCTTTTACAGAACCTAAGAGACTGTATCTTTTTTTATCTGTGGCAAATGCTTTTGTTAACGATTCAACCTCAATTGGATCGCCTAATATAGTACCTGTTCCATGTGCTTCAATATAGCCTACCGTTTCGGGGTCGATTTCTGCTCGTTTATAAGCTTCTCTTATTACCTCTGCCTGTCCCTCTACACTTGGCGCAGTAAAACCTGCCTTTTGACTTCCATCATTATTGATAGCAGAGCCTTTAATAACTGCATAAATATGATCTCCCGCTTCAAGTGCCTCATCTAGTCTCTTTAATACAACAATTCCCATTCCATTTGAAAATATTGTACCGCTAGCTTCCGCATCAAATGGACGACAGTGTCCATCAGATGAAAACATCATCCCATCTTGATACATATAACCACCATCATTTGGAAGTTCAACAGTAACACCACCAGCAATGGCTATATCACATTCTCCTAACATCAGTGATTGACATGCTAGATGTGTTGTCACGAGGGTCGTTGAGCATCCAGTAAGGGATGAGAACACAGGCCCTTTAATATTAAATTTGTAAGCTAACCTTGTTGCGAGGAAATGATTCGTACTCATAGTAAATGCTTGATACATATCGCTGTAATTGTCATTATTGCCCAACGCTTCGTTATACCATTGGAAATCATCTGAACCACCGATGAAGATACCCATCTTATCTTCTGTCGATTCCGGATAATATCCCGCATCCTCCAATGCCTCCCATGTTCCTTTGTACAAAAGCCTTAACTGCGGCGACATAAGATTTACTTCGCTCGGTGTATATTCGAAAAATTCTGAATCAAAATATTCAATGTCTTCTACACGACCTTTAGCCTTTACATAATTACTGTTATGAATCATGTCTTCACTAATGCCAAGGTTACGAAGTTCGTCATCATTATAAAAATGGATACTCTCTTTTTCATGTTTCAAGTTATGCCAAAAATCTTTAATATTATCGGCACCTGGAACGTCAATTGCCATTCCAATGATGGCAATGTCAGAATAGACTGATTTTTTCTTTCTCTTGAAAAAATTCTTTCTGTCCTGAATTTCTACCTTTTCGTTTTTCATCATGTGCTCAGATAATAGACGTATCGTTGGGAATTGATATAAAACAGTAATAGAAAATTCCATATCAAGTACTTGCTTTAATTTGCTATGTACTAGAATCGCAGCCATGGAATGCCCACCGATTTCAAAGAAATTATCTTCTATTCCTACATGATCAATTTCTAATACCTCTTTCCAAGTTTGAGCAATAATTGTCTCTAATTCAGATTCTGGTACCTGATTAATTTTAGTAGTGTGATGATTATAGGTAGTATCTGCAATAAGTATTTTTCGGTCTATTTTCCCACTACTATTAATCGGCAGTTTCTCCATATGAACAAAGAATGCTGGGATCATATAGTCAGGTACATAATGACTTAAAAATGCTCTTAAATCAGCTACAGGCACTTGTTGTGGAGCAACATAATAAGCGCACAGTACAGGTAAATGGCTGGAAGATTGCTTCGTAACTACTACAGCTTCTAAAATGCCAGCAAACTGAACCATTGCATTTTCAATTTCCCCCAGTTCAATCCGCAATCCGCTAATTTTAACTTGGTGATCCATTCTCCCCATAAATTCGATATTGCCGTCAGGAAGCCATCTTGCCAAATCACCTGTTTTATACATCTTCTTAAACCAAACGGGATCTTTTCTTTCATCGTAGAATGGATTTTCACAAAATTTTTCATTTGTAAGTTCTTCTTTATTGAGATAACCTCGTGCCAATCCTACTCCACTTAAACATAACTCACCAGGTACACCTACCACCTGAAGTTGATTATTTTCGTCAATAACATACCATCGAATTTCATTTAATGGATGTCCAATCGGTACATTTGAAACACGCTCACATTTTTGAATAGAATGATGTGAAGCCCACATTGTACATTCTGTCGGACCATAAACATTTTCAAGATTTACAGGTAGTTTCATGTCAAAAAATTTATCAATTATATCAGCAGTTAATGCCTCTCCTCCAACAAAAATCCATCGTAAGGAGTGTAACTTTTCTTTATTATTTTTTACATTCAACAGTTCTAAAAACACCTTGAGCATGTTTGGTACAAAGTTGATATGGGTTACATGATAGCGATCTATACATTCTAAGATAAGTTCTGGATTTTTCTCACCATCATGTTCTAAAATACACAGAGCACCTTTTCCCATAAACCAGCCATACAGTTCCGTTCCCGAAATATCGAATGAAAAAGGTGTTTTATATAGATAAACATCCTCTTCTTGGACAGGAAAAAGTCTCTCCAAATCCATAATGGTATTGACTACACTATGGTTTTCAATCATTACCCCTTTTGGCTCCCCAGTCGAACCTGAAGTATACTCAATGTAGGCCAAGTCAAAAGGATTTAATACAATATTAAGATTGCTATCATCCCCGCTGTATGTTTCATTATCATCAACAAAAATAATTTGTTTATCCTGACAAAAATCATATTCCAAGTCTTTCGATGTAATTAAAATATTGATATCGGCATCGTTAAAAATATAATTTTTTCGATTTTCAGGATAATAATTTTCGATTGGAACATATGCACAGCCCGCTTTCAAAATCCCTAATATAGTAAGAACCATTTCTTTAGAACGTTTTAACTGTACACCAATTACTTCATTCTCTTTTTTCTTATGTTGCAATATTTTTCTTGCTATCTGATTCGCTTTTTTATTGACTTCTTCATAGCTCATGCTGCCATTATCAAAAAGAAGTGCTGTATGTTCTTTATGCGTGTGAACTCGCTCATGGAAAATATCTATAATATGCATTGGTTTATAATCGAAGAATGCACTTTGATTGAAAGTATTCAAAATTTGCTCTTTTTCATCTTCCAAAAATAAGTCGATATCTTTCACTAGTACATCCGTATGCGCTGTTACAGTTTCTAACAGTTTAATAAAACGTCTTCCTAGCATTTCGATCATTTCTTCTGCATAGATATCAGACTTGTACTGAATCTTAATCATGTCACCATCAGGCATTTCAGCAAGGATTACCATCATATTTCCAGGGAACATCGTATTGTCCAGTTCAAATGTGTCACATTCTACGCCTTCCCATGTCGGTTTACTATATTTGTCATATACGAAGGTAATATCGAAGATTGACTGAATCCCTGTATAGATACTAGATTCCGTTTCACGGGCAATTAAATTGTTGGGATACCCAATATTTTTATATGCCCCAATCATTTCCTCATACATTGCCTCAATAACATCTTTAAATGGTTTATGATTGTCGATTGTTACACTTAATGGCAATGTATAAATAAAGCATCCTATCGTTTCTTCAAAGTCAAACCCTGGTCTATTTGTGAATGGACTGGATACTACTACATTCTTTTCATTGCAGCATTTTCCCATCAATGCACTAAATGCCGCTAAACAGAAAATAAACGGCGTCACTTCTTCTTTTTGAGATGCTTTCTTTATACTGTTCATTAAATCCTTTGAAATTCGGTAAGACTTCTCTTTCCCTATCCCGTTATGATGAGCATTCGAGAAGTCCTTTGGAAAGTTCAAAGCATTTGCATCTTTTACTTTTTCTCGCCAATATTCCTTTTGTTTTTCATAGCTGCCATTCGCAAGTTTTTTATTTTCGGTTTCAACAAAATTTAAAAATCCGCAGTCTTCTGTTAATTCAATTACTTCACCATTTAGCGAATTGGAATAATAGGTAAATAGTTTTTTGATAAAAATATCAAGTGACACTCCGTCAGCAATAATATGATGAAGATTCAGTACTAGAATAAATACATTATTATCCTCTTTAATCAAGGACACCCTAAAAAGCGGTGCCTTTGATAAATTAAACTCATAGCCAACCTCTTCGTTAACTATTTCATCTATTCTCTTTTTATTATTTTCATTAGAAACATCATAATAATGAACAGCAGCATCTACTTTTTCGTTAATTATCATGGACACACTGCCATCTAGTAATTCAATATGACTGCGCAGTGCCGCTTGTTCATTCACCAACAATTGTAATGCCTTTTCAAACTTCGCAATATCTACTGCATTTTTTATTTTTATTGCTGCTGAGATATTATAATTATTTTTTTCTCCTGTTTGGCATTCAAAATAGATGCCCTTTTGGATCTCTGATAATTCGATCTTTTTTTTCAGCATTTTACACAGCACTCCTAAAATGGATTTTTATGTTTTTAGCCAATTACCCATATTCCACCAATAACAATAGATAATACGGTTATAAAGGTCTGATATGCAATATCCATTATGATATTTGCAATGCTGTCCGCGTCTGCCTTTTTATTCATTTTCATAACATTCCAGTGTGACCAAAGACCACTAATTCCATATATATACATAGCTACGATCGTTCCTAACCAGAACCCATCTCTAAACCAAATACACATAACGCCCATAACACCTAGACCTAATTGTGAAAATCCGTATTTTATCTGGAACGGCCCACCTGGCCAACCGACCATTTTCGCATTTTGTTTTGCAAAAATCATATTACTTAATAATCCTGTAATCCCTAAAAGTCCAAATGTTACTACGAACTGATGAAGTAAAATTACCGAACAGATCAACTGAGGGTCAGATGGAAATCCCTTCATATATAAGTCAATAACCGCAGTAACAATTCCTAATCCCCATAACACTAAAAAGAACATATTTTTATCTCCTATTTATATAAATCTATTTTCTGTCCAATCTTGTTTATTGATTAAAAAAATTTGCTTCTTTCATCTCATATACAGTTTTCTTTACAGCCTCTATAACATATTCGATATCTTCTTTGGAATGCTCTGTAGATAAGAAACAATTACGCCCTTCCCAAATATAGATACCTTTTTCTAACAAACCATAGAAAAATATTTCTTTTTCTAAATTTACGGTAAATCTAAATAATGAACCAAACTGATTGATACGAATATCTACGTTTTCACGTTCAAAGAATTGATTTAATTCTTTGACAAAATTCGTAGTTTTTAGATTCAATGTTTCATAAATAGTGTGTTTATTTTCCTTAATATATTCCAGCACTGCATTCGTAGCTGCCATCGCCATAGGATGATGACAGAAAGTACCTGCAACAAAAGTTCTTTTATCTTCATTAGGAGGAACAGAGTCGTCTCCGAAGTTCCACATTCCACCATCTATACTATCTAAATATTTTTTCTTACCAGCTAAAACACCTATTGGCATTCCGCCACCAATAACTTTTCCATACGTTACAATATCAGCTTCCACACCAAAGTACTCTTGTGCTCCACCACTGGCAATTCGGAAACCTGTAATAATTTCATCAAAAATTAAGGCAACGTTATGGTCTTGTGTTACTTGTCTTAATTTCAACAAGAAATCCTTCGGTTGAATATCTGGTCTGCGGCTTTGGATTGGTTCCGTTATAACGGCCGCAATCGTATCACAATGTTGTTCGATATAGTTCAAAGAAGATTCCGAGTTAAAATCCAACATCACAACGTCTTGCACTGCACTATCAGTAATACCTGGAACTAATGAAGTAGTTGTATGATTTGAATCATCTAAATAATTCGGCATTCCTAAAAAACCATCGTAAGTTCCATGAAAAGCCCCTGTAAAACACACGATTTTCTTTTTACCTGTAACAGCTCTTGCTACTCTGACTGCAAACATATTTGCCTCTGTTCCAGAATTACAGAAAAATACTCTGTCTACTCCCGCTAACTCGGAAATGTTTTGGGCTACTCGTCCAGTAAGCCTACCCATCGGACCAACAGGCATCCCTTTTTCAAGTTCATTTCTTAATGCTTTTCTAACAAATTCTGGGCTGTGTCCAAACATTAAGACCCCAAATCCCATCGTCAGATCAATCATTGTATTACCATCAATATCTATAATCTTTGAACCTTGGCCTTCTTCCGCAATAATTTGATAGAGCATTTCTTTATATAAAGGTCTAAAGCCCGCAGAGTTTCGATTACTCGCATATATATTTCTATATTGTTGAGTTCTATCCTTAGAGTTTTTAGTAGAAATATTAATGCGTTGTTCAATATTTTTAATGTATTTTAATTGAAGTTCATCTACTTCATCTTCTTTGTTAAAGTCTAGCTTTTTATAAGGCTTGTAATAATCATCGGATTTTGTCGGGGCTATTGCCGAACTGGCTTCCTTTGGCGCACCCTTTGTTTTCTGGCCTTTATTTTGGACTTTCGTTGTACTAGCTATTACTTTTAAAATCTCATTTTGTTTCGTCATAACATCATATTGGTTGTTAAACACTTGCACCATCATATTCATATCTAATTTTCCTACATTCTGATAAGCGACTTCATTTGTAGGATTGTGAAGTTCTTCAGGTAGCGCATCAATAACATCCATTACTTCTTCATACGTTTCCTCTTCTTGTACAGTCTCCACAATGCCATTTTCTGCAATGTAATCTGCAATTAGTTGTAACGTATTTAAAGTTGTAAAAAATACATCTAACGGAATTTCTACCTTGTACTTTGCATGAATTTGCTTTGCAAGTGTTAGGAGAAGGATTGAATCAAGACCATAGGAAATTAATCTCTTCTTTTCATCTATTTCTTCTTTTTCCATGGCAGATATAATATGAACAATTTCTTTTAATTCTTCTATTACGCTCATAGTTTTTGTTTCATCTAGAACTAGATTCTTCATTTTTTTACTCCTTCCTTGCTGTTTATTTAAAAATATTTTCAAGAAGCTGTTTCTGTAACATTAGTTGCTCATTTTGTTTTTCTAATAATTGTTCCAAATTTGCATTGCTTGTATCTGCTACCGAAGTTACTTTGTCTTTCCACAAGGGCTTTCTCTCAAAAGGATAGTTAGGCAAAATAATTTTCTTTTTATTGTAATTTTTATAGAAGCTATTCCAATCAATCTTCATCCCATTAAGATATAAAGATTTCAAAGATTCCAACAGCTGCTTATAATCGCCTATTCCTTTTCTAAGTGATGGAACAAAAATGGCATCTTCATTTTGCAAACATTGGCCAGCTAAGCCACATAAAGTTGCATTACCACCGATTTCAATAAATGTGGAAACGCCTAATTTATCTACTTCCTGCATAGCTTTCATAAAATGAACTGTTTTTTCAAGATGTTCTGTCCAATACCCTTTATTTTCAAATGTACCAACGTCCTCTAGCTTTCCTGTTACACTTGAAATTATTGATTTTGGCGTTTTATTGCAAACAACATGCGCTAAACTTTCCCCATATATTTCCTTATATTCTTCCATTGCAGTTGAATGATAAGGATATGGAATATTTAAATCGTTAACAAAAGCTCTGACCTTTTTATGTAATTGACTAATTACCATATCAACTTCTTCACTTAGACCAGATACTGTAATATTTTTAGGTGCATTAACAGCAGCTATTGATACATTTTTACATCCGCTTTCCAATATTGCTTCCTTCATCGTCAATTCATCTACTAACACGCCCACCATTTTGCCATTCGGTGTCACACTAACCATAAGTCTACTTCGCATTGCAATCATGTTCGTAGCATCTTCAAAACTTAGCATGCCGACATAACATGCTGCGGCATACTCGCCAACACTATGCCCAATCACGTAATCTGCTTTTATATTTAATGAATCCCAGATTTTCGTTAAAGCGTATTCCAACGAAAATATAATTGGTTGCGAATAAAGCGCATTCGTTAATAGTTCTTCGTTTGCTCCAAACAAAGTGTCTTTGATAGAAATGCCTAGGAGCTCCTTAAATCGATCATCACAAAGATCAAAGCTTTCTCTATACGCTTGCGAATTTTCATAAAATTCTCTTGCTGCATCTTTGTAGATGGAGCCTTGTCCTGTAAATAAAAATGCAATTTTTTTCTTTTTACTTTCTGCTTGTCCAATGTAGTATGCCAGTGAATCTTCATTTTTGAGCACATGATCTATTTCTTCAATAATTTGCTCTTTACTGTTACCAACTATTGCGAATCTGTATTCATGTTTATCTCTTGTAATATTTGTTGAATAGGCGATATCACTAAGTTGTTCAGTTGAAATGCTAAGATAATCCCTCATTTGAGAAACTGCTTTTATTAATACATTTTTGTTCTTTGTTGATATCGTTACCATACTTTCAGGTAGATTGATTTTTTCAGTTTGTGGCGTATTTTCGTCGTGCTCTGCTTCTTCTAGTATTAAATGAGCTAATGTTCCACTAATGCCATACGCACTAATACCTGCTCGTCTTTTTTTCCCTTTACTTTCCCATTCTGTGAGCTTATCAACTACTTGAATTTTATCCCAATCAATATTGGGGTTTGGATTTTTAAAATGGATACTTGGCAAAAGCTGTTTATGTTTTAAGGAAAGTAATACCTTTATCATACTTGCCATCCCAGATGCCGCCTCTAGATGACCAATATTTGACTTTACAGAACCAACCTTTATGGGTGCTTTTCTGTTTTTAAATACCTCACAAATTGCCTGTGCTTCAATAAAGTCACCAAGAGAAGTTCCTGTCCCATGGGCTTCAATATAATCAATATCGTCTACATCTAGCCCTGTCCTTTTCAACGTTTCTGCAATCACTCTTTGCTCTGCCAGCCCATTAGGTGCAAAGAAACCATTGGATTTACCATCTTGTCCGACATATATCCCTTTTACTAATGCCTCTATACTGTTGTTATCTCTTTTAGCATCGCTTAATCTTTTTAATATGATAATTCCACAGCCTTCGCCTCGGCCAAATCCATCTGCGGATGCATCAAAAGTTTTACAACGTCCATCTGGTGATAAACCACTGTTTTGAGATAATCCCACATATGGTTCTGGATTTAGTAGCAGATTTATACCTCCAACAATGGCTACATCACATTGCCCACTTTTTAGGCTGTCTACTGCCATGTTCATCGCCGTTAATGACGATGAACATGCAGTACTTAAACTTACTGCTGGTCCTTTAAAATCATAAAAATAAGATATTCTACCTGCAGCGGAATGAGAGGATGCTCCAACAAGTGAATATAAACCAATATCTTTTATATCCCCTGACATCATTTCTCTGTTTACATAGTCAACTGCGTCGATTCCTATAAATACGCCTGTTTTACTGCCCTTCATCTCTTCGATATCAAGACCAGCATTCTCCATTGCTTCCCAGCTCACTTCCAATAGAAGTTTTTGCTGGGGATCGACAGATACTGCCTCTAATGCAGAGATTTCAAAATGCACATTATCAAATGTCTTAATATCTTGATCTATAAAGGAACCATAACGGGTATACATTTTTCCCTTATCTTTCCTATCTTCGCTGAAAAATGCTTCAACTGGAAATCTTTCAGGTTTGATATTTGTAACAGCATCATATCCTTGTGATAATTTGTCCCAGAATAAACTGCTGTTATTTGCACCGCCTGGAAATCTACAATTATAACCAATTATTGCAATTTCATTTTCCTCTTTTGATTTTTTCAATTCTAAATCTAGCTCTTTGATTTTTTTAGCAGCCTTTAATAAGGCCTCTTTATATTTATTTTCAATGTCATTGTTCATACATAACACCTCTGACTATATCGTTAACTTATCAATTTCAGATAATAAGTCCTCTATGTTTTCGGACTGCTCTTCTAACTCACCCGTATTTTCATTGTCAAGAATTAGAACTTCACTTAATAAATAATCAGAAAGTTTTACGATGGTAGGATAATTGAAAAATACAGAGACATTGACATCAATACCTAGCAATTTATTAATCGCTGTTCGCATAGAGAATATCATTAAAGAATCTGCACCTTGTTCTTGGAATGCCTTATCTATGGAAAGTACTTGATTATGATCAAAGCCCATAATTTTTCCACAAATACTTTGCAGTTTTTCAATTAGGAGCTCATTTTGACCTTCACCTGATAAACTCATAAGCGTTTCCAAGAAATTGTCCATTTCATCATGAACTACATCTACATTTACGTCCTTTTCAGACACTAATTTAGATAGGAATGCTGTCTTGCCTGCTGCAGTTTCCAAAGATTTTACTAGAGTATTCCATTCTATATCGGCAATTAGCAGATTCTCATATGGTTGATCCATAAAGTCATTAATAATGCTTTGTCCTTGGCCTTTTGAAAAAGTTTTCATACCCATTCTTGCCATCGTACTTGATATCGCATCATTATCTGCTGCCATCCCACTTTCATTCCATGGTCCCCAGCAGAAAGTATAACCAGGAAGCTTGTTCATGTTCATATATGTTGCAAATGAATTCATAAAATGATTTGCAGCAGCATAGTTGCCTTGTCCCATATTTCCAATAACACTCGTGATAGAGGAAAGCATCATGAAGAAATCCAATGTTTCCTTGTCCATTGCATGGAAAACATTAAGCGTTCCAACAACCTTCGGATTCATAACCTTTTCAAAATCATCCCAGTTGAGGTCAATCAACATCTTATCGTTTAACACACCTGCTGCATGAACGACACCTCTAATAGGAGGCATCGTAACTTTAATGTCATCCAGCGCTTTTATCAAACTTTCATCGTCACATACATCCGCATGGACAATCTTTACTTGAACTGCTTTGTCTATCAATTTTTGAATTGCTGCTTTGGCATGTTCACTTGGTTCGCGTCTGCTTATTAAAATAAGGTTTTTAGCACCTGCATTTACAAGTTCTTCTGCATAAGCAAGACCCAATGCTCCTGTTCCACCTGTAATTAAATAAGAAGCCTCTTCTTTTAATACAATTTTCTTATTCTTTTCTAACCCTTTTTTCATATAATCCGCATGAGCAATTAATCTTCCTACATAACGTTCGTTTTCTCTTAAGCAAACTTCCTGTACACTATCCCCTAATACTTCATGGATAAAATCAGTATTTTCATAGAAAGTTACTTCATCCGTATCAATGATGCCGCCAAAAATTTCAGGATATTCTATGCTAATTACTTTTGCTAATCCCCAGACCATCGATCCTGATAAATTTAGTTTTTTCTCATTACGAAGCTTTTGCACATCTTTGGTCACGATTTTAATTTTGCTACCTTGTGTGTAACCCTCTTCATTCATTACTTGAACCAAATAGTGTAATGCTTTAATCGCTCTATAATTCACCTTATTATTCGCTAGATTCGGAACACTATCCTTAGTAGTACAATAAATAATATTTAAGTTTTTCTTCCCGCTGTCTTTGCATACATCCGCAAGAAGCTTAGACCAATCTTCTTTGTTGTCTTGATTGATCGTATAATCATGCGTATTTTCCTTTAGGAATTCATCCCCATGTCGTACACATATTGTGTTTAAATGAAGTTTCTCCATATTTTCTTTTAAACTTGCTGCCGCAATTGTCTCATCTGTAATCAGAAGGTACTGTTTATTGGCTGGCAATTCCTCTAATCTTCTAATTGCATCTGTTTGCACCCAGTCTGTATGGTAATACAATTTGTTTGCACTACTCATTTCTTGTAATAAACTTTCGCTTTCTGTAATTTTAGCCATGAGGTTATCAATTTTCATTAATACTTCGCCTTTTTCGTTATATACAATAACGTCCGCATACGTAATATCATTTTTTACCGTTGATTTTGAATAGCACCATAACTGATCGGATTCTCGATAGTTAAACGTCAATTTTTCTAAATAGTATGGAATAACTGTTTTATTGCCATCTTCATTGACATTTGTGCGTTCTTTTAATTTTTCCAAAACTAAGGCAATACCTGTTTGGAATATGGAGTCAATTGTTCCTGGGTAAAGTACATAATCTTTAAAGTATGGAATGGTTTTTAAAGGCTCTACCACACAGACACATTCATCTTCTCCGTAACTAATACGCTTAATCCGTTGGAAACCTTCTCCTAGTTCAAAGCCAGATTTACTCATAAAATAGTAGATACTATTTTCAATATTTTCTTCATAAGAAAGGCGTTTATAATCATCCATATTTGCTGTGAGTTCTGAAAACTCATATTCATCTTGCATGCATACATTCCCTTTAGCATGCATCAGCCATTTATCATATTTAGAGTTAAAATCTCTACTGACAATATTAAATTTGTAATCATCGTCTTCTTTTTCTAAACAAATTTGCACCTGTTTTTCTTCATCATCTGTTGCAGCTAATGGTACCCTGAAATCTACTTTACTTAGCACACAACTTTTAGCGTTTCCAATTTCTTTCACAGCCGAAAGTATCATGGCCATATGGGCTGCTGCCGGTGAAATGGCTGTTTTGAAAATTACATGTTCTCTCATAAAGTAAGGTTCCAATGCAGTAAATTTTCTTTGGAATACTACAGCGTCACGCATTGATGGAAGATCAATTCTTTGGCCTAGAATATTGTGATAATCTTCAGCATTGATACTCTCTGATGCTCTATCGTATTTTAAATCCATCCAGTATTTGTTCTTTTCATAAGGATAGTTAGGAAGTTTTATTTTATTCCAATTCGTTTTACCAGCGAACGTAATATTGCTCCAATCCACATCTACACCCGTTACATAAAGCAATGCAATTTCATTTGCCAGTTGTACTTTATCGTCCTTCTTCATGTTTAAAGTAGATGCAATGACTCTTTCATCTTCAAAAATTAATTTACAAAGTGCTGCCAACACTCTATTACTTCCTACTTCTAGCAATACATAATTTTCTTTTTTATCAATGCTTGTCACCGCTCCAAAGAAGTCGACTTTTTCTCTAATATGACTAGTCCAATAATCACCATCAAGAATTTGACCTTCTTCTAATTCTTTGGCGTAGAGTGATGAAACAAATTTTACCTTAGCTTCTTTATATTCCAACTCTTTTGCTATTAAATGGAAGTCTTCTAATATAGGTTCCATTAGCATGGAGTGAAAAGCATGAGATACCTTTAATTCTTGTACACGCATGCCTTCCATCTTTGCTTTCTCAACCACTTTTTCTACATCTTCTGCCATCCCAGAAATTACACAAGTTTCTTCTGCATTGTGTGCTGCAATACATACCGTTTCTTGGAATTCAGTAAGAAGTTTTTGTACTTTCACTTTATCGGCAAAAACAGTTGCCATCTTGCCTTTTCCTGGTGCAGCATCCATCAGTCTTCCTCTTATTGAAACTAGTTTAATAGCATCTTCCAGCGTCATCATCCCTGCTACAACTGCTGCTGGATATTCACCAATACTATGTCCCATCACTACTTCTGGTTTAACACCATAGCTCTCCCACAGTTTGTATAAAGCATATTCCACCGCAAAGATTAATGGCTGCGCGTAAACCGTTTTTTCAATAACTTGTTCTTCTGCATTTTCCCCATATATTAAATCGGCAATGGATTTTAATAAATACGGTTTAAACAATCGATCACAAGTGTCAAATGCCTGTTTAAAGACAGCATTAGAATCATAAAGTAGTTTCCCCATATTGAGATACTGTGAGCCTTGTCCAGTAAACATAAAGACAACTTTTCTATCTTTTTGCATCAACTGGTGCTTATCTATATTTTCAAAGACGCCTTCTGCATAACCATTCTTCAAATAACTCTCTAGTCTTTCAGCAATCATTTTTCTATTACTGCCACAAACAGCAAATCGGTATTCTAAATCCGCTCTTCCCAAATTGGCTGTATAAATAATATCTTCTAATTCATTGTCTGAACTTTTTGCTATTAATTGATAGTACTGTTCAATTAGTTCATTTAATGATTTCTTGCTTTTTGCTGAAATTTTAAGTATATAATCTATGCCATCTTGGATGTTTGTTTCGTTTTTACCGAAATCCTCATTTTTGTATTCTTCAATAATCGCATGGGCATTTGACCCACCAAATCCAAAGCCATTAATGGCTGCAGCTCTTAAGCCATCCTCTTTTTTCCACGATGCATGCTCGCTTATCACTTCTACATTTGCACCTTCCCAGTCAATAAACGGAT
The DNA here is from genome assembly GCF_038593855.1 of Lysinibacillus sp. FSL M8-0337. Lineage (NCBI taxonomy): Bacteria > Bacillati > Bacillota > Bacilli > Caryophanales > Bacillaceae > Lysinibacillus > Lysinibacillus sp. FSL M8-0337. The sequence goes on along the minus strand of NZ_CP151996.1, from coordinate 1,221,835 downwards.
TAGGTGTATGGAAGTGAAGATTTGCAGGAATCATATTATGCTTCATAGATAATAAAACTTTAATAATGGAAGCTACCCCTGCCGCAGCCTCCAAATGACCAATATTAGATTTTACAGAACCTATCTTTAAAAGATTATTTTTACTTCTGTTCTTTCCATACGTTGCACCAACTGCATGAACTTCGATTGGATCTCCAAGTTTTGTTCCAGTTCCATGCATTTCTACAAAATCCACATCATGAGGATCCATACTCGCATGCATCAAAGTTTTTTCAATCAACTTTTCTTGTGCTTCCCCATTTGGTGCAGTTAGACCGTTACTCTTACCATCCTGATTAATTCCAGTTCCTCTAATAACACCTAGAATTTCATCTTGATCTTTAATAGCGTCAGATAACTTTTTCAGTATAAGGACGCCACCGCCTTCTCCACGCCCATAACCATTTGCTGCTTCATCAAATGCTTTACTATGCCCATCTACTGATGTCGCTTGTAGTTTTGAAAACCCAATATTGGTAGTCGGAGATTCCATTAAGTTAATGCCAGCTACAATTTGCATATCCGCTTCTCCTGCATGGATCGCGGTGCAAGCCAAATGCAATGCCGAAAGCGTAGACGAGCATGCGGTATCAACTGTAATACATGGTCCTTCAAATCCAAACGTATAAGATACCCTTCCACATGCAGTACTCATACAGCTTCCTGTCAGAGCATATGCACCAATACTTGATAATTCTCCTGAATATAATTGAGCAAGATTGTATTCATTATTAGACATGCCCACATATACGCCTGTGTTCGATCCATTGTATTTAGTAATATCCATATTTGCATTTTCAAAAGCTTCCCATGTCAGCTCTAAAAGCATTCTTTGTTGGGGATCAAGGGCAGCTGCTTCTTTTGGAGAGATATTGAAAAAACCTGCATCAAATTCATCAATATTGATATTTAAAAACCCACCCTTTTTGCAATACATTTTTCCAGGAACGGTTTTATCTTCATCATAATACTTTTCAATTTCCCATCTATTTTCAGGAACATCACATACGCCATCTACTCCATTTACAAGTAAATCCCAGTACTCATCAATACTATTAGCACCACCTGGAAAACGACAACTCATTCCAACGATTGCTATTTTATCTTGCATATGCTCTTCGTTCATGTTCCCTAGACTCCTTTGCTTCTCTTCTAAATTAACAAGTGAATAAATATGTTCAGACAAATCAGATATAGTGAAATACTTAAAAATATCTGCTACAAGAATATTCACGTTAAATTCTTTATTTAAATTTTCAATAAACGACGGTATATTAATAGATACAATGCCATACTCAGAAAAAGGTATGTCATGTGCTAATACTTTTACATCGAAACGGCTCTCAATATATGTCACCATTTTCTTCGCAATAGAATTTCGAGAGTATCTCGTTTTTTCGGTATTAACAATTTGACTTTTCTTACTATAATTCAATTTATTTAGTAATGTTTCATATGTGCCTGCATTATATTTTTCAGTTAATCCACGTCGAAAGGCTTTGCCACTGTTTGTTTTAGGAATATCATCAACGGGTACTACCTCGCTAATAGTTAGTCCCATTTTTTCAAAAACCATTGAAATAATGTTGTTTGTAAAGTCCTTAAATTCTTCTACATCTTTGTCATTTTTAAAGTCCATTTGTGTTTTGATAAAAACAATCACTTTCTCATTGTCATTTTCATGCTTTGTTCCATTGCATACTGCACACTGTTGATGCTTTGGGTTATGCAAATGTTTATTTATTAGTTCTTCAATTTGTGCACACGAGACTTTTTTTCCGTTGGCTACAACAAGTTCTTTTTCTCTGCCGATAATGATAAGATTGTTATCTTGAATAAATCCTATATCCCCTGTACATAACCATTTCTCTTCAAAAAATACTTTTTCGGTCGCTTCTGAATCTTGATAATAACCTGATGTTATACAAGGACCACTTGCACAAATTTGTCCCAAATGCCCTTCTGGGAGCTCTTGGAAGTTATCATCACGAATACTAAGGTGTACCGTTTCCAAAGGGGTGCCCATTTCAAGGAATACATTATCTGCTGTTTCGCCATCCGCTAATTCCTTACAATGCACTTTATCACCAATCACAAGCTTATCGTTTGTAATTTCAAATGTTCGAGCATGCTTTCCTAATCTATTTGCGGTTAACATAATAGTCGCTTCAGTCAATCCATATAGCGGATAAACCTTATCTATAGAAAACCCATAAGCATTTACTTCGTTACAGAATTCTTTGTATAATGCTTGACTAACCGACTCTCCACCTAAAAACATGCTATCTACACAGGACAAATCCCAATTAAAGTTTTTCTCCGAATTCATATAAACATTATTAAAATGCTTCAATGCAAACGGCAGTGAACCAATTCTAGTTGCACGATATTCATTAATTGTTTCTGCCCAAATTAACGGCTGATTCATATACAATTTCGTAGAAAGTAGACATTGATTTGCGCCCGCCATTAAAGGTACAAGGTGGAATATGACTAAACCATAACAATGTGTTAATGGTGTCCACGATAAAAACTTATCATTTTCATCTATCGCATAATGTTTAGCAAAACCATATACGTTAGCAGCCACATTGGATTTGCTAATCATAACCCCTTTTGGCGTGCCAGTTGTTCCAGAAGAATATAAAATATATAGGATATCTTCTGGTGAAGTTTGATACTCTACATTCAAATTATTCGGACACTTCAAAATCTCAGTATAGAAGTCCTGAAGGTATAGCACCCTTCCTTTGTCCTTATCCTGTTCACTATCACTGACGATGATTGGCTGAACTGACTTTTCCAACACATGTGCCAAAAGACTGTCGACATTACTATTTTTACTTGCATCAATCGGAACAGCGATATAGCCTCCTATTGCACACGCCCAAAATGAATATAAAAAGAGCTCTAGATTTTCACATCGAATAATAACTTCTGTATTTCTGCTAACACCTTGTTTTTTAAATAGCTCTGAAACATAAAAACTTCTATTCCATAGTTCTTTATATGAAATAAATTTTTTATCTTCTCTTGAAAGTACAATTGTAATTCCTTTATCTGTTTTACTAAGCTTTTCTAGTGCTCCTACTACATCATCTGTTTTTTTCATTCCATTCCCTCCCCTATCAAACTTTCTTCTATGTCTTATCAAACGCTAAGTACATCTTTTGTACCTATCCTTCAGCCATTTTTTCTAATTCAGCTAGTATTACCTCCACATCATCTACGATAGCGTAATCCGCATACTCGAATATGGGTGCATTTTTATCTTTATTGATGGCAACGATTATTTCAGCATTTTTAACGCCAATCATATGTTGGCTAGCACCTGATACACCGAAGCCTACATAAATAGGTGAAGCTAGCATTTTCCCAGACTGACCAATCATTCTCTCTTTTTCAATAAATCCCGTTTCAACGACTGCTCGAGTTCCAACTATTCCAACATGAAGTTTATGCGCAATTTGGCATAGTCTTTCAAAAGTATCTTGATTTTTAACTCCTCTTCCAATACAAAAAACTTTATCGAAATTCGTCATCTCTTTCTTTTCAAACTTTTCTATTCGCTCCAGAACATCCCACGAATTGGACAACTTTTCCCTGCCATCATCATATGTAACTTCCTCGATCATTCCTTGACATTGCCCAGCCTTTATTTGTTTTACAAAGATGTCCTTTTTCACAGTTGCGATGATAAATTCGCCATTAGAACAATTGTTTTTGGCAATTGTCACACTATTGAAGGCAGTCCTCAAAAAAGACAGTTCGTTATTTTCATCAAATTGAATATCAGTACACCCTGCTATAAGCCCAACTTCAAATTTGGCAGATAATATTGCTGCCGTTGTTTTTCCATTGATAGATTCCGGAACCAATATGACTTTTGGGATGCGTGTCTTTATCATATTTGAGATTATATTTGTAAAATACGGCATATCAAATGGCTTGTTTTGTCTACAGATCACTACATTGTCTGCCCCATATTGAAAGAACATATCAATCTGCTCACTATCCTTATGTCCAACACATAATACTGTTACCTTACAGTTGCATTGATTACTGAGACTACTAGCTTTTGTGATGACCTGTAATATATTTTCATCATCGTATTCTTGAAAATCACCTATGATCACAATTTCTTTTTCCATTCAACGTTCATCCTTCATGCAGGTTATCGTTTACTATTGTGTGCCTTATCTGTTACTAGGTTATAGATTAAAGCCGCTTTTTCTTGTGCCGTTTCTTCTATATATAGCTTTTTCTGTTTTGCTTCTTTTTGAACATGCCATTCTTTCACTTTTACACTAGCAAAACCACACTTATCTACATCAACAGCTAAATCAGTGGCACTCCATACAAGAATCTCTTTTTTTCTTGCTTTTTTTAATGCTAGTAAATTGATTAAAGGCTGCGTAACTACATAATCGTAAAAAGAAATAACTGCGGGTGGTTTCAATCTCCCAATAATTGTTTCATTGTCTTTTACTAGTTTTAGCTGAATTGCTGAAGCCTCATTCCCTAAAATTTCAGCTATATCAGTTAAACAATAATAGTTAAGACGTTCTCCAATGCCATATACTGCTTGTCCAATTTCTCCATCACTACTTCGTCTTCCACATGTTACGAAATCAACATCTTCAATTTTTTTGATCGCCTGTACCAAAATATATGAAGTAGCGACTGTATCCGAACCATCGAATAGCGCATCATTTAATAGAATGGCTTTATCTGCTCCTAAAGCAATGGCTTTTTGAAGCAACCCTTTTGTACTGTGAGAACCCATACAAAGGCAGATAATTGTGCAATCAATTGATTTTTTTAATTCTATAAATTGTTGTAATGCATATAAGTCATATGGATTTATAATAAAATCCTCTGTTCGTAATTCATTTGGAAACATCTCTTCAGATTTAATTGGTTTTAAACATACTACAACTTTCATGAGCGCTCCTTATCACATGTATCTTGCATTGGCCATATTATAAATTGTATTTTTTTGCATTTCATTTGTGCCTGAATAAATACTGCTTGCCATGGCATCTCTTAGCTCTCGTTCCATCTCATACTCTTTTGTATATCCATATGCACCAAAAATTTGCATTGCATCCCTACACGTCTTTATGTAATTTTCACTTACAAAAAGTTTAAAAATAGACGTTTCAAGGTAAGCAGATTTTTTTTGATCTTTTAACCAAGCAATTTTATATAACATTAATTTTGCCATTTCAATATTTACTTCCATTTCAGCAATTTTATGAGAAACCGCCTGATTTGAACCTATTGGTTTTCCAAACTGTTTTCTTCCATTCGCCTGTTTGATGCATTGTTCCATAATTCGTTGCATCACACCAATATGTGGCGCAAATTCAAAACATCTTTCCCATTCCAACGCACCTGTAAGAATATTATTCCCATAGTTAAATTTCCCTAAAATGTTATGCTTCGGTACTTTTACATTATCTAAAATAAGCTCACTCGTTGGACATGCATTCAGCCCCATCTTTTCGATATCATTCCCTGTCGTTACACCTTCAAAATTGCGCTCAACGACAAAAGCAGTGATTTTCTTATCTGGAACTTCCTCTGTAACAGCGAAAACAATAAAAATATCAGCGATAGGTCCATTGGAAATAAACATTTTTGTACCATTAAGTACAAAACAATCATCTTGTTCCTTTACATTTGCAACCATCGCAAATGCATCAGATCCCGCTTCAGGCTCTGTAATAGCAATAGCCCCAATTTTTTTCCCTTCAACCATTTCTGGTAAATACTTTTCTTTCAATTCATCCGAACCATATAAATTGATTAAATTTTGACATACCCATATATGATTATTAATCACAAAAATAAACCCGTTATTTTTACATGCATATCCAAGACTTTCAAAGACCATAGCCGCAGTCTCATAGCTTTCCCCAAGACCCCCATATTTTTCGTCTACAGTTATCCCTAGCAATCCAAATTCACTAACCTTTTTCCACATATCCATGGAGAATTCTTCGTAAAATTCACGTTCATTAAGATTTTCTCTCGCGAAATCAATGATTTCCTGACTGTATTGTTTCTGCTCTTTCTTTACTGAAAAATCCATCAACGTTCTCCCCTTCATAAACAAACGTTACATAGTCTGGTATAATTCGCTCGTATGACATATCTGCTTCAAATATTACGACATCACCGTCTTTACCTAACTCTTTAAAGCCGTTAAATTTGTATGTAATGTACATAATTCTATTTTTATCTGTTGGAATAAATTGTGCTCGTAAAGTTTTATTATTTTTTATCGATTCATTAATAAGAAAATTCATGAAAATATTACCAATGCCTTTGGACATTACTCTGCATGACATAAGAAGTAGCTTCAAATCCCAAACATCAGCCTTCTTTTCTACAAGCGCCAAGCCGATTTTTCCGTAAGTACCATATTTATCATCAAGCTGTGCAACATACACTTCATAATCATCTGCTTCAAGAAAGTTCTTTAATTCATCATAAGAATAAATGTAACCTGTGGAATTTAACTGGTGTGTTCTGACAGTAAGCTCTTCAGCTCTCTGAAGATCGTCTTCTTTAGCTTTGTCAATTTTGAAAGTCATATTAAGCGTGGATAAAAATTCTTCTTTCGTACCACTATACGCAAGCTCTTCTCTATTTCTTTGAATGTCACTGTGGTACATTTTCCTTCTATTTTTCGAATCATTTGTTATAAACTTTGGCATCATTCTTTCCATATCTAGGATTTTATCAACATCATTTGCGTCGATACATAAAATTTCTGGATAACTAAATAACACTTCTTCTCGTTCAAATTCTTGGTCATCTACAAAACTCAAAGTATCTATACCAATATTGATGTCTTTTGCAATTTGAGCAACTGCTTCGGACTTACTGTTCCAGTTAATTTGAGGATAAATAAAATAATCCCACAATCCAAATTCTTCAAGTTTTTCTTTAGCCATATCATAGTTGTTTTTACTGCTGATGGATTGCAAAATTCCTCTTCTATCTAGTTCCTTTATTACTTCAACTACATTTTCTTTTAATGTTAAATTGTCATCCTCTATTAAAATTCCATCCCATAATGTATGATCTAAATCCCAGACAACACATTTTATTTTCTCCCCAGTCATACTGTTTCCTCCATTGCTAACTTCTTTTCAACTAAGGCAACAATTGAATTAATATCTTTAAAATTGTCCAAATCTAATTCCATATTATCGATGGAAATATCAAATTCAGTTTCAATAAAATTAACTAGATTCATTGCAAATAAAGAATTAACTAATCCTTTTTCAAAAATATTGTCTGTGTCATTGATCTCCGTAATTTTTATAAACTTTGATAAAAACCCTTTAATTTTCTCTTTTGTATTCATTATTATCACCTTTCTTTTAGTAAGTATAAAAACCTTTTCCGCTTTTTCTTCCAGTTGAACCTGCATATACCATTTGTTTTAAAAGGGGACAGGCTCTAAATTTTGGATCTTCATAATGGGTATATAATACTTTTAATGAATCTAACACCGTATCAACACCGATTAAATCAGCTGTTTCAAGTGGACCCATTTTATGACCAAAAGCATTTTTAAAAATATTGTCAATTTGCTCTGCAGTAGCAACACCCTCATACACTAGGGCTGCAGCCTCATTCATAAATAAATGAGATAATCGATTAGATACAAATCCTGCACTGTCCTTAATTACTTCAATTTCCATTCCTACATTATTTAATAACTCACGAACATGTTGAATGGTCTCTTCAGATGTTTTCCACCCCTGTATAACTTCAGCAAAATTTTTCATAGGAACTGGATTCATAAAATGTACACCAATCACTTTTTCAGCTCTATCGGTATATGAACCAATAAGCGTAATCGGAATGCATGAAGTATTCACCAAGTAAATACATTTTTGTTTACAAACCTTCTCCAAATTTCTATAAACGATTTCTTTCGTTTTAATATTTTCATCTACATTTTCAATAATAAAATCCATATCTGCAAAACCTTCATAACCTGATGTAATGTCGATATTGGCAACAATTTTTTCAGCATCTATCGTTTTATTAAACATACTTGCTATTTTTAAATTCTTTTTTATCTCTTCTCGTGCAGTTTCAAGAACATTTGAAGAAATATCATATAAAACAACATTATGACCATATTGTGCAAACCTTTGGGCTACACCTTTCCCCATTACACCGGCTCCAATTACACCAATTTTCATGTTAACCTCCATTAGCATTGAACTTTTTTTATTATAGTTTTGTAGTAAAATTTATTAATGTCGATATACTAAACTACCCAAGTAACCTCACTTGTCTCTCGTTATTTAAATTCTACCAATACATTTACCGTACTTTATAGGGCGGGTTTCCGATTAAAATAATGCGGAAAACCACACTTGACATTAAAAAATAAATATTTACACTAGTTGATAGCAAAGTAAAAAAAACGACAAAACACTTTACCAGTGTTTTGTCGTTATTAGATGTGTATTAATTTTACAAAAAATTATTGCATTATTAGCAAAAAACGCATAATTTATGAACCTCAGTCGAATCTTTATACCTAATTAAAATGATATTTATCAGTTTCTAAAGTAGTTAATTCATTCCATTTAACAGCTGCCTCTGCTCGTGATTCAACACCAAGCTTAGAAAAAATGGTTGTTAATACTTTCTCTATTGTCCGTTGGCTTAAATGAATTTCTAGTGCAATAGCCTTATTAGTATAGCCATCTCTGACAAAATCTAAAATTTGTCGTTCTCTCTCTGTCAAGTTTATAGACTCTTTAGCTCCAACATTATGTACACACAGCTTTTTAAGAAGCGAAAGTGAAATAATAACTTTCCCTTCAAGTGCATATTGAATTGTATCAATCAATTGTTTTCTACTTTCCGTTTTACTAATAAATCCTGATATCCCCTTGTTTAATAATTCGGGTAAATATTTCTCGATATTATAACCTGTATAAATAATCGCGATTGCTTCAGGATGAATTTTAAGTAACTTTTGAATAAATTGCAGTCCATCCATCCCTGCTAAGTTAAAATCAATTAAGTAAATATCATAAAATGATTCAGATAAGTGCTGTAATGCAATACAGGGATCTGTAAACACCACTGCTTGACAGTCTAGTTCAGCTTGCAATATGGCCCGTGTGCCTTCACCAATAGCAATATGGTCATCCAATACCATTATTTTCAAAATCCTCACCTATTTTCATAGATAGTTTAATATTTGTCCCTTGTGGCTGATTTGAGCTTATTAAAAATGTCCCCTGATAATACTTGATACGCTCCTTCATTCCCATTAGTCCTATACTTTTCATACAGTCTTGTTGAATATTTTCATCAATATCAATACCAATTCCATCATCCCAATAGTCAATAAAAACTTTTTGTGCTCGGGATGTTAATGAAATATAGACGGACTGTGCTTGTGAATGTTTATTTGCATTGGAGAGCAACTCTTGAATAATACGATAGATTGTAGTGGATTGCTGCAATGATAAACCTTCAATCCTTTGAAAATCCTCTTTAATCAAAAAGTTAAACCGAATTTTACATTTCTGTATTAACTCCTCTAACGAGCGGTGGAGACCAAGTCTATCGATTAAAGGCGGATATAAATTTTCACAAATTTCTCTTGTATTATCCACAATATCCAGTACTTCTTCACGCAAATGCATAAAAGCCTCTTTGTCATCTTTTTCTTTTGTTGCAGCTTCTTCCATATTACGACTCATACGAATCAAATCTTGTAAAATCGTATCATGTATCTCTGTAGATAACCGTAAACGTTCTTTCTCTGAAGACAAAATCCATAGCCTATTGTACCATCGAGGTGCTTGCAATTTGTCTAACTTCGTCAGTTGTGCCATAAGTTCATCCAACTTAAGTGAATTATCGATAATGCTTTGAACATAATACAAAAAAAGTTCAAGCATTTTTAAAGATTCGGACGGTATTTTACGAAATTTTGTGTCTGTGATTGCTAACAACTTAGAGTCTACTGTTTCATAGAGTACCAATATGTATTTCGTGTCATGTTTATAAATTAAATTTGGACAAATAGCACGACACTTATGTTCTTCTATATAACCAAGAGATTGTGTTAAATGATCTTCTATAATCTCAATATTATTCAACATTAACATTAGATTTAGCTCTTGTTTAATATACTCCATAAGCTTGTCGAAGTTAGTAGCATAATGTGCTGATGATTTAATAAAGCGATAAAAATTGGAAAAATTATAGTTCTTTAAAGTACTTAAATAACGAGCATTCCGTACTTCCATACTTTCCTTGTATGACAACAGTAAGATGGATGAAATAAACGTAATCAAAAAATAAAGACTATATATGTAAAACGAGCGTACTTCCTCAAGAGTTAGTAAAATAAACGATAACATGAGACTGAATGGAATCGCCAATTGTAAATGTGAAAACATGCGATCAAGCGCATATTGTAAGTTAACAAAATTCCCTGCCATCTCTAAGTAAATCAGACAAATAGGGACCACTAATAAAAACAACGCCGTCACATCTGCAGGTAGAAATGGATGCACATTAAAAATTGTTGGAATGCCATAACATAATGCAAACGGTCCAATTCCTAAAAAAAAGATGCAGAATAATGGCTTGGCATAGTATTTAGCATTGCTTTTAGCTGCGACAATAATATTAATTGCTAGTAAGCAGGATAAAATTAAATAGACTGATAGTTCAAATATAATTTGTACTTTCAGAAGATCTTCCATGAAAATCCGCACTATATTTATCACTACAATCATTATACCGATAACATAAAAAGCATTACGCAACTTTTTTTGAAAGGCATCACTCATTGTTCTTAAAAAATAATTACAGTAGAAAATACAATTCACAATGCTAAGGAAGATCGCTAATGAATTAATAACAATACTAATGAAATCTCCTCGTCCTGCAGCACCTGCACTTATATACGCTAATGCCGTAAACTGTAAATGAAAAATCAAATACTGTTTGTTCTTAGTAAGTATTTGTTTAAATAAAAAAAGACAAAAAGCAGTTGTGATTAAGGTATATAATAACGGCATTATTAATTGCTTTATTAATTGTGCATTTATATTCTTATTCGAGACGATTAACTTTTCCACTTTTCCTTCATGCCATATTGTTATGCTATGCGCTTGTGTAATTAGAAAAGGGGATGAAGTATTGACTGACAGCTTCATCCCATCTAATTCTAAAACTTTCGTATAGGGCTCTAAATTTTGAGATGCTGCCCAACTTTCCTCTTCAATCTGTTGAATATACCAACTTTGATCTTGTGATTGAGCCAGGGTAATTCCAATAATAGGCCCATTAACGATAACTGATAAACAATACAACTGTATGAAAAAAGTGAGAAAAAGCGAAATTAAGATTTTAGCTTTTCCTTGTTCCATCTGTTTACGGACGCCAATACATTAAATATGAATCCTTTAATGTTTTCTTTTCACCATGTTCAAAGGATTCTAAAATTAAATTTTGCTCTAGTTCATTTACATTTAAAAGTGAAACTCTTTTTTCTTTTAAAAGATCTAAAATATTGCGATTTTTATTAATATATTGAACGATTTCTAACATGTCCTTCACCTCTTAAATATATTTTTGGAATAGCGATACATCTTGAGTTGGATAAATTTCTTTTAGTAATTCAAGTGCTAGATTTCGATATTTAGACTGTAATAGATGCATGTATATAGATAACCCTGAAGCTTCAATTTGCTGTGGCGAAATGCACATATTCTTTGTTGAATCGACCTGCTGACTATAATACAAGCGTAATTCATCAAATGCTGAATCTTCATATTGTAATAGATACAATATTGGCAATGTTCTTTTTTTGTTTTGTAAATCTTTTTGTAAGTTTAATAAGTCGCCATAATCATTATTTAACTGTGCAACCATTGCAATATAGTACGCACTCATTTCAAGCTTTTCGGAATACTTTCCAGTTGCTAATACTTCTCCGAGCAATGAAGAAAGTGCTATTAACGAACCGGATTTCTTCTTAACAACAGCTACATACATTTCTTCAGATGTAATCTGATTGATTAGGTCATGATGCTGACCATCAACTGCTTGAAGTAAGTAATGGCAAAATAAACGAGTAACCTCACTTTTATAAGGTATTTCTACCTTTTGTAGCTCCAACATAACGATACTAACGAAAGCTGTCGAAGCATTAAGCAATAAATTCCCCTCTATTCCCCATTTTGATTCATCACCGTCTTCGATATCATCAACAATATCTGTAAAAAGAATCCAGAGTTCCAAAAGATTAAAAACTTCCTGGATAGATTTCGTTAATATACCGCCATTCAATTGAAAATGCAATTTACTTAAATCACTAAAATCACCACCTTCATGTTGATCTAACAAGGAGGTTAAACAACGGCTAAACTCATCCGATAGTTGATAATTACTGATAATTCGCCTTAATGATTGTTTTATTTCTTCCATCATTCACCTTACCAATTATTTATTTTAATTGCGATTTGGCTTTGAGCTACTTCTAACAATCAAAATGAATAGTTAACAATGCAGATATCCTTGGTGTTTGACTTCGGGTATTTCAAGTAAATATACTTCCACCTTAAAATAACAAAGGAGTTGTGCTTCCTAGAATGAACAACAGGCAGCGCACATATTGCTAAGAATTCATTACATTTAACATACTTAATTTTGACTGTTATGTATCACCACTTTCAAACGGCATCAGAGGCATAAATAATAAAGGTGATTTCGCTCTTTTGTATGAATGGAAAAGCCCATCTATTTACAATTATTTTAGAGCTAATCATTAAATTTGTCATCTATGACTCATGACAGTTATCCTTTTTTCCAATCATTAACTATTATACCTAAAATACTAAAAATGTAAATATATTCATAAATATTAATACCTATTAACAATATAATGCATTAATTTACATAATTACGCAACTATAGTTTCATAAATTTTATTAGTACAAATATAGCAAGAAAGAATTTAAGTAACTCACTATAAATGCTGTATTTCATAAAGGATACGCTCTATTGACAGGTAAAAATAAATTAAAAGGAATGTAACACAGTGTAAAGAAGAGCTTTTTTCAATAGGTGACTGCATTATTGTTTCCATATGAGGGACAACCTCAAAATCAGCTATATACATCAAGACGAGAAAAGCAATATTGCTGTATTTTTCCATTTTTTTGGAGAAGGGGCTATTCTGGAGACTACAAATACAAGCATTAAAATGTTAGTAGAAGATACATTTCAAAGAGAGGAAATCATAACGAAATACTCTAAATCTAAGCACAATTCAGTTAGAAGAGGCTGGGACCAAGAGAAAAAGTGTTAGATTGATGGCAGTCAATCTAACACTTTTTTGCTACGCCGTTATTGTCCGCTTCGGCGGTGCTTTCCGCTCAGCACAGTAAGCCGTAACCCTCGCTAACGCGCGGAATGCCCGCGTCTTACGCTGTGTGCGTTCTGAGCAGGAGTCACCGCCTTCGCTACCAACAACTAGTGCACCCTTCTATTTTTTTATTGCTAAAGCAAGAATAGCAAGTTCTCCATATAGCAAAAATTTATGAACACCTTTCCTCTGTTCCTTAAATTTTTTTAGTTATGTCCCAGCCTCTTTGTCAATACTCTGAGCATGTTAACATGCTTTCTACCATACAAAGTTAGATTTAGTAAGCGCGGGCGAACCAAACTGTATGTTGTGCTTCTTTCCCACAATGAATGCAAGTATGCTTTGTAACGGGTGGGTTAAATGGTATATTACGAGTTGTAAATTTTGTTTCTTCTTTTACCTTTTCTTCACACACATCATCTCCACACCAACCCGCTAAAATCCAACCTGGGATTGTTTCATTTTGTTCTGATTGAGCTAAATGCTGTTTTAACTGTTCCATTGAATCGATATGGGTATGAGAGTTGTTTGAACGGAAAGCTTTTGCTTTTTCAAATAGGCGCGTTTGCATCGTTTCAAGTTCTGTTTCTATGCTTTCTACAATTGTTTCTAAAGAAACAGATACTTTTTCTTCTTCATCTCGGGCTTTCATTAAGCCTTGCTGATTTTCTAAATCACGTGGTCCCAATTCAATACGCACAGGTACACCTTTTAGCTCCCATTCATTAAACTTATAACCAGGTGATTGGTCTGAATCATCAAGACGCACACGGATGCCCTTTGCTTTTAACGCAGTAAAAATTTCATCTAATTTCTCGATAATCTTAGGGTTCTTTTTCCAAGGACCAACTGGGATTAACACAACTTGCGTTGGAGCGATTCTTGGCGGTAAAACAAGACCTTGTTCATCACCATGCACCATAATAACAGAACCGATTAAACGGGTAGACGTACCCCATGATGTTGTATGCACATGGACATGTTTATTTTCTTTATTTAAATATTTGATATCAAAAGCTTCGGCAAATTTCGTACCTAAATAATGAGATGTCCCTGCTTGTACGGCCTTGCCATCCTTCATCATCGCTTCAATTGAAAATGTATCAACTGCTCCAGCAAAACGTTCTGACGGTGTTTTTTGTCCATCATAGACTGGAATTGCTAATAATCCTTCGACAACTTCTTTATAAATAGCTAACATTTGCATTGTTTCTTTCCGTGCATCTTCTTCATCAACATGCGCCGTATGGCCTTCTTGCCATAAAAATTCCGAAGTACGGATAAACGGCAGCGTTTTCTTTTCCCAACGGAATACATTGGCCCATTGATTGATTAAAACAGGAAGGTCTCGATAACTTTTAATCCAGTTTGAATACAAATGCCCAATCATTGTTTCCGAAGTTGGGCGCAGCGCTAAACGCTCTTCTAATTGTTCACCTGCCGCTTCGGTCACCCAAGGAAGCTCTGGCGAAAATCCTTCAATATGATCCTTTTCCTTTTGGAAAAAAGATTCTGGAATAAGCATCGGGAAGTAGGCATTGCGGTGACCTGTTTCCTTAAAACGCTTATCCATCTCCGCTTGAATATGTTCCCACAGTTCATAGCCGTCTGGTTTAAAGGCAATACAACCACGAACCGGCGTATAATCCATTAAATCCGCCTTTTGTATCGTTTCCACATACCATTTTGAAAAATCATTTGTTTTTTGAGACATCTTTTTTCCTCCTATTTTGAAAAAATCTATTTCACTTCGACAAAATAGCATCTAGACTTTATTCGAGCCTGCTCAAACAGCTCCTTTTAAAATCTATGTTACCCAGCGAAGCATTTAACTTAATTCGGTCAAGGCATGCATCCATATCTTTCGGCTTCATCCCTTAGCTAGGCCCAAATCAAGTTCATAAAAAAAGCATAAAGCATCCTAATAAAGGACGTCTTTACGCTAGTTGACGTGGTACCACCTTAGTTCGGCATAATTAATAATATGCCCTCTAAACGTTTGTAACGAAACTACTCGGTTAGTTGTTAACTGACATCTCCGTGGTAGGGTTCAATAAGAAGGGGTGCTATAGCTCTCAGCCTAGGCTATATTTTCTGTTTCACATTTCTTATTTACTTAGTCACATCATCGATTGTATATGTATACATTAATATACCAATTTGCTAAATGTAATTCAATCATTACGATAGGTCATTGAATGATAAAATATAGTTTGCATACTATTACGCTAGCTCTTGTATCAGCTTACCCAAATTCCCCTATTTTTAATAAATGCTTTACTATACCAGCATAAAAACATTTTGATGTTTTCATTAAATCAAGTAGAATGAGTTTGAAACAGTTATGTGAAAGGTGATTAGATGCAACGTCAACTAACAGAAAAATTATGGCGTGAAGAAAAATATCGCGTTATGTTTCATAGCCAAAAGCATTACAATCAACTCCGTCTGGCCATGCGCGACATGATGAGCCATGAACAAATTAAACAATTAATCGAAGTTGCATTACAACAAACGCCAACTGAAGGCAGCATGCGCAATGCTTGTCAGCATATGTGGGGATATTTCCGTAAAGTAGCCTCAATAGAAGAAAAACGAACATACGAGCAACTGCTTCTTACTTGTCAAATACCAGCGCTTCTTTGTTTTTTACAACAATTAGCCATTCAATATAACGTTACTTATTTACGTGAAAGTACTATTTTACAAATACAGTAGCAGTAGTTATTGCCTAAATGCAAGCCTACGAACAAGTGGCTCGCCCTTTAATATTAAGCTCTTAGGAGAATCTATATGAACACCAATAAGGACAACGATGACATTATCTTTCTTACTAATCTAACCGAACGTATAATGCATCCATTTTATAATAAACAAATCGTCTTTACAGGGGCTCTTTCTACGATGACACGCGCAGAAGCTGCAAAAAAAGCACGAGCTTGTGGCGGTTTAATGCAAGGGGCTGTCACTAAGGACACCGCTTTTGTTATTCTCGGTCATAACCGACGAGGCAAAAGCACGAAACATTTAAAAGCAGAGCAACTCATCCAACTTGGATACGACATTCAAATTATTGCTGAAGATGATTTTATTTGGCTTATTTCCATGCAAAAAGAGTATATACCTTCTTCAATCCTAGAAATATCAAAAAATGCACTCCAAAAATAAAAAACTGAAAGAGGACACCTTGTGCCTCCCTTTCAGTTATTCTTTGATAGAAAAATATTGGCGCACCCTACTAACAATCATATAATCCTTTCTTTTAATAACATAAATGCTTCTGCAGCCTCAAAGCCACTTGCAGCACCACGAACATAAGCAAGTGATGAAACAGCTTTTTCACTTCTTGGAAATGGAAAGTTACTAATTTCTGATTCATAAATATTCATAATTTCAATCTTACGCTGTAAATAGTCTTTAATATCAACATAAACATTAGGTCTAAAATTGTTTGCATCAGGATTTATTGTAAAATCCGTTTCAGATAAAGTTTCATAAGCTAATACTTTTTCTACAGATGAGTATCTAAACCATTTAGTACAAGCCATAGTTGCATCAAACACAAATTTATGATCAGAATGAATGTCACTTGGATAGGGTACGTATATTATGTTTGGTTGAATTTTATGAAAAACACTACTAATTGCTCCAATTAAATTACTTTCTGGGACTTGGTCTAACATAGCCGCTTCAAATCCCAACTCAAAGGTTTCATTGAAGTTATATTGCTTTGCCACCTTTGCAATTTCCTTAGCTCTTTTCAATTTAGCTTCTTCTTTAAAAAAGCTACCCATAGTAGTAATAATTAGCCAAAAAATTTTATCACCATGCTCTACATGTTTTAAAATAGTACCCCCACACCCTAGCGTTTCATCATCTGGGTGAGGTGTTACAATCACGACATTTTTACTCATTCATCTAAGTCCTCCAATGGGTCTGTTATTTTATATATAAAATCACTGTAATTTAAATTTTGTAAAAATTTTAATGCTCTTTGTGTGGATTGACCGTCCCCGTAAATAGATTTTACATTTTGTAATTTTTCTATATAATCCACATTTGATAGTCTATGAATTGCATTTTTTATCGATTGTTTAGAACTATCAACAAATAGAACGTTTTCAGTAGAATATCTTCCGACTTGCCGATTACCTACATTAATTACTGGCTTTTTTATCATAGGTGCTTCATAAATCCCCATACTTGAATTCCCAATTAAAAAAGAACTATTTCTAAAAAGATTTACAAATATATCTCTTGGAAGGTTTTTATACATAAAAAAATTAGTATCAGAAGAATATTTTTTTAATGTATTGATAATCTCTACTTGACCACTATCCGAATTTGGATATCCTACAAATGTAAAAATATTTTTTTCTTTTAAAACATCCAATATATTACTCAAATGTTCTCCAGAGTCCCGCTCATGTTGTGCTTCAGGATGAAAAATCAACAATGCATAATCTTCAATATCCATTGAAATACCTATCTTATTAAACACTTCTTCTTTAGTTAAAATGGGTGTATCTTTAAATTTGTCTAATGAAGGGCTACCAATGTTAAAAATTCTTGATTTTTCTTCGCCCATTGCAAGCAATCTTTTTTCTGAAACTTCATTAGATACAAAATGAATATTAGCTAATTTGGAAGTAGCGTGGCGGATAGGGTTATCTACATGACCGTCCGTACTATGATCGCCTCCAAAAAAATGCGCGACAGGTATATTTAAATAGGTCCCAATCGTTGCTCCAGTTAGGACTTCCTCTCTATCACCAACTACAATTATTAAATCTGGATTATAATCTACTATTGAATGGATGGCTCCTTGCATTAGAATAGATAAAGACTTGACCCTACCAGCAAGACTATTAGAGTCTAATAAAGATTCAATTTTTGCTAAAATAGGAATGCCATCCTTTATTATTTCTTGCACAGAGTATGCCATCGTTTCAGAAAGATGTGCACCACTAACAATTAATTTTAGTTCAAAACCCTCGATTTTATTTATTTCGCTATATAATTTGCTTAGTAAATCATAGTCTGAACGAATTCCAGTAAAAGCAACTATTTTTTTAGTAGACATCTGAATCACCCATAAAAATGTTCCACGATTTATAAGAACGAATGTTTATATTCTCATCAAGGCTTCTAGCTCCAAAATATGTAATAGGCATAGTATTTGTAAACCCAATTCTCTCAAAAGCACTATGAAGTGGATCATTTACATTTAGCCAGCAATTTATTTGCTCTTTTTTCTGCTCTTTAAAAATATTTATTAATTTCTTTATTAATTTAATTTTATCAACATCCGTTAATCCGTTGATTTCAACAATATCTATACTAGCTCCATATTCCTTATAAATAATATTAGCTCGATATACATCCAAATCTTTCAAATAATAATTGTAATATTCATTTACAGGATTATTTAAATAACGCCATTTATAATACGCTGAACTTTTTTTGACCTGATATTGTTTTTCTTTAGAAAACATAACTATTTTGTCAAAGCTATTGTCAAAACCATAACTATAAAGATCGTCTAAATCATTCATTTTTGCTGTGGATAGATTTAATGTAAATGTCGGAATTTCATAAATATCTTGCCACTGTAGTTTATTTTTAAAAATGCCATGAGAGTTATTATTAGGAAACCCCCAAATTAAACTGTAATTTCTTCTAATCATCTCTTGATATAATAGTTCAGCTAATTTAGTAAATAAACCGAGACCGTTATAATCAGGATGTGTCATTGTTGTCATTGACAGTGCAGCTTTATATGTAGTTTTATCATTCTCTATTAAATGAGGTGAAGCAGAATAATTTGCAATAATTTTATTATTATCTATCGCAACAGCAACTAATAAATCATCACAAGGATTATCATAATACCTCCATTTTAGAAAATTCGGATGAATATCACGATTAAATGAAATTCTAAAAAGTTCATTTAGTGACTCTAAATAATATATAAAATCATTCTTAGTTAATATCTTTATTTCCATTGTCGTCCCCTCTCTAATCCTTTATCTTTAACAACAACATTTAAACAATAACACAATTTAACATTATTGTTTATATAAAATAAAAATACCAATAAAAACATTTGATTACCCCGTACTTTTTATCTGTTTATCTATCCCTTAAAGTTTATTTCACTACATTTCTTGTTTTGTAGAATATTGGGTTATAATAATAAAATAGTTCTATATATAATATTAGGAGAATAGTTATGAAAATTCAACAAAGCAAAGGTCTATTTACTCAAAATCGTTATAACCATCTAAATACTGAGTTGAATAAAACACTTAATAAATTATCTACTGGTTACCAAGTTAATAAAGCTGCCGATAATGCTGCAGGGCTTGGTATTAGCGAAAAAATGAGAGGGCAAATTCGCGGGCTGGAACAAGCGGAGCAAAATGGACTAGCAGGAATATCACTTATCCAAACTGCTGAATCAGGGCTTGCCCAAATTCAAAATCCAAATTTAATTCGTTTGCGTGAGCTTACACTGCAAGCATGCAATGATACATTGACAAACCAAGACCGTGCACTAATTCAAAAAGAGATTGATGCCATTAAAAGCGGTATTAATGACATTGCAAATAACACGGAATACAATATGTTGCATCCATTACGCCAAGAGAAGTTATCAGGTTACTTTGAAATTGAAGGTGCAGAAAATTATATAATGAATAAATATCTTGCATTAAATGTTACGCCAGATGGTAGCTTTGACTTGCGAACAAATCTTGGCTATCCGGGTAGTGAAAATGATGATAATCGAATTTTAATTTATGGTGCAGGTAAAGCAACAACCCAACCTTCATTATTAGTAAATGGTAGTTCTAGTAACTTAAAAGCAAATATATTGCAGCCTACAACTTATTCGAATGGTATATTTAAAACTGTCTATTCCATAAATGATATACAAGTTACTCAATTTGTAAAATTAGTAGAAGATCAATTTGAATTTAAATATAGTATAGAAAATACAAGTAGTAGCCCTCAAAATGTCGGATTCTATTTCCATATGGATACAATGTTGGATACCGATGATAGAGCACCAATTATAGTTGATAATCAACAGTTGGCATATGAAAAAGGTTTTGTAGGAAGCGATGTGCCTAATTCATTTGAAGTCTTTAATAATGCAGGGAATTCAGAATTAAAAGCAAAAGGTACAATTACTGGCAACAATATTCTAATAGCTCCAGATGAATTCCGTGTTGGTCAATACACAAATATTCAATCTCCCGCTTGGACTGATAATAATCGCCCAGTTGGTGACAGCGGTTATGCATTAAAATGGAATGAACGTGCACTTACACCTGGAGAAACGCTAGAAGTGAATACTTTCTATGGATTAGATGTTCCTCCAACTGTAACAGATAGTACTTGGACACCGTCAACAGTTGATTCAGATTATTTGTTATTACAAGTAGGTCCAAATGCAGGACATCATTTTAAAGTTGTATTAACAGATGCGCGTACTACTTCCCTTGGTATTGATGGTCTTAACGTCTTAACACGCGAAGATGCTGAACAATCGCTTGCCTTCATCGACAATGCTAGCCTATATGTCTCGAAAGAACGTTCAAAATACGGGGCATATCAGAATGCATTAGAACACATTTTAACTAATGTTAATAATGCTAAAGAAAATCTTATTTCTGCAGAGTCTAAATTACGCGACACCGATATGGCTAAGGAAATTTCTAAATTACAAAAAGACCAAGTATTATTACAAGCATCTCAATCCATGATGGCCCACATAAATCAAACAAGCCAAGGCGTTTTAGAATTACTAAAATAAACAAGAGGAACGAAAATCTTTTCGCTCCTCTAAATAAAACACGTTGACCAGCTGCGCATCATCGCAGCCAATCAACGTGTATTTTAATGTGCGTACTATTTTTGCACTACTGGTGCAGGGTAGTCAAAGCCCTTTGTATCCACTTCGACTTTTTTCATGATTTGATCTTCTAATGGCTTATCTGTGGCATCACGTTCCACAGCAACGATTTCATCTACCGTTTCCATTCCTTCAATCACTTTGCCAAATGCAGCATATTGTTTATCAAGATGTGACGCTTCTTCCGTCATAATAAAAAATTGAGAGCCCGCAGAATTTGGATCACCTGTCCGTGCCATTGAAATGACACCGCGTTCATGTTTTAAATTATTTTCAAAGCCATTCTCAGTAAACTCACCTTTAATCGAATAATCGGGACCACCTGATCCATTTCCTGAAGGATCGCCCCCTTGAATCATAAAGCCAGGAATTACACGATGAAAAATAAGTCCATCATAAAATCCTTCGTTTACTAAGGAAATAAAGTTTGCCACTGTATT